>CAWJQP010000001.1:0-198387 GCA_963844855.1 Bryobacteraceae bacterium
CGTGGTCTTTGCTCGATCCAGCTCTGCCAAAGCCTCGGCCCGCCGGCGCTCGTGCTCATACGCTCTCGCGTTTGCAAGGGCAGTTGCGATCACGCTTGCTAGTCGGTCTAAAAACGCCTGGTACTCGCTATCGAGTGCGAGCCGCGGACTGATTCCGACGACAATCGCCCCAGCGGCATCGCCGACCCCGACTTGGGGTAAAGGAAGTACAGCCGCGCGGGTGCAGGGCTCGGGCCAAGGACCACCTGGTATTGAACCGCCAAATTTGTCAACCAAATCGTCCACGAGCACTACCGAGCTACTCGCAAGTGCTTCGGCGATGGGCCAATGTTGCTTGCGGGTCTGAAAGGTCCGAACCGATGTCGGAGAAGCCGGCGTGTTGTACTCTAGGCCGGTTCCGCTCGCGAGCATTGCTTGGCCAGCTTGAGCTGGGTTTACTAAATACAAAAGGCAGAAGGGCAGGTCCGCAGGATCTGTGGCCAGAGCGGTTGCGGCAATGGAACAAGCCTCTTCAGCTGTACGGGCGCTTGTTGTAACTTCGCCAAGATCTTTGAGAAGCCGCGTCCGCCTTTCTCCAATCACGCGAAATGTGGTCTCTACGGCGATGTTGAAGATGCCGCCGACGCCACCCTGCTCGTCTCGGATCGGGCTAAACGTGTAATCGAAGTAGCATTCCTCTGTAAATCCACGTCGATGCATCGCAAGAAGCTGATCGTGCGACCGCGTTGCCTCACCCTCCGTAAGCACCCGGTCTAACATCGGTCCGATAGTGTCCCAGATCTCCGGCCAAACGTCACGGCCGGGGCGTCCCAGCGCCCACGGATGCTTCTGGCCTGGGATCTCACTCCATGGGTCGTTATACAGAAGTGCGAGTTCTTTTCCCCAGTAGATTGCGATCTGGAAACTCTATCCTAGGCAGATGCTGAGCGCGGAGCGGAGGCTTTGGGGCCACGTGGCGGGAGAACCAAACGGGCGTACTCTCCCATTCGTGAACCCGCATTAACGCGCCCATTTTGCCGCCACCACGGGGGGAAATCGAGAGAATCTGGACGCACTTCTGTGGAATGCACCCCACTCATACCGCGGATCCGCCTTGGCTCGCTGCGCATTGCTCTTCAAGCTCTCTGAGTCGGTTGAGCAGCTTCTGATAGCTCTGGGCGTCTTGGACGACGAGTTCCGCTCGGCCGTTTACCGTCAAAACCAAGGGAGTCTTACGGTTTTTCATCCGACTGAGGTGCCTCTTAAAGTGCCTTTGAAAATCCGTCACTAAATCAATGTCTCGTAAATTGATCACCGGTTTCCCCCGAACGAAAGTTGCCCCTAGTTCAGCATAGAATGCACAGCGAATCTCATGCTCGACCACGTAATCTTCGCTGTTTACGGGCGCGTTTCTTGTGTACAGGAACTCGACAGGACACCGCTATGTTGCCGCAGAGCCGGAACAGACCGCCGAAGTGATCATGCTTGCCAGCCAGCTCCTCAGAACTGTTGACCGGTTAAAGGCCAAGAGGAAACCATGAGCCCAAATTGGCGCTTGCGGAGGATCCTCCCCGAGCTCCGCTAGTTCGGCTTGCGCATTGCGAGCCACGTGGGCTCGCAATACGTTCACTTTTGTTCACGCACGCCATATCGCTCAACCGCACGAAGGACATGCGTTACCTTCGAAGTGTCGAATGAACAAAAATACTTTGATCGATCATGTGGCCGAGGCAACGCAAGGCGCGAAGAAAGACGCCGAAGGCTTAGTCGACGCAGTCCTAACGGGCAGTCGTTTGACGCCGGGTGAAAGGTGAGAAGGTTGACCTTCGGGGCTTCGGGAGTTTTCAGGTGAGCGGGAAGAAGGAACGTCAAGGACGAAATCCCAGAACGGGAGAGACCATGACGATCGCTGCCCGTAACGTGGCAGTGTTCAAACCGAGCAAAGAATTATCCGGTCGCCTCAATGGAACGACTGAAGACGGTGATGTAACTGGTGGCGTTAACGCCGATCCAGTCGCTGACCCTCAGGAAAGTTCTTTGAAGGTACACGGCGACAAGCTCGACGTTTAGCCTGCCAATGACGTGCTTTGGAGGTTTGCTTTCTTCGTTTCATCCCTCTCGCAACAACTCCTCGAGCTCTTGCAACGTTATCCTTCTCTACGGTCCTCCTTCTCCGGTTGCTTTGGCGCTGGTCGACCCGCGCTCATGAAGTCGCGGAGGTGTTTCGTCGCCGCGAGACGGGCGTCCCGGTGACTGCGAGTGCCGATTAGGCCTTTCAAGGCCGATGGCCAGTTGGCAGCACCGACTTACGTCATCGGACCCCATGGTGCATCAGGCCAGCCAAGGCCAGTTTGAATGCGTATGGAAGTCGGGTCGTATGTGACGTTAAATAACAACCACAGCCGCGCGCTGCGCGGAAAAAACAACTTGACAGCCGTAAGCGGCTCATGGAAATCGGCACGACGATGTCGCGTTGTGTGTCATTTTCCGGTAGCGCCTGTTCTTCGTTCCCAATGTCCAGATTGCCGACGACACGATTCGAAGTCGCATTAGTCGGTCATCGGACGAAAAGCCTGGGGGCCCGGAACGATGTGGGCCTGCCACCTACTAGCAACCGACTCGGAGGCCGTAGCGCCTGGCGGGCGGGGACTCCGAATGTCTTGCATCGGCCGTTGGGATCCAGATTGATCGCTTTTTCCGTCCGGTGGCTCTGATGTCCCAACGTTGCAACAGCTCGAAAACCTTGCACGCTTGACAGTAAGAGCCGCCCACAGGGGTCGAGCGAAGCTCTCGTCATCGGGGCCGCAATTGCGAGTCAGCGCGAACTTGGTGACGCCGACCTTGACGACAGCCGCGAAGATGGACAATAATGGTCTCCGGGTGTTTTCTGAATGAACATTCCGCCGTTGCCTACCGGACTGGACCTCATCGATGGCAACCGAGGACCCTTTCGAGAACTGCGGTACGAAACGGCCGATCTCTTCCTCCATGACATTTCGCGGCTAGGACGACTCTTTGGCCCTCAGGGCCCACTCGGTGATTCACCATGGTTTTTCCGGGGCGTCAAGGATAGTGACTTCGGGCTAATCCCTGTCGGCTTTCCACGATCAGGGCGCCGCGAAGCTCTTTGCAACTCCCGTGAGCTTATGGTCACAGTGGCTTGCACGATGTAGGTAAGAACTCCTGCGGAACAACGTAGCAATAAAGAGCAGTATGAAGCGGAGCGGAGAGTGCTATGCGCGTTCTTCTATGCGGCAGATAAATACGGGCTTGCGCTACCCGAAGATAGTGCGGAAAGTGCTGGAAGAGGATGTGAAGGTAGGCTGGCCGCCGGACGACCTCCTGTCTCTGTTAGCTCTCGCCCAACACTACGGCTGCCCGACTCGGCTTCTCGATTGGTCCTCAGAAGGCCTAATAGCGGCATGGTTTGCTGCCACGGAGCCCTCGGGTTTAAGGAGCGCGGCCGACCGGATTATCCACCGGAGGGAGTAGTGGACCGCAAAAAGCTTGTCGTTTGGGCTCTGTCAGCTGGTGAACCTTGAGTTCGAGGAGAAGCTGCTCTCGCCCGACTCGCAGCCCTCGCTACGGCACGACATCGAAATCGTGTCCGCGCCACGCTGGGCTAACGAAAATCTGCATGCGCAACACGGCGTGTTTACTTTGACACGGGACCGCGAGGCCGATCTTGGAGGCGGCCCGAACTACTGTTTGTGTTGAAGCAGGAGATGGATCGGTATGATTTCTGCCAACGGCAAATTACCGAATGCGATCAACAAATCCAGCTGCACCTCGATACGCTGCCAGCCCGGCCTCAGGCGACGGAACGCGATGGTAGAGAGGGCGCAGCCGCACCCAGAAAGAAGAATAAGAAAGCTCAAGGAAATTCACCTGGATTCGCACTGGATAAAGAACTGATGCGAATCAGTGGTGTGGATTTCACGCGCATCGACGGCATCAACGTCATGACGGCGCAAACGATCATCAGCGAAGTGGGACTGGACATGACACGCTGGAAAACCGAATCCCACTTTGCGTCGTGGCTGGGACTATGCCCGAACAACGCAGTGAGTGGCGGCAGAGTACTACGTCGCGACACTCGTAAAATCGTGAATCGGGCCGCTACGGCCTTTCGCATTGCAGCTTCCACACTCCGGCTGAGCGACAGTTACCTTGGTGCGCAATTCCGCCGCTTTCGCTCCAAACTGGGAGCTCCGAAGGCTATTACCGCTATGGCTCACAAACTAGCAGTCCTCTTTTACCGAATGCTGAACCTTGGACAGGAGTACGTGGATCGAGGTCAGAAGTTCTACGAAGAGCGCTATAGACAACAACAGGTTTCTCTGCTCAACAGAAGAGCTGCACAGCTGGGATTCTGTATCGTCCCTACATCGAGTTAGGTGTGTCCGCGTGATCAGTTTCTGGAGAGAATTTGTACGGCCGCAACATGAACGGTAGCAATAGGATCCAACTCGTAAAGAAACGAGCAACGGACCGACAGGTACAAACTGAGGCGGTCGCAACCATCGCCGCCGGCTACATCCGGGTCTCAACGGAAGAGCAAGCTTCGACCGGGCATGGACTCGAAATCCAGGATCGCGCCATCCGCAGCTTCGCCGAATCCCAAGGATATAGGCTCATCGACGTTGTATCTGATCCCGGAGTGTCCGGTGCCAAACGACCGGAGGAACGGCCAGGGTTCCAAAAGATCATTGAGCTGGCCAAAGCGCGGAAGTTCTCAGTCTTGCTGGTGTGGAAATTCGACCGACTCGCACGAAACCTGCTGTTCAGCGTGACGTCGGTCCATGAACTACAAGAACAATACGCGGTCGTGCTCCGGAGCGTCACGGAACCAATTGATACGGCCACCCCGACGGGCGGAATAATATTTGCCATCCTGGCGAGCTTTGCTGCCGAAGAGCGCCGGGTCATTACCGGTCGAACCGTGGCGGGCAAGAAAGAGAAGGCATCTCGAGGCGGATTCGCCGGCGGTGCAGCACCACTCGGATACACGCGGGATCTGAAAGGAGGCCTGCTCATCGACGAAGCGGAATCAGCGGTCGTGCGGCAAATTGTCAGCATGCGACAGAGCGGCTTCTCACTTCAGGCGATCGCAACGGCTCTTAATGAGACCGGCACCTTGACGAAGCGTGGCAAGAAGTTCTACCCGAGCACAATACGGTACCTGCTAGACAACCCTAAATACCGCGGGATCATGTGAGTACTATTTCCGCCACGATGGGGCTATGCACTGCCTGACGGAAGGATCTCATGACGCGATCCTTCATAACGCCGCGTAGTGAAATCTGAACCGAATGGCCCCATTCCGTTTAAGAATTTCGCAATAAGGAACCCGATCACGGTCTACGGTTCGCATTCCCGTTCGTTGGGTGTACGGCTCCCGGCAGCCTACGGCTCCAATGGGCGTAGACTGACGAAGACATGCGTGCGTTTCTATTCCTTTTGGTCCTCGTGGACACTGACTGGTCAGAACGCTCCGGGGCCGAAGTCCGAACAGCATCGATTTCGTATCCGGAATTTCAAGACTGAGAGTGGAGTGAGGCTTCCGGAAGCGGTCGTGGTTTACGGAACTTACGGACATCTGAACGCCTCCAAAGACAATGTCGTCCTGTTGCCTTCGTAATTTTCGGTCCAACTATCACGGCTATGAATGGATCATCGGACCAGGTAAGGCTCTTAATCCCGAGAAAGTCTTCATCGTATCGACCGAATTGTTCGGTAATGGCTGATCATCCTCGCCCAGCAATACGCCGGAACCATTTCACGGTCCCCGTTTTCCGGTAACGACCATTCGCGATAATGTCCGTGCGGTTCATCAATTACTGGTCAGTCAACCGGGAATTAACCATTTGCGTGCGCTGATCGGCTACTCAATGGGTGCGGAGCAAGCGTTCCAATGGGCTGTGAGCTACCCCGAGTTTGTCGACCGTATTGTAGCTACCGCTGGCACGGCGAAGTGTTACCCGCATGGCTTTGTCCGGCTCGAGGGACAAATCGCCGCGATCACCACCGATCCTGTCTTTGCAGGCGGCGACTACAAAACTCAGCCAACAAAAGGAATCGCAGCGTTCGGGCTAGTGTGGGCGGGTTGGCTCTATTCGCACGAATGGTGGAGGAAGGAGTTATGGCGGACGTCGAGCCCGCCTGGATCTACCTTCCAACAAACTCTCGAGAGCTTCCGGACCCGGTATAACAGCGATGCGAACGATCTCATTCTGCACTGCCGGACCTGGCAGCAGCACGATGGGAACAACATCCGGGTTCGGCGGCGACATCGAAAAAGCGCTGAAATCGATCATGGTTCCCATTCTTTACATGCCCTCTGCAACAGATCTATACTTCCCTCTGACTGATGCGCGGTATGAAGCCGGTTTTATCAAACGAGTAACATTTAAGCCCATTCCTCTGCTTTGGGGGAACGGCCGGCCGTGGAACCGATCCTGCGGATGCACAATTTCTGAACACCGAGATCAGCACTTTGGTGGGCATGCGTTGACAACGTCAGGCCCGGCTATAAAATCGTCCGTTCGCGTCAGTTCAACCGAACAGACGCCGCATTCTGCTTTTGTTCAAGAATTAACTGAGTTTGCGGTGCAACGTCGGCGATCTTGTTGTGCGCGCGGATCAGTGCCGCTAAATAACGTCGCTCTTCCCGTCATTCCGGACACTCTGCTCCCGGCTAAGGCTCGCCACGCAGTCGCGGAGCCGAGGAGGGAGGTCTTCGGTGGTGAGTAGCCTGCTCGTAGGCGTATCCCAGCCGCAACAACATTGATTCCGTGAACGGGCGGCCCATAAACTCAATCCCAACAGGAAGTCCATCGCGACTCATGCCCGCTGGTACGGTCAGTGCGGGAAAACCCCAAGATCGGGCTCAGATGGTGATTGTTGCCGAGCCCTTGAATATCTACCTTCGGATCCACTAAAGCGTCACTCGCGACTAACGCCGGCGGATGATCGAATGTAGCGTAAACGAGCGCATCCAAGTCGGTGGTCCGCCATGAGTCCCAGCACCAGTCTGCGAGTTTCCTCCTGAAGTAACAACAATTTGAGGTAACCAGGTTCCTCTGCCGAACGCCCGATGCTGCTCTTTAAAGTCTCCACTCGTGCTGGAACCACCTTCCCGGAGGACACAATGTCTGAAAGAGATTTCAGCGGTGCGTTCGGGAGCTCTGCAAAATAATCAGCCATAGCGCGCTCGGTCTCGAAAACGTTTCCTTCGTAAAGATTCTTGACACGTTCTCTCAGAGCGGGGATGCTCACAGGATCGACGATCTCCGCCCCAAGTGAGCCCAGGTCGTGGATCGCTTGGTCTGTCACGATAACGAAACTTCTTATACTCTTCCGATGATGGATCCGTCCTCGGATCCATCGGCTCGCGAATGACGCCAAGGCGAGTGCCGTTGAGATTGCCACTTACAACCGCATCTTTGAACGATGGTGGAATGTGTCCAACCGCGTATGCAGTGATCAGATCGTGACTGTCGTAACCGGCGAGCACGTCCAGCAGAATGGCAGTGTCTCTGACAGTTCGCGTGATCGGCCCCAGTGTATCCATCGTTGGCCTGGATGGTAGAGCACCATAGCGGCTAATAAGGGGGGTGGTGGGGCGAAGGCCTACGAGGTTGTTCACTGCCGCAGGGCCACGTATTGAACCGCCTGTATCCTCACCAATACCAACGGTGGCAAGATTGGCCGCTACCGCCGTGCCCGTCCCACCCGATGATCCGCTGGCGTATCGGGCTGGATCATAAGCATTCCGAACCACGCCGAAACCTGACCCAAGATACCCCGCAGCGAACTCACCCATTGTGGATTTGGCGATGACAATGGCTCCAGCTTTCCTGATCTTCGAAACGACTGTCGCGTCTCTCGGCGGGACGAAATCTCTAAACAGTATCGAGCCATAGGTAGTAGGCAGGTCATGCGTGTCGATCTGATCTTTAATAACAACCGGAATACAGTGGAGTAGGCCAGAAAGTCCACTAGTCCGAAACGCGGCATCCAGTCTGTCTGCTTCGCGTAACGCCGCGGTATTTACGTTTTGAATAGCGTTCAGACCAGGCCCGCTGCGGTTGTATGCCTCAATGCGTCGTATATAACTGCCGACGAGACTGCGACACGTCAGCCGACCTGATTTCATTGCAGCATGGATGTCATCAATCGTCGCTTCAAGAAGATGAAACTCAGACGATTTCGGGACAGACGCTTGAGTGGGTACCTGCGCCGAATTCAGCATCGGCAGGCTGGCAATCAGGGCGATGCGGAACAGATCAGAACTACAGCACAGACTTCGGAACGGTATAGCGGCTTGGCGCATAGGCAGGTGTCGTAAGCGCGGCATATCGCCTTGCGGTTGCATAACATTTGCTCGGAATCTATTCGCAGCTGCAAGAGGTTTCCGCATCTGTGCAGTATACATACGGGCCGTCAACTTGGACGGCTGGCCAAGAGAACAGCAGGTCACCCGCAAAAGCGGCCGGAGGACCGACCCGGTTTCAAAGGATTATCGAAATGGCATACGCTCGGCAGTTCTCCGTCCTGCTGTTGTCGAAGTGTGACCGTCTTGCTCGCAACCTGCTGTTCAGCGTTACGACGGCTCACGACCTGAAAGAGCAGCATGGAATCATGCTGCGAAGCGTGACGGAGCCGATCGACACCGCAAGCCCAATGGGAGCAATGATCTTCTCCATCCTCGCGAGCTTTGCCGCCGAAGAGCGTCGGCCGCACGGTCGCCGGCAAAAAGGAGAAAGCTTCTCACGGCGGTTTCGCCGGCGGTGCGGCGCCACTCGGGTACAAGCGCGATCTACAAGGTGGGTTGCTCATCGATGATGCCGAGTCGCTCATCGTTCGAAAGATTGTGGACATGCACGCCGATGGTGTTCGCTTCGGGCGATTACTACGGCGCTCAATGATGCTGGCTATGTGCCTAAACGCGGCAAGCAGTTCTACCCGAGCACGATCCGCTACATGCTCGATAACCCCAAGTACCGGGGGCTTAAACGAATACCTGTTCCGGCACGATGGTGAACTCCACTGCCTAACCGAAGGAACGCATGATGCGATCCTCCGAAAGCAGCCTAGATGTTTGTAGAGGTAAACCGTCGCGAGGGTTCCGCCGCCTTTCTTAAGATGAGGCGGCGGCAGATGCGGTGTAGCTCGCCGCGAGCGCAGCCGTATCTCCGATCACCATGTGCCGCGCGATTTTGCCGTCCTGCACCCTGAATGTAAGGACAACAGGCGAATCAATCGGTTTACCCGTAGCTTTGATCTTGGCTCTGTATCGCCCTATTGCGACCACGGTGTTAGCCTGAGCGACGAACTCCTCGATTGTGAGATTCGGGTCCGTCTGTGTACCAATCAGGCCATCGAAGTAGCTCAAGATTTCTGCACGCCCTCTCTTCGTCCCTGCATACGGAATGACCGTTGGACCCGGACAATAGAATTCACAGTCACTGGTGCAATAGTTGAGAATCGTCTCAACGTCGCCGCGTCCGAACGCCTCTAATGCCCTCTGAATTAAAGCAATGTTCTGCTGTTCGCTCATGGTGTCTCCTGGAGGGTATCCATGCTATCAGAGTCAAGGTCGCAAAGACTCAACGGTAGAACCGTCTTCCTGTTCTATTTAAGAGAGGGTAAGTTTCGAATAGCGCCGTTCTCCATGCAGAAGCACGTGGTGTACGGAGTAGCTCTCATGACATGCGTACTCCCGTTCACTTCTGGTACTGCTCTATCGGATCTGAGGAAGAGTTCGGGTGACCAATGGGAAGTGTTATGCGCCGCCCCCCTGATTTATCCCATCACTTAGTGCGATTCGGTCACCCGTCGCTTGCGCCCCACGACCTGAGGAGAAGTTATGCAGAGCTTCCAGCGGGGACTTGGAGCAGATTCAAACTGCTGCTCGGACATGCTTCGATTCAAACCACCGAGCGGTACCTCGGGACCAGGCAGGACTTTGTGAATGCCGTCAATGATGATTTGCGACTGCTCTAGTCCTAGTACGTGGAGGTGCCGATATTCCAGCACTCTCGCGTGGCCTGTTGAACGGGGCATCCCTATGCAAGATGAGGTAGTGGTCATCGAGTGCCGCGTCACGACGCGAAATCCTCATCATTGACGGACAATCCTGCCAGGTCAGTCTGGGGTTTTTGACGTCTTGAACAGTTCTATGCACGTTGGGCAAACAGGCTTCGGTTGTCTAACTTGGCCCACTCGTAGTGATTCAGTGTCATCCCGGCAGAGCAACGAGCCAATACAGCGATATTCACGGGTCGTGTTCGCGCCGATTCCGGAACTCTCAGGACAAAAAGCATTATCCTGCGAGTCTAATCAGAGAACCCCAGGACGAATCGACCTGGAGGGATGCTCCAGACCACCCCAGGTCCGGGGAACGCGTCCGGGGGGCTTGGACAATGTCCTGGGATGGTTCAAGGGGGAATCATGGACGACGATGGCGACCTCGGCCGGGAGCTGGACGACCTGATGCGGTCGCTGGAACCCCTCCATGGGTATTCAGTTGCCCGGCGATGGTACGTTCCTTCGCGATTTGCAGGGGCCTTGATCCTCTCGCTGGTGTTGGCGGTTCGTGGTTGGGGACAGCCCACGGACCAGCCCCCGGGTGTCGACCAGACGCGAGGTGGTTCGGCGCCCTCGAGTACGCCAACGCAAGAAAGCAGTTGGAAACCTACGCCGAACGACGACCAACCGTACGTGCCACTCGCTCTGAAGCAGAAGGCATATTTGTTCGGATGGCGTTCGATTGCCCCATCGGCATGGATCAAATCGGGCGTTGCCGCCGGACTTGCACAGCTGCGCGATTCGCCGGAGGAATGGGACCAGGGCACAAAAGGATACGGCATCCGATACGGGCACCGAATGTTGAACCGGGGCGTGGAGAGCGGCATCGGCTTCGGCGTAGCGGCCTTGCTGCATCAGGACGGGCGCTATTTCCGCAAGCCGAGCGCCGGATTCGGTAGGCGCGTGCTGCACTCGGTATCACAGACCTTCGTGACCCATACCGACAACGGAGGAAGAACGTTTTCGGCGTGGCGGGTCGGCGGGAACTACGGGGCGCAGTTCGTCTCGAACGCCTGGAGGCCGGAGAGCGAGAGGAACGTGGGCGACACCATGCTGCGCGGCACGCTCTCCCTGGGCTACGATGCGGCATCGAACCTTTTTAAAGAGTTTTGGCCGGATATCCGGCGCAAGATCAAATCCCCGAATCGGCGCGAAACACACGAGTGAAGATCGCTGTATTGGCAAGCGATGCCGAGCGCGCGCGATAAGGTGGAGGGGGCTGGACCGCGCCAATATCGCCGGGGTTTTCTCTTCCGGACGCGATTGCCGTCTCCTACACGCGCGAGGGCCTCGCTTTGTTGAAACGTAAGGACTTACTATTTTCAAACCTGCAAACTCACTAACTTTTGCGTAATTTGCGAGAGCGTTTAGGTGTATCTCAAAACCATATGGTTTCTGGACGCTCTACAGGCTTTCACGTCGGTGCTCCATCCCGTCGTCGAGCGATATCACTTGGCTTCGACTGTGCTTGCTCCGGGCTCATGTAGCTAACCGTGCCCGCAATGATCCCTCCCGTGGCGTCACCATCGCCCGCAACCGTGCGTGTCGCTTCATCCACTGCGATCGGCTCGGTCTGGACCACCCTTGCGAGCCCGAAATCCAGCAACTTGACCGTCCCGCTCTCCGCAACCATGATGTTGCCGGGCTTGAGATCGCAGTGAACGATGCCGGCCTTGTGAGCGGTGGAAAGCGCATCGGCAATCTGAATGGCCCAGCGCAGGGCATCGCCCAGCTGCAAGCCGCGTCTGGGTATCAGTTGCTCGAGGGTCTTACCTTGCACATACTCGAGGACGAGCGCGTGGGTACCGCCAACGGGTAGGATGTCATGGATTGAAACAATGTTCGGGTGGTTCAGTGCGGAAGCAGCCCGCGCCTCCTGCACAAACCTCTGCCGCCCTTTCAGGGTCACCCAGTTTGTCCGCGCGAATCAGCTTTAGCGCGACGTCCCGGCCCAGCCGTGTGTCGCGGGCTCTGTAGACCTCGCCCATGCCTCCGCTGCCGACGAGGCCGACAACGTTATAAGGTCCGACGGATTCTCCGTTTGCGGAGCATAGTTGTCGCTTAGTCGGTCAGTGTATCTCAGTTTTTGCTGCACCGATGATTGGGTGATCGGAGAATGGGCTTTCGCACGGATCGCCTGCGGGGAACAAACACGGCGCACAACATCCATTTAGGATTTGGGCGGAGATTCTCGGTTACCGTCAAATGAGTCAACGGACTTGGTACTAATGTTCAGGTGCGGCAGAGGTGGACACACTGCCCCTGTTCTGTTTAACTTACCTGCCCCGCCGGTTTAACGCTGTGGCTCGTTTTGTTTAACGAAGACTCCATTCCGTTGTCGCGCACGCCGGCGGGACAATAACGTACGTGCGAGTGCAGTGTTATTCAGGCGCGAAGGCGGACGAACGCCCATGTGGTCATCCATAATGATCGTGACTATTGCTTCTCCAGAACTTCTACTTCGTGAAACTTTTCACCTTTTTCATTCACACCGTCCACGGTGTTGGTCATCGTTCTGCCGTCTTGGGATACAACAGACCGTACGGTAACGGTCACTTTCCCGTTTTGCTTGACCGTAACATCGTTTCGGTGATCACCAACACGCTTAACGGCAATGGTCATCGGAGGACCGTTCGGCACCTGAACCGAGTGATCTTTTCCATCCCAAGCCATGCTCGTACCCTCGGGTCCACCTTGCATGATCGGCTTCCCTGCCCCATCAACGCCGGTCACAGTGCGCCTAACCTTCTCCCCTTCAGCCTCGAACTTCACCGTCATGCTCTGAGCGACAGGCATCGGGCTCGCCTTTGATTTTGCGGTATTCAACTTCCACGTGCCAAGGAACGGGTTGTCGGCTGCGACAAGAGCAGTCGAAATCACGAAAAGTGCTATTGGCAGAAATCGCATCAGGCCTCCTCGAGACTGAGCAGTTTATCTGAAAGCGGCACGGATAGCAAAATAACTTCTGCACTGTAGCGCTACAGAAAGTGCTTTAAACGGAATGACCACTACGGTTCACCTCTGGTCCTGACCATGAGTGGTATTAAGCTTAACGTTCAGGATGTCTGTCGATTCGGATACTTGGAAATCTCGTTACGCACTGTAATAGAAAAGGATCAAGCTTCTTGAACGTTTTCAAGAGCGTGCTCATCAGTATCTTCCTTTCGTCCCTGGTCTCACCGAGTCCGTCGATTGGCTGGCGATAATGCAGCACCATGGAGCTCCAACTCGCAAGATTTACTTTGTCGCAATCCGGGCACGACGGAAGGTCAGGAAGATAAGATCCGGCTCTCGCAGAAGAAATACTTCACGCTCGTCGAACAGGCCCCTTTGATCTCAGGCGTCCTTGAAGACAGCGGCAATTGCCCACCCGAATCGCTTGCACGAGCGAATGGTTATGCAGCAGGGACTTTTTCTTTGCAACCTGTCAATCGGCAGTCCTTTCGACATTGTTCTCCTATGGATGCTCATCCGTTCTTCGCCGGAAGCTCGTGTCCGTCGCATTACCCGTTCTGATATAGCTGTCCTCATCCATCACCCCGCCCAACGTTCCGAGGTTGATCAAGCTGTAGAAGCTTGTAATAAGACGGACGCGAAGACAACCGTTGAAGCTTGTCAATGGATAAAGTCTTTGGAGGAAAAGAATCTGATCACATTACTGTTCTCCGGACACACACCAGTTGCGGTGATAGAGGCTCCCTCACAATTTGACTTGGCATTCACTAATCCGCTTTACAAAGTGCGGCTGCTGGAAAACGGGAAAGTAGGGTACATCGCATCCAGCTACCTTCAGAGCAGAAAATGAGCGTCGCTCCTTACCGAGAGTGCGTCTGCCGATGACGCAGCAAATTGTACAGAGCGTCCTGCTTATTACGTTCCGCTACCGCGTGAATAGATTGTGCCTCTTGCCATTTTTCTAACGGGCACCCAATCAAGCCGGCTTCTGCGCTAACAGCCTCGATCGTTGCATTTGCAAAAGCAATCTTAAGAGATTCACATTCACGACAATCCATAGGCAGGGCGGTATCACAACGATTCTCATGTCTCAGGTTCATTTGGGAATTCACGGCAGCATCCATGGCCACGTCACAAACAATGGGCACCGTGAATGACACACCTGTGGGCGCGGGCGTGGCTGACAGTATTGCGTGAATATGTCAAGATGGCCGCAAAGTCCGCCGTGGCGCGTTCGTTGGACTGCAGGTCTGACGCTTACGCTTATGACACCACCGTACCGTCGCTCTGAATATAGGGCAAGAATTCGCTTGGGAAATCGCTTTTAAGCATATGGCGAACGATGCAGCGAGTAAGCGCAAGCCACTTGAATACCTGCTGGATGTCCATTTCTTCGTCAGCGGAAAGGGTTAGCTCGCCCGAGTCGAGCACGGCGTGCGCGATGCGGACGCGTAGCGGGCGGAGGTAATCGTCAATGATTCGGGTGAACTTCTTTCCTCGTGCCTCTGACACAAAGATGCTCGCAAGCGTAATTTCGTCCCAATCTCTGCCGACGTCGTTGTGTCCAAAAACTCGATCTGATAGAAACCACAGCAACGTTGACGAATCCGTCCGTGACGGACCTGAGGAGATAATGACCTCCGGAGATGCGAAACGTTGTCAATCCTTTCCGGTTCGTAGTGATTGCGGTCGCCGGATGGATGAACCAGAAGCAACAGCATGCGATCGACTACCTACGCGAAGAGAATCGAGTCTTGAAAGAGCAGCTTGGCAATCGTCGGCTTCGTTTTACCAATGATCAGCGTCGCCGCCTGGCAGCCAAAGCCAAACTTGTCGGCCGTCGGGTGCTGAACGAGATTGCCGACCTCGTGACGCCGGACACACTGCTGGCTTGGCACCGCAAACTCATCGCGAAGAAGTATGATGGCAGTGCCAAGCGTGGACCGGGTCGGCCACGCACCGCCAACGAAATCGAGGACTTCGTTGTCCGCATGGCTCAAGAGAATCGCGATTGGGGATACCGGAGGATTCTCGGTGCAATGTCCAACCTTGGTTACAGCCTCGCTCGCGGCACCATAGCCAACATTTTGAAGAAGCACGGGATCGAACCAGCGCCGGATCGGCTTCGGAAAACTACTTGGAAAGAGTTCTTGAGCCGGCATTGGGAACTGATTGTCGCCGCCGATTTCTTCACGGTCGAGGTGTGGACTTCACGAGGCTTGCAGCGGTACATCGCGCTGTTCTTCATCGAGCTGTCAACACGCCGGGTCGAGGTGGCCGGGATTGCCAATGTGGCGAATGGCCTCTGGATGAGCCAAATTGCACGGAACATCAGCGACACTGTCGATGGACTTGTCAAAGGAAAGCGCTACCTCATCCATGATCGAGACCCGTTGTTTACCGCCGAGTTCCTGAGTATCCTTGCGGACTCGGGCGTGAAATCGGTGAAATTACCGCCCCGGTCTCCTAATCTGAACGCGTACGCGGAGCGATTTGTTCGGACGATAAAGGAGTCGTGTCTGGACAGAATGATCCTGTTCGGTGAAGATGCATTGCGAAAATGCATCCAAGAATTTACGGCACATTATCATTTTGAACGCCATCACCAAGGACTCGGCAACCGCCTGATCCTGCGCGATTCGGCGCACGTCGAAAGCAACGGCGAGATTCGGCGACGCGAGCGGCTCGGCGGGATGCTCAACTACTACTATCGTGACGCCGCGTAGAGTTCAGTGGCTCCCCTTTGCTCTGCACGAATGTGTTGAGTGCGCTCGGAATCCCGTACGCGTGAGAGTGGCTTGTATCCGCGGAAGCGATCAACGTGGATATGAGATGTCGTTTGTCTTGCCAGCAGAACGTGCTCTTGTGCATGCAAGTCCGTCGTTTTGGAGTGTTAATTAACGCCCCTCACGCGGTTCGATCGGATATTTGGACGGTACGCGGTCGAGCCTTCGAATCAGTCCGCACCGAAGTGTGTGCTCCGGTGCTTCATACCGCCGAGGGTAGTCTCCGGGCGCAATCCGATACGCCATGATGTAACGGCCCTTTGTGCCGACGCGGACATTCATTGACTTGGACAACCTCTCGTCATGCAGTCGCCGGCATTAACGGGCATTCTTCAGCGTTCCAGATGGCAATTGCCCTTTGCTTGGTGCGCCGTCCAGAAGCGTGAGCACGGCCTTGCAAGCAGATTGAATGTGAATCGGCTGCTCAACTGTCTGTCGAGTTTCCATGCTTCAGCCTGCTGTCCAGGGCAACGGCTGCGCTTGAACCACCGCGCCCGGCACTCGCCTGCGTTCTGCTTTGTCGGTTCCTCCAGCAGGTTTCTCAACAATCAGAAACCTGGGCGCTGGCACCTCCAACAAAGCTCTCCGGCTGCGTTTGGGAGCGGGGCCGCTTGCTTTTCGGTTGCCCCCGCACAGAGGGCATCAGAAAAGGAGAACTCGAATGTATACGTTGAATCAGCTCACCATCATCGGCTTCACTGGCAATGACGCCGAAGCTCATTACACTCCGAACGGCACACTGGTCGTAAGCCTTTCGGTCGCCACCAAAGAATCCTGGAAAGATGCAGATGGAAACTGGCAGAGCCGCACGGACTGGCATCGGGTCGTGACCTTCGGCAAATTGGCCGAATACACGCGGACTTTAATGAAAGGCTCTTACGTCATGGTGCAAGGAGCGGTACGCACCCGGGAATATGAACGCGACAGCATTAAACACCGAGTTACAGAGCTACGCGCCGACTCGATCGGAAAGCTCGATCGCGCTGAACGTCGAGCCGAGAGTGACGGTGACCCTGAACCGAACCCAGCGTGAGCCTTGTCCTTCCGGGCTCGGCGACGCCAGCCGAGTCCGGATCCTTGCATGGTCCAACTCGGAATATGAGTTCCTCCATCAACGATTGGAGACGTTTCACGAACGGCTCGAGCATGTGTATTCCCAGGCTGAGATGCCAACGATGCCCGCTACCTCTCCGAGTAGCAACTCCTCAATAACCTGCTACATTTTCGGGCCATATGGGTATCAGCGCCGCCGGAAGCAAGTGCATGCGCGCTAGCAATCTTGCCCCGAAACCCTGCCGACACGGTTAAACTCCAATAACGCCAGCCAGTGCCGGACCGGACCGGACGATTGTTCCGCGCGGCCGCAGGTACTGCACCGGAGTCGATCGGCGCCGAACCCGGGCATCGACTCTCCGAGTGTGAAAATCCTGTGGATGGCGTTTTCAGCCGGTTTTCTGGAAGTCTCAGAATCGACTCGGAATAACCGCGGATTCGAAATGACCGTGGATTATTTCGCGTGCGGAATAATCCACGGGACTTGAGGGGCGCGTTTTGCCGGGCGTGGAACGGGATTTTGAGGGCGCTTCGTCGGGACTTCGGGGGCGCTGTCTATATATACCTGTACTACCTGACGACAAGACCAGTAATAGGCGGGCGCAAATTTGTGGAAATGTGGAAAACTCCCCTGAACCGAACCGCCGCCTCACGGCAGGGAAAAGGCCAGAGCGGCGCGGAGACGCTCAGAGCCCTGCGAGAGGACAAGACCTTTATCATTGATCGATCGAAGGCGGAAAGCATTGATATAGGTCCTATCAATTCTACGAGTCAGGCGAGCCTTCGAATCGGTCGATCTCGGCTATTAAGTGCTCTCCGACATGGAGGATGAAGACAATGGACTCGGCGTGCAAAGTCGTCGCCGAGCTTTGGAGGAAGGATCACCTTGAAGATGAGTTTCAGTGTAGCGGGTGGCCGGGCAACCAGCAGCTCTTAGAAGGCGCGCCCCTAAAGTCCCGTGCTGGGGCACACCTCGCCGGTGCGCCACCAGACAGGGGCGAATTTCGCCGGGATCTTCAGCGGCCGATACGTCGCCGCTTCAGCTGTCGACTAGCCTGCCGGTGCGATGGCAGTTGCCCGGTTAACGATGAGGCTCAGTTCGTCCGCAGACAGGCGTGCCGGACACCCCGGCCATATTCCGTGAATTGCGTGAGAGCCATTCCTCGAGCTTTTCGCGGAACCGCCGCGGTCTTGCATACTCGGTGTTGCCAAGCTGCGCCGCCAGACCGCGAGACCCGAAAATCGGTATTGCCTCCTCGCCTTTCGCTGAAAAGCACCGGTACGACAGCCACATGAACAGGTCCAGGATCGCCGGCGACGATGACAGCACGCGCACCGCGTCGAGGTCGATCGGGATCGGGTGAGCCACGATTTCCTGGTAGAACTCGTCGCTCAGCACGATTACATTCTCGAATCCGGACGACTGCGTCGGGTCCGACGTGTCACGGGCATACCAGATGGTGGCTTCACGCAGGAAGTTGAATCGGGAGCGATGAACCACCTTTGCCCCTTGGTTCACTGTGTCCGTGCCGAAGAAGATCGTCGCTCCGAAGATCCGCTCGAAAGCGGCGACCAGCCTCTTGTATTCCTTGCCTCCTTTGTGCATTCCGAAAGTTTCGAGCATTTCCGACGCACTCCGGAACCGAATCACCTGACTCTTCTGCTGCACTGCCAGCGTTGCGAGAAAGATTGGGACGATCCGGTCCTGGCCAAACGGGACACCGAATTCCGGGTGACCTGTGATTTGGAGAACGAAGTTGCCCGTTTCGGCGTTCGTAGATGAGCTGCCCTTGTGGCAGCGGCCGGACCGGAAGACCACACAAGACGAAAGGCCGCGAGCTAAAGCACAAGTTCTGCTTCCCCTGTTCCCGGTTGCTCCGAACCAGCTCGATTCCTTCGACCTCCCGGAGCTTTCGCTTCGATATGACAAGATCCGGCTGGGTCCTTTTCAGGACCGCACCTGCGGATTCCAGACCTCGTTTTTGTCGTGTACCAGACTGGCATACACCTCCAAAAAGTGTACGTTCCAACGCTCACCTCGCGTGAACACCGGAACTGATCCGGCGCCCCAAGTTGAGCGAAGGAACCGAGCGGCCACAGAGGTCGCCGGGTGCCTTCTGAGCTCGTTACTGCGTTTACTGCGATAACGAGCTTTTCTCACAATTAGGCCGAAAAACCATGCATGCCGATGATCAGGATGAACACCATTGATGCATAAATTGGAGACAAACAACTCCCATGCGTGTTCCCAAGCTGGACGTCGCCGGTTCGACCCCCGTCTCCCGCTCCAACTTTTCAATGTCCGGACCGGACACATATGTGACAATTTGGGGTGAACCCGGTGGGCTCGGCCGAGGCTCACTTCGATAATGGGCCGGGATCGCGGCAACGGTCCCCGGCCGCAATGACCCCGCAGCAGCATAAACACCAAAGGATCAGGCCCAAAACTCTCGGCTATGATAGCCGGGGAACGCATCAGACGAGTCACAGCGTAACCCTGGACTATGACGTCTTCCTGAACGTCCCGCGTCTTGAAGCCAAGGGTGCAAGACCGTGCAGGAGAGATGCAAGGCTGAGGACCTCGACTTCCAGCTCAAGCGGACTATGCCCGGATCATTGAAGCGACGAAAGGGACGTCTAGGGATCGACATTTTGTCCATCGGTGGCCCGCCAATCCGGCTGCTACGATCGTGTGCATGCTGCAGTCCAAGATGCTGCGCCGCTCCTTCCTGCTGGGAGCGCCAATAGCGCCAATATTCGGATCCGACCTGCGGTTGGCTGTGTTTGCCACAGATATCACGCCACCCGTCGGATCGCCCATTTATACGGGGAACGCGCGCTCGATCGTCGATCCTTTAGAAGCACGCGGCGTTGTTCTCTCCGGCAGCGGCAATCCGATTGTCATCCTTTCCCTCGACTGGTGCGAAGTCCGCAACAACTCGTACGATCTTTGGCGGTCTGAGCTCGCGGCCGCCGCGGGCACGACGCCGGAGCGTATTCTCCTCAGTTGTGTCCACCAACACGACGCGCCTTACACGGACATCGAAGCGCAGCAGTTGCTCGATGACGCGCATTCGCCTCAGAAACTCTGCGATCCGGCGTTCGAGCGGAATTGTATCGCCAAAGCAGCTAAAGCTATCAGGAGCGCCTCTTTCCAGACCATCACCCAAATCGGTACAGGACAAGCGACCGTTGACAAGGTCGCTTCCAACCGCCGTTACGTGGGACCCGATGGGAAGCTTTCCTTCGGCCGCACCAGCGCAACACGCGATCCCGCGATCCGCAATCAACCCGAGGGACTCATCGATCCAGCACTCAAGACCATTAGCTTCTGGAATGGACCAAAGCCGGTGGCGGCGCTGCATGCTTACTCGACTCATCCGATGAGTTACTACGGACAGGGCGATGTGTCCGCAGACTTTCCCGGGATCGCAAGGCGCAAGCTGCAGGCTGAATCTCCCGACGTTTTTCACATCTATTGCTCGGGCGCCAGCGGCGATACGATGGCCGGCCGGTATAACGATGGGAATCCCGCGAACCGCCAGATCCTCGCGGGACGGCTCCACCAGGCGATGTCGGCGGCGTGGAGCTCAACCCAACGGAGGCCGCTGAGTGAGATCGGCTTCCGCGCCGCGAAGTTAACGTTTCAACCGCGCAAAGACAAACGGTATTCGCTGGAGGAACTCAATCGCGTGCTTGCTTCGAGCGCGACGCCACGGCGCGAGAGGTTGGATGCTGCGCTCGGGATCAGCTGGCTACGCCGCGTGGCTCGCCGCCGACCTATCGAGGTACCTGCTGTCCACTTCGGATCCGCTGCCATTGTGGTGATTCCAGCCGAGGCTTTCGTGCAGTATCAGTTGTGGGCCCAGCAGGCCGCTCCGCATGAGATGGTGATGACTCTGGGATATGGCGAGTGCGCCCCTGGCTACATCCCAACGAATGCGGCCATCGCGGAAGGCTACGACGACCATTACAGTTGGGTGGATTTTGCGACGTGCGAAGCGACACTTCGAGGTGGCATCAATGAGGCGCTGGCGTCTCCGATTGGGTGGCGGAGTGGACGGACGCGTTGACGAACATCATCGAGAGGACTTGATTCGTACTGGTGGAGTGAGGCGCCTGTCCAGGGGTTATACCAGACATCTATGTCCGACACTACTTGTCAATTCCCGTCAACAGATTTAGCGTATGACGACGTCCCAGACTTTCGACCGCTTCGCTTTACCCTTCGGGCCGTCAATGTGCAGGGTTACGATGTATTCGCCAGGTTTCTCATACTTGTGGACGGGATGTTGTTCTGCTGATTTCGCCCCGTCCCCGAACTCCCAGTTCCATGAACGGATCGGCCCGTACGACTGATCTTTGAACGCCACTAGCCGCCGGTCCATATCGATTACCTGGAACGACCATTCCGCCTCCATCGGCTTTCGGAACTCTTCACTCAGCGGCATCAGCCGGAATGCGACCAGGTCGGATGCATTTCCGTACATAGATGTTTTATGCGATAGGTTCCAGAACCCACGGTATTTCTCGGCATTCTCGTTGTCGTAATCGAGAATCGACCATGAAAGTCCGATTCGTTTGTCCTCCTGAAGCTGCGACTCGACCGATCGTTCGGGCCCCTCGTAAGCCGCATAATCGAACGGCGTGATGTAGAACTCCAGTAACAATTTCCCGCCTTCGCCGTGCTTGAAATTGTAGTTATAGGCATGGTTCGCATAGGGCAGGTTCTTGATCCAGGGTTGACAACCCCAAACCATGGCCCAGTCCTTTCCTTCGGCGGGAGTGAAGATGTGGTAGTTTTGCGCATGCACACCATGAAAGGTGAAGTGTGCCTGGACCGGATCGTAGCCTTTCAGAGGATGCATTTGCTTAATGAACGGGCCTCCCGAAAGGTCGCCATCGACGACAACCTCAAAAATGTCATTGTGAAGATCATTGCTCCTGAAATCCCAGAAGTTGTCGTAAGCTTCGTAGAGGAAGTAGAGCCGATTGAGGCCTTTCACCCAGCCAACTTTCACCTTCACGTCGAGATCTTTCTTGTCTGCGGGCGTGTTGTTGACTGTATCCTTCAACTGATCCTGACTGACTGCAAAGCTTTCCGGAACTATCGCCCAGTCATCGGCGTTGCCGTCGACTCGCGGGATTTGACCTGTCGGGAACTGAAAGATCTTGAACTCAACGCCGGTGCGTTCGAGCGCCAGAGCCTGAAGAGCCAGCGATACCAGGCAAACGAGAAGTCTCATGCCGAAGAGCGTATCGCATAGGATTGCCGTACGGTCAAGATACTCATCGGGCGGGTCTCACGCGAGTCGCGTTCGGCTTAACGGACGCCGTATTGATCGTTCGAGGCGGCGAATTACTATGCTGTCGCCTCGGGCGGCATCGACGACCCGATTCAAAGGTGTGTCCTGCGAGTAGCGAGTAGCAAGTTCGCGCACTTCGATACCTTGCGGATCAAGGGTATACGCCAGGGTCTGTAGCACGTCGATCGGCGCTTTAGGGGCAAGTCGGGCGAGCATTGGGCTCGTAGTTGCGATTGTGGAGTGCGCCCCGGAAGTCGAGTCGATGGCTAATCGCATCGAGACGGGTGTACATGTTCTCGATACTGATCGTCTGTTGGCTGGTGACCAGAGGCGCTCGGCGATTGCGGCTGTCTTCGGCCAGATCCGATTGTCGATTGTCTCCGGACTGATAAATGCGGTCCACATGCAGGCTTCTCCGCCGAGAACGTCGGCCGCTTGTTCAGGCGTGAGGGACTTCGCGAGTCCTCCTAGTGGGTCGAACGAGTAATAAGCAGAGGTCAGGTTCAAATGGTCGAGATAGTAACGAAAGATAAAAGAGTTTTGTAACCCTGCTTCGCGGCGGCGGTGAGGAAATCGTGATCACGCCAAGACTGGACGAGGATGTCACGGGGAAGGTTTGATGAAGAAGTTCGTCCCAGCCAGCCATCTTCTTGCCATGTTTTTTTCAGGACCGGCAGAACTCCTCTGTTGAAATGCGCTTGCAGTCCCGGTTCATCGCTAAGGTTCTGGCGCTTAATGAATGTCTGGATCCGGGGGTTTTTCTTCCAGTACTTGCAAGTGACTTCATCGCCGCCGATGTGGAGATGCTCGTCCGGAAACAGCGGGGACATCTCGGCTATCAATTTGTCGATAAACGTATTGACAGCATCATTGGTTGGATCGAGCGTCGGGTAATAAATGCCGAACGTGTGAATGATGTTGTAGGGACCGGGTGAACTGGCGAGTTCGGGATATCCGATAAGCCAAGGAGCCCTATGGCCTGGCATATCGAACTCCGGGATGATTCGGATGCCACGGTCGCGGGCGTAGGCCACAATGCGAATATCGTCCTGAGCATAGTACTCGTCGGCTTCAGTGCCAAGCTGGTGCAGCTTTGGGAAAAACTTTGCTGGCCGTTCCCAGCTTGGCCCGTGTTCGATGGACGCGAGGAAAAGCTGATGCTGGAGGTGCTTCGGAGCAGGCAATGGTGGCGTTACATGCTCGGCGAGGCGTTGGAACCAGTGGCTGGCGAGTCTTCGCAGCGATCGAAGGTAGCCGACTTTCAGGAGCGCTTTGCGGCGATGCACGGATCGCAGTACGGGATCGCGTGCACGAATGGAACGGCGGCTCTGGAGGTGGCACTGCGCGCTGGGAGTGGCCCCGGATGACGAGGCGATCGTACCGCCATACACATTCATCGCGACGGCGACTGCTCCAATGCTGATCGGGGCCACACCCGTCTTCTGCGATATCGACTTGACGACGTTCAATCTGGACCTGGTACGGCTTGAGGAAGAGATCACGCCTCGTACGAAGGCAACCGTGCCCGTGCATTTCGCGGGATTGGCTGCCCGCTCGGTTCGATCGGCGCGGCGGCGACATTCAGTTTTCCAGGCATCAAAGACATGACCGCAGGAGAGGGTGGCCTGATCACGACTAACGATCCAGCGGTCGCCGAGATCTGCGAGTCGCTGGTATGGGTCGGTCGCAAAGTGGGACGGCCCTGGTACGAGCATCACAGGCTGGGGTGGAATTATCGGTTGACGGAATTTCAGGCGGCGCTGTTGATTGCGCAACTCGAGAGATTGGAGGTGCAGACAGGGCGCCGACAGCGCAATGCCGAATACCTTTCCACGAGGTTGCGGAAGGTCCCCGGCAGTCAGCCCCTCGCCGTGCCCTCGTACGCGACCGGCCATGCATGGCACATCTTTGTCTTTCGCTTTGATGCGGAGACGTTTGGCGTGTCGCGAGCAACGTTTCTCAAGGCGCCGACAGCCGAGGGGATACCGGCATCAAGCGCCTATGCCCATCCGCTTTACCGAAATCCCATGTTTAATGATCCCGCGCTTGCGATCGATTATTCGCGCTACGCGGACCTGTGTCCGGCAAGCGAGCAGGCGTGTAACGAGGCCGTATGGCTCGCATCGGTTGCTACTCGGAACCCGAGAGGACGTGGATGACATTGCTTGCGCAGTGGAATGGTTTGGACGAATACGTATCGGCTGGGGAACACCATGAGCCTTGTCCGAAACAGGCATTTCATCGCCTTTGGCGGCGAGGTTGCGAATAACCGCGATCCTCAGACGACTACGAACGCAACGAACGGCAGACTCACTTTCACTGGGCGATTTACGGGCAACTCAATCGCCGACTATCTTCTGGGCGTTTACACGTCAGCCACAGTCCAAGCTTCCGGCGTCGTGAGCGACTACCGCAACATGCGATATGCCTTGTTTCTTCAAGACAACTACAAAGTGACAGCTCGCCTCTCATTGAATCTTGGACTCCGATGGGAATACCACGAACCGGTCCATGAGAAGGGCGGCGCCGAGGGATTCTTTGATCCGTCAATTCCAGGTCTTCGTCTTGCCAACGACCCAGTATCTATGGGGTTGTGATTAATTCACCATACATCGCGCTGGGTGGCTTACGCGAAGGAGTGGTGAAACCTTAATTCACAATTTCGCCCCGCGTATAGGCGCGGCTTTTAAGCTCACATCTCGAACAGTCCTACGAGGAGACGCGGGCATTCTCTATGCCACGCCTCACCAAAATGATCTACTCGCGTTGGCCGCGAATCCGGGCGCCGCCCTGACGCAGAATTACACCAATTCACCAAGCTCGTTACCCCGGTTGGCAGACACGTGCTTCGATCGTGTGTCGTCGGGGGGGCTGCCTCCGAGTGCGGTCCTTGGTACAGTAGATTCCAACCGCAAGACGCCATACCTGGCACAGGTCAGTTTCCACATCCGGCAGCAGCTCGCCGAAGGTTGCGTTATGGAGGTTGGCTACATCGGAAGCTCCGGGCATCAATTAATTGGGCGGCAGGATCTAAACCAAGCAGCTCTAAACAGCGCCGGCGCCAACTTGTCAGTCTCAACAAGACGTCCGTTCCCGATGTTCGCAAGCATCTGGCAATTCTTTGGCAGTGAGAACTCGAATTTCAATGCTATGACGGCAACTCTCGAGCGGCGATTCAGCAGCGGCTTTGGATTCTTGGCGAACTATACGATTTCGAAGTCTCTCTACACTTACTCATCGGCGTTCACCGACTACAACTCACAGCACCACATCTCAGCAAACCGCATGCTCGACTACGGTCGGGCAGCGTTCGACGCGCGGAATCGTTTCACGGCGGGCGCTTCCTATGATCTGCCCCTCGGTGAGGGCCGCCGTTTTCTGAGCGCCAAGGATGGTTGGTTGAGAAGCAGCGTGACGGGCTGGCGAGTGAACGCCATGATCCAACTCCAATCTGGTCTACCGTTCAGCGTCTTACTTCTCTCGGATCGTTCGAACACGGGGACCATTGCGACACAGCGGCCGAATAGAAAGGGAAACGGGAATCTTCCAGTTAGTCAGCGCGCGTCGCAACGATGGTTCGATACCAGCGCATTCGATCTTAATCCTGTTGACACGTGGGATACATCAGGTAGATACATTCTTGATCAGGACGGCGTTAAGAGCGTCGATGTCTCGCTCCTCAAGGACACCCGAATCGGCGAACGGCTGGTCCTGC
Organism: Bryobacteraceae bacterium; assembly: GCA_963844855.1. Taxonomy (GTDB): domain Bacteria; phylum Acidobacteriota; class Terriglobia; order Bryobacterales; family Bryobacteraceae; genus DASQDN01. The sequence goes on from CAWJQP010000001.1 coordinate 25,887, forward strand.
GGTTCCGGCTTGAGGCTTTCAATCTTTGGAATGCCTCTAATTTCGGACCACCAGGCACGTATCTGGATGGCGCCAATTTTGGCGCCGTGACCAGCGCGGGCCCGCCTCGTCACGTACAACTCGCTCTGAAATTGTCGCTTTAGCCGCTCGAGTCTCGCAACAAAAGTCACTTCGCCGCTCATTGTCGACGGTCGGGTTTGCCTAAGGTCCGATGGGAACATCAGACAAGGACGGCTTACGATTGCAGTGATGGAAGTTTCGGACAACCAATCTCAACCGACAGCCCCGGAATTCTCTCTCATATGTGGCGGTCCTTTTTACAAATTCCGCAAAACGATAGGCTTTGTTCCGGAACAGAGCTTAACCCTCGCCAAGCGAACAGCAATCTTGGTGGCTGCTATCTGGCTGCCAACCGTGATCGGAGCAGTTGCGGAGAACCGACTCTTCCCCGGCGAAAGTTCCGATCCGCTGTTCCGTCATTTCGGAGTCCACGCCCGTCTTCTCGTAGCCATTCCTCTGCTCATCTTCGCTGAAGTCGTGATGGAGCGGATCGTTCCCCCCATCGTCCGCCAGTTTACATGGGCCGGATTGATAGTTGGTCGGACGCAAGACGAGTTCATCAACATCCTGCGCCGGGCAGAGAAGCTTCGCGATTCGATCTGGGGCAAACTGCTCGTGGGAGGAGCAATTCTGAGCGCCATTATCGTCTCGTTGGTCCATCCGATCTTGAGTGACGAACTGGCGTGGGCCGCTTCGGGCGAAGGAGCTGACCTTCGAATTGGTTTTGCGGGGTGGTGGTTCCTATATGTTGGCCGGTTGATCTTTGTTGGTCTGTTGACGCTTTGGGTTTGGCGGCTGTTCGTCGGCTGGCAACTTGTTCGATGGATTTCGAGACTCGATCTTCAATTGGTTCCGAGCCATCCGGATCGGGCCGGAGGCCTCGGATTCGTGCAGCATGTTTCGGTGGCCGATGCCTGGATTGTTTTGGCGATATCAGCGGTTCTTGCCGGGCGATGGGGGCATGATGTTCTTTACCACGGAATGCATACAGATAGCCTGAAATTGCTGGTGGTGGCCTATGCCTTGCTGGTTCTGCTTGTGTTTCTTGGACCGCTCCTCCTTTTTTCCCGAAATCTCCGTCGCTTCAGGCGTCATGCTCTCTTGCAGTATTCAGCGCTTGTCGGTACACAGGGCCGACTTGTCCACCGCAAGTGGATCCAAGGGGAGGAAATCGGAAATCCGCCGATCCTCGATTCTCCGGAGTTGAGTTGTGTTACTGACACGAATGCGGTGTTTGACGCGGTCGAGAAAATGCGGACTATTCCGATCGGCAAAGAGGCTGTACTTCCGCTGCTTCTGGCGGTCGCGCTTCCAATGCTCCCGGTTTTTGCGATCGAGGTCCCCATTAAGGAGCTTCTGTTGAAAATCGGTACGTCCCTCCTCTAACTTTCGTTAGCTCCGTCACACCCAGGGTTTGTTGGATCTGTTCGCCTTAACTATGACCTCTGGTAGTACGCCCATGTGTGCGCAAGTTTCACACCCGAAACCTCGTCGCCAGGCGCCTCAGTGCCGAAATCCTGGATATCGCCGATTGACGCAAGTACGAAGAATCTATCTCGTTGATGACGATGAATCGCTGCTAAAAACTCTCGGTCGCTTGCTCCGCATCGAGGGGTTAGATGTGACTCCGTTTGCTTCTCCAAGTCGCCGCTTTCTGGAGAGCTGGATCCAGCACTTCCCGGGTGCGTGATTGCCGACCTGAAGATGCCAGAGATGAGCGGCATCGAATTGTACGATTTGATGAAGCGCGCGCGATACACGTTGCCCATGATTTTCTTGACGGGACAGGGTGCGATTCCTGATACCGTGCTCGCCATGAAGAGGGGAGCGATTAACTTTCTGACCAAGCCGGCCACTCGAGAAGAAATTCTCGCAGCCGTAGATGAGGCCTTCCAAATTCAAGAAAGCCAGCAGCAGAAATACGGCGAGAAGGCGGAATTCAGCCGCAGATTCGGATCGCTCACCCCACGCGAAAGGAGGCCCTGACTGACTTTGACGCAGACTTCCTGAACAAACAGATAGCGGGAGATCTGGGCGTAGCGGAGAAGACCGTAAAAGTCCATAGGGCCCGTGTGCTAGACAAAATGGAAGTGGGTTCTGTAGCTGAGCTTGTTCGGATTGTTTGATCGTGTACTGGCTACCACAGGTTCAGAATGACCATCCGAGCGATGTGCTCAATCCATAGTCGTGCTTTGCAGTATTATTGGGCGGCTGGCTGTCGAAGTTGCTGTAAAAGCCAAAACGCGTGTAGAAATCCCCTATAACTTTGAGGTATAGGCTCAGATCCGCTGCTGAGCGAACTCGACCTGCCTGGGTCAAGCTGGGATAGACAATGAGATTCGTAACAAGTTGCGTGGAATCAAACCGAAACGTTGAGTATCGAACACCAAACGGTGCTTCCGCATTATTGTACCGGGCGCCATCTGATTTTGGAACGGTAAACCTCTCGTGGGTGTAAACAACGCCTGCCTCCGCGAGAAGAGTATTTGCGATTTGTTGTGGACACGTTGCGATGTAGAGTAGATTGAGTCTGCTGGTTAGAACGTGCGTACGTGAATCCGTAGTCGATAGCGAATTTCAGTCGGTCCAGGGTCTGTATTGGACCTTCAAAATATGATCCTGATTGTGCTTCGACCACAAAGGCCTGAGGACTTTCGATTCTCTCGATCTCTGCCCAATTAAGGACAAACCTGCCCTTGTCATATGCGCTTTCATCTCCAATTGGCCGTACTCTAACTTTTTGATCTCGCACGTAATCCGGTCGCCATTCTTCATATAGATCACGTCAGTCTTCTGCCGCGTACCGGCTTTCGCCTGCCACATTATCGAGCAGATGAGGCTGAGGAAGCCAACTGAGACGAGAAGATAGACGACGTATGGATGATCATGCAGATGGTCTGGAGCATCCCGCTGCGTGGCGCTATGTTCGGTGTGCGAGCCTCGCGGCAGCGTCCGAAGCATGCCGTAAACGAAGCTTGCCGTAGATCGACGTCACCACCATAGCGATCAGAAAGTACAAGAGGATACCTGCGGGTATCAGTTTGTTATTCGGAAAATTGGTACTGGCGATGGTCAGCGCAATTCCTGGATGACGCATCGCGGACGTGATGCCGAGCGCAGTGCGATCGTGTTCGTCAGGGCCGCCGATCAAGTGTCCGGCGGCAACCGCTGCCACGGCCACGCCCGCGATCAACAGGCCGGTCCCGTTTCCGAGGAGCGACCGAATGCCCGGCCAAGCGGTGTACAAGACGGGTAGCAAACCGATGATTAGGATGACGAAGGCAAGCTTTGAAACAGGAGATGCCAGTCTATCAGCCAACCGCGGAGCCACCTGTCGAAATATCATCCCGACCGTAAGAGGCAATAGAATCGTCCTTCCCACGAGCTTTGCTATATCGACCATACCGATATGCAATTCGCGATTGACGATCCGCCCCATAATCTCGACGGTAAGAGGCGCCAGGACAATTGCAGTCAAAGAGACGGCCACCAACAGGCCGAAGACGTAAGTTGGCCGTCCTCCAAATTTCATTTCCTTTCCGGGAAGGATCGGCGGGACCGGAGAGACTGCTATTGCAAGCAGCGCCACCTCAACTGTTTCCGGCATGTCAAACAGCACAACTGCGGCAATAGCTATCGCAGGCACCACAACATTCATCGCGAGAGTGGCTCTCAGAAGTTGATATGGAGGTCGAAACAGAGTTCGCAGAAAGGAGGTTGCGTCAGCGAACGTCGTGCCCATTCCCAGGGAGAAGACAAGAAGCAGAATGCTCACACCGATGGCGAGCTTAATCACTTGTGCAGGATCAATCATGAAGGACTCCCATTGCTGTTGAGACGTTGTGCATTACGCTACGGCCTTTTCGGAGGCAAAAAGAACCAGCGCAAAAATGACTGCTCCCAAAGAGAACGGCAAAAAGCGTCCTTGCCGGTCACCAGGCAACTCGTGTCCGATACTGGTAATCACTACGCCACCGGCCAGCACGGCAAACAGACGCGCGAACATCGTTTCCGAAAGGTGAGTTGTTAACCCTAGCAGGCATCCTGCCAGAACGCTCAATGCAAGTAACCATTTGCCCGACGACCGATGCTGGAGCCCGTGCTCCTCGGCCAGGGAATGGCCCACAATAAGAAAATGGACAGCCATGGCAAACGTGTAAGCGGCCAGGGGTAGCATGCCACGCTCCGCTCGCTCGACCAGGAGATAGCCAATCAGGCAGCTGTAAGCTACAAAGCCGATGAGGTGCACCCAGTAAACCGTATCCCTGGCGCCGGTATCAGCCGCGCTGCGACGTTGCTCTCGCCTTGACAGCACCATGTGGTCAAGCCCATAGAAAACGACAAATGACGCGAGTGCCAAGGCATACATGCGCTCCTGAATGAAGAGAAAGGCGGCGTTTCGAGTCGCCTCAGCGAACGCTCGCTGCTGGGCGCCGAGCTCCGGGAGTACGTCCACGAACACGTAGGCTACCGAGATTCCGGCCGCTGCAGAAATCCATCGCCGGCGCGCCCAGAACTCCTTCGATGCTTCGCGCCCGCTAAACCAACCTCCAAAGAGGTAGGCGCTCGCGAGCAATAGCGCCGCAATGAACGCACCTGCCATGTTCTCCATCTCAATCGCCTAAGCAAGCGTCAGTAGCGCAAACACACCCAACAGTCCAACTACAGATGCCACGACGAGCGCCAAGCTCCATTTCTTTTCTAATCCCTCTGTCCGGAACTGCTCTAGCGCTTTCCAATGCTCGATCACTGCCAAAACGAGCGAGCCGGCGCCTATCGTCATCATGGCTAGACTTACCATCCCAAGGGACCACGTGCGCCCGAAAAGACCGACCGCTGGCGCTCCCCGCGGTTTCTCCAGGCGCTGTTATTTACACAATGCGGTCAATGTTCAAGCGCTGCCATGAGGGCATGTAAGCGGTAGATCTAAACGCAACTGTAAGCGAAAGGCTGCGGTTGGCAGCTAACGAGGCTCGGTTGCGACACGTGATTCTGCGTCATGTTGCGACCTGGGCGGGCAATCGACACGTAGAGATTAGAACGTCCCCTCGCACACAAGACGGAATGCAGGTCCTCGAAGTACGAGACAACGGACCGGGGATTCCAGCCGAGAAGTTGGACACGATTTTCGAGCCCTTCTACACGAGCAAACGCGAAGGACTCGGCTTGGGACTATCGATCTGTCGTTGATCGTAGACTCATTCGGCAGCAGGATCACTGTGACAGGCCGCCCCGGCTGTGGCGCTTGTTGTTCCCTGGTAGAACGTACACTTTTGCGTACGTTCCCAGATCGCTGGCGACTATGACGGAGTGATACCCACCTGTCTTTTATCAGCGTTAACATCGGCACATCTTCGAAGTGTTATGAGACTAATCCGACCGATGCACCGATCAACAGCCGGCGGCCGGGAACCGGATTGCTGAGAGTCCGCCGGTCATTTTGCAGTCTCGGTCTGCCGCATCCGCGCTGTTTTTGAAATCCCTACATCGCAGCTTTCGTCACACAGAATTCCTAGCCTTGTATAAGAATTGACAAATGATTGCTCACAAACGATCGTCCCAAAAGTTTCACAATCGATTGTGAGAAGGTTGAAATTGGAGGTGTTTCAATGACGCTCCGCCGCCTCGCCGCTTGTGGACTGTTTGTCTTGTTTTCGCTGCCGGCACAGACGATTACAGGCTCCATAACCGGAACTGTGTCCGATCAAAGTTCTCTGCCGGTTCAGGGCGCAACAGTAACTCTCACCAATCAGGCAACTGGCGCTCAGCGCGAAGCTCAGACGGATGCCCGTGCGGACTTCCTTTTCTCAGGGTTACCTCCGGGCCAATACAGCCTTTCGATCCGCGCTTCGGGATTCAAAACTGTCGAACGCCCGGGGGTCGTGCTGTCTGCTTCCGAGCGCCTCGCCATCGGTGAAATCGTTCTGGCGGTCGGCGAAGTCACGGAAAAGGTCACGGTTTCCGAGCAGCTCGCAGCCGTGCAGACGGCCAGCGCCGAGCGCTCCGGTGTGATCACGGCGGCGCAGGTGGACAGCATTCCCATAAAGGGGCGGAACATAAGTTCCCTGGTTCAGCTACTCCCCGGTGTCGTGCTTTTGTCCGACTCTGACTCGCTGTCCCGAACATTCTCGTTCTCCGTTCAGGGCAATAACACGCAGTTCAATCAAATCAGCCTTGACGGCGTGCCGATCAGCCAGCAGGACGTGCAGACTCCCACAGTCAGCCAGGACGCGATCGCCGAAGTCAAGGTACTCCTCACGAACTACCAAGCCGAGTATGGCCGTCTTTCCGGCGCCAACGTCCAACTTGTATCCAAATCGGGTTCGAGGGAATTCCATGGTTCGGGTGCATATTACAAGCGCCACGAACAGTGGAATGCGAATAACTTCTTCAACAATCGTCTCGGTCGCCCTAACCCGGTCTATCGATTCAACACGTGGAACTACACGGTCGGCGGCCCGGTCTTCATACCCGGGAAATTCAATCGCAACCGTGACAAGCTTTTCTTCTTTTGGAGTCAGGAGGGCTGGCCTCTGAAGACTTCAGATCCGATCGCTCAGCGCACCGTTCCCACGGAACTCGAGCGCCAGGGCGACTTCTCCCGCTCATTCGACGTGAACGGGGCATTGATTGTGGTTACCGACCCTACTACGCGCGCGCCATTCCCAGGCAACCGTGTGCCTGCCAACCGGCTCGATTCCAACGGTGTCGCGCTCTTGAAAGCCTTCCCGGCGCCGAACTTCACCGACTTGAGTATCTCGCGCGGGAATTATAACTATCTCTTCCCTGCAACGCGCGACAATCCGCTCACCACGCAAACTCTGAAGCTCGATTACAACATCAGCTCGAAACAACTGCTGTATGGAACGTATACCTGGTCAAAGGAGGAGAGAACGGGCTCGATCGGGATGGGTGGCTTCAACAATTCCAATTGGCCGCAGATGAGCCGTACGACTAAGCGGAACGGTAAGGCGCTCACTTTGCGTCACCAGAGCATCTTCACTCCGCAGCTTATCAATGAGGCCACCTTCGGTTTCACCATGTTCCCCGAGAGAGATGAGATCCCGGATTCCGAGTTGGCCCGCAATCAGGGAGAACCGCTCGGATACACGCTCGGCCAGTTCGTCCCATCTGCCAACCCGTTGAACCTTATTCCCGCCGCAACCTTTGGAGGCGTTCCAAACGCGGCGAACCTTGCTGTCGAGCGTCGCCTGCCGCAAGCAGCCGATCAGGGCATTGCCACGATCGTGAATAATGTCTCGTACAACCGCGCGTCTCATTTGATCAAGGCCGGGGTCTACCTGGACTTCAGTTGGCGCGACAGCTACAACCCCTCGAACTTCAATGGCCTGTTCGATTTCGGTCGCAATGCAACCAACCCGCTCGATACAGGCTATGCGTATTCCAACGCCGCTTTGGGCGTTTATTCTTCGTACACCGAAACCAGCCAGCGCATCTGGTACAGGATGCGAAGCTCCAATGTCGAATGGTTTGTTCAGGACACCTGGAAGGTGAATCGCCGTCTGACTCTCGATTACGGCATGCGTTTTTATTGGATACGGCCCCAATACGATGCGGACGACCAGGTCTCCGGCTTCCTACCCGAACGTTACGATCCATCGAAGCAGGTGCAGTTGCTCTGGCCCGCGCGCGTCAATAACGTGCGCGTTGCGCAAAATCGCCTGACCGGTGAGACCTTTCCCGCCGCTATGATCGGCGCGATCGTACCGGGCGTGGGAGATCCGAACAACGGGCTCGTGGTCCCCGGCGCCGATAGCACTGTGCCTCGGAGTTTCTCGGGCGATCCAGGTGTCAAGTTCGGTCCGCGGATCGGCTTCGCCTTAGACCCATCCGGCAAAGGAAGAACGGCGATCCGCGGCGGCTTCGGGTTGTTCTCTGCAATTGACCAGGAGCGCCAAACCAGTTTGATGATCGGCCAGGCTCCGCTCGTGCAGAACCCGATCCTGTATTACGGCACAATGGCCACGCTCCTAGGTTCTGCCGGCAGTATCTTCCCGCCGGCGATAACGACTCGCGATCTGACCGGCCATCTCCCAACGACGATGAACTTCAGTTTCTCCGTGCAGCACAATGTTGGGGCGGGCGTAGTGGTCGATGTGGGATACGTGGGCTCGCTAGGGCGTCACCTTTGGCGTCAGCGCGACCTGAACTATATACCTTTGGGCGCGAACTTCCTTCCTGAAAATCGAGATCCATCCAACCCCACCAGTCCACTACCGCCATCGTTCCTTCGGCGCTACGTTGGTCTCGCCGAGATTCCGAAGATCGAGTACGATGCCACATCGAATTACCACTCGTTCCAACTCAACGTGAATCGGCGCTTCTCTCGCGGGCTCCAGGTCGGCGGAGCATGGACGTGGTCGAAAGCCATGGATTACGGGCAGGGCACGAATCAGACGCCCGGACTCATCTCGAGCCAAATATCCGACCGATGGTTCTACTCGCTATCCGATGTTGATCGAACGCATGCGCTCAAGATCAACTGGGTTTGGGATCTCCCGAGACTCCCTGTTCGCGGGAAGGCGCTGGATCTGGTTGTGAACAATTGGCAGATATCGGGGATCGCGAGCTTTATCAGTGGCCGGCCCACGGGAGTGGGATGGTCTACTACGACTGCCGTGGACGTGACCGGGACACCGTCCGACAGTGCGCGCATTGTCGTCACGGATAACCCCGTGCTGCCGAAGAGCGAGCGAACCTTTTTCAGGAACTTCCGCACGGAAGTATTCCGAGCGCCTGCCGTCGGCACGATTGGTAACGCGGCGCGGAACCTTCTTCGCCAGCCTGGCACCAATAACTGGGACATGACAGCGACTAAGAATCTGCCGATCACTGAGCGCTTCCGCATCCAGCTTCGCTGCGAGCTTTATAACGCTTTTAATCACACGCAGTTCACTTCGTTCGACACCGCCGCACGGTTCGATGCGCAGGGTAATCAGGTAAACACCAACTTGGGCGCCTTCACTGCGGCGGCGCCTGCGCGAGTACTACAGCTCGTGCTGCGCGCTAATTTTTGACGACGTGAATGGTCCCAGGGCCTCGCGGCTGGGTCATTTCGCGCGGAGTGCCGGCTCTGCTGGCCGAGGAGTGCAGCGGAAGTTTTCGGCGACATCAACGCTACCGCTGCCGGTGTATTTTGCGATCTGCGGGTAGGGGCAGAGAGGACGCGTACGAACAGTTTTCCCGTCTACAATCTGTGCTGCCGTAATACGATCCGGGGGAGTCGATTTCTCGACCCAGTTCATGACGTCCAGGAGGGGCTCGAAGGATCCAGGGCCTACGCCGCCCCCGCAATGAAACACGCCGGGCTGCATGAACAAGCGGAAGAAATCAGGTGTGTTAGACCCCATCTTCTGCAGCGCGCTCTCGTAATAATCGACGCCCATTTGCGCGTTCAATGACTGATCCGCCCAGCCGAAATACATCAACATCTTCCCTTTTCGGTCCCTGAACGCAGTGAGGTCCGGGTCCGTGGCATCGAGGATGTTGTGAATCCATTCGAGTCGGGGGGCGATTTTCTCCAATTCGAAGGCGCTCTGTTCGATTGCCTGCTCCTTTCGAGGAAATGCCATGTAGCGAAAGAAACTCTCAGCGAAGAGGTATGCGGTTGTCTTTTCGCCCGACTGCCTTACGATCCACTGATCCCAGCCACTTCGACCATCGGCGCCCGCGATTTCGGCTCCAACGGGCCACCCCGGATAGAAACGCACTCCACCCGCATGAATATCGCCATAGATCTTTTGGAGAGTTGCGATCTCCGTCGCCGTGAAACAACGCACGTCCTCGGCTCCGGCTGCACACAGCGGCAAATGATCTGTCGGCCGGAAGTCACAGCGTCGCGGGTCATCGATCAGCCCGTCCTTCAATCCATCTTTGTCGTCGCACTGCCCGTAGATCCTCTCGGCAAGCATCTTCAACTTGGCGTACGGCACAGGTTGTTGACTGAGAACTTGTTCTCTGTAGGCAAACGCCGCCATCGTGCTGCTGAAATTCAGTACCGGTGCGCCCGCAACAATTCCGTCGAAAATCTGAGGGAAGCGCTGGGCGATGATCAGCGCCTGACGACCGCCTGTGGAGCAGCCTTGAAAGTATGACCGGGAAGGCTTCGCGCCATAGTAAGCTTCGGTGATGCGTTTGCCGGCCTCAGCGGTCACTTGCAGAGAACGGAAGGCATAGTCGAGCAGTTTTTGGCGGTTCTGCGCGAACGTTGCCAGAGGTTCGTCGCGAGCGTCGTGGCCGCCATTTGTAACCGTGGCGGCGAACCCACGGCGCAATGCGATAGAACGGAGACGAAGGCGCTGTGGAGATTCCAGAGAGTCACCGCCGAAACCCGCGTTACCCGTCATCATAAACCGACGGTTCCAGGATGCGGGCAACGCTACTTCGAACCTGATCTCGGGAAGTATCTGGCCCATTACACGGCAAAACTCGGGAGTGTCTCCTTCGGCGAGCACGAGGACAGCACTCTCGATTGTGAAATCAGAGGCGGTCAGAGAATACAGTTCGGCACACCGGATCGCGGGACGGCCCGGTGTTGTCGATCCCTCCGGATTGAGAAATGCTTCGCCAGTTTGGCCGCTGGCACACGCCGCCAGGATCAGGGAAGTCAGCCACAAACGCATAATCGCTGCTACTCCTTCGCAAGAAACGCAACAGTGACTTGCACGTTCGCCATTCCTTTTATTTCGCCGGTCGAATGGCCGAAACGCCACGAACGACGGGTTCGAGGAACAGTCTCGCGCGCCTGGCCAACTCCTCCACCGCTTCCGCGGTCTCAGGACGGGGAACCAGCGGTTCGGTGACGGTTTCACACGCCAACGGAATCTTGCCTCCGTTATTCGCGACCAGACCCAGCATCGCGTAATGGTCCGTCTGGCCGAAGCCCGGCCCGCAGGCCATGCGCTGGCCCGCATACAAGCGGAAATCCTTGATGGCGAAGCCGCGGGTTATCGATGCGCATTTGGGAAAATCGATATTCGCATCGACGTTGGTGTATCCCCACGTATTTCCCGCGTCGTAGAACAGCACTACATTCGGATGGTTCACTTCGCGGACGACAGACGCTGTAAGTTCACCCGTGGCAGTTACACCTCCGTGCTGCTTAACAGCAATCACTACTTTGGCCTGCTGCGCATAATCGGCGACGTTTTGGAGTGTTCGAACAAACTCCGTCCTATGCTCCATGGTCGATTTGGGTGACCCGAATGCGAGGAGGTTTGGTATGCCAGCCGCCTGCGCCTGGTCGATACGTTTTTTGTAAGCGATGACCGCGCCCGGATCCTCGGGATAAGCGGTAGCGAACATGAGAATCGTCTCCAGGCCCGCATCCCGGCTGATGTCTAAGAGTTCTCGCGCACGCGCCGAGCCAGCATCGAGCCCGATTGTGTCGATCCTGCGACCGGAAGCGTCAGTCTGGTTCGGCCCCCACGCGAGAAATCGGAAACCTGCCGCCGCGATCCCTTTGACGCCGCGCTCAAAAGAGAACGACTGGAACGGAATCGTCATGCAGGCGATCTGGAATTCGGCGACTTGCCGCTGCTGTCCGATCGCCGCCGCTCCAGCGAGCGTCTGCAATGCAGCGCGTCGAGTCATCTGATTACGATAGCGTATCGAATTTCCCGCGAGGAGTTGTGTGATTATCTCTGGAGTGCTTGCATACTCGGTAGGTTGACCGTCACAGAGATTGCTCGCCGATGGAATATGCTAGTTCGAGGATCCTGCGGGTGACCTTTTATGCTGGGCAGATGCGTTTGTTGCGGAGCTAGCGCCTCTCGATGATTTCGTTTTCAGCTTTGCAACACATCCAGCTTGATGTCTCCTCTTGAACGAAGTACGATCATCCCAAGGTCGTCCATTTCGCGAGCAGAAGGAGAACCGGGTCATGTCACGCAAAGCAAGTCGCCGATTTTTTCTCGGAGCGACATCGGCCACCGCCGCGGTGCTACAGGCAGGGCAGGTCATTCCAGGATTCGACCAGACACGTACCGAGGTGGATCGAACTAAAGCCTGGCAACCCTTCAGCAATCGCCGAGTCCGAATGGGATTAGTCGGCTACGGACTTTGTAAATTTGCGGCGGAGTTCGAGTTCCAGAACCATCCAAATGTCGAGGTGGTGGCCGTTAGCGATCTGTTCCCCGACCGCTGCGCCGCACTGGCCCAACAAGTCAAGTGCTCGAAGACATATCCCTCGCTCGAAGAGATGGTCAAAGACGATCGCATCGAGGCCATCTTTGTCGCCACCGACGCTCCGTCGCACGCCCGGCATTGCATCGAGGTGCTCAACCACGGCAAACACGTGTGCACGGCGGTCCCAGCGTTTCGCGGCGCCATCGAAGATGCCGAGCGCCTCCTTGAATGTGTCAAGAAGAATCGGGGTTTGGTATATGCAATGTTTGAGACGTCGGTCTTCCACGATGACTTGTATGCGATGGAGAAACTTCACGCCGCAAACGTCTTCGGCAACATCGTGTATTGCGAAGGGGAGTACTGCCACCCCCATACGATCGGGACACCCCGGCTGGCATCGTACAAAGACTGGCGCATGCACGGCGCCCCCATGTGGTACCCGACACACGCCACTGCCTACTATGTGGGCGTGACGCACGATAGTTTTGTCGAGGTGAGTTGTCTGGGAACTGCCCCATTTGAGGAAGCCCAGCGGAAGGCCAACCGCATCGGCAACGTCTTCAACTCCGAAGTAGGTTTGTTTCGAACTCGCCAGGGCGGAGTTTGCCGGATGATGGTTTGCGGCTCACAGGGCGAATATCTGGAGGCGGGCCGACTGCGGGGCGAGTATGCCGGGTATGACTGGCACAACGGTCGTGTCTCTGGCGGCTTTGTTGGCGATGCGTCAGGTAAGCAGCGTCTGCAACAGGCACAAGCCAAAGGGCTGCAGACAAAGAAATACGCCCTTCCTCCGGGTGTTTCGCCAGGCGGGCACGGCGGTTCACACGGCTACCTCGGCGACGACTTCATCGATGCTATCCTCCGCGCCCGAAAGCCTGCGGTGGATGTGATCGACGCTTTAAATATGACGGTCCCGGGTTACTACGCCCATCTGTCCGCCGTCAAAAACGGCGAGAACTTTAAGATTCCGCAGTATTCACTGTAGTTGTGGGCAGGTATTGCTGATGATGATCATGAAGATATCTGCCCTGCTTCTGCTGAACGCTCTCCTGCTCGTCTGTTCGCCCGGCGCACTCGGCGCCGCAGACCGCCCGGCGCTGGTCATCGTCCTTGTCGTCGACGGTCTCCGTCCAGATTCCATCACGCCCGAAGTCACACCTAATCTGAACCGGCTGAAGACCAGCGGCGTCTGGTATGAACAGGCTCATTCCGTGTTCCCGACGGTCACACGTGTCAACACGGCAAGCATCTCCACCGGCACGCTCCCTTCAAAACATGGCATCGTAAGCAACGCAATCTACTTGCCGGCGATCTCGAATTCCGTCGTCAGCAACGGAGACTATGAGCACCTACTGACTCTGGGTAAGCAGAACGGCGGTCGCATTGTCAGACCGAAAACGCTGGGCGAATACTTTCAGACAGCCGGAATTAGCTACATTGCCCTCAGTTCCGGTTCCACCGGGAATGCCGTCCTTCTGAACCCAACCGCGCCATATGGGAATGGTTCCCTCATTAACCCGGGTTTCGAGAAGGGATCGCGTGTCGCGTTCCCCGATGCATTGAACACTGTTCTTCTCAAACGTTTCGGCACGCCGAAAGCAGATGACGCAGACGGGCCGATGCTCTGGATCGAGCGGGTCCTGCGGGAGTATGTGCTGGATGCGCTGCGCCCACAGGTCATCGTGAATTGGATGGGCCGCACGGACAGCGCCCAGCACCGATCCGGAGTTGGCTCTCCCGAGGCTATCGCCGCGCTGCGATTGGTTGATCAACAGATCGGATTGCTGTTGGCGCGCCTTCGACAGATGAGCCTGGAAGAACATTGCAACATCATCGTCACCAGCGACCACGGCTTTGATTACGAGCCTGCCGCCGATGTGCTTGCCCCATTGCGTCAGTCAGGTATTGCTGCAGGCGACATTGTCGTGGACAACGAGGGAGGCTCGACTTTGTTTTACGTAAAGGACCACGATCCGGAGAAGATCTCCCGCCTAGCCGCGAGTTTCCAGGCGAATCCGGACACCAATGCGATCTTCGTGCCTGCGAGGCGTCCTAAAGGCGGAGTTCGCCAGTGTTCGACCGGAGCCGTGAAGGGCTTTGTCACCGGGACTTTCGCGCTAGAGCTCGCCAACCAGTGCCCGACTTCGGGCGGGCCGGATATGATTGTGACCCATCGATGGGAATCGAAGCCCAACCCATTCGGCGTTCCCGGCACACAGTGGGTCGCCGGTGGACCTGACGCAGCCAGACAGGCCGCGCGCAACGGTCACGGCGGCCTTAGTCCTTACGTAACGCGTTCGACGCTATTGGCCTCAGGCAGGGACTTTGCCAAAGGAAAGACGATCGAGTTGCCAGCCGGCAATCAGGACATCGCGCCCACGCTGCTCACTATCATGGGCTTGCCCGTGCCCTCCATGCTTGACGGCCGCGTGCTATCCGAAGCATTAAAGAACGCAAAAGGAGCACGTCGACAGAAGGCTTTCTCGCGCCGGATTAAGGTATCCACCGGCTCTTATTGCGCGGAGCTAGATGTTTCTTATGCGGGCAGTCACATATACTTGAACCACGCACGTCGCTGTGTCGCACGGCCCTGAATCCAACCGATGATCTAGACTGAATCTCTTCTGCATCACAAGCAGCCGATCATTCCGCCCGCAACGCATCAACTGGCGGGATCTTTGCAGCACGACGAGCTGGTACCCAACTGGCAATAGCGCCAGTAAACGCTAATACACCGACGACGCTCACGATCGATAAGGGATCGTAGGGTGAACCGCCGCGAAGCATCGTTTCAAGATAACGAGCCACCGCAAAAGCGCCGACCAAACCTACTAAAATTCCGAAAGCGACCAGACGTGCCCCCCTGCCGACCACAAGCCGTACGACATCACTGACCGTAGCGCCTAAGGCCATGCGAACGCCGATCTCACGCGTACGGCGCGCCACAGCGCTCGCGATTACACCATATATGCCAACGGTAACCAGCGCCAATCCAAGAGCTCCGAAAACACCAAAAAGCACGACGTTGAATCTCGGTCCAGCGGAAACGAAGCGGGCGATGAAGCGATCTACAGGCTCTGCGTCCATAATCGGCTGATCCTTGTCCGCGGCAGCCACGGCTGCGCGCAAAGCCGAAATAACCGTCATTGCGTCACTCGTCTTCGATCTGATAACCACCGCAAAATTTGGCGGGCCACCAGCAACCGTAAACGGAACATAGGCCTCCGGCCGCACTTCCCTGGTAAATGCGCCTGTTGTGTCCGCCACAACGCCCACGATCTCGAATACGTCTGACGGCATGCTGAACGGAGGCTCGGAAAGCCGTGGCGCCCTGAACGTCGTTCCAAGAACGTTGCCTGTTCTCAAATACCGCTGTACAAAGGTCTCACTAACTACTGCAACTGACCGGCGCATCCGCACGTCAGAGGCGTCCAGCAGCCTCCCGTAACGTAGCGGAATGCGAAATACGCGAGTGTAGTCTTCGGTAATGGAGTGGATGGTCACGGGTCGATCGTCACTGACTGCCGGCACGATAACTGGAACTGCGGCATTGCCAAAAGGGTGATAGCTAGTGTTGATAGCGACGCTCTCCACTGCTGGAGCACTTTTCAGACGTTCGACTAAGTCCGTCGCAAAAGCAACACGCCGCTCAGCCGCAGGATACCGGGTCGGATCAAGAGGGATCCTTGCGACCAGTACACTCCGTGTATCGACGCCGTAATCTGCCGATGTGACGCGCGCCAACGACCTGACCATCAGCGCTGCGGCCGCAAGGAGCATCAGCGAAAGCCCTACTTCGGTTACGACAAGTCCGCCGGATAACCATGATTCCCTGCGACCTGCGCCGGTTCTTCCCCCGGCCTTCAAGGGTTCCACAATATCCCGGCGCGTAGATTGCAGTGCCGGAAGAAGGCCGAACAAGATCGATGTTGCCATGGAAACCGCGGCCGCGAATGCGAGGGGCGGCAGGTTGAGTCGTACGTCGGCTTCGTCTGGAATTGTGAATTGCGGAACCATCCCAAGGATGCCTTTCATGCCGGCCCACGCAGCCGCGACACCAAGAATTCCGCCTGCAACGGCCACAACTGTGCTTTCCGTCAGAAGCTGCTTAACCAGTCGCCATCGTCCTGCGCCGAGCGATACTCGGATCGCCATCTCCCTCGCTCGATGAAGCGAGTGCGCGAGCAGCAGATTCGAAACGTTAGCGCATGTGATGAGCAACAGCAGTCCGACTGCGGCGAGTAGAGCCCAGAGCACGTCGGATATACCGCTGGGAAACGTGTCAGCAAACGAGAGAAGGTCGACGCGGTATTGTGCCGGAAAAGAAGCCGGCGCTCGCTGCTTCATGCTATCGACGATGGGCCGCAGGTCGGCTTCGGCTTGTGCCCCAGTTACTCCAGGTTTCAAACGTCCTACTACATGAACGAACCGCACTCCTTCCTGGACGGCGCCGCGGCGAAAGTCGAGTGGCAGATAGACGTCGGCCCCGCGCCACATGAACCGCGGTGGCATAACGCCGATCACTGTTCTCACTCTGCCGTTCAGGAGAAGCGTGCTGCCGATCGCGCCGTGATCGCCCGCGAATTGACGCTGCCAAAAACGGAAGCCCAACACGCATACGTCACTGCCGCGGTCCGCCTCCGTGAAGATGCGGCCTACAAGCGCCGGTACACCCATGATCGCGAGGCCTTCAAACGTGGTGTGGTTTCCCCTTAGCCGCTCAGGAACCGGTCGGCCCGTCCAAAAAACGTCGCTTATGGTCGAGGCGGTAACGCCTTCAAAGATTGAACTGTGCTCTCGTAAGTCGAGGAATTGGTCTACCGTGTACCCCGTGCGCCCCCCGCGCTGTCCAGGCTCGCTGACGCGAATGGACATAAGCGAATTGACATCCTTGTACGGGAAAGGATCGAGCACAACGCCGTGTACGACACTGAACACCGCGGTAGCGGCTCCGATGCCCAGCGTGAGCGAGACAATCGCCGTTCCAGCAACTCCGGGGTAACGCCGTATCTGACGAATCGCAAACGTAAGATCCGCAAGCACGCTCATAGGTAGAATCATACTCGTTGTTGCTGGATTGGCAAACCGCGGTTTGTTGCTGGATTGGCAAACCGCGGTTTCGAGGCGCACCCAGATTTCCGAGGAAAAAATTGCGGCGGTTGAGAATAATAAGAGAGAGGCATTTTCCGATAAAGAGCGTTCTGATGAAAATTCGAAGTTCAATGCTCCCAAGTCCGATGGCAATCGCTCTTCTTCCCTGGAGAGATCGGTGCGCTTGACCAAGGCTCAACAGTTAGTGAGGCAGGATCGAACCTTTCTAACAGTGTTCCTCGCACTCTCGGTAACTGTCGCCCTGCTGGTCATGGCAGCGTGGATGAGTATGCAACTGCTGAATGGAATTCGCGCGTATGTTGGTGGCGAGGGTCTCTATTCCAAAGGACAAAAGCAGGCCGTCTTCCTCTTGACTGATTACATGTACTCCGGTGAAGAGCGGTCCTATCGCGAATTCAAAGATGCGCTGACCATTCCCCAGGGCGACCGGAGGGCTCGCATCGAGCTGGAAAAGGAGAATCCGAACTGGAAGATCGTGCTTGATGGATTTTTAGCCGGAGGAAATCATTCGGAGGATATTGACGATCTCATTTTATTGTTTCGCCGTTTCCGCTACGTGCCTTTTGTTTCGGATGCCGTTGCTGTTTGGACCGAAGGGGACGCGTTTGTCGCCAAGTTGAACGACTTGGGAGCCAAAGTCCATTCGCAGTGGCAGCAGCAATCTTTTTCTGCGGCGCATTCCCTGCCAGCGGCGAGGTATGAGCTGTGGGAGATCAACGCACGACTGACAAAGCTCGAGAACGCGTTCTCAGAACGGCTGGGTGAAGGAGCGCGATTGACCCGGCGCATTCTGTTGACCGCCATTATCTTGCTGGGAGCTTTGCTTTGGGGAGCCGGCACGCTCATCTCATGGCGGCTTATTTCAGCGCTGTCTTCAGAGCAGAGACAACTCGCAGCAGTGATCGACAACGTGCCCGCAGGCATCGTTCTCGCTGAAGCCCCTTCTGGCCGAATCCGGATGGCGAATGCGCAAGTCCCCCAACTGCTGGGAGGACCCACATCTCGCTATCTTGATGCAGAATTCGGCTCGGGTTGGAACGCACTGCATCCGGACGGTCGACGGCTCGAATGGCACGAATACCCGTTGGCGTGCGCTATTCGTGGCGAGAATGTTCGTGGCCAGGACCTGATGTGGTTTCGCGAAGACGGCTCAACCACCTGGATTCGGGTTAGTGCTGCTCCGGTGAAGACCCACGCCGGCGAGGTCGTGGGAGCCGTTGGGGTGTTCTACGACGTTGCAGAGGAAAAGCAGGTCGAGGAAGCGCTGATTCGGCAGGCTGAGGAGCTTGCTCGATCGAACGCCGATCTTGAAGAATTCGCTTATATCACGAGTCACGACCTTAAGGAGCCTGTACGGACAATCGGGTTATATGCGGAGCTGTTGAGCCGCCGCTACGGTGGTCAACTCGATGCCAATGCAGATACGTTCCTCCGATACATCAAGGGTTCGGCCGAGCGCATGGGAGATCTTGTCCGGGACGTGCTGCGCTATTCTCAAGTGCTGAATGTCGATGCGCGCGTAATGACGGAAGTCGATATGAGGATGGTTGTTGAATGGGCACGGAGCAACTTGACTGCTCAAGCGCATGAAACCGGAGGAGTAATTGAAGTAGGCGAACTACCACTTGTCACAGGCGATCAGCAACAATTGGTACAGCTGCTACAGAACCTGCTTGCCAATAGCCTGAAATATAGCGGCGGACGCCGTCCCCACATTCGAGTCAGAGCGGAACCAGTCAAGGAAGGGTGGTTGTTTCGCGTTGAGGACAACGGTATCGGCATCGCGGCGGAATATAAAGAACGTATTTTCGGAGTGTTTAAGCGGTTGCACGGTCGTGATGTTCCCGGCACGGGCATCGGCCTCGCTTTATGCAAGAGAATTGTGGAACGGCATCGCGGCAGAATCTGGGTAGAGTCACAACCGGGAGTTGGCTCGTCCTTCTGCTTCCTACTGCCCTTGCTTACACATTCCCAAGTGCGCACTGTGCCCGCCGACAGAATAGAGTTTCCCTCTGCCAGCGTGGATCGGTCGCGTATCAGCTGACGCTCAAACCAATTTCGTTCGTTTTATCGGCAACTCGCGGATCCGCTTGCCCGTAGCATTGAAAATTGCAGCAGTCAGCGCCGGAGCAATCACAGGAGCTCCAGGCTCACCGACACCCGCATGCGGAGCCTTTGATTCCACAATCGTCACATCGATGTTTCTGGGAGACTGCTTCAGCCGGGCAACGGGATAATTGTGGAAATTGGATTGGACAATCCGTCCTGCATCGGCCGTAATTTCGCCCATCATTGCGAGCGAGGTCCCAAACACTGCTGCTCCTTCAAACTGAGCGCGGACTCGGTCGGGCATTACGATTTGCCCCACATCGGCAACGGTCCAGACGTTTGGAATCGTTACATTTCCCTGCCCGTCAATGGACACCTCAACCGCAGTAGCGACATAACTGAGAAAGCTGCGATGAGCCGCTATACCGATGGCGCTCGTCTTCGAGTTCCGGAACTTCGCATAGCCCGATTTTTCGGCGCACTGTGTTAGAACACGGCGCAGCCTTCCCGTATCGAGTGGGAAGGTTTCCGTAGACTGGCCGTTATTCCAGGGCTTCACACCATCTTTAGTCAGGTCCACGTTGCGATCCGGACCAATCGTTTTCAGGAAGAAATCCACGTAATTCGTATTGTTCAGGTGGGCGAGTTCATCCACGAAGCTATGAACGCCAAAACCATGGAACAGATGGCAGACAGCCCGCAGCCACCCTTGACGCACATGGTTCTTAGCCGGGCAGTTCTCTGCCCGAATATTCGGCACATCGAAAAGCAGTTCGTTCAGCGCCATGCCCGTTTCGAAATCAGCACCGTACTCGGCGCCGGCCGCAAACGTCGACGCAATTGGCGGGAATGCGCTACGGAACAGCCACGATTGCAGCTTCCCCGATGCGTCCAGACCGCCTTTCATATGCATCGCCGCGACCGAATGGAAGTAATCGAACTTGATGTCGTCTTCCCGGCTCCATACGACCTTAACGGGTTTGCCGGCCGCCTTTGAGAGGAGAGCGGCTTCCACTACATAATCCGGTTTCGATTTGCGCCCAAAACCGCCGCCAAGCAGTGTCACATGACACGTGACATCCTTGGGCGTCACGCCCATTGCTGCAGCGACCGCTTCCTGAACCGCCTGCGGGTTCTGCGTTGGGCACCAGGCTTCCACCTTACCGTCCCGCCATTCGGCTACGGCGACAGGTGGCTCCATTGCTGCATGCGCCAGCATAGGCACATAGTAGTCGGCTTCGTGCTTCTTGGCAGCGCCCGCAAACGCGCTGTCGAAGTCGCCACGATTCCGCACGGTCTTGCCCGCCTTATGCACGCTGGCGAAGAGCTCTTTCTTGTAAGCGTCAGATTGAAAACTTGAGTGACTCGGGTTCAGGTCCCATTCGACCTTCAATTTTTTCCGGCCCTGCATCGCAGCCCATGTAGAATCTGCAAGCACCGCGACTCCACCTACTTGCTGGAAGGCGTGCGGCTGCTTAAATGGCGGCAGGGTAACGGTCTTCTGCACGCCCTTGACCTTCAAGGCTTCGGCATCATCTACGGCCTTCATCTTCGAGTCGTACACGGGTGGACGCTCCAATGAGGCGTACAGCATCCCCGGTCGTGTGGCGTCCATACCGAAAACCGCTTTGCCACTGACGATCTCGTGTTGATCAATAACTGGAACATCTTTCCCGATGTATCGATATTCCTCGGGTTTCTTGAAGCGCAATTCCGATTTAGGCGGAACGGGCAATGTTGCAGCTGTCGAAACCAACTCACCCAAATTCGCGCTACGTCCGGACTTGGCATGCGTGACTTGGCCCATACGGAGCGAGACTTCGTCCGCGGGCACGGCCCACTTCTGCGCCGCCGCGCGTTCCAGCATCAGACGCGCCGTTGCTCCAGCTTGATGCATGGCCTCAACGAAGTCACGAACGGAACAGGACCCATCCGTATTCTGAGAACCGTACTTCTCATCCCCGATTGCCTGCTCGACGCGCACCGATTTCCAATCCACATCGAGTTCATCGGCAACCACAAGCGGCAGCGATGTTCGGCTGCCCGTGCCCATCTCGGATCGATGCGCAGTGATTATGATTTTTCCATCCGGCTCGAAGCCGAGATAGACGCTCGGCTGCCACGATGCTGCAGCTACCGCTTCGTCAGTCGCCAGACTGGCGCCAAACACAAGCGCGCCCGCGGAAAAGACGGCGCCGAGAAAACCTCTTCGATCGACTGTAATCAGTTCGAGAGAAACGCGGTCCGCACGGAGCTTGTCATATGCCTCTCGTGTCAGCCGGGCAATCTCGGAACTGGTCTTCGGGGCACCCAGCACGGCAGCCGCCGCCAACGGAATGGGTGATTCTGGCGTCCGATTTTCGGGCGCGGGATAACTAGTGCCGTAATGGATCTTCATGCCTGCTGCGTCCCCGCCGCGGTCTTGATTGCCGCTCGAATTCGCGTATATGTGCCGCAGCGGCAAATGTTGCCGTCCATGGCGTTGTCAATCTGGCTGTCTGTGGGTTTGGGCGTTTTCCGCAACAGAGCGGCAGCCTGCATGATCTGCCCAGTCTGGCAATATCCGCACTGAGCGACATTATGTTTCTCCCAGGCTACCTGCAGCGGGTGCGTGCCGTTCGCGCTCAAGCCTTCAATCGTAGTGATCTTCTTGCCCGCGGCTGATTTCATCGGCGTGGAACAACTCCGGATGGCCTCGCCATTCAGATGAACCGTACAAGCTCCGCACAAGCCCATGCCGCAGCCGAATTTCGTCCCTGTCAAATTAAGTTCGTCGCGCAAATACCATAGGATTGGCATCTCGCCGTCTCCAGCAAACTGTCGCGACTGCCCGTTCACAGATACTTCGATCATAGGGTTCCGTAATTATACTCTTGAGTGTACCCCGCGAGAGCAGCTGCGCCGCTGTCTGGCCGGCGATTTTGAACGACGTAAAACCTGAGAAATAGAGGAGCATTCAACAATCACATGCTGTTGACCGGCAAAGTCGCCTTGATCACGGGATCAGCCACCGGTATCGGGAACTCCGTCGCCCGTCTTTTCGCCGAGCATGGCGCGAGTCTGATTCTCATAGATCGCAACCAGCCACCGAACGAAGCAACTGCTGCTGAGCTTGAGAGATCGGGGGTGAAAGTCAAAGCCGTTGGTCTGGACCTGCGCGATCGGGCAGGTATCGATGCTGCGGTGGCAGACGCGCTCGCCTCGTTCGGCTCCATCGACATTCTCGTGAACAACGCAGGCATTTATCCGCGACGGGCATTCCTCGAGACTTCCGAACTGGAGTGGGATGAGATGCAGGCGATCAACCTCAAGAGCATATTTCATACATCGCAGGCTGCATTGCCTGGAATGATCGCTCGTGGCGGTGGCAAGATCGTGAACATCTCTTCGGTCACGTTTCATCTAGGAGTCGCGAATCTGGTTCACTATGTCGCCTCGAAGGGCGGGGTTATCGGATTGACAAGATCGCTCGCCCGTGAGATGGGAGAGCACAATGTCCATGTGAATTGCATCACTCCCGGCGCCGTGCTGGTTGAGGCGGAGAAAGCGGTAGTGACCGATGAACAGATCAAACTCTTCGTGGCGGAACAGTCATTAAAGCGCCGGATTCTGCCTATCGATATCGCGCGCGTCTGTCTCTTCCTCAGTTCCGAGCTTAGTGATGGCATGACGGGCCAAGTGCTAAATGTAGATGGCGGCTGGGTGATGCATTAGACCATCGAGAATCCCAGGTTATTGTTGT
Source organism: Bryobacteraceae bacterium (assembly GCA_963844855.1). GTDB lineage: Bacteria > Acidobacteriota > Terriglobia > Bryobacterales > Bryobacteraceae > DASQDN01. Next base: position 48,997 of record CAWJQP010000001.1, read on the forward strand.
GGTCTACAATTTATGTTTCATTCCGTCGCGGCCGCGGCGATGTGTTCCTGCATCGCAGTGAAAAACTATGGATACTATTCCTCTCATTTTTGACGCTCATCTCGATCTTTCCATGAATGCAATGGAATGGAATCGCGACATTCGCCTCCCTCTGGTGGAGATCCGCCGTCGCGAACTTGGAATGACCGACCTGCCGGATCGAACCCGAGGAACGGTATGCCTTCCGGAAATGCGGCGCGGGCGAATCGGACTCTGCGTTGCGACACAGATTGCGCGCTACTCGGCGCGATTCAGTAAGCTGCCTGGCTGGAGGAGCCCGGAACAGGCATGGGCGCAAACGCAGGGCCAACTCGCCTGGTATCGAGCGATGGAGGAATGCGGACAGCTCAAGCAGTTGCGCACGTGGAGCGACGTTGATACTCACGCGACCCTGTGGCGAAGCGCGAAACTGGAAGAGACAGCCAAGCTCCCGATTGGATACCTTCTCAGCCTTGAAGGCGCCGATTCGATCCTCTCCTGGCGGCATCTCGAAAAGTCACGTGCCGACGGATTAATCGCGATAGGTCCCGTCCACTATGGCCCTGGGATTTACGGACACGGCACCGACGATGAAGGCCCCCTCACTCCCAAGGGACACGAGTTGCTCAAAGAGATGGAGCGTCTCGGCATCATTCTCGATGCCACCCATCTCTGCGATGAAAGCTTCTGGGATGCGCTCGATCGCTATTCCGGACCCGTATGGGCGAGCCATCACAACTGTCGTGCGCTGGCGAATTGGAACAGGCAATTCAATGATGATCAAATTCGGGCGTTAGTCGAACGAGGCGCTGTAATCGGCATGGCGTTTGACGCCATCATGATGGTTCACGGTTGGACGCATCATCGGTCCAAACCACAAGACTTCAACCTGAAGATGGAAAAGATCTGCGAGCATATCGATCATATCTGTCAAATCGCCGGCAATGCGAAACACGTTGGCATCGGTACCGATCTTGATGGCGGTTACGGAACGGAACAAACGCCCATGGATCTCGATAGCATCGCCGATCTCGTGACTCTTGCCAAGCCGTTGGCCGATCGCGGATACACGGTCGATGACATTCAGGGAATCTATTCCGGTAATTTCCTGCGCTTTCTGCGCGAGCACTTGCGGTGATTGACCGCGGCGCGCACGTACCGACACGCGTTCGTTATGCGGTGCTTGGCATCGCCACCGCAAACGCGTTCATCCTGTACCTCGATCGCATCTGCATGGGCGCGGTTGTTCAGTCGGCGAGCTTCCAACGGGAGCTCGGATTGAATAAAGACAGGGTTGGAGATGTGCTGGCATCGTTCTTTTTTGCTTATGCCATCGGACAGCTTCCTGCCGGCTGGTTGGCCGATCGGTTCGGCCCGCGTAGAATGCTGGTCGCGTATATCCTGCTTTGGTCTTTGTTCACCGGACTCACAGGTTTTGTCGGTAGTTTGATCGGATTGGTGATTGTCCGTTCTGCTTGTGGCTTGTCGGAAGCGGGCGCTTATCCTGCAAGCGCGCTATTGGTCACGAGATGGTTTCCCTTTGTTCAGCGTGCCCGCGCCAATAGCATTGTCTCTCTCGGTGGGCGCATGGGAAATTCGCTGGCGCTCTGGCTTACTGCGGGAGCGATCGCAGCGCTGGGTTCCTGGCGCCCGGTTTTGTGGATCTACGGCACGATCGGTATTGTCCTGGCGCTCGCGACGCACGTCGTCTTTCGTGACGACCCATCGCGGCACCCCTGGACAAATGAGGCGGAACGCGAGTTGATTCGAACCGGCGCCCCGAAGTTCAACCGCTGCGGCGAAAATCGCCCTGGATGGCTTTGCTCCGGCATCGCGGTTTGTGGTTTCTCAACTTGGGAACGATCGGCATGAACATAGGTTGGGCATTCCTGATCACGTGGTTACCGACGTATCTTCACGAAGTCCGCGGTCTTGATCAGGTTACGGCAAGTGGCTACGTATCGATCGCGCTTGCCTGCAGTCTCGGCGGGATGGTGTTCGGAGGCTGGTGGTGCGATTTTCTCACCCGACGCCTAGGCCAGCGCCTCGGGCGCAGGCTTCCATTTGTGTCTGGCGGTCTTCTTGCTGCTGGCGGCCTATTTGTTATGTCCCACTCTTCCCGATCCCTTAATGGTTGCGATTGCCTGTGGCGTCGTCGCCTTCGCGACGGATAGCGTTATTCCAGCAGTCTGGGCGCTGGCTCAAGATATTGGCGGCAGTCACGTAGCTTCGACACTCGCTTGGAGCAACATGTGGGGCAACTTTGGCGCATCTGCCGTCGCGAAGCTCATTCCTCTTGTCATCGGCAGCAGTCTTCACCGATCGGACTGGCGCGAGGTTTTCTGGCTGTGCGCTGCCGGCTTCATCGTGCTGGGAGCTTCATCGTTTTTCATAGACAGCACCCGCACTCTCGCAGACACCGGCCGCTAAGATTGACGCTTAACCGGCCGCCGGTTGAAATAATCGTCAATAAACAAATCGAATTGGATCTCCTTCAGATCATTTCCGTATTTTTGACGACAACTCCGGCCATCGATTGACAGGCGCCTATTCGCAGTGATACGCTCGGCGGCATTTAGTGCATAACAATTCTTATGCCACTAAATTCCATTCTCTGACCCAGCTTCTTATGCTTTGTTTCCAGCAGGAGTAACTCCCATGAAAGCAAAAACTCAGCACTCTTTACTCACGGCAGCCGTGATCGCCCTCCTATTTCAAGGAGTCGCATATGCGCAGCTTACTGGACAAATAACGGGAACGGTGCAGGATGCCACTGGAGCCGTTGTACCCACTGCAGGTATCACTATCGTGAACGAGAGTACAGGTATTCGTTGGGAGGCGCAAACCAATACGGCGGGAATTTATACCGTTCCGCTACTCCAACCAGGCCAATATAGCGTTAGTGTACAAGCGTCTGGATTCCGTCCGGTCACTCGTTCTGGCGTCCAATTAGCTGTGGCCCAAACGGCGCAACTGGACTTTTCTCTCGAAGTCGGAACAACAGCGGAGACGTTGACCGTCACCGATACAGCCCCGCTCCTCGAATCTGGAATCAATGCGATCGGTGGCGTCGTCACTCAGGACAACATCGAAGACCTGCCGATGCTCGGCCGTAACTCCAACGCGCTGATGATCCTCGTTCCGGGCGTTCGAGCCACTAGGCAGACGCTGGTTAACCCTGTACTTGAAAGTCACTACCAGTTCTTCTCCATCAATGGCTCCCGGCCAAACCAGAGCCAGTTCATGCTCGACGGCGGCAACAATACGAACCTCACTTTCAATGGACCGGAGTACAGCCCACAAGTGGACGAGGTCCGCGAGTTCCGAATTCAGACCAGCAACTTCAGTGCAGAATACGCCAACTCAGGCGGAGGAGTGATCAACGTCGTCTCCAAGAGCGGAACCAATACGATGCACGGAAGTCTCTTTGAATATTTCCGCAATGATGTGCTCGCGGCTAACGACTTTTTCTCGAACGCTTCCGGCCGCGCGCGACCCGCCCTCAGATACAACCAGTTCGGCGGAACTGTCGGTGGGCCGATCCTCAAGAACAAAACCTTTTTCTTCTTCTCCTATGAGGGACTAAGGCAGCGCATCCCGACCGTTGTCACAACTAGCGTTCCCACGGGCCTGCAACGGGCGGGCGACTTCTCGCAAACTTTCGCGAGCAATGGACAATTGGTGACGATCTTCGATCCGGCCACCACTCGCCAGGACCCGAACAATCCTGCGCAATACATCCGCACCCCATTCGTTGGAAATCGGATTCCGGCCGCTCGTATCGATCCTGTGTCAGCGAAGATTCAGACGTATTATCCTGCGCCGACCTCGGCAGGTACGACAAACACCGGGCTCAATAACTTCTTCTTTAGTGGCTCGGCAAAGCGAGCGACCGATAATTACTCCGGCAGAGTCGATCATCAACTGAATGCAAGCACGATGCTGACTGGAAGGATCTCTAGAGCAAATCTCAGCACGTGGCAGAATCCGGCGACATTTGGAGAAAGCAACCTCGCGAGCCCCGGATATTCCACCAAGCCGCAGCATCATCCCTATGTTCTCGGAAAGGCGACAACCACGTTCTCACCAACGCTCTTTGGTGAATTTGTTTTTTCATGGGCGCGGTGGTTCTATCAAAGCTTCGGCTTGTCCAATGGATTCGATCCGACGCAATTAGGATTCCCCTCGTACTTGGCAGAAGAAAGCATCGCGCTCGGTTTCCCCTCCATCGCGACCGGTGAAATGTCTGCCCTGGGCGGATACTTCAACGAGTACGATGTCTCCGATCGATATGAAGGCAAAGCCAACCTTTCAAAGCTCGCTGGAAAGCACACACTAAAGTTCGGCGGTATGTATGGGCTGGGCAAGTATACGACTAACTTAGCGAATAATAGCGCGGGGGCTTATTCCTCATCCACCGCGTTCACCCAAGGACCCAATCCGCTTGTAAGCAGCACAACCTCTGGATTCGGATATGCGTCCTTCCTTCTCGGCGCGATGGCCACGGGCACTCACAACGTTACAGAACTTCACGGGAAATACAATCAGCCCTACTTCGGGTTCTATTTCCAGGACGACTACAAGATCACGTCGAGATTCACATTGAATCTCGGCCTGCGATGGGAATACGAAGCGCCACGAGTCGAGGAAAACAACCAGGTTGCGAATTTTGATTTCACCAGCGCCGCGACCCTGTCAAATGGCGCTTCTGTTCGAGGAGGACTCGCATTTCCTGGTGTCGGCGGACTGCCGGAAGGAAACTGGAACTCGAACAAGAAAAACTTCGCGCCTCGTATCGGTTTCTCTTACAATCTCGGCGACTCGATGGTATTCCGTGGTGGATACGGCATCTTCTACAGCAACAGTTGGGGGAACGGCCGAAACAATAATGCTTTGCCACAGACCGGATTCATTTGTTCCACACCGATGGCCACGAGTGTCGATAACGGGCTCACACCCTACGCCGTACTATCGAATCCGTATCCGACAGGCTTCTGTAATGCGACAGGCAGTTCGGCAGGTTTATTGACGAATCTCGGTCAGTCATTGTTCGTCTTGGACAGAAATGCCAAGCAGCCATATGTCCAATCATGGAATCTTGGTATCCAGCGCAAGCTGCCCGGCAACACTGTGGCGGAGGTTTCCTACTCGGCCTCGCACGGTGTCCACCTGATGGGCATTCAGGAATGGGATCAACTCGACCCCAAATACTTATCGTTGGGCGCTCAACTGAACAGCCAGGTTCCCAATCCCTATTACGGCGTCATCGCGCAGGGGACTCTGTCGACTCCAACGATCACGCTCGGTCAGTCGCTTCGACCCTACCCTCAATTCCTTGGCGTGTCCACGAGAAACGCGAACTACGGCAATTCGATTTATCACGCGATGCTCGTACGTTTCGAACATCGCATGTCCAAAGGACTGAGTTTGATGGCTGCCTACACGCTCGCCAAGACAATAGACGACATGATCCCCAGTGTGAACGGCTTCCCAGGTGAGTCATTCTCCGGCGCCCCACCACAGAACTTCTATAACCTCCGAGGTGAGCGAGCCTTGTCATCATGGGATACACCCCAAACGCTCGTCTTGAGTTATGTCTATGAGCTTCCCTTTGGTCCCGGCAAGCCGTTCGCCTCTGGCGGCGGACTGACTGGACTGCTTGTTGGGGGTTGGCAGATCAACGGCAACACGACATTTCAGAGTGGCTATCCGCTCCAGGTCAACGGCGGCAATGGCAGCGGCACCTTTGCCGGCACACAGCGCCCAAATTGGAATGGAGTGAATCCGACGCTTGAGGGCCCTGTGACGGATCGATTGCTGCGCTATTTTGATACTTCAGTCTTCTCCTTCAACGCGCCGTTCACTTTCGGCAATACCCCGCGAATCATGCCCAATCTTCGGTCGCCGGGGATTCTCAACTTCGACCTTTCAGTGTTCAAGAACACGCGCGTCAACGACAGGATGCAAGTGCAATTCCGCGCTGAAGCGTTCAACGCATTCAACCGAGTCCAGTTCGGTGTGCCCAACACGAGCATTAACTCTACAGCCTTCGGAGTCATTACCAGTCAGCAGAACTCCCCTCGGAATCTGCAATTAGCTCTGCGGCTGATGTTCTGATTGAGAACACGTCGGACGCACTTTGAAACTACGCGCACGAGCGTTCTTCCGTTAATTGGCGTGAACACAGCGGTCGTCGCAATGCTGGAGCGCCTCACATCCTTGCGAATTCGTGGCATTATTCTTGTGTGTGGTCCCGTGCGCTCCGGTCCCTGAAGGCGGTGACCACAAAGGTTAGCGTCGATCAGAAAAGGAACTGCTCATTATGGCTGAGAATCATTCACTCGATGAGAATGTCACTCCGAATAGCGAAGTGGACCAGTATTGGGCCGATCTGCTGTCGCCCGCCCGCCGACAGTTCATCATTAGGTCGGGTCTCATGGCGGTGGGCGCGGGCTCTGACCGCTGGATCGCTCGCCACACAAGTTGAAGCCGCTGAAGAAGAGAAGGAACAGAAGCGAGTAGTTTCGCCGTACCGAGAGGGCTTCGTTCCCGTATTTCCGCCTCCCGATGAAGGCAAGAGTCCGTGGGGATACGACACGCTCAAAGAACCCGCCGCGCGGCCCAAGAGTGTGCGTCCCGGCGAGGAGAATGGGCTGCCGAGTGCGCCGCGGCCCTACACCGACATCAAGAGCTATCACGCCCATTTCTATTTCGACGAAGATACCTATGAAAAGGCGGCACTGGTTCGCAAGTGGTCGGCTGAGCGGTTTCCGGTGGAACTCGGGAATTGGAATCTTACCCCGCGCGGTCCTCACGTAACGCCATCCTTCTATTTCGGCTTCACTAACGACCTGCTGCCGATCCTCGTTCCATGGCTGCAGTTGAACAGCCTGGGACTCACGATTCTGCTGCACCCCAATACGGACGACCCCAGGGCGGACCACCTGTACTACACCCTTTGGGTGAACCGCTCACAACCGGTAAACGCCTACGGCATGAAGAAGCCAGGCCCCGGCCAGCCTCGCGTCGAGCGGGTCCTTCCGAATACGAAGCCGACAGTCAAGCTGGAAGTCTAACGTGAGCGCGCGAGGAATGTCTGAGTCGGTGTGCCAAAAGGCGCATTTATAGTTACGCTCCCAGTGATTTGGGCACAAACCATCGACAGCTCTCCGCCACCCGCATGAATCACGTCCGATCGCTGCGTTAGCTCCTTGATCGACCATTGCGACGTCGGACAAGCTCAAGAGATCGGCGAGTTGCCACTCACGCGCGCATCGCTTGCCTGAATGCCGTTTCTGAATGCGTTTATCACCGTTACCGGCGAGGAAGCCGTTTTGATCGTGTCACCTTGCGACATTCTCAGCGCAACGCGACAGTGATACCAGGGTCCGTGTACGCCGAGCCGATCTGCACGTAGAGCCCTATTGCGGGCCCTGTCAAAGCCCATTCAGGGGCTCGAACTCTTATTTCCAGTAGGCCAGGAATAGCTCCCGCTACTGGGCCGACGGAAAGCACTTCTGCAGGCGAATAGCCGCCGATGTTTCGTTCAAGACGAGGATCTTCGAAAGTGACGGAAACAAGTTCCGCAGCTCTCGACACGTCTGTCAACCCACCGCCTGTTGCGTACAGAGCGATGACCGAGTTTCGCTCAGCTGGATTTTGCGCCGAGTTGAGGGTACCGTCGTGGTTTAGAATGACCCCCTGGCCTTTGCCAGAAGTATCGACCGTGAATACTCCTGGGTGCGTCGGAACGACCGGCAGGGACAACGGCTCAGAACGCACACCTCGATATTCGATCTCAATCGATACCGACGGCCGTTCCGCCACTGAGCTTGGGACAATGGCGCTTATCTGCGTCGCCGACACGAACAAGAGAGATGCAGCAACTCCATCGAACAGTACACGTGTTTCAGCAAGACTCGTAGGTATGCGTCCATCCGGATCCCTCTTCATCCGGGTGAGTTCGACGGGTCCCATATTGCGGCCAAAGACATTCACGATCTCTGCCGGCGTCACGGCGCCACCCGCGGAGCTGGCTGCGTTCACAACACATTCCCAGATGATCTGGGGACGCGAGTCGTCCGACACGCTCGGAATCTTGGCGAGTTTCGCGAGAAACAAGCCGCCAGGAGCCGTTCCGCCTCGAGCAATCCCACTCATGTAGAGTGCGGCGTCATCGACGTCGAGGCGGCCGGCAGTCTCCGTTCCCGTCGTTCCGAACTGCCGTGTCCATTGCTCATTACCAGCAGAATCGTATCGGCGAACAAAGATATCTTGCGCTCCAGATCTACATTGACCGGGCAGCGCGGCTTGCACGCTGCCCGCTGCGTAGACCCCGCTGCTGTCGGCTGCCAGAAACTCGACTCCCGTACCAGCAGGGCCGAACCGACTTCGCCAGATGGCACGGCCATCGCCATCAAGCTTCTCGACGTAACCTTCGCGACTCTCGGGAGCAAACGTCGAGCCTTCCAAACTTACGGGCCGATACGTCGAGCCCCCAAGATAAATTCCGGTCGCGTCAGCAACAAGAGCGGCAGGTATATTGATCTCTTGATCTGTACGTGATAGCGGTCGAGTCCACAGGAGAGAACCTGTGGTTGAAAACTTGCTTACGAATGCTCCGCTGTCACGCGCGCCTGCGACATAAACGCCACTTTCATCCACACTGATACCGCGCAAAAGGTTGGCAGGTATCGTACGAGTCCAAAGCTTAGTGCCAGAAAGAGAGTATTTGCGCAAAATTCCTTGGAAGAATCCGTCCCAAGCTGCAATATAAACGCCTATATCGTCGGCAGCCAATCCCGCGATGACGTGGTGTCCGTTTTCTGAAATGCGGAATTGACGGGACCAGAGTTCCTTGCCATCAACGTCATGCTTGCGAAGCCGTATTTCGCGACGACTCAGTCCCACTGCTATTGCGATGTACACACCACCGGTGTCCGCTACGAGCGCCTCCGGAAAGACGTTCTCCGAAGCAACAATCTGTTGCGTCCACAGTTCGGCGCCGGATGCATCGTACTTCCGCAGGAAAGTCTGGTAATCCGTGGTTCCCAGTTGGAACGCACCTGCGAGGTACACGCTGCCCGCGTGAACCGCCATCGGCGATCCCGAAGAGCTCGGATAGACGTCGCGTCCCAGCTTGAACTGACGCGTAAGCAGGAACTCTCGAGCAGCGAAAATCGGCTGCTCCGCTGCTCGCAACGTGCAAAATTGGAACAACAAAGCCGGCACGACGGATAAACGCCTCAAAAGTCCCCGCACAGTCATAACGCCGGCCTCCCGACGCTCTAATATGCGAGAACGGAGGCAATATTCCGCCAGCGAGGCTATCTCAAAAGAGGTATTTCAGGGCAAACTGAATGCGACGCGGATCCTCGGCCTGGATGATGCGGCCGGCATTCGGAGTTCCTACTCCGCCATTGGGAGGTCCGAAGTTCGCCGTGTTCGTGAAGTTGAACGATTCGAACCGGAACTGCAGCCGGTGTCCTTCGAATGGCATAGCGAAATCGCGGCCGATCATGATGTCGAGATTCTTTCGTCCCGGTCCGATGATCAGGTTGCGGCCTGCGTTGCCCATGACTCCTGGAGCGCTGGGAACAACGAAATGTGGTGTCAAACCACCGATCGATGGTGCGCTGGTCGGAGGGAAGGTTCGGGTTGCGAACCCAATCGCCGCGAACGATGCCTCCGAGATTCTGGTTGTTCACATTGATGGTGTGGCCGACCGGCATGCCGGTCAGCAGCGACACGAGTCCGCCGATCTGCCAACCACCGACAGATCCAGATGCGGGACCGGAGGTCAGAGTTGGCGTCCTTTGCCGAAGGGCAGTTCGTAGACGCCGCTGAACACGTAGGTGAATTTGCGGTGCAAGCGTCGAGAGGCCACGCTCGATGCTGAGATTATACGAGCGTCGCGGAACCCTGGCCGCCATCGAGCGAGAACTTCATTGCCCTGATCGATGTTCTTCGACCATGTGAACGAACTGAGGAACGTCAGACCCTTCGAGAAGCGCTTCTCGACTTTCGCTGTCAATGCGTTGTAGCTGGAGTTGAGGCAGAATTCTCATGGAGCGTGACGGCAGTTGAACTGTGGCCGGATGAGCCGCTGGTTTGCCGCGACTTGTCGCACTGGTCGTAATCGGCTGGTTGATGTTCCGCTGTGTGCCAGAAACGTGCCCTTCGTGCCCATGTAGCCGACGGTCAACAGCATGTCAAGAGGCAGAGTCTGCTGCACATCGAAGAACCATTGATAGGCCTGAAGGTTTTGTCCCTGATCAGGGAACACGAAGATGTTCGCGCCTCGAGGAATATCGGTGGACAGCTGGAACGTCGGGAATCCTTCCTGCACGTAAACGGTTGTGCGCTCAAAGTTCTGCTGAATCGCGATGTCGGCGCTGACGCGGCGGGCCGCTGTCGGAAGTTCGCTCCTTCGGTCGAGAGACTATTGGGTTCACCGTAGAAGACTGCCCGCGCCGGTTCGGATGACGGTTTTGTCTGTCAGGCTCCAAGCGAAGCCCAGCCGGGGAGCCCAGTTGTTCCTGTCCTGATTCGCAGCCGCAATCGCGACCGTCCTTCGGGAACGCGATTTCTCCTCGGCAGCGGTGGCGACATTGATAGCCTTGCAGCAGATAGCGACTGACGGTCTGATTTTCCGCGATCGGGGAAGGTTCCCAAACCAAAGAACTCGTATCGCAGACCAAGATTGAAGGTCAGATTTCGTGCGATTTTCCAGTCGTCCTGGATGAACCCTGCATAGTACGGAGCGTTGAGTTCTCGCCTTGATTGTTGCCGTACGTGCCGCCGCCAGCCCAGCCGAGCAGCATGTCGGCGAGGCCATTACCGATGTTTCCGCGGCTCGTGCCGCGTTAGGACGCTCAGACGTGAAGGCGCCGGAGAACGTGAAGTTGCCACGGCGCTGCTGCGCCGCGTCACGATAGATATTCAGGAAGCGAAACTCGCCACCAAACTTGATCGTGTGCTTGCCGCGTTGCCAGAGCAGGCTGTCCGTGATCATGTAATTCGCGAGGTTGTTGAAGTTGGGCCAGAAGCTGCGCGCGCCGATTTCCGCATATCCGCTTGGGCTGAATCGGGTCCATGCCATGATCGAGACCATCACCGATGCTGTCGCCCGGGAGCTCCTTTGATGCCGAACTGCGGATTCAGGTTTTCGGTAAACGGAATGTCGAAGCGCGGTGTCGAATTTCGAGAAACCGAAACGCAACTCGTTGAACAGTGACGGCGAGAGGGTGCTGGAAAGATTGCCGACGATGTTATCTCCTTTGAGATCGACAGTCTGTCCTTGGCCGCCCATTGCCGGATACGGGCAGAGTGCCCGCCTCATTGCGGAACTGGTCCCGAATCGAGTAGCGCGCGAAGAATCGGTGCTTCTCAGTTGAAGTTGTGGTCGCCGCGCATGTCGTACTGGTTGGCATCGTTGTGGTCGGTGGGCGAATAGAAGTAGTTGTCGGTAAGGTGTGCTCGCGTCCGGCGATATTCGGCGCCGGATAAAGCTCGATGATCTTCGGCGCACGACGGGATCCCAGCGGCTTGCGGAATGATATTGCCTGGGAACTGGCTGGCGGATGGCGTCTGCTCCGGTGCCGCGTAAGGTTAAGTGGATCGTAAACATTCCGTCGGATGGCGGGCTGCTGCGAGAAGTCGCCGCGCTCGATGATGTCGCGGCTGGGCACGGTGGAGATGTAGCTCTGTCCTAGCCGAATTCGCGTCCCCTGGTAGCTGAAGAAGAAGAAGGTGCGGTTCTTGATGATTGGGCCGCCGATGGTGCCGCCAAACTGATTTTGCTTGTAGTCGGGCTTCTGGCCGCCGGACCGGTTTGCGAAGAAGTTCGTCGCGTCGAGCTGTGTCGTTGCGAAGGAAGTGATACAGCGAACCGTGGAAGTCATTGGTTCCTGCGCGAGTATTTACCAGCACCTTCGCGCCTGCGCGATAACCATACTCAGCGCTCATGTTGTTGGTGACGACCTTGAACTCGGCAACGGCGTCGACCGGTGGTTTAACCGCTTGTGCTTCGAAGCCTAGCGGCCCACCGGATGTGCGGGAGCTGTTGTCGTTTCCGTCAAGCAGCACATTATTCTGGGCCATCTGCATGCCGACCGCGGCGAAAGCGCCTTCATCACGAGCGCGGCTTCCTTGTGTGGAGTTGCCGCCGGGAATCACTCCGGTTGTGAACTGGGCGAGCTGGAGGTAATTGCGGCCGTTGAGCGGCATTTCCGTGATTCGTTTCGAATCGATAACCTGGCCGACTTCGGTCGTGTCCGCGTTAAGTAACACGGCCGATGGCAGAGACCTGGATGGCCTCGACAATGCGCCGGGCTTCAACTCGAAATTGAACCGGCCAATCTGGCCTACTTCCAGGCGAAACTCGCTGATCGACTGGGATGCAAAGCCCGGAGAAGATACTTCAAGCCGGTACCGACCAGGATTTAAGGACGGCGCGACATACAAACCTTGTTCGTTGGTTGTGTAGTCGAGAGTAACCCCGGTCTCTATATTGCTTAATTTGATAGATGCGTTCGGCGCTGCCGCGCCACTCGAGTCCGTAACTTGACCCTGAACTCCTGAATTCTGCGCCAACAAGGCTGTGGTCGCAAGTAAGAATGCGAAAAGTGTACGCACGAGGTCACTCCCTAATGATGTTCGTAGTATAGCGGGGCGATGGCCCGGTTTCCTCACTCCGAGGCAAAGTGTAAACCGGGCTCACGATCGATGGAGAGGCATGCGAGGCTCTGAAGCACCCACGATCCAAATTGCGACCATAACCGCAACGTCGTGGTGGTCGATATTCAACGGCCGGTCGTCTGGCCTATGTTAGCGGCGAGCAGCTTGCGAAAGACATCGGAAATAGCAGTTTGACGGACAACCTTCTTGAGTTTTTCCTGATCGCCTTCGGCGCCCTGCCGCTCAATTGCCTCACGATAGCGTTCCTGATGATCGGCAAGGTCAAGTGGCGACTCACCCGCAGAGTTCTTCCCGTCGAGGGGTACGCCTTTCGAATGAAGATACTCGATGACAGCCGGAGACCCTCCGAGAACAGCGATATGCATGATAGTCTGCTTCTGCCTCGGTAGAGTGATAGGCTCGACGGGATCGGGGATCTTTTCAGTAGGATTGTACAAGAGCGTCAAGTCGGCGCCCTGGTCGATCATCTCTTGAACAGCGGGCAGATCGCCTGCGATTACCGCTACCGAGAAGGGCGTGTGTCCGTCGTTGCGAAGAAGATTCGGATTGGCGCCGCGTTGCGCCATCATCTTCAACAGCTCGCGATTGCGGGAACTCGCTGCGATATGAAAGGCTGACGAACCGGGCGGCGCAGGGTTGATGCGAACATCGCCTGCCGGACCGGCAGTGGGATATTGCGTCTGCCGATTTGGATCGGCTCCAGCGGCCAACAAAGTGCGCGCAATTGACAACGCCTCGTCTACTTGGGAGGCAGGCGCGGCTTTGTTCACCCTACCGAGAGTAAGTAGTGCAGCCTTGCCCCCGTAGGCGCCACCGCGCCGGAAATCAGGACCGAGCATCGCATTCGCTACAGCAAGCGCGGTCGCGTGCAGCGTAGTGTAGCCGGCGCCGTCCGTCCCGCCGAACTTCGCTCCTCGCTCGAGGAGAAGACGAGCCATCGCGAAATCGGCGTGAAAACGCTGAGAAGTCCCCGCCTGAGCCGGCGCACCCTTGCCCGGAACGAACGTCAGATCCGGAGGATCCCAATTGTAGAGGGCTGCCAGTAGCGGAGTGGTACCGTCGGCCGCCGACTGATTGACGTCAAGGCCCGCGTCCAGCAGAATTCTCGCCGATTCCAGGTCATGCTTTTGGACCGCGAAGAACAATGCGTTCAGGCCGCCCTTCTTACTGTTGTATGCGCCGTCCGTATTCCAGGGAATGCCTGTCTTCCCCAGTGTGGCCGTCGTCGGCGCATAGACGGTGTACTTCACATCCCAGTCCGTCGTAACCATAGCGACGTCTGCTCCGTGATCCACCAACAGGCGAACCGCCGCAGGAGATCCAGCTGCCCACATCAGCGCAGTCTGCCCGAATTTCTTCTCGCGCTGGTTGGCGTTAGCGCCGCGGCTAAGCAATAACCGCATCGTTTCCACCTGACCCAGCCGCGCCGCCGTCATCAATGGTGTCTCGCCATTCTCCCGAGCGACGTTCGGGTTCGCTCCTTTGCTGAGTAACAGCTTGACCAATGCTGACGAACCGTTGCTTATCGCCAGCGACAGCGGGCCGATCCCGAGTTCGTTCGCCAAATCGGGATTGGCGCCTTTGTTCAGCAACACTTCCGCGATAGCGACATTGCTGTGACTTGCAGCCCATGCAAGGGCCGTCGTGCCGTCTTCTTCCCGGACGTTCACATCGGCTCCCTTACCCGCGAGAGCAGCGATGGCAGCCGCATCGTCCGAGCGGGCAGCATCGATAATGGCGTCGCCTGCTTTCGCAAGCCCGGGCAGCCACACAAGTACAACGATCGCGAGCCGGAAGCCCACCTAGACCTCCAGTCGGTTCAATTTACCGGTGCTGTCGCCGAACTTTTCAGTCGGAACACCAACCTTGTCCAGCATCGTGAGATAGAGATTCGTGAGTGGAGTAGTATCCCCGGCAAACTTGATGTGACGGCCTCCGGCAATACGTCCCGCCGCTCCGCCCGCCAGGATAATCGGCAAATCGCGCTGACTGTGAGACGTAGGCACACTCAGGTTGCTCCCGTAAAGGATCAGTGAGTGGTCAAGTAGCGTCGAGGAGCCTTCTTTAAGGCTATCCAACTTACCCAGGAAATAGGCGAACAGTCGCGACTGATCGACATTGATTTTGGCCAGCGCATCGAGTTTGTCCTTCTCGAAGTTGTGGTGTGAGATCTCATGATGCCCCATGACAATGTCGAGATGGGGAAAGTTCATGGAACTGGCCTCGCGAGCGTAAAGAAATGTCCAAACACGAGTGAGATCCGCTTGAATGGCCAGCGTCTGAAGGTCGAACATCAGCTTCACGTTCTCGACCCATGAATCTGGAACGCCAGAGGGCCGGGCCGTATTCGGCAAGTCGCCAGGTTGCTTGCGCATAGCCACCTCAATCCTGCGCTCGATATCGCGGATGGATTCCAGATACTCGTCGAGCTTGTGACGATCGGCGGCGGTCAACTGCTTTTTCAGTTGATCGATGCGCTCGGTGACGGTGTCGAGGCTACTGCGATCCGCTGCCTGGCGCGCGGCCGTCGCTGCTGGATCTATTCGTCCTCCCTCTCCGAAAAGCTGTTCGAACACCCGGCGCGGATTGTATTCGAGCGGCAATGGAACTGTCGCGCTCCTAAAAAGTGGGCCGACGTGCGCACTACCAGTCGTGGTTTTTTCTCCAGCAAGTTCCAGCGAACCGAACTGGGTTTCTTTTCCCAGAGTCTGCGCAGCCAACTGGTCGATAGAAATACCGACGTGGATCTTGCCTTTGGTCGGCTCCACGCCCGTCATGAATGACGCGAGCGCACGATCGTGAAAGCCCGGCTTGGACCTATCGGGATCCGAAGATAATCCGCTGATCACAACGAACTTCTTCTTATGAGGAGCGAGAGGCGCCAGCCCTTCGCTAAACTCATAGTCTGCGCCTTCCCCTTTCGGGCGCCAGCGATCCTGATCCACACCCAGCGGGTACATCACGAAGCCCAGACGGCGCACCGGGGCCGCGGCCGTCAGCCGCTCGGCTCGCAACGCCGGTACCATTGCGTCCAGCAGAGGAAGCGCTAAGGCGGTACCTACGCCACGAAGAATTGTCCGGCGGGGCAAACTTTTCTGTGTGATGAACATTCTCGTTCCTTTAACGCGCCTGCGTCTGTCTCATCTCAAATGGGACACTTTTCACGATAGCAATAATAAGGTCCCAGAATCGGTACCGGTTCGCTTCTGTGTCTCGCATGATCGCCCGGATGGTGGGCTGATCACGAGCATCCAGTTCGCGACCGAGTGCATAGGTCATCAGTTTCTCTACCGTGCCTCGAACAAACTGCTCGGAATCGGTAAGGAGTAGATTTTTCAAACCCGTTGGCCCAGAGAACGTCGCGCCACTCGCCAGCTTCCCAGACGAATTGATGTCTCCACCCTCGTCCTTCGTCCGCCACCGGCCGATCACGTCGAAATTCTCCAGCGCGAACCCCAATCCATCGATGCGAGCATGGCACCCCGAGCAGGCGGGATTGTTGCGGTGACGCTCCACCTTCTCGCGGGTAGTGAGTTTCCTGCCGCTCACAGGATTCTCGTCCAACGGTGGAACATTCGCCGGCGGAGGAGGCGGAGGAGAATTCAGCAAATTCTCGAGGATCCATTTACCTCGGAGAACGGGCGACGTTCGGGCCGCGTGCGATGTCAACAGCAGGATGCTCCCTTGAGTGAGTAGTCCGCCTCGCTGATCATTGCCCTGGAGTGAGACTCGGCGGAAGCCTGGACCGGTCACGCCGGGAATTCCGTATAGCGCAGCAAGACGCTCATTGAGATAGGTGTAGTCGGCATTCAACAAGTCGAAAATGCTGCGGTTCTCACGGATCAGACTGCGAATGAACATACGAGTCTCGGAGTCGAATGCCGCCGACAGAGCTGTATCGAACTCTGGATACGTCTGCTTGTCTGGCTCGATATCGGCAAGGCTGCGGAGTCCGAGCCACTGCGCAGCGAAGTTATCCGCTAACGCAACCGCACGGCGATCGTCAAGCATCCGACGCACCGTACTTTCCAGTACCTTGGCATTCGACAGCTTCCCACTACTCGCCAAATCAAGAAGCCCATCATCCGGGATACTGCTCCAGAGAAAGAACGACAGCCGGGATGCCAGTTCAAAACCGGAGACCGGATAGACACCGCCGGCGCGCGCCATTGGGCGGTCGAACTCAAGCCGGAATAAAAAGTCAGGAGAGAGCAGAATATCGCGAATGGCAGCTCGCGATCGACTCGTCGAAGCCTCGCTTTGCACGCGTAGATCGATAGGTCTTCACGAACGGACGCATGTCCGACGCGGATACGTCTCGCCGGAAGGCTCGGCGAACGATCGTCGAGAGAATACGCGTAGCGCAAGGTTCTTCTTCTGCAGCACTCGATGGTGTGCACAGGAAAATGCGACGGCGGCTTGGAGTATCGCTCACTCCTGTCACATTGTGTGGGCCAGTAATTTCGATGCGCGTCAATGTAGGAGGACCCGGTTGTCCGTCGAACGCGGCTTCACCGGCCGTCATGCCGGCTATTTCAAAGAGCTTCACTCGACGGCCGTCTACGCGGAATTCGATGGTAGGACGGATTGCGGTTCCTAGCAAATCCAGCGGGCCGCCGACGGCAGGACCACCTGGTCCGGCGACATCCGAGACCGGCCCTTCGCGAGCGGCGAACTCGTCGGGAAAGGTCACCACGACTGTATGCGCTCCTGCTTTAACTTGCAGGCGAGTTCGAAAGAATCGAACGCCCTCGATGGGAGTTAGGCTTTCCTTGTTTAGAAAGGCACGCAGCTCATAGTCGCCGTCGTGTGAAAAATAGTGCCGTACTCGAATGCCTCCCCGAGTACCGAACGGCATGTCTTCCTGCCAGGTCGCCTGGGTTCCCTTAGCAGGGAAGACTTCTGTTACTGGCGCAGCTTCACGCGTTCCGGTTGCAAGTTCGCTCACCCTCCGAGCAACTTTCAGGTAACGCTCGAGCAGGAGGGGCGACATCGACAATGCGTCCGCGATATTGTCGAACCCGGAAGCTATACCGTCCTGTGGCAGTTCCGCTGCCACTTGTAGTTCAATCGCTAGAAGGTCATGAATCGCATTCTCGTACTCTGTCCGGTTCAATCGACGAACAACTGCTTGACCGGCATAAGGCGTCTTCTTTGCCTCGGCATCGAGATCGCGCTCCAACTCTGAGACGAAGACTTTTAATTGCGCTCGACCTGGATTGGGTGCTTCGGCGGGCGGCATTTCTCCAGCTTTGATTTTGCGGATTACTTTTTCCCATATATCAGGACGGTGTGCAGCGTCGCTCGGCTTTACGCCCTCCAGCATGAACCCACCCATCTTCGCGCGTGTGCTGTGGCACGCGGCGCAATACTTCGATGAAAGGGATTCGCTCTCGACCGCTTGCGCGGCAAGCAGAAAGGGAATCACGAGAGATAAGAGGATCACACTACTGCTCATCCGATTGCTGATCATATTATCACCGCAGCACTGAGTTACAGTCCGCACTATTGTCCGGTTGTTGATGCATTAACACATATTTCTCAATAGTTTCGCGCACTGGCCGATATGTCCCCGCGGCGGACAATCACAGCGATCCTAGCCTCTACTAGGCTTGCACTTCTTTTGGCGCTACCGGTAAGCGATGTTCTGGGCAAGCTAGTGGGGTTGCCGACGAGGTCATCTGGGAAGGCCGTGCCGTCTCTTGCAGCTTAGCGAACCTTGATCACAATCATGTAGCGAATGGAAAGCGATATCGAGGCATTGACTATCGAAGGCCCGTACGCGAGCAGGGAGTGATTGCCGACTGCCATCAATTCTGAGGTTATGGACGCGCAGAGCCTTTACGAAAGCAATGTTGTCCTTCGTGCGCGGGCCTGCATCTAATTATCATGGACTTACGTTTGAACGGAAAGTTGGCTCTGGTCACGGGATCGACGGCAGGTATCGGATACGCGATCGCGGAATCGCTCTTGCGAGAAGGTGCGCGTGTGATCGTCAATGGACGGACGCGATCAAGAGTTGATGAGGCCATTGCGAAGCTTGAGGCCATGGGTCACAGCAATGTGCTCGGTCTCGCTGCAGACCTAGGAGTAGCCACAGGCACGAATGAGGCAATTCAGCGATATCCGGACGTCGACATACTTATTAACAATCTCGGGATATTTGAACCGAAGTCATTTGAAGAGATAAGTGATAGCGACTGGCTACGATTTTTCGAAGTAAATGTCATGAGCGGCGTGCGACTTAGCCGACATCATTTACCACGAATGAGGGCAATAGGATGGGGGCGAATTGTATTCCTCTCGAGTGAATCGGCGGTACAGATTCCCTCGGAGATGATTCACTACGGGATGACCAAAACTGCGCAGCTTGCGATATCTCGTGGTCTGGCCGAGACGACTGCCGGCACGGGCGTGACAGTGAACGCTATTCTACCGGGCCCAACAGCTTCAGAAGGTGTTAGCAGCTTCGTTGAGAATCTTGCAGCGCATGAGGGAACAGATCGTCAATCCGTAGAGAACGAGTTCTTCCGATCTATGCGACCTTCCTCCCTGCTGCAGCGTTTTGCCACACCGGAGGAAGTAGCCGCGCTTGTTACTTTTGTGGCCAGTCCGCTGTCGTCAGCTACTAACGGAGCAGCGTTGCGAGTGGACGGTGGCGTCGTGCGTTCGATTGTTTGAGAGCCAATCAGCGCCCGAATACGAATCGTCCCCGCCGCGGATCGGCGCCGCCGTGAAGTACGCCATTATCTCGCCAAATTACGGTCGGAGCCGACGAATTGCTCCAGTCTGCCGTAACCGTCACGCGATGACCCAGTGACGTGAGTTTGTCAGCCGTGGCGCGCGCAATTCTTCCTTCGATCGCAAGTTTGCCCGGGTTGAAATCATGGCCCGCAAATGAACTGTAGAAGTGCTCGGTTTGAAATCTCGGCGCTTCGACAGCCTCCTGAGGCGACATACCGAAGTCGATGATGTTCAGTAACACCTGCAGCATTGCCTGATCCTGGTTGTCGCCCCCTGGCGTCGACATCGCAATGACAGGCTCACCGTTCTTCGTAACAAGCGTAGGACTCAACGTTACCCGCGGACGTTTGCCGGGCGCGAGTTGATTCGGGTGACCCTCTTGGACGACAAATGACTGCAATCGAGTACTAAACGGAATTCCGGTATCGCCCGCAATGACGGATGGCAACCAGGCTCCGCTCGGTGTTGCTGAAAAAAAGTTTCCGAACCGATCGACAACGTTGACGCATGTCGTGTCCTGAACCACAGTCCCTAAGTTTGCTGCGCTTCCGCTCGACACTGGAGTTGCTCCATTGATGACACCCGGCCTATGCTCCATTGACGCTTGCGCTGGGTCGATGAGCTTGCGCCTCCGTTCGGCATACTCGCGCGATAACAACTCCTGCTCAGGAATCTTTGAAAACTTAGGATCGCCGTAATATCGGTCCCGATCGGCAAAGGCGAGCTTAACGGCTTCGATGACTGTATGAAGATACTCAGGGCTATTGTGGCCCATAGCCTTCAGATCGAAACCCTCAAGGATGGCTAGCGCTTGCAGCATCACCGGTCCTTGCGTCCAGAAGCCTGGCTTATGAACTTCAAATCCTCGGTATGTGTAGTTACGGGGAGTGTCCGACTCCGCGCGAAAATCGCGCATGTCTTCATATCGGATGTAACCACCGTTCTCCTCAGAGAATGCTGCAAACCGCTTCGCTATGCTTCCTTTGTAGAAGTAGTCGTGGACCGAGCGAATTTTGCGATCACGTTTGCCGCGTGCCTTCTTCTCAATGGTGACCATCTCGCGGAGTGTCTTTGCCAATGTTGGTTCGCGGAAGAGTTCCCCGCGCACGGGAGGATTTCCTGAAGGCATGAAGAACTGACTCGATGCGGGCCATAACTCGAGAATTCGTTGTCCGTTTCGAATGAACAGAGCGAATTCCTCCCCCAGGGGAAATCCGTCCGCGTATTCGATCGCCGGAGCCGCAACTTCTGCGAACGACTTCGTTCCGTGCTTCTCCAGCGCAAGCAGCAATCCACTAAAGGCTCCAGGAAGAATCGCCGCCCGGATTCCCTGCACGGGAATGGGAGGCATCCTGTTGAGCTTCTCCCAAGGTTCGACAGCGCGGTTTCGATATGCCTCGATGGTGGCCAGCGCTGGAGCAGTTCCAACTGCGCTGATTGCCGTCACCGGCTGGCCCTTCATCTTAAGCAATAGCGGCATTTCTCCGCCAAGGCCGAAGCGTGCTTGTTCCGTAACAGCAGCCGCGAGAACTGCGGCAACACCGGCATCCACTGCATTGCCGCCTTGCGCCAATAGACGATATCCAGCCTCAACTTCAAAATTGTTCGCGGCCGCAACCATTTCCCGCGTACCGCGCACGGGAGGAAACATCGTCGACTGAGTCCAGCCGAGTTGAAGCAGCAGTAAACCGGCACCTACATAGCGCATGCGTGTTATCGTCCCACAAACGGAAGTAGGTAGGCGTGAAACGGCCCCAATTGCTACTTCGCGAGTCTAGCGGATTGATGGCCCACCAACTGCCATCGGCCATTCTTGAGTTGGTAAACACGCAGAACACTAAAGTTCGCGGGCGTAGCCGATTGGCCTGCCACCGCAGCCGTCATTTTCAACCTGGCTCGCACGAGCGCAACATCTTTCCCAAGTAGCCGCACATCAATAGACTCATGTTCCGCAGCGTTGTAGGCCTGCTTGCCACTTCGAAGAGCCTCGATAAATCCTGATTTGTTGTCCAATCGGCCGTCAGAATGTGTATATGCAAGATCGTCAGCGAGAACTCGATCCAGCGTCGCGTAATCTTTTGACACAACAGCCGTAGCCCAATCCTTCTCGGCCTGTTTTATAGCGTCTTCCGGTGCGGCTCCGATTAAAAGCACCGGGACTAAGATTAGTAACCATCGTCTATTCATTTGAGCCGTTATATCAGATTGGCTCTGACGGCGCCACGCTACGGCTCCTTTAAGGACCTAACCAGTTCTCTGGATGGTCGTCGCTCGCGTAGAATTCCCATGCGACATACGGCACGGGCTAACCGATAAGCAATCTACATTAAACGGCCCCATCTCACACGCGACACTCCGGTTTTTACGCGCTGGGAACCGTTCTGATACCGTTCGCGAACCGTTATGAGGGCAAAAAGTTATCCCCAGAGATATATACTTGGCTCGCCTGCGTTACTGCCTTATTTCAATATCTGGTCTCTGGCCGTGAACGCTTGCTACTCAGATGACCTGGACGCGCAGACGCGCGAAGACCGCATGAAAAAGACAGTGTCCAGGAACTGACGTCTTCAGGACATGGGAATTCAAACAATTCATAGGGAGGATTGATGGAAAGAGGCTCTTTTCGTTTACGGCCGTTCGCGTCGCTCGGAGTAATACTAATTTCTGGAACAGCGCTGCTAACTCTCCCTCAGGAGGCGCGATCCCAGGCGAACACTGCGACCTTCTACGGGAGTGTAACTGATCCGTCTGGGTCAGTGATAACGAACGTGAACGTCAAACTCACAAAGGAGGATACACAGCAGGTCTTCACCAAGACTACAAGCAGCAGCGGAGACTTTGCATTTACCTTCGTCCCCGTCGGAACGTATACACTGACCATTGACGCACAGGGATTCAAGTCCTATTCGAGTCAGGGAATCACGCTTTCAGCGGGACAGCAGATACGACAGACCTTCGCGCTTGAGTTGGGATCGGTAACCGAAACGGTCCGTGTAGAGGCCGCTACTCCGCTTATCAACACCGTATCGGCTCAACAACTCCAGAGCTACAGCATTACCGACGCGCGTGAATTGCCTCTCCAGAATCGGAATGTCAGCGGTTTACTCAAGATCAACGCGGGAGTTGTTCCCAACTTCGGAGAAGAAGGAAGTGGTGTCAACCTGAATGGAATCGGAAGAAACGGCACTGTCTACTCGGTCGATGGCACGAATGCCAGCGGCAACTCTGGGAGCAATAACCCAGGCACATATCAGGGCGGTAATCTCATCGACTTGATGAGCGTCGAGGGCGTTGAAGAGGTAAGCGTCGTGAAGGGCGTCATACCTGCTGAGTATTCGAATGCGCTCGGCGGGCAGGTGAACCTTGTATCGAAGTCGGGGAGCAACAGCTGGCACGGCAGTTTGTTCGAGAACCACCAAAATAGCGCCCTGAACGCTCGGTTCCAACGTGTCAGTACAAAACCCCGCCTGACCTTCAACCAATTCGGAGGTTCACTAGGCGGTCCGATCAAGAAAAACAAGATCTTCATTTTCGGCGACTATGAAGGGTACCGTCAGTCGCAGTCTAGCTTCGTGCAAGGAAACGTCCCAACTCCATTAGTGCGTGAGCAATTGTTGAGAGCCGTGCCGGATTATGAACTGGCGCTGCAGGCTTTCCCGCTGCCCAATCAGCCTTTTGCAGCGAACGCAACCGTTGGCGCATTCACTGCCACCAAGCAGGCGCTACGTAAAGACAATCACTACGATGCGAAAGGAGATATCGTTCTCACTGACAATAGCCGCCTGTCCATCACTTATAGCCATGGCAGTCCGTATCGTTTGATTCCGTCCTATCAGATCGAGAACCCTCGTATCTATTCCAATGTGCTGGATCGTGGCAATGTTAGCTACATAACCGGGGGAACGAACTGGACCTCGGAGAGTCGGTTCGGATACAACAGAACGATCCAGGATCGTATCGATGATTTTTTCTCGCTTATCGATCCGAAGCACCCAGATGAGGAGATTGCCTTTGGACGGCGCCTTCCCCGCCTCGCAACGACCCTTGGTTGGGGAGGGCCCGGCGGCGAAATAAACCACTCCGGAGGACCCGCTCTACAGATCGAGGAGAAATACGCCCGCTTCACAGGCCGTCATTCCCTCAAGTTTGGTGGCGGTTATTTTCGCTCATCCGGTACCCGCAACAACCCGGAGATTCCAGGGTTCTTCTACTCCAGCTTCGATGCCATGTTGAGCAACACCCCGAGCGAAGTAACAGCGACTCTTGGATCGGGACTCTACAACGGAACCGCGTATAACTTTGGCTTCTTTTTCCAGGATGACTGGCGTGTCACATCGAGACTGACCCTGAACATGGGTCTTCGGTATGACTTCTATTCGAACTTCTCTGCCAAGGGCGAAGGAGGCACGCCCGACGCCGGTTTGTACAATCCGAGCTTCATGAGCATGGACGGCAGATTCGATGTGGGCCCCTTCCGGCCGGCTTCCAAGCCTTATGAGAACGACGCCAACGGCTTAGCGCCAAGATTCGGATTCGCTTACAATCCCGACGGGGAAAACAAAACATCCATCCGCGGCGGGTTCGGCTTGATGTTTAGCAATATCGTGCCGGAAGATTTTTGGAATTTGGTCTCCAGTGCTCCCAACGTTCCGTACCGGGTCAACTTCACTTCAGCGGACATCAACAGGTTCGGGATCAAATACCCGGACTATAACGACAATTTCATGACCTACGTCCAGGAACTGATTCAAACTACGCCGATTACGAATGTCACTGGTATCTATAATCCCAATCTCCAAAGTCCCTACACGCTGCAGTACACGCTCGACATTCAGCGACAACTCACTCCTACGTTAATGTTCCAGACGGCTTATGTGGGAACACGCGGCGTCAAATTCATCATGTTTCGGTTCGCGAACCAGGTAGACCGAATTACCGGATTGCGACCCAATCCAAATCTGCGGCAACCGTACTATGTCGACAACTCCCAAAATTCGACGTATCACGCATGGCAGAACTCCTTGCGGAAGAGGTTCTCTCACAACCTGAGCTTCGATGCGAACTATACCTGGTCGAAGTCGATCTCGAATGCAGGTGGAGATACCGGAGCGTATTACGACGGAGAGAATGGCGTTCGCAACCAAAACTTCTTCGATTTACGAGCAGATCGCGGACCGAGTATCTCCGATATAACGCACTATTTCAGCGGCGCATGGGTGTATCAACTGCCCGCGTTGGCTGATCAGAACGCCTTTATGCGTCTAATCCTGGGCGGCTGGCAAGCCACCGGGATGCTCCGAGCACAGACGGGCCTACCAGTCACAGTCACGCAAAGTTCCTCAACTCCGGTGCAGCGCGCAGACTACGTCGGGGGCCAAGCGGTCTTGTCGAATTATCACGACACGCTCCAGTATCTAAACACAGCGGCATTTCAGCGAATCCCGGTAGTCGCCGCATCGGGGGCGCCCATTCGGCCGGGCAACGCTGGTGTAGGTATAGTCCGGGCGCCGGGAATGTGGAACCTCGACTTCAGTCTCGCGAAGAACTTCGCCCTTCGCGAGAATGTCAGGCTGCAAATCCGCACAGAAATGTTCAATGCTCTGAATCACACGAACCTGTCCGGCCTTCGTAACAGCGTCAACGATGCTTTCTTCGGTCAGCTTTTGAGCACTATGGGAGCACGAATCATTCAGTTGAACGCCCGGTTGAGCTTCTGAAATCAGGGAAGTCGCAAATACGAAAGGGGTCTTCGCTACGAAGACCCCTTTTTAGATCCCTCAGGCAGGTTCTCAGGCCAGTAGTTCCTTCACGACATTCCCGGAAACGATTGTCGGACGCTCAGCCCGACCGTTGTGCAGGTAAGTCAGATTGATGTGGTTCATCCCCATCAAGTGGAGCATGGTCGCATGAATATCGTGGACATGAGCGTGACGCTCGATCGCGCGCAATCCAAGTTCGTCGGTTGTGCCGACCGTCAGCCCGGGCTTTATGCCGCCACCGGCAAACCACATCGTGAATCCCCACGGATTATGGTCTCGGCCTTTGCCTTTTTCGTTGAAGGGAGTTCGTCCGAATTCTCCGCCCCAAACCACCAGCGTATCGTTCAGCAGCCCACGCGCCTTAAGATCGGTCAGTAATCCGGCAATCGGCTTGTCGGAGATCTTGCAGTTCTTGGAGTGGTTTTCTTCCATATCCACATGCGCGTCCCAACCGCTGCCACTGCTGCAATAGAGTTCGATGAAACGCACTCCGCGCTCCACCAAACGGCGCGCAAGCAAACAATTCCGTCCGAACTTCTCCGTGATCTCTTCATCCATCCCGTAAAGCTTCTTGGTGGCTTCGGATTCCTTCGTGAGATCCACAGCCTCCGGCGCTGCGGATTGCATCCGATACGCCAGTTCGTACGATTGAATGCGGGATTCGAGATCTGAGATCCTCTTGTTTGTCGCGGCCAAAGTAGGTATTCAGCGACGCGAGCAAATCCAGCTTTCCGCGTTGCTGGTCGTCACCGACAGTTTTCGGCGGCAGGACGTCCAGAATCGGCGGCCCCTCGTTACGGAACAGCGTTCCCTGATAAGTCGCGGGAAGGAAACCATTGCTCCAATTGCTGGGACCGCCAATGACCTCCTTGTCGTCCGTCAGTACCACGAACGCCGGTAGATTCTCGTTCGCAGCTCCAAGTCCATACTGCACCCAAGAGCCAAGCGAAGGACGGCCGGCCAGAATAGAGCCGGTGTTCATCTGACAAACGGAGCCGACATGGTTCAACCCATCGGCTTGGCAAGAGCGCAGCACCGATATGTCATCCATGTGTTGAGCGATATGAGGATACCAGTCGGAGACCCATTGGCCGCTCTGTCCGTACTGTTTAAACGTGCGCTGCGTTGGCATCAGCGTGTTGTTGCTGGTACCCATCGCAGTGATTACCTTACCGAAGGACGGCGGCAGGGGTTGGCCCGCAAGTCGCTTCAGTTCGGGTTTGGGATCGAACAAATCGATGTGGCTAGGACCGCCTTCCATGAACAGAAAAATGACAGACTTAGCCTTGGGTGGAAAGTGTGGCTGCTTGGGAGCCAGAGGATTCTTACCCTTCACCGCAGCCGCATAACCATCTGCAGCCAACAATGAACCGAGCGCTAACGCGCCGAAACCAGCACCGGCATTTGCAAGGAAGTCCCGTCGTGAAGTTACTGGTTCAAAATGGGGCTTCGTGAGTCTCTTCAATGCAAAAACCTCCGAACTAATCCTGATAGACGAACTCGTTCGAGTTGAATATCGTGTTGCAAAAATCCACCAGCGCAGCGAGACGAGCCGGTTCAGCGCCTGCGGGTACGTTGGCGACTGCAGGCAAAGCTATGGGCTCTCCCTTCTCAAGGCGATTGCGAATCCGGCCGCTCTGCTTCTCCAGGAAAGTCAATACCGTGTCGGTTTCCCAACCATCTGGCTTTCTGGAATAAGCCAACTGATAGGCGGTATCGATCTGCGCTTTTGCATCGAGGCCCGCCTTCGAGATGATCCGACCGGCAAACTTCTGGGCCCAATCCATTGCGGCTCGATCGTTAAGAAGGGATAGAGCCTGTGGAGCGGTGATCGTCTGATCGCGGCGTCCACAACTCATGCTCGTATCTGGGAAATCGAGTGCTTTTAGGAGCGGATACGGCGTATTTCGCCGGACGAAGATATAAACGCTCCTTCTGTAGTTCTGATCGTCTCCCGCATCCTTCGACCATCCGCCTCTCGGCGTTGGCATGTTCTCTGGAAGAACCGGGAATACGCTCGGCCCGCCGACCTTTTCATTCAGTGCTCCCGCGACAAATATGGCGGAATCGCGAATCACTTCTCCCTCCAGTCGATTGCGCGGAAAACGCCAGAGAAGCCGGTTCCGCTCATCCACTTTTGCGGCATCTTCGCGGTGCGCTGAGGCTTGTTGATAAGTGTTTGACATCACGATCAGCTTGTTCAGCTTCTTGATGCTCCAGTCACTCTCGACAAATTCTCGAGTGAGCCAATCCAATAACTCAGGGTGACTCGGCCGTCCACCCATGCTGCCGAAATCGCTCGGGGCCGGGGCCAGACCGCTTCCAAAGTGGTAAGACCAAATCCGGTTAGCCATCACGCGACCCGTAAGCGGATTATCCGGACTCGCAAGCCAATTTGCTAGTGCCGTGCGTCGGCCGGTCGTGCTGGCGTTCACCGCAGGAACGATCTGTGGACTCGTAGCCGACAAAACCGATAGAAAAGCAGGTTCAACCGGCTCTTGACGACCTAAATAGGTCCCGCCCGCCAATACATACGTCGGCGGCGCCTGCCCTCCGAGATCGCGCATTCCGCTGCCCACGGGCAATTCCCCGGGATGCAAACTTTCAAACTCCTTCAATTTCTTGGCGAGTTCTGCGTAACGTTGCTTGTTGGCGCCCTTGAGCGACTTCACCACCGCATCTTGGGTGGGCTCAATGTACAGTTTGGCCTGATGATAAAGCTGTACTTCGTACGGCGTCCGCTCTTCTGCAGGTTTCGTTATTGCCTCTTGCACTTCAGGCGGATACTTATCGAAGTAGTCGTCCCAAATCGTCTTGCGTGCAGGAGCCAAAATAGCAGAGATCTCCTCGCGGATCTCACGCGTCTTCCCTTCCCAAACACCGAGCTTGCGCTGGTATTCCTGAAGCTCCTGTGGCGAGGCGGCCACGATCCGATCGTCCGGAGCCGTATTCGCGAAAAAGGCTTGCAGGCTGTAGTAATCCTTATGGCTAATGGGGTCGAACTTGTGGTTGTGACACTGAGCGCACTCAACCGTCAATCCAAGAAAAGCGCTACCTACGACGTTGGTAACCTCATTCAGAATTTCTTGCCGGCGCTGCATGAGATTGCGCGCGTTGTACTCATCAGGATAGTGACGGCTGAAGGAGGTTGCGATTCTTGCCTCTACATTGTCAGGCCAGATTTCGTCACCCGCGATTTGCTCTTTGATGAATCGATCGAAGGGTTTGTCGCTGTTAAAACTCCTGACGACATAATCGCGGTATCTCCACGCGTTTGCGCGGGTCTCATCTGCCTTGAAGCCTTGGCTTTCAGCAAAGCGAGCGACATCCAGCCAGTGCCTGCCCCAACGTTCTCCATAATGAGGGGACGCAAGAAGCCGGTCGACCACTTTCTCCCAAGCATTGGGAGACTGGTCGCTAACGAACGCCTGCACGTCTTCTGGTGTAGGGGGCAATCCTATCAGATCAAAGCTTGCGCGTCGCAAGAGAGTGACGCGGTCAGCTGCCTGTGACGGCTGCACACCTTTGGCTTCCATCTTGCCCAGGATGAACGCGTCAATAGGATTCTTTACCCAACTTTTCGTTTTAACTACTGGAACTTGAGGGCGTACAACCTTCTGGAGGGACCACAGGTTGCGCTGGGCTGGCGTGAATCCCGTCTCCGCAACATTCGAGGCAAACGCGGAGAACGAAATCAGAAACGCGCCGACTATCTTAAAAGAACCAGACACGCGCAAGCACATTGTCTATTTCCTCAATCCTATGGCGACGGCTTGGATTAGGCATGGTCCATCACCCGGCTATAGATTAACAGAAAAGTCGCTCCGCTCGTCAAGTTCGCTGAACGTTTCGAACCGTTCGCGAGCCGTCTCTTCAATTACTTACAGAGATCTCTCACTTTTTCGGGTCCATCAAAACAATCCCGTATCCAACTCCAGCTTCGTCAGCAGTCCTGGCGATCTGAAACGCCAAGTAGCGGCCATCGGTTGAGACTACCGGATTCGACGCCTTCCAACCCTGATAGTCATTGAAATGGGTCATCCGAACGAAATCCTTACCTGTGCCATCCATCCGCAGTTTCCAGATGTCGATCTCCCGAGAACCATGTTCGCCGCCAAGGGTTTCAACCTGTTTCGAGGATTCCACAAGCGTGTACTCGCCATCAGGAAATACGCCTTCCACTTCGTTGTAAACACTATCGGATTGCGATAAGTCGGTCACCTTACTGGTCTTCAAATCGATGCTCATGACTCCGCCAAGGCCTTTTGGACGGTAACAGGTGAATGTCAACTTCGTGTCATCGTCATAGAAATCCTGCGATTCGATGCGGCAACTCGCGTCTTTGCTTTCGTAAACCGTTTTCTTGTTTGTCAGCTTCACAGTTCCGCCAGAGAGTTCGATGTCGGCGACGACGAGTCGAGAATAGTCTCGCGGCAGTTCTGGAAACTGTGCGTCCGTCTCGGACCACGACATGCGAAGGTTCTTTTTCGAAATTGCCGCGCCTTCACTCATCTTTTGGCCAAGCTTTATTGGCTTAGAGCCAGGCTCCTTGCTGAGAAACCAAAGTTCATTGTCCCGACGGCGACTCGTACGAATATCACTGAACCGTTCAGGTCCAATCAGTATGTAGTTCCCGTTTGGCAGGTGCATGATTCGGAGAAAGGCCGCCCCGGGCACACCGCAGGTAAGGCAACGAATGACTCGAGTTTTAAGATCGATGACAAAGGCGTCGCCGAAGCTCTTAGACATCAAGGCAATTCGTTGATTGTCCGGTGAGAAATCAGCGCGCTCGCCGAATTGCGTCAGGACTTCCATGTTCTTAGGAAGTTTTTCGAGTGGACTGCCTTGCTTCCGAGCCGCAAGTGTTACCTGAACGAGCAGTATCAACGACATCACCAGTTTCATGGCGTCTCCTTAACGGCCCTGAACAGAGCTGATCGCACTCGTTTCCAGCCGCCACGACCAATGCCGGGTTGCCGAGTCCATCAGCCCTCTGACATCACGTGGAAGAAGGAACTTACGCTTTACCAAGGATTCTGCGGCGGCTTCAACACACGCGAGATAAGAGCGCTGTTCCGAGAAGCGCTGTCGGATTTTCGATGGGTCGAACGGCAAGTACGACCCTGTGTTACCTAAGAGATACGTGGTTGCCCCGACCCTTTCGCTCCGAAGATTCCAGCCGGTGTAGGTCGCGATCGCACACTCGATTTCCGGCATGCGAATGCCGCCAAGGTCGTTACCATCCTCGTCGGCTTGCGGAACCAGGGTTCGAAAGTCTTGTTCGACCCGCGGCGGCTCCTTGGTGATGATTCCCTTGCTTGAGTAATCCGGACCGAAATCCAGAACGTGCGGCGTGTGGATTATCTTGGGCTTCTGGCTCGCGGAGAACGAGTACCTATCAAGAGCGGTCAGCGTGCCGGATTTGAGCGTTGGGTAGACCGAAGCAGGAGGTTCCACACCGGAAGTCACCCATTCGTGAAGCGATCCGAGTAATGCGCGAATCGACCACCGATAGTCATTGAAA
Source organism: Bryobacteraceae bacterium (assembly GCA_963844855.1). Classification (GTDB taxonomy): domain Bacteria; phylum Acidobacteriota; class Terriglobia; order Bryobacterales; family Bryobacteraceae; genus DASQDN01. The sequence goes on from CAWJQP010000001.1 coordinate 79,741, forward strand.
TTCGGTAAATTGACGCCGCCGGTCGACTTTGGAGGAAACGACGCCGGTCCGTGCTGACCACCCGCAAACACATACATTCGCGTGTTGCCCGGAAGATCAAGATCGCGCGATCCGTCTCTCGACGTGTGCAGTAGCGAGGCGCCCGAACCCCAATACTCATAACTGGAGTTAGTCACGAAGATCTTCGGCTCTGTGCGTGTGGAGCGCGCGCGAGCCAGTAGTTCCGCATAGGTAAATGGAGGCTGCTCAGTTGGCGAAAGGGATGCATTCCGCAGCGGCCCGGCAGTGCGCGAAGGCTGTGTAAATCGTTGAAACGTCGAGCGTCGAGCGCCGGCTACGTGAGAGAAAATGCCATCGAAAACCCTCGCGCCTCGCTCGTCCTGGTTGAAGCCTTCGTACAAAAAGGCCCGAAGGACCATCGCGCTCTGCGAGACCCCAAACCCGATCGCATACTTAGCGTGCTCTGCGTTCTTGAGATGCGCCACAAGATCCCGAATCCCGGCGCAGCCAAGCCCAGCAATCGCTGGCTCGCGGGTTTCATAAACGACTTCGTAGATACTTCCAGGGACGGCAGGAGTGTTGAGACGAACGTGTGTACCATTTTCAAATCGCCAAGCGCTCGCAGGGATTACGGTTCTCGTGCCGTAAATATCCTGGCGGACCGTTAGAACCGCTCCGTCTGGACTGATGGGTTGATATGGAATGTGATTTGCGTCACCCAGCGGAAATATATCTGCTGGCGTGGTAGGCGTGTATTCAGCTCTTACCCAACCTTTAACGCCTTTGGCTACAGGAGCATAGAGACCCATCGGTCCCGGCGTGCGTGGAACGTCGTGTTGCCATCCCAGCCACACTAATGTGTAGCCCTTCTCCATCAGCATTTCATCGCCTCGGTTAAACATCGGGAGCATTCCCTTTTTGCCGCGATTGACCACTTCGAACAGGATCGTTTGATTGCTGTTCTCCGGGCGCTTTGGCCGCAACATCTCGAAGTCAGCCGAGAATTCGACCCGTCCAGAGCCATTCCGCGGCGCAAGCGCAATATCGACGATGTCGCGATTCTGAGGAAGCCGAGGGCCGACGGCGAAGAAAGCTTTGCCACGGACTCGCTCGTAGCCATGTGCAAACGGCGAAGTCTCGGTGGTTTCAATGCGAACGACAGCGGCATTCGCAATCATCACGATCATCAGAAATAGCGCAGCTCTACTTTCAAAGCCGGTCAAATGGTTTGCTCCAGACTTGCAAGATGAAACATAACTGATCGCCTGTCAATAGCTTGCGAATAGCGAACGGTCCAATTCCGTTACCGAACCGTTCTAATCGTAGGTCTCAGGAGCATTGGCGTTGGGAACGGTTCGTAGCATTCCGCGCTGGTTACTACCCGCGTAGAATGATTGCATTGCTACAACGGAGAAATGTAGGAATTCTTAAAACGCTAGGTGGTCTGATTCTGACCGTCGGGTTCGTTTTGCAACTCGACGCTCAGGAGCGCGCGCCGTTTTAGATCAGTATTGCGTTTCCTGCCACAACGACCGGTTCAAGTCCGGCAAAGTATCGCTTACCCCGGCGTCAGCCAAAACTCCCCTTCAGAATCCAGAGCTTTGGGAGAACGTCGTGACAAAACTTCGCCACCGTCACATGCCGCCGCTTGGAATGCGACGGCCGGATGAGCGGACCTACGAGGCCGTTGTATCGGCTTTGGTGAAGTCGCTCGACCAGAATGCCGCCAATCATCCGAATCCCGGTAGAACCGCGACCTTTCGAAGACTCAACCAAAGTGAATATCGGAACGTGATCCGTGATCTGCTCGCGCTAGACGTCGACGTCTCCTCGCTCTTACCTGCCGACGAATCGAGCCACGGTTTCGATAACGTAACTGTTGGGAATCTTTCTCCCATTCTGCTCGAGAAGTATCTGGCCGCGGCACGTAAGATAAGCCGGTTGGCTATCGGGTCACCCATTCGATCGCCCAATGGTCACACGATCTTTATCCCGCCGGATCTGACCCAAGAAGACCGCCTAGCGGATTTGCCTTTCGGAACCCGAGGCGGAGCCTCCGTTTCCTACACGTTCCCAGTTGACGCGACTTACGAGATACAGTTGCGGCTCGCTCGGGACCGTGACGAGCGCGTTGAAGGATTGAATGGTCCCCATCAGCTGGATCTTTCTCTTGACGGTAAGCGGCTAGGCTTATTCACAGCCGCGCCAGTCAGCAGACCTGAGCACCATAGCATCCTGGACCGGGATTTCAAAGTACGACTGCCGGTCAAAGCTGGCCCGCATATGATTACTGCTGCTTTTCAGAAGAAGAGTTCTGCGTTGGAAGAAGTGGAGCGGCAACCCTATCTGGCTCATTTCAATGCAGATCGTCATCCAAGATTGCAGCCTGCTCTTTATTCCATTTCGATTACCGGTCCCTATGATTCGACAGGCGTCAGCGACACCCCGAGCCGGCAGCGTATCTTTGTTTGTCGTCCGGCGGGAACGGCTGACGAAGATCCGTGCGCTGAGCGGATTCTCTCGACTTTTATGCGCAGAGCTTATAGGCGCGCCGTCACGAGCGGCGATCTTCGAATTCCGCTCACGTTCTACAGAAAAGCTCGGGATGAAAGCGGTTTCGAGAACGGGATCGAGATGGCGATTCGGGCGCTGCTCGTAAACCCGCAGTTCCTGTTCCGGATTGAAAAAGACCCGACCAAGGTTGCTCCGAAGCAGGCTTATCGAATCAGCGATATTGAGCTCGCATCGCGTCTTTCTTTCTTTCTTTGGAGCAGCATACCCGACGATGAATTGCTCGACTTGGCGATTAATGAAAAGCTGCGCCAGCCGGCGGTGCTGGATCGACAGGTGAAGCGAATGCTTCTCGATGCCCGCGCGGATTCACTCGTGACGAATTTCGCGGCACAGTGGCTGTATCTTCGCAATCTGGCGTCTGTTAGCCCCGATCCGAGATCCTTCCCTGAATTTGATGACAATCTTCGTCAGGCGTTCCGACGCGAAACCGAGCTTTTTCTCGAAAGTATCGTTAGAGAAGACCGCAACGTATTGGATCTGCTGCGCGCGCGTTATACGTTTGTGAATGAGCGGCTAGCCAAACACTACGGAATTCCCTACGTTTATGGCAGCCGTTTCCGCAGAGTGAATTTACCGGACGAGAGTGCGCGTGGAGGTCTGCTGAGCCAGGGAAGTATTCTGACCGTCACGTCCTACGCCACTCGAACATCCCCGGTGATCCGAGGCAAGTGGATCCTTGATAATATTCTCGGCACGCCTCCGGCGCCGCCGCCACCTGAGGTGCCGCAGTTGAAGGAAGCGACGACAAAGGGGAAGGCTCTTTCGATGCGTGAGCGGGTCGCACAGCACCGCGCCAATCCGGCGTGCGCAAGTTGTCACAACCTGATGGATCCCGTGGGGTTCGCGTTAGAAAAGTACGATGCCATCGGTCGATGGCGTACCGTTGATGGCGGAACGCCTGTCGACGCTTCCGGGATTCTTCCCGACGGAAGCAAATTCGACGGTCCCTCAGAGCTTCAACGGGCCTTGCTCAAGAGACCTGAGCTTTTTGTTTCCACAATGGCAGAGAAGCTTCTTACGTTCGCATTGGGTCGCGGAACGGAATATTACGACGCTCCGGCCGTTCGCAAAATCGTGGCAGATGCAAGCGGCAACGACTATCGCTTCTCTACTCTGGTTCTAGGAATTGTACACAGTGCGCCTTTTCAAATGAGGAGTTCAGAATGATCATCACCAAAAGAGCCTTGCCCCGCCGGACGTTCCTTAGAGGGATGGGCGCAAGTTTGGCGCTACCGCTGCTGGACGCGATGGTTCCATCGATGACGGCCTTGGCCGCGACTGCGGCGAGTCCGGTTCGGCGGCTGGGATTCGTATACATCCCCATGGGCGCCCACATCGAGCAATGGACACCCAAGGGTGTTGGAAAGATTAGCGAACTCTCCCCGACTCTGGCTTCCTTGAATTCAGTCATCGAGCAAATCACGGTCATTAGTAATCTGGAGCTGAAAAACGCATATTCGCCCGGCAACCATGCCACGGCGAATTGCTCGTTCCTAAGCGCGGCAAAGGCAAAAATGACCGAGGGCGCCGATTTCGAGTTGGCCACGACCGTAGACCAAATTGCGGCCAAGCAGATCGGCGGACAAACTCCGCTGCCTTCGCTTGAATTGGCCATGGACCTCCTCACCACGGTAGGTAACTGCGACAACGGCTTTGCCTGCGTTTACCAGAACAACCTTTCATGGTCATCTCCGACGACACCGCTTCCGGCTGAGGCTCACCCGCGATCCGTATTCGAGCGGCTGTTCGGAGAGGGCGACAGCGCCTCGGAACGCGCCGCAGAGCTTCGAAAGAATGCCAGCATTCTCGATTGGGTCACGGATGACATTTCGCGTCTGGAACGTGAGCTCGGAGCAAGCGATCGTAACAAGGTAAATGAGTATCTCGATACCGTGCGCGAGGTGGAACGTCGAATCCAGAAGGCGGAGAAACTAACTGGTGACAACAGGCTGCCGGATGTGGATCGTCCCATTGGCGTTCCGCCTTCGTATGGCGAGCATGCGCGTCTGATGTTCGACCTGCAAGCTCTTGCTCTACAGGGAGACGTCAGCAGAGTAATCACATTTCAGTTAGCGCGCGAAGCGAGCACTCGGACATACTCGGAAGCGGGAGTGACCGATCCGCATCATCCGATCTCGCACCATTCCAATGATCCGGCGAAGCTTGCAACACTAGCGAAGATCAACGCCTATCACGTCTCTTTGTTCGCGTCGTTCCTGCAGAAGTTGAAGTCCATACCGGATGGTGACGGATCACTTCTGGACCACACGATGTATCTCTTCGGCAGCGGTATGGGGAATCCCGACGCGCACGACCATGCGAATCTTCCCATCGTTGTTGCAGGTGGCGGGGCCGGCAAGATGAAGGGCGGCCGTCACGTCAAATACAAGGAGCCAACTCCCTTGGCGAATCTTCATTTGACTCTGCTCGAGAAAGTAGGTGTGCGGATGGAATCTTTTGCCGACAGCCGCGGAAAAGTTGATGAGTTGATCAACCCGGCTGCGCTTTAATTCGACGCTAGAAGGTTTCTATGCACCTTAGACTGAGTCGCTGTTGGTTGACCGTACTCTTCCTTTCGTTAACGATTTTTGGCGCAGATCAAATCGAAGATCCGCTCCTGAAAGCTGCGAAAGATGGAGATGTCCGTGGCGTGCGGACTTTGGTGCAGAGGGGCGTCGATCTGAACACAGTAGGCCCGGATGGCTCGACCGCGCTTCACTGGGCGGCGGAATCCGACAAGCTTGAGGTAGCAGAAATTCTGATTCGTGGTGGCGCGAACGTCAAGCTCGCAAATCGCTACCAGGCGACGCCTTTATCGCTCGCATGCACGAACGGAAACGCGGCGATGATCGATCTGTTTGTGAACGGCGGCGCCGATGTGAACGAGGCGTCAGCGGATGGCGAAACTGCGTTGATGATTGCAGCACGCACCGGCCGGGTAGATGCCGTCGACGTGCTTGTGAAGCGTGGAGCAGACGTCCGGCAGACGGAGACACTCCGCGGGCAAACAGCCCTCATGTGGGCCGCGTCCGAAGGACACACGGAGGTTGTGCGTAGGCTCATCGCGGCTGGAGCCGATCCGCTGGTTCGCTCAACGGCAGGATATTCCGCGTTGATGTTTGCAGTTCGGGAGGGTCAAGGCTGAGACTGTGAACGCGCTCTTGAAAGCAGGGGCGAATCCAAACGAAGTTTTGCCTCCTCGAGCGCGCCGGCGGACTGGCGCGACCGAGTTCGGACGACCGGAGGGCGGAGCCAGTGCGCTCGACATGGCCGTTTCGAATGCGCATTTTGAGATCGCAACGCAGTTGCTCGATGCCGGAGCAAACCCAAATTTCGCCGCTCAGGGATGGGCGCCCCTGCACACCATCACCTTTGTGCGTAAACCCGGAACCGGAAGCAACAATCCGGCTCCGCCAGGTTCTGGAAAGATGGACAGTCTCGCATTAGTAAAGAAGCTGGTAGCGAGCGGCGCCGATGTGAATGCACGCATCACTAGACGTCCTACGGCCGGCCTAAGCGCGCTGAACACAATCGGCGCCACACCATTCTTAATGGCGGCGCGCACCGCTGACGCCGAGTTAATGGCATTGCTCGTCGAACTTGGCGCGGATCCAATGCTGACGACTGAGGAAAAAACAACTGCGTTGATGATTGCCGCCGGTGTTGGAACGCGATCTCCCGGTGAAGATGCCGGAACCGAGGGCGAAGCGATGGAAGCAGTCGCTTTAGCTGTGAAACTGGGCAACGATATCAACGCCGTCAACGAAAAAGGGGAGACTGCGATGCACGGCGCAGCCTACAAACATATGCCTGCGATGGTGGAGTTCCTGGCCAAAAATGGCGCTGAAGTCCAGGTCTGGAATCGGAAAAACCAACTTGGCTGGACACCTCTGCGCATCGCCGAAGGCGTTTTTCGAACCGGGAATCTCCGAACTTCGCCGCCGACCGCAGCGGCTATTCGCAACGTGATGAAAGCGGCCGGTGTCGAGCCAAATCTCGATCCTGAGCCGACTGCGCCTCCGACACAGACCAGATAATCCCCTTTATCCTACAGCTCCGGTTCCGACATTGCATCGGTGAGCAAGCGAAGCACGACAGTTGAGGCGCCATGTTGTATGATTCTGACGGCGGGGCGTTGCGCGTCTCGTTATCAGAGAGCCCGAGATGTCTCACGATGCAGTCGATTTAGAAAACCTCCCGGTTTCGGCTGAGGAAGCCCATGCCGAACTCGAGATTGTCTTACGGAGCCCCACGTTTGACCGCTCGGAACGCCTACACAAGTTCTTACGGTATATATGTGAGCTGACCCTAAAGGGAGACGCTGCGCGAATCAACGAATATCTCATCGGTAGCGAAGTCTTTCAAAAGGGCCCCGATTACAATCCCAACGAGGATTCGATTGTTCGGCGGCAGGCCCACGCGCTTCGAAAGAAGCTACACGAGTATTACGAAGGCGAGGGGAAGTCGAGACCGATCAAGATAGAACTGCCCGTAGGCCGCTACGTTCCTGCTTTCCGACGCGCGGAAATTCCCGCAGCGCCGCGTGTTGTGGCACAAGATATCGAAGCGATCGCACCCGCGCCGGACGTGACCGTGGAGAAGGTCTCCCCAAAAACGCCGCGATCGTTCGTAAAGTGGTGGAGATTTGCGCTGGCCGGCGCGGTACTCTTCGCAATCGGTCTGGGCATCGGGTCAATGCGCACATCGGAAGTGCGCTCTCAAAAGCGAATTGGTCCGGCTGCTGAAGAAATCTGGAGCGCCTGGATGAACACATCGCGAGAAGCCGTGATCTGTCTGAGCAATCCAGATTCCGCCGTTATCAAACGATTGGATCAAGCTCCAGGACCGGAATATAGGCCGCTCCGCCATCCCCTGAACCCGACGGAAGACGCGATCGTTCGCGAGACGCTGCGAATGCCCCCGGGAGGCCGCATCTATTTCACCCCCGCTACCAATATGGCCAAGATGGGCGAGGCCTTAGCGGGCATTTTCCTCAGCCGGTTTCTGACGCAAGCAGGCGCGCAAGTCGGTGTAACGCAAAGCCGAATCTTAGACTGGGAGGATTTAAGACGCCAGAACGTCATCTTCCTCGGCAATAACGAATCCAACAAGTGGATTGACCCTCTCCTGAACAAGTATCCATTTCGGCTTGCAACTACTGCGGCACACGAGCCACGAAGCATCATTAACACTCACCCATTAAACGGTGAGCAGTCTGTTTATCGAATCGCTTACTCAGGAGACGAGAACGAGGCAAATGAAGAGTTTGCTCTCGTTTCGATGCTGCCAGGTCTCGAGTCCGATCGGCAGTTGCTTCTCATCGATGGGTTGAATATGCAGGCCACTCAGGTAGCCACTGAGTACCTGACAACAGAAGGAACTCTACAGGAACTGGTCGGGCGACTTCGTTCCGCAGCGTCAGGGCACTCGGGTCCGTGGAGTTTCCAAGCGGTGTTAAGAACGAGAGTCTATGGCAACGTCCCGACCCGCGCCGACCTGATAGCTCTTCGAGTACTGAAATAGGGCGGCAAGCGCAGGCGAGCGGCTTAACGAGCAGTTCGCGGACGGTTACGAACGTTGTGCTGCTCCAGGCACGCCGATACAATTCCCAACATTGTCACTCGCGAAGGTCAGGTTTCGCATAAAGCCGCTTGCGCAATTCAATCGGTTGCCACATAAATTCTTGACTCGTTATCGTATTTCGGATATACCAATTTCCAGCGATCGGGCCATGACGGCCTAGGCGTACGATTTCTTCGTGCGGCCAAATGGGGGTTTTAATGATGCCAAGATGCTCTCAAAACACTCTGCCATTGCCACGCACGGCTTTCGCAGTAATTTTTGTTCTGATATGCGGCGCATCCATTGCGCCGGCACAGGTAACTACGGCGACTTTCTACGGAATCGTCACAGATGGGTCCGGCGCGGCAATTCCGCGCGCTACAGCTGTTTTGACGAATATTGAAACGAATCAATCGCAATCCAAAACGGCAGATGACTCGGGCGAATTCACATTCGACTATATTCGCGTGGGTCAATACGCCCTAACAATCGAAGCGCCGGGGTTCAAGAAGTACTCGGCACGTGGCTACGATCTCCAGGCCGGACAAAGTGTCCGCAGAACATTCGTTTTAGAAGTGGGCAACGTAACTGAATCTGTATCGGTTACCGCTCAGACGCCGCTTGTAAATGCAGTTTCTTCGGAACAATTGTCGACCGTGTCTGAACTCGAGGTATCGGAGCTGCCATTGTCGAGACGGAACTTCACCGGCCTGCTGCAGTTGAACACGGGCGTAACACAAGCTGACGGCGCGATGCGGCTGAACGGCACAGGAAAGTCCGGAACGCTGTATACCGTAGATGGAACCCCTGCAACCGCAGATCCCGAAAGCCGCACATCCTCAATGCGTGGCAACTGGAACTACATCAATCTTCTAAGTGTGGACGCCATTCAAGAAGTGCAAGTCGTTAAGGGCGTCATCCCGGCAGAGTACGGAGGCGCGCTGGGCGGGAACGTGAATGTAATGACCAAATCCGGAACAAACTCCTGGCATGGCGGCGTCTTCGAGAATTTTCAGGCAGAGAACCTGAATGCTCGCTTGCAGTTCCTCTCCAATAAACCGAACTCCACATTCAATCAGTTTGGCGGATCCATCGGTGGCCCAATTGTGAAGAATCGTCTCTTCATCTTCGGGACATATGAAGGCTATCGTGAGGCGGCCGCGAGGCTGGTAAGCGGCAACGTGCCGACGCTGCTATTTCGTAACACCGTAATTGCCGCCGTCCCGGCTTACAAACCGGCATTCGACACGTTACCGCTCCCGAATACTCCCGGCGATCCGACGGCCACTACCGGTTTCTACCAATCGGCGAAAACGCTTCGAAGCCATGATAACCACGCTGTCGTGAAGGGCGACTATCATGTCACGAACAACAGCAATCTGGCCCTCACCTACACTCGTGGCCGGCCATACCAACTCAACCCGCGCCTCGATGTCGACAACAATCAAGTCTACGAGGGAGTTCAGGAACGTGGAACGGCCAGTTTCGTAACCGGCGGCCCATCTTGGACGGCTGACAGCCGGTTCGGCTACAGCTTAAACGACATGCAGCGTGTTGACAATTTCTTCCTGCAAGGCATTCCTGAAACCGAGCCATTTGGTGGACGATCTCCGCAGCTATCGACAGGACTCGGATTCTCGACTTCCGCCGGGGAACTGTGGCTAGTCGAGGGACCAATTTGGACATTGGAACAGAAATTCAGCCGGTACTCCGGAGCCCACTCATTGAAGTTCGGTGGGAGATTCGTGCATAACGGTGGCGGCCGGACGAACCCCGAAAGCCCGGCGGTAACATACAACACCTTGGCGGATCTGTTGGCCAATACGCCAAGCCGTATTCAGATTACGTTTGGAAACGGTCTTTACAACGGAAACAACTGGGAATTGGGATTCTTCGCTCAGGACGATTGGAGAGTGAATCGCAAGTTAGTTCTAAACCTCGGATTGCGCTACGATTTCTTCTCAAAGATGGTGGCTAAGTCAAGAGTTGAGGGCTCTGAGTATGGGTTTTATAACCTCGACGGCCTGCTTGACAGCAATTTCAACTTCGGGCCCCAGCGCTCGCCAGACGATCCTTACAATTCTGACGGCTGGGTCAATTTAGGACCTCGTTTCGGATTCAGCTATGATCCGACCGGCGGAGGGAACACTGTGGTTCGCGGCGGCATCAGCGTCATGTTCAGCCCTTTTGTAGGCGGCATGCTCAAGCAGGCGGTTGGATCGAGAACGGTCCCATTTCGTTCCATCTTCAGTAAGCTCGAAGCCGAACAGGCTGGGTTACGTTTTCCTGTCTACGCCGATCAGGCGCGCGCTTACCTTGAGGCCAAGAATCAGCCTGCGATTTTCTCTGTGTTCAATCCAGACATTCAGAATCCTTACACGGTAAATGTCTATCTCGGTGTTCAGCGATCCTTAACATCCAGCCTGGTACTCGAAACAGCGTTCGTCGGAAACCGTGGCATCAAATATCCTCTACATCGCGTCTTCAACCAAGTTGACCGCGTGTCCGGTGTGCGGCCAAATCTGCAATTGGGTGAGGGCTATTATGTGGACAACTCGCAAAATACGCTGTACACATCCTGGCAGACTTCTTTACGCAAACGTTTCGCCTATGGACTCACAGCCAGCGCTAATTACACCTGGGGGAAGGGTCTAGCTACCGAGAATGGAGACATCGGCGGTTACTATCAGGGGATCGCTGATGTGAGAGTGCAAGACTTCTTCAACTTGAGAGCAGAGCGTGGTCCATCCGACGGTGACATCACGCACTTTTTCGCTGCCGACGTTGTCTATGACCTGCCGCGACTTTCTTCATCGGCAGCGGTTGTTCGCCAAGTTCTGGGAGGATGGCAGGTCTCGAGTATCATTACTGCGGCGATGGGCCAACCGTTGCTAATTTTGCAGGGCGGAGCCCGCGAAACGAGCCGGCCCGATTACATCGGCGGCATCGCGGTAAATTCGAACTATCGCGATACTCTGCAGTACCTCAACACTGCTGCCTTTGCCAAAATTCCTATCAGTTCGGCGTCAGGACGAACCACCCGACCAGGAAACCTGGGAAGTGGAGCCGTTCGAGGCCCAGGGTTCGGGAACGCCGACGTCTCCCTCGGCAAGAACTTCCACTTCACCGAACAAGCGAAGGTTCAGATTCGCATGGATGCTTTCAACTTTTTCAATCATAGGAACCTGAGCACCTTTTCGACGGACATCAACAATGCCCGCTTCGGGACGTTTACAAACACACGAGGCGCGAGAGTTATTCAACTGAACGCTCGATTCAGCTTTTGATTATTTTCTGCTGGCCAACGAGGCCATTAATATCCTAATGCGACGCTCATGAAAGCGAAGAGGCCTAGCACCGCCACCAGCGTTGATACAAGTGATACTAAGCTCCAACTGAATTCCAGTCCTGACTTGCGAAAAGTCTTCAGCGATTTCCGGTACTGAAAAATGGCCAAGATCAGGGAACCGGTCCCGATTCCCATCATGGATAAGCCGAGTGCTTCGGGAGTCCAGGTTCGACCCATGGGGCCGGCCAGCTTCCCTTGCGTGGATTCCAGAGCATGAAGAAATTTCACCAGCGTGAAGCCGAAGCTGATCATGGAAAGCGCCGTGCGCATCCATGCCATGAGCGTTCGTTCGGCGGCCAGGGCCGTCCGCTGAAGCGCTAAAGAAGTACGCTCCTCTGCGAGTTCTGTACCACGATCTTTCGGTGAGGCACTCGGCGTCTGATCCATAACTGACTACTCACTATCTTGAAGGGTAAACGAACCCAAATGACTGAACACGCGTATCAATTTCTCGGCACAGAGACAGTTATATTGCGGTAGCGAATGACGCCGTGATGATCGCCCTGCAGGAAGAACGGCCCAGGCTCAGCTTCATTGCTGTCCAGCGCTCCACCCGTTGGTCCGGGAATCTCAACATTATCGTGGTACATCTTGCCGTCGCGAAGCACTGTGACGCGGCGGCCCACCAGGGTAATGTCGAACGATGTCCATTTGCCCAACCCCAGTTCAGCGCCAGCAGGCGGCGGATAGTGACTGTAGACGGCGCCCATTTCATGATCCGGTAGCTTCCCGCCCTCAGTTCCGACTTGAATTTCGTACCGGCCGCGAAGATAGATACCACTGTTCCCGTGCTCAGGACAGTTCACTTCGATGTGAAGCTTGAGATCCTGGAACTTCGCCGTGGTCTTCAAATTCGCCGCTCCTGGACCGCGCGAGCCCTGCACTTCAGGATTGTCATTGACCAGTTCGCCCTCACGCGCAATCCACTTGTTGTTTTGAACATTACCGATCGGTTCCCAACCCGTAAGATCCTTGCCATTGAATAGAGGCTGCGGAGTGGTCCAAGCCTTCGGCATCGGACGATCCAACTTCGGGGCCCGCACGGCAACCAGCGCTGGGCCATTCTGATCACCGCGCTTCTCCACACCAGTGAGCTTGTCTTTTCCGGAAGGCGTCAGCTCCCAGTTGACGGCAGGTCCCCGCGGAGTCGCCCCAGAGACCGCGACAATGATCTTGCCCGAATCCACGGTCGCTCCGAGAATTGGACGCCAACCGCCGCCACGCGGCTGCACACGGCCTTCGATCTTCCCCTGTTTCTCCAGCAGTTCGATCCACTGCGGGTACGGATTGCCACTGGCAGGTGTGACAGTCACGTCCCAGCGACCAATGTAGGTCTTGGCATCCTGCGCCACCGCAAATGCGACGGCGCCAAACGCAATCAACAACAATTTCCTCATTGCTAAAAGCTTAACGCGGGTAGAAGCTCAGCGCGACAACATGTGATCTAAACCAGGCTCCAGTAAGATGCCGGGACGACAACAAATAAATAGAATCCACTCTCGCATAAAGCGCGTCACATAATATCTCATACGTGAGGACTAGTTCAGACAAACGCGTCATCCTCCTCGTTGACGACACGCCGGCCAATATCCAGGTTGCGCACGATATCCTAAAAGACGCCTACACCATCAAGATCGCCACCAGCGGAGCCAAGGCTCTAGATCTTGCGAAAGCAGTCCCTGAACCTGACTTAATAATCCTTGACGTCATGATGCCGGAGATGGATGGCCATGAGATCTGCAGCCGGTTGAAAGCAGATCCCCGCACATCGGATATTCCCATCATTTTCGTCACAGGGAAAACCGACGCGGAGGATGAGACAAGAGGATTCGAACTGGGAGCAGTCGACTACATTCACAAACCATTCTCACCTCTTGTGGTTCAGGCGCGTGTTCGAACACAACTGACGCTGCGCGAAGCTCGCGAGCAGTTGGCGGAAGAAAAACAAAAAGTGGACCGTCTCCTCGAAGAGGCCGATCGATTAGTCGGCGTGATCTTCGATAGCGCCTCCCGGATGGGGAATGAGGCTGACCCTGTCGAACTCCTTCGCCTGAACGCCGATATGGCGCGAGATTTGGTTCAGGCAGATCGTTGCAGCATCTGGTCTCTTGACAGTGCGGCCGGCGAGTTGTGGACTCAAGCTGCGCACGGACTTCCGAACATCCGGATCGGTGCGAACAATGGATTGGTTGGGGCATGCGTCGCGACAAACCGAGCCATTGTTGTGAACGACCTGTCGAAGGATGTGCGCTTCGATCGTAATGTAGACCGTTTGAGCGGTTATGTGACGGACTCGGTGCTCGCTATGCCGTTGCGATCACCGGCGGGCAATGTCTTGGGCGCCCTGCAAGTTCTCAACAAGCCGGGCGGTTTCGATGAGAGCGACGTCAAGCTGCTGGGACTTGCGGCTTCCTTCTCGGCGTCCGTCCTCAACGCGCAGAAGCTGAGGCAGGAGGCCGAAGCCGCGCGTCTGGTTTTTCGCGAATTGGAAATAGCGCGCGAAGTACAGCGGCGTCTCTTCCCTCCGCATCCGCCCTGTATTCCTGGTCTCGATATTGCGGCGTACTGCCGGCCTGCAAATTTCGTCGGAGGTGACTACTACGACTTTCTGTATAGACCGAATTCAGACCTGTGGCTAACTGTTGGTGACGTGTCAGGCAAAGGGATCTCGGCCGCCGTGCTCATGGCCAGTCTCCAAGCGTCCCTGAGTTCGCAACTCAACGGCCGTCCGGATTCCGTCGCCAACGTCGTGTCCGTATTGAACCGAGCTCTGTGCAAATCGTTTGATCAAGAGCGCTACACCACGTTATTCTGCGCCCGGTTAGACCTTGACTGGAAATTGACGTATGTCAACGCAGGCCACGTCCAGCCTCTCCTCGTTCGGTCGTCCGGTGACATCGAGCATTTGGATTGCGGAAGTCTTCCGGTGGGCTTGTTTGACTCAGCGGAGTATGAGCATGCCAGCATTGGTCTTCAATCGGGCGACTTGTTGGTATGCCTTTCCGATGGAATTACCGAGGCGACCAACCGCGACGGAGAGATATGGGAAGAAAGTGAGATTGTTAAGGCTCTTTATGAAAACCGGCGCGGCAGCGCTGCCGACTTTCTCGAGAAGCTGGTCCAATGCGCCGATGATCATATGGGAAGCGCAGAGCAAACTGATGACATCACCATCGTCATACTCCGCGTCCTTTAGCGCAAAGATTGCGCCAGGGTTGTCGCGATGTCTCGTCGTAATCTTTTGAATCTCCCATCGCCACGCCCCGTCTCATAAATCTCGACGAAAACAATGAGCGCTCCAAATGTGGTATTCATTCTTGGCGACAACGTGGGCTGGGGGGACATCGGCTGCTATGGCGGTCTGGCGCCTACTCCACGAATAGATACTCTCGCCAGTCAAGGACTGCGCTTCAAGAACTACAACGTGGAGGCTCAGTGCACACCGACGCGCTCGGCAATCCTGACGGGCCGTTTGCCGATTCGAACCGGCAACTGCAGTGTGCCGCTGCCGGGACAGGGCCACTACGGGCTCGCCCCCTGGGAATACACTCTCGCTGAGCTGTTCTCGGATGCTGGTTACGCCACCGCGGCATTCGGCAAATGGCACGTCGGTGACATCGAGGGCCGGCTACCGACGGATCAGGGCTTCGACGAATGGTTCGGCATCAAGAACACGTCCGATGAGTCCGGCTATAGCTCCTATGCGCTGTTCGCAGAATCCGGTCATCCGATCCCGAAGATCTGGGAGGGGAAAAAGGGATCGGCCGTCACTGCGACGGAGGATTTCAACCTGCAGACGAGGCCTCTCCTCGACGAACAGATCGCTGCTCGAGCCGCCGACTTCATCAAACGGACCGCTGCTGCCGGCCATCCATTTTTTACTTATATCTGCTTCACGCAGATGCACCCACCTTTGATTCATCATCCTGACTTCACGGGCAAGTCCGGCGGCGGACTCTATTCGGACACCTTGGCCGAGTTGGACCACCGCACGGGTCAGATTCTGGACGCCATCGATCAGGCAGGCATTTCTGAAAACACCATCGTTGTCTGGAGTAGTGACAACCCAGCAGGACGATCGACTTCGATGGGCGGCTCAAACGGTCCGTGGCGCGGCCACTTCGGGTCCGGCTTCGAAGGAGGCATGCGTACTCCAGCGATGGTCCGTTGGCCAGGTAAAGTCAAGGCCGGAACTGTGACGGACGAGATCTTCACCGCTGTCGACTGGCTACCGACGCTCGCGTCGCTGGCCGGAGAAAAGAAACGCGTACCGGGCGATCGCCCGATCGACGGAGTGGATGCCTCAACGTCTTCCTCGGACACAGCAAGACGACCGGGCGAGATCATGTCATCTATTACGGCTCCGATGCCGGAGTGATGTCGGTGAAATGGAAAACGATGAAGGTGGTGTTTCGCTATAGCAATAGCGCCAGCGGCCTCATCATCAAACCACAGTGGCCATTGGTCTTCGACTTGATCGACGATCCTGTCGAGGAGTGGGATCTTGTCGAGAAGCGTCTTGATTGCGCTTGGGTGTTCGCGCCGGTTGCCAAGCACTTAGGCGCGCTTCAGCAAAGTGTCGCTCGCTACCCAAATGTCAAGCCAGGAGAAGAGTTCACTGGATACGCGAATCCTTAGCTGGGCCAACAGCGGATAGGTTACCCCCACATCACGTTCAGACCTGGATATAGACCAAAGCGCTCGTCCGCACTGGCAATTGCATAACCTTCGCTCAACGCCTGCGCGATCAGCATGCGATCGAAAGGGTCCCGATGTTCCGGCGGCGATGGGAGGCTCTCGAGTTTCTCGACATGCGCCAGTTGGACCGGCAGTAAACGCGCACCAATGGCTTCAATGGCTTCCGCGATCTGCCTCGGCCGCAAACCGAGCTGTCGTTTCATCGCAATCTCCCACGGCGTGACGATGGATACGGCAATTACGGTTTGGGGCTTGACGAGCAAACGGGCAAGACGTCGCGGTACCCGGTCGTCAAGCCATCGAATCAAGGCTTGAGTATCCAGCAGTATATTCATTCGTTATAGAAGTCGGCTTCAGTTTGCCGCTTAGCGCGCAGGAACTCTTCTTCCCAATTGGTAGCTAGCTTTCCCTTCCACATGCCACGTCCCCGCTTGGGATCTTTGCCGCTAGCAATAGGAACGATAGCCGCTACACGTTCCCCACGATACGTCAGGAACACTTCTTCGCCCGCCTGTGCAGCTTTGACTAACGCCGATAGGTTATTCTTTGCGTTTCGGATCCCAGTCTCCATGCTCTTTCATTGTAGCTACTTTTGTAGCTACAACAAGACAGCTAGGCTTGCCGCTGCTCAATTCGCCGGCGACGATCGCTTCAATCAGTCGGATATTGCGGAGTCCACATCCAGGGGATAGCGCTGGTACGCCGAGCCCACTGCTCCCACTGGCGAACCATCTCCTTCACGCGCTCGGGGTACTTCGCCGCAAGGTCGTGAAGTTCGGTGCGGTCGGCATCGATATCGTAAAGCTCCCAGTTCCCCGTAGGCTCGACCGCAACAGCTTTCCATTTGCCGATACGGATCGCGCGATTCCCTTCGTGTTCCCAAAACAGTGGGCCCCGGTCAGCACGTTTGCCTCGCAACACGGGAATGAGACTACGTCCTTCCATCGCTGGCATCGTTGAGGGATATGCGGCCTCGGCAACTTCGACGCAAGTCGGCATCAGGTCGATGATGTGGAGTGGGTAGGGCTCGATGGCATTGTGCCGTGACGAGCCTTTTGGCCAGTGGGCAATCAGCGGCGAACTAATGCCGCCTTCATGCGCATAGTGCTTGTAAAGACGCCAAGGCGTGTTGCAGGCGTTAGCCCATGCCGAACCATAGCTATGGTAAGTGCCCGGCTGACCGATATTGCGTAGTTCGGGCCCGCGGTGAAGTTTGTTCTGCGGACCACTATTGACGTCGAACCCATAAGGATCCCACTCAGCGCAGGCTCCATTATCAGAAGTGAAGAGCACTAAAGTATTGTCGAGTTCGCCATGCGAGCGGAGATCTTCGATCACACGGCCGATATTGCGATCCATGATCTCCACCATGGCGGCATACACAGCCATGCGACGCGCGAGGTCCTTTTTTCGATCGGGCTCAAGCGAATCCCAGGGAGGATTGGTCTTGCCGGCCCATCCGGTTTGCTGGTTGAACCGGTTGGGCGGGATGACGCTGCGCGGAGTGAGTTCTTGAGACTTCGGAACAAGGCCGAGCTTCTTCATGCGCGCGTGTCGATCGTCGCGTATCTTGTCCCAACCCTTCTCGTACAGCGACGCGTACTTGTCCACCACATCCTCGGGCGCATGAAGAGGAAAATGCGGCGCGTTGTATGCAAGATAGAAAAAGAACGGCTGCCCATCGCGCTTCCGCGCTTCGCCAAGGAAATCAAGAGCGTAATCCGTGATGGCATCGGTCGCATAGAACTTACGTTCGGGATAGGACCGCTCGGGGCGGCCTTTGGGCAGACGCGTGTACTTCGTTGAATCCCAGAAGCTGTCGAAGCCATGCACCATGCCGTAGTATTCATCGAAGCCTCGACCAACGGGACCGGGTGGTCCGAGATGCCACTTGCCCGCCATCCAAGTGCTATAACCCGCTTTTTTCAGAACCTCGGCAACCGTGGTATTGCGGTCATTTAGCACACCGGCGTAACCAGGAAACTCGGTGCGAGGCTTCGCGGAAGTCATGTTGCCCATCCCGACCTGATGCGGATAGAGGCCGGTCATGATTGACGCGCGGGACGGGCAGCAGCGCGCCATGTTATAGAACTGAGTGAACCGGACGCCTCCCTGCGCGAGCTTGTCGAGATTCGGAGTGTGGATTTCACCGCCGAAACATCCGAGGTCAGACCAGCCGAGGTCATCGGCAACGATCAGCAGGATATTGGGCCTTTTTTTCGCAGTTTGGCCATAAACTGTTGCAGAGGCTGCGGCAGCAAGAAAGTGGCGACGATTCATTAGCCATGCCCCGTGTTGAAAACGACCAACATTCTCATTTCCAATTCAAGCTTAATCTGAAATCAGAGCATGCCGGAAATTGAGGTACGCTTGCATTTGCCGAGTTCGCGTTATCCGCCAGGTACCGCATGACACGAAGAGATTTTCTGCACACATCAGGCAACGCTGTTATGGCCGGCTCTCTGTTCGCCGCGAACGAAACCCGACCGAATATCGTCATCATCATGGCGGACGATATGGGTTACTCGGATATCGGCTGTTATGGCGGAGAGATCCGAACGCCCAACATCGATTCGCTGGCCCGGAACGGCGTCAGGTTTACGCAGTTTTACAACATGGCGCGATGCTGCCCTACGCGCGCGTCTTTGCTCACCGGACTCTATCCGCATCAGACTGGCGTCGGCCACATGGTCGACAATCCAAAGCCGCTGCCTGGCTACACAGGCGATCTCAACGCACACTGCGTGACAATTGCGGAAGTACTTCGAGAAGCCGGCTATGCAACGTTCATGTCTGGGAAATGGCACGTCACTCCGGTGACAGAATCGAAGCATAACTGGCCGCTCCAGCGTGGATTCGACCATTACTACGGCATCATTCACGGCGCGGCGGACTACTTCAACCCCGTGACACTCACCCGCGAGAATGAACGTACCGATATCGGCGCGGACTACTACTTCACGGACGCCATCGGTCAAAACGCCGCAGAATTCATCCGGCAGGGCGTCGCCGCCAAAAAGCCGTTCTTTCTATACGCCGCGTTCACCGCTCCTCACTGGCCTCTACATGAGCGGACTGCCGACATCGAAAGATACAAGGGAAGGTACAAAGAGGGCTGGGACACACTTCGGGTAGAGCGGCGCAAAAAGATGATCGAGCTCGGCATCATTCGCGCCGATTGGCCCATGACCGAGCGTGATCCGACGGTTCCCGCCTGGGCTGACGAGCAAGACAAAGAGTGGCAGCAGGGCCGCATGGAAGTGTACGCGGCCATGGTAGATAGCCTCGACCAAAACGTCGGCCGCATTCTCGAGACATTACGTTCCAAGGGACAGGAAAAGAACACGCTGGTGCTGTTCCTCGCCGATAATGGCGGGTGCGCGGAAGAACTCGGGCCCAATGCGCGCGCATTGCACATTCCGGAAAAGACCATCGATGGCAGGCCGGTCCGGCGCGGTAACGTTCGCTCACTGATGCCCGGTTTCGAAGAGACCTATCAGAGCTATGGCGTGCCGTGGGCAAATGTCTCGAATACGCCTTTCCGCCTTTACAAGCACTGGGTACACGAAGGTGGTATCTCGACGCCCTTAATCGCCCAATGGCCTGGCCACACTAAAGCCGGAGCCATCACGCATGAGTCTGGACATCTAATCGATCTGATGGCTACTTGCGTCGATGTTGCTCGCGCAAAATATCCGTCCGACCGACGTGGGCAGCGCGTAGTTCCGATGGAAGGGGTCTCCCTGCGTCCCACGTTTGGCGGCAATAAGCTCCGTCGTCAGAATCCGCTTTTTTGGGAGCACGAGGGCAACCGAGCTGTGCGGGAAGGCCGCTGGAAACTGGTTTCGAAATTTCCCGGCCAGTGGGAATTATATGACCTTGATGCGGACCGTACCGAAACCGTCGATCTTGCCGCGAAATATCCGGACCGCGTGAAGAAGCTCTCGGCGGCCTGGGAGAACTGGGCGCAACGCGCGAACGTTGCTCCCTGGGCAGAAGTACAGAAGGCCCCGCGGACACCGGCTCCGATTCCGCGGACGTAACGGAGGGTTAATTACCATGGCGACAAGATTGATGTATGTCTTGCTTGTTGGCGCCGGATGCCTGCTGTCGCAGGTAGAAACTGGCATCATCGTGGGTAGCGTGTCGGACCCGACGGGAGCTGTGATTCCCGCAGCGAACGTAAGCGTTAAGAGCTCCGCAACATCTCTCCTCGCCTCTGTTCAAACCAACGAAGCAGGTCGATTTCAGTCGGCTCCACTTCGACCGGGCGAATATGAGCTGACCGTTTCGGCGCAGGGGTTCAAGAGCACAGTCCTGACGATCCGCGTCGAGGTAAATCAGCGTGTCAACGCCGATTTGAAACTCGAAGTGGGCGATGCGTCCGAGCGCATCACCGTGGAGGCGTCCGCCGTCCAGCTTGAAAGTGAGACTTCGGTGCTCGGCAACATTCGCCCTGAACGCGCGGTGGCCGAACTGCCGCTCAATGCGCGCAATTTTGCCACGTTGATTTTTCTGTCTCCCGGTACGGTGCCGTCGTTTGATCGCGATTCCAGCGGTTTGTCCGGCACTACGCGCCGCGGTGTGACGAACGCATCGGTCAACGGCGTGCGTCCAACGAATGACTGGAACAGTCTGCTGATCGAGGGACTCGACAATACGGAAAACCACAACGGCTTCGGAGCCACAATATTTCCCCCTGTCGATGCGATCCAGGAATTTAAGGTGCAGACCAGCGCGGCGGACGCGCAGTTCGGTCGCGCTGCCGGCGGCTTCACGAACGTGGTCCTCAAATCCGGCGGCCGTTCTCTGCACGGATCGCTGTTCGAGTTTCACCGCAACTCGGAGTTTGACGCCAGGAACTTCTTCGCAGCTCCGGGCGCCAATACGCATTTCGTTCTTAACCAGTTCGGCGGAACGTTGGGCGGTCCTGTCGTAATTCCGGGCCTATACAAAGGTCGTGAGAAGACATTCTTCTTCGTGGCGGCACAACTCGATCGGCGCCGGCAAGCGCAAGCCTTTGTGAGCACCGTACCGACGTCTCTCATGCACAGCGGAAACTTCTCTCAGATCTCCAATCTGATTTACGATCCGACGACGCTATCTGGAAATGTCCGCCAGCCTTTTCCGGGAAACATTATTCCGGCGGCGCGCTTTAACAGCGCCGGCAAAGCAGCTGCTCGACTTATACCCAACGCCGAACCGCCCGGGCTTGGTGAACAACTATGCCAGCGATTCCAGCCGTATCTACGATTCCTGGCAGACCGACTACAAAGTCGACCACAACTTTACCCAGAACCATGTGCTCACGTTTCGGGGCAGCACCGGCAATACAGACATCATTGAGGGCATGCCGCTCCCTCTGCCAGCCGCCGCGGCCGTCGGTCCGAGCGAGTTCCCCGTCCTACAGCTTTCGCTGATCGACCGCATCACATTCTCGCCTTCGAAACTAAACGAGTTTCGCTTTGGGTTCACTCGTCTGAATATGCAGCTACTGCAGCCGAATGCCGGTCGCAATGTGGCGCAGGAACTCGGAATCAGCGGCGTCAACACTGGCGATCAGATCACATCAGGGCTACAGCGCGTGACCGCGGCCGGCTATCAGGTGCTCGGTGACGACCCCTTCAACCCTGGCATCCTGGTGACCAACAACTTCCAAACGGAGGATGTATTTTACTGGACGCATTCGACGCACTCACTCCGTTTCGGAGTGCGGCTCGACAGAAGGCAGTACAACGCGTTTCAGAGCTCAGCAATTCGCGGAATTCAGAACTTTTCGGGAGTCTACACGACAAATCCGGCGAGCCCGGCGGGCACAGGCAACAGTCTCGCCGACATGCTGCTTGGCACACCGATCGGCGGCAACATTAACATCCTCGAAGGCATTCGCGGATTCCGCAGGTGGGAGGCGGGTTTCTTCCTACAAGATGACTGGAAGGTGAGTCAACGGCTAACGCTGAATCTCGGACTCCGATATGAGGTCTATCCTCATTACCCATGGGTGGAAGTGGCTGATCGCGGCGCGGCGTTGCTCTTGGAATCGCAACAACTTGTACAAGTCGGTACCGGTGGAGTTCCAAGGAGCGGCGCCGACCTGGACAAGAACAATTTCGCGCCACGCATCGGTCTCGCCTGGCGGGTAACGCCGAACACCGTCATTCGAAGCGCCTATGGCATCTACTACGCTTCGCCGCAATTTGAGATCAACAAGAATCTCTCCATCAACCCGCCGTTTGCAGGCGCTTATTCGTTCAACAATAATCAGCTCGATTTTGCCGGCGCACGACGTGTAGAACAGGGATTTGAACGCACGTTCGCTGCCGATGGCGCCACAATTCGTGCGCTCGAACGAAATCTCGCAATGCCGTATGTGCAGCAATGGAACTTCAATGTGCAGCGCCAACTTCCTTCGAACATGCTGCTCACGGTTGCCTACGTAGCGACTCGCGGCGTTAAATTGCGAGACGAGATCGATCTCAATCAGCCGCGTCCGGGAGCCGGAAGCGTTCCTTCCCGACGTTTGTATCCGCGCTTCAACGGCATCATCAATACTGAGTTTCGGGCCAATTCCACGTATCACGGACTTCAGGCCGCGTTCGAGAAAAGGTATGCGCGGGGCTTAAGCTTCCTTGCGTCCTATACGTGGGGACATGCCATCGACGATACGTCGATATTTGGCGGCGACCATCAGAACATGCTGAACCTGCGCGCAGATCGTTCCAACTCACCCTACGACACTCGTCACACGTTCGTATCCAGCTTCAACTACGAATTGCCATTCGGACGAGAGGCAAAGGGGTTTCATGCAGCGTTGATCCGGGGCTGGCAAATGAACGGAATTCTCCGGCTCAGCACCGGATTGTACTTGACCCCAACAGTCGGTCCAAACACTCTGAACGGCAGCGGACCACAGCGCGCGGATGTCGTTCCGGGCTGTGACTGGCGAATGGAACATCCAACTCCGGACCGCTGGTTCAATCCCGGCTGTTTTACGATTCCTGCTCAGTACACGTTTGGGAATGCGGGCCGTAACATCATTGAAGGTCCGGGAACTCGCAATTTCGATTTCTCTGTATTTCGGAACATCTATCTGTCCGCGGACGAGACCCCGAAACAGATTCAGATTCGTGGCGAGATGTTCAATCTGACCAACACCCCGCAGTTCAACAATCCGAACACCACGGTCGGTGTGAATAATATAGGCGTAATCAGCGCAGCGGGGTCGCCATCCTCGTTTCAGCGAATTCAGAGGCAGATTCAACTCGGCATCAAGTTCTTATTCTGACTTTTAGATAATGACAAGACGGACCTGGATCCAGACCGCGGCCGGAGCCGCGATAGCGAGCGCGCAAACAGCGCGCCCGAATATCATCGTGTTCCTTGCTGACGATCTTGGATGGCGAAACGTCGGATATCAGGGCAGCGAGATTCAAACCTCCAACATCGACAAACTGGCCGAAGGAGGGTTGCGCTTCCACCGCTTTCATTCTTTCCCTTTGTGCTCGCCAACGCGGGCCGGTCTGATGACCGGCCGCCATCCCATCCGCTATGGACTGGCTTACTCCGTCGTACGGCCGTGGTCGCATTATGGGTTGAGCCCGGCAGAAAAAACTATCGCAGACGTGTTCCGGGAGGCAGGTTATCAGACGGCAATCACCGGTAAGTGGCACCTCGGCCATACTCATGTGAAACTGCTGCCACGTTCGCGCGGCTTCGACCACTTCTATGGTCATGTGAACGGCGCAATCGATTACTTCACACACACGCGCGGTGAGGCCATCGATTGGCAGCGCAATGGCGAGACCGTGAAGGAAAAAGGGTACGCCACGGATCTTCTCGCCGCCGAGGCGTCCCGATGGATACGCGCACGAGATCGCAGCCGCCCATTCTTCTTGTATGTTCCGTGGAATGCTCCACACACGCCCCTGCAAGCGCCGGACGATCTGCTGAACAAGTACTCTTTCATCAAAGAGACCCGCAGCCGGACGTACGCAGCGATGGTCGACTCGATGGACCGCGGCATTGGTCAGGTAATCAGCACGCTTGAGCAGGAACAGATTATCGGCGACACCCTTATCGTTTTCCTCAGCGACAACGGCGGACCGCGCGGAGCCGGAGCCGACAACGGTTCTCTGCGCGCGGGAAAAGCAACCGTGTTCGAGGGCGGGTTAAGGGTTCCGGCCGCAATGTATTGGCGTGGACAGATCAAGCCCGGTATCACTGATCAAGTGGCCACGATTTTAGATCTGCTCCCAACCCTCGCATCTGCAGCCGGTGTTCGTGTCAACACTCCGCAGCCGCTCGATGGGATTGATCTGTGGCCTCAGCTTTCCGCCGGGAAAGTCATAGAACGCGGTGAACTATTTTTTGCGGTTCAGGGCGACACAGGACCGAAGCAGCATGCGCTTCGCTTAGGCCAGTGGAAGCTTGTGCGGATTGGCGCCACCGAACACTTATTTAACGTTGTCAACGATCCGGACGAGAAGAACGATGTCGCCGCGGCAAACTCGGAACACGTTAACGATTTTCGCGCGCGCATGGACAAATGGATTGCACTCCATCCGCCCAGTGAGATTATCACCAGCCAGCATCCACACCCGGGCTGGGTTCCGCCTTCGGATTGGGCGCAGGCGGCAGTGCGGTGATCGAAATGTATCGGCGGACGTTCCTGGCCGGCGGGCTCGCGCTCGCTGCGCCTCAAAAGCTCAATATTGTTCAGATCCTGATCGACGACATGGGTTATGCGGATCTCGGCTGCTACGGTGGACCGATTCCCACGCCGAATATCGACCACATCGCCGCGGAGGGGATACGCTTCACACAAGCATACGTCGCTTCACCGATTTGTTCGCCATCACGCGTAGGCATCACCACAGGGCAATGTCCTTCGCGACATCGTGTCTACTCGTACTTCGATACTCGCGAAAAACATCGACAACTGGGAATGCCCGACTACCTCGATGCCAAAGCGCCTTCGGTCGCGCGAACATTCCAGCAGGCCGGTTATGCGACGGGTCACTTTGGTAAGTGGCACATGGGCGGCGGTCGTGATGTTGGCGATGCTCCGCTGCCTACTGAGTATGGATTCGACGAGTCGCTGACATCGTTCGAGGGCTTCGGTGATCGAGTACTACCGCCAGGAAGATTATCGGAGTTGAACGAAAAGTTGGGTCGCGGCAAAATCACCCATGCGCCTCAAGCCGAATTGACCAGCATCTATGTTGATCGGACCATCGACTTCATCAAGCGCGCGGGAGACGCCAATAAACCGTTCTACGTCCACCTGTGGCTAAACGACGTTCACGATCCATTCAATCCGAAATCCGAACGATTCAAAAGCTACGAGCGCTACTCGTCCAACAAATATCTCCAGCAGTATTACGCGACCATCGATGAAATGGATCGGCAGATCGGGCGATTGCTGAAGTCGCTCGACAACAATACGATGGTCATCGTGCTAAGCGATAACGGACCGACAGCATGGCCGCGTTATTACAAAGAAGGTCTCGAACCCCCGGGCTCTACTGCGGGAATGCGCGGAAGAAAGTGGAGCTTATACGAAGGCGGCATTCGCGTACCATTTATGGCGCGCCTTCCGGGGCGCATTCCAGCAGGTGGAGTCGATGAGACCACGGTAATTTCGTCTCTCGATCTATTCCCGACGTGCTGCGAGCTGGCAGGCGTGAAGCCACCGCGGATCGCATTCGACGGCGAAGATATGTCACGGGCGCTTCTTGGTCGCGCCAAGAAACGCAAGTCCGATCTCTTTTGGGACTACGGACGGGATTCAAGTTATTTGCGGCCGGGAATCCCAAGGGACGCCAGTCCAAACCTTGCGCTGCGTTCCGGCGATTGGAAACTACTGATGAATGGGGATGGAACTTCTCTAGAGTTGTACAATCTGGACCGTTCCCGAAATGAAGAGACGAACGTCGCCGCCGCTCATCCGGAAATCACACGCAAACTATCCGCCCGACTGCTGCGGTGGCGCAAATCGCTGCCTGGAGGTTGATGAATGAAACGCTTGCTGATTGTCGCTGTTTGGACCGCTCTTTCGTTGTGCGCCGAATGGAAACCCGTTGCCGGCCACATCATGACACGGTGGGCGGCCGAGGTAGACCCGACGAAACCTCTGCCCGAGTATCCTCGTCCGCAGATGACGCGTTCGGAATGGCTCAATTTGAATGGGCTTTGGGATTACAGTGTCTCGGAAAAGAGCGCCGAGACGCGCCCCGCCGCTGCAGGTCAAATCCTGGTCCCCTTCGCGCTCGAATCTGCTCTTTCCGGAGTGAAGAAACCGCTCTCACCCGATCAGCGCCTGTGGTACAGACGCACGTTCACGACGCCGGAGCGCTGGAAAGGCCAACAGATCGTTCTTCACTTCGGGGCAGTGGACTGGCACGCAGTAGTCTTCGTCAACGGCAAGCGCGCCGGCGATCATAAAGGTGGGTACGTACCCTTCAGTTTCGATATCACAGCGCATCTGGCTCCAAGCGGCGAGCAGGAATTGGTTGTCGCGGTGACGGATCCTACCGACAGTTGGACGCAGGCGCGTGGCAAGCAGACGCAGAAGCCCTCTGGCATCTGGTACACGTCCGTCAGCGGGATCTGGCAAACAGTTTGGCTCGAACCGGTTCCTTCCAGTTCCATCAAGCGCGTGAGCACTGTGCCTGATATCGATTCCAGTGCGGCCGCAGTGACTGTCGACGTAACAGGCGCATCCGGAGAGGACCATCGCGTCCAAGTAGTCGCGCTCGAAGGAACACGCGAAGTGGCAAGAGGATCAGGACGTCCCGGCGCGCCAATACGCCTTGGTATCAGCCGACCCGCGCTCTGGTCTCCGGAAACGCCTCATCTTTACGATCTGCAGGTCGAACTACAAACAAAAGGGCGCAAGATCGATGAAGTAAAGAGCTACTTCGCAATGCGCATGATATCGCTGCGTCCGGACAGAGACGGCCGTTTGCGCATACTGCTGAACAATAAGCCGTACTTCCAGTTGGGCCCACTCGACCAGGGATGGTGGCCCGATGGACTGTACACGGCTCCTACAGACGCAGCCCTGCGCTTCGACATCGAATACACCAAGAAGATCGGTCTGAATCTCATACGTAAGCACGTCAAGACAGAGCCTGCTCGCTGGTATTACCATTGCGACAAACTCGGGATGCTCGTATGGCAAGACATGCCGAACGGGAATCTACAACCTGGGGAACCGAATAACCTGCGAGTTGACCCAGGGGCGCCTGACGCCACACGTCCCGCCGACTCCGCGACGCAATTCGAAGCCGAGTTGAAAGAACTGATCGAGGCTCTGAGGGTCTTTCCGTCGATCGTGACATGGGTTCCATTCAACGAGGGCTGGGGACAATATGACACCGAACGCATCACGAAGATGATTCGACAACTCGACTCATCCCGATTGGTCAACAGCGTTAGCGGCTGGACTGACCGGAATGTCGGAGATATGCGCGATGTGCATCACTATCCCGGTCCAGCGCTCGAACCGGCTGGAAAGGGTCGCGCTGCAGTGCTCGGAGAGTTCGGCGGCATCTCGATGCCCGTAGAAAGTCATCTCTGGGCTACCGATCGCAACTGGGGCTATGCGACGCGAGAGAAGAAAGAGGAGCTGTTCGATTACTACCGGTCTCTATTCGTGAACATGCGCGGTCTTCTCGGACAAGGCATGTCGGCGGCCATATATACGCAAACCACGGATGTCGAAAGTGAAGTGAATGGATACCTCACCTATGATCGGGCAGTGGAAAAGTTCGACACAGCCGCGCTTCGAACCCTCCACAGCGAGTTCTATCGCCCCGTCGCTCCAACCCGAACTATTTTGCCGGATGCGCGAGAAGGAAAGGTGGAGTGGCAGTATAGCTTTACCGACCCCGGCGCAGGATGGGCTCAACCCGCTTTTGACGACGCGGCCTGGAAACACGGTCCCGGCACGTTCGTGGCAGGTAGCGGCAACGCGATCTCGGCGGGAACCGAGTGGACAGGTGATTCCATCTGGCTCCGGCACACTTTCACGATCGAATCGGTTCCGCGCAATCTCTACCTCAGCCTCATCAACGGCTTCACTGAAGGCGAGGTGTTCCTCAATGGGAACAGTGTCTTGCTGATGAAAGACGTGCGGCCGGCCCGGCGGCATCACACGCATTTCGACATCTCTGCTCACGCCAAGCATTTGCGTCCGGGCAAGAATGTCATCGCAGTGCGAGCCGTACAGCGCGCAGACGCGCGAGCAGTCGATGCCGGGTTGTATACCGTGCGAGGGCGCTAAGGCGCCGAGTCAGAAAGCCAGGCGCAGACCGAACTGCATAATTCGTGCGTCGCTCGCGGAGTCGATACGTCCCGGATTTGCTGCTGAGGTGTTGCTTCTAGGATTGTTCAGGTTCGCATGATTCATCGCATTGAACATTTCCCAGCGGAAGTTGAGATTCATGTTCTCGCGGAGCTTGAATCCCTTAAACAACGCGAAATCAAGATTCCAACGACCCGGCCCGGTCAACAGATTGCGACCGGTATTGCCGAATGTTCCGAGCGTCGGCAGCGCAAACGCTGTCGGATCGAAGTACTGATTGATCAAATCTGAGCGGCTGCGATTCGGATCAAGGTGGGGGTTTCCAACCAGATTCGGTCGCTGCGTTCCCGCTCCGGATAGCGCTCGATCCTGGCCGCTTGTCACATTGAACGGTGATCCAGCTTGAGCAGTGAAGATGCCGTTCGTCTGCCATCCGCCCAAAATCCATCGGCTCCAACCTTCCTTCGGACCGGGTACCTCGTACAGAAACGAGGCGACGAATCGGTGTCGCAGGTCGAAGTCGGAGAGTCCTTTGTCCGCCGCCAGATCAAGAGGATTCTGACCATTGAAGGCGTCGGCTTCGATCGACCCTCCGTCGATCGACTTGCTGAACGTATAGCTAGCGAGCAGTGTGAACCCATTACTGAATCGCTTGTTCAATGTGGTCTGCAGTGAATTGTATGTGGAGTTGATCACCGTCTGGTAATCAATAATGCTCGCGAACTGAGGCGCATAAACTCTCCGCGCGTTAGTGTTGCCGGCTGTTGCGCCTGGTCCATAGATCGCGGGATTCAATTCGTTCCGTATCGGTAGCCGCGTGCCCTTCGTTCCGATATAGGCGACCGTCAACAGGTAATCCTGAGCAAGTTCCCGCTGCACGTTGAAGTTCCACTGCTGGATATACGGAGCCGCTTGGTCCGGATTCACTGACAGCCCAATCGTCACTGGGCGGAAGAACTGATAGGCGGCTCTCTCCTCCGAGGTCACTGGAGGCGCGTAGGGGAAAGGATTCTCTTGCCCTGCATACGGATTCGAGAAGCTCTGCGGCGTATTCAGCGTCACCTGCAATGAATACGGCGGCGAGTTGACGAAGTGGCTCATCCGATGAAAGCCGAGTACATCGTAGAAAATCCCGTAAGCGGCTCGGATGCTCGTCTTCTTGTTCCCGAACGGGCTCCAGGCAAAGCTCACACGAGGAGCGAGATTGTTCACATCAGAAGAAGTGCCGCCACGACTGACTCCGTTATCGCCCACATACAGCAATCCGGTTGGCGCGCTCGGAAAGACTGTAGACTGCTGCCCCGGTCTGAAGAGTGTCAGTTCGTCATCAGCCGAATAGTACGGAAAGAAAGGCTCGTATCGCAGTCCTAGTGTGAGGCTCAAATCCCGATGAAGACGCCACTCATCCTGCACGTATAGGTTGTACGCCTGCGAGCGGATGCGATTGATACGCACCGACCCTTGGGTCATGTTGAACGGCCTTCCAAGGAGGAAGTCTGAGAAGGCATTCCCGCTGATCTGACCGTTGAAAGTGAATTGCGGATCCACGCCATTCGCCGTAACTCGATCGCTCTTCGTAAGGCGGAACTCCCCGCCGAATTTAATGAGATGAGCTCCGCGAGTGTAGTTCACACTGTAGGAGGCTTGATGTGTTCCGCGATCGATCAGCACGAGATTGTCCTGGTTCAGGTTCCAGAATCCATTCACCTGTCCGCGGTACTGTGGAACTAGCGTCTTACCCAACGCGTCCGGGCCTCCTCGATTTACCTGGACGCCCATATCCTGATAGGACACGCCGTCACCGCCGCCTACCGGTAGAGGACCCCTATCGATCTGAGACTTATTCCACGTGTACTGTCCGACACCAAGTAGCGCCGGCGTGAATGTCCATGTGTGCTGACCGTTGACGTTCCATGTATCGAAGGCAACGTCCGACTGCAACACCGGCAGACCGGCCGTGAGCAATTCCGTGCTGGACGATTTGAAAACGCGTCCCGTCAGCCGTTGGTTCTGCGACAGGCTGTAATCGCCGCGACCAAGAAACTGACGCGAGTCGAGATTCTGCGGACGATTAAAGATGTATCGATTTCCCGTCGCATTCGGCAGTGGAACCTCGAGAAGATCCATGAACTTTATCGCCGCAGGATCAAAGCGGTTGGCAGGGATCACCGAATCGGGAAAGAATTGGTTCGTGAGTGGATCGCGCGGCTTTTGGGCGCTGGCAGTGAAGTCGCCGCGCCGCTCCAACTCCGTGGGGACCACGAGGCTCGAGAATGTTTCACCCTGCCGCTGGCTCACGCCTTCATATGAGCCGAAGAAGAACGCTTTGTTCTTGATTACCGGGCCTCCCGCGCTGCCACCAAACTGGTTTCGTCGAAGCTTACCCTTTGACACCGCGAAGAAATTGCGCGCGTCGAAAGCGTCGTTCCGTACAAACTCATATAGCGATCCATGCAGAGTGTTTGTGCCGGACTTAGTTACGGCATTCACGACCGCCCCGGCATTGCGCCCATACTCGGCGCCGAAGTTGTTTGTCAGAACGCTGAACTCTTCGAGCGCATCCGGATTTGGCGTTACGGCCGAAACACCTTCCTGAGGATCGTTATTATCGCCGCCATCGAGGAGATAGTTGGTAGAACCGCCCCGAGCCCCATTCACCGCGATCCCAGCGTTCGCGCTCAGATTCGAGGCTGCCGGAGCAGGCACGGCCCCAGGAACAAGCAAAACGAGTTGGACAGGATTCCGGCCATTCAGAGGCAACTCCGTGATCCGCTTTTCGTCGACCACTTGCCGGATCACACCGCCGACCGTTTCCACCTGGCTCACCGTACCCGAGACCGTAACTGACTCCGCGGCTGCGCCTACAGTCAGGGTCACTTCGACGAAGCGAACCTGATCGGCATCCAACCGGAACACTTCAGTGACGAATTGCTTGAACCCTTCCAACTTCGCCCGGACTCGATACTCTCCCACGGGCAGCCGATTGATGCTGAAACGCCCGGCCGTGTCGCTCTCCACGGTCCATTGCAAACCTGTGAGTTCGTTTATGGCCTCCACCGTCGCTGACGGCACGACTGCCCCGCTCGTGTCCTGTACCGATCCCGAAATCGCAGCGTTCGATTGAGCGCACAATACCGGAACCAAGCTCAACAACAGAATCAGACCGAAAGTCAGAGTCTTCGCATTCATTTCCGAAGCACCTCCATACGATTACGGAACGTCGCGCCTTAACGAAACTAGAGCGGTATCAGCGACCGGAACCGTGAACAGGCTCAGCATACAGCAATTCGCCGGTAAGACCGTCGTAGTACTGAATCAAAACATGTGGACGCGGGAAAGCCACCCATCGCGGCTTGCCGGGCTCCACAGGATTGTCGAAGACATTATTCACTCTCGCTACCGCGTAATAAGGCAGCTTGCGAAGTTGCGCCGGCATATCGTCGCGAATGTAGCTGGACCAGCGAATATCCACCTTGCGTCCACGCGAATCGAATTCTCCGTTCGCCGGACGCCCTCCTTCGCTGCGCGCCGGATGATTTTGAGAACCCAACGGTCCGGAAGCAAACTCCCAGACTCGATCCGTAATCTTCACAGCCCAACTGTTGTGCAGGTCTCCTGTCATGACCATCACCGGCTTACCCAGCGAATCCCAGAAGCGAATCATTTGCTCGCGCTCTTCGAGAAACGCGGTCCAGGCGTCATCCTTGTTCTCGATCAAGCCGCCGCCCGGCGGTCCCTGGTGTGGGATCGTGACATTTACCGAGGAAGCAATGAAAAAGAAGTCCGCGTCGCTCTCCTTCATTGATTTGATCAGCCACTCGCGCTGCCTCTTACCGAGCAGCGATGTCCCCGGCTTATTCGGGTTGTTCGTATCCTGCAGGTCCCGAATCGACCGCGTGTCCAGCAGAAAAAACTCGACGTTGCCCACGCGAAAACTCGAAAATGACATCCGCCCCAACGAGTAAACGGAAGTGCGAGTTTCTTTCGCCGCAGGTCGAATGCGAATCCGGTTGCCGTCAAGCACTTCAACGAGTTCGTACACTCCAGCGTTGGGGTCTCCGTCGCCCACCGGGAAGCGACCCGCATCCACGCCCGCATATTGGCCGCCCCAATGCACGTGGACATTCGAGATTTGGCTCGCGTCCAGC
Source organism: Bryobacteraceae bacterium (assembly GCA_963844855.1). GTDB lineage: Bacteria > Acidobacteriota > Terriglobia > Bryobacterales > Bryobacteraceae > DASQDN01. The sequence continues at coordinate 112,379 of CAWJQP010000001.1, forward strand.
TTCGTGAAGTCCGCATTCGTGGCGACCAACACATCTGATCCAGCAGTCAGCTTCGCCTCGCCGAACTGAATCGGCTGCGGGAAGGCTACTGGCTGTGAGCCCGCAAGGTAGTCGAACCATGCCTGCATGCCGATATCGCGGAACACCGTTCGACGATCGCGCCGGCCCACCTCAGCAGTGCCGTACACATCGTTCAAGATCTCGTGATCGTCAGGCGTGTAGTAAGAAGGCATCACGCGATGCCAGGCAGCGAGATTGGCTCCGCGTTCCAGGAAGTACTTGTAGTTTTCCCAGACACCTGCAAGCGAGGGAGCAATCTGGAGAATGCGAGGCAACGGCCCATCCGGCTGCCCGACCTGCGCCCGCCAGGCATCGACAGTGAACTCTCGCTTGTCTTCGTATAGCCAATCTCCATTCATGATCGAGAACGACGCTTGATCGACGATCTTCCGCAACATAGTCCCATAGGCCGGCAGTCCCGGGCCCGTACCGCTACCCGGCTTCTGATTCGCGCATGATCCGAACTGGAAGCTGAAGTTGAAGAGGCCTCGGGGGTTGGTTTCCGAATTTCTGTATTCCTCTGGGGCGGGCAGCGTGACGAAGGACCCTTCCTCACCGGTATCACGATTCGTCACCGGACGATAGTAATAGCGGGTGTTCGGGCGCAGTCCTTGCAACCTAAGCCAACCCGTATTGTCGCGATCGGCCGTTGTAGTTACCAGAGCCGAAATTTGATCTAACCGGCCCGGCGCGGCGCCGTAGCGAATTTGAAACTGGCCCGGCGACGACGTTCGCGCCCAGATCCAGATACTGTCTGACGTGACGTGGCCCAGCATCGGGCCGTGTGAAATCCGCACGCCTTGCGCGAAAACATCATTTGTAAAAACACACGAGAACAGAAGTAGCGCAAACGCCAATCGTCGGTACATACCATAAGAGCTTATCGCCTCCTTCTGGCTCCTTCACCGGGCGCCCGCTGCGACAAGAATCTTTTCGATCTCAGAAAACCCGCGGTTCCGCGCATGCCTGAGCGGAGTGACTCCGTCTCGATCGGCCAGATTCACCTTCGCGCCCGCTTTCACCAGCAACTGAACAATTTGCGTATGTTGGCGGCCGCCATTACCAAGAATGATCGCCTCGAGCAGGGCCGTCCAACCCAGCTTGTTGACATGATCGACGTCTACGCCCGCTTCGATGAGCGTGCGGACCGTTTCGACATGACCCCGCTCCGATGCGGGAATGAGAGCGGTGCCGCCGTATCGGTTCGTGCTCTTGAGGTCGGCCCCGTGCGCGAGGGTCATCTTAAGGATGTCGATATAGCCGCTTGCGCCGGCATAGAGATACGGACTGTCATGGATGTTGTCCTTGGCGTTCACGTCGGAGCCGGCAGCGATCAACGCTCTGGCGGCATTCACTTTGTTGCCATGAGTCGCGACGAGAAGCGCGGTGCATCCGTTGGTGTCGCGCGCATCGATCGCGGCGTCTTTGGAAAGCAAGTTCTTAATCGCGGCGACGTCATCATTCTTCGCCGCTGAATGCAGCGTGCTTTGGTTCATGTTAGCTCCGGAAGCAATCATCGGAAATGGCGCCATGGATACAGACATGGTGAAGGCAGAAACTGCAGCGAGGAATCGTTTCATAAACCTTGCTACAACATACCTCGGCGCACGTTTTCGCGAGGACCGTACAATGCGCTGATGCACCTTGCCGGTCAGGGCGATGGCAAACTGCTACCACCACGTTATTATTCTCTATAGAAATCACAGGAGCCTCGAGGCATGGACTTCGTAATCGTGACCGGCGATCAGGCGATTTTTGATACGGCCTTCCCTCCCGCCAATGTCATCGCTCCGCCCGGCGTCATCACAGGGTCCTCGAAGGCAAAGGCGACTGCGCCCATCGTGTGCGTCGTCGGCGACGAGTCTTCGGTTGTAGTGCCTGGCGCATCGTATTTCACTCCAGCGTTTCCGATTCCAGGTGTCGGAACACTGACGATCATCAGTCTGGGTGGAGATCAGAAAGCCACCAAAGGAAAGTCCGGGGGCAAGCAGGTGGTTCTGAAAGGGACCAAATTCCAGGCGCGCCTTCAGGTGAGCGTACCCGCTACAGTTCCGAGCGCAGGCGGTCCTGTCCCCGATCCGAATCCTGTCTACTCGGGGACCGGCAGTTTCATCACCACGAATACGAAAGTGAAGATGCAGTAGGACTCATTGCCGTTCAGGAAATCGTATAGATCTCGGCTACACGAAAGGACGCCACGAGCAGATGCTTGCCTGTGGCATCGAAATCCACTGCCGCAATAGGGGTATCGAATCCCTGCACCTTTCCGAGGAACTTACTGTTCGCGATATCCCAAAGCGCGACGACGTTCTCACCGCGACTGCCTGTCGCCAGCAGCGTTCCGTCAGGAGAGAACACCATCTGTCGAATGGATCGGGCGCTCTCTTTGGTGCCTTTGATGGTGGCCTCCATCTGCCCTGTTTCGGCATTGACCATCTGAACGGCTTGTTGATCGGCCACCGCAATGATGCTTTGCTTAGGGTGAAAGGCGATCGCTGTTTCCTTGCCGAGTTTGACCGTACGCAGAGGCTTCTTGCCAATGTCGCCGGAGTCAAAGATTTTCAAAGCCCCACGAAACTCTTTCGCCGCGAGAAGAGCTCCGTCGTGACTCCACGCAACGCCACCGACGCCGGGTGACGCATGGGAAGCACTCAATGTGCCTTTCCGCGTGTCCCACACGTTCATATCTCCGAAGTCGTGCCCGATTGCCACTCGCGAGCCATCCGGGTGGGTTGCGAAACATCCCACACTATCCTCCACAAACGTTGCAACCACGCTCAGATCGTCAACAACGCGAAGCTCGACAGAATTCTTCGTTTCCTCGGCTGACAGGTCGGGAGGGTAAAACAGCAGGACCCACTTGTCGCCAGCTCTGAGCATCGTGACCATACTCGGGACGGGCTTCCGCGCAAGAGAGTCGAGTCCGGGCCACCGGCAGAGCTCCAACTCGAATTTGTCGGTCTTGCGGACGATCAGCAACCTGTCCTTCTTTGCCACCCAGGCGGCGCCGGCCGCGGGTGTGACGTGATCCGAGAGTTCCAGATTATGCCCGTTGAGTGTCATTTTGCCTGACAGTTAGACTGTCGCATCGCCGAAAACAGTACTGCACCGATCACTTAAACTGCTCGAATGGCTCGCCGGGGTCGGCATGGAAGTCGTCGCCTCCTGGCGAAGTAAAGTTGGGCCCGACCCAAAGCTCATACGTGACTCCGTCGGATCCCTTACTTTCATTTACTCTGGCCTCCAGCAACTGCCAGCCGCCTCGCTTTCCGAGGTTCGCCGCAACCCTCTCACCCTGGTCGGCGTTATGGCCACGCTGGTTCCAGTGCGCGGCCAGAGGCTTTATGTGATCAACGTGATATCGGCTACGCTCAAGGTACGGGTTGGGTACGCTCTGTGCGGCGATTTCATCGAACTGGTCGCTTGGCCAGGCCAGTCCCTCAGCCTTTAAGTCATTCCACGGGGTGAGATCGGCCGGATTTTTCACCAGCGCTGCGATTTTCGGCCTCACTTTGTTTTGGATTTCGACTTTGGCGAACGCGCCCGCCGCTTTGGCATATCCTGAGCCGCGATTGTAGTAACGAGGACGAACGTGAGTCGCTCCGCCCCACCCTGCCGGCAGGTCGCGTTTTGCCGGAACCTTCGGAAGCGCCCATGTCGGTGTCTTCCCGACCTTCTTGATCGCGCCGGCCTTCTCCGCGCGCGTTGCCACCGCGGACACCGTTCCCGTATCTCCGTAGCTGTCCGGCGGCACTCCGGCAATCTTTCTGGACGTCAGGAACGCCTGCATCAGCGGAACCCCGAAGCGACCCTTCTGGAAAGGCGCGTGACCGCGGCCCTCATCTTGAACCGCGGCCGCGCCCCTTGCGACGATCTCTTTGTTTGAGACCGTCGATTTGAAATGATACGCCGAGTTTTTGGTGACGATGGCTTGCGCAACCCCGAATCTGAGATCTTTCTGGTGCGTTCCCGCCGCTAGCTTCGTAAATGTGCCGGCCCAGTCCGATACGCCGAAGCCCTTTTCCGCCGTGAACTTCTTCATCGACCGGGCACGTGCGAACCGTTTGCGGACCGCGCCTTCGTCATCCACCTTGATGGGAACGGGAGCCTTGCCTTTCTTGCCCGGGCTCGCCGCCACGTCGAAATCGACAGCCGAATTCTTCTCGACATCCGCCGCCGAGTTGTCGATGATCGTGATCTTCAGCTCGCCCTTCTTGAGCTGCGGCTGGTACTTCGAAACCAGACTCTGCGCCTGAGCCTTCTTCTCCGCTAGAGCCGCTGCAGGCGTTTCGGCTTTCGTCTTCCGCTTCATCTCCTTCAAAACGCGGCTGACCACTTGCGCCGAGGTGAGTTCCTTGCCCTTCTTCTTTTTCTTTCCCTTCTTCGCTTTGCCCAGCAGCTTCTTGATGCCCTTCTTCAGCTTCTGGAACAGCGCGGTGATAGCCTTCGTCGCAGGCTTCTTGATTGCCTTGAAGACCTGCTGGATCTTACGGACAACACCCCCGATTCCGATGAGAGCGCCTACAAAACCGAGAACAAGAGGAAGCACCCGTTTCAACAGATTGTTGATAGCTCCGGCCACCACGCCGACCTGTCCCTGCAGAATCGCCATGGCTGTTCCTGCAATCGTGCTGACCAGTTCGGCCAGCTGCGCGGCATTATCTCGGAACCAGAGGATCACGTCGATGATCGTCAGCACGATCGTGATCACGGTGCCGACGCCGCCGCTGACCAAGCCGGAGATGATACCGAGAACCTTCTTGATGCCCGCGATTACCAGACTTTCAGCGATTGCCTGGCCGACTTCACCTAGGATCTGTTCCTTCATTTCATCGAACTCTGCCTGAAGGTAGCGGAACAGCCCGGCGGGTCCCTCAGACGACAGGATGTCGAAAATCTCTTTGATCTTCTCCGCGCCCGCCTCTCCCTTTTCGATCAGCGTGACTACCGCGTTTCCAAGCACCTTTCGGGCGATGTTCTTGATGCTGGTTATTCCCAGGCCGACAATATCAAGGAGAAAACCGATGATTCCCTTCGCATCGAAGCTTGTCGGGATCGGAATGCCCGCGCCGCCGAGATTCCCTGTGAGCCACTGGACAACGGCCGTTTTGATGTTCTCGCCGATCTCACTCATGAACATCGTGAGGCCCTGAATAATTCCCTGCCCGAGATTGCTAAGGAACGTACCCGGGTCGCGAATGATTCGATCGGCGGCTTCCCCAACGATCGCGGCCAACTTCTCGATCTGGCCCACGATCATGTCTTTAACCGCGTGATAGGCGTCTTGCGCTTTCTGCAGGAAGTTCTTGTACTCTTCGCGAACCTGATTTTCGATCGCCTTCACGCGCTCGAAAGCTTTGACATACCGCTGAGCGATACCCTTGATCAGGTTGCCTTGCTTTTCGGTAATCTTCGCCTCGAGACCGCGGAACTTATCGTTCATCTCGTCCGAGAGCTGCTGCTTGAAATCCCCGAGCTCCGACCCGAGCCCGTCAATAATCGTCGCTACTTCCGCCTTACCGTCCTCAACAATCTTGCGGGCGTCTTTCAGGCCTTCATCCACCAGATCGGCGAGCCCTTCGACGGTTGTCTTCATTTCCGTCAGAAATGTGCGCCGGCCTTCCGCGTAAAAGTCCTGAACTTCCTTCGGTGGCGGATCGAACAGGATGTCCGCCAACATGTCGAGCGCAGTGTCGAACCAGCTCTCCTCGTACTTCTCCGCGTTCTCGCGAACAAAGCGTTCGAACTTATCGGTAGCGGCATTCGCCTCCGTGTCGAACTGAGTCATCACGTCCGTTTCGAGCTTCGTCAGCCGCGCGTCAACCTTCTCCTGCGTCGACTTGAAAGCCGTGTCGACCTTCGCGGCTGCCTCATCGCGCTTGATCTCGTTATCGCTCTTCGCTTTGGTCTGTCCTGCCCCGACGTTGTCGAAATCTTCCGTTCGCGAGCCGAACATCGAGTCGACCCCGCTGGCGCCTTCACCGGAGGCGCCGGAGCGCGCATTAGCCAGTTCCGCTTCCTCCTGCTCGCGAAACTCCTGCGGTTTGGTTTCCGCTGCTTCCTGTAATCCGTCCTGCGCCCCAATGCCCTCTTTAAGCTCCGGATCGTCGTGCTTCTCCATGAACTCGCGAGTGAGACAAGCTTCCTTCAGGATGTTCTCGGTCTCGACCGTCTCCGGACTCATGTCCATTTCGGATGCGGTTTTCGGTGGAGGCATCGCTCGGTCGGCGCGTACGCTTCCTGGTTCGGCGCCGGGCGTCTCTACTTCGAGCGGCGTCGCCGTGCGAGGTGATTCTCCGGCGCCAGGGTCAGCCGTTGCGGCTTCGGACAGCGGACCCTGACTATTCTCCTGCGCGCTCTGAACATCACTCGAAACCGCACCCTTGACCTGCGCCGCCTTTCCTTCGCTCTTGAACTTCATCACGTCGTCGAGCGTGTGCGGAGCGATCGCTTCCACCTCTGCCAGCACCTTCTCGACGAACGCTTGCTTGTCAAACGCAGGCGGATTCTGCGCTGCGGCGTCCATCTTGCCAACGTGATCCGTCTGGGCGTGGCTTACTTTCTCTCCCTCCTTTACCTCAGCCGCCGCGTTTGCCGACTCCGATTTCGCGTCGCCCGGCCCGTGCGCCTTCTGGTTCTCGGCGCGGTTATCCACCCTGTTCTCAGCAGACTGAAAAGCCGGATCCTCTTGCGGACCCTGCGGCGAGGGAACGACATCGACCGTGGGCACCGGATCGGGTGGAGGACAATCGTCACCCTGCCTCTGCACCACATCCACATCACGGCCACGCGACTCATAGCGTTGCTGCAGAACGTGGGAGATTTCATGCGCCAGCAAATGACGTCCCTCGAACGTCTCAGGCTGGAAATGACCCGACCCAAAAACAATATGTTCGCCGGTAGCAAAGGCCTTGGCTCCCAGCGATCGAGCAAGGCGTGAAGATCTCGCATCGTCGTGCAGCCTGACACCACGCAGGTCGGCGCCGAAGCGCGGCTCGAGGAAGTTGCGCGCCGCGTCGGGTATCGGTTTTCCGCTGGAGTGGGTTACCGATACGACTTCGCCCGCAAGATTTACCGACGGCCTAGGTGGCCCGCCGGGACCTGCGGCTTTGCGATGCACTTCGACGTCGTCCGCCGGGGGCTCTTCGGGAACTTCTTTCGCTTCCGGGTCCTCGTCGACGGGTTTACGCGGATCGGCTGGCTGGTCTTGTCCAGCAGTCTCGCCAGCGCCTTCCGCTTTCACGGGCTTCTGGTCGACGTCGGGCGGAGCATTCGCCGCTTCAAGAGCCGGGCTTTCGATGGGAGCAGACGGTGTGACGGACTGCGGCGCCGGCGGCGCTTCTACGGAGATCTCGGGTTCCGCAGACGATGGCGGACCCACATCGGTGTCGGGCGGCGCCGCGCCGGCGGCTTCGTACTCCGGCGGCAGCGGTGTAGCAACCGTTCGGCGCTGTTCATCCACCGCACCGGAAGCTCCGCCTTCCTCGCCAGGCAGCTCCTCCGTATGCATGAACAAAAGCTGCTTCGGTGATTTTCGAGTAATGCTCCAACTGGCGGACTTGATGCCCGCCTCATGGTCCACTTCGAATTCGAGGGAATAGCCGCCGGCCTCTATGGTTCTCTTAATCCGCTTCGCATCGGTCTTGTCGAGCAGATCGATCAGAGACTGCCATGAATCACCCGTGAGCGCAGTCCGCAGAACCTCTTCCGCGATCCGAAGGACCAACGGCGAGACCACGACAGGCTGAAGGGCAAACAAGTTTCGAAGTTCTTCGATCGCCTGTCCAACGTTTCTCTTCTGGGCGGCGCGATCCGACTCATCCATCGCGAGTTCTCGCTGCACGCTGTGCAATCCGCCTTGCTGCTGGAGAACGTGAGTCAACTCGTGCGCGATCAATCGCTGTCCCTGCTGAACGTTGGGACGGTACTCTCCGTCGCCAAAAACGATGTGCCGATCCACAGTGAACGCCCGCGCGTTTGCCTCGCGCGCCAGACCTGCCGCGTCCGGTCCGGTATGGACACGCACGTCCGCAAAACTGCGCCCGAACCTGGGCTCCAGAAACGCGCGTAGATGATCGGGCAAAGGCTCGCCGCCACCGCGCCGCATCAGACGAAAGTGGGATTCGAACTTCGGAGAGATCTGCGGACGGTGAGGAAGCCGAGCGCGTTGTTGCATCTCTTCGTCTTTCTCTTGCCCCTCGGCCTCACGTTGCAATGAGGATGTCTGAGCTTCTTCCTCTTCCGGCTTCTCCGTCTCCCGCTGCAGCGAGAATGTCTGCGCTTCCTCTTCCTCCGGAGCCTCGGCCTCACGTTGCAACGAGGATGTCTGAGCCTCTTCCTCTTCCGGCTTCTCCGTCTCCCGCTGCAGCGAGAATGTCTGCGCTTCCTCTTCCTCCGGAGCCTCGGCCTCACGTTGCAGTGAAGATGTCTGGGCTTCTTCCTCCTCCGGTTTCTCCGTCTCCCTCTGCAGCGAGGAGGTCTGCGCTTCCTCTTCTTCCGGAGCCTCGGCCTCACGTTGCAGTGAAGATGTCTGAGCCTCTTCCTCCTCGGGCGCTTTCATCTCCTCACGCTGCACTGGCTTTTTATCGCCGTGCTCGCAGGCGCTGCAATGGCTCTCGCTCCCCGACTTGTTGTCAGGCTCGCGCATCGATATGACACGGTCCGCAACCCGGTCTGCTTCTCTCTCGAATTGATCGTTGGGTTCGTTGACGCGAAGCTTCGGCTGAAGGACCCCGATGGCCTGCTGCTGAGGCCCCTTGGTCAACCGCTGGGACTTGCGGGATGGAGTGGCGCCGGCTTCATTCGATGAAGCCTGTGCTTTACCTCGCTTCGCCTTGGGAGCTGCCAGTGCTGGCATACATGCACCCTCTAACTTCGACGCGTTGCGCGGAACGGTCCGTCGAGCTCCATTACAAAATCAGTATATTGCCGCGTGGCGTGCAGTTTCCTCCAGCCGCCCCGAGCCATCAGTCTCATCATAGGCGCATTCACGGCAGCGACACGGCATCCAACCTTTCCCTTGTGGTAATACTGCTTCGAAAGAATTTCGCCGTACTTGAGAATGAGTCCCTGACCGCGCAGGCTGGGTATCAGAAAGGCTGAGACGATCCAGAGTATGGGTTCGCGCCCGCGCTCGGTCTCCACCATGTCATTCTTTATCGCCATGTAGCCGGCGCGTTGCCCGTCGCGCAGCAGAATGATTGACTGGACCTGGCGCGCCCTCGGAGCCGGCAACCCCAGTTGCGCAGCCCAGGTTTGCAACCATGGGAGATCCGCGGCAGCGGCCGGCCGAGTCGACAATTCTCCGGCGCCCTGTGGTGTCTCTTCCCTGTTCTCCCGCCTGGAAACCACTGCGGTCGGCGCGGCAAGAGTTTGCACCTTGACGATTCGAGGGATGATCCTCCTGTTCGAAATCGCAACGCGACGGTTCATATTGCTTCCTCAGGCTTCAAATGCCGCTTCTGCGCGTACTGTCGGAGACGCTCGAGCATCGCACTCTCGCGGCTGATCCGCGATTCCAGGCGCTCCGTCGGCAGGCCCTTCGCCGTCATTTGTTCCAACTTGTGTCTCAGATTTCTCAAATGCGAGTCGATATCCTGCTCGGCCCGTTGCACCACCTGCGCCATTGCGGGCGACATCGCCGGTGAGGACGTATTCTGCATATCGTTATCCATTTCTTCGAGCCGTGAAGAGGCCGAGCAGCGGGCCCAGATTCAAGAACCCACCTTCGGATGAGCCAAGACCAAGGCAGGTGCTGCACAGCGTGGTCATCAACTGTGCCGCCGTTGCGTTCACAGTTTCAACGGAGACCAGATCGCTCGCGCTCGTCTGCTGCGCGGGTCGCAGCCAGATAAGATTACCGCGATAAACGCGATACTGATCGTTCGTGTTAATGGCCGGCGGAACCGATTCAGGAGCGTTCTCAAGCCCGTTGCAGGTGGCCGCGTAGCTCATATGAGTGGTCAGGTTATAGCTCGCGCTAACCATAAATCCGCCGAGAGCGAGCAGAGAAATCAGGGCATCGTTCACGCCCTCGGCCACGCGGTTGTGAGCCACTTTGGTTGTAGCGCCGACTGCCACAACCTGTGCCGAGATGCGCGGCTGTCGCGCGAATGTCGTGCCGGACTTCTTCTTCAGGCCGGGATCCTCGATGTTCAGAGCAAACTGATTCCCGACCAACGTCACATCGTCGAGACTGCAGATACCCGTGGAAAAACCGGAAGCGAGACTTCCGGCGCTGCTTCCGGTTTCCACCCAGCGCAGCGTCACATGGTTGTTGTTAAAGAGCACCGGACCGCCCTGGCCCACTATGCCGCCTTCGCCAGGCGCTCCGACACCGCCCACATCGCCCGATCCCGGCTCTCGCTGCAGATATTCGGGCGTACCAGCTGGGAACACCCATCTCGTCGGCGACGGCTCGCCGGCAGGGAGGTCGATAGCCTCCCACGGCGTTCCTACATTCAGGACCGCGGCAGCGTGTGCCGTGCTGGCGACCTGAGCTGTCGCGTTGTTGCCCAGTGACATGAAGTAGTTGTTCTCGATCGCGACAGGACCGGTGGCGCGTACCGCCAAGGCAGGACCATTCGGATGCTCGACAATATTGCCGATCACGCGTAGCGAAGTCCCCATCTCATCGGCTTGGTCCTGATTGTCGTCGTTCGACGCCACTCCGGCGAGTGAGATTGCGATGGCCGAACGCATGCTCGAAATCGACGCGATGGATGCTGGATCTCTCAGACCGTTGTTCTGAATCCGATTGCCTTTGATGACGATATCGTTGCCGAACATAATGCTGATGCCGCAGACCGGATCGGCGTCCGTCGTGCCGTTGTCGCGAATATCGTTGTTGCGGATCACGATGCGTTCGCCATCCACAAGCGCAATGCCGGCCGGCGGAATCGACGAGACCAGAAACTGTCCGAACACTTCTTCCTCTCCTGGAGCAAGCTTCTTCGTCTTCTGCACAGGCGAGTTGGAAGCCAGCGTTTTCGACTGCACCACACAGTTGAAAATGCGGTTCCGTTCGATGGTGAGGCGGTCCACAGTGATCATGTCCTGAGTGCCGTCGTCATTCAGTTCCAGAGTAGTGAGGACGGAGATCCCGTTCCCCTGCATCGATTCAATGCGGTTGTCCACAATCAGGATGTTGTCGAGATCACCCGCCGTTTCCGGATCGAAGCGTATATCCTCCACCTCAACCGGTTGCACAGTGGGTTCTAGAGGAGCGCAAGGATCGACGGTGCTCTGGATACCCGTGCCGGCGCCAAAGCTGGTGGACGTGCTCGTCTCGGCGATCCACTCAAGACTCCCAAGCGTCACGCCATGTCCCACGCCTCCGGTGATCCGGTTCCTGCGCAGTTGGATACGGTTGGACCCTCCGCCAATTTGAATTCCTCCCCAGGCGGCATAAGCGTCCGTGGTGGCGAACGTTTCGACACGGCATGCTTCCACGCGGATATCGCTTCCGCGCACGAAGACACCGGCTTCGTCGCTGATGGAACCGTCCATGGTCACTTCGCACTCACGAATGGTCACACGGTCGGCTCTCCGGATATCGATGGCAGCGCGCGTCTGCCCGCCCACCCCTGCCCTCTCGTCGGCACGGACCGTAAGGCGCTCCAGTAGCAGATCCGTCGCCACAACACCTGAATGCAGGTCTTCTTCCCCGGCGAGGACACCGATCTGTCCTGCGGTCTCGAGCACGAAATCGCGAAGCGTGACCCGCGCTTGGAGCACGTGCACCAGCGCGGGACTGGTATCCCCGGATGGCGTTCGAATGCGAGTGCTCAATCCGCAGCCTTCGATGATCACATCTGCGCGTTCGATTCGAATCGCTTCGGTGTAGATACCGGCCAGTACACAAATCTTTCCGCCTTCCACCGGAAGGTTGTCGATAGCGGTCTGAATCGAAAGATAATCTCCCCGCGAGTCCACTCCATCGCCGACAGTAAGTGTGCAGCAACCACCACGATCGATGAGCGGCCGAAAGAGCCTCCGGCAATCATGAATGGACTGGACAACCTGTGTGTTTGCGTGTTCTCCGGCCTGCGGCGGCCGGAACGTGATCAGTGACAGTGGCGCATAGAAGTGCCGTGGACCGTGGGGAGGAACTCCTCCGACCTGTGTCAAGTTCCATGGCGCAACGGTCTGGGGAGTATTGGGCCGGACTGTAACCACCCAATAATCTCCGGGGCTGCCAACGCCGCTGAACTCCGGTTGGAGCCCGAGTCGGCGTAACAGCGTGTGATTGTTCGGACCGGCCGCAGTGCTGAGGAGAACGTTCGTATCGCCCTCGTCCAGCCGGTGCCAGACACGCATATAGAGATAGCGTCCGTTGGGGTCCGCAGTGTTCGGCAGTACTGCGATGTCCGGGTGCGCTGCATCCCATTGCGTCACAAGTGCGTCTAGTTGCCCGGCGTCGATGTCGTCGATTCGGAAAGATCCCGTATCCGGGTCATAGCCGTCCACCACACGCAGAAAAACACCTACGTGAGCGCCACACTTTTCGTTGTTATCGAGCAACGCGGACCATGGAACGAACTCAACCACAGTTCCCGTGAGCGGCCAGTGCGCTTCATCACGAGGCTCCGTAATCATACGGATCGGAACCATGTTGTCAGCGGCCTCACCAACCTGCACACGGTACAACGGAGATGCGTTGTCCAGACCCCAAACGTAGCTGTTCGGCGCCGCCAGCATGATGCGAATGGCTTGGTTCTCCGCGCCGAGATAACGCCCGACATCGTCAGGCGCGCAGGCACCGCAAGGATCGAGCGACTCGCCCGGAACAAACGTGACATGCAGTCGCGCAGAGGAAATCATCTCGACGCCAGTGGCATCGAAAGCGCCGCCCGCCTGTGTTTCGAGCTGCTGCTCTACTGCCGCCCAGGCCTGCGCGCAGTCAAGATCGTTATCCACCTCCCGCAATTCGACTCGCGCCATGCGCCGCACACGCACAGACGTATCGATGGCGCCGAGCGCTCGCTCGCGAATCTCCTCATCTTCGACTGCGCTGATCCACTGCTCCCACCCATGCAGGTAAGTCATGTGCGAGTGAGTGATCCCGGGCTGCGAGAGCGGCAGATCTTCAGGCTGCAGTTGCAGGAAGTCGCGCTGGAAAGCGATGAAATCGCCACCGGCTTGGTTGTTGAGAACACGCTCTTCGTGGTCGAAGCGCAGGCCGCCGATGTACATCGTGCCCGGCCGGATGCGATAGTTCAGAACGTCAGCAGGTGTTCCGCCGTTGATGGTCACGGTCGAAATCGTGACCTCATCGCCTATGGAGAGATCTGCGGCGAAGCCGTCATCCGGGCTGCCGGTCGGACCAATGACGTCGGCAAGTGCGCGGCGCTGGTCTTCGTTGCCGAGTTCTGCCTCTTCGTTGAAATCGGAATCAATGACGACGCGGCCCTGTTGCATTCGCGCGCCGACATAGTGCTTTCTCGGCTGGACAAGGTAACGGGAAATATCGGCGTTTGTCATAGTGGCTGCGTATCGCGCACAATAATCAGGTTGTCGTTAGTGATCACACCGCCAGTGGGGCCAAACAAAGTCCCACAAAGCCGCTCGAGCATGGCAAGCAACTCCCGGGTTGATTCGAGGCAGCGTCCGCCTGGCGGCTGGAACCAGACCAGGTTGTCTTCGTTGATGAAATAGTCCGGGTTGTTCGTGTTCTGGCAACCGGAAACAGCCTGGCAATGTGTCAGATGATTGCTGCCGCAGGCTGATAGCATCGGAGCCATCACACCAAGCGACACATTGGTCGCTTCCAGATTTTCTGCGACACGGTTGTCCGAGGCATCGGCCGTGACGCCGATAATCATCGCGTGCGGGAGCCTGGACCGCCCGGGGCTGCGGGCGGCAAACTGATTCCCCACTGCCGAAACGTGGTCCATGGAAATAAGGATCACGCCGAACGCGTTGACTTGAAGCAGGCTGGTTCCGACAGTCGTGACTTGGTTGCCATTGAAACTCATAGTGCCCCCGTCGCCCGCCGGAAGAGTCTGCGCCGGACCATTCAGGTATTGCTGCGAACCTGCAGGCTGCAGCCACCGGTCCGGATTGGGTTCTCCTATCGGCAGATCGACCCCTTCCCACGCGCGGCCATGCGAGAAAGCCAGCACGGTGGGAACCGGTAATATGCCCCTGCGATTGAATGACGTGAGGAAGTTATTATTCACTCGGAACGCGCCGATGACGACGGCAAACAGAGCGGCTGCGTCGGGCTGCTCAACGACGTTCTGATACACGTGCACATTGGTTGCGCCCTCTCGCGCCAATCTGTCCGGAGTTCTCCCACCGAAGAATGGGGCTCCCAACACGATGCCGCCCCGGTATCTCGGACCGAACCCGCTGGTTCCCGGGATGGGCTCGGTCGGCGGCACACGGTCTGGAAGTGCTCCGTTACCCAGGACCCTGTTCGATGAAATCGAAACCTGTTGGCCTCTGGACACGCAGATGCCGCAAACCGGAGCGACCATCCCGGCTCCATTTCCCGTGATCAAATTGCCCCGGATCGTCACGTCTCGGGCGTCAGACAGCACGATGCCGCCCGCCGCAAAAAGATCGCCCGTACCCGAAGCCGGCTGACGAGCATTGTCGATGATGCGATTGTCTTCAATCGAAGCATGCGCGATCGGAAAGGTTCTGCGGCGATAACAAAGCGGTGGCCCGTTTGTCCGGTCGTCGAACGGGACTTCGAGAGCCAGAGACGAAATGCCGCTGCCGCCGGCTCTTTCGATGAGATTGTCGGCAATGACCAGATCCTCAATGGCCGGCTGCGGCTCTGCGAAATATGGAACATCGGATACGACGATGGGCTGTAGCACTCCGCGGATGGAAAACGGCGGCTGAGGGTCTGACAGTCCGCTTCCCGCTCCCTGCGGTCCTAGCCGCGCTCCGTTCAACGCGCGAAACGCAAGACTGCCCAGAGTTATACCGGGCCCACGACCGCCTCGTATAGTGTTGTCCCGAATCTCGACGTCATGCGAGCCGCCTGCGATGTGAAGACCGCCCCACGCGAAGCTGAGACCATTCGGCTGATTCGTGCGCGTTTCGATCGTGCAGCCTTCCACCAGCGCCCCAGCGGGGCAGTCGATGTAGACAGCGGCACGCTGGCTGACACCGCCATCCATCTCGACGCGGCAGTTCATGATACGCACGTCGCGCGTGCCCATCGTCTCAATCAAGCTATGCGGCTGAATATCGGGATTCCTATTCTGCGTAAGACGAAGACGCCGAAGCTCCACGCCAATCCCACCGGTTGCACGGATTCCCACTTGGCCGCTAACTACGAAGTCCAAATTGCTGATGGTGATTTCACGCTCGTTATCGCCGAGATCGAGCGTGAGCAACGCTTCGCTGGCGGGCGCTCCCGGCGATTGGATCGTCGTGCGTCCGGCGCATCCCGAAAGCACCACCCCGCGACGCCCGGCAATACGCAACTCCTCTTGATAAACGCCGGGCCTCACACAGATCCGGCCTCCGTTGACAGGCAGGGCGTCCAGCGCCGCTTGAATGGTGGCGAAGTCGCCGCCGGGACCGACTTCGAACGAGCAGCAAGTGCGTTCCGTAAGCGCGTCGAGTGTCGGCCGGCAGTCTTCGATTGCCGTTACCTGATGGCTGATACCGTTCGCTGAGCTCCACGTGACAAGGCTGATCGGCGCCACGATGTGACGAGGGCCGTGAGGAGCAATCCCACCGGCTCGCATGATCTCTCGTGGCAGAATTTCTTCCGGTGTCTCCGGACGAACCGTGATGGTCCAATAATCTCCGGCTCTGCCGCGTCCCGTAAACACGGGCACGAGTCCGGTTTGTCCCAAAGCCGCCGCGGAAGATGTCGGAACCGTCAGTTCCACGTCCGGGGCATTCATGTGCCACATGCGCATGAAGAGATACGTGACGAAGCCCTGCGAAGAGCTGTCAGTCGGATTGAGTTGCGCGGCTAGCGGATGCTGCGAATCCCATCGCAGCATCACGCCGTCCTGCGTCGGTAATTGTCCTGACTTTCAGTTTCGCGAGAGCAAGCGATTCCGTCTTGCCTTTGCCTACACCTGTCAGGAACGCGTTGCCTGCGGCCAGCCGGACATGAAAGCTTCGTGAGGCCGGATCGTAAGGGGCGTCGGCCTCGCCGAAAATGCCCACTGGCGAGGCAATCCTCTCGTTCTTGATCTGAGCTCCCGAGGCCTTCTTCACTTGAGGGTTGCCGTTATCGAGCAGCGCCTCCCAGGGCAGAAGCTCAATAATCATGTTCTGCCGCGGGAAATGATAACTGTCCTTCGGCGGCGTTAGCAGATCCACTCGCGCGCCGCCTGCGCCGTCAAGCACGACCTTCACCCGATAGATCGGGGCTGCGTTGTCGAACGCCCACACATAACGATCCGGCGACGCCAGCATGATGCGGATCGCATGATTCTCAGCGCCGAGATAGCGTCCTTCAAGCGACGGAGAGCAAGGTCCGCACTCCGCGTCGGGCGAACCCTTGAACGTCATCTGCAGTCGTGCGTTCGACTGGAGTTCAGAGGTAGCCGCATTGTATGTGCCCGTATCGCCGTTGCCCAAGGTCGTCGAGCACTTCAGCAAATCCGGCAGCGCAGTCCGTCGCCTGCACATTGCGAACTTCCACGCGGCGGATCCGGCGCCATCGTGCCGCGCCGTCAGCGCCAGCCATTGCAGGCTCGAGAATCTCACCATCCTCCACCGCAGTGACGACCTGCTCCCATCCGCGCAGATACGACAGTTGCCGCTGCACGCCTACCGCGGCGAGCGGCGCGGTGGCGGCTCCCATCTGAAGGAATTCGCGTTGGAAGAGGATCGACTCCGACGCATCCTGCAACCAGAGCATTCCGCCCGCATACATCACACCCGCTTTGATCGGGTAGTCAAGAACGAAAGCCTGTGTGAAGGCCCCGAACTGAACCAGTTTCCTGGAGACGACGTCGCCCACCTTCAGCGCAGGATAGAAACCATCATCGGGAGTTCCGCTCGGGCCTGTGATGTCAAGAAGTGCTTCGCGCCAGTAATTCCCCGCTGCCTCGTACCCGTCGTTGAAATCGGAGTCGAGTATCGGCCGCCCCTGTTGGAAGCGGGATCCGCTGTAATGCTTCACCGGCTGGTTCAGGTGGCGACTGATATCTGCGTTCGGCATACGATCTCTTTCAGCCCGCCCTTCCCGCTAGTTCTGCTTTCATCAGGCGCACACTGGATTCCAGTGTGTCCTCTGCATGCAGTGGGTCCCTCTCGACCGTGATTGCTAACGCGTCACCGCGCTGCGCCGCCTTCAGCGGAATCTCGAGCACGCGCTCGGCGCCATCTCCCTCGACTTTCAACGTCGCTTCCGCGATGCGGAGCGGCACGCCGAGCACATCTTCCTCGCCCGTAGTTGACTTCGCAAGCCCATACCGTACGCGGAAGCGCGCACTACCTGAGGCGTCTTTGTCCGTCGTGAATCGCAGCCGCAGTACAGGCGACTGCACAGGCGCTTCGCCTTTCAACCATGCCCTCACATATCGTCCCGGCGCGGAAACAACGAAGTTGCGAATGCGTCCGATAACGGCGCCTTGCGATCCACGGAAACCGAACACCGCGCGAAGGGCGGAGCCGTCGGAATTCTCGACCACTTCACCGAACTTCGACAATTCGATCTCAACGATCTGTCCGTCAATACTGACCAAAGCACGATCATTGCGGACATCGGCCTGCTGCGATACCGTATGCCACGCGCCCAGTACTTCTCCCGGGGGCCGGGGCGAGGCCACGATGCCCTTGCTGTCGAGCGTTATCAGGTGAAACTCCTGGCGGTCCGGAATGCTCAACCAATCCGCCCGCATCCCGCGTGATGGCTGGCCTCGTTGCATCGTCTCCACACGGGTCTCGAACCCCTGCAGATTTCCTTCCTGTGCGGGTGGAACCTGTTCGAGCAAGACGTTGGCATAAGCGTGAATCTGCGTGATGGGCTCCTCGCTGGCGGGCAACTGCGCCGTATAGAACGACGGCCCTCTCCTGATCACGAACCGCAGAGAATGATTGCGCTCGACACTCCATGTACTGCCTTCGTCCTCTCCCGTCCTCGTCCAGCCTTGCTCCTCAGGATTGGTTGCGAAGCGGGCATCGTATTCGAGCAACATCCGAACGCGATCGAATGGAATGCCTTCTCGTACTTCCCCGCCGGGCACGGGAAATAAATCTGGCCGCCAGTGCAGACCGCGCCAGAACGCGGGTGCGCCATTGAGATCTGCGCCCAGCACGTCGATCGGCACTGGTTCCACATCCACAGGAGGCGGTTGGTCGATAGGAGGCTCCTGGTCCGGGCAGATAGTTGGCAGAGGAGGCTCCGGCGGCGTCTCCGGTTCTGGAATCACGTCGCCCGGATCCGGCGGCGCTGGAGGATCAACCGGCTCCGGAGTGGGACTCAACTCCCCTTCCTGAACGAGAGACTGGGGTTCGAAATCTCCTTCGAACAGGTATTGAGCCAGCATGCCGACTGGCCCGAATTCATTCACCTTAGCGCGCACGCTTGCAAGTCGAATCGGCGACAGTAGGTGGCCGAAGACACCCATCTCGGATCCGTTTTCCGCGCCCGTCAGGATTTGTTCGGGAGCCACAATCGAGAGCTGGCCGTACTGCGGGTCACCAAACCGCGTCGAATTGAACGTGTATGGCGGAATAGACGCATGAAAATCCCGATAACGCGGCGGCAGCCTGACGTCCTCACCGGGTTCACTGGCGCTGAAGCGGAAGCAGCCTGCCTGGTTGTTCACCACCGTAACCCGGCCATCCACAATCGAATCCGAGGCCTTCAGGACGGCTGATTGAACATCGCCCAGAATCGTGGACGACTCGATGACGACGGTTCCGAACAAACTCGAGACCGCAAGATGGTCCGTCGTCTCTCCCGCGTCCACGATGGACTCGCAAATGAGCAGCTCGTCGACCACGGACGGATCGTCAGGGTCCTCGCGCACAACGTGTATGGGCCCCATGATGCATCGACGGATAATGAGCCGCCGGATGCGGGCGCGCACGACCAGGCGAAGAGGTGGAATGGCAATGCCGTCCGCGCGCAATCCGCCGGGATCGAATGTGGCGAACCGGATCTCGAAGCTCTCGAAATCGAAGTCTTCGGGGTCTGCGCCCGCGGCGCCTTCGATGACGAAATCGGCCACGCCACTAGCGGGAGGATTGGCGGGATCATTGGCCCCGTACCAACCGCCATCGATCAGGAACGTGCTGTTGATCGCCTGCGGCTGCAGATTGGCGCCGCCTCCGTCCAGCATCACGTAAGGGCGGCGCTGCGGTCCTGCCAGCAGGATTCCGCTTTCTACTGGTGTCGCCGAGACGATCGACAGCGTGTAGGTCCGGTTGTCATTGATCAACAATCCGTCGCCCTGCAGTACGCCGCCGTCCGGCACGACACCGCCGGTTGCAGTTCGCGAAGGAAGGTCCGTTGTCGGAATCGGATCGCGAAGATAAGGTCCAGCTCCGACTTCACCCGAGAAGCCGTAATGATAACGATCCACGTTCGGGTCGAAATTTGCCGGATCATCCGAAGGAGATGTGGCAAACCGTCCTTGCTCGGGACTGATCACAAGTTCGGCCAGAACGCCCTCCGGATCGGGATGACAGTCGGCATGGGAAAGGTTAGCCGACGAGATCTGCACCGGAGCGTACGTGATGCCGCCGGCGGAAATCCGCACTTGTGAGGGATAAAGATTAAACTTGCCCGTCTGCTCCACAAGGCTGAGCCCGACCAGCACGCGATACCAGTCCGGAGGGTTGTTACCGATCGTCGCGCCGAGATCGTTAAGCCGCCGCCGCATCGCTTGCTCGCTATCGAATCGAACTTCGAGTACCTGGAAGAGCGCCGCCTCGTCGGCCGGCAATGGCGCGTTTGCTAATTGCTGTAGCTGTTCGATGATGCTCGCCGTCACGTCATACGCGACATGCCCCAGCAGTCGGCAACGCATCGGCTGCGTGATCTCCCATTCGAGCGGAATGCCGCACGTCGGCCGCGATAGCTGCCCCGGGAGCGCCGAAACCGCATCTGGATCGGGCGGATCGGCATCGATATACAGAGGGATGTCGCGCCCGCTCGGGTCCATCGTGAAAGTGCGCAAGAATCCCGATGCCGTCAGGATCGGTCATTTGCACCGGATCTACATCCTCCATCTCGAACGCAAGGATTCGGTAGAGATGGAAGTTGAGCTTGTTGACGCCGAAACGCCCGTCACGGCCGCGCAGCCGTCGCGTATCGAGTGTGTGGAAGTACTCGTCGAACGGGCCATCCGCGATTTCAGCGCCCGCTGGGTTGCGCAGATCGGCCGTTCCTCCTGTGAGCGTGCCCGTATGGAATGCTTCGTCCCGCGCGACCATATCGAGCCGGTGCCGGGTTCTCGCGAGACGGCGGAAGCCTTCCACAAGCACTACGTCCCAACCGGACATGGCACGCACCAGCGAGTCGAGAAGGTCCGGCGTGCCACGGCGCCGCCGGAACTTGACCGTGTTTGCGACATCCACGCGTCGCGCCCTGCGATCGGCTGCGGACACGAGCCGTGTTCCGACCAGTTCCGCGATGTAGGGCACCGCCCAGTCGTCGCAGGTCTCGATGTGCTGGTCTTCCCATAAACGGTCGATGGAACGTCTTGTGCGAGCCGCCTCGGCTCCGATCATCTCCACAATGCGCCGCAGAACACCAGGATTCAGCGCGAGCCCATCTTCGTTTCGATACACCTCCGGCACGAGTTGCCACAGCTTCTCGACGTAAAAGCTCTCGTAGCCGTCTCGAGCTGCGTTTCCGTTACTCATGACACCGTCACGCTATTGGGCGCCGAGAAGTCGAGATACTTACCCGTTTCGATGCAGGTCCCGCCGGAGATGGAAATGACCGGGCCTCCGGTCGTAGTGAAAGAGAGTCCGCTGACAGCGATCACACCGGCCACCTGTGCGACCGCTTCATACAGCGCGCTGGGCCAGAACGTCCCGCCGATGCGCGCGCGTTCGAGACTCAGAACGCCCGTACCGGGAGCGGTCAGTGTGGCAAGCACCGACGAAGCGACGGTTTCCTTTACATATCGTTCGTCCACCTCAACACCGATCGACACAGTCGTAGGAATCCCCACGGCCTGGGTCACTGCAATGGGAACTGTCGGATCGGCCTGAGCGCCCAATGCCTCGGAGATTGTTTCGGCATTGACGGTTCCGATGTACTGCACCACGACGCCGGCCTGCATTTGGGCGTCAATCCATAGCCACTCCGCCTTCGCTTGGACGACACCGGGTTGCTCGCGTGTGAGAGCCTCGAAGTCCGTCGTGGATACGGCGCGCCCGAACAACAACGCCGTTCGTGGAGCATTCGTTCTCAACTGTTCGGGATCGTCTGGAGCCTTGCCGGGACTGGCCGCGATCGGCGACCGCACTCCGCGCAGTCCCTTAACGGCCCCGGCGAGTTGCTTAATGCTGCCTGCCGGAGGAGCCGCAGCGCCTGCTCCGAACCGATACGACGCGACGATGTTCTTGACGCCCGACGGCAGCCGCGCGCCACGAATACCATCGCCGAATGTAACGAACGTGTTCTGCTCGTCATCGTGCCGGGCGGTATAAACCCTGTCCTCGGCACCGGTACCGAAGAACGTCTGGACCTGACTCCAGAGCACTCCGTCCACGCGAATCTGCAGCGTGCTCGTCATAATGGAATCACCGGTTGTGGACGCGAGGGGGAGATACGTCAGCGGCTTCTTCTTCAGCTTGAACCGCTGGTTGGGAATGCGTCCGTTCCCGGTGCCCAGAACTTCACCGAACACGCTCTCCCCTCGTGTGGTCTCAAGCACGTTGCCATAGACCGTCACTGGCAGTTTCAATTTGGTCGCAGGCAATTGCTCTTGCGAGAGAACTTCAAAGCTTGCTCTGCCGTCGGCGAAGAATCGGATGCGACCGTCCACCGCGGCGCCAACCTGCACGGGATCGACGAGCAGAAACTCCTGTTCGAGTAGGCCGGCGAGATTCGTGTTCTCCGCGATCGCCGCGCCTCCTAGAACAGCCGTAACCGCTTCTGGTGGCGGCGCGACAATTCCGCTAAGCGGCACGCCTTCCGTATCGGTCAGATCTTCGGCTCCAATTTCGGTCTTGCCTACATTTGTGGGCTGGCCGGCATCGACAAAATCGAAAAGCAACGCAAGCTCGGCTCCGTCATCCCACGCCGAAGGGATCGCGGGCAGCAAGAGGAGTTCCGTGGCGGCGATTGAAGGAGAGGGAATGTGGGCGTACTTTGATCGGTCCTTCCGGTTGGGGAACCTCAATGTCCTGAGCGGGGATGCTCGATACTGTCACAGCCGCCGCTTTGACGGACTCTATCGTGCAGAATCTGTACTCGGCGGAAGCAGAACCAAGATTCCGCGCCACGATGATCGGATCGGTCCGCCGGAAAGACGACGGAGCGCCATCGAGAAAGATTCGCGTGCCGCCGGTACTCGGATTGTCGACGGCCGGAGGATTTGTCTTACTGTTGTTATCCGAGATGACCGGATCGTTAGACGTAGGCGCCACTGTCTGTGTCGAACGCCGGGCCTTGATGGTGAAGAGATCGGTGGTGGGATCGATCGTGACGGACGGTTGCAGCGATACGCGGATATAGGTCAGCGAGTCCTTGCCTTCGAAATCCTCCGCCGCGCTCACCAGTGTCACTTGCGGTGAGACTGGAATCGCTGTCCCGGGCTGACGGCTTTCGAACAGGACCGGTTCGGCAGCCACCAAACCGAAGCCTGCCGGTTCAAATAGCAAGGAACTGACATTAGGACCGCTCGAACTCGATCCTGCCTTCTTGTCTGTCTTCGTGGCCCCCGTGTCGTTAACTGCGGCCGTCGTATCGATTGTCGGCCGTCGTTTGAAACTTTCAATCTTCCACTGGTTCTTGAGCGGATGGATGACGTACGGCTCGGTAATCTCGAAGATCTGCGGCGGCTCCGTTCCAAACCCGCTCGATCGAAATCCGGTTGCCGGAGGCAGCGTGACTGCGACCGCGCCATCCGCCAGGGCCGCCACCGAGGCGGTTCCCGCCACACCGGATTTCGGTGTGTACCCGAGCAACTCGACGATCCTTCTGAGAGACGTACGACGGACGGCGGTTCCGATGTAAGTTTCATTCGCGATCCGCTCGTCGTAGAACCCAAGCACGTCGGCGATGTAAGCCCACATCTCCAGCCACATCAGACCGAAGTCATTACCGGACGGACGCCAGTCGGCGAGTGGACCCGGATCATTCCCGAGAGCGCGGAGTAAGTCGCGGCGCACTTCCGGGAAACCTCGCAGTTGGCGGGGCAGTGTCGAGAGACCTGCCGCGAGCGTTTCGAGGGATGGATCCTTTTTGCCGCAGCAGCTCATGCTCCACCTTTCATCTCGAGGATCACGGAGCCGCTTTCCGGACGCAGCGCCGAGTTCTCGACCCGAATCAGCTCATCGTCCGCAACCTCAAACGCCAGCGATTCGAAATCGATGAACTCGGTCACGCCGTGAGTTCTGACTTGAATTCCCGTGACCGCCTCCACTCCATCGACAGCCATGATGGCCGCTTCGAGCGCGCTTCGGCGCAGCGGCGTTCCAAAGGTGAAGTTATCCGGATCGAAGAAGCCGGTGTCGGTTCGCGCTCCCGGTTTGCCGAACAGAGCTTCCATCACACGGGCGCGCACCTGACCGGCGTAGGCGTTACGCGAGACACAAATGTGGATCGTGACATCGAGGTTCACAAACTTCGGATCCTTCACGATCACGTCTCGGCCGGCTTGCCGGCGGCAATGCAACAAGTCCTCGACGATCTCACGGCGCTCGGGCGATAACTCGAACGCATCCACTGGATCGACGGTCGTGATCACGGAAAGCCACGATCCCGTCCATCGAAAGGTTCCCTGCGCCTTCTGCACGAACGACAGCTTTTCAGCCTGCGTTCCGTAGTCCTCCGGTCGAACGGCGAAGAAGGTCTCTGACTTATAGGCCTCCGGCGTCAGCATTTTGATCTCTTCCGGCGTCTCGGGATCAATTCCGCTGGTCGACCGGCAGCGGGTTCGAAGCCGAGACCAGTAGACCTGCCAGGGGACTAGGCTGGCCTGGCATTGAGAGAGAGCTAACCGATCCGGCAGGCACGTTGGCTGCAGAGCCGGAGCCCAGCCTGTACTGCGCCACGAACAGCGAGTCCTGATCCGGCACGCGCCCAAACTCTCCATCGCCAAACCGCACAGTGAATCCGCTGCCCGACGCGTAGTCTCGATGAATCCGTTCTTCCCCTCCGAGCCACCGGCCGACAATGCGCCGCCACGTGCCATCCTCCAGCGTGAACACTTGGTCGTCACTGCCTTCGGCCATCAATGTTCGCCGGAAGAACCATTCATCCCTGCTGCCGGTCGACTCGTTGATCTGCCACACGCGCACCTCCGGCTCGGTGCGGCGAAGGTCCTCTGCCGGATCGGCGAAAGCGAGTCCGGCCGCCTCCGTGCCCGGCAGACTTAGCAGATAGATCGGCGGTCTCGACTCGGCCTCCTCCGCGACGTCCTCGCAGGGATTCTCACGAGGAATTAAACCCGTCGAAATGTCGGTGTACAGCGGACCTTCGCGCTCCACTGCAACGTTCACCTGGTCGGGATCATCGTTCGTTGTGAGCGGTCCCAGGCGGAAGAACGCTTCTTCGGATTCGCCGGCCGTCGCGGGCACGATATTTCCCGAGAGCTGCAGTTCGTCGAACCGAATGTCGAATGGCAGCGCATCCTCGTCGGCCCATCGAATACGTGCGATGTCGACATTGAACAGATCGTCATGCTGCAGGTCTACATCCGTCACACGAACAATGTGCACGCGGTCGCTCTCTGATGGGTCCGCAGGCCTGTCGCGCAGCAGCAGCAATCTGCCGTCACCCCACAGGTTGGCCGCGTTCTGGTCGAACTTGACTCCTCCGGGATTGTCAGGATTCGCAGGATCATTGCGAACGAACAACTCCGTAGCGCCGGCCTCGAGGCATTCCTGATCGTCGTCAAAGAGATAGACAGTAAACGTCCCGGGGTTCCATCGCTCCTCCACGGGGAAGTTCGTAGTCGTGTCTCGTAACCCGTTGCCCAGTTCGAAACGAATCGGCGTCGAACCTTCCACTGCGGCCCATACCGGCGATCCCGCCACAACGTTGAAGGTCGTCGAGGGAACGGTCAGTTCCAGCAACGTGCGAGCCATGCGTCCGTCGTGGATCTCGTAATCGAGCAGGCGCGCCTTCTTGCGCAGTGATCTTCGTTCCGTCGCAGTTTCGAGATACGCCTCCCGATTGTGCCGGTCCTGGAGGTACGACATCTCGTCGCCGAGCGCCGCCATGACTTCCATCCACATGACGCCGACATCCGATTCGATCGGCAGCTGCCATTTCGGATATCGCTGCGCCGCGAAATCGAGTAGAGCGTTGCGGAAGCTGATGAAGTCCCGTGCAAGATAGTCGACCGGAAAATCGACAAGGTCCTCGGGGCCGCACTCCTTCGCTGGCTCTGCGCAGTCGAGCCGGTCCTCGCATCCGACTTTGAACGAAAACTCGACATCATTGAAGAAGCGGTCGATCCGGTCATCGTCGATGAACAGCCGGTACCCGGTGAAGTCGCCCGGTTCGGCCACACAGAATTCGAGGAATCGCCGGCCCGTCGCCGTATCCTCGTCCCAACGAAAACCATCGGGCGCTAGATCCGTACAGGGAACCACCTGGACATCCGGGGCGGCTGAGCGAGGGCTGTAGATTTGAAACCGATTGAGAAGGATCGGCTCAGGTGTGACGTTCGGATCTCCGACGTCCTCGAAAGGCGGACGAAGATCCCGCGGGTCCGTCAGAAAGTACACGCGCAATCGGGTCTGATCGCACTTGTCCACAATCTGCACGAACTCGATCCCGGTGAAGTCTTCCGACTGCGCGCGCAGAGCCGACAGTCTGTCGCCCGGAGCCGGCATTACAGCGTCACCTCCAGATTCAACACCTGCTTGTCTCCGCGCGACTTCAAGGTATAGCTGATGACAACGTCGAGACGGCCGTTATCGAACGACGTCTGCACCTGATCCACTTTGATCAGGTTGCCCAGCCAGCGCTCGAGGCTTTGGAAGATATTGGCTTGCAGAAGCGTCGCGGTTTCAGGGCTGCTGGGCGCGAACACCATCCGTCGAAGCCCCGCGCCGAAATCGGGCCGGTTGACCCGCTCACCCGGAGAGGTGAGCAGAATCTGCTTGATCAGTTGCACGACATACGCCGCGTAGTCGGTCTCTTTCCGCAAGCGTCCGAGCGATGCGTCGAGCGAAACGGGATAATAGAACCCTTCAAACGGCGCCGGCATATCGAGTTCCTCTACAAGACCTCCATCGATCCGTCGTTCACTTTGAACGAAGCCGCAGATAACTCCGTTTTCCGCCCGCCGGAAGCTTCCTGCTTCACGGCGGCGCTCTTGTGCAGAATCTCCTGCGCAGTCAGCTTGATCTGCGATCCGCTGTCGTTCTCGATAATGATTTCGCCGTTGCCGTCGTCGATGCGCAGCTTGAATTTGTTTGTTCGGAAAAACTTGATCTTCGGATCGGCATCGGCCGACTCGATGTCATTCTCATTCCAGAAACAGCCGGACCAGATCGGATACGAAGGATCGCCGGCCTCGAATTCGACCCAGATACCGGTTCCGACTTCCGGCATCGCATAAAATCCCAGCTTCGGGCCGGCGTACGGAACGCACGGCATCGCCCAGACCTCCGTGGAACTCAGCACCGCGGGAACGCGGACACGTAGACGTCCACGTTTTACGGGATCCACGTTATCGACTACAGTCCCGCGATACTTTCCGAAATACTCGGACCGTGTCTCGGCGCCTGCAGCCAGGTTTTGCATCAGAGCATCAGGCATTACGTTGCTCCTTTGGAGTTGCGGAGGAGTTCCAGCTTCATCGAATGTTTCGTCTGATCCACCGAATGCGTCACAGCCTTGACGAAATAGTCGCCGCTGTCAATCTGCCCCGCGCCGCTGACTTTGATCGTCTGATGGGGAGCCACGAACGCCTCTAGCGCCTGCACGCTCGTCTCGGCCGTAGCCTGAATCGACCAGGACGCATCGTTGATGGCGGCTTGCGTACGCACCAATGCTTCCTGCGCATTGCCCGCAGTCACTATCCGCCGCGAGCGTTCCTGCGACGGCGGAGCGGGCGGTTCATCGCCCAGACTCTCAGTAGTCGGCTCCGGAGCCTCCGTCTCAGCTACTTCGCCGCTGTCGGAATCCACGCGTTCGATCGGACCGGACTGGTTCGGCGTCTCCGCATTCGAGTGCAACTCGAAACTCACAACATTCGAACAGCCGCCTCCGCTGTTCAATTTCAGCTCTGCCAAGCCCTCGGGCGCGAGCAGAAGCGGTGGCGCGAACCCCAGCGGGTTGCTTGCTGGCTGCGGGGGCGAAGGTTTGAAATGCGCGGTCTCCGTGATCTCAAACCCGGCAAGGCCGTTCCCTGCCTCCCAGTCGATCCACAGCCTCGCGTCATTGCGTCCGGAAAGCTTCGTCAGAAAGGCAAGATCGGTTTCCGTTTGGTTGAGCGTCGTCCCGTTTTCCTCGTACGAAATCTCGGTATCGGAAACGTCGGCTTCAAATCCGTAGCTTTCCAGGATCTGCCGGGCCACATCGCTGGCTTTGCCTTCGTGTGCCTGGTTCTTCTGCACCCGATCCATCACAGCCCGCCGATCCGTACACATGATTTCGAGGGACGATCCCGCGCCGCCTTCCGCCATACTGACCTTGCGCTCGGTGATGATCCCATGCGCCAACACCTGCGATTCGCCGTTCAGGTACGCGGTCACCGTCACCTCGGTATCCGGATCACCGGGATTGAGCCGCTCGTCGTCCAGTAGGTTGAAGTCTCCCGCGCAGATATCGACGGCAAACTTGATGCGAAACGTTGTGGGACCTTCGATCGTTTGCTGCACCTCGATCTCCGCCGCCTCGCCGGTGAGCTCGGCATCCGGTTGGCGGTCGATCGCGATCTGGTAGCGAATGTCCCTCAAAACTCCTCCTTATTAACGAGCCGTGCCGGGAATCTGGATACGCTCGACTTCCTCGAGAGCATCCGGCAACAGCACATCATTCAGTTCAGCGATCCGCCAGTAGCCGAACGGATCAGCTACCAGCGAGTTGGCCAGATGATCGAGCCGCTGCCCTTGTTTGCGAATATATTCGCCGACATTCGTTTGGAGCGGCGGTTCGATCATGGGCAGGGCTTTCACCTCACGACCGCGTCGGTCCAGCACCGTGTACGGTTCGAGTGCTGGCTTCACGTATCTGCTCTTGCGATCGAAAACAGCCATCAATCTCCTCCTTAGAACGGCAGCATGCTCAGCGACTGGACAGCGTTTCGCGCATTCCATGCCAGCGCAAGTGCGCTCTGCTGCAGCCGGAAAAAGTTATAAGAAGCGATCGCGAGTTCAATGGCAGGACCAGACTCGCATCGGAACACATCCGGGGTTAGAACCTCCAGCGCAAGACTGATCTTCGCGGTCAACGGATGCAGTGACGGCAAAAACGTCGACTCGTCGATGCTGTAATCAGTCACCCGCACAGGCAAAATTCGACCCGGACCCCACACCAGCAGCGATACAGGCACCGTTGGACGCTTGGGAGGCTGCTCGGCTCCGACCAGCGCCGCGGCTGCATTCAGCAGATCGCCAATCAGTCCCTGCGATGGAAACAACAGCTTTTCGATAGCCGCGATCCGATCCGCAATCCCGATCGCGCCTGCGATCGGATCGCCGTCTTCCAACTGATCGGCGGCATCGAAGTGGATCTCGAGCGAGATCGCCTCCTTCGGATCGAACGGCTGCGACGTTGGCGCAATTTGACCGCGCCCGGTTTGATCGACCTCGAATGGATTCCATGGCGTCATCTTGCGAGTGAGTGTCTCCGGGTTGTACTGAAACGGAATAATGTTCGGCACAATGCCGATAACATCTTCTGCCAGTTGCACCAGAGCGCCCCGAACAAGCCGCGGACTTCGTGAGTATCCCGTCTCCGCCATCTATTTCCTTCCCCCGTTGGCGCTTCGGTTCGCGATTCCATTCACAATCGAATCTGCCAGCGTGCCCTTGGCCATGGATCGCGGAGCCGGGATTTGCACCGTGATTCGCGTCTGGATCGTGCCCTGCGATGCTGCGCCGCCCAGATCCTGCACACGCAACGCGAGCTTCGACGCCACCTCTACTGCAAGCGCTTTCGCCGAGCGCGCATCCGATGCAGGAATACGTAATCGCAGGCTCTCGATCCGTGCATGCGTCACAGGCCCACTTCCACGCGCTGAATCGTTCATCGCCGTCCTCCTTTGGGTTCCGGCTCGAGCGTTATGCTGCTGCCCTGGTTCGACAACTCCCGCTCCAGGCCGCGTCGAATGTCATCGATGCCAAGCGGCGTTCCGTTCTGCCGCGACAGGAATACCGCGGCAAGCGTTGCATTCTTGATCTGCGCGCCGGTCGTCTCCACTTTTTCAGCAAGCGCCGCCAGATCTGTGCTGAGTGCAAGCTCCCGGTCCTCACTTGCCATTTCGCGAACCAATTGACGCCATATCGCAAGCCGCTGGATGGGATCAGGCCGTGGGAAGAACATCAGGTAGCGCACGCGTCGCACAAACGCCTCATCCATGTTCTGGCGCTTATTCGTCGCCAGCAGCGCCACGCCGGGATAATCCTCGATCAGTTGCAGGAGATAATTCGTATCCGCGTTCGCGTATCGGTCGTGCGAATCGCGAACCTCGGTTCTCTTGCTGAACAACGCATCGGCTTCGTCAAACAGCAGGACGGCGTTCATGTCTGCCGCGCGAGCAAACAGGCGCTTCAGATTCTTCGCTGTCTCACCGATGTACTTATTCACGGTGGATGCCATGTCAATGCGATACAAGTCCAGTTCCAGTTCGGCGGCGATCACCTGCGCAGCCATGGTCTTGCCTGTTCCCGGCGGGCCGGACATCAGTCCGATCAGTCCTGTGCCACGCGGGAACAGCCGTCGTACCCGGGCGTCTTCCCAGAACCGAATGCGATCGCGAGCCTCGAACAAGAACTCGTCGAGCACTCGAGCAAGTCGATCTGGAAGCTGCAGATCTGCACGGTTGAACGGACATTCGAGCAGATGCCCCAGATCATCCAACCGCCCGCGGGAGAATTCGCGCGCAAGCCGGCGGACATCGTCGAACGTCTCGGGAAGCTGCGCAGCCACATGCGCAATCTCGCCGACCTGCAGTGTGTAACGTTCCGAGAGTCGTCGCTGTGTTTCTTCAGGCCATGTCCGCGTAACCGGGAGAAACTGTTCCCATAGCGAACGTCGCTCGTCGGAAAGCAGGCGCGGCATCTCGACACGCTCTTCACGCCAACCGGGCTCGGCGGGAGCTTCGCCAGGCGGCTCCAACACGCCGAACTCGACAGGCAGCCTGACATCTCCACCGACGCAAGCGCGCAATACCTGCGTACCCCACCAGGCGATCGTACATCCATGCAGTAATGCGTGACGTCGCACTCGAACCTGAACACGCGACCATTCCCGCTCGCCGATTCGCGTCGTATCCACCGCTACCAGCGAACTTCCGAGGTTCGCCGCAACACAGGCCGCAAGCGTACGCCTTCCACTCAGCCGCTGACCGGTAAGCCAGATACGACTCGGATATCCTCGCTCAATCGCCGCTTCGATGCGCTCGCGCAATGCGTCGACAGGCCAGCCGGAAAGCGGGGGACGCGCTTCGATGTAAGTCGCGAAGTCCAGCAGTTCGGGGTCGATCTCGGAGCTGCCCTGCAGGAAACGAGTGATGTACGGATCGACGCAAAGCGGAGCATCCTCACCGGGCTCGCTCTCGAGCGCCTGCACAACCTGCCATCGCGCCAGCCCACCGCCGGGGCTCCACATCGAAGCTCGGCCGTAGCCGCACAGCCGGGCGGCAAGCGATTCCGTCGGATAACTCATTCGCGCGACATCGCCCTGAAGATATCCGAAGAAGCGAGCAATGCCGCGATCGAGTTGCGCCGCTAGACACACCTGGAGCAGATCGACTTCCGTGGCGGTTAAATCGAGCACGGAGATCAACTGATTCAGCTTGTTCTCCGGCGCCCGGCCAATCGCCTCGGCATAGGCTTCGGCGCGCGCCGTCAGTTCACGGCAGCGCGCGTCGCGCTGAACGAATCGCGCTTCATCTTCGGGTGAGTCGAGATCCAGCACGGCGACTCGAAGCGTATCGGGAAGGCCAGCCCAAGGCCCTGTCCGATCCTCGGACGATGCGAGACTCTCCAGCCACAGAAGCCGCCGCTGCGTCAGTGCACGCACACGAGCCAGAACGGCATCGAGCAGATTCAGTTCAACGCGCTGTGGAGCGCCGGGCGTAACCGTCTGGCCGATTGCCATCAGAACACCGCCCATGCCGGAGTAGAGCCGGCTCCATTGATCAGCAGGTTGACAGGCAGAGGACTCGGCGTGCTCGTCGTGTCCACCGCAAAGTCGATCACGCCCGTGTTTGGCGCGAAGTCGTAGTTGCCGGCAATCGTCGGATCGACATTCCGAATCAAAACTCGTCCGGCCACCGAGACCTGAATGTCCAGTTCATTGCGCAGATAGCCGCCGAGCAGCGTGAGCCGGAACTGCCGCGCATTCGCAGGTCCGCCCATCCCCGCGATCGAGACGATCTGCGGAATGATCGCGAATACCTGCTCGTTGCTCGACTGCTCGATCAGTCTGCCGTTCGGATCGTTCGGCAGTTGCTTCGCGGTCACGACACGTAATGAGAACAAGCCGGGATAGATCGTCAGCGCCGTACCCTGATCGTTCTGTACAGCCTGACGCATACTCACATTGATCTCCGTGTCGCGAACATCGAACGTCCAGTCCGGATTGACGCCGCTGCCCGTATCGATGCGAAAACTCATCTCGGTAGGCGCAGCCGCGCCAATCCCGGCTTGCCCTCTCATCGCAAGATAAGTCCGTTCGTCCCGCAGGTCCGAGCCCGACGCTCGCAGCCTGTTGTTTTCCGGCGGTACTTCCGGCGGCAGCACCAGGGCGCCGCCCGGAAACAGCGCGACCCGTGCTGGATTCGCAACCAGAAACTGAAACGGCGCAGCAGGGTTCGAAGGCGCGAAGCCCGGAGGCGGAATGAATCCCACCATGTTGCGAACCGATTCAAGGAACGGCTGTCCGGACACGGAAACGAATCCGCCAAGGGAATAAACAATGCCGGTAAGCGACGTGACAGGAGGTGTACTCAGCAGAATCACCCGAGCTTCATAAAACAGCGCGAGCCGGGCAGTAATATCCTGTTCGGCGCTCCAGAAGTTCACCGTCTCCTCGATAGTCACTGGCCGGAGGATGATCTCGATCCGATTGTTTGCGCCCGCCAGATTTGCCGTTTCGAAGATCGGACTGTTCGGCAGGGCGGGTGGCACAGGCGGCACGACTGTGCTGTCTGTGATTACCGGAAAGTCGTGCAGAGCGCGGGCTACATAGCCGAGCAGCCGTTGCTCGAACAGAGCGCGATCTCCACCAAGAGTTGCCGAGATATTACGAGCCGTCACGACATAATTCAGAGTCAGCCCCATCTCCGAGTACTGCACTGGAGTATTCGTTTGGACCGGACGAAGCGGCGGAAGATTCTTCCGAAAGCCGTCCTCAATGGCGTGGAATAAATAGATGCTGATGACGTTCTGCGAAGGATTCGAGTCGTCATCCGGAGGCGCTGCGGACACATCGAAGGGATCGGGAAAGTTATCCCGTGCGATCGCCTGACGAACCAGGAGCATGATCGCCGTCGTCACCCTCGAGATGTCGGTTAGAGGCACAGTCTATCGCTGCCTCCATCCGAACCCTTGTCTCGCATAGCCGGAGAGTCGCTGCGCAGCCGGCCGGGCAGGACCGACCGGCGCCCTTTGTGTTCCAGCTGGCGGCACGATTTCAACTTCAATCTTGCCGATCTCCAGATGAGTGACGGGTCGAGTATCCCGAACCACACGCTGCGCCTGCGACCGACCCGCCTCTCGTGCGTACGGCGCCGGCGGTAGCTCCGGAACAGCTTGCCGCCCGCGCGCAGGTTGCGGTCCGGAAGCCCGGGAATCGCCTGCTTGCGAGGGTTGGTCGCCCACCCACGCCATGGCGCGTTTCAACGCTTCGGTCAGAGCATCGGTCCTGCGATCGCGCTGCGGTTCTCCTGTTCGTTCCAACGGAGGACGATTCGCGGCATCGCTCGCTTCCATCGCGCTATGCACGACCGGCTGAACATTCGGCCTCTTGTCGTCACGAGACACACGATGTGCTTCCGGCGGCGGAAAGGTCGGCACAGGAAGAAGGCGCTCTGGAACGGGCGGCGTGGAGCGTGAGCCCCTCTCCACAGGGTGGCCTGAAACGGGCGTTGCGGGCGATGGTCGCGAACGCTCGCGAGTCTCCCGCGGCAGACGAGCCATCGATTGAGCTGACGGCTTGATGACTCGGGGTTGAATGTCCTTGCGCGACCTGATCGAGTCCGACTGCCTCGGAAGCGAACCCGGCTTTGGAACACGAGACGCGACATCGCCGACGTTGCGTTCGACTTGTGGGTCGAACTCGTCGCCCATTGCCAGCGCTTCCTCTTCGATCCCTTGGTCGGCGCCCGGCTTCACGACGGGATCGAAACGCGATGCAAAGGCATCGATGTTCAGGCGCTGATCGGCTTCCACCAGAGGAGATCGGCTTGGCATGGCTGGACGCGGCGCAGAAGAAGCCGCAGCAGGAGCGATTCGTCGGACAGCGCGACCAACGTAACTCACGACCATCCTCCGCTCGCTGCCGTATACGCCAGAACCAGTCCGGCATACTGCCTGCGCTCCTCACGCGGAATCTCGAGAATCTCCCGCCTTGACCACCGGTAGGCAAGCGCCAGTTCGTGCACTTCGCGCGTCAGCAACACGCTTTCTCGGCGCAAGGCAGCAAGAAGAAACTCATCGATTCGGAAAGGTACACTTTGCTCCGATCCGCACTCGGAGCACGTTGCCTCCAGGTCCGTGTCGAGCGTCGGCCCGACGAGTGACATGGCTTTGTCGACGATCTCGTCATCATGCTGAGGACCCTGTTGAAGGACGCATCGCGTCCTCATCGCGCGTTCCATGTCGCCCGGTTCAAGTTCTGCAACCGCAGCCAGATCCTCACCTGTCGGAAGCCGGAACCGCGACCCTTCGAACGAATACACTCCCTCTGTGTCCGGTCCTTCCACTCCGCGCAGGATTGTTAGATCGTCTTCTGAGGTGGCGTTCGAAGAAGCGATCAGATCCGTTAGCGTGAAGCTGACAGACCACGCCGATCCGCACACCGAGCACACGGCCCTCGCTTCGACATCGTCCCCATAAAGATGCCGGTACAGTCCTGCTGTGACGAGGTCTGTATCCGAGAGGGACATCTTGCCGGTCTGTCCCGGCCCGAAAGCCGAACCCGGACGATCAATCAGGAGCCGATCGATCAGTTCCGTGACGGAGTCTGCGCACAGCTCATCAAACCCGGAAAGCTCTCGCAGGAATACTTGCGCGGGAAGCGACTGTCTTGTCTGGACCGTGCGCAACTCGACTCGGATGATGGTGGACGCTGGCGAACCCTTGTTCACGGAATCTGCGCCCTCCGTCGCGCATTGAAGAAGCACTATGTCTCCGTCGGTTCGACGACGTCTACATCGCGCTCCCACCCTTCGTGTGTTAACACTAGGCTCTCGATCAATGTGGCGTTTGCGTTCGAGTCCAGCTCTGCGAACGCTGTATATTCGGAGACCCACGCGCGAAAGATCTTGTAGCTTTTGACCGAGGTGCCCTGCAGATTATTCAACTTCAGCAGGAGGTTGCGTTTGTAGCCCGCAAGAGAAACCGCGCCGTCGCCTTGCGTACTGTACACAAGATTGGCCCATTCTTCGAAGTCCGGATCATGTGTGACACCACGCTCGAGCGTGATTGCTTCGAACTTGGTGGCGCCCGGCGAATGCCGCGGCGTCGAGAGATCTCCGCCGTCGCGATGGCTGACTACTTCCGTCGTGCGCTTCAGCGGGCTGACCTTGCTGATCCCGGCTACCGCATCCGGCCGCCCTTCGAAGAAGAGCAAAAACTTGAAATTTTTGTACGGATCGATGCGAGCATTCTTAGTAAACTTAGCCATCCTGATCGCCTCCCGCTGCTACACCTGAACCTGTCCTGCCATTTGCTGGATCGTCACCACGATGAACTCCGCCGGACGCAATGGCGCGAATCCGATCAGCACATTAACGATTCCCAGCGCCTGATCCTGCGCGGTTGTTGTCTCTGCGTCCGCCTTAACGAAATACGCCTGCGACGCCGTCTTCCCGGCAAACGCGCCTCTGCGAAACAGGGTGTTCATGAACGCCCCACCGGCAAGACGAATCTGTGCCCAAAGCGGCTCATCGTTAGGTTCGAAGATTGCGAAACGAAAACCTCGGAACAGGCTTTCCTCAATGAAAAGCGCAAACCGCCGCACCGGCACGTATCGATAGTCGGTGTTACCCGAGTTATCGAATCCATCCATTGTTCGCGCGCCCCAACTCACTACGCCGGATGGAAAAGCGCGGACCGCATTCACAGCCTCGGGATTCAGAAGGCCGTTCTGCTCATCCGAAAGCGGGACCCTGACACCGACTATTCCGCGGATGTCGGCTTCAAGACCCGCCGGCGCCTTCCAGACTCCCCGTGTGCCGTCAATACGCGACATGACACCTGCCACCGAGCCGCTGGGATCGATGTTCTTCCGGGTACCGTTCGAGACAATCGTCACCTGCGGCCACCACACGCCCGAATGATCTTTCACCACGCCCGTTCTGAAATCCTGCAACGCTTGCAGGACGCCATCCGGAGTTTGGGTCGTCGGCTCGATATCGGCGATAAGAAAAGCGCGTTTCCTCTGGCAGAATGCGCTCGCCGCTCCCCAAAGGCTTGAGCGAATGCTGGGCGAGCCCGTATCCCCCGCGCTCTTCGGAAGAAGAAGCAGATTGAACAGATCGACGCGCTCATTCAATTGATCGTACGCATCGTCATAGTCGTCACCCTGAGCCACCGAGCCATCGGAGCCGCCACCCAGACTCTCTGCCGCCCTCTGACCGGTGATGGTGTCGAAAATTTGCCCTGCCGCGGTCAGGTCGGGATTCGTGGAGGTAAACGCTGCATTGAGACCGGCGCCTGCGTCTCCGAAGTCAGGGATCAGCGCAAGGCGATGTCCTTGAACCTCGGCTCGCCAGTCATCGCTCTCTGCCGACAGCGCCGTAGCGATCGCCTGCAGGTTCTCACGAACATTGGCGAACGATAGACCGGTATTGGTGCCCTCATTCATGTTGCCGGCGGCGGAG
Organism: Bryobacteraceae bacterium; assembly: GCA_963844855.1. Classification (GTDB taxonomy): domain Bacteria; phylum Acidobacteriota; class Terriglobia; order Bryobacterales; family Bryobacteraceae; genus DASQDN01. Next base: position 148,783 of record CAWJQP010000001.1, read on the forward strand.
GGATAGTTGACGTCGCCCAACACGATGTCGAAAGGCCGCACGCCGGCTACTCCGATATCTGTGAGGTTCGCTTTTGGAATCGCGCCGAACGTAATCAGCGAACTGAGATCGTCTGCTGTCGGCCCAAGCGCCGAAACGAGACCCGAGGGCCGAGGCCGGGCGCCGGCATAGCTCCCGATCTCGATGCCACCCTGCAGAACACCTAACCCGAGTTCCTGCGCAATATCGAATTGCGGCGCCCGATCCACCAACACATCGGCGCCTAGACCGCTTGCCTGAATTACAGAGGGGCCCGTTCGCGGGAACGGGAAGCGCTACGGTTACCCCAGTATGCGGAGCGAGCGCGTTGTTGATGGTGGTCGTGATAGTCGCTAATCCGAACCCGACGGCGCTCCGGTCGAATTCCACCGTCAGCCACGGAGCATCGCCAACCTTGATGCGCAATCTGCCTACTGTGCCTGCGGTATTCGCATTTGTTATTGCGGTTGTGATTGCGGTCTCAACTGCATTCTGATCGGCGAAAATTCTGGAAGAAGCGGAGAGCGCGTTGATCCTGGCGGCAGTCACGGTCGGAACATCCGTCGTCGCCGTCACCAGAGCGGAAGACTGATTCACGATCGTATCGACAAAGCGAGGCCCGGTCGGATCGATGCCCACGTTAGCGTGGGTCTCCAGCACAGAGATCACCGGCAAGCCGCTGCGCATCGAACGTTTCACGGTAAACCGTCAGATTGAAAGTGCTCTCCGGACTCGCAGTGTTATAGTCGACACGCGCACGAATCTGATTCGCATCGAGGCCCGCATCGCGCGAATCCAGCCGGAGAACAGCGTTGTTGGCGGCATTCACAAGCCCGATGCTCGCTACCTGAGCATTTTGCTGCGACACGGACGATCCAAGCCTGCTCGCCCTTGTTGATGAAGAACTGTCGCACCTGTTCGGTCATCTCGCCCTGAGAAGTATCAGGCGAGAAGATCCGTTCGTAGTCTTTCAGGCCGAGCACTCGAGTTGGTGTCAGCAGAGGACCGCGTTTGCACATCCCAATAAACGCGGCAATTGAGGTGGAAACGCCGGAAATAGCGCGAAAACCTGAGGGTATTTCCTGAATGTACACACCTGGGTAGGTGACCTGAGCCATCGTTTCGCCTCCTGGCGTGAAACATCACGGTGAAATCGAACGGGCTGCGTTCAGTAGGTGAAAAATATCACAAGGCCATAGGCATTTCAATCAGAAAAGAAGGTGTTGTCCGTGTTATGTGATTTGTCATTCGCAATTAACATTTGAAATGTGCAATCGAGACGACAACCCGCGGTTGCTGCATAAGTAGTTCCCAGTACACAGCGAACCCTACAGAAGAACTCGAAAGAAGCCGATTCAAAACTAAAATGCGGAGTTCGGCTGCGCGAGCCAACACGTAGCTGGACAGTCACAGACTCGTTCCTGCTCGAAATATCTCTCGCCGCCAGAACTTCGCTTGAGCTTTATCAGTTGATACCGAAGTTCACGGAGAGAACACCATGGCTATCCCAGATCCCAAGATCTTCAAAATGAATACGGCTCCGCCAACCATAAAAGTGGGAGCCCTGAAAATCGGGACTGGATACGGTTCCAACATGATCAAGGTTCTGTCAGCGCTGGAAGCCTACTGGGAGAATCGAAATCAATCCCAGCTCTTCAAAGAGCAACTACTCTATAACCTCTGGAAGGTTTCCAATAACTGGTTGGAGTTGAAGAGTGGTAAGGCGCAGAAGGCGGACGCGTCGGGCTTATTCTTTCGACGCAAGGAGCACGTTGAAAATTTGCGAGATCAAGCGCTGGCTGAACTGGAGCAAGTTTCGGATAAAGTGGCGGCAGCGCTTCTAAACTATCAAGCCCACAAACAGAACGGTCTTGTGGGTCACCAGTTGAAAGGACTCGCGAACGGTTATCACTTGGAGCGAGAGCACTATTTGCAAGGAAATAAGGTGTCGGGCGCTACAATCTCGGGAACAAATGTTTCCAACAAATGCCGCTTTGACGCCGATTCCACAAGGCTCCAAGGCACAAAGCAGCAAAAAATTTTGAAGAAAGGGTATGGCAACCTCACCCTACAGGACACTCAGACCCTGCAGCGCTTGTTTCCCGATATGGCTCCGGTCGTCTACATGAACAAGATCGAGCGGCTAAAGCTCATACTCTCGTTCGTTGACGGCAAGATTTGCGATTCCGGTGGACATCCGGTTGAAATGACCGAAAGAGAATCATTCTCGAAAAATTTGAGAGTTGCGCCGTATGTTATGGACAAGTACGGAAACCTGTACATGGACATCGATTTCTGGAAGTCGAAGAGTTATCTTACGCAGGACAACGCCGGCAAATACCAGGCCAAATCGACAGGTCAGTTCAATCACTCGTCTTTCCTTGCCGGAGCCGAAGTCGTGTGCGCAGGAGCGATTCATATCGGGTGGAATAACCGGAGCCACACGCCGTCAGCGGGTGTCTTGTCGGCAATTGACAACGCCAGTGGCCACTACAAGCCCTCGCGTGAGAATCTTTTGAACTGTCTCGAGGTACTTCGGTCATATGGTGTCAATACCGAGTTAACACGGGTTAGTGATTGGTCGCAGGGTACGGTGTTTTACTGGGGCCGGGATTTTCTCCAGAATCGGAATCCGTGGATCGATGAAGAACACGCCCCCAGCCCCTTTGGAGGTATCGGCGGACACCGCTTTAAATCGCCTCCGATCGTTCCGAATCTCTGATGGCGGTTTTAAGCTGCTCTGGCCGCTTCAGAAATAATGTGAGAGCTTGCGAACTCGGAAGCGGCCATGGCCCGGTCACGGACCACCATGTGAACGAAGTGGATTTTGGTCACGGCAGCGCCGGAAAGAGCAAACGGATAAAAGTCCGGCTGGCCCATGCTTCGGCAGAGTTCATTCATAACAGCAGCGAGCTTTAGCCAGGAATTCAGGAACGAAAGAAATTCCTCGCAACCAGGCAAATCGCAGCGATATAACACCTCGGGTCCGAAGCAATCAAAGGGAAGCGACATGGCTTCAGGTCGCAAGTCAAAACTGGCGGCGGTGCTGAGTGTATCCACCATGTGCATATAGTGTGCCCACGTCTCCGCCCAGTCTTCCCATGGATGCACGCTCGCATATGCGCTTACGTGATTGGCCCACCACAGCGTCTTTGGACCTGACGCGTAGTTGACGCGCAAAGCTTCTGCGTAGTCGGCGCGTTCGTCTCCGAACAGACTCCGAAAACCTTCGAGATAGGGCGAATTCGCTATTAACCGGTCCCAATAGTAATGACCCACTTCGTGGCGGAAGTGCCCCACCAGCGTGCGGTACGGTTCGTGCATCGAGCTGCGCATCTGCTCGCGGGTGACGTCATCTGCCTCCTCGATGTTAAGCGTGATCACACCGTCCTCGTGGCCCGTCAAAACCTTCGGACCGTTCGCCGGGGATCGAAGGAAGTCAAACGCCAGGCCGCGTTCAGGGTCCTCGCTAACCCGCGATGTCACCGGCAGTCCGAGCCCGACCAAGGCGGAGATCACGCGGCGCTTCGCGGCCTCAACGCGCCTCCAAAGCGTACTATCTTCCCGGGAGTTAAGACTCGGAACTGTACGGTTCAAGCGGCATGCAATGCACCACGGAGAGGATTCCTGCGCGGGTACCAGCCAGTTGCAAGCCGCTGCCGTCTCCAGATTAGCGCAACGTCGATAGATCTTCGTGTGCGCCTGCGGAACGTTGGGTCCCGCAAGCAGCCACGTGCCCGATTCATCTCCCGCGGCAAGCGAGAGCACGCGGCCCAGTTCCGGCTCATACCCCAGAGGCGTGTCACACCGCAGACAATGGCTGTTCAGAAAAAATACAGCGCTGTTGCACCGGCATCCGTACGCCCGCTGAAGTGCAGCGAGCGTACACATCGAATGGCCCAGTTCGGGTAAGGGCGATTGATCGTGTAAGAAGTTCATTGTCGTCGCTGGAGCGAATAACTGAAATCAGGGACTTAGACACCCCGACACCTTCACCCCGAGCAATCAAGCAATTGTTGGGCCAGTTAACAGCTATGCTTCTAGAGGCTCCAGATCGACACCAACCTTTAATGTGTGGTGACGACCGCCAAGGATCAAGCCCCGAAGCGGACTGACGTCGCCATAGTCGCGGCCCCAGGCGAGTGTGACATGACCGTCCGAGGGTACAAGGTTGTTCGTCGGATCGACATCGAGCCAACCTGCGCCCGGACAATAAACAGACACCCAGGCATGCGATGCATCCGCTCCCACTAAGCGAGGCCGCCCGGGCAGTGGATAGGTTCGAATGTATCCGCTCACGTATCGCGCAGGTAGATTCAACGCCCGCAAACATGCCACCTGCAAGTGGGCGAAGTCCTGGCAAACTCCACGCTTCTTCCGAAGCACTTCTTCGGGTGTCGTGCCGACGTGCGTAGCCTTCGAATCGAACTTGAATTCTTTGTAGATTCTTTGCGTCAGATCGAGGAGAGCGTCGGCCAGCATCCGGCCTTTCGTGAACGATTGCCTTGCGTACGATGCGAACTGCGACGTCGGCCGAATTCGTGGAGATTCGAACACGAACTGATACGCGTCCAGTCCTGCCGTGCTGGTATCCGTCCGGATATCATCAGCCACCTGTTCCCATGGCGGTGTGATCTCCGGCCATTTTGGAGGATGCAGCACTTGCAGTTCGCTTCGCGACTCCAGCGTCAGCTTGTGATGAGATTGTTGAACCGTGAAAAGCGTCAGGCGATTGCCGAAGTAGTCAATCCTCTCGGTGAGCGTGGCGGGCTGAGGCGTAATGATCAGCTCATACGAAGAGGAGTGTTGCCACGGAAGCGCGCGCGGCGTCAGGCACGCGATATGGTTGCCCACCGAGACCGGTGTTCTGTACTTGTGAATCGTTTGATGAACGAGCCTGTACTTCATTCGCCAATTGCTGTCGGAAGCGTACGAGCGTGGCTAAAGTATCGATCGGAGAGTTGATTTGACCAGCGCGGAAGCGTCTTATCCAAGTCCGTCAGCCAGTTGATCAATCGGATCGCATTCTTGCCTGGTCCGACTCCATCCCCTGTGACCGGCAGTTCAAGCTGGGACAAATCAAGATTCTCGACAAATGCCGCGGCACGCTTCATTTGCTGAAGATCTTCGTGCGAGTGGCGCGGCAGTTTCTCGTAAACATCGGCGACATGCCGCAACTGGAAGGCCAACGACCGGGGATTAAAGCTGTCCGTCAACAGAACGTCCAGCACAGCGACCGGTTGGAGCGTGGTGTAATACTTCGTTCGATACGTGATCGAACTATCCGCGATCTCGAGAACATACTCGAGCAGCGGCAGTTCTTCCTCCGCAATTGGTCTTGTGATCTCGCGCATGTGCCGCACCGAATGCATAGCGCGTTCCAGACGCCTTCCCAGGTTGAGCAAGAGCCATCCGTGGCCACGCGTAATGTTCTCCCGCTCCATCCCGGAAAGGGCGGATAGCAACTCCAGACAACCCGTGAGTACAGCGGAGTACTCGATGAACAGCATGTATTCTTCAACCTTGATCGAGCCGGCAAGCTCGCCAAGTAATCGCGTGTAGTCCGCGGAAAGCCGCTCCCGCACAGAACTGCCGACACGCGTCACTTCGGAAAGGGTCGAAGCAAGACTGCCACTGCGATCGGCGTCGACCATCAGCGAGATGATTTCCTTCTCGAGTTCCATCGGCGTCGGCCGAGTCTTCTTCGACAGCTTGCTCCCGAAAACATCAACGCTCCGGTGGAGGCGCAGAAGGCAGTTAAACTCCACCTCGTCAGCCTGCCTCACTCGCGAGATCAGGGTACGAAGCGAGCGCGCATTGTTTTCTGACCGTTCAATGTACCGGCCCATCCAGAAGAGGTTGTCGCCGGCGCGGCTCGGCAGATCGACCGAGCCACGCTGGAGCTGAATCGGCTCGTTGCGCGGCCGCAGCATCGTAAAAGTATCCACAGGTTCATCCCAAATGACCCAGGCATCTTTGCTAAGTCCGCCCCGCTGCATAGATACCACCGGTCCGTTCGAATCCGCCACTCGGACCAGACCGCCCGGCATGACCATCCAGCCGGATGCTCCATTCACGACATAAGTGCGTAGAACGAGGCTACGCCAATGAAGATTTCCCTGGTCCCACACCGGAGCCATCGAAAGCGCGACCTGCTCCTGCGCCACATATTCGTAAGGTCGTGAGCGCAATTTATCAGCGAGTAGCTGACGATCCGCCTTCGATAACTCAGCCCCGAAAACCGGCTCCATGTGCCGCGACGGAAACGCCGGTTTAACCACGACCTTGTCGAAGTTGCGGTTTACCCAATCGAGGGCATAATCCTGCCCGCACCACCACGTCGCCACAGATGGCAACTCCAGCCGCTCGCCGAGCAAATGCCTGCAAAGCCCAGGAAGAAACGGAAGAATCGCCGCCGTCTCGATGACACCGGTTCCCAGCGCGTTCGCCACTTTGACATTGCCGGCTACAATGGAATCCACCAGCCCCGCCACACCCAGGTACGAGTCGCCTCTTAGCTCGAGCGGATCGCAGAAGCTATCGTCCACACGGCGAAGAATTACGTCTACGCGCTGCAGCCCATGAACCGTCTTGAGGTAAACCTTGCGATCGCGGACCGTGAGGTCGGCGCCTTCCACAAGCGTGAAACCCAGGTAGCGGGCGAGGAAGGAATGCTCGAAGTAAGTCTCGTTATACTGTCCCGGCGTCAGCAGGACGATCCGCGGGTTGTCGGTCCCGGCCAGCTTAATCAGAGCCTCTCGTTGCGCGCGGAAGAAAGGCGCCAGGCGTCGAACATTGCAGTCTCGAAACACCTCAGGAAGCGCTTCGGAAACGATCGTACGGTTCTCGAGCGCATAGCCCGCGCCCGAAGGCGATTGAGACCGTTGCGACAGCACCCACCACTGCCCATCAGGCGAGCGCGCGAGATCGACAGCAAGGATATGGAGGTAGCTCTCCGAAGGCGGTCGCGCTCCGGCAAGAGGACGGAGAAACCCGGGATTCGCATAGATCAGCTCCGCCGGTAGCCGGCCGGCCTTGATGATCTCCTGCGAACCATACAGATCCTCGAGCAGAAGATTCAACAGTTGTGCGCGCTGAATCAGTCCCGACTCGATCGTCCTCCACTCTTGAGCCGAGAGAAGAAGCGGCAGCATGTCGATCTGCCACGGCCGGTTTGTGCCCCTCGGATCTCCATATATGTTGTACGTAATTCCGTTCTCACGAATTCGGCGCTCCGCCCGAGTCCATCGCCGCGCGAGTTCGTCGGATCCCAATGACTGAAGATTCTCGAAGAGACCTGCCCAATGGGGACGTGGGTTCACTCCGTCATCGGACGTTTCGTCGTAGACAGTTCGATCAGCTAAGAGGGATCTGACGAAGGTCCGTCGTCATGAACGCTTCGGGAGGCGACCCGGCTATCGGCAATTCAACGCGAGCCACTGCCGCCGGGGCAGGCCAGCGAAGGTCAAGGGTCAGAGGAGAGTTGGGATTGCGTTCTTCGTCAGGAACCATCATGGAACCGGGCTTTTCACCGAAACTCTGGAAGCGCTCCCGTCTCCGACTTTCCGCTTCCACAGCGTTGCCGGGTCGCGCGGCATAGAATTGGCCTCCGACATGGTAAGTACAGCCGGCGACGGAGTGTTCTTGGGCAAGATTAACGATATCGAAAACAAGAGGCGTATGTGATTGGAATTGTCGGGTGAAGGCACGAAGCGGGCTGCCACGCGCGGTAGCGGACGCCGGCCACAAACTCGCCTGGGATGCCGGTCGGGTGGAGAGGGACTCTCCTTCCGTTGCAGGTCACCACATAACAGGAATCGGACGTCAGGCCTGACACCTTTACCTGCAACCGGTCGAGCGACGAATCGACATTGCGCACAGTCCCACCCGAAGTGCCCTCCTCGCCGAGAACATGCCAGGGCTCCAGCGCCTGTCTGAGTTCCAGCTTCATCCCGGCGCCGCTGACACTTCCAATCTTCGGAAATCGGAAATCAAATTGAGCAGCGAACCAATCGGGGGAGAAGGAGTACCCGCCCCGGTTCAGCGCAGACAAAACGTCTTTGAAATCTTCCCAAACGAAATGTGGCAACAGAAATCGGTCATGGAGCGATGTGCCCCAACGAATCAGCCTGCCCTCGTATGGTGTCTTCCAGAACATCGCGACCAGCGCCCGCACCAGCAGCAGTTCGGTCAGGCACATTCGTAAATTTGGCGCCATCTCGAAAGCTCGGAGTTCCAGCAAACCAAGACGTGAGCCGGATCCCTGCGGTGGGTAAAGTTTGTCGATGCAGAACTCCGCCCGGTGAGTATTGCCCGTCATGTCGACCAGGAGATTTCGAAACAGGCGGTCCACGAGCCATGGCGGACAATCGCCATCGGGAAGCTGCGTAAATGCGATCTCCAACTCATAAAGCGAGTCCATACGCGCCTCGTCAATGCGCGGATGCTGGCTGGTGGGTCCGACGAATCGGCCGGAGAACAAGTAAGACAACGACGGATGGTGCTGCCAGAAACACAGCATGCTCCGCAGCAGGTCCGGTCGCCGGAGCAAAGGACTGTCGTCCGCCGTCGGACCACCAAGCACGATGTGATTGCCGCCACCGGTAGCGGTGTGGGCGCCGTCATACGCAAACTTTTCCGCCGTTAATCGATTCTTCTGTGCTTCGTCAAAAACGATCGTGTTGATGCGCTGCAGTTCCTGCCAGTCTTTTGCAGGCGGGAGATTCACCTCGACCACACCCGGATCGGGAGTGATGCTGAACGAATTTAGTCGCGGATCCGAGGGCGGTGTATAGCCTTCGATCCACACCGGCATCTTCAGGTGAGCGCAAGTGTCTTCAATCCCCGCAACCAACTCGAGGTAATCAACGAGCTTGGTCAGGTAAGGAAGGAAGACATGGAGACGTCCCCCTCGTGCTTCAACGCACAAAGCAGGCCGCGTGACGGGCTTTCCCGTCGTGTCTTCGGCAGGCGATCCGGCCTGCGGGTCGGACTCAGGTTCAACATCGAAAAGATGGGAAGCTCGTGACGGACGCTCAGGCAGCTTTTCCCTGTCTGCGAACGGATCGACATCGTATTCGTACGCAATCTCGTCTAGCGCCACCCATGGAAGCGACTCGAGAGGCAGTCGAAAACCGAGCGGTGAATCTCCCTGAATCAACAACAGCCGTTCTGGGCGCAGGAACCACAGTTCGCTCGACCAGTAACGCTGCTTATTGTGCTCCCGGCGCCGGATCGGCAGAACATAACCTACGGGTTCGGACAATCCGCGCTCAAAAACCCGAGCCAATTCCTCGCGCTCGCGCGCATTCAGCAGCTTCGAATCGGACACGTCAACGTTCACGGGAAGCCGCCGTTCTCGCCACACGTAATAGAACGTGTCTTCGAATGCAGGAATGACGTTAGCGGAGCTGACCTGCAGCCGCCGCGTCAGCGCGTTGATGAAATTACGAGCATCGTCGGTTGTGTAGCCCGACTTCGCATCTTCCTCCGCGATCAAATCTGCGTTCTCCCACACGGGCACGCCGTCCGCGCGCCAGAAACAATTGAGCGCCCATCGGGGTAGAGGCTCTCCCGGATACCACTTTCCTTGTCCGAAATGAAGGAGAGCGCCTGGCGCGATCTGTTCGCGAATCCTCCGGATCAGCAACGCAGCCCTGTTCCTTTTCAGCGGTCCCATGGCGTCGCCATTCCATTGCGGGCTGTCCGGCTCATCCAGTCCGACGAAAGTAGGTTCACCTCCCATCGTGAGCCGCACATCCATATCCGACAGATCCCGATCAATTTGCGTCGCGAGCCGCTCGACTTTGGCCCATCCCTCATCGGAGATCGGCGCGGAAGTCGTAACAGCGTCGCCAACGGGACGGACCGTAAGCAGGTGCGAGAACTCGACCTTCGCCGGACCCACAGTCCCGGTGATTGGAGCCGCATTTGACGCATCCGGCGTAGAAGCCAAAGGAATATGGCCCTCGCCTGCAAGCAGACCAGAGGTTGGATCCAGTCCGATCCAACCTGCTCCCGGGATGAAAACTTCGGCCCACGCATGCAGGTCCGCGCTATATTGCCCCTCGCTGTTCGACTGAATGAGATAGCCGGAGACAAACCTCGCGGCAAGCCCCAGACGTCGCAGTATCTGCACGAGTAGCCACGAGCTATCGCGGCAGGAACCACTGCGGAGCTTTAACGTTTCCTCGCAGGTCTGAATCCCATGCTCAGGACGCGTAACGTACGCGACGGTGTCTCTCACATGACGGTTGAGGTCAACGAGGAAGCTAACGGTCGAGATCTTCTCCCGAGATATTCCTCCTACGAAGCTGTCCAGCAAGGGTCCGGCGGGAGGCTGTTCCAGAAACAGATCCAGATCTCTCGCCAGGTCCGGTCCGTACTGAAATGGAAATTCCTCCGCTCCGGGTTCTATGAAAAAGTTGAATGGATTAATTGGCGAGAGTTCAACCAACAGGTCCACATCGATCGTCAGCGCATCCGTGTTCCCGGTTACCAGCACTCGCGCCAGGTGATTGCCATGCGGGTCTTGTTGCCAGTGGATGACATGCTCAATGGGCGAAACCTTCAATGAGTAGCTGAGCACCGGCGTGCGCGTATGCGAAGCCGGGCGCAGCCGTATGACCTGCGGACCGAGCGCGACCGGTCGATCATACTTATATTCCGTGCGGTGCGTGACTGCAACCTGAATAGCCATTAATCTAGCGCGCCTCCGTTCTGTATTGATGTCGGAGCGCTAACAAACGAGGTAAGGACGCTACCGTAGAGCTAAATCAGTAGTCTACCTCTGCCTCTCAACACATGCGAATTGCAGCCTCTGCTGAGTAGGGTGGGGCTTCCAACCCGCCTCCGGATCGTTCGGCCAACGGCCGTCACTGCCTGTTAGCACTCGACCACGGCCAATCCTCCGCCCGGCAAACTACGCCCGCCTGCCAGAATCGCTGCCCTTGCCGGTTAAGCAGAATGTTGGCCTGTCGCGCAGTGTTTGTCTTGAGTGACCGCGTGATTCGGGCGGAAGTCGAGTTCGGAAACAGGAGGACGTTGACATGATTTGCCATCACGACCCAAGCCCTCAAAACGTAAAGCTGGAGCTCGGTTTCCCCGTATCGAAGCGAGGAGACGATCACATCCGCAATCGTAGCGGCAGGTGTGAACGCAGGATGCGGTTCTCCGCTGCCAGATACTGATTCTGCAGCAGCAACTCGTGATTTACCAGCCCCGTTACGTATGCCAGCAGACGTGCGCACGTTTTCACCTTCACCATTCGGACTGTCCATCATGGCAGATCCAAGCGATCGGCCAAGTTTCTTGACCATACGAGGACTTCCGCCGGACAACGTGACAATGCCTGGCGGAAGCCAAGCGGCAGCGTAAACACCGCGGGCGACCGAAGTGAATGATCGAAGTCCAACGAGCGGTTGCGCTACAGGAAGGGTTCGAGCCTCCGGCAGATTGCGGCGGCGCATCAAGATCCAAGCCGCCTTTAGCGTCCCCATGGCGACTGTATTGACGCATGCAAAGGTCGTGCAGTTCTAGAGATTTCTTTCTATGAAGGAACTTGGTCCTCCTGGCGTGAGCACCTGATCGTACCAGGCGCCAAGTTACGTATACCGCTGCCGGTAGCCGTCCCAGGTGGTCCGCATCTCGGCCATAAAACGCTCAAATTCGGCCGACCGGCGGATCTTATGCAGGTGTGGATCGCGCGAGAACAGAAGATAGTTCGGCATGCCGGTCGCAGCGCACGTTCGGAGCCACTGCACGGCCTCGGAAACCTTTCCCTGAATCGCAAAGACGCACGCGAGCATTTCGGCCGCGTGGTGATACCCGCGATCACGTGTCCCCTTCTGTATTTCGGGGATGAGGCGGCCGACGGCTTCGGCCTGACCGCTAAGCGCCAACAGCAGCGCTTTGTGACCGAGGCTGCGAGGAGCCGTCGGGGTATTCTCGACTTCCTGCTCGATTACGGGCCTCGCCTCCTCCAGGCGAACAAGGGCGAGCAATGCCTCGGGTGGACCAGGACGGTTAAAGTACCGCATGTTTGCTTTAAAAGCGTCATCATACCGGCCCAGGCATACGAGGTGATCGGCATACCTCACGCGATTCGTCGTACTTAGAGGATCGATCTCGAGCGCACGCTCCATATGCCGGAGCGCGGGCGCTTCCAGGCCCAGGTGGCCGAAGATGGTTCGAGCTCCACGTGCCCGATGTTGGGATTAAGCGCGATCGCCGTCGTCAGCTCTTGGATGGCTTCGGTGATTCGCCAACCACCATGCACGCTCCAAAGGAGCTCGTGCCGCACCAGATGCGTGTCCGGCAGCGTAGGGTTGATTTGGCCCGCCCGCTTCGCTGCCGCCTCTGCTTTAGCGATCCACTTTTCCGCGTTGTGAATGTCGACGAATAGCGCATGCCAGGCAAAGCAATACGCCAGCAGCGCGTATGCTCGGGCGTACTCTGGTAGAAGCTCAATCGCGCGCTCGAACAAAGGGATTGCGTCTCCCGAGCTCCTGAAGTTGCAGCGTCAAAGTCCTGCAAGCCGGCTTGAAAGGCCTGAAATGCCTCAATACTCGACGTGTCACGAGCCGAGAGCGCGTTTCTCGCCGCCTGACTCAGGTGCGCCTGCAGCTTCGCAGCGAGCTGACGCGAGATCTCGTCCTGTATCGCGAACACGTCCCCAATCTCGGTTTCGAATGTATCGCTCCAGAGGGATGCGCCCGTGTCGACGCGCAGGAGATTGACTGTGACACGAAGCTTGCCGCCTGAGCGTTGTAGCGTACCTTCCAGCACAGCATCAACCCGCAACTCCCTGGCTACGGCCAAGGTGTCGGCATCCTGCGCAGCATATTTGCGAACGCTGCTGGTGGGACGCACGGTAAGACCGCTGAATCGGCTTACCTTCGAGATGACGGTGTCGGCGATGCCAAGCTCCAAGAGCTTGTCATCCGATGAATCCGTGGTCAGCCTTTTCAGAGGAAGCACGGCAAGCGCCCTCACGGTCCCTGACGCCGCGCGCGATCAAAGAAACCCGAATAACGGCCGCCGACTACGGCCGCCGTACCGGCTATGGCTATAGCACTGGTCGTCCATACGGCGCGGCGGGTCCTGCCAGGGTGCGAAGCAGCCCGCGCGGTTCGCTCTCCGATGACTCGCTCTCGCTTTTGAGGTGCTTCAGCGCCGCAATCAGCTCCTCGACCGATTGATAACGCTCCTCGCGGTTCTTCGCCAGCGCTTCTCCGATGATACGGTCGATCGCCAGCGGCAACGATCTTATGATCGAACTCGGAGCCGGCGGCTGTTCATGGAGAATCGCCGAGAGCGTATCAATGGTGGTGGCGCCGTGGGGAAAGCTTTCTTCCCGGTGAGCACTTCGTACAACACCGCGCCGAACGAGAAAATATCGGAGCGTCGATCTACCTCTAATCCTTGCGCCTGCTCGGGTGACATGTATGCCACCGTGCCCAACACCATTCCCGCTGCGGTCTGGGCGGATTTCATGGAATCGATGTCTCTACCCACTTGCGGTTCGACTTGCTTCGCCAAGCCAAAATCAAGGACCTTGACACCCTCTTCGGCGACCATGATGTTGGCGGGTTTCAGATCGCGATGGACGATTCCTTTGCGATGCGCCTCGGCGAGTGCGGCCACCACCTGAATTCCATACTCCAGAGCATTCTTGAGCGGTAGGGGGCCGCTCAACGGCTGGCCATCAATAAACTCCATGACAAGGTAGTCGGGACCAATATCATAGAGCGTGCAGATATGCGGGTGGTTGAGAGCGCCAATCGCCTTCGCTTCACGCATGAAGCGCTCTGTGAAGCGTTGATGAGAGAATTTCACGGCGACAACACGATCGAGGCGCGTATCGCGCGCCTTCCAGACGTATCCCATACCGCCGTGTCCTAATGGCTCCAGCAGCTCATAAGGACCGAATCGCCGGCCGGGCTCGTAGGTTTCCGTTGTTGTTACCACGACATCTGAGTCCAGATTCTCTCACACGCCGCCCCGCCGCCAAACAGGGGTCTTTTAGCCACAAGGGTCGGGCGTCGGCGTAATCAAGCCGCCTATCGACTTGTGCAAAGCGTCTTCCCGGTGTATCGATTTTGTCCAGCATCTCAATGCTCTCTACGCTTGTGCGCTCAAGTACGACGACGAAAACGCAAGCGACACACTCACTACATCGGAACCAGAACGCCTCATAGAAATGAGCCCTTCGGCTCACAGCCTCTGCGCTGGGGCCGGTGCTCCCTGTCCTCCACAACTGCGCTCCGAATGGTTAGCATGGCTCGACGGCAGCGAAGTCCACACTGCGGTGGAAATGTTCGGGCTTCAGCGAGCATCGTGTCCGCTTACTTTTGAACCCTCCGCGATTGTTGCCGCGATTGTCACTGACGCTCTTGAAGTGCTAGTCGCAAACGAGGATCGAAAGAATATCGCTTTAGTGCGTTTCGCTTCGCCCGAACCACTGCCGGTTGCCACCGATCTTTCCCCATCAGATGTGGAGTCCCCCGGCGGCCAAGACGAAGACGAAGACATGGATCAGGATCAAGAGGAGGACGACGACTCTCCTCTGTTCCCCGTAAATATCCCTCCACCGCAAGTGAAATGGACTTTGCAATTGGATCAGCCCGCTGTCGGCATCGCCTTCGCCGCTGGGACCGGCAAACAGCAGGAACTACGCGCTCTGTGTCTTGTCACCCAACAGAGCGACGGAGTAGAAGTTCGCTACGCCGCAGTCGATAACGATCAGCCTCCGAGAAGTTTCACATCGATTCTGATCGCCGGTGGCTCCGCACTTCAGAACTGCGAGCCCGTCATGAAGTTCGATTCCTCAGGCAATGCGCATATCGCTCTTCTGCTGAATTCGACGGCGCCCGAAGGGCACGCTACAACTCTCGTTGCCCGAACGTCCTTCGACCGGAACGGACGCCCGAGGCTCGACAGCGGAACCATCTATCACGAGAATGCCGAAACTCCGGGTGAGCCGCACGGCGGGGCGATCTCTCTATATGTCGACGATAATGGCGGGCCTTGGTATATCGACTGGTGCGTACTTCTCGATGACAATAGTTGCCTGGCCAGCAGCCGCATCGCAACTGCCAGCCTGAAAAAGGGGCCGGCTACAATCTGCCGGCCCCCTCAACTGCTGAGCTTTCACAACAGGTTCTACCTGACTTCATTCCGCAACGGCAAGCCCGCGTTCATTGATTGCGTGTAGCCAGGCAGCTACACGCAATCCGTCACGACTTACTTTGGGCCGCTTTCAACATCGAATTCATGCAACCCAGCAGATACGCCAATCCGGGGCTCGGGCGGTAACCTCCTTCGGTCGCTGGACCCACGGCTGGTATCCGGTGCTCCCGGCATGACCCCCACCGCCGGAATATGATCGGGAATCACAATGCCGTCGAAGCCCACTTCGACAAGAGCCCGCATCACTTTGCTCATGTCGTAGTAGCCATCGTCGATCAGTGTCTCGCTGAAATGCGGCAGAGGAGCGCTCACGTTGCGGAAATGAATTTTGAAAAGCTTTTTCTTCGCCGCAAAATACTTGATCATCTCCTCCGGATAGGCGCCCGTCAGAGCCTTACCACCCTCCAGCCACGACCCCACACATAAGCAGACACCGATATTGGGGCTGTTCGCGATGTCAATCGCCTTCTTGTAACCTTCAAAGTTACTGAAGATGCATCGTGGCACACCGGCCAGCATTGGCTGAGGCGGGTCATCCGGATGGATGCCGATTCGTACACCCGCTTCCTCCGCTACCGGAACCACCTTTTTGATGAAGTAGGTGTAGTTTTCCCAGATCTCCTCTTCGGTGAAAACGCGGCCATGCGACAAGGGCTCCGTATACACCTTGCCGGCCCAATTCCCCTTCCAGTCCGGGCTCTTGGAGTTGCCGTCGCGTGCGGAGTACCCGCGCGGCGCTCGTAATCCGTCCGCTCGACCAGATTCCGTTTCCCATATGCGCGTAGGTCGAATACGGAATCCCGGCCTTCCCCAGGTACCGGATATAGTTCAGATACTCCTCGATCTTCTGGTCACGCCCCGGCAGGTTCAGCGTCACTTCGGGCATGTTGTGCAAACTGCCGCTCGGTCCCACACCGCTGCCGATGTTATAGACCTTGAAGCCTGCCCGCTTCCCATTGCTCGCGCTGGGCAATGAACCCCTCTGCATTCGCGGTTGCCTGCACGTGGCGCGACGCTGACCCACGTCACGCCAAGTTGCTTGAGATAACTCATGTACTCCGGCGAGGGCTGATTCACGCTCATGCCGATCTTGATCCCCGGAGGAATCGGTCTCAGCGTCGCGGACGCTTTGTTCGCTGCTGCCAGCGCTGCCGCGCCGCCCAAAGCTACATTTGCCAGTTCTCTTCTGTTCATGGTTAAAACTCCGCTCTTATCGACATCTGTACGTTAGCCTGTGCCGTGCCGAAATTGGAAAAATCTCCAACCACGCCCGTGAAACGACCCCAGGCTTCCGTATTGTTCAGGTTGTAAGTCGTGTTGGGGGCCGCCAGATTCGGCCGCTTATGCGGGAGGTTGTGCCCGTCAACGCCGGAAACTGAGCATGAACCGTCTCTCCCACCGGACGCCAGCTCTTCGTCGCGAAACACTGCATCCAGAGACAGCGCGGGCGCCTGCAGCACGCGTGATCCCAAAGACCCGATCGTATAAGCATCCGGGTAGGCAAACGAACTCATATTGAAGTAGGGCGTCTGCGCTGCCGTCGGGAACCTTTGGCCCATGTCCCAGTCTGGTACCTCGGCATCTTCGATCTTTGTCGTCGGATTGACGCGCGACTGCCGTCAAATAACGGTTCGGGCTGCCGGCGTGCGTCACGGAGATGGGCACACCAGAGTTGATGTTCTCAGTGATGGCCACCTTCCACCCGCCAAACACGCTGTTCATGAACCCACCTTGGTTCATCCACTTCTTGCCTTTTCCTACCGGCAGTTCGTAAACCAAAAAAGCGCCAAACTGGTGCCGCGAATCGTACGGAGTCCGCGCCTTTCCCTGCCGGTTGTAATACGTCAGCGAATCGTCGTTGCTCAGCGACTTGGAGAGGTTATAACTGGTGTTGAAGATCAGCCCATTCCCGTATCGCTTCTCAATCGCGATATTCCCGCTGTGCCAGGTGTTGTGATTGAAGTTGGACAGGAAGTTGACCGTGCCGAACTGGGGATAGATCATGTAGTTCTGCTGCGCCTGGAACACCGTATCCTGCAGTGCTCGGTCGCCGCCCAGCGCAATCGACTAGCGGGATGCCGTTGATGTTCCAGCGTCCGCTGCAGTCCCACGCCTGCCGATCCCTGATACATCATGTTCACGACCCAAGTGCTTCCTGGTTGATACTGGAACCCGCCGGACCAGTTCATCACATACGCGTTTCGTAGGTTCGGGTCCCGCCAGAACGCTGTGCGGCTGCCAAAATTCGCGCCCGTGTAAGGGACCGTCCCGTCCGGATTCACGACATAATTGATTGGCCCAGGACCTTCCGACAGCTGGAACACGCTCACGCGGATCGCCTACTGGCTGGAGGATGTTGAAGATGCCGGCGTATTCGTCGAAGCCGCCCTGAATGCCGGTATTGTCCACGGTCATGATGCCGAACGACGCCCGGTATACCCACTTGGGATGGAACGTCCAGGCCAGGCCCAGCCGCGGTTGGAAGTTGTTCAGGTCCTTCTTGCCGATCGTGCCCTTCGGATGCGTGATGGCGCCCTCTCCTTCCGGTTACGGGGTCGATTGCCGTCCGGATCGAACTGCGATTGTTGCTTCCCACTTCGTCGTGTAAGGCGAAAAGTACGTCCACCGCACACCCAGATTCAGTGTCAGACCCGGCCTGACTTTCCAGTCGTCCTGGAAGTACAATTCCTGGTTCCACTGCCGCGGCATGAATATCGCCAGTTGCTTGCTGAACGTCGCGCTCGTCACTTCGACCCATCAGGAATGCTGCAAAGTCGTTTCCGGTGTTCTGCGCAAACGGCAGAGATGCCCCACCCGTGAAGTTGTACTGGCCCGAGGGCAGAGCGGTAAGTGGAAGCTTTGTCGCTGTACAAGCGTCCGGATCGTCTCGAATCCCATCTTCAGGTTGTGCCGTCCGGCAACATACGTAACGTTGTCCTGAATGATCCTGTCCTCGCCCACCTGCCGCGTGTAGCCCATCGGCGCAATCGAGTACCCGATGTTGAAGTACGGGAACGTCTCCGGCTGTCACGCCCGGAATGGTGATGGCGTCCTTGGCCGATTCCGGCCGCTCCGGATTCGATGAGGCGCGTCGGTTGTATCCCACACGGAACTCATTGAACAACCGGCTCGAGATGATCGTTGTGTAGCTGATCACGCCGTTGATGTCATCGGTCGGGTTGATCTCGCGCGAGGCATTGAACTCCGGATTTCCGAAGTTGTCGCCATTTTGCCCGCGATGATATCCGTGCGAATAGCGGAAGAATATCTTGTTGTTTGAATTGAAGTGATGGTCGATTTTTGCGTCCCACCGGTCGCGGTTCAGACATCGGCAACTCTCCGCGCGCTGAAGATTGCCGTTGGGACCGGTCCTTGCCGGCGAACCCACCTGGTTTGGTGGCAGCCAGATGCCCAGTTCCAGGAACTGCAGTGCAACCGGGTCCATCATGCTTTTCGGAATGATATTGCCCGGCAGTGGGTCGCGCGTCCAGGTGTTCCCTACCTCCGCGTCGAACGCGGATTGTAAATCGGCAACCCGCCACCCGGCGCTTCCTTGAAGGAGAAGTCGCCGTTCAGCATCTCCGGTGTCGGAACCGTCGTCACTCGATAATTGATTGTGCGCTCGTGATTGATGGCGTAATCGGACAGCCAGAACGTCTTATTGCGTCCGTCGTAGATCTTCGGTATCACTACGGGACCGTGCGCCACGAGGTCGAAAGTCTGGTAACTCCAGGGCGCCTCGGAGGGCAGTGGGTTCTGCGTGATGTAGTTCCGATGCACCCATTTACCGTTCAGATACCGGTCTTCGAATGACACGTGCAGTTGGTTGGTTCCGGACTTATAAACCATCTTCATGGAACCGCCCGCCGAGTGCCCGTACTCGGCCGATGTTCCCGTAGTCAAAACCTTCACTTCTTCCATCGCATCCGTACTGCCCTGGATCACGCCGTCAACCTGATTCACCGTGCCCGTATACGGCGACTTTGCGCTGATTCCATCCATGGAAAAGCCAATGTCGTTCTGCGCCTGGCCTTGGATGTGAAAGCCCGCCTGCCCGACGACACCGACCACTCCTGGCATGTACTGCAGCAGGTACACGGTCCGCTTCATCACGCCGGGCGTTTCCACCAACGCTTTGGATCCGACTACGTACGCACTCACCACGTTTTCTGTGTTCAGCAGCGGCGTCTCGGCGGTGACCGTCACGCTGTCGGTTACTGAACCAACCTCCATCACGATGTCGATGCGCGGTACTTCAGAGGATCGCACCGTAATTCGCTCGCGAACGTACTCCTTAAATCCCGGCGCCGTCACTTTGATCCGATATTCTCCCGGCGCCAGATAGGGCATGTAATAAGTGCCCTCGCTCGTAGTAGTGACCTCAGTCACAGTAGCTGTAGCGACATTGACCGCTGTCAGCTTCGCGCCTGCTACCAGAGCGCCGCTCGCGTCCGTGACAGTCCCCACCAGTGTGGCCCCACCACCGGTCTGCCCCATAACAGCGTCCGCAGCCAGAAACAGCATCGCCGCCAAGTACGCACCTGTCCTCAGTTCTTTCGACATGGAAACCACCTCTTTTAAACAGCCGATTCGAAACCACCTGTTGTTGCGTGCGACTAGCTTATAACAACTTTCCGAGTAGCGTGTAAACGAGGTTTAGCGAGTTCTATACGTCCCTATGCCAGGACCTTGAGCGTCTTCTCGAGATACGTGCGGCTGATGCGCGCGCTTTCCTTTGGCGGCCGCCAGGGTGACGTGTCCAGCTCTACTGTCAACCAACCCTGCCACCCGATCTTGTCAAGGTGAGCCTTCAATCCCGGAAAGTCCACTCCACCAGAGCCGAGAGGGAAAAAGCAGGGATCATTGATGCCGTCCATCTTCTCCAGCCGCGTTTTCGCGCCGCCTCGGTTCTCCGGCTTGACATCCTTCATGTGGAATTCCACAATCCTGTGCCCGAGCTTCCGTGCAAGCTCGACTGGATCGATTCCCGCCATCGTAATGTGACCCGTATCCAACACGAAGTGCACATGCTTTGGATCGGTGTTCTCCATGATGTAATCGATCTCTCGCCGGTTCTCGAACTGACTCCACATGTGCGCGTGTGGAGCAAACTTCACACCTTCATCGCTGATCCGCCGCCCGAGTTCCTGCAGCGCGGTCGCCATATGCTTAAGGTCTTCCGCGGTGGTTCCTTCCGGTCGCCTTCGCCCCATGTTGATCTTCAGGTGCGTGCATCCGAAGTTCTTGTTGAACCGCACAAGCTTGAGATGATCCTTGTAGATCTGCTCGTGCTTGGTCGGGTCCTCGAATCCCATCTCCAGCGGCGCGCCATTGGAGATCGTGACGAACTTGACGCCTATCTCGTCGATCTTCTTCTGTAGTTCCTTCGGTTTCTCCCAGTAATCAACGAAGTAATGGATGAACGACTCGACATTCGAGTAACCGACTTCCCGCGCTTCCCGGAACGATAGGAACACATCCTTTTCCCAACCGCCCCGCGTATTCGTAGTGATCCCAACCTTGTACCGCGGCGACGATGCCGCGAATCCCCGCGCCGCCAAAAGCGCAGTCGAGCTGTTGACGAACTGTCTTCGAGTAATCATCACACTGGAGATAGAATACTGCAGACGGAACTACTTAATCTCAAACTTGAGAGGCGACTGATGAGACAACTTCTATTCGCGCTGCTGGTCTTTACCTGCGCGATGTCCGCGCAAACCAAGAAAGTCATTGCCAACCTGTCTCCCGAAATGACAGCGGAGTTGGCCAAGACATCGCCCAACGTTAAGATCGTGCCCGCCCGAAACGCGGATCTCGCGAAGGAAATAGTTGACGCGGACGCAATGGTTGGAGTCCGCTTAACTCCCGAGTTGCTCAAGCAGGCGAAACAGTTGAAGTGGCTTCACATCTCGAGCGCGGGCGTTGAACCCCACGGCAACCAGACGGGCCTCTTTCCGGAATTGATCGAGAGCAACGTAGTAGTAACCAATGCCAAGAACGTATATGGCCCTCAAATCGCCGATCACGCTTTCGCGTTCCTTCTGGCTCTGACACGCAAGCTGAATATCACGATCCCCCGACAGAACCTGGAAGAGTGGCCACAAGGACGGGAAGGAATGTTTGAGCTGGACGGCAAGACCGCCGTCATCATCGGCGTGGGAGGAATCGGAAGCCAGATCGCTCAGCGCGCGCACGGATTCGGCATGAAGGTGATCGGCGTCGATATCCGCGACATTCCCCGGAACAACATCATCCAGCGTGTTGTGCCGCCGGACATGCTCGACTCAGTGCTGCCCGAGGCGGATGTCCTCTTTGTCGCCGTACCCCACACCAAAAAGAGCGAGGGGATGATGGGCGCCCGGCAGTTCGAACTGATGAAGCAGGGGTCATACTTCATTGCGATATCGCGAGGCAAGATCTATGATCACGCAGCGCTCGCAAAAGCCCTTGACAGCAAGCGAATCGCAGGAGCAGGCCTGGATGCAACCGAGCCTGAACCATTACCGAAAGGACATGCGCTATGGAAGTTTCCAAACGTCGTAATTACTCCGCACAGCTCAGGCGGTTCTGACAACTTGCAGGCGCGCCAGAACTATCTTCTGCGAGAGAACATCCGGCGATTCGGCGCCGGCCTTCAATTGCTCAACATGGTTGATAAAAAGGAAGGCTTTTAGTCCAGGTGAAACTGCTCTCGTTGTTGTTAATTGCAACGGTTGCCTTTCCACAAGCGGCGCCCTTAACCGTAACTGCGCCGCCTCGAAGCCTTCCCCAATCAGTAAGCGCGAAGCTCTCCGCGTCCGATCGTGTGCTTTTCGACAAGCTCATGCGAGTGGGCCTCGAAGCGGCGTGGTCGGCAGTGACAAGCGAAGGCTACCCGCAGTGCTTCATCAACGAGCTGACGCCACTGAACACCGACCGGCGTATCGTCGGCCGAGCTAGAACGATCCGCTATCTGCCCAATCGCAAAGATCTGCGAGACAAAATCTACGCCTCGGGTCCGCAGCTCAACTACCGATCCGCGGAAGAAGCGCAACCCGGCGACATCTTGGTTTTCGACGCCGGCGGCGAAACACGCTCGACAGTCACCGGCGCCATGGTAACCACTCGTTTTGTCGTACGTGGCGGCTCTGGAGTTGTGGTGGACGGATGCATGCGCGACATCCCCGATCTGGCCGCAATGCCGATCGGAGTGTATGTGCGCTGTGGTCATGCTTCGAGCGTCAGTCCAATCATGATGAGCGTCGATTATCAGGTCCCCGTGCGTATCGGCAGCGTCACTGTCGTTCCCGGCGACATCTTAATAGGGGACAGACACGGAGTACTCGTTATCCCTGCATCCATCGTCGACAAGGTGCTGGAGAAAACCCTGCAGCACGACGACCGAGAGGACTTCCAGCGTCGTCTTCTTCTAAGCGGCGAGCCAATCTACGGCGTATATCCAACGCTCAACGACGCCAACAAAGCAAAGTTCGAGGAACTTCAGAAGCAGAAGAAGCAAAAGGAGTAGCCCGTTGCTTCTATTGCTCATTCTCTGCATCCCGCTGTTAGCGCAAAAACCAGATCCCTATAACTACCCGATCCGTGTCCCACGATTAGAACGCCCGCCGAAAATAGACGGAGACTTATCCGAATGGAAACACAAGGCATTCAACGATGGCCTCTGGGACATCGCTCGTATCGCCCAATCGCCCTGGTATGACCCGCAGATCAATCGCCTTACAGATCACGGCAACGAGCCCGCTCCGGAGGATGATCTGGCGGCCCGCTACTACATAGCGTGGGACAGCCAGTATCTATACTTGGGCGCCGAGGTCAAAGACAACCACAACGACGTCACCGACCCCGCCCACGAACCCAAGCGTTGGTACTACAAAGACGCGATCTGCCTTTTTCTCGAAGCGCCCCGCATGCCGCAAGCCAAGAAATTTGGTGTGGCGGACAACGCCTTCTGCTTCGTAATCGACACATCGAAGCCAACCTATGGAGCGTGGTGGCGCCACGGCGCGCTAAATAGAACCTACATAGAAGAGCCCATCCCGAAGAGAGCACTGCAGTACTCCATCCGCCCGCGACAACAAGGCGATTTCACACTGGAAGCCCGCATCGCAATGGCCCCCACTCTCGGCGTCAGCAGCCCCGACTGGCAGCCTCCACGTATCGGCGACATCTATGGGCTCGAAATCGTTCATACCGACCCGGACGGTGGAGACTACGGCGGACACTTTCTCATCTACGGGCGCGGCGACGATGATTCCACGTGGGGCCGCATGGAACTGGTCGGACCCATCGCCCCCATCGAACGAAACTCAAAATAGCCATACAATCACAGAACATGCGGCCCTTTGTCTTCCTGACCCTTGTCGTTGCGGCCATCGCACAGGATGCGAGCCAGCTTTTTCAAAAGCACTGTGCGGTTTGTCATGGAGACGGCCATGGAACGGAACGCGGACCCAACCTCATCGACAGCCGGCGCCTGCGCGCACGTTCTGTCAACGAACTTCGCGACGTAATTCGCAACGGCGTGCCATCTCGAGGAATGCCGCCATTCAACCTGCCGCCCGCGGAACTGGAATCGATAACGCTGCTGGTCCGTTCATGGAACGCCGCTGCATCCGAGAGCAACCCTCCGGGAGATCGCTCGGCCGGTGAGAGTTACTTCTTCGGCGCCGGTGGGTGCGCTCAGTGCCACATGGTGAACGGGAGAGGCAAGGCCAGTGGCCCCGATCTCTCCATCCTGGGACGGGAACTCACACTTCCCGAAATCGAAGAGTCGATCCGGCGCCCGGCAGCGCGCATCAAAGCCGGCTACGAGCTAGCGACGGTAAAGCAGAAAGCCGGCGGAAGCGTGCGGGGATTTGCGCGAAACCGCAGCCGTTACAACATACAACTCCAGGATCTGCAGGGAAAATTCCACTTGATCGATGCAGCGGAAATCTCAGAGATCACGATGGAACCAGGCTCAATGATGACGGCTGCTCGATGCTCTGCCGAAGAGTGCCGGAACTTGCTTGCATACCTCAGCTCATTAATCGGTGCTCCAGTGGGTCCGCAGGGCAAGCCGCTCGAGAACGAAGGCGGTCCATCGTTCAAACAGATCGCTGATCCGCAGCCCGCGGACTGGCCTACGTATCACGGAAACATCAGCGGCAATCGTCACAGCGCGCTGAATCAGATCAACCCAACGAACGTTAGTAGTTTGCAACTCAAATGGGTCTTCCCAATCGATCACCAGGTCCTCGAAGTCACTCCAGTTGTGATCGATGGCGTGATGTACGTCACCGGTCCGAATCAGGTGTTCGCTCTGGATGCGCGCGCAGGACGCACCATCTGGCACTACAAACGCGCCCGCTCCGGCGAGACACGCGGCGATCCTGCAAAGGGAACCAATCGAGGTGTAGCAGTTCTCGGCGATCGCGTCTTTCTCGTAACCGACAATGCTCACCTGCTGGCGCTTCATCGCGTAACAGGACAACTGCTCTGGGACGTCGAGATCACCGCCGGTGTCACGGACAAACGCAACATCGGGAACACAGCCGCTCCGTTGGTTGTCAACGATCTCGTAGTCGCGGGAGTCTCCGGAGGCGATCTCGGAATGCGAGGCTTCCTCGACGCCTACAAAGCGACCACAGGCGAACGAGTATGGCGTTTTTGGACCGTGCCGAAGCCAGGCGAGCCAGGTTCGGAAACGTGGCAGGGAACGGCGTTAGCCGAGTTTGGTGGCGGAGGAGCCACTTGGATGACCGGCACATTTGACCCCGCAACCAACACTGTATTCTGGGGCGCCGGCAATCCGTATCCCGCGCTAAATGGAGACGAGCGTAAGGGCGACAATCTTTACTCTGATTCCTTACTCGCGCTCGATGCTGCCACCGGGAAACTGAAATGGCACTACCAGTTCACTCCGCACGATCTGTATGACTGGGACGCAGGACAGACTCCACTGATCGTTGATCGCCGTTACCGCGGCCAGGACCGCAAACTGATCATCCAAGCCAATCGCAATGGCTTCTTCTATGTCTTCGATCGCACCGACGGAAAGCTTCTGCTTGCCGAAAAGTTTGTGGATCGTCTGACATGGGCCAGCGGCATCGGCAAAGACGGCCGGCCAATCCTGCTCCCGAACCAGGAGCCGACCCGTCAGGGAACGAAAGTCTGCCCGAACATCCTCGGCGGCACGAACTGGCCCTCGATGGCATTGAGCCCATCGACCGGGTACTTCTATCTGATGGCCCGCGAGGCATGCGGCATCTACGCAAAGCCACCCAGTTGGAATGCAAAGCCGATTCCGTTGGAGCCCGGACAAATGTTCCTCCGCGCCCTCGACATCGAAACAGGAAAGCGGGTGTGGGAAGTGCCTCAAATTGGTCCTGCAGACAGTTGGGGTGGCGTACTCTCCACCGGCGGCGTCGTGTTCTTCGGCGAAGATAGCGGAGCGCTCGGCGCCGTCGACGCAAAGACAGGCAAGGACCTGTGGCACATCCAGACAAACGCCTCAGCCGCGCTCGGAGATGGACACAGTTGGCGTTCGTCCCCAATGACTTTCGCAGCAGGGGGACGTCAGTACATTGCCTTCGCTGCCGGTCCGAACATCCTGTGCTTCGGACTGCCCTAAACGATCCTGCTAAATTTCCAATCGGATCGCGCTTACCGAACGAAGGAGTAGTGACGATGATTCGATCACATCAACGTTCGTTCGCTCTCGGCGTGGCCCTCCTCGCCTGCCTTGCCACACTACTATCCACGGACACCGTCGCGCACGCAGATAGTCGCCCAAACCAACAACAAATACAGTTCGCGCAGAGGACCAGCGACCTGATGCTGGCCACTCTGTTCGCCGCGCTATTGCAGGAGTTTGCCGAAACCACCCCAGCCAATGTCGAGGAAGGCAAGAAATCGATCTCCCTTATCTTCAACGACAGGAACGACGATATGCGCCTCGTCGGCACATTCCGGCCCCTCAAATCCAACGACGTTCCTCAGGATTCATTCGAGTCGACCGCGCTGGCTCGCGCATTGCATGGTGAAAACTATACGGACGTGCAGAAATCGGAAGGAAAGTGGTACTATCGCCGCTCCGTAGCGCTCAGCAACTTCCACGCGGCCTGCTCGATGTGTCACTCAAACTTCGGCCCTGTGAACACAGCCCAGTGGGTAGGAGCCCTGATGCTTCGTGTTCCAGTCACGGACCGAGACAGGGACTAACTCCATCAATTCTTTGCCAGACCGTAAGGCTCCAAGCGGTCTGGCAGCCCGACAGCAATATTGCTATGCCAAGGAGTTCCGTTCCGAGCTATGCGCTTTTTCATCCCCGGCACTGCGTGACTCGCAGGGTCTCGGAACCAACCCCAACGTACCCTTCCAGCCCCCATTTCCCCATGAGACCATCGTTGCAGGAGCGAGCGCCCTGAAAACGCGCGCGCTCCATTTCTTTGCAAAACGGAACTCTATGGCATCAGAACGACAACGCGTGGCCAATCGGCAAAGGTGGACCCAGCACCGAAGCCGGCAAACAACGCAGCCGCCTGAACACCTCAAGCATGGCCTGACCTCCACAACGCTCGTGGTCCTGCCCGAAGAACACCAGCATGACCCTGGTCCAGCAGGGTCTCGGCGTGTCACCCGATGGAAAGCGATTTTGATCGCGGCCCCTGAGCGGCCACGCATCTGGCACGCTCAGCGCAGGGGCCTTAGGTGGTTTGCGAAAACCCACGTTCCGATCCGCTGACCTTGTGCCAGCCCGGCAACAGAGGCTTCGCGGAAATGGATTCCGGCCAGTGCCCTTGAGTTCGCATTCTCCAGCGCCGCCTCGGAGAAGCTCGAAAACCAGCGCGTTGTCCCGGCATAGGGAGGACCGCTCGTCATATTGAACTCAATAAAGTCTGTGCCAAAGAACCCCGCCAGAACCTCGGCCGCGGCGCCCCCGCCCGTCGCGTGCGCGGACGGCCAGTCCGGGATCGCCGGTGCAATCAGATAGGAGTTCCAGTCGGGCTCGCCCGGTTGTCTCGACGTTACCGTCCGTATTGGCTTCGCGGATTGCGGTAATCGGGCGCCAGAAATTATAGAAGTACTTCGACTCGAAGTTCGCAATGTAAGCGTCTGCCAGCGCAGCATTCAACAGCGCATACAGTCGTGCTGTTTCCCATAAGTCAAGACTGCGGCTTTCGGCTGTGATACGCGCGATGCGGTTCCAACCCTGAACCGTCGCCTCATACCAGTAGCGCGCGATTTCGCTCTGCAGCGCGTCCGCAGCATACTGTTATCGCCGCCGATGAGCTTAATCTCCTGCACGGCTTTCGCGTATTCAGGAGACAAAAGGTCGGGCGGAGGCGCACTACGAAACTGCGTCTTATCCCCGTACGTGAAGGGCGTTACGTTGCCCCAGTGCGGAAGCGCCGCTTGTGCGTTTGCGGGAGGCGTCGGGCGATACTGCCCCGGCATTGCCCCGGCGCTCCACGCCGCAGTGCTGTTCGAGCCGTCCGTGCTTCGCCGGGCCAGTTCAGTGCCGCGGCTCGCTGTCCCACCTGGATGCCGGTGGTCTTTGAACTGCCCTCCGGTATCACCGCCAGTGCGGCTGTGTACGCTGCCTGGACAGGTTGTTCCTGATTCGGGAGTAGTGCAACCAGCGTATCTCGTGCCGCTGCAGCGACGGCGGCGGCCGCGGACGCATCGCGCGACGTGCTCTCTTCGAAAAGGTAGGGAGTGTACCGCCTGTCAATTGCGTTCAGCGCGTCATGAATGGCCAGATGCACAATTGCATACGTGCGGGGCTGTATAGCGGGATGCTGGCCCGCGGTCGCGCCCGCAGTCGTCGCGACTATGTTCCAACTCTCCACCTCGTTGGCAGCCCACGCCGGCGCCGCTGCCGGGAGCAGGACTACGTACGCCGCACACACCGCCAGCATCACTCGCCCGCCGTCACTGCGGCCAAACCGCTCTTGTCCGACATTTTGAAGACCGTTTGCTCATGCGATATCGCACCTCGGGTGTACGATAGTCCGATCCGGACGTCGGAAAGCTTCAGGTTGGCTCACGAAATTATGATGAAATTCTCACGTTCGCTCCGGTTCGAGCCCCGGGTCGTTATGAGTGTAAACGTGGTAACATCTCAGACGTTTTATGAGCCGGCCCACGACCATTTATCGCTTTGGATGCTTTCAACTGGATGCTGCCGACCGGCTGTTGTACCGTGATGGCGAACTCGTACCGCTGGCGCCAAAAATTCTGGACACTCTGCTGATTCTGGTCGAGCATAGCGGGCACGTTGTCACTAAAGAAGAATTTACCCGCCAGTTGTGGCCGGACACGTTCGTCGCTGACGGCGCCCTGACGCAAAGCATCTCGCTTCTGAGGAAGGCCTTGGGCGACGGCGGAAAGGTGATTGAGAATCACCCGCGTCGGGGCTACCGGTTCAACGCGGCCGTGGAGAGAACGACAGTCGGCAGAGTTCCGGCCATGTCAGCCGATCGCGTCGAGGATGAAAACCCTCCCGGAAACTTTGCCGGCACGCTGCCGCCATTGACGACCGGACGACTGCATCCGGCGCGCCTCCGATGCTCCCTTGTGGATATCGCAGCGTCCCGGTTCGCGAATGGACGGTTAACCGGCCGAACGTTGCGCGTTGTTGCAGCAGTATCGTCGTACTGGCCTGCGCAGGATGGCTCGCTTCCCGCCGAGCGCCTACCGGAGCTTCGGCCTCGATCACACGGGTTGCGCCGCGGCTTGTGCGATTGACCTCGACATCCGGGCTCAACACTGACCCAGCCCTTTCACCGGATGGGACACTCCTGGCGTATGCATCGGATCGCAGCGGCTCATCGGGCTTCGACATCTGGGTACAGCCCGTGGGCGGCGGTGAGCCGCTGCCGGCTGTCGAATGGTCCCGGCGATGAGACGGAGCCGTCGTTCTCGCCCGACGGCGCTCAGATCGTCTTCTCGGAGCGCGATTCGGGAGTCATCAAAGTAGTCGGAGCCTGGGCGGGGCGCCTCGGGTAGTGGTCAGCGCCTCGCGTGCACGAATGCCGAGATTCTCGCCTGACGGCCGCTGGATTGTCTTTTGGAACGGCTTCCTTCCAACCGTTGTGGCCCGCGGGCTGCCCGGAGCGACCGGAAGCGTCTTCATCGTGCCGGCCGCGGGTGGATCGCCGATCCAAATCGCTCCGCAGTTTGCAAGCGCCCGATACCCGGTCTGGTCGCCTGACAGCAGGCACGTCCTGTTTCTGGGTGAAGAAACCGCGAGCGAAAGCACATACGACTGGTACGTGGCCGCTATTGACGCCACGACGGTCGTGAAAACCGGCGCGATCGACTCGATGCGCGCGTTGCGCCTTAACGGAGCGACGCCCGTCCCGGGTGGATGGCGAGCGGCCGATGATGCCGTGGTGTTTGCAACGAACGAAACGAACACCTCCAACGTATGGCAGATCCACATCGCCCGCTCTACCGGCCGAGTCGCTGGTTCTCCTCAGCGGCTCACCTTCGGTACTGCCATCGAACGTGCTCCCAGCGTCGCGGAATCCGGTCGCATTGCGTTCACAACTGTTGTCGAGAAGCTTAGCGTTTGGCGTGTCCGGCTCAATCCGGAGACAGGCGTCGCCGCTGGGCCGCTCGAGCGTGTGACAGACGGTGCTGCCAATGAGCGCCTGCGGAATGCCAGCCATGACGGAAAGGTGCTGTCCTTTATCTCTTCGCGAAGCGGCCGTGACGAAGTCTGGATAAAGAATGTCGAAACGAATCGTGAGCAGCAGTTGACCTGGTCCGGAAGCGAGGACGCCTCGCTTGCGCCGAACGGATCGGCGGTCGCGTTCTCCAGTCGCGAATCCGGAAAGCAGCAGATCCAGATCCTGGACAGAGGCGCGCCGCCCTCGAAGCTCTGTGATGACTGCAGCACCCCGGCCGATTGGTCGCCTGATGGGAAGCGGCTGCTCTTCCAGCGGCGTGTTCCAACGGAACTCGTGGTCTATGACATGTCATCGCATTCGGAGTCTGTAGCTGTCACGAATGATAGGTGGGGGTTGTTTCAGGCCCGGTTCTCGCCCGATGGCGCGTGGGTCGCGTTCCATACGGCGAACTCACCCGAATTGCGGCAGGTCTACGCGGCCCCGGTATCGGACGCAAAGCCGATCCGGTCGACGGCGTGGGTTCCCGTCGTGACGGACCACGGTTGTCATCCCAACTGGTCGGCGGATGGTTCCTTGCTCTACCACTTTTCCTTCAGAGACGGCGCATTTTGTCCGTGGGTCCAGCGCATTGATCCGGCGACAAAGCGTCCCATCGGACGACCTCGCGTAGTGCAACACCTGCACCAGCCACGGCTGCGCGCCGCGCTCGGCGCTGCCGCGACCAACGATGTGGTCAACGGGTATTTCTACATGACTGCCTCTGAGACAACGGGCAACATCTGGATGCTCGAAGCTGGAACGGACTAACTATAGCTAGCCGGTTTGTCGAATCGGAGGCTTTCCCGCTTGGCAGGAAGCAATGGCGCAAGGGCAACGGAACTCCCCCAGACAGTTCTGGCGGCCTCGTCGGTCGCGTTCGCGCCGAGGTGAACCCACTGCCCGGAAAATATAGGCTTTACAACAATGCTCGGCTGTGGAACCACTCACGGAAA
Source organism: Bryobacteraceae bacterium (assembly GCA_963844855.1). Classification (GTDB taxonomy): domain Bacteria; phylum Acidobacteriota; class Terriglobia; order Bryobacterales; family Bryobacteraceae; genus DASQDN01. Next base: position 179,600 of record CAWJQP010000001.1, read on the forward strand.
ACCCACTCTGGAGTGTTTCCACAGTAGAATTGAACGGAATCTCATGTCCTTGGTTACTGGCACTCGCCTGGGCCCATATGAGGTAATTGCCGCTTTAGGCATGGGCGGGATGGGCGAAGTGTACCGCGCGCATGACAAACGGTTGCAGCGCCAAGTTGCAATAAAGATCTTGCGCGATAACTTTTCGACAGACGCGGAGCAAATACAGCGATTCGAGCGCGAGGCGCATGTGCTCGCGTCCTTGAACCATCCGAATATCGCGACCATCTACGGAATCGAAGGCAGCGCGATCGTCATGGAACTGGTGGAAGGGGAAACGCTCGCGGATCGAATTGCAAAAGGCCGGCTTCCTGTCAATGAGGCGTTACGAATCGCCGCCCAGATCGCCGAAGCGTTGGAAGCTGCACACGGCAAGGACATCATCCACCGCGACCTGAAGCCGGCGAACGTCAAACTCACACAAGACGGCAAGGTCAAGCTGCTTGATTTCGGCCTGGCCCGATTCCTGGCGCCGCGAGCGGGCGCAGACGCTCGCGAGTCGACCGTGGAAACAGCGACACTGACCGCGACTGCCCCCGGCGCGCTCCTGGGAACAGCTCCGTATATGAGCCCGGAACAGGTGCGTGGGCTTTCCGTGGACAGACGCGCGGACATCTGGGCCTTCGGATGTGTCCTCTACGAGCTACTCACGGCCAAACGCGCGTTCCGCGGCGCCAACGCCACTGAAACGTTCGCTGCAATCGTTAGCAGCGATCCGGACTGGAGCATCCTGCCCACCGCTACCCCGGAGGCGGCAACTCGCGTCCTGCATCGCTGCCTTCAAAAAGATCCTGATCGGCGCCTGCATGACATTGCCGACGCACGACTGGAAATTGAAGATGCACTGGCTCTACCTTTTCAGCAACCGGTCAAAACCGCTGGAGGAAGCGGTTTCAGGGCTTGGCCCTGGGCAATTGCGGCACTGGCAACAGCGATGTCGGTAGTCGGCGGCTATCGATATATTTTCGAGATCAGCCGCTACAGAGTCGAACGTACCGTTCATCGATTGTGCCGCCTCACGGGTGGACTGTGTGGCCTGGCAATGGCGCAGCGATATCGCCGGATGGAAAGTTCGTCGCATTTCCGGCAACCAACCGTGAGCGCAAGTCGCAGATTTGGATCCGGTCCCTTGATAAGGACTCGATGCAGCCGCTCCTCGCGACTGACGGGGGACGGTATCCCTTCTGGTCTCCCGACAGCCGATCAATTGGCTTCTTCGCCGATGACGCCCTGAAAACAATGCCGGTTTCCGGCGGAACCCCGACAGTACTCTGCTCGGCTCCGAACCCCCGCGGCGGTACCTGGAGCGTCGATGGAACAATCATCTACACGCCTGAAGTCCGAAGCCCCTTATATCGTGTTCCGGCGCGGGGTGGGACTTGCAGCGCGTTTATGCCGGCCAGCGCGCAAGTCGGATCACCTCGCTGGCCGGACATGCTGCCTGACGGTCGCCGGTTTCTGTTCTACTCCGAAGGCGCTGTGCATTTGGCGTCAACAGAGTCAAAGGAGAGCCGCAAAGTTCTCGATAGTGCGGCAAGCGCGCTATATCGGGATGGCCATCTCTTGTTTGTACGTAGCGGCCGCCTGATGGCGCAACGATTCGATCCGGACTCGATCAAGCTGATGGGCGAACCCGTGCCAATCGCAGATCGTGTGCTTTATCGCCTTCTCTTTCGCTCTATGGTCTCGGTGTCATCGACTGGTCTGCTTGCGTATGAAACGGGTGGCGCTGCCGAAACACCCGAGTTGGCGCTTGTCGACCAAAATGGCCAGTCGCTCCAGGTTCTCGCATCCCGCTCTGAAATGATTAACTTGGCATTCTCTCACGACGGTACTCGTGTCGCCTTTGATGTTGAGGAGCCGGATGCATCTTCCAATATTTGGCTCTACGATGTTGGTCGGAATGTCAGGAGTCGCCTCACATTTCATTCGCGTTTCGCGCGTGCGCCCGTTTGGTCACAGGATGGACGCCGGGTTGTGTTCACGGCGGGCGAGCAGGGTTCAGATCTTTACGTGAAGAATTCAGACGGGTCTAATCCTGAAGAGCTACTCCTAAAAACGACTCATTCGATCTCTCCAAACGCCTGGTCACCCGACGGGCGGCAAATCGCCTTTTCGTCGGTAGAGCCTGATACGCGGCTGGACATTTGGATATTACCGCTCGACGACGCCCGCAGACCATACCCGTACCTTCGAACTCGTTTCACTGAACATAGCGCCGACTTTTCTCCCGATGGCAAGTGGATCGCCTTCGTCTCTGATCAATCCGGAGCCGAGGACGTATACGTTGCGCCATTCCCATTGAGCGGCAGCGCCACGAGAATATCGACAGGTGGCGCCGGATCTCCCAGGTGGAGTCGTGATGGGCGGAGCATCTTCTACTTTGATATTTCACAACTTCGGCTCGTGGCGAGAAGCGTCGAAACAGGCAACGATAAAGTCGTGGTTGGAGCGACACGACCGCTATTTGAATTTAGGACTACGGGGCGTACCGGCCGTAGCTTCGACATCTCTCCTGACGCAGACCGTTTCGCACTGATCCGTGCTTCTGGGCCTGAGGAGCCAAACCAGATGCATCTCTTAATTAATTGGCCAGCAATTGTGAAGCGTTAGCGGAATCGATCAATGCATGCGCTCGTGCACGACGCGAAGCGCATACACGCAGCAGAGCAGCGAGCGACCTGCGTTCAGTGCAGCCCTGCAAGCCGATATACGAGGAATCCCAGGTAGGCAGTTAACAACACCGCTCCCTCGCCACGCGTGATCGTCTGACCGCTCCGGATCGCAATCGGGAGCAAAACCCCTGTCAGAATTCCCATGAATACGATATCGAGATGACCGCCGGACGGGATGGCAACCGGAGTAACAGTGGATACAAGGCCACCGATTGCGAGAATGTTGAACAGATTGGACCCAACCACATTGCCGAGGGCGATATCGCCGTTGCCTCGTCGAGTCGCTATGACGCACGTGATCAGTTCAGGGAGTGTCGTCCCAAGTGAGACTACCGTCAGGCCGATAATGTTCTCCGGAATGCCCCACAGCCTTGCCAATGAACTCGCGCCGTCTACGGTCCAGTCCGCTCCAAGGGAGATTCCAATCAATCCTAGTAGCGTCGTGACGCCGCGGAGCACGGTGAGTGTGGGCCGATCGAGAGCAGGCGGCTGTTCGGCTGATACCTCCGTCACCAGCGCATCGGTGATTCGGCCGCGTAGTAGCTGAGACGCGAGAGAGTAGATAACCGTGTAATAAATAAAGATGGCGAATAACAGCAGCAGAACCAAGCCGTCAATGCGGCCTAACATGTCCGGGCCGACTCCGTTCAGACGAGAATCCAATCCAAGTATGAGGAGCGCGGCCACGCTGACGATCAGCATGGGAATTTCCCGCGTGATGATAGCTGACTCGACTTTAACCGGATTCACCAGTGCGGTAACTGCCAGCACCAGACCAATGTTCACGGTGCAGGATCCGACAATATTCCCGAACGCCAGGCTCGTCTCTCCGCGTTGAGCAGATAGAACATTCACAACCAGCTCCGGCATTGAAGTGCCGAAAGCAACCAGCGTCATTCCGATTATGAGGGGCGGAACACCGAGGGCTTCGGCAATCAGGGCGATCCCATCAATGAAATATTTCGCCCCAATGATCAGAAGGACCAGTCCAGCGAAACAGAGGACAATTGCGACGAGCACGGATTACAGTCTCTCAGATGGAATGCTTCTTCTTCTTTCGATCGATCTTTCGAAGCCATATCAATGCGTTTGGCAGAGCGGAACCGCGCGTCAGCACATGTTTGGGAAAGACGCAAGGCCATAGACAAATGCAGGCGCTCTTGCGCGCGGCAAAACAGCGGGCTAATCACCAACTAACTTGCCCGACTTCTCAAGCCGTTCCCAATCGTCGCAACGGTAGCAAAGGTGGATTCTGACCTCACTTCTCACACTTGGCGGCTTTACGGACAAATGGATACCAGAACGCTGGCACGTTGCCCGGTCTTTACCGATCGCAGATGTGTGGCCGATGTCAGGCCTATTGAATCCAATCCGACTTCTATGCGGTTGAACGATTTCATCCGCGAGCCAGCGTCGAAGTACCCACCGGCCTGGTATGGCCCGTATTTCTCAGCAGACAAGCCATCCAGCGAATGGATGCTTTGCTAGTTCACGTAGCGCTGTACACAGTGGATTAGTGCGCAGCACTGTCCCAGTTTGCGATCACATGAGCCGAGAGTTTTCCACCGCCAACCGGCCGCAGGACCAGAAAACTCCTCCCGTCGCGGGTGACGTCGTAAGTCGGAATCCCGCGGAACTGACCCGTTGTCGGGCCGCTGAAGAGCGTCTCTGGTTGGGACAGGAGAGGCTCCGTGACTCCGTCTTGTGTCGTAACTGCCATGATGGCGCCACCGATTGACCGATAGTACAACTCCTTCTCATCACCTCGCCAGCGTGGTTGGCTTCCTCCATCCCGGCTCACTTGCCACTCCTTGCTGCCAGTGAGATTCCACCTGCGGATATACACCTCGTCCTGTCCCGACCGATTGGAAGTATAAGCAAACCAGCGCATGCCTGGGGAGAACTGTCCATCGAGTTCATCCGCGGGCGTATGCAGGAGCGGACGCGTTGACTTTCCTCCGTCCAACGCAAGTGTCCAAAGATCGAATCCCGTCTGCGGATTATTTTCGGTATAGAGGATGTACTTCCCGTCCGGGGAGTAGTCCGTAGGCACGCGCGAAGGACCCGGCGGAAGCATTCGAATTTCGTCCGCCACATCCGCGACGTTCTTGGTATGGAGTTCGAATGGGCCACCACGCCCAGAAAGAAAAACAATGGCGCGCGCGTCGGGCGACCAGACCGGGTGAGCGTAACGGCCTCCACCGGTCACAAGGCTTGAAATGACATCGCGCTCGAGGTCAACTGTCCAAAGCGTGGATGTGCCGAGGGTAGCGTCCGTGCGGGCCAGCGCCAATCGTAGGTCATTCGAGGCGAGACTTGGTGAAAACCAAAGGTCTGGCCTGCCCACTGTGCGCACGCCGGTCCCATCACGCCCCACGAACGTGGGATGCACAAGCGATGTGTGACCCGTCCCATATAAAAGGAGCCCGTTCTGTGAGACGGAAAAGTCGGCTAACCGAATGTGCGCATCATAGCTAACGCCGCGAACGATCTCCCGAGGCGCTTGACTAAGTTGCCGGCCGCCCTCACTAAAAGGTTGCGCCAGCAATGTGCCATCCCGAAAAAATACCAGATATGCCGAGGCGCCTCGCCGGGCCGGAACGAATATTGCCTGTGACGTCCCTTTCAGCAACGGCTCGCTCACGAAGTTCGGCTTCGTGATGTTGCCAAGGTAAACACCGGAGCGATCCTGCCTGGAACTGCGAATCGAATATACGAAATGATGGCCATCAGGCAGAAAGGATGGCCACATATGCGCATATTCTCCTTTGGACCGGTCGGGATGTGTAACCAGCCTCGGCTCGCCTCCACGGTCGGGTACGCCGTAAAGGGTTCCGCCTCGGCTGCGCTGAAACAAGATTAATCCTCCACGGCTCCAGGCGCCGCCCCGGCCGAACTCGACGTCACACAGGGTCTTCGGCGCGCCCCCGTCAACGCCGACAGTCTTCAGTTTGCCGTCTGCGAAGAATGCGATCGTGCGGCTGTCGGGCGACCAGAACGGTTGACGGGCTCGGTCCGTTCCCGGTAATGCGATCAGCGCGGGAGCGTTTAGGCGACGAGCCCAAAGTTGAGTCCGGCGACCATCGGAGAGGGCGAAAACGAGCCATCGTCCGTCCGGTGAAATTGAGCCGCCGCCACTCTCAGGTCCGAACTCAAAAGAGTGGCCTTCAGGTAACGCAACCGAAAGGTTCAAGCTCCCTTCGTCACGCTGGAATGAGTAGTTATATATGAGGAGTCCAGCCCCCGCAAACAAAAAGGCGGCCGCAACCCAGGCCAAAATTGTCCCGAACCGAAGGCCCCTCTGAGGCTTACCCTCAATGACCATATCGGTCTCGGCGCCTTCGTCCGTTGGATCATCGACACCGCCCGCGTCGACCAAGTCACGGCGTCCGAGACGCCAAACATCCAATTCCGTCTTGTAGGCGTACACGGTACTACGCTTGTCATGGCCGTGCCGGTGGATCGGCAGGTCTTCGGTCGCCTCCCATCGCTGCACGCTGCGAACTCCGGCATCGAGGTAACCCGCAATCTCCTTCCATGAACCGAGCCGGTCGGCTGGACCTTCCCGTTTGGAAGCGGTGGTACGAGATCCAGCATCCTGCTCGTTCATGGACCTTGATTATGCCAACTTCCGCCACTACGCGCCAGGAGCCGTCAGGCATGCGTTTGCGCTTGTCGGTTATGTTCGCCGCTGTTAATGTGATCGCTCTGGAACATATTCCAGGAAGGGAGTATTCACCTAAATGACACGCTTTAGTTTTGTTTCCACGGCGGGCTGTCTGCTACTGATGGCTTCGGGCCTGACGGGGCAAGACATTCGGGCCAATCGATTGCAGCTCGATGGCACATGGCTGATAACAGTCGCCAGACTGGATGCGGCCGGGACGCCGATAGTTTTTAACACATTGCAAACGTTCCTGCCAAATGGAACGGTGGTGCAGTCTTCTGGTATTAGCTTGCGTAATCGCGGAACAGCGCATGGATACTGGATGGCCACAGGCGATCGTGAATTTCTGACCACGATGTGGGTCTTGCGGTTCGATCCCGCAACCGATCAGTTTCTCGGATTCACTCGAGTCACACAGCGAATTCGTCTCAATGAAAGTATGGACGAATACAAAGCGTCGGCGTACAACCAAGTGCTTGATCCCCAAGGCAAACCATCAGCGCCTGCGCTAATCGGCACGGAGACGGCTCGGCGTCTACCTGTCGTGTATGTGCCCGAGCTTCCAGCACCGCCTCAGTAACGCGTATCGAAAACTAACCAGCTTGGGAAGGCTTAGGCAAAATCGCTCGCGGTCTCCATCGCCCGATCTGAAATTACCTTCGCGCCTCGGATGGGGCGCATCGGTCCTGCTTGGTCGCCCCGTGTCCCAAGGAGTCTAACCATACGCAGGTCACTTGGCCGTGCAACGGTCGTCGTAGAAGTGGGGCGACCGTTTCGGGACATACTCCCCGCGCCCTCCCCGCGCCCTCCCCGCGCCCGCGCGAAAGGTTTTCAATCCCACAACTGCGCGTCCAGGGACGCGGCTCGCTGTTGAGATTTCGCCTCTTCCAACCACTTAAGCCCAATACCCCCGCGGTTCTGATCTCACTTCTCACACATGGTGAAAATACGCCCAAATGGATTACATCCGCGTTGCCGAACCATCAGTGACAATCTGGCAATTGAAACAACAGTGGTGTACAATCCCCACGGATCACTTAAATCCGGTGATCCGGACGGTGCTTTGCCGCCCGGATGCCAATTCCTGCGGATGCTGTTTGTGTGTCCGCAAGCCATCCACCTGCTCAGTGTGCCTGCATAGGAGGAAACTAGTGGAATCAACCGACACAAAACCCAGCGGCTTGCAAAGTACGTTCTCACGCCGCAACTTACTCAAGAGCGCCGCGGCGCTTACTGCCGCCGCGAGTGCGCCAGAAGCTTTTGGTCAACAACCAGCCGGTGCCCGGTCCAGAACGGTTTGGCTTTATATCGGCACCTACACGAATGTCGCCAGCGGTGGCAGCGGTGGCAACGGCGGAGGGATTTACTTATGCGAGCTCAATCTTCTCACCGGGAAGTTAACCGTCTTGAAGCTTGTAGCTCCTGGCATGCCGGCCACGGGGGCGAACGCATCAACAGGGAGCCCGTCCACCCTTGCCATCGACCCAGGAGGGAACTTCTTATATGCGGGAAACGAAATCTTTTCCCCCCACGGATCCGTAAGTGCATACAGGATCAACCGCGCGACCGGCGATCTGACCCTGTTGAATGCCATACCCGCAGCCGGCGCTCCGGCTCACGTTGGCGTGGACAAGTCACGCAGGTATCTTTTCGCGGCCGAGTACGTCGGCGCCATCTTTGAAGTGTTCCCGATTTTGCCAAATGGGTCGCTCGGGCCCCGGGTGTATTACCAAGAAGATCGAGGTAACGTTAACACTTCGTTTACTCAGAAGCCCGCGACCAGCGCGCCTCCTGGGAGTTTCGCGTTCAGCGCTCATGAGGGGCCGGATGGACACCCGCACCAGATGGACGCCGACCCCTCCAACCAATGGGTTGTGGGCACCGATGCGGGACAAGACCGGATCTATGTCTGGAAACTGACCTCGGGAGCTACCACGCCTCTGACTCCGGCTGCGATACCTTTCGTGGAGACGCCCCCGGGCGATGGACCGAGGCACTTCGCCTTCCATCCTAACGGAGTTTGGATGTACTCGATTCAGGAGGAAGGCAATACAATCATCTTCTGGCGGTTCAATCCGGCCAATGGAAGGCTAACCAACATGCAGCAGGTCTCAAGCCTTCCGCCAGGATTTGTAGGCACGGTTTTCACCTCGGAAATCCGAGTTTCCGCGGACGGCCGATTCGTTTACGGGGTAAACCGCCTGAGCGACACCATCTGCGTTTTCAGGATCGGTCGCGATGGCAGCCTTACTCAGGTAAGCCACGCTTCAACGCTCGGGGATTATCCAAGAGTAATTACCATCGATCCCTCCGGTCAGTTCATGGTGTCTCTTAATCAGCGTGCCGACAACGTTACCACTTTCAGGATTCTGGGGGGAAGTGATGGCCCGGGAAATAATGATTGGGAGAGCGGTAACGGGGGCAATGGTAATCAGGGCAACGACCAAGGTGATGGCGGGCAAGGTGGTCGTGGCTCGCTAAAATTCACAGGTGATTACACGGCGGTGGGGAGCCCGTCAGGTATGGTTTTCCTGATTTGATCCATTGTGGTATGCAAGTGTGGTATGCAAGAGCCGATTCGCGTTTGTCGCGCTATCGGCTCTTGTACTGCCGCTCGCATCGGATTCGTGCAGGCCGGCGCCAGCATCATCCTCCATCGTCAGGCGAATACGCGAAGCTATGGAGAACCCTGCCGGGACGCCTGGCGGACGCCGCAGGAAGTGGTGAGCGGTCGCACGGATCAGAACGAGGTACGTCAAGTTGACGGGAAACGGCTGTTGCGTCCTTTAGCCCATATCCCGATTCTGTTGTCTTTCCCAATGGACGGAATGGCGACTACACGTCCAAGTGGAACGGCATTGTTTCCGGGGACGCCGTTTTCGGGGAGAACCACGGGGCCGAATGGGGCGTATCCGCGCACAGGCGACTACACCTCCACGTTAATATCAGATCCGTGCGGCTTTTATTGCTACGTACCTAGTGGTTTGGCCGTAAGACGACTCGAAGACAACAGGCGTTCTCTGAGAGTACGCCTGTAGGTATCCGCCGGCAGATCTGCTGTCAAGAAATCAACGAATATCCCACCGCTGAAACGGCGATACCACACTAGTGAATCGTAAACGGGGGGCTTGTGTAGATAATTACACCCCCGACCATAGTCAGAACTGCTCGAGTCTTCGCCATGGTCTCCACAGGAGCCTCGAAGATATTTTGCGATAACACAGCTAGATCGGCCAACTTCCCGGGCTCCAAGGTTCCTTTCTCTTTCTCCCGGAACTCTGCAAAAGCCGCCTCTCTCGTGTACGCTGTTACAGCCTGTTCACGGGTAAGGGCTTCACTCCGATTCGATGGGTACGTGCTGGCAAACATGACATTTTGGTGCGGGTTCATAGCATTATCTGAGGCGAGTACTAGCGGAATGCCGGATCGCAGGACCGACTGAACCAGTTGAGGAACGGGACCCATAAAGTGTGGTGGATTTAAAACAACAACGGCTCCCAGCTTTTTGAGTTTGGGGAGCTGGTCGACCGCCAGTGCATTAGTGTGTTCCAAGCGAACTCGCCGGTTCGCCCAAACCTCGGCGCCACCGGTGGACTCCAGTGCTTCGATCACGGCGTCGATTGTTCTGTCACCGATGGCGTGAAGGATCAAAGGAACATTCTTATCGCGCGCTTCCTTGAATATCGACTGGATTTCAGATTGGGGGAAGTTGAGCTTTCCGGACGTACCTGGGTCGTCCGGATAGGGTTTTCTCAACGCGCTTTGCCGTTCGATGGGCGAGCCGTCGAGTGTCCACTTAATTCCACTCACAGTAACGCGGTCAGCAATGTGCGCAGGCACGGTAGGGAACCGCAGCTTCGGACGTTTAGAACCTTCCGTAGGGAGATACGACATCACGCGAACCCTTACGGGCGGGCGAACGACGGACAGCAACTCGACCATCCGCACGGGATTCCATGCCATGAGCTGGAGCGACGTGATTCCGAACTCTGCGGCCCGCTGAAGGAACTCCCGCATTGGCTGCTGAATATACGTGCTCTGCTGATCGGCGATACGAAAGTTCTCATATTCGTGGACAACTCCGTCCCAACGAGGTGAGTTCATGTCCTTGCCAAAAAATCCACCAAGCACCGGCCGATCGTCGCGACGAGCGCGGAACATCTTTGCGGCAACCTGGTTCAGAATGGCCGCTTGCGCGTCAAACGTCTTGAGGAGTACAGCTCGACGCGGAGCAAGTTGGTTCAATGCGGTGGCATTGCATTGTGCATCGAAGAACGCTTTTTGCCCGATTCGCACCATCAAAGGTCTGCCCGTGGGCGCTTTCATAATTGCTAGTTTTACCGCGTTAAGTGCGGCTTCACACGTAGGCTCGTTGTTAGAGCCAACAGTGACATACTCTCCATCCGGTGGGCTGAAATGAATGTGCGCATCGTTGAATCCCGGCACTACCAACCTGCCTTCAAGGTCCACGCGGCGAGTCTCGGGGCCAGCGAGCGCTAAGATTTCCTTCGAAGTTCCGACTGCCAAAATATTAGCGCCCCTGATGGCTACGGCTTCCGCCCAAGGCGCCTCAGCGATCCCTGTGAAGGCGCGCCCATTAACCAAGATGATGTCTGGTTGCTGCCCGAGCATTGCTCCAGCGCATGCGCAGAGGATAACGATCGCAGGCGCACGGCGGTGTATTGACCGCGCTAAGGATACTTTTGCCGTATCCGAAAGAAGGTTGTCTGCAGGCAATGGCATTCCGCACAATGATAACCGCTGCCAATGGGGGTCAATAGTAAAAAAGCGACACTCACGACTTCTTGCCTGGATGCGGCGACGAAAACTGCAACGAAAGCCCCACCCATTCAATGAGAGATCGAGTGCAATATAATTCACCATGGCTGTCGTCGACTCCCCATGATCCGATCTGTACAACCTTCGGCTGTTCTACGACCGTTCGTTCGTCGCTATGTGCACATCAAAGATAGTTTGGAAACTCGCTTGCAACGCCCGATACCGGCTCGGACTGCTCAGGCGATCGAGTTCACGTTCGGTGACCCGTATGATATCCACCGATACGACCGTCCTCAGGCTGAAGTAGCGTACTCAATCGCCGTCATTGGGTCGCAGACATACCGTCGGGTTCAGTTGGCACTGCAAGGAAACGTCGAGACGTTTGTGATTGTGTTCCGGCCTGCGGGTATGAACTACTTATTTTCGCTACCTGGAGATGAAGTTACTAACGAGCATTTCGAAGGAGTAGCCGTGATTGGGTCCACGCTGAAGGACCTCGCGTACAAACTTCGAGACGCGCCTTCTTTCATCGAGCGTGTATCCTTCGCTGACGAGTATCTAATCGCGCACCTACCAGGTTCAATTGCACTGAACGGGGTGACCCAGATAGCGCAACATCTCCTTGAGCGGCAAGGCTGCGTGAGGGTTTCTGATATAGCGGACCAGACCGGCTTGAGTCTTCGTCAGTTTGAGCGCAGATTCACACATGAGGTTGGGATTACGCCGAAGTTGTACGCTCGCATCGCTCGGTTCGAGGCTGCGCTAGCAATGAAGGAGCGTACTGAACGCATGCAATGGACCGCCATCGCTTACGAACTTGGATACTACGATCAGATGCATATGGTGCACGACTTTCAAGAACTTTCGGGTGAGAGTCCAGCGTGCATAGCTAGTCAGCTCCAGATCTTTGCTGAGAATCCACTGCCCCCGCAGCGTTGAACGTCCGAGTGCGCGGGGACTGTAGAACCAGCTGCGCCCTCATCTCGAGAACTCACGTCGTGACTCACAGCGCACAAAGACGCTGGACCAGATTTTATGGCGTGCCAACTATCCTCAATTCCGGCCAATAGGCGGAGTTTGCACCAATCACTCACTTGCCGAGTAACGCCCTAACCGTAGAATTGGGGCGACCGCTTAGTGGGACACATCTCCCTGAACGAACCAATCGCTATTCCAGGGTTCGTCGAATCGGAGAGCTTACCGGCTTGGCAGGAAGTAATGGCGCGAGGGCCGCGGGAATGTCCCCCCAAACACCTCACCGATCCCGTCACAAGCGCCATCTCTACGCGGATGCCAGCTACATCAAAAAAGTAAGCACATCAGCGATATCAATGCGTTTGGGAAGAGGGGAAACCACGCGCCGGCACATGTTTGGGAACGACGTAGGACCATACTCCTGCACGGCACGAAGTGCACAACCCGCGCAACAAAACAGCGGTAACCAGCACCTAACTCGCCCAACTCCTCAAGCCGTCCACAGTACTCGACATTCTATATTTCGCCTCTTTCCAACCACTTAGCTCCAACGCCCCCTTCCAGCCGCAATTCCGCATGCGACCATCGTTGTAGGAGCGAGCGCTCAACCCAGCGCTCGCTCCATTTCTTTGTAAAACGGAATTCTATGGCATCAGAACGACAACGCGCGGCCAATCGTCGCAACGGTAGCAAAGGTGGACCCATCACCGAAGCCGGCAAACAACGTAGCCGCCTGAACACCCTCAAGCATGGCCTTACCTCCACAACACTCGTGGTCCTGCCCGAGGAGCACGAGCATGAATACGAAGAAGTCCTGCGTGGCTTTCGCGACTCCTTTCAGCCGCAGGGCGCAACCGAAGAAGCGCTCGTCCTGCGTTTGGCCCAAGCCCACTGGCGCACTCTCCGTTCCCGTCGCGTCGAGACCGGCATCCTCGACATCACCGCTGCCACCGAGCGCGCTCTCGCAAGGAAGATCGTCGAGGATTGCCCGGAACATTTAAGCCCACACAACGCCATAGCTGTCGGCTTCATGAAAAATCCGGAGGAGCGATGGCGCATGTACCTCCGTTACGACGGAGCCATCTCACGGGATTTCTTCCGCACCCTCGATGCCTTGATGCGGCTGCAACGCGCGCGTCAGCGAACGAACCCTGACCCAAAGCCGTTGGTCGCCGCAGCCGGCTCGGGAACGCCGCTTAGCCACAAGTCCGCGCAACCTGACCGCATGGAACTGTCCGATTCTGGGATTCGGTCCGTTTCGCAAAATACCCCAAAACCCTCAGATCACAACAACCACAAAGGACCGACACATGAATCGCAAAACCAAAACCACAACCAAGACAGACCAAGACGAACACTTCGGAGCCCTCGGCGAATTGCTAACCCAACTGCGGACACATCTGGCCGCCGAAAAGAAAGGAACCTACGGCGACTATCTGCGGTTGCTCGAGTTCTACCGCGAAACGAGCGCCGAACAAGCGAAGGAAATAATCGTGACCTGGGTCGACAACGAAAATCTCGAAACCGAACCATTGCCGTAACCAAGGACACCCTGAACCCCAGCCATAGCCAAAACATTTCCCCCCGCGTAGATATAGAATCGTTCCACTGATTGCACTCCAGGAGGTTGGAATGATCGTGAATCATTTGGCCGCCCTTAGGGGCCTCGTCTGCATGGGATTGCTTCTCACACTGCACGCGCCGTTGGCGCATGCGCAGTTGAGCTCAGCGGGTACCTTTTCCGGATTGGTTACGGACCAGCAAGGAGCAGCGGTAGCAGATGCTGCTCTCATCCTGTTGGACACGTCAACCAACACCACACAAAGAACAGCGACGAATGAAGCAGGCCGATACTTCTTTCTCAACGTCGCCCCGGGAGTTTACGATCTTTCCGTAAATAAGAGCGGTTTCAATGCGGTCAAATTAACCGGCCAAAGGTTGCAGGTCGGTGGTGTCGTTACGCTCGACGTAACATTGCAGGTCGGTTCCGTCGCAACCACTGTCGACGTCACCGCTCAAACAGTCGAGGTGCAGACAACCACCGCAGCCGTAGAAAGGACCGTGACCGGTCCCCTCATGCTTTCCCTACCTAACCTCGGCCGAGACGCGAACGCCTTCGTCAGATACTTGCCGGCCGTGGCGCCGGGCGGCGAAGTAGCCGGAAAAGCGAACGACCAAAATATGTTCATGGTCGATGGCGGAAACATCTCCAGCGATCAGGATGGCAACTATCGCAACTACACGGTTTCGAGTGGCTCCATGGCGACAGGCTCCGGAGGTAATCCTTCTGGGGTTGTACCCACGCCCGTAGAAAGCGTGGAGGAATTCCGAGTCAGCCTCAACAATCAAACTGCGGATTTCAACGGCGCCTCCGGTGGCCAGGTGCAGATGGCCACCAAGCGTGGTACGAACAGTTTTCATGGCGCGCTGTATGAGTTCTATTTCGACAACAACTTCAACGCGAATACGTGGTCGAATAATCGAAGAGGAACGCCCAGATCGAAAACTCATGAGAACCGCTTTGGCGCTGCGCTGGGTGGTCCGCTCACACCGGAATGGGGCGGCGCAAAGACCTTCTTCTTCTTTAACTACGAAGGCCGCCGCTTTCCTCAGGTCGCAGCGTATGAGCGAGCCGTACCCACTGCTCTCATGCGCGCCGGAGTCATCCAGGTCCCGGACAACTCGGGCAGGTGGACACCCTACAACCTGAATTCACGAGCCGTTACCGTCAATGGCGTCACCTACCAGCCCGCCATGTGCGGAACCGCCACTTGCGATCCCCGCGGCATCGGTTTGAATCCCATCCTCTCGCAGGTTTGGGAGAAGTACATGCCAATGCCCAACAATCCCGATGGCGGAGATCAGTACAACACCCAGGGCTTTCGCTCGCAGATTCAGATGCCAGTGAAGTCAAACTTCCTGGTAGCCCGAATTGATCGCGACCTCCATCCAAAACATCGGTTGATGTTGAGCTATCGCTACTTCCATCTGTATCAGTCCACGACAAGCCAGGTCGACATCGGTGGGTTCTTTGAGGGCAACACGCTTGGAGTGCCGAAAACACTAACCGACAGGCCGCAAACCCCCTCCTTCTATGTCGCAGGTCTCACCAGCGTTCTCACTCCGCGTTTGATTAACGATTTCCGCGTGAGCTACACCCGCAATTCGTGGGAGTGGGGTTCCGCCGGCGCCCCTCCCCAACTCCCCGGGCTCGGAGCCGCTCTCGAGTTCGGACTCCTGCCGTATGAGACGGCTCGCGGCAACTCGCTGTCACGCTATTGGAATGGTCACGATTACGTCCTTCGCGATGACTTGAGCCTCGTACACGGGAACCATCTGTTTCAGTTCGGAGGCACCTACACTCGTTGGTTGCTGCAACACCAGCGCAACGACAACGGCCTCAACATGATCACTACGCCTACGTATGTGGTCGGCTCTGGAGAAGGGATCGCGACTCCCGCGGCGTACATTCCCGAGAACGTTCCATCCAGGGAGTACGGCAGATGGAACTCACTCTATGCGCAGACGCTGGGCTTAATCTCCGAGACGCACGTCTTCTATCCAAGACTCGGCGGGGTTCTGCAGCCCTTCGGAACTTCGATCAAAGCGGCAAGCGTCGTGAACAATTACAACGCGCATTTCAGCGACACCTGGAAAATGACTCGTACCTTCACGCTGACCTATGGGTTGGCATACGAAGTGCAGATGCCGCCCTACGAACGCAACGGAAACCAGCCCATGGTTGTCGATCGCGATGGAAACAATTTCGCATCGGCCGATTACTTGGCGCAGCGGGAAAAGGCGGCGTTGGCGGGAACGGTATATCAACCAATTCTCGGATTCTCCACTGTGCGCAACGTCGGGCAAGGACTGAAGTATCCGTTCGATCCTTTCTATGCCGGATTCAGCCCTCGCGTCTCGGCTGCCTGGAATCCAGCCAGCGGTACGGTATTCCGCGGAGGCTACGCTCGGATCTTCGGACGCATCAACGGCATCAACATCGTCCAGGTTCCATTGCAAGGAACTGGAATCGGACAGGCTGTCGCATGTATCGGCCCAAGCAGTGCCGGACAATGTCGCGGAGCTTCTGGTGTCGATCCAGCCACTGCGTTTCGGATCGGATCGGATGGTATGACCGCGCCACTCCCTGGCGTCGATCAAGTCCTCGCTCAACCCTATTTCCCGGGGATCGGCGGCAATGCCCCATTGGGTGAGACGTGGATAATGGACTCCAAACTCATACCGCCGCGCACCGATCAATTCACGTTCTCTATCCAACGTCAGGTAGGCTCGAACTCAACACTCGAGGTCGGATACATCGGGATGATCAGCCGCAACGAACAGTGGCGCGCTGAGTTGAACGCAGTGCCGTACATGACGACACTGAACGGACAGAACTTCGCCGGCGCATTCGCGAACGCTCTATCAGGCCATGAGTTCAGGAGGGGCAGTCACAGCGCAGCCATTCTTCGAATCGGCGATGGGCGGCGCCGACTCACCCTACTGCCGCGGCTTTGCGCATTGCACGGCCGCTGTCGCGAGCAAGCAGAGCGCGGACATCCTCAATACCAATGTCCGCCGGTTGTGGTCGGCTCTCGATAACTCTCAGGGCTGGACACTAGGACGTACGTTGACAAGTTCACCTCCTGTTCAGACCGCAAGAGTCCCGAGCGCTGTCAGTGGAGCTTCGTCGAACTACAACGGGGTCTTCGCCTCTCTCACCATGCAGAACTGGCGTGGCCTGACGCTTCGGTCGAATCTCACCTTCAGCCGTGCGTTGGGAAACGGCGGCACAACGCAAAATGGCATCACAAGCATGGATACGTTTAATCGCGATACAGACTATCGAGCGCTGGGCCACGATATCAATTGGGTCTACAATTTAATCGCGCTCTACGATATTCGAGCTTTCAGCGATCAGCGCGGACTGGTAGGTAAGATCTTGGGCGGATGGTCGGTAGCCCCACTCTTCACAGCGCAGAGCGGAAGCCCGCTGTGTGTCGGCACGGGCAACGAGTCATTCGGTAGTTGGATGGGTGGATGCGCCGTCGTGACCACGCCTTACACGGCAGGTAACAGCGCTCATGGTGACATCGTCGCGACGGGCACTGCCGGGCGTGCCGGCAATCCCTCCGCCGGTGGCTCAGGGATTAACATGTTTACGGACCCCCAAGCGACGTATCAAACGTTCAGGCCGATGATCTTGGGGGTAGATGGACGTTTCGGCGGCCTCTTGCGAGGTTTCCCAGGATGGAACCTCGATGCGTCCGTTGGAAGACCATACGATTCAAGGAGACAATGGGGGCCACCCTAAGCTTCGAATTCATCAACGTGGTGAACCGCTTCCAACCGGCCAATCCGACGTTGAACGTCTTTGACGCGGCGAGTTGGGGTGTCGTCACAGGCCAGGCAAACGAGCCGCGCAAAATAGAATTTGGACTGAGAATTTTCTTCTAATGACCCGGTTCTGTAAAAGTCTTGTATCCAAACTGCACAGTGCAAGCCTTGCTTCCAAACTGCAAAGTGCAAGCCTAGTATCAAGACTGCAAAGTGCAAGCCTTGTATCAAGACTGCAAAGTGCAAGCCTAGTATCAGGACTGCAAAGTGCAAGCCTAGTATCAGGACTGCAAGGTGCAAGCCTTGTATCAAAACCGCAAAGTACAAGCCTGTATCAAACCGCAGACAAGCCTTGTATCCAGAGCAAGCCTTGTGGGGCAGGCTTTCAGCCTGCGCGGGGCTTTCAGCCCCGCCTCCGGCTTACTCCTATTAGCCCTAACCTGCCAGGCCGAAGATCTCTTCACCAACAAACTCTACCCAGTCCTCGAAAAAGCCCAATGCCGGGCATGCCACAACGACAACGGCGTAGCCTCGGGCACAAAGCTGCGCTTTCCTCCCGAAAAAGCAACCCCAGACCAAATCAACCAATTCGGACACCGCTTACGAGCCTTCATCAATACAAACAAACCCGAAGCCGCTACTAGTCCAAAAACCCACCAACCGAATCCCACACACCGGCGGCGAGCGCATCCGCCAGGGAAGCGAAGAAGAAAAGCTCCTACAAAGTTGGGCAACACACCTCAGCCGGCTACCCGAAGCCCCAGTATCCGCAAACACAACCCGCGCAACCGGTCCGCAGATCACCCGCAGACTAACGCTCAACCAGTACAACAACACCGTGCGCGACCTCCTTGGAGACGAGTCCCGCCCGGCATCCAAATTCCCAACCGAAGACTTCGTACACGGCTTCACGAACCAGGCGGAAGGGCAAGGAATGTCCCCAATTCTCTCGGAGGCTTACAGTAAAGCCGCCGAAAAGCTAGCCCGCAACACCTTCCGCGGAGGCGACGCAAATCGCTTGATCCCCTGCAAACCCGCCGGCCCAACCGATGCCGCTTGCCGTGACAAATTCCTAAAAGAGTTCGGCCTCCGCGCTTTTCGCCGCGCCCTGCGGCCAGACGAAGCGGCGCGTTACAGCAAGCTCTTCGCAATGGAGGCCACACGTACAAGCGACTTCTTTAAGGGCGCGCAAGTAGTTGTGGAAGCCATGCTCCAAAGCCCGAATTTCCTCTTTCATGTGGAGCCCGGCGTCGATCCCGCTCAGCGTCAATACGCAATCGCGAATCGCCTGTCGTATTTCCTCTGGGACACGATGC
>CAWJQP010000002.1:0-43748 GCA_963844855.1 Bryobacteraceae bacterium
GATCCATCGGCCGAAGGCCGCTCTTCTAGTCGCCCCCAACGCCCTTACACAGGATCTGGCCGCTCGCAGCCAAGCCTTGGAGCCTCTGGAACGGTAGCCGAGCGGTCCAAATCGCCTCCCATCAAGGGGCTACTGAAGTGACCCATAGCGAGTGACATCGGTTGTTCGCGACAGCTATCGCGCGGCGGTACAATTTAGCCTTCAATGACCGGCCAGACCGCAACACAAGGAGTTTTTACATGACTGAAAATCACCGTATGGGGTCGAACCCACTCTTCACCCGTCGTGAAATGCTGGAAATGTCCAGTAAGGCGGCTTTGGCCGGCATCGCAGCCGGTACTGTTTCGCATGGTGCGGAAAGACGGCCTCGTATCGCCTGTGTCGTCACCTATTGGGCTGCTCCGGGATCACATGCGGACTGGATCATAACCAAGCTACTGGACGGTTATTGGTGGAAGGGCGCCCATACTCCTTCGCGGGTGGACGTTGTGTCCGCTTACATCCATCAGCTTCAAGAAAGCGGATTGGGTCAGAAAGTGTGCAAATCGAAAGGCATTCCGATCTTTAACACAGTAAGTGAAGCCCTCACGCTCGGGGGGAAGGAACTTGCGGTGGATGGTGTTGTCCTAGTCGGAGAACACGGGATTTATCATAGCAATCTCAAAGGGCAGAAATACTATCCGCGCTGGTGGCTCTACCAGCAGATTATCCGGGTTTTCGAGCAGAGTAAGCGCTCGGTGCCAGTCTTCAACGACAAGCATCTCTCCACCAGTTGGGACGAAGCCAAGTGGATGTTTGACAAATCTCGTGAGCTGAACTTTCCCTTGTACGGCGGTTCCTCCATACCGTTCTACTACCGCAAGCCCGAGATAGAACTAGATATCGATACGCCCATAAAGGCATCGGTCGTGGCTGGAGGCGCTGGAGATGAGGGAAGCCTTTTCCATTGTGTCGACGTGCTCCAGTGCTTTGTGGAACGCCGCAAGGGCGGTGAGACAGGCATCGAGGCGGTGCAGTGCATTCAAGGGCCTGAAACATGGAAGTGGACCGACCGCAATCCTTGGGCGGGCAAACTGCTGGATGCAGTGCGGACAAGCTTTGACCTGAAGCCGGGACACTTTCAGGAGACCGTCCGCGAACCAAGCGTCTCCATCGTGGACTATCGTGACGGGACGAAAGCGGCGGTATATTCGGCCCGGGGTGTGGGGTGGACCTACGCCGGCGACATCGAAGGGCGTAAGGACCCGACGATCATCTCGATGCTTGGCTGGCCCGGGCCCTACTCCCAATACCACGCCGCGAACGCCTTCGAGCACTGGCTTATCGAGATGATGCTGACCAGAAAGGAACCATTCAATGCGGAGCGACTGCTTCTGTCCACAGGGATTGTGTCGTACAACATGGAATCAAACTGGGAGAACGGCCGTTACTATGCCATCGGACGCCGCATCGAGACGCCGTTCATGGACATGACCTACCGCTCGACACGGGGACCGCTCTTTAACACGGGGCCGCGGCCGCCGGTCATCCCATACATACGGGGTTTTGAAAAATAGGCTCTGCGCGAGAATGTGGCGGAAGACGCATTTTAAGCCGCTTTTTGAAAAACCACGAATTCGGTCTTGGCCGCGGCAGGATGAGTGACGTAAGGACAACGATGGCGAGATATACCACGGCGCAGTAGCTTCAAACGCGGAGCACTCGGAGGGCGCGAGCCCTCGTCTGCGGCTGCGAGAACGGCTGCGGCCAACCAAAAGGCAAGACTCGCGACTATCAAGGGCAGGTCAAACAGCGACATACGGCAACCTCCGCCCTCTAAGCGCTCGGTACCATAACGCTCCTGCGATCGCTGGGTCTTTGACTTCAGCTTATTTCGCGGATGCCGATTAGCTTCTCGCTTCTTTGTCAGCGAGGATCTTACCCCATTCCCTGGTGCGAAGGGATTTCACAACAACAATCGCAGGGACGCGCGGCACCTAGAGCAACGTTGTTCTGTTATGCTCTGCTTACTCGGATCACGGCCTCATTCGGAACGTTCCTGCTTTACAGACGTAGAGCGGGCAAATCTTAAGCTCAACGCCGGCATGACAAACAAATTCAGCAGCGTCGAGGTAAAAAGGCCGCCCAGAATCACGACTGCCATCGGATGCTCAATTTCGTGTCCGGGCTTGTTCCCGCCGAGCGCTATCGGAAGTAGCGCGAGCGCCGTGGCGGCAGCTGTCATAAGAATCGGTACCAGGCGCTCTTCCGAGCCGCGTAAGATCATCTCTCGCTCCGAACTCTGCTCCTTCCTGCTCCTCCAGATGCCTGTAGTGACTGACCAGCATGACGCCATTCCGTGCCGCAATACCGAGCACCGTCACGAATCCTACCAGCGAACCCAGCGACAGTACGCCGCCTGTAAGAAACGCGCTCGCCACTCCTCCGACCAATGCGAAGGGCAGACTGATAAACACCAGCGCGGTGAGCCGGACAGATCGAAAGTCCGTAAACAGCACGAGAAGGATGCCCATCAGCGAGAGAGCCGATAACGCCAACAAGCGCTGCTGGCTCGCTTGCCGGGCTGCGTACTCGCCGAGCATTTCGGGGTGATAGCCGGGCGCGAACTCAACACTGCGGAGCCGTTCGCTCGATGTCCCGTGCGACACTTCCCAGGTCGCGACCCTTGGCATTGCACGAAACATCGATGCGGCGGCTGGCATTCTCATGCTGGATCACGTTCGGTGTCGGAGCGATCCGTAGTTCGGCGACGTCGCCGAGCGGGACCTTGCCGCCGAGCGGAGCGTCAATCAGAATTCTAGTCAGGTTCGACAGATCGGTCCGCCACTTCTCTTCGCTCCAGACCGTGACATCGAAGATCTTCTGATCTTCGTAGATTTCACCGGCCTTTGTGCCGCGGATAAACGTCATGGCTGCACGACGGATATCGCCGGGAGTCAGGCCGAATCTTTGCGCCGCTTCAGCTTTGATTCGCACTTCGACCTGAGGCACCTCCACTTGCGGTTCTACCTGCACGTTCGTGGTTCCATCCACCGATGACATGACCTTCCCGATCTCATCAGCTTTTGCACGCAATACGTCGAGGTTCGGCCCAAAGAGCCGCACAACGATCGCGCCGCTACCGCCCGAGAGAACTTCTTTGATGCGTTCCTTAAGGTACGTCAGCAGGTCACGATACAAGCCGGGATAGCCGTCGACGATCTCTTGAATCCTTGCCACTGTCGGTACATAGTCGACTTTTGGGTCCAGACTAATCCAGAGTTCCGTAAAGTTGGGGCCGACGACCTCATCCGCCACTTCAGCGCGCCCGATGTGCGAGCCGAAATTGCGAACTCCCGGCACCGCTCGCAGTTCCCGGCTCGCTCGAGCCGTGATGCGCTGCATCGCCTGCAGGGAAGTTCCGGGCTTTTCCACCCAGTGCATGAGAAAGTCATACTCCTGGAAGTGCGGGAGAAACTCTTCGCCAAGTTGCGTGACGGAGATGCCTGTCACGACGAAAATCAGCGCCAGCGCTGCAACCAGCAACCGCGGCCGAACCAGTAGAGGTGGCAGCATTCGCCGGTACAGCCGCTTCAAGCGCGACACGAAGCGAGTCTCGCGATGCTCGGCCTTGCGGCTTGCACGCGGCAGCAGCATGAGGCAGAGCGCGGGTGTGACGATCAGAGCGACACCAAGTGAGGCAGTCACCGCAAGCACGTAAGACAGGGCGAGAGGCCTGAAAAAAGCGCCCGCCAGCCCCTCCAGGAAAAAGACCGGGATAAAAACCAGAACGACGATGATCGTTGCATAGACGACGGCGCTGCGCACTTCCAGTGAAGCCTCGAGGACAACACGCCACGCCGGCAATGGATGCCCGGCGGATTCGTTCTGACGTAACCGGCGGAGAACGTTCTCCACATCAATGATTGCGTCATCCACCACTTCACCGAGCGCAATGGCCAGACCCGCGATGACCATCGTGTTCAGCGTCGCGCCGCGCCAGTACAAGACCAGAGCAGCGGTGACGAGAGACAACGGAATCGCCGTCAGGCTAATCAGAGCCGTCCGCCACTCGAACAGGAAGAGGATCAGAATAATAGCAACGAGAACACAGCCCCAGATCAGCGCGTCTTTAAGGTTCTCCAGGGACATCTCGATAAACGTCGCGGGCCTGAAGATGGTTGTGTCCAACTCGACATTCTTCAGCCCTGGCCGCAATTGCGTGATCGCTTTCTCTACGTCGCGAGTAACCTGAAGCGTGTTTGCTCCAAGCTGCTTTTCGACGATGAGCAGCAGACCAGGTTGGTCGTTGATGACGGCATCTCCGATGGGAGGCTGATGTCCCTCAACAACATTGGCGACTCTGCCGAGCGTAAGCGGCGCCCCGTTGCGGAACGCGACAGGAACATCGCGAAGATCCTCCGGGGTTCGGATTGCGGCCATGTGTGTGACCGACAATCGCTGGTTTGGCGTCTCCACGAAACCACCCGCTGCCGGCATAGTCGCATCCTGCGTCACACGCACGATGTCGGCCAGCGTAAGCCGGTAATCCCGCATTCTGTCGGGGTCAACGAGTACCTGCAATTGGCGATCGCGCTGGCCCCAGATCGCGACGTTAGCGACGCCCGGTATTGACATCAACCGCGGCCGGACAGACCAGCGTATGAGCGTGGTCATCTCCGTCTGCGTTAACTTGTTCGACCACACGCCGATCTTCAGCACACGACTGGTTGACGAGAGTGGCGACAGCACGACCGGAGTCCTGGCGAGTACCGGAAGTTGCCCTGTTAACGTGAGCAGCCTCTCCTGCACTAACTGGCGCGCAGACATCAGTTCGACGCCTTCCTCGAAGATCAGCACAACGGAAGAAAGGCCAAGCACCGACTTCGATCGCATGATCTTCATGCCTTTGACCCCATTCAGAGCGTTCTCTATGGGGGTGCTGATCAGCGCTTCCACCTCCGCCGTGGAAAGTCCCGGTGCCTCGGTTTGAATCTCGACCAGCAGGGGCGAAAACTCCGGAAAAACATCCATTGGCGTGGTCGGAATCACGCGAAAGCCGACGATCAGAAGCAGGATGGAAAGAGCTGTAACGACCCATCGGAGGTCCAGCGCGGTCTTTACGAGAGTTCTCATTTTCCCGCCCCGAACTCCGTTCCAAAGAGTTCCGCCGCGCCCGCAGTCACAACGCGGGTTCCGGGTGTTAACCCTCGCGCCAGGTAAGCGGAACTTCCCTGGGTTTCGATCAACTCGACCCGCTGGCGTCGATAGACGTGACCGGACTCGTTCACATATACCCAGGCGCCGCCTTGCACATCGTAAAGAATTGCCGCTACGGGTACCATCAGGCTGCTACGGGGTTTCGAACGCGTTGGTAAGTGAACCATCAGCCTCTGACCGGGGCGAAGCTGACCGTCAGTGTTCGACAACTCAAAGTACAGATCGGTAGTGACGGCCAGCGGGTCCGCTGTGGGCGGCGCAGCAACACGCGTGGCAGTACGTATGGGACCGGCCCCATCCACTGCCTGCACGCGCACCTCGCGCTGAGATGCGAATGCGTCCGCGTCGCCTGCATAGACAGGCACGCGGAGCCAGACGCGGCTATAATCGACGACTTCAAATAACGCTGCCCCGGAAGCAACAGCCTGACCGGCTGCCACCAGCACCTGCCGGACAATGCCGTTGGCGGGCGCCGTCACTGTCATCTGTACGTCAGCATCGAGCGGACGAGTGTTGACTTGTTGCAGCCTCTCGACTGCGGCGTCGTACGCGGCCTTAGCCAGCCCAAACTCCTGCTCGGCTGCCTCCACCTGTCGCTGGCTTCCAGCCATGTCTCGGAGCAACTGCTGGGCACGTGCCAACTGTTGGCTGGCGGTATCCAGCCGCGCCTTCGTAGCTTTGACATCTGCCTCGACGGTCACGCGCAGGTCGCGCTGAACGCCCGCCATAGGGGTCAGCCGGTAGATCGGCTCACCTTTTCGAACTGCTTCTCCGGCCGTCAGCGACGCCCGTACGAGACTCACTGTCCCTGCTACGGGAGCATTGACGATCAACGCTCGCCCTGGAATCGCTGCGACCTCGCCGGCGACGGATGTTTGTGTCACCAATTGCGACTCGACTGACTGCGCCAGCTCGATACCGAGACGGCTTTGCCGCCTCGGGAGTGAGCGTCACCTTTGTCAGCTCCGACTCTTTGACGCGGTTGTCGACTTTGGCGGGAGGAGCGGCCGCTGATTTTGCGCCTTCACCTTTCGATGTGCAGGCTTGGTTCAGGATGGCCGCGGCGATCGCCAGCAGAGGGACATACGAAATTCGCTTCATTTCGCTCCAACGCTCCGTTCCAGTTGCGCCAGTGCGCGCCGCACGGCCGCTTCGAAATCAACAACACGCAATTCTGCGTCGATCAATGCCCGTGTCTGCTCGAGAACGAACAGGTACGCGACATCGCCCCTCTTGTACTGCTCCTCTGCCAGAGCTGCGCCGCGCTGTAGAGGGATGACAATTTGTTCACGCGTTCTCGAGAGCGCTTCCTGAGCCTGTAGAAGCTGCTGCCGCGCTTCCGCTACCTCGAACGCAATCCTCTGTTTCGTCGCCAGGTATTGACGGGTTGCAACCTCGACGTCGGCTTCCGCGCGCGCGATCAGTCCCTGGTTCCGATGGAAGATCGGGATCTCGGCGCTTACGCCCGGTCCTGTCAGAAGTCCGTTTGTCCCGACCTCCTTGGAGCTGAGCTGTGCGGATAGCCAAAGTATTCGGGATTGTTCCCAGCGGGCTCGCTTGGTAGCGGTGGCAATCGAGAGCTCCACGGCGCGCAGATCCGGGCGCGAGGCGAGCGCTTTCTCAATGAGAGATTCGAGAGGTGGCGGCGCATCTGAAGGCGTCGGAGAAGCAAAAACCTGTATTGCCGGACGCGGCAGCGAAAGACCCAGAGCCAGGCGTAGCCGCTCGTCTGCCAGTGCAAGGTCGTGACGGAAGCGCGCAAGTTGCTCTTGTGCCGTCCCCGCCTCCGTACGCGCCTGGACGGTGTCCAGTTCGCTGATGTCACCGGCCTTTAATCTTGCCTCTGTGATCCCGGCGATTCGGGTTCGTAGTGTTGCTGCACGCTCGGCGACATCGGCTCGCGCGTGGGCTTGAATAACATCCGCATGGGCAAGGCGCGCATCGCGAATCGTGTTCAGGCCGTTTTGGATCAGGCTTTCGGCCAACTGGTCGTACGCCGCCTGTGAAGCAGCAATCCTTTTGGGCCGCTGTATGAGGGCCTCTATGGGTAGGTTGAGCAAAAGCTCAAAAGGTTTGGCCCCGACTGGCAGCAATAAATCCAGTCGCGGGTTCCGCAACAGCCCGGCGTCGATCAGATCGGCCTCCGCGATTCCGAGAGCGCCCATGTCTACCCGAAGCTGGGCGTTGTTCCACAAAGCAATCGCCGCCGCCCCGTCCGACGACAGCGGCTTGTCCAGAGCCACACCCGGAGGAAACGATGGCTTGTCCGTTGATTGCCCTTCGGGCGGCGCGGGCAGGCCGCTGCGCTCTGCGATTCGGGCAGCGGTTGTTCCAGGCGCCGGCAGCCTGCCGGGGAGCGCATCCACCCAGAAGACAAGCAAGTACGACCAGAATCAGGAGGCGCATCTTCCTCAGAACACCACACCAACCTCAAGATTGGCTGAATCGCATCTTCAGGGAATTTTTAGGTTCTGGCGCACATGATCTTAAGAACGATGCGCTTATTGCTTGTGGATGACGCGACGGTATCGGTAAGCCGGTCATGACGTGGTTCGGTTGGGCGTTGCTCTCCGCCTGTTCGCGGCTATGACGGCGCTTCTGGCAAAGCTCGGCGTACAAGGAGTCGACGCGAATCTCGCAACCGCAATTCGAACGTCCGTTGTTGCCGTCCTGAGCTGGGTGATTGTCGCAGCATTTCCGGCTCCCGTGTCAGCGATTTCCCGCTCCGTGTGGCTGTTCTTGATTCTGTCCGGGATCGCCACCGGACTGTCGTGGTTGTGTTACTTCCACGCGCTTCAATCCGGACCGCTGACAAGAGTGGCCCGTAGACAAACTCAGCGTCGTTCTTACGATCGTGCTCGGAGCATTGTTTCTAGGTGAACCCTTGACATGGAAGGGGACCCTCGGCGCGTCGCTAATTGCCGCCGGCGTGATCACGATTGCTTTGAGTGAGGATCAGTCTCTGGAAGATGTGGGTACTTCAAGAATAATGCGAACAAATTTCCTGGCCGCCTCGTGCATGAGCATCCTCTTACTGTGCGCGCGGGCCGCTTCGGCTCAACCGGTCCCGAGTGATGAGAAGCCGGCGGCGCCGGAGCCGCAACAGCAGGAACGAGAGCTCGACTTGCCGAAATCCTCGGACCCCGGCAAGCAGCCGTTCCTGCGCAATTTTGTTCACGATGAGTGGCGAATGCTCAGCAGTCCTTTTCGAAGCTCCAGCTATGACACAGCCGACGGTCAAGAAGTATGTCATTCCTTTTGCGCTTATCTCTACCGCCCTGATTGCGACCGACAAGAAGACGGCCGATATCTTGCCAAATACGGAGGATCAGGCCGATCTGGAGCGGCCGAGTATCTCAGCTTGGAGCGGCATATACTTTGGCGGGCGCGTCTGGCGCAATGTATCTCTTCGGCAAAGCGACCGGCAACAAACATGCCCGGGAAACGGGTTGGATATCACTCGAGGCGCTGGCGCATACGCAATTAATAGTGTTTGGAATCAAGCAGGCGACGAACCGGCTCAGACCGGTGACGGACGACGCGCCTCGCGGTTTCTGGAAGGGCGGCGATTCGTTTCCCTCGGGACATGCGGCGAGTTCGTTTGCCGTCGCGACTGTCTTCGCCTACGAGTACAGGCATCACATCGCTGTGCCCATCACCGCGTATTCTTTGGCGGCCATCATTTCTGCCTCGCGAGTGAGCGCTCGCAGGCACTGGGCGTCGGACATCTTCGTTGGCGGCTCAACCGGGTTCCTCATTGGACGTTACATTTATAAGCGCCGGCATGATCCGGATCTGCCCGGGTCTCCAACGCGTAGAGTCACCGGCACGCGATTGATGCCGGAGATCGGTTTCGGTCTCAACGGGCCCACCCTTTCCTGGCATCTTTGACGGTTGGCCCGTTTTGCCACACCCTGGAAGTAGCTGCGAAACAATGGACGAATCCGATGCGAGTGCTTGTAGTCGAAGATGACGAAACCATGTCGGCGCTGCTGGAGCGGGCATTGCGAGAGGAAGGAGAAGCCGTCGTTGTGGAAAGGAACGGTGTGGCGGCTGTTGAGGTCGCCCGTTCGAACTCATTCGACGTAATCATCCTGGATGTCATGCTGCCCGGACTCGACGGCTTTGGAGTAGTTCACCGCCTCCGCCAGCGAGGCTGCCACACACCAGTCCTTATGCTGACCGCACGCGACTCGAATCGGGATGTCATTCACGGTCTTAATGTAGGCGCGGACGACTACCTGACAAAGCCATTTGACCTCGATGTCCTGATCGCTCGTGTACGAGCAGTGGCCCGCCGCGGAGCCGCGCCGCTCACGCTCGTTCTGACGGCGGCGGATCTGAAGCTCAACACCGCAACCCGGGAAGTGACGCGAGGGAAGCGAGTTCTGGAACTTACACGAACCGAGTACAGTTTGCTCGAATTGCTCGTGCGCAATGCGGGCCGCATCGTTCCACGCGAACAGATTATTGAGACTGTGTGGGGCTTTGGGACAGACGTTGAGAACAGCACCGTCGATACGTTTGTCCACCTTCTTCGAAGGAAAGTAGATCCTTCGGACGAACCAAAATTGATCCACACTATTCGTGGAGTTGGTTACGCGTTGCGGGAGAAGGCCCGATGATGAGATCGCTCCCTCTTCGAACACGGCTTACTCTCGTCTACGGCGGGTTGCTATTTCTTGCACTGGCTATCTCTGGTAGCGCCGTGGTCGCATTGCTCCGCTATCGGCTCACTCTCCGAATGGACGCCGCTCTGGATCACAGGCTTCAAGGAGTGGAGAATTTTCTGATTCGTGAAACGACGATTGCGACGGAGCATATGATCCCGATTGAGCTGGAAGAGTATGCCTCCACGCAGCCCGAGGGACATTACATCGAAGTTCTCGATCAACAGGGCCGCGTCCTTCTGAAGAGCGCTGCCGTTCTTCCTCCGGCACGCAGCCGGCAGAAGATCTTCTCGATCTACGGAAAGTCTTACCGGACGAAGGCGTCCGCTTCCGAGGAACCGATCGACGATTCGATCCAGGAAATTGGGCTGCTCCTCCTAGGGTCATCGCCCGTGCTACTTGTCTTCATCGGCCTGACTGGATACTGGATCAGCAGCCGGGCTCTTAAGCCTGTGGATGAAATGACGCACGCAGCCCGTGCGATCGGCGCCAACAATCTGAGTAGCCGTCTTCCTGTGCCTCCGTCGCGAGATGAGATCAGCCGGCTCGCTGAAGCCTGGAACGAAATGCTGGGCCGGCTGGAAGAATCGTTCGTAAGAATGCAGCGCTTCACCGAAGATGCGGCGCATGAGCTTCGAACGCCTCTTGCCTCATTGCGAACTACAGCCGATCTGGCATTGCGGCGCGAGCGGGATACTCAGGAATATCGGGATGCGCTGTCACAAGCAGGTGCGATTGCGGAACGCATGAATCAGCTTGCGGAGGGTCTCCTCTCGATAGCGCGGGGCGACCACGCTCCTGCCTGGCAACGTCGGGAGCGCGTTGATCTCGGTTCACTCGTGCGCGGCATGGCTGCCGAGATGCAGCCGCTGTTTGACGACAAGGATTTGCGCCTTAATGTCTCCGTGCCATCAAAGCCTGTTCCCATACAGGCGGACCCGGACGGGCTTCGCCGCGTGCTTGCGATTCTTCTCGACAATGCTCTTAAGTACTCGTCTGCGGGCGGCGAGGTGGTGATAACTGTTGAGAACGGCCCGGAAGGATCGGTCCTCGCCGTGTCTGATAACGGCTGCGGTATCCCACCGGAAGCGCTCACCCGGATATTTGATCGGTTTTATCGGGTCGACTCCTCTCGCGACCGGAAAACTGGTGGATATGGACTTGGGTTATCCATCGCACAGCAAATCGCTCGATCTCACCAGGGCCAAATCGTGGCAGAGAGCATCGTTGGTCAAGGCAGTTGCTTTCGCCTCAAACTGCCGGCCGGCTAGACTTGAGCCCAGTAGCGTAGAAGATTGTGGTACACGCCCGTAAGCTTGATGATCGATGGATCATTCGGCATCTGCTCCGACAGGCTCTGTATAGCGGTGTCCATGTCAAACAGAATCTTGCGTTGCCCGTTATCCCGAATCATGCTCTGAATCCAGAAGACGCAACGAAAACAGACTCCGCGAGTGACCGCTCTGATCTCCTGCCGGCTACCCGATGGGTAGAGGATCAAATCCCCGGCGCGGAGCTTGATGCACTGCTCGATATGGCCATCTCGAAGCACGAGATCTCCCCCGTCATATTCGTTCGGGTCGGACACGTACAGAGTCGCCGTGAGGTCGGTGCGAATCCGTGTGGAGCCTCCGGGAGTCGTTCGGATTGCCCGGCTCAGTTCCATTTGGGATGGCTCGCCTGCCTGGTCGCGGTAAAAAACGGGAGGCAGCACTCTGGTTGGCAGGGCTGCCGATACAAAGCGAGGAGCAGATTCCGCCCCTTTCAGGACCATCCCGCGGAGATCTTCTGTGATGGTCCGGTCAACAACCTTTCCGTCGACCCATGCAGCGACTTCCAACGCGGCTCTAAGTTCATGTACCTGCTCGGAGGCAAGCACACCAGGGATTTGCAACAGCATAAGTAATCGATGCGAAACGAAGGCTCTTCCTAGAATCGCATCGTAAGACCAATACGCAGAGCGCGTGCATAACCTGGACTGATGTTGTTGTTGCTGTGGGCGCTGATGAAGTAGTTATTGTCCGTCAGATTCTCGACATTTGCTTGCAGTCTCATCTTCTCGGTCAGCGAATAATAAAGAGCCGCATCGGCGCGCGTGAAGCTCGGAATCGTGACGGTATTGTCGATGCCGGCCCACATGTCGGCCTGGTGGATGATTCCCAGCCCTCCGCTGAGCCGGGACAGAATCCGGTAATTGTTCCAAAGTGAGAAGGTATGGCGCGGAACCAGCGCTACCTCTGCACCCAGCCGGGCTGCCGATGTCGCGCTGCTGATAAATGCATCCTGGTAGCCGTAGCCACCGGCGACCGTCCAACGCCGCGTGATACTGCCGTTGATGCCCAACTCATAGCCGTTGGTGCGCTGGCTTCCGGTCTGCACGATAACGGAGGGATTGTTTGGATCTGCAGCGCGAGTGTTGGTGCGGTCCAGGCGATACACAGCGGTCGTTATGGATAGGTAGCGGCGCACATCCCACTTGATCCCGGCTTCGTAGTTCGTGAACTTTTCTGGTTTCAGTGTTTCGCTGGTCGCGTCCAATGATCCAAACTGATCGCCGGAACTGGGAAGATAGGCGACGCTGTAGTTGAAGTACAGAGACAGCGGCGTGATCGGTTTCACGATGATCCCTGCCCGCGGAGAAACGAGATTGTCCTTCCGGCGGCGATCTTCGTTGTTGCGATTGTTGTGGAATTTCAGATCGAAACGGTCGAATCTGAACTCCGCCAACCAGTTGGATGAACCGCGACAGGGTTACCTGATCCTGAATGTATGTCGCCGCCACAGTATTCACCGGCCGGTTGTCAGCATCGGTAGCAGCTTGCCGCCAGGTTACCGGGGTGAAGTCTGTCGGATTGGAGAACGGAACATTGATCGAGGTTGTCGTGTTGTTGAAGTAGGCGGTTTGCCGAAAGTTGTCTGTCGCCTGGCGTCCGAACTCCGCGCCCCAGAGCAGGGTGTGCTGGATGGAGCCGGTCGATCCAACGTACGTGACATCCGTCTGGTTGAAAACGTTGTTGCGCTGCGTGGCGGTATTGTAGCCCGAAAGGCTGACAAGGGTTCCTGTCGCATTCACTGCCCCGGGAAACACATTCTGATAGAACTTGTCGTAAGCGCCAAACAGGGTGCTGTTTCGAAGATTCAGTCTTGCCCCAAGCTGCCGCTCGACGACGGCCGATCCCAGGTTGACGTCGGCGTGCGTCGGGCTTTCGTCAGGGTTGCCAAAAAATGTGGAGCGGTGAGTGACGGCCGGTTTCCCCTGAAATGAAGGTATACCCCGATCAGTCAAGCGGCCGTCGTGAAAGTACTCGTACCCCAACCGGATTCTGGTCTTGTCATCCGGAGCAATCGTGACGGTCGGGGCAATGCCGTACCTCTCCAGATTGAAGTAGTGTCGGAAGCTGTCGGAGTTCTCGTACATGCCATTGAGCCGGAATGCAACCTTATCGCCCAGTGGTTGATCGAAATCCGTGGCAAAGCGCTTGTTCCCGAAAGATCCGCCTTGCAAACAGATTTCGCGAAGAGGCGTAAAACCAGCCTCTTTCGTGACACGATTGATGACGCCTCCACCGCCGCCACGACCGAATATCATGGCGTTCGGACCCTTGATCGCCTCGACACGCTCCATATTGTAAAGATCACGAAAATACTGCACATCGTCACGAACACCGTTTACATAGAAATCCGAGGTCGTGGAATTTCCGCGGATCACCGGTGCGTCACGGTGTCCTTCGCCTTGCGCCATCGTGATACCTGGAACGTAGCGAACGACGTCTGCCATGCTCATCATCAGTTGGTCTTTGATCAGCTCGCGGCTCACAATTGTGATTGACTGCGGAATATCGATAAGCGCAGTCGGCGTCTTGGTCGCGCTACTTGTCGCGATCACTTGATAGCCGGCAGCTTCCGTCACGGTAACTATCGTGCGTTGTTCTGACACCGGCAGAAGAATGTCGATCGGCCCGCTTGTCCGTTCGCCGACGGTGACAGGTTGCGATGTGTCCTTGAAACCGTCCGCTGAGACAGTCAACTGGTAGTTGCCAACTTCAAGCAATATCGAGAATTCGCCTGTCGGACCCGACGCCGCCGAGACAGCCGGACGTCCTGCCTTCGGGCGTCACCACGATTCGAGCGCCAGGGATCGGTGCTCGACTCTGATCGAGGATCTTGCCTTGCACCGCGCACTTTTAGGTTGCTGTGCCTGCAAGAAACTGGCATTGACAGACCAAAAAGCCATAATGCGCCGAGCGCACGAAACGGTAGACGAAAGATGTGTGTCTGACTATCGATCCCATCCGATAGCCTCTTCACGTGATTTTTACACCTTCCCTGGAATATCGCAATTGAGTTGCAAGTAACTAGCTCATCACACGAACCTTTAAATTACCTTTAAAAACACGGATGCAAGGCGTAATCCCAGGCACGTCATTGCGTTGATAAAAAAGGGTTATGTGGGATGCGTTCAAAGGAACCAATACCGGCTGCAAGTTCCTCGCGCCTTCGGGTTT
Source organism: Bryobacteraceae bacterium (assembly GCA_963844855.1). Taxonomy (GTDB): domain Bacteria; phylum Acidobacteriota; class Terriglobia; order Bryobacterales; family Bryobacteraceae; genus DASQDN01. The sequence continues at coordinate 14,375 of CAWJQP010000002.1, forward strand.
TTGCCCCAGCATTGCATCTGGCTATTCGGCAACGTCTGCGGGACACAAGACGGCGAAGGAAACGGAGAACGGCGACCTCGACGCGATCTCCGAGCCGCCGGTGCTCGATCACCACTTGCAGACCACGCAGATCGCGCTCCTCGTAAACAGCGTCATAGACCTCCAGCGCCGCCACAGCCGAATAGTCCGCTGCCCCAAATTAACGCCAATCCCAGCGGCTCTACAACTACTGGGCTTTGACTTTTACCCAGGTGGGACTTCCTCCCACTGGTCATGCCAGCCTTCGCTGGACGCACACTTCCCGGTCCCGATCTGTGCCTCAGTTTCCAATCGCCCATTCACAGATGAGTGCAATGGCGAACTTCCCAGAACGGGACTTCCAGCCCGCTTGGTGCATGGCGAGTCTGCGGGCCGATTGGATCGCAAAAAGCCCTTCTGGCCGCCGCGCCGCAAATGCCTTAGCTTACACTCAAACTACATGCTCAACCGGGGCTATGCCTACACCACAATCATCAGCAGCAAATACCATGGACAAACCCTGCTCTCCCACTTGGCAAGCCTTTACCCCCACTCAACCCCACAAGCCTGGCAACAAAAACTGAACAACGGCGAAGTCACCCTCAACGGCGTCACCGCCACCGGAAGCGAATCGGTCACTTTAGGCCAAACCCTTGTCTGGAACCGTCCACCCTGGATCGAACCAGACTCCCCTCAGCACTTCGAAGTCCTGTTTGAAGACCCCCATCTGTTGGCCGTCAACAAACCCAGCGGGCTGCCCACCCTCCCCGGCGGCGGCTTCATGGAGAACACCCTCCTGCGCCTGGTGCAAAAGCAAACCCCCAACGCAAACCCTGTCCACCGGTTGGGCCGAGCCACCACCGGCATCGTCCTCTTCGCCAAAACACCGCAGGCGGCCTCTAATCTATTCGCAAACTGGAACACACCCAAAATTCAAAAAATCTACCGGGCGCTGGCTCAAAACATTGCACAGCACGACGCCTACGAAATCCTCACACCCATCGGCCTCGTACCGCACCCGCTCATCGGTTCCGTGTGGGCCGCCAACCCAAGTGGCAAACCGTCAAAGTCATTGGCAAAGGTGATCTCACGCACCACCAGCACCACAACATTTGAGGTGAGCCTAAATTCGGGCCGCCCTCATCAAATCAGAATCCATCTGGCATCCATCGGCCATCCCCTGGTAGGCGATCCTCTGTACGGCTTAACCGGCCAGCCTCTTGAAAATCTCCCCGGCCTCCCCGGCGATGGAGGATATTTCCTGCACGCCCAATATCTGAAATTCCACCACCCCATCACCGGAGAACAAATCAATCTCGAGGCAGCTTTGCCGTCCGGATTCTCATTGCATCAGTAGGTTCACGGCGGGAATCAAATCGGGTGGTAATTGAAATCAATCCGGGAGTTGGCCCGAAACGGCGCTCTGGGAAATCATGCTTGCAAAGTCCGGTTCTCGGAAACCTGGCGAAAACCGACTTATCAATACCGATTCAAGATGCCATCAACGACATACGGACTACACGTCCGTGTGGGTTGGTAAACGCTCGCCTTCAGTGAGGAGTAATTCACATTCTCTCTATGAGCGGCACCCGTGATCTGGGCGGAGCATGACTCCCACGTATGCGCTGCGTGACAGCATGTTCCGGAGTGCTCAAGCGATTTCTATCTGTTGCCTTTTGACCGCTCGATTCACCGACATATACTTGTCCGATGCGTCATCCTACGAGACGCGAGTTTCTTCCGCTGCTCGCCAGCCTGGCCTCGGTTGCAAAGGCCCAAACAGCGGCTCCCGCGCCCAAGTACGATTTGTTGATCAAGGGCGGACGGGTGATCGATCCTTCGCAGTCTCTTTCCAGGATTTGCGACGTCGCGATCGCTGGAAACAAAGTAGCGGCAATTGCGGACGCTATTCCAGAAACCGATGCACGCATCATTGTAGACGCGCGCGGAAGGATCGTCACTCCTGGACTGGTGGACATCCACGTCCACGTATACGACGGCGTGGCGCCGCTTGCTATCCCTGCTGATCCCAACTGCATCGCGAAAGGCGCCACTACAGTATTGGACGCAGGCTCGGCGGGAGCGCACACCTTCCCCGGATTCCGGCGCATGATGAACACATTCGACACTCGTGTCTTCGCGCTCCTTAATATCTCCGTGGTCGGCCAGTCAACCCTTTCCGACGATAACCCGTGGGGCGAGTTGATGGATCTGCGCTACGCCAACGCGAAGCTCGCGATTCGCACGATCGAGCAGAACCGCGACGTCGTCCTGGGAGTGAAAATTCGCCTGTCGCGTAGCATGTCGGGCGATAACGACCTCCCCGCCCTGCGGATGGCCCGCGAAGCAGCCGACGCCGTAAGAATGCCGCTTATGGTGCACGCCATCGACACCGTTTCTCCGCTTCCTGAGATCCTGAAGTATCTCAAAAAAGGGGACGTGCTGACGCACGCTTTTCACGGACGTCAAGGTGGCATCATGGACTCGCGCGGGCGGATTCTTCGCGAGGTCCACAAGTCCATTGAAGACGGAGTCCGGCTTGATGTCGGCCACGGCCGAGGCTCCTTTTCCTGGGAAGTGATGTCAGCGGCGATGAAAGAGGACGTGGTTCCTGGGACCATTTCCAGCGACCTGCACCAGTTCAACGTGACCGGCCCCGTGTTCGACCTTGTGACAACACTCGCAAAGTTTCTGCACTTTGGGATGTCATTGGAGAAAGTGATCGAGTGTGCAACCATCAATCCCGCGCGTGCCTTCCGCTTCCCGAACCAACCTGGCACTCTGCGTGTGGGTTCGGAGGCCGACGTCGCAGTATTCCAGATCCTCGAGGGTGATTTCGAAATGCTCGCATCGTCCCTGGAAGGGCCGTTGGAGAAGCGGATCGTGCATCGAAAGATACTTCCGATGGCGACCGTCAAAGGGGGCCGCCTGTACGGCACGGCGTCCATCCCGGTGGTGCACGTTTAGAAAGTCACCGGTGGGAGAAAGAATTCACGTCTCCGACCTGATAGCTCACGCCCGCCGGGTCGTGATCCGGGTGGCTCATCGCCCTCCAAAACGAATCGAACCGCTGAAGAGTAGGGACTCAGGGCGATCCGCGTCAGGTGGTCGTCGCGATTACTTCAGACACTGATCACGCTTAATAACGGAGCAAAAGCAGGTCAATCAATTTGATTCGCGAATGTCGAAAATCCGGTCCGCTGGGACGTTCTTGAGCTCCTGCACGATTCCGCTCGGCCAGCGAACCTGTACCGAGGACGCGAGAGCCTCCTCGCCCAAGCCGAAGTGCAGACGACGATCGCTGGACGATAGGAACCCGACACTGGCGGTGACGTGGTTGTATAGCACTCGTCCTGACGGAGTCGTGACTTTGACCTTGGCGCCAACCGCATCTCGATTACTCTTCGTTCCTCTCAGGTTGAGGACTAGTGAGTGCTTTCCGTTCCCGGCCGAGTTAAACAGGATGCGAGGCTTCTCGTTCAACGAGGTCACTACAATGTCCATGAATCCGTCGTTGTTCAGGTCGGCGAACGCGGAGCCTCGCTGAAATCCAAGCCGTAAGAAATCGGCGCCCATCCGCTCGCTCACGTCAACGAACTGTTTGCCATCGATGTTCTCGAACATCGTGTCGTGCTGCCGCGAGGTGCCGCCCACATCGTCCAGATCACCGTTGGCCGAGTACACGTCTTTCCATCCATCGTTGTTATAGTCGATGAAGCCCGTGCTCCAACCTGAGAACCTGCTGCTCATCAGCCCGAGCTTCGTCCCCGGCGAGACATACCGAAAGGATTTGCCGCTCTGGTTCCGGAACAGAGCCCAGGTCTGTCCCTTCAGGTTGTTGTAGAAGACGTCTACCCATCCGTCGTTGTCGTAGTCCTTTGCATCGGATCCCATTGCCGAAACAGTGGCGCCGGCGTCGTTATAGGCTACGCCGTATAGCAGACCGGCTTCTTTGAATGTGCCGTTTGCCTGGTTCAGATACAGGAAGTTAGGTTCAGTGTCATTCGCCACAAAGACGTCTGTCCAGCCGTCATCGTTGTAATCAGCTATCCCGATGCCCATGCCCTTTCCGAGGTGCTTGCCGAACCCGGAACGCTCGGTTACGTCCTCGAACCGGCCATCTCCCAGATTGTGGTACAGCCGGTGAGGAACTTGGACGTAGGTCTTCGGATGGCAGTACACTTCCATACCTCCGGTTACGCAGCGTTGGTCTTTTTCGGGACGCCAGAGTGTGTAATTAGACAACACAAGGTCGAGAAGACCATCTTTGTCGTAGTCGAACCATGCCCCTTGAATGCTGAGCGTATTCGGGGGTGTCCGGCCCAAGCCGGAGCGGTCGGTAACATCGACAAAAGAGCCGTCCCCCTTGTTGCGATAGAGCAGATTTTTCTTCGTATTGCACACGAATAGGTCGGTGTTACCGTCGTTATCGAAGTCGCCCGCGGCAACTCCAAAGCTGAAGTCCGACTCCGAGCCAGTAAGGTTGGCCTGCTCAGTCATGTCCTTGAAGGCTCCGTCTCCCTGATTTCGTAGCAGACAGCTATAGAACGAAGCATCCGATTTCCTCAGTTCCGGTAGTGCGGCCCCGTTAGTGAAGTAGATGTCCATCCTGCCGTCATTGTCGTAGTCGAGAATCGCAACGCCCCCGCACATCGACTGCGGAAAGTACTTTCGGCCTGTGTAGTGATTATTAGTCACATAGGGGATCTTGGAGCGCGGAGCAACATTTACGAACTGAGGACGGTCAGCGGTGCCACTGCCTTGACCGGTAAGCAGAAACGGCACAGCAGTCACCCCGGCAAGAGCAATGACGATAACGAACAGCGGAGTCCCGCGGGAGTGATTCATGGCGCGCAGCTTTTGAAGAGAAGCTGTTCAAGACCTCTGGAGCATGTGCACTCGGGCGCGGAAGTTACGTCGCCGGCTAGCCGGGCGAGGGCGCAGGTCAGAGCTGGGTCCTTGGAGCCTAGCGCCGCCGCAGTCTGGAGTTTCTGGCGAGCGTCCTTCGTGCGTCCCGAACTCTCGGACACCAACCCATGCACGAGATAGGCCCGGTCCCACTCGGGCCAACGTAATTCGATGTCTTGAAGCGTCTTCTCCGCGGCTGCCGACCGGTCCATAAGTGCCAGGACGATCGCTTTCAACAGAAGCAGACCCGATTGCGGATGCGCGCGGATAGCCTGTTCCAGGAGTTTGAGCCCCTCGGCTTCCCTCTTTAGACGAACCAGCAACAATACCCCTTGCTCGATCACTCGCGGCTTCATGGAAGCATGGCGCAGGCCTTCGTTGAGCACCTTCTCTGCTTCTGGCCTCCTCCCCGCCAACTCGAGGATGCTCGCCTTCAACAACAGTGCGTCTCCGGTTACTTCACTTGGCGGAAGAGCATCGAGTACCTTCAAGGCCGCCGGCGCGCCCTCCATCTGATAAATAGCCACAGCCAGGTCTAGGCGTGCGGAGGGCCGGTTGGTTGCAGCCCGTTCAAGGCACTCACGGGCGAGCTTGGATTCGCCGGCGGTGAGGAGTACAGAGCCCGCCTCCTCGAGAACTTCACTGCCGGGATTCAGCGTAAGCAGATGGCGAAATTCCTGCAATGCCTCTTCGTTTCGACCATCGGCCAGCAGCAGACTCGACAGACGTAGCTGGTAGTCCGGGCGATCCGGGTGATCGCGCGACTCCCGGCGCAACCGGTCAATTTCACGGCGTCGCTGTTCGGCCGCCGTCAGTGTCGCCAGTTCAATCATTCCGAGACGCTTGCGAAGTCCCGGCGGAGCCTGCGGACGAATCGCACGGTACTTCTCCATGTAGGTTTGCGCCTCAGTCTCACGGCCCAGGGCCATGAGGGCGCGACCAAGATGCATGATCACCTCGGGTTCATCAGGCGACTTCGCGAGAGCCACGCGGAGAACCTTCTCCGCATCTGCGGGTCGATCAAGCGCGAGGTGCGCAAGCCCGATCAGGTCCAGGATGCGTGCGTTATCCGGGGCGAGCCGGCGCGCTACCTCTAAATCGGTCAACGATTCCGCCATCTGCCCGGCATGCTGCAACATCCAGGCTCTGGAGAAGCGGATCGAAACGGATTCGGGGTCCAGACGAACGGCTTCGGTCAGGTGATGCAGAGCCTGGTCCGGCTTCACTCCCCATACGATCTGCGCAGCTATGTAATGTCCCTGCGCATCGTCCGCATGTCTCGCTAAATACCAGTCGATCTCCTTGGACGCCTGCTCCACGCGGGATTCCGTTTGCCCATACGCGCGGGCGCGGTCCCTGCGCACGCTGTCCTCTCCGGGCCGCACCTGCAAATATTCGTCGTACGCGGTCGCGGCGTCCTCGTAGTAACCCGCATCCTCGGCGGCACGCGCGAGCAAGAGTAGAATGTCTGCGTTTTCCGGAGCCTTCTTCCGCGCCTGCGCAAGGTGAAAAACGGCCCGAACGTAGTCCTGCCGGGCCGCGGAGACGCGCCCGAGTTCAACGAGCACGTTCGTGTCGCCAGGGCGCAGTCGCAGCGCGGCTTCCAGGGCGCTCTGCGCCCGGTCGTAGTGTTCTGCCCGTGCTGCCGACCGGCCGAGGGCAAACGTAATATCAAAATCACCCGGTTGAAGGCTCAGGGCACGGTTGAAAGCTGCTTCGGCGCGTTCGTACATCCCCAGCCGGCCGCACGACAAACCGAGCAGGAAGAGCGTCGGCGCATCCCGCACGGCAGCTTTCTCTAAGCCATCCAGGATGGACGGACGAAGCGGACTTCTGTCCCGCCCAGTGGAGCGCCTCCGCTCGCACAAGCAGGATCTGCGGATCCTCTCTCTTCACGCGCGCGAGATACTCGAGCGCCTTGGATCCCTGCCTCTGATCCACCGCGATGCGTGCGAGTTGAAAGTTCGCATTCTCGTGAGTAGGATTGCTGCGAAGAATCCGCTCGAAAAACCCCTGAGCCTTATCGGATTCTCCGCAGATGACGTAATGATTGCCGGCGTTGTTAAGGAGCGCTCCGGACGGTGAGCCCTGAGCGAGTAACGCGCGGTAGTGTCGTTCCGCCTCCTCGCATTTTCCTTCCTCGTCCAGGCGTGCTGCCTCGCGCAGTGATTGCGAGGCAACGCTGGTAGACGCCGCGAGCAGCGTCAACAGAAGCGAAATCGCTCTGTCGGCCATGTGCATACGACAATCCAATTCTATCCGCGATACACCGGCGAAGCCGAAGCGCGTGCCTGCGCGGCCGACAGAGGCAAGGAACTCCGCAAGCACCCCGGTCCGATCGACGTTAGAATTCCAGTCGCATGCCTAATTGAACGCGGCGCCCATAAGTAAGGCCCGCTTGATTTGTGATGCTGCCGAAGTTGGCGGAGTCTACGTTCATCGTTGGATCTCCCCAGGACATGTTATTCAGCAGATTGAACGCATCGGCCTTCAACTGCATCCGAAACTTCTCGTGTATCGTAAAGTCCTTAGCCAGCGAACCGTTGACGTTCAGCACGCCCGGTCCGGTCAGGTCGGAGAAGTTCCATGGGTTGGTCCGTGGCGTGAAGTCCGGCAATCGCTTGAACGCCGAACTGTTGAACCAGCTTTCCGGTGTGGGATTGTCGATGACCGGACTACTTCCGTCCCAGACCATCGGCCCGAACCCGAGTATGTTGCCGGAGCGCCAGAACAGCACGCTGCTGACTCTCCAGCCACCGAGGATGGCATCCACGACGCCAGGAGCCGAAGACATATAGGCCCGTCCTTTGCCTACAGGAATGTCCCATGTGCCTGCTCCAGTGAGGCGCTGCCGGTAATTGTTGGCGTCCTGCCAGCTGTATTCGCGTCTATACGTCGCGATACTGTCGAAAAACCGCTCGTCCTTTTCCACACTGTAGCTGTAGCCAAGCAGCAGGGAAAGCCCGTGACTATAGCTCTTTTGCACTTTCACCTGTAGGGCCCGGTATTTCATCGCGCCTCCCGGAAAGCCATCCGTGATGATGATGTCCCCGTAGTGCGGATAGGGTTTGGCGAGGTCCGTCACGCTCACCTGCGGCTGGTATCGCAGAGGACCGGGGAACTTCTCCGGCGGCAGAAGTTCGAAAAAAGGATTATCCACTACTGCGAGCGTCTGTTCCTTATTCGTATACGCAATCTGTGGATCGACCTGGTTGACGTTGTAGTCCGTGTGGAATACCTGACCGGTTCTGTTCTGGTAGTAAGTGACGTCCACCACGACCGAGCCTGGCAATTGACGCTGCACGGAGATGTTAAAGCGATCGCTCCTGCTTCTGCGGCGGTCCCTCGCCGGCGTTACCAGCGAGTCGCCAATCATGGTGTAAATGCCGAGACTCTTTTCGTTCGACGGACGGATCGGGTTGGTAGCCGGGAATGGATTATTCAAGTCCATTTGCGGCACTCCCTGAATCTCATCCGGCGCGCCGGTGAAGTTGCTGAAACCGTACAGCGGGAAACCGCTGAGCTGGTCGTGTGCTTGATTGCTCGTCCACGGAGTCACATACCGGCCATACGCGGCGCGAATGACGGTCTTGTCGTTGATGCGGTACGCCGCACCGATACGGGGCGAAAGGGTCCCCCAGCCGCCGTCCCACGCGCCAGGATGATCGTCGTCGGCGAACTGGAAAGCGCCCGTCATGCTCCACGGGCCTTTATAGAAACGCGCTACCTCGGGAGGCATCTGCACCTGCTGCAGTTCGGGAATAGGTGTGTCCAGGTCGATTTGTCGCGACTCTCGGTTTTGAGTGTCGTGGAACGGCGACTCCCATTCGTAACGTAGGCCCAGGTTCAACGTCAGGTTTCGCGTCACCTTCCAGTCGTCATTGATGTACGTTCCGTAAAAGCGTCGTTGGATCTGTGGCTTGATATTCACAGGGAAGCCCGTGGCGCCGCTGTCCCAGTTGTTGCCATTGCCACCCCAGTTAGTCGCTATCTGGGTTGGAACGACGGCTCCGAGGAGGAATGTCGCATAGGGGTCACCCGACAGGAGCAGACTCGGGTTGTTGTAGGTAGCGGCTGTCGGCCTCCCGTCAAACCCAAAACCGGGGTTGACCAATAGAAGCAGACTGTCTGTTGTGTTCCCGCGAATGTCGGCGCCCATTTTCAGGTAATGCGAGCCACGCTGTTGTGCGAGCTTGCCGCTGAACTCCCAGGCATGAGGAGTCTCATGCCAAAGTCCGCCTCCTGGGCCCATGTGTGTGCACGGCGTGTTCTCCTGATTGCAGATGCTCATGCGCGGGATCAATTTCGGTATGGCCGGATCCGCGAATACTGGCGCGTAGAAAGTCGAGTTCGGGAAGACGCTCTCCCAGGACCATTCATCGCCGAACTCGGTCGCGAAGTTCGAAGTATCTCGAAAACTGTGGTATCCGCCGTGGAAGTTCAGGACGCTGGTCGGACTCAAAGTGTATGTCGCATCGCCTGCATACGAGGTCATGTTGTAATCGGCGCCCCGGTCCGACATGTATATCGGGGACCCTGTAGGATTCCCCGTCACCTGGACCGGAGTGCGCGTCAGGCTCGCCCTACCGTAAAGCCGAAGGTTGTCGTTGACGATGTAGTCCACGCGATCCGAGAAGTTCTTGTACGGATATTTGATAGGAGTTGAAACTACGAAATTGTTCGTGTGAAACGCGTCAATACCCGGTGCATTCGGTTTCCAGAGCGCATCGATGTATCTTTTCGCAACGGGGTTGATCCGCTCTGGCGGAATGATGTTACCCGGGAACGCGGTGCGCGTGACCGTCCCATCGGCAGCCGTGCGCGTCGACCACGGATCGTAGATGAGCCGAAGCGCCCCGTCCTCGGTAAAAGTTTGAGAGAAGTCGCCGCGGCGCTCCAACTCCGTCGGAACGGTGTTGTACAGCGTGGCCGGCTCGGTCTTGTCCCATATTTCGAAGCCAACGAAGTTGAATAGCTTGTTTTTGAGAATGGGCCCGCCAAAGGTTGCCCCATACATATTGTTCCGAGTCTGGTTCTCAGTTCGGTAAATACGGTTCTCCAGAGCGTTGAACTTGGGACGCTGCGCTTGAAAGAACCCGGTTCCGTGATATTCATTCGTCCCGGATTTCATCACGAGGCTGATTGCAGAACCTGAACTGTGGCCGTATTCGGCATCCACCGCGTTTTGCAGAACATTCACTTCTTGAACCATGTCCGGAGAGGGAACATACCCGGTCTTCACGCTGATGCCCGAGGGGCTGCCATCCACTTGAAGGTCGTTGGTGAACTGACCGCTACCGCCAATCCTCATGTTGTTAGACGCCCACGTGTCATACGGGTTGTCTTCGCCCCACGATGTACTTTGGACGGAAGGATCCAATTGGGCCAGCAGAAATGGGTTGCGATAGAGTTGCGGCAATGACTGTGTCAGCTTCTGATCGATGGTGGTCTCGAGTTTGGCGGTGTTGAATTGGAGCGCTGTCGCTTCGGCGGTGACGGAGACGGTCTCCCGCACCTCTCCAGGCCTCAGCACTGCATCGACCGTTACGTCGGAGCGCGACGCTACGTTGAGGCTCTCCTGTACGAACTTGTTGAATCCGGTAAGTTCGACGGTTACGGTGTAAACACCGGGTTCGACCAGGTCAAACAGATAATGGCCGGTCTCGGTCGACTGCCGTGTGACGGCGGCTCCCGTTTTGCTGTTGAGCAGGGTTATCTTCGCCCGGGGAACGGCGGCGGTGCTGGAATCGGTGATAGTTCCCTGGACTCTGGCGCGGTAGTCCTGTGCGAACAGCGCCGTGGAAAGCAGCACAAGCAGCAATGCCTGGGCTGTGCGAGAAAAGCTTATGAAGCTCATGGCAACCCTTTCGCTGCGGAAAAGTGTAACCTGGCTAGCAAGTATATACCTGCCCGATCTGTGTAGCAATACCGTCGAATTGAGCCTTTGGGAGATCGGAGCTCAAATATAACCCAGCGAAAACTCGGCTCCGATCGGATTACTGATGGGTAAACGCCGGTAGCAAAACGACCAAAAACCGGTAGGGCGACGTATGTGTCCATCGTTGAGTGCGCGCTTGAGCTGACTGAGATCCGTCGATTCGAGCCCGATCGACTAACTTTCCGCTGTAATGCTTGCCTTGAAAAAGGCGAGCATATTTCTACACCCGGTTGACCGGCCCCGCTATCGCACTCGGATCGTGACGCCACCTGTTGCGGACTCACTCGAACACCGGTTCGACGGGCATCGGAGCGATCACTAACAAATATCATCGGACGATGTTGTGCACGTCGCCGAATGGCACTCCCGATGGTTGGGATCAGAATGATAACGCCGCATGGTTCACGAATTCTCTTGAACGGCCGGCCATGCTGGACTGTGAACCGTTGGCGGGTTCGAGTTAGCTGTCGTCGAAAGCAACCGTTGTTTTGCAGCTGCGCGCGCCGTGTCGCCCATCAATCAGGTTCACTGACTGGTGGTCAGCGGTTGCCGCCTCGGGCACGAAATTCTTGGCGTGACGATCGGAATGTGCACAGCCTGTGAGCCGCTTGCAATGGGCGTGTCTGAACGGAACCCGTATTCGTCAGCATAGGCCCGAAGCTGCTTGAGCATCGTGCGGTACTTGCGGCGCGTGGATTCGTCCATCTGCCGAGCCTCGATGTCGGCCAGAAATTCCGCAGTCGCCCGCTCGATGCTGACCGGCTCGTCCTTCTTGGAAGCGAGGCAGTCGCCGCCGGCACTGCCGACGATTCCGGTAGCGTGACGGGTGGTGGATCGGCAGCGGTTTCCCACGCGACGGCCACGAATTTGGCTTCATCCCAGGAGGTCTTCTCGGTGCTCTTTCGAAGAAACCCCGCGCCCTTGACCTTGCCCTCGAACTGGATCGGGCAATGGCACTTCTTGAACCCTCGGCGCAGTTCGTCCGACTCGTAGGTCCGTTCATGCCGGGACCTGCTCTGGGAGCATTTGGAAGTGTGGCGACGGTGAGCGAGATGGACATGCTGTTCCTGCCCGGGGGACCGATGCACAGCATTGTACCAGAAATAACTACACCTGATTACGCACTTCAACAATCGGGCCGTCTCGTTTTAAGCCACTACTTGCGATGGCGGAGGAAGAGAGAATGGTACGACGCAAGCCTGATTCCATGTAAGTTGTTGATTGTTAGATTTGCACGATTTGCAACCGCGCGAAAGGGCAGCTTTTGGTAGCTTTGACACGCAAACTCGCTACAGCGTTTTCAGGCTTGCTCTCCCTCGGCTCTGTTGCAGCTTCCGACGCCGAAAATAGTAAATCGTTAAGTCAGCGTCGAAAAACCCGCAACCCATCATTTCGAAAGCGTTAGTTCGCCGATGACACCATTATTCAGTCCGTGAACTGGTATCGCGGTAGATTTGGGTATGTTGCGACACCTTCCACGAGATTGTTGCATGGCGCTTCTGCTGGGCTGATATAGATATTTCCTGGTCAAGGACTACAGTTAGCTACTTTCCGTCGCAAAATAGCCCTTCGGAACCCGACGCCAAACGAAGATAGCAGCGGCAGCACGGTGCAAAACATTGACTGTTGATCCTGTTTCAGAAGGGCCGCACAATGGGACATGAGTACCCAACGCAAGCGGACCGGCTCACCGCAATCGATCAGGAGTTCTCGGATGTCGTCGCCGACCTCCGGGCGTGCACTCTGGCTTGCCGCGCGGTCCAATTCGACGGCCAACTCCATCACTTGGCGCGCAATTGAATTCTTGATTGCCGGAAGGAGCGCGCCGAGAGTGCGGCGGCTCAGCGGTTGCCGGTTCACCGACTTGGGCAAACACCGATCGAATATCGGGCAGCTCCACGGCTTCTCCATCCGGGTCCGATTCATACCAGTCGCGAAGCCTCTCGACACGATCAAATGCGTCCCGGTAGTCGTAAACACGGACCCATCGGTTAAGCGCCCCGAGGAAGAGATGTAGGAAAGTCGCCGGGAGCCTCGGGTGAACGCCCTCCAGCAAACGAAGTGTGGGACCGAGGATCACGTATCCGGCAGAATCCGGCTCCAGCGTCAGGAACACTTTGGAGGCGTCGCCGGCTTTGCCGTCACCGGCGAAGTACCGGTCGAGGCTTGTCGAGAGCAGCACATCGAGAAAAAACTGTTCCCGAATCACGGCGTCACCATGCTGACCCAGCCAGCGATCCAGAGCCCGCTTGATGAACTCGAATGGGTTCTGTTTGGCGGTAACCCAATCACCTGGATCAGCGACGTTGGCCTCAATCAACGTGCGTGCCAAACGGGCGGCAGTTGCCTCGCCTTGCCATAGTTGCTGTTCGACAGGCGCGCCATCTAGCCGCGGGATTACCAAGCCAAACCCGGCGGCCATCAAAACGGTGGAAGCCAGGCCGGAGGCGCCGTGAGACGAGTTCCTCGTCGCTGGCGGAACGACGCGTGTAGCGCGAAGACGTGCACTTGACCTGCTACTACGATGCTTGCCAATGGTGTCGATGCCGTTACCTCGAGATCATATACGCTGCTGCATATCACTTCGGCCGACGCTGGCCAGACGCAGAGGGGGATCAAACCGCCATTTGCAGGTGCTTTCCCAGGCACACGAATTCTGCGCCGGAATGGTATTCCACGCCGAGACCTCGCCACACTTTCGTCGACGCTACGGAGGTCCAGGAACTGACATTTCCTGCGGGCCTAGAGTCTGCAGCTTCTTAAATTGGTTGCCGAGTTGAAGGTCGCCGACGTTCCGGTATCGAATGCGTGTCCGAGCCACCGATTATTGCGTGGACATTCCCCAGAGGCCGGACCTACGTGGATGAAATCGAACCGTCTCGGATTCACCGCAGTGACACCGCCGCTATCGACCTCGATAATGCGCGCGGCCACGGGCTCGTAGGCGGCTCTCGGCGCGACGGTGCCTTTCACCACCAGGATCCGTTGCCGCTCCGGATAAATGCCTGCGCTGATCAGTTGATGAAGGCTAAACGGTATAACGCGTTTGGGTGTGAGTAGGAGCAGGTTAGGAAGATCGCGAGTGGACCCCTCCACTTCGATCACGGCGCTAAACCCCATGTCCCAGTAGCGGCCGCCGCCGTGACGCATGGCCGGCTCAACAAATCGCCCGTCGTATAGCGACTTCACGCGACCGCGGACCCGCACTCGCTCGCCGTGCAATCGATCGGTCTTGCCACCGACCAATTGATCGAATGGCTGTCCCACACCCGCCCGGTAGGCTGCATCAACCGCTTCGCGGTCGGAGATTGTCATCACCCAGCCCGTCGCCTTCTGCTGGAGCAATTCCGTCAGGATGAATGTACTATCGCCGGATGAGCCACCACCGATATTGTCGCCGGTATCCATCAGCACGATTGGAAATTTATCGCTGCTCATCGCAATCTTGACGGCCCCGGCAGGATCGGGCAACTTCAGCACCAGTTTGTCGCGAACCCCCCACAGCAGGCCGGATAGCCGCTCCGCTTCGCGCTTCGCCAGCGCCGGATCGTTATCCGTAACGACGATCACGCTAGGGCCCATGGCTGGAATATCCGCGTACTGATATCCACCGGGAACACTCGCCGCCAGAACCTTCGGATTCGACTCCAGGAGCTTGCTTTCATCAACAATGCGCTTCAAAGGCTCTGCGTATGTGTTGTGAAAGATGATGTTGTAAAGCATAGGGGGTTTGACGAGAGCCTGGACCGGCTTCACCTTACCGCTGACCACGTCCGCCATGATCCTGGCAGCCTGAACGCCGCGATCCTTCGCGTCGAGATGCGGGCATTCCTTGTAGGTGATCAATACTGTGGTCAGCTTGATGATTTCTTCGGAAACGTTGGCGTGGAAATCATGGACCACAACCACCGGGATCTGATTGCCCATCGCCCGGCGAACCCGGCGCACGACTTCGGCGTCTGCGTGAGGGTGGCTCTCTGCCACCATGGTTCCGTGCAAAAACAGCAGAATGCCGTCGAGCTTCGGAGCCTTCTTCAGCCGGCTAGTCAACTCGTTCGTGAGCGTGTCAAACGCTTGATCGGTGACGGTCCCGATCGTCTGAGGTCCGGCCATGAGGGTTGGGTACAACTCCAGCCCGTGATGTTTGGCTCCCTCGATGAAGCCCGAGATCGTGTTATTTGAATTTGCCAGTTCGTCCAAAATTGCTTGGCCACGCAAGATTCCGTTGGCGCCGCCGAGCCCGGCCTCAAAGTCGGCGACGGACGTTTTCTTTGGGTTGAAGGTATTGGTCTCGTGAACAATGCCGCCCATCCCGATCCGCGGCTGTGACTGTTTGCGCGACTGACGCCTGGACGATGATCCCGATCAATAGGACGGTTCGCATCAGTCAGAGAATACCATCGTGCCTAGCGCATATGCCGACCAAACCAGCCGCCGGTCTTTTCTCCCTCAACGCTTGGGTGTCGAGCCCTTCATCAACTGCACGTCGACCTACACGATTAACGGCGGCTCGCGGCAACTACCCGAGGTGATCGCGGCAGTCGAGAAGGCGAGCACTATCACGTCAACATCGACGAGTTGATGGCGAAGGCGGGGCTGACCTCGCCGAATTGCTCGGCGGGCCGGCTGCGATGGTGCAGTTCGGGAGCGGCGGGTGCGGTCACCTGCGGCGCTGCGGCTTGTGGCAGGCGGCAACCCGGAGAAGATGCAGAAGCTGCCGACACCGCAGGCATGAAGAGCGAGTCGTGGTTCCGAATACATGACCAAGGACACCCGTAAGACGTCGGTCGATATATGTGGCGGAACGTAAGGCGCGTATCAGTTAGCGGTTGCGTTGGCAGAGGCAGAGATCGTATGCTAACGAGTGCTGTCGGTGTCTCTGAGCGCCAGCGAAGAGACTCAAGAGGGAATCCGGTGCAGAAACCGGAACTGCCCCGCAGCGGTAAGCGGGAACGACCGCCGTCATAAAGCACTGGCTCATACGAGCTGGGAAGCGACGGCCAGTAGGACTGAGTAGTAATCCCGCAAGTCCGAAGACCTGCCGATAGCCCGCGACCAAAGCGCGCGCGCTATCTGAAGAGGTGCCTTCGTGGGAGAGGCTACATGCGCTTCACTGCTTTCACGCTCATTGCCTCGGGACCGGCTTGTCCTCTCCAGCGCCGCATCCTTGGCCGGAACGGTCGTTGATTCTTCCGGCGCTGCCATGCCTCAAGCCCGGTTGATGGTTGTGAGCCGGACTCTCGGGACTCGCTGGAACACACTGGCAACTCCTCCGGGCAATTCCGCGTCGATTCGCTTCCCGCGGGTGATTACTCGGTCGAAGCATCGGCCGAGGGGCTTTCGGTGGCCGGCTCGCTCCGCTGTCTCGCTTCGAACGAAGATTCGCGCGGACAGCTGGTGCTCGAGGCCGCACGGGTCCGCAGCGAAGTCAACGTCACGGCTACCGCTACGGCGCTATCTACCGATGAAATCGCACGTGCCATCGACACGCTCCCGCGATACGATCTCGCAGGCACGCAATGAGTACTCGCTTTCAGAGGCTATTCAGTCCGTAGCTGGTATGCGCGTTCAGTCGCTCGGCGGCCCCGGTAGTTTCACGCGTATCCTGATGCGAGGTCTGCGCGCGCAGGACACCTCCATAGCTGTCGATGGTCTGCGCTTCCGCGATGCCGGGACCACCAAGGTGACGCCTCACCCTTCCTTGAAAATCTGATGATCGTTGACGCGGAGCCGTGTGGATGTCTTGCGTGGGGCAGGCTCGTCTCTTTTACGGAACGAACGCGGTTGGCGGGGTGCATCAACCGTCGTAACCGACCCCGGCGGCGGAAGGATGCACGGAACGCTTCAGGGCGAAGGGGGCGGACTGGGCTTGGCCCGCGGACTCGCTCGCGTCGCGGGCGGTGCCTGGAAGGACCGGCTGCAATACAGCACCGGCGTGCAACACGTCAATGTTTTCCGCGGCGCCGACGGTCAGGACCCCTACCGCAACACCGGCGTTGAGGGATTACTCCAGACCGCGAATGTCTCCGACCATGTCTCTCAGCGGGCGCGTGTTTGGCGGTGACGGCTTCGCCGGTCTGAATGACACGCCTTTTGCGGGACCAGCCTCGGTTCTGCCCGCGCGGTCCGATCTCCGCCGTGGCAATCCCGCTCGATTGCAGCGCCGCATCGAAGCAGGCGGTCCAATCAGCTATCCCAACGGAGCCAACTTCGTACCCAACCTCGACGATCCCGATAAGCCACCGCGCCTCGCGGTTCGCGGCTTCGTCTGCGCTGTTTACGCACCAGGTCCTTCCTGCGCGTCTCGTATCGGAATAGCTACCGAATGTCTATACCCGGCGCCTCTTCGAGGACGGTCCGGCGGGTGTGCGCTTGCCGAACCGGCTTTCTTCAGCGGCGCGGATTTCATTCGCGGCGGCACGGACACGTTGCAGGCCCGGGCAGATTTCCAGACCGCGCGCTGGCATACTTCTTTCCGCAGGGTACGAGTTGGAGCGCGAAGAGTTACCTGCAGCCGGCATTGCGAGACACCGCGCCTCCGCCCGCCACGCTGGACTATCAGCCCGGCCAGCGAAACCGCAGCCATTCTGGATTTGTACATAATCAGAGCAGCTTTTTCGGCGATCGCCTGCATGTCTCGCTCTCCGCGCGTCTCCAGAAGTTCGACTTGAGCGCGCCGTCATTTCAGGGTGGTGTAGGTGCATACTCGGACGTGCGTTTTGAAAGTCCGCCCGACGCTAAAACTCTCGATGCCGGAATCGCCTGGTTTAATGCCGGCAGCGGCACGAAGTTTCGCGCGCACGCGGGAAACGGATACCGCTCGCCGTCGTTATTCGAGCGGTTCGGCGCCAGTTTTTTCACGGGAGCCTTCACACCTCAAGGTGACCCGCGTCTGCAGCCGGACCGCAGCCTCAGTCTCGATGCCGGCATTGATCAGTACCTATTCGGCGAACGCGTTCGCGTCAGTGTCACTCAGTTCTATACCGAGCTGCGCGAAGTGATCGCCTTCGACACATCCGGTTTCGTGACGCCCGCGACAGACCCGTTCGGCCGTTCGGGTGGATACTTCAACACCGGAGGCGGCATCGCTCGCGGAATCGAAATGAGCGTCGAGACCGCGCTTCCACGGCGAGCACGTCTGCTGGCGAGCTACACCTACGCTAATTCGGATCAGCGGAACTCGACCGTCCGCGACCGCGACTTCTTCCAGACTCCGTTTGTCTCTCCGCATCAGTTCACCGCCGTCGCCACCGTGCCGATAACACGGCGAATCGAAGTTACAGCGGATGCCTGGATCGTCAGTTCGCATCCGACCATCTATTCCAGCCGCGCTTTTCTGTTCCCTGGCGGGCGGAAGATCGACCTGGTCGCCAGCTACACCGCCCCTCTTTCCGACGTACGCTCTTTGCGCTTCCTCGTTAAAGTGAATAACGCGCTCGACTCCACGTATTTTGAAAACGGCTTTCGCTCGGCGGGCATTTGGGCCACAGCAGGCGTCGCGTTTCAGTTCTGAAAGGAGCTTACCTATGTCCATCGCCACTACTCGCGGAGACGCAGGCCAAACCGGTCTGGCCGGAGGCATACGCGTATCGAAGGCGGACTCGCGCGTCGAGGCCTACGGCACAATCGATGAGCTGATCTCATCGATCGGCTTTGCCCGCGCGATCTGCGAAGATTCCGAGATTAAACCGCTCGCAAAGGCGATTCAACGCGAGTTGTTCAAAGTCGGTTCGGCCATCGCAACTCCGCCTCAAAGCCGTAAGCCTGTGCCCGAAATCCCCGATTCGATGGTGGACGCGCTCACCGCCGAAGTACACCGCATCGAAGCCATTGAAGGAGTGCTGGGCGACTGGTCGATCCCTGGCGAGGATGCGGCCTCGGCAGCTTTCGATGTCGCACGGACCATCTGTCGCAGAGCCGAGCGTCTGGTCGTCGGCTTGATCGAGAACGGGGTCGAGATACAATCCAACGTCCTTCGTTATATCAATCGGCTTTCGGACTTGCTCTGGCTTTTCAGCCGGTTGATCGAACACCGTCTTGGTTTAGATGCGACGCTGCGGGAAAATTCCGGCCCGCGCTGGTCCCGCGCCTGGTAGCTATCAAAATGCGAAAGGCTCAAACCTGCAATGTGGGGCAGCTTGTTAAGCTGCGGGCGGTTGCCAACCGCCCTGCAGGATGCCATCCCGCCCCACAAGTCACATGACCGCCAAGCCCATCTTCGTCGGCGGCGTCGCGTCGCACGCGGGCAAAAGCTGGATGGCCACCGCCATCTGCGCCTGGCTGCGCCGCCGCGGACTGCGCGTCGCGCCTTCAAGGCGCAGAACATGTCGAACAACTCCTGTGCCTGCCCCGCGGCGGCGAGATCGGCCGCGCCCAGGCCGCGCAAGCCGAAGCGTGCGGCCTCCATCCCGAGCCCGACATGAACCCGATCCTGCTCAAGCCCACCTCCGACCAGGGCAGCCAGGTGGTCCTCAACGGCCGCGTCTGGAAGACTCTGCCCGCGCCGAATACTACGAAAATTTCGACTTCCTCCTCGACCGCGCGCTCGACGCCTACGACCGCCTCGCGCGCCGCTTTGAGTACATCGTCGTCGAAGGCGCCGGCAGTGTCGCCGAGATGAACCTGAAGAGACCGCGACCTCTGCAATCTCGGCCTCGCCCGCCGCCTCAACGCCCCCGGCCTCCTCGTCGCCGACATCGACCGCGGCGGCGTCTTCGCCTCCATCATCGGAACCTACAGCCTGCTCGACGACGCGGAGCGCGCCCTCTGCTCCGCTCCTTCGCCGTGAACCGTTTCCGCGGCGACTCGAGCCTCTTCGACTCTGGCGTCTCCGTTTCTCGAGCAGACGACCGGCCGGCCCCTGTCTCGGCGTCTTTCCCATGGCGCCCGAGATCGAGCTCGACGCCGAGGACGGCGTCTGCATCGAGGACGCCAGCCGCCCACGCGCGCCGAGGCTCCGCGTCGCCATCGTCCGCCTCCCGCACATCTCCAACTTCACCGATTTCCGGCACTCCTCGCGCCCTACACCGAGTGGCTCACCCGCCCCGTCGACACCCGCTTCGACGTCGTGATCCTCCCCGGCACGAAAAACACGCTCGGCGACCTCGACTGGCTCCGCGCCTCCGGACTTGATAGCTGGATTCATGACCAGCATCGCCACGGCACTCGCATTCTAGGTATCTGTGGCGGCTACCAGATACTCGGCGAGTCTATCGAAGATCCTTGTGCCGTCGAATCGCGCGAACGATCGGCTGCGGCGGGCTTGGGCCTTCTGCCTGTCCAGACACGTCTCGAAAAGGAAAAGGTCACCCGCGTTGTCCGCGCCCATTTCCGCGGGACCGCTTTCAGCGCCTACGAAATCCACATGGGCAGTTCTGAAACGACCGCCGCGCCGTTCGCGACGCTTGAAGACGGGTCCGCGGATGGTGCAGTTCAAAACGGCGTACTCGGCACCTATCTGCATGGCGCGCTCGAGCATCGAGCACTATCGCGCGAGCTCTTCGGAGACGCCGCACTCCTTCCGCCATCTGCCGAGCCTTACGATCAACTCGCCTCGTGGTTCGCCGAGTCCGCCGATCTCGCCCTTTTCGAGGAGCTGTACCTGTGATCAGCACGCCGCTCGAAATCGCAACTGGAGCCGCGCTCGACCTGGCTTTAGGCGATCCACGCTGGTTGCCTCATCCGGTTCGCGGCCTTGGCTGGATGATTGCGCGCTTGGAAGCGTTGTGGCGCGCTACCGGTCTGCGTCTGAAACTTGCCGGCGTTTTGTTTTGGATCAGCGTGATTGCCGCGGCTGCCTGTATCGTCGGCCTCAGTCTTCTCACAATTCCGCAACCCTACAGCCACATCTATTGGATCTTTTCTCTGCTCGCCATTCGCGACCTCGATACTCAGTCGAGCGCCGTTATCGGCGCTCTACGCGCTAACAACATCGAGGCCGCGCGCGAGCGGCTTTCTCTTATTGTGGGTCGCGACACTCACTCGCTTACCGAACCGGAGATCGTCCGGGCGTCGATTGAGACCGTCGCCGAGAATCTCTCCGATGCCGTGGTTGCACCGCTCTTCTACCTGGTGCTGGCGGGTCCCGTCGGCATGGCGATCTATAAAACGATCAACACGCTCGACAGCATGGTGGGCTATCGCGATGAGCGTTATCGCGACTTCGGCTGGTTTTCTGCCCGCGCCGACGATGCCGCCAACTACATACCCGCTCGCTTGACCGTTGCATTGATCGTACTTGCCGCATTACCGCTCGGTCTGCGGTCCCGCGGGGCCGTGAGGGCGGCGATTCGTGATGGTCGCTCACAGCCCAGCCCAAACGCCGGCTATCCCGAAGCGGCCGTGGCCGGCGCCATTGGCGTGCAACTCGGAGGAGTCAATCACTACGCTGGTATTCCCAGCCTCAAGCCACACCTCGGAGATCCGGCATTCCCTCTGACGCCTATTCTCTTTCCCAAAGTGCGTCTGCTGCTCTATGGAACCTCGGCCCTCGCGGTGGCCGGAGCCTGCCTGATATGAATCTTCAACACGGAGGCAATCTCTTTGCAGTCGCCCGCGAAAACGGATGGGATTGGCGCGACATCGCCGACTTCAGTGCGAGCATCAATCCGCTGGGTCCGTCGCCTGACGTCTTTCGTGCAATTTGCGATGCTTGCGAACGCATTGCTCATTACCCGGAGCGGGAGCCGCGAGAGCTTCAGGAAGCGCTCGCACTCGAGTGGAATGTCCAGCCGGAGAGCATCCTTCTTGGAAATGGGGCAACCGAACTCATCCATTTTCTGAGCCGGATGCAACGCTTCATGAAGGTCAATCTTGTCCCGCCAGTCTTTACCGAATTCCATCGGGCCTTTCCGTCGCCAATGTGGGTCCGCCCGCGACTATCATGACCTGACGGTCCTGACGCAACCCGTGAATCCAACCGGTCAGCTGCTGCCGCTGGAACGCTACCTCGACTCTTCGAACGCTCTTCTAATCGATGAATCGTTCCTGGATTTCACCGGTCATCCATCGGCCACCCAGTTTTTGCATGCCCGACCCAACCTATATATACTTCGGTCACTCACGAAGTTCTACGCTCTGCCGGGCTTGCGCATCGGCGCTCTGATCGCCGCGCCTGAAATCATCGAGCGACTGCGGCGCAGCCGTGAGCCGTGGCAGGTAAACGCTCTGGCGGAGCAAGCCGCGCTCGCCGCACTCGGGGACCATGAGCACTCGGCCCGCACCATCGAATTCGTACGTACGGAACGCCGATGGCTGAGCGAACAGGTTTCGCAAATACCCGGAGCGCACCCTCAGCCGAGCTGCGTTAATTTTCTGCTCATCGCGCTCGATCATACCGCCAGTCCATTGCTGACCCATCTGCTCGCACATAAAATCCTGATACGCGATTGTTCCGGTTGGCCAGGATTGGAGTTTACTTCCTCGGTCCGCATCGCCGTTCGGACGCGGCTCGAAAACGAACGCTTGCTAGCCGCCTGGAAGGAGTTCGCATGCGCCTCCTGATCGGTCTGCTGCTCGCCATAGCGCTCTCCGCGCAGCCTCGCCGAATCGTCTCCACCTCGCCCAGCATCACCGAAACTCTTTTCGCGCTGGGCGCAGGCGACCGCGTGGTCGGAGTCTCGAATTACTGCCATTTTCCTCCCGAAGCGACGACACGGACTCGCATAGGTTCCTATCTGCGGCCGAATGCCGAAGTCATCGCGCGTCTAAAACCCGACCTGGTCATCATCCAACGTCTACCCAACAACGTCTCGAGCAGTCTTCGCCAGTTCGGACTCACCGTAGCGGAGGTTGACACCGGCGATCTCAATAAGAACATCGAGTCGATGCGCGAAATCGCACGCGCCGCCGGGGCGGATGCCGCCGCCGAAAAGCTGATCAGCCGCATCCAGGCCGATCTCGCTGCCATCCGCAGTACGCACGCTGCCAAGCCCAAACGGACTGTCTTTTTTATCGTCGGCCGCACACCGGGCCGCCTGGAAGGGATCGTCGCGGTTGGCAGCGGGTCCTATCTCAACGAGCTGATCGAAACTGCGGGCGGTAAGAATGTTCTCGCCCAAGGAAACCTACCCTACCCGAAGATTGCTCTCGAAACCGTCGTCCGTCTTAATCCAGATGTCATTATCGACATGGGTGAAATGGCCGATACCACCAACGTCACCGATGAGCGCAAGAAGGCGGTAGAGCAGCTTTGGAAAAGCCGCCCCGAAGTTCACGCTCGTGTGTACGCGGTCGCTTCCGACATATATGTAGTGCCTGGCCCCCGCATGATCGATGCGGCCCGAGAGATCGCGCGCATGCTCCACGCGGAGCCGGCGCGATGATCGCCTTGCGAGGTGTGACGTGTCGCAGAGGAACATTGTAGCTCTGGACGGCATCACGCTCGCATTCAAGCCGGGTGAATTCGTAGCGCTCGCCGGACTCAACGGTGCCGGCAAAAGCACGCTGCTTGAAACCATGGCCGGCCTGCTCCCCGGCTATTCGGGAAATTGCCTTATCGATTCCCGCGAGGTACGCTCCTGGGCCGCACGCGATCTGGCGCGCCGCATCTCGTTTCTTCCGCAACTTGTAGCCACGCGGCTCCCCTTTTCCGTCGAGCAGGTCGTTCTCATGGGCCGCCATCCGCACTGCGATCGCTGGTTCGCATCTGCCGAGGACTTGTGCGCAATCGAAAGCGCCATGAACCTCACCGGTTGTGCTGAGTTCCGAGCGCGCGGGGTCCATACCTTGAGTGGCGGCGAACGCCAGCGTGTTCTGCTTGCGGCAGCTTTAGCTCAGCAGCCGCGCGCTCTGCTGCTCGACGAGCCCGGGGCCTTCGTCGACCTACCGCACCAGGTTCAAATATTCCGGATGGTTCGGGACCTCTGCCGCGACGGTCTGCTTTGTCTTGCCGCAACTCATGACCTCAATCTCGCCGCCACCTATTGCGACCGGCTCGTGATTCTCGACAAGGGACGTATCCACATAGACGCCAGCCCGGACGCGGCCTTCGGCGATTCGCGTTTTTCACAACTCTTCGGCCCGGCTATTTGTCCCGGTCGCACGCCTTCCGGACGCCCGTGGCTGTGGTATGGAGACTGACCCGTGCGCTGGCTGATTATCGCTATCGCCTCCGTCATTCTGACGCTCACCGTCACTCCCTGGATTGGGCCGGGCGCGCTGCATCCGGCGAAGGTCCTTGCCGGAGATCCGCTTGACTCGCAGATCTTTATCCAGTTCCGTCTCTCGCGCACCTTGCTTGCGATGACTGCGGGCGGCTGCCTCTCACTCGCCGGTTGTCTGTTTCAAGCAATGCTGCGCAACTCGCTGGCCACACCGTATACGCTCGGAGTGTCGAGTGGCGCTGCGCTCGGTGCGGTTGTCTTCATCTGTGCCGAAATTTCGGCCATCTGGCTGGGAGCGATTTTAGGCGCGGCGCTGGTGCTGGTGATCGTACTCGCCTTTGCGACTCAGCGGGCTCAACTCTCGGCCCACGCGCTGATCCTCGCCGGGGTCAGTATCAGCAGCGTATGCTCGGCTTTCATCATGGTGCTTCACGGATTTGCCGGATTCACGCAGTCGTTCTCGATTACCTCTTGGCTGATCGGCGGCGTCGATGCGATTCCGTTTCGCGGCTCGCCCTCTTCGTGGGCTTCGCGATACCCGTCAGCGCGTTTGTGATCTGGCAAGCGCCAGCGTGGAACCTGCTTGCGGTGGGTGAGCACTGGGCCGCCGCACGTGGCGCTTCGGTTCGCAAGCTGATGTTTGGCGGCTATGTCGCCGGTTCGTTGCTTGCTGCCGTCACCGTGTCGCTCACCGGCCCGATCGGTTTTGTGGGACTTCTCGTACCTCACCTGGTCCGTCAGCTTACCGGCGCCGATCATCGCATTCTCCTGCCTTGCTCGCTCCTGTTCGGCGCGAGCTTTCTCGCCGTCTGCGACGCATTCGGCCGCACGATTCTGGCTCCGGCGGACCTTCCAGTCGGCGTGATCACCGCCCTGCTTGGCGGCCCCGGACTCATCTGGATGATTCGTTCCCAGCACGCGAGCAACGTCTGATGCCGATCGTTCTGGTAGGTGGAGGCAGCCGCAGCGGAAAGAGCAGCTATGCGCTTCAACTCGCCCGAGAGCGCGGCAAGCGCCTCGGCTACATCGCCACCGCCCAAGCGCTGGATGAAGAAATGACGGAACGCATCCGCAGGCACCGGCAGGAGCGCGGCGCCGAATTCTCCACCTTTGAAGAGCCGTTCGACATCACGCGAGTCCTTCGCGAGCAGGAGACCGCGCTCGACGTGGCGATCATCGATTGCCTCACCCTGTGGCTCAGCAATCACGTGCTCCTCGATCGCGAGCCGCCCTCCAGTGAGCTGCTCGAAACCGCGGCTGACTCGGCGGTCACCTGCATCCTGGTCACCAACGAAGTTGGCTGCGGCGTCGTGCCGGACAATGCACTCGCCCGCCGCTTCCGCGATCTTGCCGGGATCCTGAATCAGCAAGCCGCCGCGCGCGCCGCCGAAGTTTATTGGACAGCCTTCGGAATCCCGCTTCACCTGAAATAGCCATGCGCACCGCCTTGCAATTTTTGACTATCCTGCCGGTTGCCGCTCCGTCTGCTGACCCGGGACGCTCGGCCTGGGCGTTTCCGATCGTAGGTGTGCTCGTGGGTTTGGCTGCTGCGTCGATGCTGTCTCTCCCTTTCGGCCCGCTTCTCGCCATCCTGCTCACCGCGATCATTACCGGCGGATTGCATGAAGACGGCCTCGCCGATGTCTGTGATTCCGTTCGCGGCTATCGAACCCGTGAGCGCATGCATGCAATCCTGAAGGACAGCCGCATCGGTGCGCACGGCGCCCTCGCTCTCGTGTTCTCCGTTCTGATCCGCTGGCAGGCTCTCGCTCATCTCCAAGAAAACCTATGGTTGCGTGTTCCCGCTGCCTATGGCCTCTCTCGCAGTTCTATGGTTCTGCTCGCGGCTTGCAGCCAACCGGCAGGCGAGGGCCTTGGCTCAGCGTTCGTCGGCTCGCTTCCCGCCCCGCCGTTTGGTTCGTCGGAGTCGTATCGGTCGGACTGGCCGCGCTCGCAGGCTGGCCATCCGCCGCGTATCTCATCGCCGCCAATGCGGCCGCTATCGCGCTGTCCCGTTTCTGGTTTCATCGACGGCTGGGCGGCGTCACGGGCGATTGCCTGGGCTTCCAGTGCCAGATTTCGGAAGCGCTGTCCTTGGTGATACTGACATGGCCGTAATCCACCTCATCCGTCACGCTGAGCCCAGCGTTCTCGGCGTCTTCCTTGGCAGTAACGATGTTCCTCTCGCGTCGGAATCGCTCGTACCTTCAGCACTCAATCCCGTCTCGATCTTCTCGAGTCCTCTGCAGCGCGCGCGACGAACTGCGGAGCTGTTGTTTCCGTCGCGAAAGATAACGATTGTTCCCGAGCTCGCCGAATGCAACTTCGGTGAATGGGAAGGCAAGACCTGGGAGGAGATCCAAAGCCGGTGGCCGGAGCTGGCCGCGAGAAAAGTCGAAGACTGGCGCGGAGTCATGCCACCCAACGGCGAACCCTGGCCGGACTTCTTTGGCCGCGTCTGGAACGCTTGGGATCGCATTCGTTGCTATCCGGCACCCATCGCCATCGTCGCTCACGGCAGCGTCAATTCCGTGCTCGCTCACTTGATCGCCAAACACGACCCACTTACCTTTCATCAAGATTATTGAGAGGTTCTCACTCTTGAATCCGGCGACTGATATTGAGCAGGCTGTTCTCCGGCGCTGGAACTCGCTCACCAAACCACCCGGCAGCCTCGGACGCCTCGAATCGCTCGTTCGCGATTACGCTGTCATCCACGGTACTTCGAACCCGCCGCTTCGCGGCAAAGTCCTGGCTGTATTCTGCGGCGATCATGGCATAACCGAAGAAGGCGTCAGCGCCTACCCGAGCGAAGTCACCGCCCAGATGGTGAAGAACTTCCTGACTGGCGGCGCCGCCATCAGCGTTCTCTGCCGAAATCATGCAATCGAGCCGATCATTGTCGATGCCGGCGTCAACTCCGATCCTGAACCCGGGGTGCTGAATCGAAAGATCGCACGTGGCACAAGGAATTTCGCCAAAGAGGCCGCGATGACTCGGGCGCAAGCGCAGCTAGCGTTAGACGAAGGCGCGGCGCTGGCTGCCGACGTAAAAGCGCGAGCCGACATCGCTGCCATCGGCGAAATGGGCATCGGCAACACCGCCAGCGCCAGCGCGTTGCTTTGCGCCTTCGCTGGTGTTTCTCCGGAACAGGCCGTCGGGCCCGGCGCGGGACTCACGCCGAAAGGCATGTCTCACAAGGCGCAAGTCATTGCGCGCGCCCTCGAGCTTCACCGCCCTGAACCGGCCGATCCCGTAGGCACGCTGGCCGCTGTGGGAGGGATCGAAATTGCGATGATGGCAGGCTTTCTTCTCGGCGCTGCCTCACATCGCTTGCCCGTAATCATAGACGGCTTTATCTGTTGCTCCGCCGTCCTGGCCGCTCGCGCGATAGACCCTCAAATCATGCGTTGCTTGATCTTCGCTCATGTTTCCGCCGAGCCGGCCCATCGCATACTGCTCGAGTTCCTCGGCGTCCGTCCCCTGCTCGATCTCGCGATGTATCTCGGCGAAGGAAGCGCCGCTGCTCTTGCCATCGGTCTGTTGGAAGATGCGCTCGCCCTGTACCGGGAGATGGCTACGTTCGCCGAAGCCCAAGTCAGTAATCAGCCTCGCTGGTTGAGTCATGAATAAAACGCGGCCGACGACAGCATAAACCGCCGTGCGATTGCAAGGGTATTGACAATCAGGAGTGACGCCGTTTGAATGTCCTGCCGCTCGAAGTCTTTTTCGAAAACCGGCTGAATTGACATGCCATTTCTCGGGTCCAGGGCACCACAGCGTCAGCGGAGCGGACCAATACACGTTCTGTCACTGCTTTGCGAGAGTGGCGCCGATCATCTGGCCGATGATGCCGACCGGCCGCGTAATAGAACATATCCGACTTCACCGAAAAACTTGAAAACGGCAGCGGCGGCCGGATCGTCGTTGACGAACGAGAAGCGTGCGCGAAGATTACGGATAAATGGATCGGCCAGCAGCCCGACGATGCCGATGTAGCGGAAGAAATCGCGGCGCGAATTCGTTCGCGAGCCAAACCGCAATAGCAGCGCTGGCGGTGCTTTGATGCTACGCGCCGCGATATGCTCGCTCGCGTGATGGACGCCGACCGTCAGCGAGCTGGCCGCGCGCTATCGCATGTCCTTTGCAGCTGTACAGAAACACGTAGCCGTGCTGGAGCGCGCCCGCCTGGTGACCAAGCGGAGGGATGGGAGCGCAGCGAGTCGCCGTCTGACAACGTGTCGCCGGGCGCCAGGTCAGCTTTGTGGCCATGTCGAAGAGCATGGTGCCACCAGGACCAGCGAGTGCCTCATCCGGCAGCGACGACTCCGGCTGATGCCAGATTCATTGAACGCCCTTCTCCGGGATATACGCTCGGATTAACGCGGAACAACTGGCCTCGTTTAAACGAGATCAGGATGGGGGCGCTTGCGAGCGCTCAACGTTGCGGTGATAGCACTGCTTTCATGATGTTGCTCTCGAGCTGATCAGTGCGACCGTAGATCACCCATGTGCGGTTCCGGTGCAATTGCGAACGCCGGATGCCCGTATAACCGTGCATTGCGGCCGGATTGTCATTAGGCGTTTCGGAACCTACCTCGACTACGAGTAGACAGGCTCGCCTTACAGTTGTGCAGACCTTTGCACGAAACAACAAATAGGATTTTGACACTTTGTCAGGAATTGGTGGCACAATCCTACTTGGGTGACTTGTGTTGCTGGCATAATCCTACATTTCGAACGCAAGCGAGATCGGAGAAGCGCATGCCTCGCGGAACCGTTATAGCCGTCCGGAACAACATCGGCCGTCGCTTGTCATTCAGACGGAGGCTACGTCCTTCAAGTCGCGGAATGCTCATTCGTAACGCAGTGCTACCGGGGAATGGACGTGAGATGCTCTGCGCGCAGAAACATATGCGCCAACGCCGGCAACCACGAGAAGCACTGCCCAGATGGCTGCGAGCAAGAGCGGATCAACATGAATGCCAAAGAGCTGACTCACGATCAATCGCTCACCCGCCACGGCTGCGGAAATACCGATTGCCGAGCCTTGTGGCGACTAGCAAGGGTACCTCGCGTAGCACGATCCAGAGCACGTCAGTTCTTTGAGCGCCCAGCGCCATTCGAATACCGATCTCATGTCGCCTACGTTTGAGGCTATAGGACATCATTCCGTATACACCGACACCCGCAAAGAGAAACGCCAGCGCACCGAAAAAACTGGCGAGAGTGGCAAAGAGTGTCTCCTGGGTGGGCGACTGCTCTCGGAGGTGTGGTACGGTTCAAAGCCACACGATCCCTAAGTGGTTTGGATCCGCCACGTTGAGTAGTCATGATCAGCTCTTTCGCCCGCAGCCGCCTGATGAGGACTCACTCCTGCGCAGGAGCGACTTTAGTTACCTCTAAG
>CAWJQP010000003.1:0-10362 GCA_963844855.1 Bryobacteraceae bacterium
TCGAAACTATTTCAAATGACACGCGGCGGCGATCTGACCCAGTATGCTCCTCGCGGTATCGAAATCGAAGTCGTCGATCGAGGCGCGTAGCCCCGCAATCATCTGGGCATCTGCCTGCCCCGCCAGCAGCTGGATAACCACCTGAACAACCTCTCCGGCATCCCCGTCATTCGCAGCGAGCAGAGCTCGAGGCGCGCGATGGCCACGGCTGCCGCGGCTGCGTCAAATTCCGATGCATTTGCGACATGGGGCACTGTTTCGCTCAACGCGCTACCGATAGAGCTGATCTGAGAAGCTACGGCCGATTCGAGTTCCGATAACAATGTCGGAATGGCCGGGCCGTTGTCGCGGAGAGCTTTCTCGAGTTTCCCGGCGGCTTCCTGAGTGTGGATCATACCGATGTTGCCGGCCACGCCCTTCACGGTATGGGCAAGCCGCTCCGCCAGCTCTCGATCATTCCTCTCAAGAGCATCGGCGATCCTGGCTGAGACGTCTGCCTGTTTGACTACGAACTGCTCCAGCAGACTCGATAGAGTTGCCGGTTGCCTGCGACTCGCTTCAGGCCGGCCGAAGTGTCGATTCCATCGACCTCGGGGAAGATTATCTCTGCAGGCGCAGCCGCTTGCCCGACTCAGAGGCGACGTCTGCGCGCGGTGTTTTGTCCAGCGGGTCAGTGCCGCGAACAAGGCATCCGGGTCGATCGGTTTGGTGACATGGTCATTCATACCCGCGGCAAGACACCGCTCGCGCTCCTCTACCAGTGCGTGCGCCGTCATGGCGAAATCGGCAGTTCATGGAAACGAGGATCGGCACGCAATAGACGCGTCGCCTCATAACCGTCCATTTCGGGCATCTGGAGATCCATCAGTACGATGTCGAATGCCGGTGGCGACGGCCCTTCGCGGAGCAGTTTCACCGCGATGCCGCCATGGCCGGCAATGGTCACGACCGCTCCTGCACTTTCCAGCAGTTCCTTGGCGACCTGCTGGTTCATGTCGTTATCTTCCACCAGCAGCACACGAAGACCACGGACGTCGTGTCCGGCCGAATCGACCTTGCGAGGCTCAACGTCCACACTCGCCAGATGCGACGCGCCGAACAGTTCCATCAGCGTGTCGTAGAGCATTGACGCATTAACCGGTTTCGTAAGGAAGCCGTCGACACCGATCTGCTCGGCCAGTGAACGAACTTCTTCCCGGCCGAATGCCGTAACGATGACGATGCGCGGCACGTTCTTCAGGCGGCCTTCCCGCCTGATGATGGCGCTCGCCTGTAATCCGTCCATTACCGGCATCTGCCAGTCCATCAGCACGAGTTGATATGGGTCCATCGCATCGGCGCTGGCAAGAGCCCGGATTGCTTCCTCTCCGGAGGAGACAGCATCGGCGCGCAGCGCAAAGCCGCGCAGCGAGTCACTGAGGATTTCGCGCGCCTGCGCATTGTCGTCTACGACCAGCGCCCGAATCCCGGCGAGATCAGGCACGAATCGCCGGTGCTCGGCCGCCGACCCGACGCCGAACCACGCTGTAAAGAAGAACGTGCTGCCAACTCCTGCTTCACTCTCCACCCAGATCGTGCCTCCCATCATCTCCACCAGACGTTTGCTGATGGAGAGACCGAGTCCGGTGCCGCCGAACTTGCGCGTGGTGGAGGTGTCGGCCTGCGAGAACGCCTGGAACAGCCGGGCAGACTGGTCAGGCGTCATGCCGATTCCTGTATCACGAACCGAGAATCTCAACTTTACGCGCCCGGCGGCCTCTTCCTCCACACCTGCGGTGACAATGACTTCGCCGCGCTCGGTGAACTTCACTGCGTTGTTTACGAGATTGATGAGGATCTGGCCAAGACGCAATGGGTCGCCGACCAGGTTAGGGGGAATCCCGGGCTCGGCGGCGATGAGAAACTCCAGATTCTTCTCATGCGCCTTCTGCCCGATCACCGTCGAAAGATTGTCAAGGACATCGTCAAATCGGAAGTCCGCATTTTCAATGTCGAGCTTACCTGCCTCGATCTTTGAAAAATCGAGAATGTCGTTGATAATGCCCAAAAGCGTCCCGGCCGCGCCACGCACCTTCGTCAGGTAATCGCGCTGCTTCGGCGTCATGTCGGTTTTGAGCGCCAGGTGAGTCATGCCGATGATCGCGTTCATCGGAGTGCGGATTTCGTGACTCATGTTGGCGAGGAACATGGATTTGGCCCGTGTGGCTTCTTCGGCTACTTCTTTGGCGGACAGGAGCTCCGCCTGGGCTCGTAACCGCTCCGTGATGTCCCTGAAGGAAACGACAGTTCCCACAGCTGTATCACCTTTGAGGATCGGCGTGGTGGAGTATTCGACCGGAACACTCGAGCCGTCTTTGCGCCAGAGTACTTCGTCCGAGACAACCCGGCGCTGACCATCCCGGGCTGTCTTGTACATGCTGCACTCTTCGCGAGGGAATGGCGAACCGTCAGGCCTGGCATAATGAATCTGCCGATGCATTGGCTGTCCGATGAGTTCCTCCGGCGCATAACCCAGCATCATTGCGCCCGACGGATTGATAAACGTCATTAACCCGTCGTTACTCAGCCCGCAGATACCTTCATCCACAGAAGACAGAATTTGGCGGGAGCGCTCTTCTACGGCCGTCAGGGTCTCGGCCTGCATCTGCGTTTGCTGGAGAAGTTCTTTCGTCCTTATATTGCTGGCAAGTATCTTCGCGCTCATGGCGACAGACGGAAGAAGGGCATCAAGCAGTGACTGCTGACGTTCAGAGATCGGCGCAACGGTCGCAAGCTCGAGCACACCGACCAGGGTGTTCTGATGGAGAACAGGAACGAACAGAAGGTGCCCGGCGACTACCGCGCCAAGGCCGGTAACGATTCGAAGAGGCCTATCTTTGGTAGGCGACAGATCTAGAGTGCGGCGCTCGACGGCGGCTTGCCCCACAAGTCCTTCCCCCAGGCGGAACTCTGTCGGTCCGGTGGATTCCTGAAGGGCGAAGGTGCCTGAACGGATCAGACGGGATTGCGTGTCGTCCGCGATATAGAACCCACCGTACAGGAGGGGAATGGATTCCGATAATCGGGAGAGGAACTCGCACGAGAAAGCGGAGAAGTCGTCTGTGCCCTGGAGCCGAACGAGAGTTGCGGCGACCTCGTTTTTGACCCACGACTGGATCTCCGTGGCCCGAGCGTAAGAGTCACATATGAGAACCAGGTCGACATCGAGCAGTTTCCCGAGTGCCCGAGAGTAAGAGTCATTCTCATTCCGGTCGGGGAATTCCTCGCCAAGACGCTCCAGCAGGAACGACCGGATTACGCCCATGGCACTGATCACGTATTTCTGATCGAGGCCAATGCGAACGTGGCGGAAGCCTATCCGGTAGCGATCTTCGGCGTAGCTTTCGTCGTAGACACCTTTGAACAGCCCCGCGCCCCAGCCCTGCAGGGTTCGCTTCAGCCGATCGATCTGCTCCTGACCGCCGGTAAAGACGCGGCTTGCCGCCGGATGGTGAGGGATTTGCGAGTAGAACCGCTCTGCCATGCCGGGGAGGTGACGAGCCATCCGAGGGCCGAGCAGTTTCAGGAGCTGGGCATCGGAATCGCTGAAGCCTACATAGCGCTTCATCTCGTCAATGAAGCTCTCGTGATTTGCGGGACCTGTTACACCAACAGGCATGCTGGCGCTCATCACTGTGTCGATTATGCATGGAACGTCCGTTCTCAGCAATGTGTGCGATTCCGTTGCTGGCTTCGCACCGGGTTCGTGCCGGTCGGTCGCTCACTGTGACAGAGCGGCATCCGGGTCCACTGGCGGAGCCAGCAACTCAAAGCCATCGTTCGGCGAGATGTGCGGAGCAACGATATCACAGAGCGTTTCTATGGAAACAGAATCGGCTTCCAACGTTACCGGTCTTTACCGGGCAATGAAGTTGCTGTGAATGGCTACAACGGCACGTCCATCCGCTCGTTCGCTGAATAGGAAGCTCACGCCATGCCGCCCAAGCGTACGCAGATGCACTGGAAAGCTGGCCGCAGTGCTATGGAGCTTGCGAGGGTGCTGGACAGGAAGCGGGCCATCGTGCGTGCCACCGGAATTGGCGGACTTGCTTGCGCCACATCCGATGACGAGGGGCATCGTCTTCGAGAGCGGCATCACGACCAACACTTTAACGAGTGGCTCCGCAAATGTGGCGGAGTTCGAACTGGCTCTCCTGAGAGGCTGCAGATGGTGTCAGATGGTAGCAGATGGTAGGCCGCTGGTCGCTGAGCCCCTGCCATGGCCGACGGTACCTTATAGACAAAGAACCGCCTTTGCTCTGACATATCTGCTGTCGTTGCCGTCGCGGGTTGCATGGCTGTTTCGCCGCCGCGAACGCGACGAGGAGTAGCACGAGGATCATTGTTTTCATAGAACTAGCGGCTGCACTTGCCCGACTAAGGGCCAGAAATGCGCGCCTTGGAGACGCCAACTTTGTACTATGCCGAGTGTCAAACCCGCCCTTGTTGTTCTCCCATAGCTTCGATCTGGAGCGACGCTGACCTCCGGGATTCATCAGCGTTTACATGGGTTTCGCCCCCACTCAGCGACGACCGGCTCAAATTCAGCCAAATTCAACGTCGAAAACACACGTTTTTGGCGCCCCGCGGGCGGCTCAATGCCACTACTTCCGTTGCAGAATCAACATCTTCCGAGTGCGTGGGGCCCAAGGTACCCCCCTCCCGAAATTCGCGGGCGCGAAAGGTCGCCACCTCGCGCGGTCGCTGACGGATCGGGACAGGAATTCGACCCTCCCCCCAGGCCAGCCGCTCGACCGTCGCGATCTCCTCGGCCGTCATGCAGCGGCACCAGTGTTCGCTGGTGTCGCGTTAGGCTGCGCCCGCTGCTGATTCCTCTGCAAGAGCCCCCGTTCGAACAGCCGAGGTCGAGCACCCGGCGCGCCGTTCCAAAAGTTCTAAGCCACGATTAACGTTGCTTTCCAAGCCCACCAGAGCGAACGTGTCATCACGATGGAAAACACAAACGGTTGCTACCGCGAAAAAGGCCAGAAGGTCCGCTACTACTCGACCAGCGAGTTCCGGTATCTGATCGGCGAAGTCCGCGAGTCCGGCGAATCAACGCTGCACGTGATCGTGGAACGGCCGGACGGCAGCGCGTACCTGGATTACGTACACGCCACCAAGACGACGCCCCGCCGATTGGAAGGTGCGGATGGTGACCTTCCGCCAAACCATTTGATCGTACTAACATCCGATGCGCTTCTCGGGTGGGCGCTCGTGTTTCGACGTCATTTGCTGAAGATGTCGCGACCCAAAATCGTGCGCTGAAAATAAAATCAACGCCAGTGTGTGGAACTCGCCTGTCCTGGTTCCGTTGCGAAAATCATCGGGCGCACAAAATGGCTGATTGAGAGGTCGATTACGCGGCAAACAACTTGCTGACGAACTTTGCTTGGCCAACGGGATCGCCCTTGGCTACCCACCTCACTCTGCCTTTTCTCACCCGTAGATACTGCCTTTTTTCGTCGCTTCAAACCGCTCCTGACGTTGCCGTTCAGTTAACGCTATTCGGGGGGGTGCCTTCGCTGGGTTCTGGGTCGCCGGCGCTGCGCTGTGGAATTCCGCACTTCCGCAACTATGGAGTTGTGGAGTTCCGCAACTCGGCAACTGTGGAGTTGCGGCCCGCGCCATCCTGAGTCGTGCTGGGATTCGGGGAGGTATCAGATTTATCTTTCACCGTTGCCCGACCAGAACGGGCGCCGGTCGAGCGCCTGCTGCGGGATTTGAAGGCCGAAGCGTAGAGATTCGCCGGCAGTTCGTAGCGTGCGAAACGGGTCTGGCATAGCCCAACGGCCGCACGAGCGGACGGCCGCTATACTGGCCGGAAGATTGGCAGGCAAGATGCCGCTCGTTGAACTGTCGGAAGCAAGGTGAGCTGAAATATCTGGCCATTATAGAAGGGCAGACCATCTTCGTCATGAAGTAAATCACGAAGAAGAACAAAAGCGTCTTTCCGGACCTGTTTGGTCTCTTTTCGGTTCTTCTAAGTTCTAAACGTCGACCGTGTGGCGTAGTGCGAGGATGAAACGGCTGCTTTTATCGAATCACTACCCTCGCGGAGACCAGTATGAAGCTTTTTTGTACGCCGCTTGTGGCCGCGGGGATGTCATTGGTTTACGCTCAGCAACCCACCTCACCCTTTGTCCACTCTGACCCGAAGGCAGCGGCTATCGCAGCCGCCTGGGAAAAGCTTGAGACACCAGACGCCATGATTCGCGTTCCTATACCGGCGCTGACGATAGCGCTCACGAACCTGCAGCACAACACCGTCGCAGTGGGAGTGGATGTTCGAATTGAGCGTGACGCGGCAACCGTGCGGAAACGAATCGCATTTCAACCGCTTTTGGGATACGCGCGCGGCGAGATGCGGCTCGTATTGACGACCGCCGACGTTCCCGCGAGTCTGCAATTCTCTGGAGCCATCTATGCCGCCCTTGCTGTGAACGATAACGCAGGGCGCCCGCTGACGAGCGTGCCGCTTCCTCCCGTTTACTATCATCCGGATTCCGGAGCCTTCGTTTTCTACCGGAAGCAAGTCCTGACCAACCGATTCGGGTCCGGCGACTTTCGTGGAGCAACGAACACGACCGCCATGCTAAATACGGCGCGCGTGGCGTTGCTGGCCGCGGGGCGTTCCGGTGTAGATGTGGCGTTACGTCGCGTCTCCCGCGCGTCGTCCACAGCTGGTACCTCGATTACCACCGCCGCCCCGGGGACAAAGCGTTTTTGTCTCATGATCTCGTCGGACACGTTCAACGATTCCTCCGGACGCGTCTGGGTTTCGCCTCAAGGTAACGAGTCCAGCATAAATTACGGTGAGGATTACGGACGGGATGGAGCCCCGCTGCCGATGGCGAGAGCCTACGCGATTTTGTCGCAGAATGGCGGCCAAATCTGGGCGGGACAGCTCGATCAGTGGGGATGCACGCCGTATATTCCGGCTTTATCTAATTCAAACGTCTCCGTCTACTACCTGCCCTGGTATAACAAGTCCGCAACGAATATTACAGCCTTGATGACCGACATGAATGCCGGACCCGCGGGCTCTGCCTCGGTGCCGGCTTTCAACCTGGTGATACCCGCGACGGCGTCGCCGTTCGTGATCCTTTGGATGGACCCGGATGAGTACGCGCACAGCATTTTTGCCGCAGCAGCGGCGGCCGCGGAACGATATCCAGGCGGGCTGACTAACGCGATGTATGAGTTCCGTCTCGGCCTCGAAGGAAACAACAGCGGTACGGCGACGAGCTATTCGCCGCTTGGCCACCCTTTGATTCATATCAAGTACTCAACAGCGGCGAAATCGAAATTCACTCTTGTTCATGAATATGGGCACGCGCTGGTAATGGCAAAACTTAATCCGGCCCTGACTCCGGCGGGCGTCGACTACTCAGTCGCCGCCGGTGAAGCAAACCAGCACACGTGGACAAGCAAGGAGTGGCAATTGACCGCAGCTCTCGAGGGATTCGCGCATTTCGTCTCGGGTGCGGTTTGGAACGACGTAGGCCCAGATGCCGATTGCAAGGTTGTAGTTGGTTCCGATATCAACCCGGCCGCACAGTCCACGAAGAACCTGAACACATTCAATCGCTATTTCGAGACCAACTACAATGAGGCCAGCTATCCGGACCAGGGCATTGAGCAGGACTGGGCTCAGTTCTTCTGGAACTACCGCACGGATACAGCTCCGAATGGCATCGGCACTCCGACGGACGCGCAACTGGTGAGACTGTTTGTTCTGACATATCCCTGGCCTGTTCACAACGGATTCTTTACGGCAATGACGACCGCCGTTAACGTAGCGATTCCGCTTCCATTTCCAAACCAGCAGCAGCCGCTGCAGCGATTCCTGACCTTTGCAGGCATGGCCGGCATCGTCCATTGACTGCGGCGTCAAAGGCGGACGTGACGACCAGCGACATCGTCCTGTGTCCGCCCATTCTGGAATTCAAGCT
This sequence comes from Bryobacteraceae bacterium, assembly GCA_963844855.1. Lineage (GTDB taxonomy): Bacteria > Acidobacteriota > Terriglobia > Bryobacterales > Bryobacteraceae > DASQDN01. The sequence continues at coordinate 7,995 of CAWJQP010000003.1, forward strand.
TATTGATAAGACTCTGTGGATCGGGAACAGCATGCCGGTAAAGCTGGGCGCCAACCCAGTAAACGGCGGCAGGCATCACCAGCCTGCAGGTGTGCTCACGAGCTTCTCTTCCATGTCGAAGGCAAGCTCGCACACGCGCTTCGAACGGTACCTGCGCGCGCGAGGCTCGCGGCGCGGCGAAACGAATTCGGCGTATACCTTCAGCAATACCCAGCCCACTCTACACGGCTCATCACGAGCCTGGCTGCGGGATTCGTTTTACGGGCGATGGCAAAAAGTAGTCCTTGCCACGAGCCTTTAACTCTTCTATCGCAAGCTCCTGATCTTCCTTATTGGTCAGCTTCTGACGTGTTGCGAGCCACACAAGGTAGTGGTCAGGCACATCACCCATAGGTTGCTGCTTGTGTTTTTTCCGACTCTCACTCCGGGGTCGTCTGTTCGGCCGCGAGAAACTGCTGCCGCCGAGACATAAGTTTTGTAACGACTAGAAGGCGGTGATATTGCCTATCGGGTTGCGCGCTGTCGAGCGCCTCGATGGTGAACCGTTTATTCTCATGGCTCTTTTGCATTAAGGGAACAAGACCATTGCAGGGCTTTCGCGCACGAATCCGTGAGACCGTTGCGTTATCGTTGTTCTCAAGCGTTTACTGCAGTGTTGCGAGGGCATCAGGCTGACGTCATCGCCGACACCCGCAGGTTCGGAATAGAGCGTTAGAGCCTTCAGTCGCCTGTAGCACGAGCGCGTACTATCCCTTATTCATCCTTGAGATAACCGATCAAGGTCACCACAGCACTGGCATAACCGGAACCACTGCGCTCCCAGATCATCATAGGGGACTGGGTAAGTACAGTCCCGGGAGTTACATAGAGTCGTATCGGAGCGTTGATTACGCGGAGGTCCAACGTCTTGTTCGCGTTTTGCCCGACGAAAGAAGTGGCAGCCAGCGGAAAAGATACATGCGGCCAGTTGCTGTCACGCGGTGAAAAGGAATACAAGATCGCGCGAGCTGTTTGCCCCGGTGCCAGTGAAAATTCGACGGTGACATGTTCAATCACGAGAATCTTCCCAGCCGGTGGCTTCGGAAATGAACAACTAGCACCGCCGCCGGTCGTACCTCCCGGCCCGTCGTTACACGAAAAGGTTCCCTGCCAAGGTTGTTCTTTGGCTACGGCCTGGAAAGTTCCCCCGAATACCACACCCAATGCGAGACACGCAAACACACGTGTTTGTTGACTTATTAGTTGCATAACTTCCTTTACGACTACTTTGCCGGTGTTCATCACCGCTTGCCTATATACGCGGCAAAAAAAAGTGGAATGATCAAATCGATCTTAAGATCATGCGCGCAAAAACGGTTGCTACCGCGAAAAAGGCCAGAAGGTCCGCAACTACTCGACCAGCGAGTTCCGGTACCTGATCGGCGAAGTCCGCGAGTCCGGCGAATCAACGCTGCACGTGATAGTGGAACGGCCGGACGGCAGCGCGTACCTGGATTACGTACACGCCACCAAGACGACGCCGGGCGGCGACCGCTAGAAACCATCCCAGAAAAGGACCAATCAAATGAAAAAGTTTTTCACGATCGACCCAGAGAACAACATCGCGGCCTTCGCGACGAAGGACGCCGCCGAAGCCAACGCCGAGGCCGTCTTCAGTACCGAAGCGCAATTGGCGAAGCTGGCCGAGAGCTTTCCCGGCAGCCGCCTCACCGAGATTTGGAACTCGCTGCCCGGCGTAGTGCCGGTCAAAAAGTTCAAGGACCGCGTAACCGGAGTCGGGCGCATCTTCCAGGCTGTATGCGACAAGCTGGAGCCGGTTGCGGAAGACATGAAGCAGGATTATCAGGGCTTGACATCCGTCTTAGGAGCCGGTCCGAACAATGTGGCGAGTCCGTCGGCGAGCGTGCCTCGCCAATTGATATAGTCGTGCCCGCCAGGAAATTCCTGGTAAGTCACTTCGTACCCTTTTGCGCGTAGGACGTCTCGGAAATGGCGATTCGGAAGAAGAATCCCAGTGCCGCGTCCGGAGAGGTCGGTGTCGAACAGCCCCGCATCCAAATAGAAGCGCAGCGGGAGTTTCGGACTTGCAATAAACTTCTGTGAGATCCAGTTCGGCTCGGCTGTCTCGTCCCCGCTGGGTTCGTACCAATAGCTACCCGATTGAGCTAAGATCAGGCCGAAGACTTCGGAGTGGCGAAGCCCGGCGTAAGCGGAGGCAAGGCCGCCAAGTGAATAACCTGAGATCGCTGTCTGGCCGGGGCTCTTGGACACGTTATAGTTGGCGCTCACATACGGGACTGCTTCTTTGACTAGGAAATCGAAGAAGGGATCATGACCGGAGAGTTGCAGGCGTGAAGCGGGATAGGGT
>CAWJQP010000004.1:0-22212 GCA_963844855.1 Bryobacteraceae bacterium
CCTGACTGATATGCGTATCCGAAAAATCCCCTTGCCGGCCGCTTGGCCATAAAGCATACAATCCACAAATTCCGTGAGGAACCACCGGGTAGATGTCCGTCGCCAGGATATCTCCGCCCGGATGTATGCTGAAGCGTCGATACCAGGTTGGTCGGTGCATGATTAAGATACACCAGCCACTCCGGATCGAGTTGCTTCAACAACGCGTAAGCGGCAGTGATCTTCTTGGCGAAATCCGAGGCCCACTCTTCTTCCACTGATACGAAGGCTCGTCTTCTGTCTCCCAGAACAGAACCGCAGGATGTTTCCGAATTCGCCGACGATCTTGCGAATGCCAGCCGGGCCGGAGCCGACGGTGATCCAACATCGCAACCCGTTGGTTCGAGCCGTGTCGAGAACATCTCGTTGCGTAGGCGCATGGATTACGTGAAAGCCGGCATCCGCTGCGGCCCGTATACCGTTCGTATGCTTTGGCGTTTGATACAGGCCGTGGATGAACGTGCGCTTTCCCTCGATTTGCAGCATGCCGTCCCGATCTAGCGTTGCCGCGCTCATGCGAGGAAGCCGCAATGAAGTACCGATGAACCCTGACATGATCGAACGCCGAGAAAGGTACGACATGCTAGTGAACCTGGGTCGGCGTGTCTAAGCGAAGCCGCTTCGTATTTGGATCGGTTCTGACGCTAAAACGTAGCCAGACGACCGTGGTCCGGCCCGCTGTATCCACGGTCGATGCACGTAGGCGGTAGTTGCCGGGCCGGCTTATCCGCATGGTTGCTTCGATCTCGGTTGCCTTCACAATCTCCCGGACACGAGGCTTCAGATTATCCGGACGTAGAAACAGATAGTCCTCGTCACGGGGACCATAGAGCTCCCATGCCACCTTGGCGTTGTGATACACGCCTTCTGTGTCCGCGCCCAACGTATAATACACCGGCGAGGATTTCTCAACCACGCGCGCCAGAGCGGTGATATCGATCGCGGCCGATTCGGACTTCGAAGCCATCGTGACATCCAAACTCGGCGGCACGCCCTTTGCGCGTCTCACGAGTCGCGGCGAACTCAGAAAAGTCCGTTTCCCATCCACTTCGACCTCAACCTTGCCGTCTTCTCGGACGCGTACGATCTCGCGGTATCCGGAGAGTTGCATACCCGGAATATCCCACAGCAGGTCGAACGCAATCCCTTGCTGCAAACATCTTTCAATGTACTGAAAAAAGTTGCTCATAACTACGCGGTACTTTACCCCCGCAGGATTCACGCGCTCCAGGTTCAATTCCCCGACACCCCAAAGTATTCCCTTTCCAAGAAACACGTGACCAAGGTTGTAGCCTGGCGGAAGCAGAATAGCTATTTCCGCAGCCCTGCGCAGGCGGTCCAGATCGCGAAGAGGGTTGCTCCTGGCATGGTTGCGCAGATGGCGAGCCAACGCGATGTACTCTCCGTATGGCACGCAAGCCAGCTGATAAGAATCGTAGAAATGGAAACGAGTGGCGCCCAGATCATATGCGTGCGTCAGCCACCAGAATGTGTCTGCCGGTTGCACAGCTCCATAGATGCTCACGCCCCAGCTTTTATTAGTCAGTCTGGCCGCGCCTCGAAGAAAACCGAAGATGATAGCCGGCAGCGCCTTGGGATCGTCAGGTGGAATCTGAACGCCATAGGTCATGTCAATCTCGGGGATTGTGCGCCTGGTGCCGATTCGTCCGGGCGGTTCGAAGACCATTGCTTCGGGAACGCGCGGATGCTGCGACAACTGATGCGCGGCAGTGCTCACCATCGTCTCCCAGCTGTACAGGTTCGCCTGCGCGAACTGCATGCTGCCCACATCCACGTCCGGACGCGAGGCAAGTGTCTTAACAATAGCCGTTGTGTTCTGCTGGACCACCTTCGCAAAGTGTCCGCGAAAGAGTTCGAACGCGTCCCGGGGCGTGATCGACTTTCGGAAAGCTTCGTCCCTTTCGAGTCTCGGGCGAATCTCGTGATCTCTCGTCGTTACGGCCGGTTCATCGAGATACAGGCTTGGTCCGAGATACTGGCTGCGATAAAGAAGTTCCGGATAGGGCAACTTCCCGCCGTCGCCCCAATAGTGCAGGTTCAGTTCATGTGCCCAACCGGCCTGTTCGGCATCCACTCGCACGCAACTGATTCCGGCGCCTGCCATCTCCCGATAGTCATTCTGCGTCAGCCGCGTCAACTCGTAATCCGAACCGTCGTAACGCCTGGTCTCATCTTTCTGCCGAGTATTACTCGCAGGCCCGACCAGCAAATCCGGCCGAAGCTCAATGATCCTCGTATCGGCCGGCGGAACCGAAGGGCGTTCAGTGATGGATTCTCGAACATAGTTGTGCCCGAGATATCGGGCCCGCACTGGCGACGCGCTATCGATTGCGCGTGGAAACAAATGCTCCCATGCACCCGATGACGGAAGCACGGCTTCACCCGTAACCGGGTTCTTATACTCACGTGGGCGCTCCGAGCCCTCCTGAACGATGTACCGAGTCGTAGTTTTGCGCGCACTCTCAAGCGACGATGGCGGATAGCCGGCACTAAGCAGCCAGATAGCGAACTGCTCTCCGCTCGCCTTCGTTGCAGTCAGGTTGACCCATTGCCGATTGCCCGGCGAGCCTCGCTCAACGCGACCGAGCGACAGCGTAAACTCTTTTACAACAGAACCGCGCAAGCCCTCATTCCGTTCATGACGGTAGTGCGACACCGAACCCACGGGAAACGTTTGCGCTGTCGGGCGCGTAAGTACTGCGAGAACAATAAGAGCAACCCTGACGGTGATCAAACTAACCGGCCCATCAGAAGATCACCTTCAGACCCAATTGGATATTCCGTGGGTTGTTCGCCTGGCTGGTCAGCCGGCCATAGTTGCCGCTGGTAGGGTTCGTCTCGAGCCCACCGAACCAAACACGGTTAAGCGAGTTGATCAACTCGCACCGGAACTGGAGCTTAACGCGTTCCGCATAGACAAACGTGTTCTTCAGAACGACATGTCCCAATTGTTAATGTTCGGAACGCGAAGGTCATTCCACATGAACGGAATCCGGCGTGCGGTGAATGCGGGGAGAACTGTCATGGCGTCGGTGTTGAACCATTTGTCAATGTTTGCGCCATCGAGCTTGGGGCTGACACCCGTGGCGAGAGTGGCAGGTAAGAATACTGCTTGACCTGTCTGGTAAATATACATCGCGCTCCACTGCCAGCCGCCGATGATCTTATCCACCGCGACGATATTCGATCGGAAACGCTTACCCTCGCCGAACGGAAGCTCAAAGATGATCGCCGAAGAGACACGGTGTGGGTTGTCGAATTCCCCAATCATCTTCGATGGTTCGGGATCGCTGGGCTCGATGAAGCGCAGCTTCTCGAGTTGCTTCGACCAGGTGTAAGCAACTTGGAATATCAGTCCTGCGCTCAATCGCTTGTTTGCCGAAGCCTGGAGCGAATGATAGTAGCTGTCACCGCCTGTATTTCTCTGAAGTGTGACAGCCGTGAACTGAGGGTAAGGAGCGAGCAACTGTGCCACCGTGATCGTATCGCCTGCGAGGGGGCTCGGAGCGGGTATTAGACCTTGGAATGGATTCGGGATGCGTGCGTTGAGTCTCGATCCAAGAGCGTAATACTTCTGATCAAACGAGTTGATGCTTCGATCGCTGTCGCTGGTGGCGCTGCTCAGCGGCAGCCGCGTGCCCCGCTGTCCGACGTAGTTCACCTCGAATGCCAGGTTGTGTGCGATCTCCTGTTGAAAACCGAAATTCCAGCGGAAATTGCGCTGGTTCTTGCGCCAGTAATCGTAAGTGCCCGCGAGGCTCGAGCCGAGAAGCGTCTTCAGGCCCAGGCTGGAGCCCGTCGGCTCTATCAACCCGTTGGGGAAGGGATTCGCCAGCGTATCCGCCGGAGTTAGTCCTCCGTCGAGAGTCGTTACCATCGGGGTGTTCGAGGCAAAGCCCGTAGCCCGGACGAACGGCTGCCACCAGGCCGAATAGAAAATTCCAAAGCCGGAACGAATGACAGTGCGAGGCAAGACCCGGTATGCCAGACCGATTCGCGGTGCGATCGATCCCTTGTCGACTACTACGTTTCCACGATTCTCGGGAGTCGCGAAGAATAGTCCGCCCTTTACATTGAAATCATTCGGGGAGAGTTCGGGAACAGGGTTCCGCGCGTAGGCCGCCTTCGCGGCGCTTTCAATAGGATTGGATGCCGATGCATCGAACCCCAGATTACTCTGGTTGTATCGTTCCGTCGTGCCGAACAGGATTTCATAGCGCAACCCCAAATTGAGCGTCAGCTTCTGCGTAACCTTGAAGTCGTCCTGGAAATACCAGCCATAGAACGGCGCCTGCGGCGCTGTCGCCGCTCGAAGATCGATGGACCCGCTGGCCGGATAACCGAGCAACAAACTGGCGATTCCGTGGCCCTGGTTGGTTCCGGGTACAAAAGGATTTGGCTGCGTGAACGCGCGGTCAAAGTTGTACTCTCCAGCCGGCCGAGCTGCTCCAACGGAATTATTCTGCTTTATCTGTCCCTGCATGCCCCACTTCATGTTGTGGCTGCCGCCGTTCTTTGTGACACCAATGTTGAAGGAATAGGTGTTAGTGTGCTCGTACCATCTTCCTTCGGAAGCCCCGATGTAATAGGAGTCCGAGTTCGCAATATTGAATCGCGGGAAAATATCCTGCTGCAGGCGGCTCACAAGGCTGCTGGAGAATCCAAGCGTTGTCGGATCGAAGTTGGGATGTATTCCTTGCTGCGTCCAGCGGGTGAATCCGCCCTGCGCGGTGATGACCATTGACGGGCTGACGACGAAGGCGTCACTCAAACCGATCGATGTCTGGGCACGATTGTTGCCTTCAGGCGCCCCGACGCCACCTCCGATGTCCCATACCGAGGGAGTACCTGGGAAACCAGTAATTGTGCGACCAGCGGCCGAACAAACGATGGCGGCGAATATTGGGATCGACGCGAACCGAGAAATTGTCTCCGTCATAGATCGCCGGGACGACGCTGAAGTAATTATTCGCGCCGGTAAGTGGATCACCGGGCGTGTTGGGCAACGGGTATCGTGACAGCACTTGTGCGGAGATCGGGTTGATCCGGTTAGCGGGAATCCGATTGCCCGGAAATAGCGTACGGCTCTGACCGCCGGAAGCGGTCGACGTTGTCGTCAGAGGATCGGCAATCTGGAAAGGTGCGCCATTGCGATCGAAAGTTTGTGAAAAGTCTCCCTGCCGCTGTAGTTGCGTCGGTACCGTGATGCGATAGGTGAATGGCGTACGCTGGCGGAGACTTTCCCAATTGAAAAACCAGAATACTTTGTCCTTCACGACAGGCCCTCCCACTGCGAGGCCGTATTGGTTGAATCGCACCACCGGGCGCGGGGTGCCGCTTCGGTTCGAGAAGAACTGATTTGCGTTGAGCTTGTCGTTACGAAAAAACTCGTAGATGTTCCCGTGAAGCTGATTGGTGCCGCTTTTGGTGGTTACGTTCACGTACATTCCGCCGCCATGACCATATTCGGCATCGAGCGCGTTCGTCTGAACGTTGAACTCTTCCACATCATCCACGCTCGGGATGTAAGCGACCCTGTCGGAAACATTATTTGGGATGCCGTCCATCAGGAATTCGTTCTGGCGCCGGCTGGAACCGTTCACAGAGCTATACGAGACGCTGTCGATATCGATTAATCCCGTGCTGGAAGTGGTTGAGTTATTCGTAATGCCGGGAGCCAGGTTAATCAACATCAGCGGATTGCGACCCAACAGAGGAAGATCCTGAACAACTCTTTCCTGTACATTTCGGCTCACACTGGCAGTCGAAGTCTCGAGTAGCGCCGCCTGCGCGTTGACCTGGACCGACTCGGTAACCTGGCCAAGCTCTAAAGCGAAATCGGCCGTCGAACGTTTGCCGGTCTCCACAAGAACCTGTTGCGTGCTGCGTTTGAAGCCGACCTTCTCCGCCAGCACCTGGTACCGTCCTGGGTTCACGAGTGGAAAGAAGTAGTAGCCGCCGTCGTTGGTTGTTGCTGTCCTGACCTGATTTGTTTCAATCTGGGTGAGGGTAATGGTCATGCCCGGCACTGCTCCGCCGCTAGAGTCCTGAACAGTTCCGTCAACGGTGCCGACTGGTAACACCTGAGCAACTGCGGCAGCTGCCAAGCCACCGAGAACGATCATTAGGCGCCAAAGCATATTGGGATCTCCAGTTCAGATCAGTATTCGATGCATATTGACTGGACAAGTCATATACCAGTCCAAACACCAAGTCAAACGGACCATCTTGGAGACCCACACGCTATTCCAGAAATTGAGAATGGCGTCCGTACCCTGACGAAGGGCAAATTTCGCGATGGGTGTTAGGACAAACTCACCATAGCAACTTCAAACCCAGTTGGATCAAGCGCGGCGCGCGAGCGCTTGAAATACGGCCGAAGTTCGCCCCGGCGCCGGTGTCACCGTTGGGATTGTTGAACTGGGCATGATTGAAGGCATTGAATAACTCCCCGCGAAATTGGAGCTTCATCTGCTCCGTAATTGGGATCGGGAACTGCTTTTCCAGGCCGATGTCCCAGTTGTTGATTCCTGGACCATGAAGCGGCGCGCGGCCGGTATTGCCGAAGAAACCGGTCGCCGGCGCGGCAAAACAACTGGTCTTAAAGTAAACCATCCCATTGTTACGAAGGTTGTCCGAGAGGCTGGAATCGGCTCCGTCACAGAGGCGGTTGGGCCGGTGAGAAATGTATGCGCTGGGCGTGGAGGCTGGTGATGTAATGAAAATCGGGAATCCAGTAGCGAAGCTCGTAATGCCGGTGACGGTCCAGCCGCCCACCACATAATCGGCGGCCTGATTGATGTTGGACCCGAACTTGCGGCCTCGTCCGAAGGGCAGATCATAAATCGTGCTGGCGACTAGACGATGTCGCTGGTCGAAGGAGGCATGGCCCTTGTCGCAGGCTCTACAGACAAGACTCTGCATGTCCGTTGATGGAGCCGCTTTCCCACCCATCCACCAGCGCCTTGGAAAAAGTGTATTCAAGCCGCAGGTTCAGGCCGGCTCCGGCACGATGGTTGTACTTGACAAACATCCCGTTGTACGAGGAGTTGCCGTTGAAATCAGCGGTTAGCAATCCGTTGTAGCGCGGATAGGGCTTGGTGGCCGGGTCGCAGCGCAAGTCTGGTGTGGCGCGGCACTGCGCGTAGTCATACCGATTCTGGAGCCTGTGCGCGGATGATCCGACATAGACCAGTTCCACGAGGTCGTTACTGCCGAGTGACTGCTGGATGGAGAGATTCCACTGGCTGACGTATGGAGTGCGTCCATCTTCCTTCAGCCGGAAAGGCGTGAGTCCTGGCGGAAGTTTGGCAGAGAAGTCGGAATCCAGGGGCGGATATGAGAAGGCGGGAAAGATGTTCACGCCCAAGCGGTACGTGGGGATTGGCTGGGTGGCAGGGTTGTTCAACTGCACTGGCGTGTTGAAGGGCGGCGCTGCCATGGCGAACTGCATCTCGATCAACGCCGAGTCGCTGTAGTAGAGGCCAGCGCCTGCGCGAATCACCGTGTTGGGCGAGAACCATGGCTTCCAGGCGAAGCCGACACGCGGCGTGAAGTTGTTCTTGTCCATCTTCATGACCTTGGGATCAATCTGGCCGAGAGCGGCATAGGTGAGCTGACCGGTGTTCTCGTCGAAGCCGTGGACAAAATCGCGCGCCGCGCCCTGCGGGTCCGGTATTGTCGCGCCGAACCACGAGACGCCGTAATTAAGCGTAAGGTCGCGGTGGATCTTCCATGTGTCTTGAAAATACGGAATGTACTGCGTGAACCTGTACGGAAACATTTGCAGCCCGTTAACGCTGGCGGTGATTGGAGTGCCCAGAAGAAAGTCGGCGAAGGAGTTGCCTGTTCCCGCGCGCGGAGCGAGCTGTCCTTGAGCGTTGGCAGCGAGCTGGGCAGTGAAAGCCGGCTGGAACGCCAAGGTGCCGTGGGCGCCGGCGTTGGCATTCTGCTGCCACGTGCGGCGGTAACGAATGCCCATACCGAACTGGATGTTGTGCGTGCCGCGGACCCAGTTCATGCCCTCGTCGAGCTGATAGTTATTGTCGATGTTCCCGAGGTCGCCATTCGCCCGGCCGAATCCGGAGTATCCCGTCAAGCCAACGGAAGTGACGCCGCGGGTGTCGAAGGTGTTCAGGACACCGATTTCCGGTGTGATGTTGCCCGAATCGCGAGCCTCATTGGCGAAAAGGGCCAGGTTACGTGCAAAACCCACCCGGACCGTGTTGACCAGGGTTGGCGAGAGCGTCCATGTGTGCTGCGCCATCACCAGGACGGAGTCGTTCGGATAGAATGCCCCGGCCAACGGGAAGATGCTGGGCCGGACCGCCGGATTGTTCGAGCGCAGTACCTGCCCAAACAGGTTTTGGTTCGCCGTCAACGAGCTGTCGACTCGCACGCCCCACTGATCGTCGTCGATACGGTTGCGAGGATTGCCGAACAGATTGCTGGGGCGCTGCGTCAGACTGGCGCCTGGTAAGTAGTATTTAAGGAAGTTCTTCGAAACTTGATTAATTCGGTTGTCAGGGATGATCTGGTTGGGGAAGGGAGCTCGTGTACCCGTGCTGGCGTCAAAAGTGTTCGGATCGTAAATGATTTCCGGAACGCCCTGAAAGTTGCCGCCGAACATCGCTTGAGTCGGAGTGAAAGCGGCGGTTGAAAACGCGGCGATTTCCCGAAGGCCTTCGTAGTATCCATAGAACCACACACGATCCTTTTTGATCGGACCGCCCAACGCGCCCCCGAACTGGTTTCGTTTGAGGTCCTCGGAGGTGGGAGCGAAGAAGTTGCGCGCATCCAAGGTTTTGTTGCGGAGGAACTCGAATAGCTGGCCGTGAAAGGCGTTGCCTCCGCCCTTGGTGGTGACATTCACCAAGCCAGGGTTTGGCCCTTGATCCGGCATGAAGAAATTCTGCTGGACTTTGAACTGGTCGATCGCCGCCACCGACAGATTCAGGGCGCTCTCACCGAGCCGTCCGCCGCGGGTGGCAATGCCGTTGATCGTGTAACCCGTCGTCGTTGCCATGTTGCCCGTGATGGAAATAGCGCGGCTGGGATGGCCGATCTGGCCGGTGTACACATCTGCTCGGCCGACGACCTCGCTGGAGCCCGCGGAGATCAGCGCCAATTGCAGAAAGTTGCGGCCGTTGAGGGGCAGGCCCTGGACGCGTTCGGAGTCGACGACGGTACCGATGGCATTCGACTCTGTCTCAATCAGTGTCATCTGCTCGCCCGAGACGGAGACGACCGTCGAAACCTGGCCGACTTTAAGGGAGATATCGATCGCCGCGACCTGACCGACCTGGAGTCGAATGTTCTTCACTTCCTGAGAGTCAAAGCCGTCCTTTGTCGTCTGCAGCGTATAGTCGCCGGCCGGAACATTAGGGAAGACATAGGAGCCTGATTCGTTGGTGATCGATTCGCGCCTCAATCCGCGCTCGACATCGATCAGGACGATCTTGGCCTCTGGTGTGGCAAGTCCTGTCTGATCGCGGACCGTGCCTCCCAAGGTGGCGCTGCCCAGAGTCGCCTGACATCGAAGTTCGCGCTGAGCGCAAAGAAAGACGATGGCCGCGCCCAAGGTCAGTCCAGCTCTTTTGGAGAGATTCATCACAGCTCGACTCCTCAGTTATTCTTCATCGGAATCTCTTTTGTCGGCGATGCCTTCTCCCGAGTTTCCACGAACCCACGGTCGGTCGACTTCCACAGCGCCGCCATAGCCTCCGCCCGCTTGGGCTCGTCGGCAACGAGGTTCTTCTGCTCACAACGATCTGCGGCGACATTATAGAGTTCCCATGGACCGTCGGCGCCGGCTGCAACTAGCTTCCAATCACCCTGGCGTAGAGCGCGATTGTTGTTGTGATTGAAGTAGAGAAACTCGCGAGAGACGGTGTGGTCCTTCTTGAAGGCCGGCGCAATGGTCTTTCCCGCAAGAGGCGGAACGCCAGGGGGCATGGCCTTGACCGGGTCACCGCCGCCCAAGTCGATCAGCGTCGGCACTACATCGACGAAGTGACAGGGGTTGTGGCGCAGCTTCCCTTTCTCAGCGATACCGTGTGGCCAGTGCGCGATACAGGGTGATGAAATGCCGCCTTCGTGCACCCAGCTCTTGTGCAATCGGAAGGGGGCGTTCGCAGCACTGGACCAGCCCGGTCCGAGGCAAAGGTGAGTGCGCGCCGAGCCCGGCGGCGCAGCCCGGTCGTGCCCGTCGGCACGAATCATGATCTCGGCGCTCGCGCCGTTGTCCGAAAGAAACAGTATCAACGTATCGTCGTAGGCGTTCATTCGCTTGAGTTGATCGAGAACGCGACCGATCTCGCGGTCCATCCGCGTAATCATCGCGGCGTGGATGGCCATTTTGGTTCGCTGAAAGTCCTTCTGCTCGCGAGTGAGGGAAGTCCAGGGAACGGCGTTATGAACCTCGCCGGGTCCGAATCCTGGAAGCTGGTCTTCGGGCTTCGTGTTCCATGGAGGCCAGACACCGGGCTCGAGCGGCGCCAACTTGCAGTTCACCAAACCCATTTTTTTCATACGCTCATGGCGGCGTTGCCTGGCGACGTCCCATCCTTCGGCGAAACGGTCCTTGTAGAGGTCTATATCTTCCTGGCGCGCTTGCAGTGGAAAGTGTGGCGAAGTGAACGCGAGGTAGAAGTAAAACGGGTCGCTCGCGTGGTCGCGCGCATGTTCTTCCAGAAACTTCACGGCGTAGTCGGCGATCGCGTTTGTCGCATAGAACCCGTCGCTCAACTTCGGCGACGGCAGTCGCTCATCGTTCAACAGGTGCCCCGTCGGAGTGAAGAAGCGGTTCTGATCCAGCAGCGTGTAGGAGCGGTCAAATCCGGCGCTGGCCAACGGACGGAAACGAATATGCCACTTGCCGGAATGGTAGGAGCGGTAGCCGAGCGGCTTCATGTGCTGCGGAGCAAATCGGGTCCAGTCAGGAATGTTGCCGGGTGTCATGACGTCGCACGCTGTTTGCTGAGCGTACTGTCCGGTCAGCAGGCAACTGCGCGACGGCCCACAGCGAGCCGTCGAATACGCCTGCGTGAAGCGGAGACCACCGGCTGCGAGGCGATTGAGATTGGGCGTGTCGATGTCGCCGCCGTAGCAGCCTGCATCCGAATAACCCATGTCGTCAGCGAGAATGATCAGGAAGTTGGTCTTGCGCCGCGCCTGCGCGAAAGCCGCTGCCGCAGCGGTGGAGATGAAATCACGACGAGTCATAGAGCTAGTGAAATCAGCTTGCTGGGATGCCAGTTTTGGCTCCTGGATTGGGTTTAGCGTATCACTGGCTGTGTTGCCACAACGATTGGGATGAGGCGAAAGCGGCCGCCGCTATTAGAGCGCGGCGCTTCGAAGCGGAAGTGAGTCCCAGGGCGTCACGCGCCCAAACTGCATGGACCCATATTAAAAGATCAATTTCAGAGCCAATTGAATCTGGCGCGGTGTGTTCAACACGCTGTTGACCGTGCCAAATGACGGGTTGCCGAACGCGCTGTCGGGCCGCGCGAACCAAGGGTGGTTAAAGATATTGAAGAACTCTGAGCGAAACTGCAGATTGATGCGCTCGGATATCGCCGTATTCTTAAACAACGAGAAATCAAAGTTGGCCGCCGAGTGACTGCGCGTGCTCGGTAGTACGCGCGGCGCATTCCCCCAGGTGAACGCCGGCGCAGGAGCAAACGCTGCAGTGTTGAACCATCCGTAGATGCGGTCCGGAGCAGAACTTGCGTTCGGGTCGCCTACTACATTGGGCCGCCCGACGACGACCGGAAAGCCGCTCTGCAGTGTTGTTATTCCATTCACTTGCCAGCCCGATACGATTTTGCCCGCAACGCCGCTCAAGTCGCTCAGAAGCGCCTTGCCCTGTCCGATAGGAAGTTCATAGTTATAACTCACCACCAGCCGGTGCGTTGCATCGAAGTTGGCCAGCGACTTGTCGAGCGCGCGATTGTATTGGTCGTAGTAGCCCCCATTCTGGCCGCCCGCTTCTAGCCATCCGGTGAAACTCTCTGTGTCGGTCAGCGACTTGCTCAGCGTATAGGCCACAGACACAACGCCGGCGCTGGCGAACCGTTGATTCACCTTCACCTGCATCGAGTGATATGTCGAGTCTGCCCACGGGCGCAATGGGCATGGTCACATTCGTGAACTGCGGGAACGGCAGCAGCGTCTGTCGGCGAGTGATCGTGGCGCCGCTCATCGCCCCGGTGGTCACCAGTCCGAGATACGGATTCGGAACCGGATCGTTCAATGCTGCGCCCAATGCCAGCAATTCATTCGGCAGTTGATTCAAGCCAATACCGTGCGGCAAACGCGAACCCTTACTCCCCGCATAGGCCACATCGACCACAAGTCCATTCGAAATCTGCCGCTGGATGTCGAAATTCCACTGCTGCATGTACCCGGGCTTGATGCCGTCCATAAAGTTCCCAATGCTTTGCCCGATCAGCGTGTCGGCGCCGGCAGCGCTGCCCGGCGGTTCCAGGAAGCCGTTCGGGAACGGATTGCTTAGCCGGTCTGCAGGAGTAACCCCGCCGTCAATGGAACTGAGAAACGGAGTGGCAACCGAATAAGCCGGGTTGTTTCCATTTCCGTTGGTGATGGATAGGTTGTTCGCCAACCAGAAAATTCCATAGCCACTGCGAATCACGGTCTTCGGCGTCAACGTGTACGCAAACCCGAATCGCGGCGCAAACTCGCGCCCAAACGTCCCGCTGGGGGAGCGATCGTCACCAGACATGAATTCAAGACCGCCGAGAAGTGGTAGTCCGGTGTATCGCGCTGCCTGCGACGGAACCACGCTTGGGTCGAAGCGCGACAGGCGATTGAAACGCTCGGTCAGAAACGGCTCAAAGGAGAAGCGGAGGCCAACGTTCAAAGTCAGCTTCTGGCTCACCCGCCAATCGTCCTGAACGAACCACGAAACATACTTGTTCTGCAGCGCCAGGCGTTCCACTTTTTGCACGGAACCGCTCACCGGCGACCCGAGCAGGAAAGACGCAAAACCATAGCCGGACGTAAGGGACGTCGTTAGGGGATCCTCTCGTGTAAATGCCGCGTCGAACGTATAGTCTCCGCTCGAATTGTTGCTCTGCGTTCGATTGTTCTGCATCACCCGGTACTGCATGCCCACCTTCACAACATGCGCGCCTCGAACCGCGGTCACCGCGCCGTTGAAGGAGTAATTGTTCTGAATCCCGAAGATGGTGCTGCCGGTAGAGGCGTTAAAATCCGCCAACCCGGCCACATGGATATTCGGAATGTGGCGCCAGGTGACTCCGTTGTTGTAACTCGCCGGGAAGCCAAACTGCGTCAAGTCGATCCCGTAGCTCATCGGGATGCGTTCATCCAGGAAGCGAAGATAGCTGGCGCGCAAATCCAGAACCGTGGTCGGATTGAAAACATAGCTATCGTTTAACGAGACGAACTGCGTCTTCTCTACGTTCGCCGCGCCATCATCGGCAGGCGTCGTTAAATTGTTCAGCGGATCCCATCCGGTCAACGAAGGCTTCACGTAGGTATACGAACCCGAGATCCGGTGCTTGTCGCTAAAGCGATGGTCGATCTTTATGATGAAGTTGTCCTGGTTGGTTTTCTGCCCGGACGATGTTCCAAAGTTGTTGACGTTCGTGAAGGCGGTGCCCTGTGTATTGGATCGTGGGTAGAGATAAGCTCCGAGCTTCAGGGCTACGGGATCCATCCGGGTTGCGGGAATTACGTTGCCCGGGAACGGATCACGAATATAACTTCGGCCATCTGCGGATCGCCGCGTTGTATTCGGATCGTAGATTGTGCGAACGGCCTCCGAGGAGATCCGAGTCTGGGAGAAGTCCCCGCTCCGTTCGAGTTCCGTCGGCACCGTCGTCGTATAAACGCGGCCCAGGTTCTGGCGGAACCCTTCATACAGCCCGAAGAAAAAACTCTTGTCTTTTCGAATGGGACCGCCGATTGAGCCGCCGAACTGGTTGTAACGCAGTAGAGGCTTTCGGCTGCCCGCGCGATTCGAAAAGAAATTGCTGGCATCCAGTTTGTCGTTGCGCAAAAACTCATACAACGTGCCATGAAACTGGTTTGTGCCGGACTTCAGGCTTAAATTGATAACTCCGCCCGCTGTCCGGTCGAACTCGGCAGAAAAGTTATTTGTCTGGACCTTGAACTCTTGCGTCGCGTCCACCGGAGGCATTACCACCGCCCCATTCAGGGCCGCCGTCGTGCCTGGAGTTCCATCGATCAGCACTTCGTTCGCATTCGCCAGTCCTCCGTTTGCGGAGAAATTCCCCCAACCGGTATAGTTCACCGTAGCCGGATTGGATCCGAACGTGCCCTGCGGTCGAACGCCTGGCGCCAGCACAGCGAGCGCAATAGTGTTGCGCCCGTTCAAGGGCAAGTCCACCACTTGCTTATTCTCAACCGTCTGGCCCAAATCGGACGTTGCCGTTTGCAAAGCTGCCTGCGACGCAGTCACCTCAATTGATTCGTTCACCGAGCCCAACTCAATCTGGAAATCCACCCGGAGCGTCTGATTCACATGAAGTTCGATGCCGGACCGCGTGACGGAACGAAACCCCTCCATTGCGGTAGAGACTTCATATTTGCCGGGCTCCAGCAGGGGCACAGTGTAAAAGCCCGAATCATCTGCAGTCACCGAGCGTTTTTCCCCATTGGCGGTATTTGTGACCGTCACCCTAACCCCAGGCGTCACCGCGCCGCTCGAATCGGTGATCACGCCGGTTAATTGGGCTTTCTCCGACTGCGCCATAAGCCACACGGGTATCAAAAGCAGCAGAAAGGGTGCAAGAAAGCGCCTCAAAGTTTTCATGGAATTCCTCGGCTCAAAGTTAAATATGGGCTACTTAATTCCGGAAAATACGCACTAGATATATAACTTAAAAGTGGCCGTGTCAACAATGCATGAATATTGCTGCGCGCAATGGTTGAGATGGCTGGCGCGCAGGACCCCGAGGCATGGTGCGCCCTCGTCCTGCGCACTCCCCAAAATGGCAGGTCGTACCTGCCCGATCTCCCGATGTGGCGTCTGCCTGTTGAGGCGCATCCTAAAAACAGGAATACTTTATGAACAGCCTTCACGAACTGTCGGAAACCCTGGCATCGATTACAGACGCCGCGTCGAAGTACGTCGTCGCCGTGCGGAACGGCGCGCGATTCGGCGCGAGCGGCGTCGTATGGCAGGAGGGTGTCGCCGTCACGACTCTCAGCACGTTGAGGAGTGAGGAGAATCCCCGACTCACTCTTCCCGGGAACAACGAGGTGGCCGCGACGCTCGCGGGCCACGATCCAGGCACAGATGTCGCGGTGCTTCGATTCGAAGGCGAATCGGGGGCGCGAGGAGAATTCGCAACAGATGCGAAGCCGGGTCAGTTGGCGCTCGCGATAGGCCGGTCCGAGAACACGGGACCGAACGTTGCGCTCGGATTGGTCAGCGCGATCGGCAAGCCATGGCAGACGTGGCAGGGCGGGAAGCTTGACCGCTATATTCGGCTCGACATGAATCTTTACGCCGGAGGATCGGGCGCGGCCGTTGTCGACACGAAGGGCAGACTAATCGGCATCGCTAGCGGAGTGCTCTCGAGAATCGCACCGTTGGCGATCCCGGCGAGCACCGTGGATCGCGTCGTTCGTGAGCTGCTGTTGCGCGGCAGGGTGTCGCGAGCGTGGCTCGGAGTGGCTGTCCAGACTGTAGCGATTCCCTCGACGCTTGCAGAAGCGGCGAACTCGCCCTCGCACGGGCTCATCGTACTTTCGGCTGATCCCGAGACTCCAGCCGGAAAGGCGGGCATTTTGGTAGGTGACATACTGCTGAACATCGGCGGCACGGAGGTTCGCGATCCCATGGAACTTCGCGCTGCTTTGGCAGGTCATGCCGTAGGTGAGAAGGTGGCAGTGTCGCTGGTGCGCGGCGGGGAACCGAAGCAGATTGAGGTGACCCTTGGCGAACGAGCTGCGGGGCCGAGGTGAGCATGGCTGCCGCAGCGTTTGAACCGGCGTTGGGCAGAGTTACGGACGAACTGCGCCGTTGCACGATTCAGGTTCTCGATGGCAACGAAATGGGGTCGGGATCGGGAGTGGTACTCTCTCGCGGTAGGGCGGTGACAAACGCGCACGTTGTGCGAGGGGTGACCGAAGCTCGGGTTCGCTTGTGGAGTGGACAGATTGCGCGGGCATCGATTGACCGAGTGGATCTGCGGCGAGATCTTGCGCTGCTGGGCTTACCTAAAGACGACAGCGCTTACGCTGTTTTACGCGACTCGCAATCCGTGCGGGCGGGCGAGCTGGCGGTGGCAGTAGGAAGTCCGTTCGGATTCCTCGGAGCTGTCAGCATTGGCGTTGTGCGTGGTATCGGCCGTGTCCGTGGTCTGGGACGGCGCGACTGGATACAGGCCGATGTGCGCCTGGCGCCTGGGAATTCTGGGGGTCCACTGGCGGATGTCCACGGTCGCGTGACCGGCATCAACACCATGATCTCGAACGGTATTGGCTTGGCGGTTCCGGCCGATACGGTGCAGCAATTCCTGAATTCGAAAGCGCCGTTTCGTCTTGGGGTGACCGTCCGTCCGGTCGCATTGCCGGGCGGGATGCGAGGCGTGATCCTGCTCGAACTCGAACAAGGGGGCGTGGCGGAACGCGCTTCGCTTGTTCCCGGTGATGTTCTGATCGGTGTCGATAATATGTCAGTCTCGTCTGTAGATGATCTGGCTGATGCTCTTCAACTCGCGGGAAATGCGGTGCACCTTCGCTTTATCCGCGGAGGTCGGAGCCAGGTTCGGCAGACCACCGGAGTCGCCGCGTGATCCGGGTCGCCATCGCCGGACCGGATGGCATGTTGCGGCGCGGATTGGAATCCCTGGTGCGAGGGCATCCGATGTTTCAATTGGGCGTCGTCGTGGAACTGCTCGAAGACATCCCGGCCCAGAGCAGCGACGTTATAGTTGCGCTCGGAAACGGACTGGATCCTCTCGCAACCATCGTTCCTGTTGTGCTGCTATGTCCAAGTGTCGATGTCACGCAGCTTCGCATGGCGTGGCGATCAGGCTTCCGCGCCGTATTGCCACACGACTCTTCGTCAAACTCGCTCATCGCCGCAATTGAGGGCGCTGCGGCTTGTCTGATCGCATTTCGTGCTCAGGACGTGGAAGAATTTCCTGTCGAGGGGCGAACCACTGAGCCAGTCGTGTTGAGCCCGCGTGAGCTTGAAGTTCTAAGACTTGTGGCTGATGGACTGGGGAACAAGGAAATCAGCTTCCGGCTGGGTATCTCGGAACATACGGTCAAGTTCCACGTGAACTCTATTCTGACGCGCATGAATGCGGCCACACGCGCGGAGGCTGTCGCAATCGGAATGTGGCAAGGCCTTATCTTGCTGTAGGTGCCCGCGCAAAAGTGTGACTGTATGGGTAGAAATCCGCCGACACAACGAGATACATAGATCAAATACCGACAATCGCGAGCTTGCGAGCGCCCGCTTCTGATTCATTCACAGCGAATGACTGATTTGCTGATCAGCTACAGGTACATTATCGTTTTTGTTGACAGTATTTTCAAAGGAGACACGACCTTGCTCGCCGCCTCTTTCCTCGCCGATCGCCACCAGGCTCTGGGCGACTCTTTGTCGCGCAACACTGACAAGAAGAATTCAACCGGCGCACCTTCAGAGTCTACGGCGCGGGCTGGCATCGAGCCGGTTTCCGTCTGTACTGGCACTGGCGATCGCGTCCACGTGGTGGTCGGCCGAAGATTAGCGCAGAGATTCGGAATCTCATCGCGGCTATGGCCATGGAGAACGCAAGCTGGGGCGCACCGAAGATTCATGGCGAATTTCTGAAGCTCGGCTTCAAGGTCTCCGAGCGCACGGTTGCGAGATATCTAAAGCGACTGCGGCGCCGTGGCGATCCAGGTCATTGCTGGAGTACGTTTCTCGCCGATCATCGTGAGGCAATCGCTGCCATGGATTTCTTTGCCGTTCCGACAATAACCTTTAAACTGCTGTACCGCTTTTTCGTGATTGAACACGGCAGGCGCCGAATCTTGCACTTCAACGTCACCAGCCGACCGAGCTCAGAATGGATCGTACAGCAACTGCGGGAAGCGTTTCCGAGTGTGGTCAGTATCGATATATGCTCTTCGACCACGATTCGAAGTTCAACGAAGATGTGATCGCGTTCCTGAAGGCGACGAGCCTTAAGCCGAAGCGCACCAGTATTCAAGCGCCCTGGCAAAATGGAACCGCCGGAGCGTTGGATCGGAAGCTGCCGGCGCGAGCTTGTCGACCAGTGATCCCGCTGAACGAATTACATTTGCGGCGTCTGATTAACGAGTACGTCAGGTACCATCACGAAGACCGGATTCACGACTCGTTAGATAAAGATGCTCCGAATCGCCGCCCAGTCGAAAGTAGACCTTCTGCGAGCGCGGCGGTAATCTCCAGTGCTCGCCTCGGCGGTTTGCATCACCGGTATAGCTGGCCGGCAGCTGCGTAGCCAGCTATCGTTACAGATTTCATAGCAATATTCGAATACATTCCCGGCCGCAGGATACCTAAGTACGTCCTCGCTCCTGTGGCCGGACAGAACTCAATCGCAACCGATGAGCCGGATTGCTCGTTTGATCCCACGTGGTTGTCGCTCTTAGTTGTTAGAGTTCGATGACGTACACGTACGCGCATCAGCGTGGCTGCTGAGATCCACGATTGCCGACGATTCGGTAGTCAGAAAGGGTTTTTGTCTACGCAGCCCTGGCCGATGGATCGCCGATCGGTGCTTGTCTTGTCACGAATCCGCACACGGGCCAGCGGTTTTGCGTTGAGACTGACAAGGCCACATGCTCGGGCATGAGTGGGAGATTTATTGGCTGGCCCTGCGGACTCTGAGTATGGCCCGAATATCGAGACTGCGAGGGTTGAATGGGGGTACACCTCCTCAACTGAAGTAATCCTTGAATGATCCCAACGGGTTTAATTCACTTGAGTGACGCGGCGCGATCAGACGGGCCGTCCTTTCCTTTGCTTCATTGCGCTGGCAAGCTACGCCTGCGACACGAAGATCGCGCGTGACGTTGGCGGTTGTCCATCTCGTAAATTACCGATGTGATCTGTACGGCAGGTTCGAGGAGGGCTCGCGAACCGTTCGTCTTGAAGTGTGACTTTGTGAATCAGCGGGACTTGGTTTCCGCTCTACACAGTCGAGACCGCCTCGCTCGACTGAATTGACAACAACTTCACGGATCGTCCGGATCATCCCAGAATCGCGTATAGCGTTCACCGAATCGAATCTGGCATTCATATTCGGTCGGATTCTCTGCCTTGAGGATAAGCAATCGATAAACACGATTGACTGCATTTCGCATGATCAACCGTATCTCCTCATCACTGATCCGCGAATATCGCGCACTTCCGCCGCAGGTCGGACAGGGTTGCCCTGCGTGAATGTCTTCTATCGGTCCATTCCTGTATGAAAGGGCAACAATGGCCTTGGCCTCCCTTGCGAGTTGGTCGCGCTTAGGGTCGAGACTCATGTCGATAGGATTCTGTCACACGGCGGCATATTCCTGTGACGTGATCTCGTTGAGCGTTGCGAGCGAGCTCGTATCTGAGGTTCATAGTATTGGTTCTCCCCATCCTTCAGCCCGGTTGTCCAGGGCACCTGCTGCGCTTGAACCCACGCGCCCGGCTCTCGCCTACGTTCTGCTTTGTCGGTTCCCCCGGCAGGTTTCTCAACGACAGAGAAACCTCAACGCCGGTCCCGCCAACAAAGCACTCCGTCTTCGATTGGGAGCGGGGCCGCTTGCTTTTCGGTTGCCCCCGGAACAAACGGGCAGCAGAAAAGGAGAACTCAATGTACACCATGAACCAGCTCACGATCATCGGCTTCACCGGCACTGATGCCGAAGCTCACTATACGCAGAACGGCACGCTCGTTGTTACGATCTCAGTCGCGACCAAAGAGTCCTGGAAGGACGCCGACGGCAACTGGCAGAGCAGAACAGACTGGCACCGGATTGTTTCTTTCGGGAAGCAGGCGGAGTTCACGCGGACACTGACCAAAGGCTCGTATGTGATGGTGCAGGGCGCGGTGCGCACTCGCGAGTATGAACGCGATGGCGCGAAGCATCGCATCGTCGAAGTTCGCGCTGACACGATCGGCAAACTCGATCGCACGGAACGCCGCACTGAAGCCGAAGGCGAGCCTGACGCAGGCGATGCCTGAATTGACATTCGGGTCCGGTCATTTGCAGGCCGGACCCGATCATCTCCGCTTGCTGGCATTCGGCCTTGCTGGTTCAACGAGTTCGGTTGCCTAACCTCGTTTCAACCTCGATTTTCGCTGCTTCTGCCTGTTTCCGAATTCTGTAAGTTATTGATTTCATGGAGCGGGAGACGGGGTTCGAACCCGCGACGTCCAGCTTGGGAGTTGTCCATGGCAGGTTGCCGCAACAGCGCATGAAAACTATAGCGATCGTCGAGAGTGTATGTTGTAGGCGCAGGCGAGCGAATTGAGACCGCTATATTTCTGGTGCCGTGACGGCCCGTTTGGGAATTTGGTCCGGATGCCTGACGCTCATGAGTAGCGTGGCACAACGGAATGTTGCCTCCGTCGAGCGGAGAGCACGAGAAGGAAAATCATCGTATGTTCAGGCGTCCTTCGCTCGCAAGCGAAGGAGAGAGAGATGAATCTGGTATACCAATGCTGCGCCGGATTGGATGTGCACAAAAAGAGTGTTAGTGCATGCATCCGCATACAGCAAGGCGAACAAACGCGGATCGAGACGGCACTCTTCGGGACCTTTACAGCAGATCTGGAACGTTTGCGAGATTGGCTGCAACAGTACGGAGTTCAGCAGATCGCGATGGAATCCACTGGCGTGTTCTGGATGCCGGTATGGAACGTGCTCGAGCGGGACGACAGCAAACGGTTTGAGCTAACGCTGATCAACCCACAACACGTTCACGCTTTGCCGGGCCGCAAAACCGACCAGCGCGATTGTCGACGGATTGCCGAGTTGCATCAATATGGGCTGCTGAGAAGCAGTTTCATCCCGCCAGCACCGGTCCGCGAATTGCGCGACTTGACCAGACGGCGTACACATCTGCAAGGTGAGCGCAATCGTGTCCTTAACCGCATCCGCCGGCTGCTCGAGACAGCCAACATTAAGCTCGGATCGGTCGTCAGCGACATCAGCGGGAAGACAGCCATGCTGATTATGGCGGAGATTGTTCGCGGCAATTGTGATCCGGCAAGCCTATCGGAATTGGCTCAAGCGAGCCTAAAGAACAAAAAGGCGGAGCTCATGAGCTCGCTGCATGGCTTCTACAGTGATCACTTCCAGTGGTTGCTCGGACAGGCGCTGCACGAACTGCGGTATTTGGACAAAACGTTGGATCAGGTGGACCGCCAACTTGCTAAACACCTGCGGCCACACGCGGATCTCGTTCGGCGGTTATGTACGATTCCCGGAGTCGACTTCACAACGGCTGCCGTGATCCTGGCTGAGGTCGGCTTTGACATGACTCGATTTGCCGATGCAGCGCAATTGGCTAGTTGGGCAGGGTTGTGTCCTGGCAACAACGAAAGCGCCGGTAAGAGATTCTCTTCCCGCACTCGGAAAGGGAACCGGTATTTGAGACGAGCAGGTATGCGCGCTGCGTGCTCTCGGAATAGTTGCGACGCTGAAGTTCCTCCAGCATCTTCTTTCGCAATGGGGTCAGGAACTCCTTTCCTCGTGTCCTACACTATTCCTCTAACTCAACCGGTGTCCCTCGTTACCGCAAGCGTAGCGTCCGCCGCGCGAGCGGCTTCGTCCAAACGCAAGAGGGATCTGGCACAGACAGAATGGGAGCCACTTTCCGGAAGCGCCACAATAACCGGCCAATACGTCAGAGCGAGGAATCTAGTGATGATCGGTCAGTGCGAATACACGCAGCGCAATGCGTGCACATTCTTCTTTCGTTCGATTCTTGCGTTACCTCACAAAGCGTGTGGAGCTCATTTTGGATCGGTTGCTGACGGCCGGCACCGGTCTCGTCGCCAGCGTATCACGATCGCTTGATTTGCTGAACAGCGTAGCGCAGAATCGTGTGAAGGCCATCTCTCCGCATCTCGCGGCAGCGAGTCCCAATGGGCAGAAATTGGCCGGTTA
>CAWJQP010000005.1:0-429112 GCA_963844855.1 Bryobacteraceae bacterium
ATGATCGGATTCACACGTTCATACTGGAAGGGGTCTCCCGACACGGCTCGGGCGCTGAAGCCGCTCGGGATAGGCTACGCGTTTTATCTGCGCAGACGACAACGCGACCCGAACGACATTCTGTATCGCTTGGTGAAGGGCGCTGCGGCAGTGATCACCGACGACTATCCGACATTTGTGCTGACGCCACAATGCTTCGGCGCCGTACAAGATTGATATTCCGTATTTTGCGGTCGACGCAAGCTGTATTGTCCCCATGAACCGGATGAGAAACGCGAGTGGGCAGCGTACACGATTCGACCGAAGATCACCAAGATGCTGCCTGATTATCTCCATCCTGTTCAAGTTGCCGCCAGTACGAAAACGCTGGACCGGGAAGCAATGGCGCTGGCACACCAGCGTGACGGACGAGGCCATACCCGGATTGGTTGCATCCTGTGAGATCGATCATTCGGTGAAGCCTGTCACTGCATTTCGTGGCGGTTCACGGGAAGCAATTCGCACGCTGCGGCGTTTTCTCAACAAGAACCTGCGACGTTATGCGAGAGATCGGAATGACCCGGCCGAGCACGCCACGTCCAATCTGAGCCCCTACCTTCATTTCGGACACATCTCTTCTCTTGAAGTCGCGATTCGAGCAAAGGAATATGCCCACAGGCACAAACTCGTCGCAGATGAGTTCCTCGAGGAACTCATCGTTCGTCGTGAGCTTGCGTTCAACTTCACCCGCTTCACTCCCAACTACGATTCCGTCGACAGCCTTCCCGATTGGGCCTTGCGTACGCTCAAGAAGCATGCGAAGGACGTGCGCGATCCCCAATACACTCCCGACCAGATGGAAGCGGCAGAAACGTACGACGAGTTATGGAACGCAACGCAGAAGGAGCTTTTGCTGCGAGGCAAGATCCATGGCTACTATCGGATGTATTGGGGCAAGAAGATCATCGAGTGGTCTCGCACATACGAGGAAGCGCTTTCGCTCATGCTGCACCTGCACGATAAGTATGCGCTCGACGGCCGCGATCCGAACACATATACCAACGTTCTGTGGTGTTTCGGGTTACACGACCGGCCTTGGGCTGAGCGCGCAATCTTTGGACAGATTCGATATATGTCGTACGAAGGGATGCGCCGCAAAACGAATGTCGATGCGTATCTACGAGAGATCGAGGAGTTGAGCCGCTCATGAATGTGCTACTTACCGGCGCATCGGGATTCATTGGACCGCGGCTAATCGCTCGATTGCTGCACGAAGGCCACTCCGTTCACGCGGTTGGGAGACGGCCTCCAGCAGGCTTCCAGTCGATTCAATTCTCGGAATGGAAGGATGCCATCGCAAGAGGTTCCTGCCGGCGCCATTCAGACTTCGGATGCGATTGTGCACCTTGCCGGCGAACCCATTGCCCAGAAGTGGAATCCCGAGGTGAAGGCTAAGATCCGAGACTCCCGTGTTAACGGCACGCGCACATTGGTCGCGTCCATCGCCAAGCATGGCCGGCGTCCCCAAGCACTGATCAGCGCGTCGGCGATCGGCTATTACGGCGATCGCGGAGACGAGGTCTCGACGAAACCTCAACGCCAGGGACGGGATTCCTGCCGGAAGTCTGCATGGAATGGGAGCGAGCCGCTCGTGAGCCGGGAATCTTGGGTTGCGCGTTGTGTTGCTGCGAACCGGAATCGTTCTAGGGAAAGAGGGCGGCGCCTTGAAGCAAATGTTGACTCCGTTCGACTTGGGGTCGGCGGACCTATTGCGTCAGGGAAACAGTGGATGTCGTGGATCCACACCGACGACCTGGTGTCCGCGATGGTGTTCGCGCTCGGGAATCCGGATTTAGCGGGGCCGGTCAACGCAACCGCGCCGAACCCGTTCGCAATCGGGAGTTCGCCAGCGCGCTTGGGGCAGCGCTCCGCCGCCCGGCAATGATCCCAACGCCCAAATTCGCTCTGAAACTGATACTCGGAGAAGCGGCGCAAATGGTGCTCGACAGCCAAAGGGTGTTGCCTGCAGTACTGCAGAAAGCCGGCTTCCAGTTTCGATACCCGAAGGTCGACGAGGCGCTTCGGCAGCGCCGTTTAGAGCTGGATAAGCCTACTTCCAGGCCTTGTACAGTCTCGCGACTTTCGCGGCAGCGGTATCGCCAGGGTGAATCACGACGCGATAGCGGAACCGCAGCGACTTGCCGGGTTCCACGGTGACGCTGCCATCCTTGGTTTTGTCGTTGTAGAAGTCATGATCGCCGAAGGGATTCGCCGCGAACAGGCCGTAATCGCGGGCAGTGCCAGGTCGTCGGATGCTTCGGGTTCTGCGGGTGATCGAAGATGGCGACTCCCAGGCTGTCGCCGTCCACCGTTCCCGAATAATCTACCCACGGCGATGGTTTTCCCCAAACATTCTTCATTTTCTGTGGCGCCCTGAGGCATTCGTCATCGTGCCGGTGCCGCGGCTTTTCGGCCAGCTGATCGGAAAGGCGGATGCCGAAGAAGCCTTCCTTCGTGTCGCCGAACTTTACCGGCTGATCGAGCGCCGTCAGTGTGATGTCTAGATCGAAGATCCGATTCTTCGGCATCCCCGCTAGAAGATCATGCGCGCGATTTCCCGTAAGCAGCGCCTTCCCGTCCGGCAGCAACCCATCGCGCTTCGAATGCGACCTCGCCGGACTTGGCTTGCCGCCCTTCGCGGTAGTGATCTTGTCGATGACGATGCTGTCCGAATTGGGCGTTCCGGGCTTCACGTGCTCCCAGAAATTGACGCCGTTGACGTCTCCATGGTTGAACCACAAGCCCGTGGTGGTGCGGATGGTCCCTTGATTCGCCCGCGACGTCTTCCATCGGCCAGCGGCGGGTGACCACTTCGCCGGATGGCGCGCGCAACGGGGCCAGAAACGGCATTCTTCACTCTTTCCCCGTAATAAAGCGTGGTGAACGGTTGGCCGTCGATCGAGACATCCACCTTTTTCGGGCCTTGTTTGACCTCAACGGCGGCGAAGCGACAGGGGCCAGCAGCCGCAATGCGATCAGTTGACTCGTGTCACGCCGCTATCATAGATCGTCAGCGTAACGGGTATGCAATCAGTGTAGTATCGTGTTACGCGACTGCGTAAGTGCGCTAGAATGAGGACTGCAAGTTATGAGGAGGCCGACTAGATGGGTCCGTTAGGTGTTCAGGAAACGGTGTTCATCTTCGTCCTCGCGCTGCTGGTTTTCGGCCCGAAGAAGCTCCCGGAGCTGGGCAGGACAATCGGTAAGGCGATGACGGAATTCCGTCGCGCCTCGAGCGAGCTGAAAGCAACGTTCGACCGCGAGATGAACTCGATTGAGCGGGAGAATGAGTCGTTGAAGGATGTGACTCGGCAGTACGCACTCGAGGAGCATTCTTACAATCACGATTCTTATTACGAACCGGGGAGTACCACTCCGGGTCGTACGATTACAATACCGCCGACAATACCTCAGTAAGCGCTTCCGCACCTCAGGGCGCTGACGACCAGGCGGATCACCGGAAACGGCAAGTGGCAACGACCGGAGTTGGCGAACAGCCAGCCCGGCAGAAACCGCGCAAGCTGGACTGGAATCGGAAAAGCGCAACGCGTCAGACTCCGGTCGAAACCAAGGATCCGCAATCGGTGAAGTCGTAGCTAGTGTCTTCGGAAGACGTCAATCAGAACAGTCGCCAGACCAGTCTGCGCCAGCCGGCGGCAACAAGCCAACCCGGACAGGCGGAGCCTGCCTCGGCCAATACTCACATCGAGCCTAGCTATTCGCCCTATGAGGACGATTACGGGACGTACGACGATCCGTACGCTTACAATCCGCACGCCGGCTCAACTGCTATAACCACGATGCCGGCGGAAGGCGGCGGTTGCCAAAG
This sequence comes from Bryobacteraceae bacterium, assembly GCA_963844855.1. Classification (GTDB taxonomy): domain Bacteria; phylum Acidobacteriota; class Terriglobia; order Bryobacterales; family Bryobacteraceae; genus DASQDN01. The sequence continues at coordinate 3,869 of CAWJQP010000005.1, forward strand.
GCAGCGACGCTCCCCCGCCGCCACCCCCGCCTCCCGCTTTCGGCTCCACTCCCGAGCCGACGATGAAGAGCCGGAAGTCGATGACGAAGGCATGCTGCGCATGTCGTTCCTGGAGCATCTGGAGGAACTTCGCAAGCCGGCTCATCTTCGCCCTGGCCGGCCTCGGCGTTGCATTCGTTGCTCAGCCTGAGCTTCAGCGAACGGCTCTGGAATGATTGTTCAGGAGCCCGCCGCTGCCGCGCTCAAGTCATTCGGCTATACAGGACACGTCGCTCGTGCAGACCTCCCCGATGGAAGCCTTTCTCCATCATCTGGGTGAAGCTGCCGATGTTGACCGCGATGTTTCTCGCATCGCCCTGGCTGCTGTACCAGGTGTGGTCTTTTGTCGCGCCCGGGTTGTATAAACGCGAGCGGCGGTTGCGCGGCGCCGTTTATTCTCTCCGCCGCCGGCCTGTTCATCGCCGGCGGACTGTTTGCCTACTTCGTCGCATTCCGGTTCGGCCTGACCTTCCTGCTCGGCATTGGCCAGAGCGTCAACGTCAAGCCGATGATCACGATCACCGATTACTTCGATCATCTTCGTCAACGTGATCCTTGGCATCGGCGTCGTTTTCGAACTTCCCGATACTGATCTTCTTTCTACGCTTCTGCGAATCGCCTCGCCGCGCTTCCTGTTTGCGAACTCCCGTTACGCAGTACTCGCGATCGTAGTGCTCGCGGCCGCTCATTACGCCGACGCCGGACATCGTGAACCTCATGCTGTTTTCGTTGCCGATGGTGCTTTTGTATTTCGTCGGCGTTTTCGCCAGCGTATCTATTGGTTCTAAGCCGGGAAAACAAACGTTTCCCTTGGCGAAGTTTCTGATCGCAGCTGCTAATACCCATTACTCCTCATAGCCGCAGGAGTATACGTAGCCATTACTAAGTATGGTTATAAGCTAGTACTTTATTGGCCTTTTTTGACCGATAAAGTGGTCTCAAACATAGCGACCTGCTGTAAGCTTGTAGCGAACAGGTCGATTATGGATTATCTGGGCGCTCTTGAAGAGCTCTATCAGGAACGTCAACGGCTGGACAAGGTTATTCGAAACCTGGAGGCGCTGTTGCACGGCAAGCAGCCTCCGCCGCTGTCGACGCGCGGTCGCAAGAACATGGCGGATAGCGAGCGAAAGCTGGTTTCCGAACGAATGCGGAACTACTGGGCGTCGCGTCGAAAGCAACAGGATGACAGCGTTAACGGTTGAAAACCAGAGCCAGAAATACTGCTCTCCGGCGCCATGGCGATGACGCGGCTCGAAGCCGCATTTCTCGGCCATCTCAACAGCGTCGGCGTCCGAGAACGGTACTCCTAGCCAAGTGTCGTCGGGAGCAGTCTCCATGGTCGCGTCGCCCTGCACCTGGAACTTGAACAGGGCTCCGGGTCGCAGAAGCCGATGCACTTCCCGAACGTAGTTGTAGATCACTTCCCGGCTGGGAATGTGCTGGAACACGATCGTCGAGAACGCGAAATCGTAAGGTCCTTCGGGAAGCACCGATAGGTCCATGCCGTTGTTCTGATGTACGAAGGCGTTCGGCGCTGTCAGCGAGAGCCTGCGCGAGCCTGTGCGACCATCTCTCCGCTCACGTCCACTGCGTGGACTTCGCCGAACAGACGCGCCAGCGCACGGGTGATCCGTCCTGCGCCGCAACCGATTTCGATGACGCGCATCTGCTTGGGGTCCTTCCCCTGGCAGATGTTGGTCATATCGTTGAGAATCTGCTCCGCCAGGGTTTGCTCGCCGGAGGCGAAGAACTCCTCGTCCGTCCATTCCTCTTTCAATGTCGCGACGTAGTAACGAGCGTTTTCTTTCGCCCGGGCATCCCAATCGGCCCGCATTTTCTTCAACTGTTCTTCAAGCGTGATTTCTTCCATTTCTAGGGGAAAAGCCATTGTATCGCTTCATCTATGTGGAAGGGCGCTGTGCTAAACTGGCGATGTAATCGATCTCGTGGGCGGCTAGCTCAGCTGGGAGAGCGCTGCGTTCGCAATGCAGAGGTCGGGGGTTCGATCCCCCCGCCGTCCACCAACAACACACCTGTTACCCAGCCTGTTGTTACGATGGTGTCTCCGCCATGGTCCTCTCCGACGTCGACATCAAGCGCTACCTCGCTTCAGGAAAAATCAAGATCAGTCCCGAATTGCCCCCGGATCAGTTCGGAAGTTGCTCCGTCGATTTCCGGCTTGGCTCCGAGTTCAACGTGTTCGAGCACAGCCGCTATCCGTACATTGACCTGAAGTCGAAAACCGCGTTCGAAGGCATCATGCGAAGTGTCATCGTCGAACCGGGAGAGCCTTTTATCCTTCAGCCCCGGGAATTCGTTCTGGCGATCACGGAAGAAAAGTTGGAACTCGATAGCGACGTTCTCGGCCGGCTCGAAGGGCGGTCTAGCCTCGGCCGAATCGGAATTATCGTGCATGGCACCGCCGGCCTTTTCGATCCAGGCTGGAGTGGCAAGGCTACGCTGGAGCTGAGCAATCTGGGCCGGATGCCCGTCGCGCTCTATCCCGGAATGCGTATCTGCTCATTCACCTTCGAGCAGCTTTCCAGCCCATCATCGATGCCGTATCGCAGCAAGCCGAATAACAAGTACGCCGGCCAGACGCAGCCACTAGCGAGCCGTCTCGACCGCGAAGTCGGCGAAGTCGACTAGCTCCGCCTTAGCGCCCGCGATGACCCGAAGCCACCGGCGCCTCGCGTCGAATCGGCCAATTCGGACTCCACCCATTCCACCGCTTCGTATTTCGCAATCACCATCTGCGCAATACGATCGCCCGGGTGAATTTCATATGCTTCCTTGCCGAGGTTGAGCAGAATAACCTTGATCTCTCCGCGGTATCCCGGATCGATCGTGGCCGGCGCATTCGGCAACGTGATCGCGTGCTTCAAAGCAAGTCCGCTTCGAGGGCGTAATTGCGCCTCGTAACCCGGCGGAACTTCGATGGACAAACCGGTCGGTACCAGTTGAGGGACGCCCGGTTCTAAAACGGCGCCGGCGATCGAACGGAGGTCCATTCCCGCATCTTCTTGCGGCCCATGTGCATAAACCGGCAGCTGCGCCGATTCGTGTAGCTTTCGAATCTTAATCTGCAAGTATTCATGCTAGCGCGATACCCTAAGTGTTTCTCCCATGAGTCGTGTTCTGACCATCGCGCCGATGCCCCCTGAAAAGCTTGCTTACGCGCTCGCGCGCTACAGCAGGTCGCCTGATTCGATCCGCGATTCCATCGAATGGGTCCGCTCGCACGACTCCGGTAAGTTCCTCGAAAGCTTCTATTTCCAGTACGGTCACGCCTCCATCGCCGACTTGGGGCATTTGGCAATCTGCTTTGAAGGCGTCTCGGAACTGGCAGCTACCGAAATAGAAGATGAGCAGCTCTGGGATGGTCAGGCGCGCTCCTCTCGGTACCAGGATTTCTCGAAATCCGGTTATGTCGTGCCGCCCGATCTGCCACAGGACCAAGTGAATTCCTACCGCGCGGCGGCTGATGGGCTATTGGCGTCGTACGCTCGTGTCCACGAAAAAATGCTCGCCTGGTATCACGAGAAGTTGCCGCGTCCGGAGGACATGAAGCCCGAGGCGTATAAGCGCAATCTTGCTGCTCGCGCGTTCGATGTCGCCCGCTACTGCCTGTTTTTTGGCATTCCCACAGGCGTCGGTCAAGTGGTGAGCATTCGAACCCTCGAAAAACAGGTTCGTCGGCTGAAGGCATCGCCCTATCAGGAACTCCGCGAACTTGGCGATGAGATTGGCCGTAGTGTCGCGCGACCCGCGGACTGCGGGTGGACCGCGGCGGATGCAAACGAGCCCGTAGCCCCCACTCTTACGAAGTTTGTGGATGCCGAAGAGCACCCTGTGCGCTCCAAAGCCGACCTGACCGTTTGGGCTCGTCAGAACCTCGCGACTTCAACCGGCTTGCAGGTGGAGGATGTGGATCTCATGCGTCCGTCCGACACAATGACTGACGCAGTGGCTTGCCTTTTGTACGAGGTGACCGATCGTCCTTATCGGGAGCTCTACGATATCGTATCGTCGTGGAGCGAGGCGCGCCGTATGGAAGTAATTGACGTCGCGATGCAGTCTCGTACACGCCGTGACGAGCTACTTCGCTCTTTTCGCGGTGGTCCCTACGTCTACGACATCGTGATGGATATCGGCGCCTATCGAGACATGCACCGCCATCGTCGGTGCGTTCAGCTACGGCAAGAGTATGGGACGAGCTTGGGCTATTCGATGCCACAACCAGCAATCGATGCCGGCTGCGACTCTGATCTCAACGCGGCCCTTCGTGAAGTCTTCGCAAACGCGGAGCAATTGCCCAAGCCGGCCGCGGACTATATTCTGCCCTTTGCTACGCGAGCACGGTTTCTTTTCAAAATGGATTTTGCGGAAGCCGAGTATATTTGCCGGTTACGTTCCGGCGTAAAAGGCCACTTCAGCTATCGAGCCGTTGCCTGGGGAATGAAATGCGCAATGGAAAGGGCCGAGCCGCACCTGGCACGCATGATGTCGGCAACTCCTCCCTGGGTAGAAGATCCGTTGAAGAGGTAATTTCTTACCGGGTTGTAAAGTCCTTCTCCTCCTAAGTAATAGAAACTTAGACACAACTGCCTTTGGTATACGACATGCACAAAAGGGGTTGTGGGCGACAAATAAGAACGCCCTAAAGAGCTACCACTAACGGTAGCGATAAGAGTTTGTGGAGGAGAAGAATCAAATGAGTTTTAAAGCGATTCCCGCTACCGCTGCCCTTGGTTTAGCAAGCATCCTTTCGCTCCCTAGCGCATTGATGGCAGACCAATGGAACAAGAAAACATATATCACGATTAATGAAGCTGTCCAGGTCCCAGGCAAGGTTTTACAGCCGGGCCGATATGTCATGAAGTTGGCCGAGTCTCAGTCGAACCGCCATATCGTCCAGATTTACAACGATCGTGAAGATCAGCTTCAAACCACAGTGCTCGCAATCCCGAACTATCGCATGCAGCCAACCGGTAAGACTGAATTTCAATGGTGGGAAACACCAGCCGGACAGCCGAAAGCGATTCGCGCTTGGTTCTATCCAGGCGATAACTTCGGTCAGGAATTTGCCTATCCTAAGAGCGAAGCCGTAGCAATCGCTTCGACAACAAATCAACAGGTTCCAACTACCTACGCTGAAACCGAAGCCAATCTCGCGACTGCTCGTGTAGGCACGGTTGACAAGTCGGGAACCGAGCTCGAACTGGATCGGCAAACATATAGTCGTGCTGATGGTGCACAGGCCCAAACACCAGAGCCGAGGACTGAACAGCCAGTAGAGCTTGCGCAGAACCGTGCAACCCCGCAACCAACCCCAGTTCCTGAGGAACAGATGCGAGAACGCACTCTGCCCACAACCGCTAGCCCGATCCCGATGGCTGCGTTAGCCGGCTTGTTTGCTCTTGGCGCCAGCGTTGGTGTGCGCAAGATCAATCGGTCGTAAAGTTTAAGTAGAAGAAATATGCGCCTGACGCACTTAGGTTCGTCAGGCGCATCCCTACGTCAACAGATTAGTTATGAAAGCCGATCGAGTTCTCGTTGTAGTTTTTATCGCAGTAATCGCTATTGCGGCAGTTGCGCAACAACCGATCGGCCCCCCACCCTCGACTATCAAAGTCCCACCCCCACCCGCTGATCCCGACGGCTTTCGCGTATCGAGCGATGTCGAACTAGTGCTTCTCGATGTCAGCGTCAAGGACTCCGAGGGCGGATTCGTCTCAGGGCTGAAGAAGACAAACTTCAAAGTTTACGAGAATAAAGCCGAACAGAAACTTACCGTCTTCGCTGCGCAAGACCTTCCTGTCACCGTCGGACTGGTGATGGACAACAGCGGCAGCGTCCGGCCCAAGAAGCCCGAGATCGTAACCGCTGCGCTTACTCTCGTAAAAAATTCCAATCCGAGAGACGAGATCTTCGTGGTCAATTTCAATGATCAAGTTACCTTCGGTCTTCCCAAGGACATGCCGTTTTCGGGCGACCCGGCGATCCTGCGACAGGCGCTGATCTCTCACCAGCCCCGCGGCCGTACAGCGCTGTACGACGCGCTGAAAGGCGCGTTTCGATCATCTGGAAGAAGGCCGCTTGGACAAGAAGACGCTGGTGCTGATCAGCGATGGTGGTGACAATGCAAGCGAACTCAGTCGGGACCAGATTATCGAGCGGGCGGAACTGTCACTCGCGACCGTCTACACGATTGGCGTGTGGGATTCCGGCGATCGGGATAGAAATCCCGGGTTTCTCCGCGAATTGTCCAAGATTACCGGCGGCGAGTCCTTCGTACCGCAAAACATGGATCAGTTGGTCGGGATCTGCGGGAAGATCGCCCACGATATTCGCAATCGGTACACCCTTGGTTTCGTTCCGTCGCACCGATCCTCCGACGGTAAGGCCCGCAAACTCAAAGTAGTTGCGACTTCCGATGACGGGAAATCATACGAAGTCCGTACCCGTACGCAGTACCTTCCTGCGATAGACATGTCTTCGAGTACACGGGAGGGCCAGAAGTGAACTCCCGACGCCTGCTTGTCATCGCTGAGGTTCTCCTTTTGATTCTTGGGTTTATCTCCCTTGGCTGGGCGGGATTTGTGACCGCTCGGCGGATTGGCGGACAACAGCTGGCAGGATTACAGGTTTGAGCAATCGGTCCAGGGATCCAAAACTTCGCTTTATGGCTACCTTAAGTACCTTCTGGAGCGGAAAAAGCCTTCTCGACCGGAGACCGAACAGCCGACGGAAACAGCCGACGCTGTGAAGCGCCCTGCCCCCAAGACTCGCAAGCTGAAGGCGAATGAACTAATCGGCAGAATCGAAATTCCACGCGTCAAAGTATCTGCAATCGTCAGAGAGGGCGCCGACACAAAGACTCTCAGTCGCGCCGTCGGACACGTTCCCTACACCTCCCTTCCTGGCGAGAAGGGAAATGTGGGCGTAGCCGCCCATCGGGATACCTACTTCCGTGGTCTGCGAGACGTCCGCCAGGGCGACATCATCCGGATTGTCACCACGGAAGGCGTCTATTTGTACGAAGTGGACAGGATGAAAATCGTTTGGCCGAAGAATGTCGAGGTTCTCGACCCTACTCCTGAGAAACGAGTCACACTAGTCACCTGTTATCCATTTAACTATGTCGGACATGCCCCTAAACGCTTCATAGTGCAGGGAAAACAAGTTGGATTTGAGGGTTTGGAGGCCAACTCCAAGCCCGCGTCCAGCACAAATCACCCACTCCGGCCTTTAATTTGGATCCTCGGTCCCTGTCCAAGCATCTGACAGTGAGTTCTGCACTCATCAAAACTTGACAGTGATTCGCTAAGATCTGATAATGGTCTTTAGCTGAACCGGAAGAACGTAGGAGGAATGTCATTAGCATGGCCAAGATAATCGGGATTGATCTCGGAACGACCAACTCGGTCGTCGCAGTAATGGAAGGTGGCTCGCCCGTTGTGATCCCTAACCAGGAAGGCGGTCGTACTACGCCCTCGGTTGTCGGTTTTACCAAAGCGGGCGAACGTCTGGTCGGCCAGGTGGCCAAGCGACAGGCGGTTACGAACCCGGAAAATACGGTTTACTCGATCAAGCGCTTCATGGGGCGCCGCTTCGAGGAAATTGCCGACGAGATGAAGCTAGTCCCCTACAAGGTCGTTCGTGGCGACCAGGGAGATGCCCGCGTCGACGTTCAGGGTAAGAAGCTGTCAGCCCCGGAGATTTCGGCGGCGATCCTGACGAAATTGAAGGAAGCGGCTGAAGCGTACCTGGGCGAGAAGGTGACGGCGGCCGTCATCACGGTTCCTGCGTACTTCAATGATGCTCAGCGCCAGGCAACGAAGGACGCCGGTCAGATTGCCGGCCTCGAAGTAAAGCGCATCATCAACGAGCCGACTGCGGCGGCGCTTGCCTACGGCCTCGACAAGAAGAAGGACGAAACCATCGCCGTTTTTGACTTCGGCGGCGGTACGTTCGATATCTCGATCCTTGAAGTCGGCGACGGCGTCGTGGAAGTGAAGTCGACCAATGGCGACACCCACCTCGGTGGCGACAACATCGACCAGCGACTGATCGACTGGATCATCGGCGAATTCAAGAAGGAAAACGGCATCGATCTTTCCAAGGATCAGATGGCGCTCCAGCGCCTGAAGGAAGCGGCTGAAAAAGCGAAGATCGAGCTGTCTACCGTACTCGAGACCGAAATCAATCTGCCGTTCATCACGGCCGATGCGACCGGTCCGAAGCACTTGGTCATGCGGCTGACACGCGCCCGGTTCCAGGACATGATCGACGACATCCTGCAGCGGCTAGTAGCGCCATGCAAGCAGGCGATCACCGACGCAGGTGTGACCCCGCAGCAGATCGACGAAGTCGTGCTGGTCGGCGGATCCACGCGTATTCCGAAGGTGCAAGAACTGGTCCGCAATCTGTTCGGAAAAGAGCCGAACAAGAGCGTCAATCCGGACGAAGTGGTCGCGATCGGCGCGGCCGTTCAGGGCGGTGTGCTCGGCGGCGAAGTGAAAGACGTGCTGCTGCTCGACGTGACCCCGCTGTCGCTCGGCATTGAGACCCTGGGCGGCGTGTTCACGAAGCTGATCGAGCGCAACACCACGATTCCGACTCGCAAGGGTGAAACCTTCTCGACAGCCGCCGACAACCAGACGTCGGTCGAGATCAAGGTGTACCAGGGCGAGCGGGCGATGGCGGCTCACAACCGGCTGCTGGGCGTGTTCCAACTTGGAAACATCCCGCCTTCGCCGCGCGGAGTGCCGCAGATCGAGGTGACCTTCGACATCGACGCGAACGGAATTCTGAACGTCACTGCGAAGGACAAGGCGACCAACAACGAGCAGAAGATCACCATCACTTCTTCGTCCGGCCTTTCCAAGGAAGAAGTGGAGAAGATGGCTAAGGACGCCGAAGCCAACGCTGCCGACGACCGCCGTCGCGAGGAAGAGATCACCGAGCGCAACACGGCGGACCAGATGGTCTACAGCACGGAAAAGATGCTGAAGGAACATCGGTCGAAGGTCAGTGAGGCGGATGCGAAGGCCGTTGAGGAAGCTCTCGAAGAGACCAAGAAGGCGATCCAGTCAGGCAATCTCGAAGAGATCCGATCGGCCAAGGACAAGCTGACCCAGGCGAGCCACAAGCTTGCCGAGGCGATGTATCGCGCATCTAGCACCCAGGGCGGTCCGGCAAGGTCCGGAGGCGACTGATGGAGCCGTCCGGCGCCAGGGCCGGAGAAGCCCGAAGGACAATGTCGTCGACGCCGAGTTCGTCGACGTCGACGATAAGAAGTAACGTCTAGTTCTGTTGGAGTTGGCAAGGGCGGGCGTTAAGCGCCCGCCCAGATTTTCTTCCGGAGGTTTGCGCTATGGCTTCCAAAACTGATCACTACGAAACGCTGGGAGTGGCGCGCGGAGCCTCGGATGATGAACTCCGGAAGGCGTACAGGCGACTTGCGCGGAAGTACCACCCCGATCTGAATCCGGGCGACAAATCGGCGGAAGATCGATTCAAGAATGTCCAGGAAGCCTACGACATCCTAAGCGAGCCCAAGAAGCGGCAGATGTACGATCAGTACGGCTTCTATTCGGATCAGCCGATGCCAGGCAATGGAGCCGAAGGCCACCCGTTTTCAGGCGGGCCGAATATGGGCTTCGGTGGGTTCGATTTTTCCGAATACGCGCGCCGTGGTGGACAGGGAGCGACCCAGGACGATACCGAAGCATTTGGATTTCGGGATCTTTTTGGTCAGATTTTCGGCGGCACGCGGCGCCCAGCAATCGCAGGTTCCGCAACGCGGGGCCGATCTCGAGTACGGCCTGAATGTCGATTTCTGGCAGTCGATCAAAGGCACGCAGGTGCGTTTGAATATCACCCGCCAGGAGCAATGCGAAACGTGCAAAGGGAGCGGCTCGGCAGGCGGAAATACACCGGTCTGTCCGGAGTGCAACGGATCTGGTCATGTCGACCAGATGGCCGGAGCGATGAAGTTCAATTTGACGTGTCAGCGTTGCGGTGGCAAGGGCCGTCTGCGCAACACGTGTCCCACCTGCTACGGTGATGGCCGTACAAACAAACAGGATATCTGTCGAAGTTCGAATTCCTGCAGGTGTGCAGGGCGGTTCCAGGTTGCGTGTGCCTGGAAAGGGCAACGCCGGCACTTCCGGCGCTTCCGCGGGCGATCTATACATCACGGTTCGAGTCGACCCACATCCATTTTTCCAGCGCGACGGAGACAACATTGAGATCCGCGTACCCGTGACGGTGACGGAGGCAGGCCTCGGCGCAAAGGTCGAAGTGCCCACTATCGACGGTCGTGCGCTATTGAAGATTCCTCAGGGAACACAGAACGGTCAGAAGTTCCGCTTGCGCGAAAAGGGCGTATACAATGCCAAAAAGAATTCCCGCGGAGATCAGATTGTAGAAGTCGTGCTGCAGGCCCCGAAAGTGCAGGACGAACGCACGAAGGAATTGCTGCGCGAGTTGGCGCAGGTCCAAACCGAGGATCCGCGCGAAGAAATCTGGGCGAAGATCTGACGGGAGTCGAAATATGGCGAAGGGTCGATCAAAGGCCGCTTACATGATTTCCGCAGTCGCGGAACAATACGAGATTCATCCCCAGACGCTACGTATGTATGAGCGCGAAGGTTTGCTTCGTCCCTCGCGCAGTGACGGCAATACGCGCCTCTACACCGACGACGACCTTGAACGGCTCGAGGTGATTCTCAAGCTCACACGCGAACTCGGCGTCAATCTCGCAGGCGTCGAGATCATCTTGAACATGCGAGAGAAGATGGAAGCGATGCAAGCGCAGTTCGACGAATTCGTCCGTACTCTCAACGCGGAATTTGCAAGCCATTCGAACATACCGGCATCTGCCGCGCGCACCTCGCTCATCCCTGTGGTGCGGCTGCCGAGAAAAGACGAGCTAGCGGATCATCTGAGACTTTGCGTCCGGACGGGCGAGAGTCTCCGGACTTAGCTCCACGCCTAAACCAGGTCCAGCCGGGAGATCAAACCAACCGTCCGAAGCGATCGGATTCGTGTTCGTCACGATGCCGCGATACTCATCGCCATAATGTCTGCGAACGCTCTCCGCGATGAACAGATTCGTTGCATTGGCGGCCAGATGCAGCGTCGCAGCGTGCAAAACCGGACCCGCCACAGTTATGCGGCGCGATGGGACGTAATGCAGTCTCCGCGCCGACGGCAATTTTTTTCGCCTCCGAGATTCCGCCGCACCAGGAGATGTCCGGCATCACAATCCGTGCCGCTCCGTTGTCGAGCAATTCACGGAACTGCCATCGTGTCATTAGTCGTTCGCTGACACACAGCGGAAGACTCGTTGCGGCTGCGAGCTCGGCGTAGGCGGACAGGTTGTCCTGGGGCAACATCTCTTCGAGCCACATCGGCGAGTATTCCTCGCACGCCTGCGCAATCTGGATGGCGGAATGTAAATTCCAGAAGCCATGAAACTCCATGGCGACATCCATCTCATCGCCAAACTCCTGCTTGATCTGGCGTAGGGGATCTATCGCGGTACGGATTTGATTCCGCGTGATGTACTGCCCATTGTTCTCTCTTGCGATGGGATCGAATGGCCAGATCTTCATCGCATGAATATTCTGATCAAGCAGCGACCGGGCAAGCTTGACGGGCTCAGTCAAGAAATCGAGGTGGTCGTAACACGTGTTGTAGGTGCGAATCCGCTGCCGAGAAGCGCCCCCGAGAAGCTGGTAAACCGGAACGCCGTGAGTCTTACCCGCCAAGTCCCAAAGAGCCATATCGATCGCGCTGATGGCGCGCATTTCGGCTCCGGCCCATCCGGCGTAACTAATCGCGAGGAACATGTCCGCCCACAGACGGTCTATCTGCGACGGATCCTTCCCAAGCAGCACAGGAGCCAGGGAACGGCGAACCACGGCGGCCTCCGCCTCGGGAAACGGATAGGTCTCCCCGAGGCCGATCAGACCAGAATCGGTGTGGATGCGGACCCACAACCATTGAATTGCGCCTGCATGTACGGTGATCCCGCGCTCCAGGAAAATCGTCTCAATTCCAGTAATTTTCATTGATAGTTGTCGTTGATCAGCCAGCCGTCCTTAGTCTTGACGCGGAACTGCTGGACCTCTGCGCGCATGCTCTCGAGCGTCGCCTTGTGCTGAGCGGATTTCGCAAGATTGTTCAATTCCTGCGGATCGGCTTGGATGTCGTACAGTTCTTCCGGAGCACGATGGAGATACGTTTCGACAGTGCGTCCGCCAATCTTATTCTGCTGGTTGTGACGCACGCTCTGCCATGTTTTCGACCCCCATAAGTCCGATGCGTGCGGAAACTCAATTCCGGGAAATAAATTGCGCAAGTACTTATACCGAGCATTCCTCATCCCACGAATCGGATAGTACATTGTTACTTCGTGAAACGTGTGCGATAAGAAGACACGATCGCGACCCGCCGGATTCTCCTGCTCGAGGATCGGCATCAAGCTCTGCCCTTGCAGGGCGTACTCCGGCGCCTTGGCTCCTGTCCAGTCAAGGATGGTGGGTGTGATATCGGTCCAACTCACAAAGCCGTTGTTGACGATACCGCGCTTGCCTTGGCCGGGCGCCCGCACAATCAGCGGCAGACGAGCGCCCGCGTCGTAAAGATTCGTCTTTGCGTTTGGAAACGGCATGCCGTTATCGCTCATGAAGATCACCAGCGTATTGTCGAGCTGGTTCGCCCGTCGAAGCACATCCAACATCATTCCCACGCCCTGATCTAAGCGGCTGGATGCTTCGTAATATTCCGCGATCTCGGCGCGCGTCGCGGCATTATCCGGAAGAAATGGAGGGACTTGTACTTTGGCGGGATCGAAGCGGGTGGTTGTGACACCTGGATAGTCCCGATTCGCAAATCCTTCTGCCGCGCGATGTGGATCACCATAGCCGAGCTGCAGAAACCAAGGTTGACTAGCGCTGGCTTGAATGAACTTCTCGGCGCGTTGCGCCACAGATTGCACGTTTCGATTCGCGCCTTGGTCATCGAGGTCCCAGCGGAAACGACCGATCGGATTCACATGCATCTTGCCGATTACACCGGTTCGATAGCCGGCATCCTTCAGCAGAGACGAGCAGGGCTTAACGAACGGCAGATAGGAAAAATTATGAAAATCGTGCGCGTGACCGTAATGACCATTGGTGTGGTTATGCAGCCCGCTGTGAATCACGGAGCGGCTTGCGCTGCAGGACGCGGTAGTACAGTAGGCGTTTGTGAATCGCACGCCTTCGCCCGCTAGACGGTCGAGATGCGGCGTCTTCGCAACCTTATCGCCGTAAGCTCCCGTATGTAGCCCGAGGTCGTCGGCAATCATCAGCAGCACATTCTTCGGCAGCCTTTGAGCGAGCATAGGCGCGGCGGCTGCGCCTGCCGCCTGAGCGAGGAACGACCGTCTATCCATTTCTACGAAATCTTCTCCGCGATCGATTTAGCCTGCAGGAACTGGAGTAAATAGTCAGGACCACCGGCCTTCGAGTCAGTACCCGACATATTGAATCCGCCGAACGGATGGGCTCCCACCATCGCGCCGGTGCATTTCCGATTGATGTACAGATTGCCGACAAAAAACTTGTCACGAGCCTTTTCGATCTTCGCGCGATCATTCGTATAGACGGCCCCGGTGAGTCCGTACTCGGTGTCGTTTGCCAGTTCGAGAGCGTGATCGAAGTCCTTCGCTTTGGTCACTGCCAGCACTGGCCCGAAGATTTCTTCCTGAAAGAGCTTATCGTCGCGCTCGATGTCACCGAAGACGGTTGGCTGCAGGAAGTAGCCATCATCTGATGCCACTCCGCCCCCGGTTAGTAATGTGCCTTCCTTTTTTCCCTGTTCAATATACTGCTGGATCGTCTTCTGAGCGGCTGCGCTAATCACAGGTCCCATGTAGTTCTCGGGATTATCGGTGGGCCCAACCTTTAGCGTCTCCACCTTCTCTTTCAGCTTGCGAACGAACTCGTCATAGATCGCCTCATCCACAATTGCGCGAGAACAAGCCGAGCATTTCTGTCCTTGATAGCCAAAAGCAGAAATCATCACGCCATGCGCGGCGGTATCGACATCAACGTCCCGGTCGACAACGATCGCGTCTTTACCGCCCATCTCGGCGAACGACACGTTTGATCCAAATCTGTCCCTTTTGGGGTTTTGCCGCGAGTTCATTGATCCGTAGTCCGACGTCTCGCGATCCGGTGAATGAGATGAAGCGAGTTTTCGGATGAGTGACGATCAGGTCGCCGACTTCCGCGCCGCTGCCAACCATTAATGAAAAAGATCGCGCAGGAAAGCCGGCTTCCAAAAGCACTTCTGCGAACTTGTGCGCGATGATCGGAGTCTCGCTCGAGGGCTTCACGATGACTGTATTTCCCGTTACGAGTGCCGCGGTAGTCATGCCTGCGAGAATTGCGAGAGCGAAATTCCATGGCGGGATGATCACGCCAACACCCAGAGGAAGGTAGCGGACTTCGTCTCGCTCTCCAGGCATCTGAACGGGCGCAGGCGACGGTAGGAACCGCAGCATCTGACGCGCGTAATATTCGCAAAAATCGATCGCTTCCGCGGTCTCGGCTTCGGCTTCCGGCCAGGTTTTTCCAGCTTCGAAAGAGAGCCATGCGTTGAACTCGAGCTTGCGCTCGCGCAGAAGGGAAGCGGCTCGCATGAGCATCTCCACTCGCTCGACTGGGTCGGTGGCGCTCCACTCCGGAAAGTAATGGAAGGCATCCTCGACAGCGCTGCGAGCCAGATCAGCGTTCGCCTTATGATGTGCGCCGACGAGTTCCGCGGGACGGGATGGATTTACCGACTTAAGGAGGTTCCCTGTCCTTTCACGTTTGCCGGCGATCAATAGGTCGTATTCGCGCCCAAGCTCAGAACGAACTTTCTCCATCGCCGCTTCCATGGCGCGACGATTGTCAGCGTTCGTGAAGTCGAGATACGGCTCGTTGCGAAACTCCGGAAGGTGAAGCATTACGAGACATCCTCCACTAAGTGACGGCCTTCTTCGTACATATGCGCCGCCTCGTCCGCGAGTTCGCGGCCCTTCTCATATAGTTCCCTGCCACGATCGACATAGTCGCGCGCAGAGCCTGCATGATCCGCGAGGTAGCGCCGCGTTTCCGCGCCGGAAGCGGGCGCCGCAAGTAGCCCGATTGCCGCCCCCAACGATACACCTGCCGCGAACCAAAGCACATTTGAAGTGCGATCGGAAGCCATCCGTTCCTCCAGTCCTAATTGTAGGCTTCGAGTACATGCGCGTTCTGAGAGATTGGTGTGATGCGCGCCACAATTGCGCAGAATCGTTGGAAGATTCTTTTCCTCCTTGTAAACGAAATTGCATTTCGCTTCGTCAGAGCTTTCGACTTTAGACCACAAAAAACGGTTAGGGACTAAATTCAATTCGCGGTGTCTAAGGTGCTAGGAGATTCTTGGATGCTAGGGAAGGTCGCGCAACAATCGACGTCGCGTCATCGAATCATTGCGGACCTGATCCTGTTAGGTTGCCTCGCGCTGTGCGCCGGATGCACACACGTGAAGCCGGTTCACGCTGAAGCATCGGTTGAGCCAGCTGCTGTTCCAGTCGCAATCCCCGCAGGATCTCCTGATATCCGCGCGACCGGAACGATCCAAGCTGTTCGCGCTTTCACGGTCCAAGTTCCCCAGATCTCCGGATTAGTAGGCCAGAATAACTTCCGCCCTACTCTCGTCAAGCTCGTACCCAACGGAACCCGAGTCAAAAAAGACGATCTTCTTGCCGAGTTCGATCGGACCGCTCAAATCGATGCGGCGATCGAAGCGAAGGCGAAGTACGAAAATCTCACTCATCAAGTACGTGAGAAGGCTGCGAAGAACGACAGCGACGCCGCGAAACGATCCGCCGACATTCGCCAGGCGGAAGGGGACTTGGCAAAAGCCGAGATTCAGCTAAAGAAAGGTCCGGTTCTCAGCGAGATCGATCGCCTGAAGAACGAGGAAAAAGCGCGGAATGCCCGAGCGCGCGTCGAAAGCCTGCAAAAAAGTGACAAGAGCCGCCGTATCGCCGAGAGCGCTTCGCTGGAAATCCTGAAACTGCAAATGGAGCGGCAGAAAGTCGCATTGGAACGTTCTGATAGGAACGCCGAAGCGCTGGTCCTGAAGGCGCCTCTCGACGGAATGGTTGCGCTCGAGAACATCTGGCGTGGAGGCTCGATGGGTAACGCGCAGGAAGGCGACCAGCTTGGAAGTGGTCAAGCGCTGCTCAAGATTTTCGATCCGACCACGATGGAGGTTCGAACCCAGGTGGGCGAGCCGGATGGAGCCGTTCTGCAGGAAGGCGTGACGGCTACGGTCTATCTCGACGCGTACCCGGACGCAGTCTTTAAGGCGCGCTTTCATTCGGCATCACCGGTGGCGACTGCAGCGCTCGGAAGTCCCATCCGGAACTTTAGCGCGATATTTCGCGTGGATGCGTCCGACCCGCGTCTGCTGCCCGATTTGTCGGCTGCAGTGATCGTTCATGGGGGAACGAAACTGGGGAATGAAGAGACGCTTCGGAATCACCGCGGCCCGGTTGCGCAAGTCGGTGATGACCATCCTGTTCTTCGGCCTGGTTGGCGGAGCTACTCTCGGCGTTTCAAAGCTTACAAACGCTCGGACTTCGAACGTCCTGCCGACAGCCCCGGCACGCAAGGGCGATTTCAGCGCCATCGTGCGATGCCGCGGCGAATTGAAAGCGCGCCAATCGGCGCAGGTGATCGCGCCGAAGAATGTTCCAGAGCTTCGAATTGTCTGGGTCGCGAATCAAGGCGCGCCGGTCAAAGTGGGCGATCCCGTCTTCCGATTCGATCCGAGTTCTGCGAAGCAGCAGTTGCAGGAAAAGGAGGCAGCCCTAAAGCAAGCCCAAGCTGCTCTCGATCAGGCCGTGGCGAGCAGTCGTGTCACCGGCGAGCAGGACAAGATCGATCTCGCGACCGCTCAATATCAAGTAGAGCGAGCAAAGCTCGAAGCGTCAAAGATGGAGATCGTCAGCAAGCTGCAAGGTGAAGAAAGCCGCATCGATCTCGGTATTGCTGAGAATAAGCTAGCTGTCCAGCATGCGAGCGTCGCCCTGAATAAGGCTTCCGATGAAGCAAAGATCGCGGCGCTGAAACGTGCTCGCGATAAGGCCAACGATGAGGTCGAGCTTACTCGTTATCGACTGGAGCAGATGGAAGTTCGCGCTCCCAGCAGCGGTGTTTTTCATTTGTTGCCGAACTTCTCGCAAGGGTGGATGAACGCGAAACCATTCAAGGTCGGCGACCAGGCGTGGCCGGGTGGAGCGCTCGCGGAGATTCCTGATCTTGCCACTCTTGAGATGGAAGGCAAAGTGGAAGAGATCGACCGTGGCCGCATCGCTCTAAACCAGGAAGTGAGAGTACGCATCGACTCGCTCCCGGAGATTACATTTCCCGCCAAGCTCATCCAGCTCTCTCCCATGACCGTCATGGGCTGGGAGTGGCCCCCGACGCGAACGTTCCGGGGTTTCGCCCAGATCACCAAAGTCGATGGCCGCTTGCGGCCTTCCATGAACGGCAGCATGGATGTCGTGATCGATCGCATTCCCAATGCGATCATCGTGCCCTCAAAGGCCGTTTTTGCCGAGAATGGCAAGCCGGTTGTGTGGGTGGTGGATGGAAGTTCCTACCGCATGGTTACGATCGAAGTCCTGGCGCGAAATCCGGACGAAGTCGCGGTGAAAGGTATTGCCGAGTCCACACAGGTTGCCTTACTAGAGCCCGAGCAAAAAGGAAAGAGTTAATGCGCGCTCGAATTGCTGCGAGCTTTCTCGCAATCGTCATCCTCGCGCTGGCAGGCTGGGGCGCGCGCAAACTTGGAGGCGCTGCCACGCCGGAAGCGAAACCAGACACTCCAATTCCGAGCGCGGCCGTCAAACGAGGCGACATCGAGTTCACCGTCAGCGCAAAAGGCGAGTTGCAGGGTGGAAACTCTGAGATGCTCTCCGCTCCTATGGCTGGCGGCGGGCTCCCTCGCCCTGACATTCCTCCGCGGTTCAGGCGAGCTTGTGAAGGAAGGCGATGTCGTCGCGCAGTTCGATACGACTGAGCAGGAGTTTCGGCTTCGGGAAGCACAAGCCGATCTAGCCGAAGCTGAGCAGCAAGTCGTCCAGGTAACGGCCGAAAGTGAGGCGAAGGAAGAAGAAGCCCGCTACGAGCTATTGAAAGCGCGTTCGGAATTGAAGTTGGCGGAACTCGAGACTCGCCGCAACGAGTTGCTTTCGCGGATTGCCGCTCGCCAGAATGACCTCGCTTTAGCAGCCGCTACAGACAAGGTAAAGCAACTCGAGAAAGATTACGACGATCGCGTTGGCGCCGCCCGCGCCGGAATTGCAATGCAGGAAGCCGCGCGCACGAAGGCCACGGTTGCTGCCGCGACGGCGCAACGCAACATCGATTCGATGACGCTGAAGGCGAAGACAAGCGGCTACGTCGCGATTCAGCAGAATACCCAGGGTAATTTCAACTGGGGTAGCTTACTTGCCTGCGTTGCAAATCGGGGACAACGTTCGCGCGGGAATGGCAGTCGCGCAGATTCCCGATCTGAGGAACTGGGAAGTGACAGCGCGGATCGGGGAACTCGATCGTGGTCATCTGTCCGTTGGGCAACCGACGGACATCGATGTCGTAGCCCTGCCCGGCAAGAACTTCAAGGGCAAAGTAACGACGATCGGCGGTACGACTGGACCACCCTGGAATCGACGATTCGAATGCAAGATCGCTGTGAACGACCCGTCTGCGGAGCTTACGGCCCGGAATGAGCGTGCGAATGGTCATCAGCACACAAACGATGAAAAGCGTGCTCTGGCTGCCTTCGCAAGCGCTGTTTGAAAGCGATGGACGCAAGTTCGTTTACGTGCGCAACGGAGCGTCGTTCAGTCCGCGCGATGTGACGTTGGTGCGGCGCAGCGAGAGTAGTGTCGTCGTTGATGGATTGAAGGAAGGCGAACTTGTCGCGCTCGCGAATCCGGATCAGATGCGCGAGAAAACCGCAGCCCAGAAGGGTGGCGCAATTCAGGCGATTCAGCGATGATCTGGGCAGATCTTGGTCAGGCCGCCGCAAACTTGCGGGCACAGAAGACACGTACGCTGCTAACCGCGCTCGGAATCGTGTTCGGCGTCGGTAGCGTTATCGGCATGCTTGCCATCGGAGCAGGCGCGCGCGAGGAGTCGCTGAAGTTTATTGAGCAACTGGGCGTGCGCAATGTATTGATTGATTCGCGCCCGGCGACGAATGACCAGGAACTGCAACAGCGGCGCAGGTCCTCCCAGGGGCTGAACGAGCGCGACGTTCGCATACTCGAAGCTAATATCGATTCGCTCGAAACACTCTCTCCTCGGCGCGTGCTGAGACCGGCGCGCGTGCTTCCGAAGCCCGCGAAACAGACACCCGATCTTTACGGCGTTCGGCCTTCTTTCGCCACCATCCACAATCTGCAGCCTGCAGACGGCCGCTTTTTGACCGCTGAAGACAACGTTCGAAGCTCGCCCGTCTGCGTCCTCGGCGCCAGCGCCAAGATCGAATTGCTCGGCTACGGTCCGGGCGTCGGCAAGTTCGTCAAAGCGAACGATACGTGGCTCGAAGTCGTCGGTGTTCTTCGCGAGCGCATCAAGGCCGGCGAAGGCAGCAAGGGCGGGGAAATGGAGGATCCCAACAACATCATCTATGTCCCGTTCAATACATTTCAGTACCGATTCTGGGACATGTCGGCTTACTTGAAAGACGAACTCGATGGCGTTGACATGCGTTTGAAGGCAGGAGCCGACAGCATCCAAGTCGCAAAAGTGGTGACGTCCATTTTGAATCAGACCCACAACAGCACGCAGGATTTCAGTGTGACCATTCCCGCCGCCTTGCTCGCGCAGCAGCAGAGAACGCAAACGATCTTCACTTACGTAATGGTCGCGATAGCTGCGATCTCACTGCTCGTCGGCGGCATCGGGATCATGAATATCGTCCTCGCCACCGTGATGGAGCGGACGCGCGAGATCGGAATCCGCCGCGCAATCGGCGCTCGCCAGATGGATATTCTTCGGCAGTTCCTCACCGAGTCCGCCATGATTTCCGTCGCGGGCGGCATTCTCGGAATCGGCTGCGGGTTCTTCCTTTCCTGGCTGATCGCACGCACCGCCGAGTGGAAAACGATCGTCACGACAAGCTCCGTCGTCATCGCATTTGCAGTGTCCGTGTTCATCGGTATCGTCTTTGGGATCTATCCTGCTTTCAAGGCGTCACGCATCGATCCGATTGACGCCCTGCGATACGAATAACGCGGGCCGCCCTCACGAATCGCTAGAATGAAAGTTCCCATCGGGACTTTTCAATGCGAATGCAATTTTGGAAGAAGTTTCAGCAGTCGATCGGCGGCTATACCCGTCGCGACCTATTTCGGCAAGGTGGGCTGCTCGCTGCCGCACAAGGACTCACCGGCATAGGCAGTCGCGCCGCAGCCGAACCGTTGCAACTCGGCTCGAGGATGTACGAATCCATTGGCGTACGGCCCGTCTTGAATGCCCGCGGAACGTTCACCATCATTACCGGATCCCAAACGCTACCGGAAGTGAAGAAGGCCATGGACGAAGCTTCTCGACACTACGTCCAGCTCGATGAGCTGATGGAAGGCGTCGGCAAGCGACTGGCTGAGATCACAAAGGCCGAGTGGGGAATTGTTACTGCCGGCTGCTGCGCAGCCCTTACACACTTCACCGCCGCTGCGATTGCCGGCTTCAATCCCGAGCGGATGCAGCGCCTCCCGGATCTCACCGGTTTGAAGGACGAAGTGATCATCCCGTCCTACTCGCGCAATCAGTATGATCACGCAATTCGCATGCTCGGCGTGAAAGTTATCGAGGCGCCTGACATGGCGGCTCTGCAGGCTGCCGCAAGTGACAGGACCGCTCTCATCTACATTCTTGCCGGGCGCGGAGACGATGGTCCGCTTGGAACCAAGGCCGTCTCGGATTTCGCGAAGACCAGGAATATTCCAGTCATTGTCGACGCAGCGGCGGAGATTCTCACGATCCCGAATGTGCACTTAGAGCGCGGCGCTACTGCAGTCGCCTATAGCGGCGGCAAATGTATCCGTGGACCCCAGGCGGCTGGTCTTCTGCTGGGCGAGAAGAGCCTGCTCCAAGCAGCTTGGATCAACAGCGCTCCCCATCATGCTTTCGGCCGATCCTTGAAGGTCGGCAAGGAAGAGATCATGGGAATGCTCGCCGCAGTCGAGATGTGGACGAAGCGCGACCACAAGGCCGAATGGCGCGAGTGGGAAGCGAGACTCAGCTCAATCTCTGCGCGTGTGAGCCAGCTTGAAGGAGTAACCGCCAGCATCGTCCAGCCAGGCGAGGGGCTCTCCAATCGCACTCCGAGCTTGCGCGTGCAATGGGACGGAGCGAAGTTGGGCGTGACCGGACAGGAAGTCGCCAAGATCCTCCTCGACGGGGAACCGCGAATTGTTGTCGCCAACGCCACTGGGAATAGACCCTCCACGATGGCCAGTTCCGTATCTATCGTTGCCTACATGATGATGCCCGGCGAAGAAAAGATTGTCGCCGACAGTATTCATGCCGTACTATCGAAGCCGCCTAAGATCGAGACGCCGGCTCCATCCACGGCGCAAGCTGCATCCATTGACGGCCAATGGGACGTCAAGCTCGACTTCGGGAGAGGTTCGGCGACGCACACACTTTTGTTCGAGCAGGATGGCGCGAAGCTAGTCGGAACGCATCGCGGTGAGTTCGCCGCAGGCGATCTGAATGGCGCAGTCAATGGCAATACGGTTCGCTTCCGGAGTACCCTGCCGTCAATCGGCTCTCGCGTTTCGTTCGACTTCTCGGGGACAGTAGAAGGCAATAAACTGGCTGGTACCGTAAATCTCGGAGAATACGGCCAGGCAAACTGGACTGCTCAACGTCATGAGTACCGCTCCGGCGGCGGACGCCGCGGATAAAAATAGGAGGCATGAGAATGAAAGACCAATCGAATCGACGTAACTTCCTGACTCGTGGTGGCGCGGTAGTTGGAGTCGCCGCAGTCAGCGCTCTTCCAGCAGCCGCGCAAGACAAGCCGGTGAAGAAAGTTCACTACCGCAACGGCAAGAAGCCGGAGAAAACGCCTCGCTTCAACAGCACCATCACGTTCGGGAATCTTGTCTTCATCGCCGGCGTGGGAGCCCATTTCGAAGGGGATATCAAAGCGCACACGAAGCACGTTCTCGATCAGATCCAGAAGCAGCTTGAAAGCGTCGGCTCGTCCATGGACAAATGCCTGAAGTGCAACGTCTACTTGAACGATCTGAAAGACTACGACGCCATGAACGAAGCCTTCCAGGGACGTTTCGGCGAGGAACCTCCGGTTCGCACCACGATCGCTGCGGCGGGCGGAATCCCCGGCAATTCATTGGTCGAAATCGACGTGATCGCGACGTTGTAGCGACTAGAAGCTTACCCGCAAGCCAAGCTGAATCGCGCGAGCTGCTCGGGCGCTTAAGACCGTACCGAAGTTTGCCGCTCCGAATACGTGGCCAGGCAACTCAAAGTTCGAGTGGTTCAGCAGGTTGTAAAACTCGCTCCGCACATCTAGCTTGAATCGCTCGGTCACTGGAAATTCCTTCGAGAGCGTCAGATCGATCGTCTGCAAACCATCTCCTCGCAATCCTGAACGCGGCGAATTTCCGAACGTGAACTGAGCCGGAGCGGCGAAAGCTCCGGTATCGAACCAGCGCGATAATGTGCGCTCTCCTGACGGCAGAGTCGGATTGCCCAGCAGGTTTGGACGAAGCGAGCCTGCGCTAAACGCATTCGTTGTGTTTGCGGCCGTCACAACAGTAAATGGCGGACCGCTCTGCAACGTTGCCAGAATCCCAATATTCCAGGATCCGGCAAGCCATCGAGTCCATTTCTGATTGCTGAACGCCGGTGTCTGATAGAGACCTGTCAATACGACGCGATGTGGCACATCGGACCCGCTCGAGGCCCTTGTCCAATCGACGGTTGTACGCGTCCATGTAACTCCCCGGATCACCATACTCGTCAGCGCCCGCGACATCGTCGATAAACTTCGAGAACGTATAGTGCGCGAGTACCGAAAACCCATGAGCGAATCGACGCTCCAAACGAGCATAGCCGCTGTGATACGAAGAATCGCCAATTGACGGGTTGATCCAGTACACATTCGAGAACTGTGGGAACGGACGGCGCGCCTGGGCATCACCCCCGCCCATCAGTCCGGGCGCGACTTGATTCAACGTCAGATCGTTCGCGGTCAAATGGTGACTGATGTTCGCCATGTATCCGATCTCGATCACTGTCTCCGATGCCACTTCGCGCTGGATATTGAAGTTGTATTGGTACGACGTTGGCGAAACCTGGTCGTGCTTGAAGAAGCCCACCGACAACACAGGACGTTGTCCAGGGGCAACCGCTCCGAATGCGTCATCGAGCGGAGGACGCGTCACCGGAGGCATGCCGTTGCGAAGCTGCAAAGCGCTGAGGAACTCAGCCTGAGGCACAACAAGACTCGCCGACGTCGAGAATCCAGTTGAGGCCGTATCGCCGACCGTATTGCTCACAGTCGATCCGTAGAAGACCCCGACACCGCTGCGAATCACCGTCTCCTTGGCGAAGGGCAATCGGTAAGCAAAGCCGATCCGAGGGCCGATGTTGTTCCAATCCGTTCGAAACGCGTTCCGAGGTGTTCCATTTCGACCCGAGAAGGTGACCACTCCGGGAGTTCCTGAAACCGGGTTGATGCGAGCAAGATCGAAAGAATTCTGGCTGTCATCAATCGACCGTCGTGGCAGTTCTGTCTCCCAGCGCAAACCAAGATTCAACGTGAGCCGCGAGGTGATTCTCCAATCATCCTGCACATAACCCGCCAGGTAGTATGCGCGCGTGTTGATCTGGTCCGAGATCTGTATGTTGGCCGAGTTCGCCTCGCCCAGCAGAAAACTCGCGAACCCATCTCCAGTCGTCGTGACGCCGGGCAGGCTCGTGTACTGTGGAACGAACTGGAAGATTCCTGATGACCCGCGATCCCGGATCTCGTTGTTGCCGGCGCGGCGATACTCGAAGCCGAACTTCAGAGCATGGTTGCCGCGAAACCATGACAGCGCTTCCAGAATTTGCGTATCGCGAATCGGCGTTTGAATCCGTCCCGGCGGGGCGCTGAGCGACGAGTAGCCTGGGATGACGAAGTTCGGGAAGGCTGTTTCGCTTACACCTTGTAGTCCGATTGCCCCAGCCAGATTTTCGTCCCAGCCATAACGCTTGTCGATGAAGCGGCGTTGGAAGAACGTGACTTTCAGATCATTGACGAGTGACGGACTAAACACGTGCGCATAGCTGCCGAGAATGCTTTGAACTCGTACATCGGTGAAGTTGGCCGATGGATCGGATTCCGGAATTCCGAAGGCGCCCTGGTTGTCGATACCCGCGTCGTTGATGTAGTATCGCGCGCTGAACGTGTCAGCCGGACGAAACTGATGGTCAAGCTTGCCGACGAAGATGTTTCGTCCAAGCGCGGAGTTGTTGTTGCCGCTGAAATTGTTGGCTCCGGTGCTGGTACCTGCGCGGTTCGGAGCGGGCCAGTATTGTAGTGCCGCCTGGGAAACGGGATCGAAACGGTTTGTAGGAATACGATTTCCCGGAAACGGCTGGCGGTCGCGACCCTGGGTCGTTAAAGGATCGTAGATGAGAATCGTATTCCCGGCCGAGTTTCGCAGGCCTGAAAAATCGCCCTCTCGCTGAGCCAGTGTGGGAACAGTCAGCAACGGTGTGACGCTCGATACTTGCTGCGTGCGCTCCCAGGAAGCGAAGAAGTGCGTCTGATTGCGCCGTATCGGACCACCCACCGCAAAGCCAAATTGATTCAGCCTGAGAGGCGGTCTTTCCCTCGCGAAAAAGTTCCGCGCATCAAGTGCGCTGTTTCGCAGAAACTCGAAAACGCTGCCGTGGAAATCATTACCGCCGGATCGTGTCGTCAGACTGATAACGCCGCCTGAGGAGTGGCCGTACTCGGCTGAGTAGTTGTTGCTGATGACGCGGAACTCCTGCATCGCGTCCATCGGAAGGCTAGTCATCTGCATCGGCCGTGTCAGCCCCGAGGCGTTTGTCGCGTTTCCACCATCGAGCGAAAAATGTTGGTTGCGTCCGCGACCACCTGCCACCGAAAACACCGGGTAGTTCTCCGCGCCCTGGCCCGGATCGATCATCACGACACCCGGAGCAAGCGCGACCAACGACGACGCCGCGCGATTCGGCATCGGAAGTCCGGCGACCATGCGCCGGTTGATCAGTTGGCCAACACTTTGGGATTGGGTTTCGGTTAATGGAGCGGACTCCGTGATCGTAACAATCTCGCTGGTCGCGCCGATCTTCAACGTGAGATCGGCCAGAACAGTCTGGCCGGTGGTGACTACGAGACCGCGCCGCACCAGCTTCTCAAAGCCTGTTTTGGCCGCTTCCACTCGGTAACTTCCCGGCAGCAGCGATGGGACCCGATAGAGACCCTCACTATTAGCCAACGTCACCACTTGCGCCCCGGAATCTTCATTGACGACCGTCACTTTGGCTTCGGAGACCGCCGCTCCCGAGGCGTCCACGATCGTGCCGGATAATCCCCCGCTTCCTGTCTGCGGCAGAAGCGAATGTGGGAAAGCCAACAGAATCAACAACAAAAATCTTTTCATACTAAACCTATCGATTAAGTAGACTTTAAACGATAGGCTTAGCTATGTCAAGAGCAAGCGACCTTACAACCCGCTAGCGATTGGTCCCTGGAATCTCGTTTTGGAGCTTAAAAAGCGTCTTACCAGCGGTTACGTAGAGCGTCCTCATGTCTGAGCCGCCGAACGCGCAATTTGTGATCGTATCCTCGGGAATAGCCGAGAAACTAAGCAGCTTACCGGCAGGTGAAAAGACATGGATTCCCGTTTTGGTGTCCAAGGTCTCACTCGTACCGCGACGCCGGTGCAGACCCGCCGCCGCATATAGATTCCCTTTACTGTCGATGCACAGACCATCTGCGCTACGGCCCGGATAGAAGTTGTGGAACACACGCATATTCTTTAAGCTGCCGTCCGCCTGCAGATCATAAGCGCGAATCATTCGCGCGCCGCCTTCAATCTGACTCGCCTCAACCAGGTACAACGTCTTGTCATCCGGGGAGATCATCGCGCCATTGGGCTTCTCAATCTGCGGAGCCGCCACAACGCGTGACAAAGATCCGTCCGGATCGATCCGATAAACACCCACCGGATTCACGCCCGGAAAATCGGTGAAGTACATCCGGCCTTTCGAATCCATGGTGATGTCGTTTGGCTGATTCAACGGAACACCCTTAAAGTTGTCGGCGCGAACTTTGTAGGCGCCGGTCTTCAAATCCACCGTGCTCACGCGCGGCCGTCCGCCTGCCTTCTTGTTCCCACCCTCGCAGATCCAAAGCTGGCCCTTTGTATCGACCACAAGCCCATTCGCGCCATTGCTGTTCTCCCGAAAGACAGTCAACTCACCGTCTTTCCCAAGCCGCATGATGCGATGAAACGTCGTCTCGGTGAAGTACACATTGCCGGTCGCATCGACAGCTGGACCCTCCGTGAATGCGACGCTTGTGGCGACCTCCAACTCGGCGGCGCCTGCCAACATCACCACCAGCAGGTTACTTCCAAGCAGGCAGCGAAACATTAGCTCGATAGTTCGAATCATTGAAGTCGGGGTTACGGACAGGCGCATATACTTTTCCATTCGCTCCAGGGATCGCCGGACGATCCTGCGTATAGATCCAAACCTTCTGCTGATCCCACAAAATAATCTCGTCGCGTGAATCGCCGGTCACATCAGCGACGTGGTACGTCAAATCGGGATGGCCATCGTCGGGAAACATCACGACGCGTCGCAGCTCGCCATCGATCATCCCACCTTCCCGGACATTCGCCGACAACAACGCAAACTCCTGACCATCACCGCGCCAGTTCACCGGAGCCAGATGAGTCGATCCCGGCGCCAATTCTTCCTGCCCTAGCATCTTGCCGTCTGGATCGAACAGCGTAACGATTCCCGGGCTACGCCAGAAGTTCGCGACGTAAATCTGCAGACCCGGCATGTTTGGCCGAAACTTGCCAACACTCTGTGTCTGTGTGTGCCCAATGCGAGCGCGATTGAGAATCTTGCCCGAAGCAAGATCGAACACGATGAACCCTTCATCACTCCCGCAGATATAAACACGCGCCGGGGCATTCGGATCCGCGCCAAACTGTCCCACTGAAATGCCGTCGGGGTGGTCCTTGATGGCGGTATCGTGCGACCACAACTGCTTGCCCTGATGACTCCAGAGCGAGTATCCGATCATGAACTCCTGGCGTCCATCCTTGTCCATATCGAAGGGAAAAGGATAGTGCCCTGTCTGGCCCTCGCCCTTCCACTTCATTTGCAGATCCTTATCGAACACCCAGAACCAGCGATAGCGATCTTTAATCACAATCTCCTGAGCGTTCTTGCCGCCGGAAAGATTGAAGAACGCCATCGAATCGCCGTTATTGATGGCGTACGGACGCTCCTTGTTATCCGAAGCAGTCTCCGGCATCCAAGATCGTTGCAGGATCTTTCCGGTCTTCCCTTCGAGAACTTGCAACTGATAGTCACGCACCAGCACGACCTCATTCTTGCCATCACCATCGAGGTCATGAATCTGGAACGGCGTATCGTTCGTCAGCAATCCGTTGCGCGGATCGGGTCGACCGGATTGCCACAAAATCTTGCCGTCGAGCGTAACTGCCGTCAGACAACTGATGTGATCGAACGCATCGCCGCGCACGCGCGGAATATTCTGCGCAAAAAGCATGTCCACTTTGCCGTCGCCATCAAGATCGCCAAAGCGCACGTTGCGTCCCGTGCCGAACCCCGGAGTCGTGAACGTCTTCCATAATCTAGGCTTCGGGTTCGATTCCTGTAGCGCGCCGAGCGCGGCCTCCCGAGCCTGAATGCGCTTCTCCACCGCCTGCTGCGCTTCATTCGTTGCGCTAACAACGAAGTCCTGAAAGCGAGCCGGAATATTGGCCATCAATCCGGCGGAGCCTTTCAACAATTCACTATCCGAAACGTCCAGCACTTGCTTGCCGTCGATACTCGCCCGGATACGCGGTCCGGCATTCTCCACTTTCAATCGACGATATTGCTTGCTGTCGTAGGGAAACGGGACTGCTCCAAGCTGACGCCACTCTGCCTGACGAAGCTCTGTCTCAACGGGCTTACGCACCAGCAGGACTGCTTCTTTGCCGCCACGCAGCGCGAAGAGATAGTAGTGCCTGGATGTGTGATAACGAAAAGCAACTCCCGCCAGTTCGCTCATCGACAGAGGCTTCACGCTGACTTCAACCGTGTAATCGCTCCACTCCTGGTCGCCGGTGACGAACAACGGTGTAGTCCGGCCCTGCATCTCGTTCACTTGATGCTGCTCGAGATACGGCTTGCCTTCTTCATCGCTCGCGACCCAGGAGTCCAAATGCACAATCGGATTGCGCCATGGATGAGTTCGAACGCCCC
The DNA here is from genome assembly GCA_963844855.1 of Bryobacteraceae bacterium. Lineage (GTDB taxonomy): Bacteria > Acidobacteriota > Terriglobia > Bryobacterales > Bryobacteraceae > DASQDN01. The sequence continues at coordinate 32,521 of CAWJQP010000005.1, forward strand.
GATGCTCGATGTAGTGATACTCCTGGATTGCGCCATTCAATTGGCCCATCGGCGCCGACAACAATCCGGGCGGAAAGCGGGAGAAATCATCGCGAAACAACTCTCCCGCAAACAAAGGAACAGCTAACAACATCAGGCAAAAACGCATATCAAAAGTCGAGCCTCATTCCCAATTGAATATTACGCGGCGTATAGTTCACATTGGATGTGCGGATCCGTCCAAAATTGGCGCTGGATGCATTCGTATCGGGATCGGCGAGCATCACAACATTGAAAGGATTGAACACTTCCACTCTCATCTGAAGCTTGAACTTCTCCGCGATGTAGAAGTTCTTCTGGGCGGTGGCATCGTATGTGAAGAAGCTTGGACCGTAAACAGTGCCGACTCCCGCGCTGCCAAACTGGCGTGTCGGACGGGTCGCAGCGGGATCGACGAAGGCCGGTACCCGGTAAGCGCTCGTATCGAACCACTGAAAGGCCTTCTCACCGCGCGACAAGCCGTCGTGATCACGCTTACCGTCGGCGACACGATCGGCGCGATTTGCAGTGGCGCCGGTCGGACTCTGACCCACTCCCGCCGTTACTGTCAGTGCTGTTCCGGATTGCCATGTGCCGATGCCCGACAACTGCCATCCACCAAAGATCCCAGCCACAACCGGATTCATCGACGAGCCCCAGCGTTTCCCACGACCGAATGGCAACTCATAAACGTAGTTCCAATGGAAAACACTTCTCGGCTGCGCCGGCACTTGGCCGTAATCGTAACGAGAAAGTGGATTGCTCACCGGGTCGCTCGCTTGATACTGAAGGCTGAACGCGCGAGTCCAGGCATAGTTCACATCAAACAACAAGCCGTTTGAAAAACGTTTCTGGAGTTCGACTTCCCAGGCGTTGTAGTTCGACTCGCCATCGCCTGCGCGCTGTCCCGCATCGATTCCGAATTGTGAGAACTTTCTTGCCGTGCGATCGGAGGCTGGGCGTGACAGGCACTCTGTTGGCCCGGGGGCGCACGCATTGATGCGAACACTCCTTGACAGATGGCGGCCGATATTCCCGACGTAGCTGGTTCGCAGACCCAGCCCCGCGCCCAGATCCTTCTCAATCGTGAAATTCCACGAATAGAGCCGCATCGTCGGATAGTCGGGATTAAACCCATCGAGCGTAGTGAGCTGCGTGTCCGCGCCGGCTGCGCTACTGTTCGCCGTCGGATTCTGGAAGGTGTAAGTGCTGTTGACATCCAGGCCCTGACCGACGAGAAGCGTGCGCGTCAGTTGCGCCCGCCGCACGAACGGCGCGACGTTGATCGAGTTGCGAAACTCGTTGATCGTGTAGTCGACATAGTAAACACCGAATCCACCGCGGATCACGAAGTCCGGTTTGATTCGGTAAGCGGCGCCGATGCGTGGCGCAAAGTCGCTCTTATTCGGATTTACAAAAGTATTCGGCAGACCCGCTTCGCCCGCCTCAACGTATCGGCTGTTGAATTGCTGAAACGCGGGATGAACTTGTCCTCGACTGCCATCCGGAATCACGATGCTCCCGGTATTGAAATCTGCGACCGCTGCGCGTCCGTACTTCTCCTCGAAGAAACCAAAGTTGTCGTACCGCAGCCCGAGGTTCAGTGTCAGTCGGGATGTGATCTTCCAATCGTCCTGAAAGAACGCGTGCCAGTTCGTCTTCTTGTGGAACCCGCCGACATCTCCGATGGTCACATCTGTAGTCGATGGATAGCCCAGCAGGAAATCTCCAAAAGCATCGCCTGTTGCCGAGGTTGTTGACCGCGCATTGTTGAAGTCCGAAGCAGTCGTAAAGCGGCCGTACGGCGGCGATGCGATCTCCGTCGTCTTCCAGCCGTGAAGATAAGTAAAGCCTGCTTTGAATGTGTGACCACCGGTCGTCTTGGTCACACTAGGATCGAACGTATACCCGTAATCTTCACTAACGTTGAACAGCAGCCGGTCGAACAGCGGACTGATTCCAAGCCCGTTGTTGCCGATCGCGATCGCCGGCGGACCTGCGTACGGCGGCTCGGGATTGACGTCATTGATCGGAATCGCAAACAGCTCGTCGCCTGCCGACGGAATATTGCGGAACGGCAGATTGCGATAACTGAACTGCAGCACCGCAATCGTCGACGGATTCAACAACGATGTCCAATTGGTCGCGAAGGTCTGATTCCACTGGTTCTTCGTGCTCGAACCGTGCGAGCCCGGCACATCGCCGCTGTAACGCGACGCTTGATCAAGGTGGGCGATCGTTCCGCGCGCAAAGAATCGGTTCCGCTCGCTGATGTTGTAATCGAAGCGCCCGTCGTACTTCTCCGAATTGTCAAACTGCGGTTTGATATAGACCGCGTTGAAATCGGTCAAGCGCGCCGGCTGCGGCGCATCCGGAATGAGCTTGAACAGTTCCGACGCTACCGGACTGATCCGGTTCGCCGGAATAATGTTGTTGGCAAACGGTTGGCCCGTCAAAGGGATCGTTGATGCGAATCGGCGTGCCGTCAGGCCGATTCAGCAGGCTCGACAAGTTACCGCCGCGCTCTGCTGCAGTAGGATACCGAGCATTCAACACGAGATTCGAGGTATGGCGGAACATGTCGGCGGAGCCGAAGAAGAACATCTTGTCTCGCCAGATCGGACCGCCCACCGTTCCTCCGAACTGATGCCGCACAAACGACTCTCGGTTTGCGGCCTCCCATCGCCGAGCCCCCATTCCACCCGACCGGTAAAACTCGAACAAGCTTCCATGAAACTCGTTCGTTCCCGATTTCGAAGCTGCGATCACCTGTGTCGGCTGCGAGTACTCCGCATTGCCTCCGTTCGTGGCCCACCGGACTTCCTGGAGCGCATCGATACTCGGCATCGACAAGTCGGCTCGTCGGCCGATACCGTCGATCGCCGGCCAACCGGTCGTCTGAAACGGATTCAGTTGCGCGCCGTCGGCCACAATTTGCATCGCCGACCGACCGCCCTGATTGAAGGTTCCGCCGACAGTATCTGTATTGCCGTACGGAACACCGGCCGTCTGACCGACTAACGTCTGCACCTCACGCACGATCACTGGCAACTGCTTAAGCTGCGCCTCATAGCGTGAATTGCCCACAGCGGCGTTCTCCGTCTCAATCGTCGGAGCCACAGCCTGCACCGTGACGCTCTCCGTCACATTCCCCACTTCGAGGCGTATATCGATAGTTGCCGTCGCATTGACATCGACCCGAATATCGGGCTGCGTCACCGCTTTGAAGCCTTCTTTCCGAGCTTGCAAACGATAGTTTCCGACCGAAAGTGGCGACACAACATATATGCCGGAACGGCCACTCGTCGTACGCCGCACCTCGCCGGTTTCCAGGTTGACGACCTCAATCGCAGCATCGGCGATGGAGGCTCCTGTGTTGTCTGTAATTGTTCCCGTCACTCTGCCGCCGCTTTGTGCAAAGCACGCAAGGGCAGCGAATCCAATGGCAGCGAGCCTTCCATAGAATCGCATAAGACTCCTCGACTGATAGACAGTCTATGCCAAAAGGAGTCATCGGCGACAAGATCACTTCTTCTGCTTTTGCGCGTATGGAATCCAACCGGCGGTCGTCACGGGAATGCTCGATAAGGTTCCGCCGGCTGTAATGAAGAGTGTTTTCCAGTCCGGTCCCCCAAACGCGCAGTTCGTCACTTCATCCTTGGGAATCGGCACGAATGCGAGTAGCTTCCCTTCCGGTGACAGCACGTAGACACCGCCCTTAAACTCCGAAGCGGTCTCGTACTTCGGTACGGCCTCATTGCGACCTCCGGCGACATACAATCGGCCGGCGCGATCCATCTTCAGTCCATCCGGACCACGACCATCCTTCCAGTCGAAGATCAATTTCTTGCTCGACGGAACAATCGTCCCGTCAGGCCGCAACGCGAAGCTCCAAAGCTTCCGAGCCCCGCCGACGTTGTTATTGTTGTTATCCGCGACATAGAGAAGCTTGTCCCCAGGCGCGACAAACAACCCATTCGGACGCTCGGCCTCTCCAGCAATAATGCGCGCGACCTTGCCTGGACCATCAATCCGGTAGACACCCTCAACCTGCATCTCCATCGAATCGCGATTCCCATACCGCGGATCGCTGAAGTAGATCCGCCCTTTCGAGTCGATGCTCATGTCGTTCGGCGAGTTGAACTTCTTTCCTTCGTACTGGTCCGCGAGCACTGTAATCTCTCCAGAGGACTCATAACGAACAACCCGGCGATTCCGCGATTCGCAAACGATCATGCGACCTTCAAAGTCGAAGATCAATCCATTCGGGCCGCCGGCAGGGCTCTTGAAGACGCTGATCGCGCCGGACGAATCGCGCTTCGTGATCTTGTCGCCGCCCGTGAAATAAAGATTCCCCTTCAAATCGGACACAGGGCCTTCGCCTGCGCCGACCGATCCATACGATGTCGGCTTGGCGTCCTTCGGTATCGGCGAATCCGCGGCGTGCAGAAACATTGCGATCACAACAACGAGTCCCGGAAATCGAGTCATAACGAGGTCAATACTAGCAAGCCGCGCGGCAGATGCGATACGCTCAAGTCGCTAATGGCTTCCGTACCCCAGCTCCAAGATCAATCTGCGGTCCGTACGCGCGTACGACACAAAGTCCTGGCGTTCTGCTGCGCTCTTGCGGCAGTTACATATTTGGACCGCGTTTGCATCGCGGTTACGGCGAACGACATCATGCGCGATCTCGCCCTGACGCCCGTGCAGATGAGCTTCGTCTTCAGCGCCTTCACGTTCGCTTACGGGCTCTTCGAAATCCCCACTGGACATTGGGGCGATCGGATCGGTTCTCGACGAGTGCTCACCCGCATCGTCTCATGGTGGTCTGCGTTCACAATCTTTACCGCGGGAACATTCAACTACGCATCCCTATTGATTGTCCGATTCCTGTTCGGCGCCGGCGAAGCGGGAGCTTGGCCCAATGCCGCGCGCACGTTTTCGCGATGGTTTCCGTCCTCTGAACGAGGAACTGCCCAAGGCATCTTCTTTATGGGAGCGCACCTCGCCGGCGGACTCACGCCGATTCTGGTCGCCCGCATGCTCACCGTGATGCACTGGCGATGGGTCTTCGTGATCTTCGGCATGGTTGGTTTCGTCTGGGCTTTCTTTTGGTATCGATGGGTTCGTGACGAGCCCTCTGAGCACCCCGGCGTCAACGCAAGTGAGCTGAAGTGGATCGAGGAAGGTCGCCTTGTGCAGGCCAGGCATTCGGGTCGTATGAGCGACTTCATCCAACTCCTCGGCCAGCGCAACATGCTCGGGCTTTGCGGCATGTACTTCACGCAAACATACGGCTTCTACTTCTACATCACTTGGCTGCCGACGTATCTCGAGAACGTACGCGGGATGAAATCGATAAAGCTCGGATTGCTCGCGGGCCTCCCGCTCTTACTGAGCGTATTTGCAGATCTACTGGGTGGCCTCTCCACCGATTACGCCGTCAAGCGATTCGGTCTTCGCTGGGGCCGCTCCGCCGTCGGCCTCCTCGCTTTCGCCGCTGCCGCTGGATTCATGGCTGCCGGCGCCGCCACGGAAGACGTTACGACAAGCGCCGTTTTGATAGCCTTCGCGGCCGCCTGTTCCGCCTTCCCGCTCGGAGCCGCATGGGGAGCCGCCGTCGATATCGGTGGCAATCGTTCCGGAATGGTAACCGCGTGTATGAATACCGCCGGACAGGTCGGCGGTATGCTAAGTCCTGTTGTCCTTGCCCTGGTTGTGCGCGAGTTCTCAAGCTGGGCGATGCCGCTCTACGCGACAGCAATTCTGTATGGATTCGGCGCTCTTTGTTGGCTCATCATCGATGCGAGTAAACCGCTCCGGATGCAGCGTTCGTAGGTCCAGCATTCAGATGTGGTAGAAAGGTCGTTTCAGCATGAAAGCCCTCCTATTAACGAAGTACATGGAATTGCAGGTCACTGACCTGCCGAATCCGGAGATCGGTCCTCATGACGTTCTCGTGCGCGTGCGCTCCTGTGGCATCTGCGGCAGCGACGTCCACGGCCTCGATGGATCGACCGGTCGCAGAATTCCGCCGCTGGTCATGGGACACGAAGCCGCCGGCGTCATTGCCGAAGTCGGACGCAACGTGACCGAGTGGAAAGAGGGCGATCGTGTCACCTTCGATTCCACTGTATCCTGCGGCCGCTGCGCGTTTTGTCGCCGAGGAGACATCAACCTCTGCAACAATCGCCAGGTGCTTGGCGTTTCCTGTGGCGATTATCGCCGCAATGGCGCCTTCGCCGAGTATGTCGCGGTTCCCGAAAATATCCTCTATCGCTTGCCCGAAGGACTGTCCTTCGATCACGCCGCGATGATCGAAGCCGTTTCCATCGGAGTTCACGCCGTCAATCTGACACCGCACGCGCTTGGTGACACGGCCGTGGTCGTGGGCGCCGGCATGATCGGCCAGCTAACGATCCAAGCCGCCAAGGTCGCCGGCTTCTCGAAGGTGTACGCAGTAGATATCGACGATGCGAAGCTTGAACGCGCAAAGAACCTGGGTGCCGATGAAGCCTTCAATTCCAAATCCTCCAATGTCGCTGCCGAGATCGCCGCTCGTACAAACGGTCAGGGCGCCGATGCAGTCCTCGAAGCGGTAGGCGCGACGGACCCCATCGCAACCTCGATTGCCTGCGTTCGTAAGGGCGGCACGGTAACGCTCATCGGCAACATATCGCCGAAGATCGAAGTGAATTTGCAGGCTCTCGTCACACGACAGATTCGCCTTCAGGGATCATGCGCCTCTTCCGGCGAAATTCCGGCGTGCATCGAACTGTTGTCGAAAGGCGCGATCCGCGTTGACAGCATGATCAGCGCGAGAACCCCACTGGCCGATGCCGCAAGCTGGTTCGACCGTCTCTACAAGCACGAACCAAACCTCGGTAAAGTAATCGTCCAGCCTTAAAGATCTCTACCCGCGCGCCAACGGAGCAAAGATCCGTTGGTGCGCCTCAATGACGCTCTTCTCGGCTTCACGATTCGGTTCCGGGTCCGATACACCGCGTTCAAAAGTGCCACCCAGCAGAATTCCATCACGGCGGGGAAACATATAAAAGCGGTCCTGTAGCACCGTATAGTCGATCTCGGGCTGCGGTAACAAAACGCTCAGTTGGCCCTTAATCGGAATCAACTCCTGGTCTCCTACCAACTCGCGCGATCCAAGTCCCGTGCAGTTCATCACCACCGGCTCTGGCAATCCGGCGATCTCCTGCTTACTCCGCAGTTCTCCAACAACCACCTTTCCGCCGGCAGTCTGAAAATCACGGAGCATGGCGTTGAGATAGACCGGAGGCTCGATCATCATGGTGTCGAACTGGCGAACATGACGAGAGGCGAACGGATGCTCATCCGGACCGAGGTCGCGGAGCTCCGGATAGAGATCGCGCATCGGGCTCTCTTTGCCGAGCAGCAATCCTTCGAGCGGCGGTTCATCGGTCAGCAGATAGTTCCGCACCCACCGAATTCCGTATTCGTCGCCGATCATCGTTTGAAAATGCCCATACGATAAGCGAGCGGCGCGCAGGAAGACCTCGCGAAACTCCGGCGTAAGCTTGTCGCGATCGAACACCGACACCGGCCACCATTGCGCTCCCGACTTGTTCGACGTTGTATCCGGAGGAAGAGCCTTGGCATAAATGGTGACCTGAGCTCCGCGTCGTTGCAGAAGTCGCGCCGTCGCTAAACCCACTCCTCCGGCGCCGAGCACGGCAAACTCGCGCGCTCCGGTCTCCGAGCCCATCTGCACGGCAAGGTCGGCGGTTCCCCACGACAGCGTCATCCCGCCGCCGCCGTGGCCATAATTGTGGACTAGGAGTTTCGAGTCCAGCTTCTCCGTGCCAAGGACAAACCCGCTCGGCCGGAACGGTCGAAAGCCGACCGTCGTCCGAGTCACGCGATCCGCCGAAACATGTACAGGCGGAAACTGGCGATGAGGCAAGCCTCTTTTCGCAGCGACCTGCGTGCGCCGGGATGCGCAACCATGCGCGCCGGCCGCGGCAGATGCAATCAGGAGTCGTTCGAAAACTTCGCGGCGGGTCATTAAAGCTCGGGGAGAATCGACACTTTCATTGTAATTTGGATACGCTACACTACACGCGTGTGCGGCTGTTGATCTCATTAGCGATGACTGCGACGCTCGGGTGGTCGCAAACGCCAATTCGGACACCTGTAGCTTGCACGCTGGAGACCGTGCAGAAGCTGGACTTGAGTTGCACGCCCGACGAGCCTTGTCCGCTCTACCTGGAACTCAGCGATGTCGAAACCGTCGGAACCAGAATCGTAATCGCTGGGAATATTCACACGCCATCGCAAACGCTTGAGTCTCTGCTGCTCATCAGTGATGACGGCGGCAAAACCTGGGTCGATGGACACACCCGTCTGCCGGGTGGATCGCTCACCGACATTCAGTTCATTGACTTCGAAGTCGGATGGGTTAGCGGTCACATCCTGCATCCCGACGCGCGCGATCCGTTCTTCCTCGTCACTTCGGACGGTGGAAAAACCTGGAGGCGCCGCGCCGTCTATTCCGAGATGAAAACCGGCGCGGTCGAGCAGTTTCGCTTCGAGTCGAGAACCACCGGCAAGATGACGATCGATCGCGGACAACCCGGCGAGAATGGCCTTCGCTACGAGCTTTGGGAATCTCTCACTGGTGGTGAAAGCTGGAGCATCCGTCAAGTCGACGCCCGCCCCATTCCATTCCCCGGACCTCAGCCCACGCCGAAGCCTCTGCGAATCAGAGCTGATGCGCCGACCAAGACATATCGAATCGAGAAACAGGAAGACGGTCAGTGGCGCTCTGTTGCCTCTTTCCTCGTCGCTCCGGGTGAATGCAAACCCGAATTCCCTAGCGTGGCCGAACCCCCTCCTCCGTCTCCCGAGTCCGTGCCCGCGCCCCCGAAAACACCGCAAGCCCCGCCAACCCTGAAAGGCAAGAAGCCGAATCCATGAGCGCGATTGAACTCGAGCTCTTCCGCCAGATGCTCGGCTCCATCGCCGATGAGATGGGCATCGTTCTTCGAAAGACTGCCTATTCGGCCAATATCAAGGAGCGCCGCGATTATTCCTGCGCTGTCTACGATCGCCATGGCCAGACAGTCGCGATGGGCGAGCATATGCCTGTCCACCTCGGCGCTATGCCGCTTTCGGTCGATTTCGCCCGGCAGGCTTTCCGCTTCAGCGCCGGCGACGTCGTTATCTTGAACGATCCTTTCCGCGGCGGGACACATCTTCCGGACATCACCGCCGTCTCCGGTGTCTTCCTCCCAAGTGACAAGACCCCGTCGTTCTACCTCGCCAACCGAGCTCACCACGCAGACGTCGGCGGCATGAGCCCGGGTTCGATGCCTCTCGCTCAGGAAATCTTTCAGGAAGGCATTCGCATTCCTCCGACGCTCCTCGTCTCGGAAGGCAAGATACGAAGAGATGTATGGAACCTGATCCTTGCAAACGTCCGCACGCCGGTCGAGCGGGAAGGGGATCTGCTTGCCCAGCTAATGTCCTTGCGCCGCGGCGAAGAACGGGTGCGCGCGCTAGCCGAACGCTACGGTAAAACTACAGTTGCGCGGAACATGAAGCGACTTCAGTCATACAGCGAAAAAATGATGCGAGCCGCTCTCCGGGAGATCCCGGATGGCACGTACCAGTTCGAAGATTTTCTCGACGACGATGGCGCAGGTGGTCCGCCCGTCCGCATAGCGGTCAGCATCAAAATCAGTCGCGATGAAGCCGAGGTCGACTTCTCCGGCAGCGATCCTCAGGCCGCCGGACCCGTAAATGCAAACCGCGCGATCCTCATGGCGGCCACGGGGTACGTATTCCGATGTCTGTTGCGCGAAGAAGTGCCCTTTACTTCGGGACTGCTAAGGCCGATTCGGATCCTCGCGACAGATGGGTCGGTTGTTTCAGCGCTGATGCCGGCCGCAATGGCTGCTGGAAATGTCGAAACATCGCAGCGCATTACAGACGTTCTCCTGGGAGCTCTTGCCCGCGTTCTCCCGAACATGATTCCCGCAGCAAGTTCCGGAACGATGAACAATTTAAGCTTCGGTGGGCGCGATACGCTGCGGCAGCGACCCTTCGCCTACTACGAAACGATAGCTGGCGGAATGGGCGCCGGACCGGAGAACAACGGCCATTCTGCAACGCATACCCACATGACGAATAGTTGGAATACGCCCATCGAAGCGCTCGAGCACCAACTGCCGTTGCGTATTCGCGAGTATAGTCTTCGGCGTGGATCGGGCGGAGTTGGCACGAGGAAGGGCGGAGATGGTGTCGTTCGCGAATGGGAGTTTCTGGAGCGGGCCAAAGTCACCCTTCTCGCCGACCGCCGCCTTCGCAGACCGTACGGACTTGAGGGTGGGGAACCCGGGGCGCCGGGTCGCAATGTTCTCATACGCCGTGGACGGGCGACGATGACTCCCTCTAAAACCGAGTTCTACGTCGAGCCCGGGGATATCTTTCGGATTGAAACACCCGGAGGAGGGGGTCACGGTCCGTTAGAATGAGATCTTGCAAGTACAGCGATCTCCGATCAAAATCATGTTCGAACACCCTGTTCTTTTGGTGTTCCTGTGCACGGTCCTGGGCGCGGCCGCGCAGGTCCTTCTCAAGATCGGAGCGACGCAGCTTGTCAAGGTCAATCCCCTCAGCATGCTTGTCAATCCGTGGCTTTTCTGCGGCTATTCGCTCTACGGTATCAGCACTGCGCTTCTCATTCTCGCGCTGCGAAAGGGACAGCTGTCCCTCCTATATCCGGTCATTTCTCTCACATACGTGTGGGTAACGGTTCTATCGCTGATCTTGTTTAAGGAGACCATGAACGTCTACAAAGCGGTTGGACTCGCCATCGTTGTGGCAGGCGTAGCGGTCCTGGGCAGGGACGCGCGCGCGTGACGACTCCGACAACTCCAACATCATCCATATTGCTGGTCATGCTTGCGTCATTTATTGGGTCTTTCGGCGCCGTATTTCTGAAAAGCGGCGCAACGAAACTCAAAATGGACTGGCGTACGTTGTTTTATAACTGGCGTCTTGCAGCAGGAGTGGCTTCATTCCTGCTATCGTCGATCTTTTTCGTGATGGGTGTTCGTCAGGGCGAATTGACGGTCCTGTATCCAATGGGTTCCCTCGGCTATATTTGGACGCTTTTGTGGTCCCGACTCTTTTTCGGAGAGCCGTTCACCCGCAACAAATTCATCGGCCTCGGAATGATTCTCCTCGGCATCACGTTCCTCGGCCTAGGCAATCGCTAAGCGATTTCCGCTTCAGCCTCTGCCTCTGCGTCAGGCTTCTTTGGCGGACGCGCATCCAGGCGTTTTGAGACCATCTCAGCCTTCGCTTTTTCGAACTTTGGCGTCCCAGCCGTGTACCCGGCATCGATCACGTGTTGGTCGGTTATCTCCTGAGCGGCAGGGATGTACTTCTGCAAATAGTTGCGGATGCGGTCCTGGACGACACGTTGTTGCGAATGCACAACCAGATAGAGAATCTGCTCGCCCGGCGCCTTTGACAGAACGCTGTATATTTTCGATGGCCTGTGGAGAGTCGAAACCGCGACGTCTTTTTCGAGCTTAGCCGCTCGTGCGCCGAGTTTCAGCCAGGAAGCCGAGTTAGCCGAATCCAGTTCAGCAATATGTCCTCTCTCCTTTGGCGTTAGTTTTTCGGTCAGAATAGAGAAGAACAGAGCCGGCTCGTCCGTCACCATGTCGATGCCAAAAGGTAGCGATTGACGGAACTTCTGAAGCTTCGTAAAACTACCGAGGTTCAACGCCGCTCCAGTCAACGCGGGGGAAACCAAGTTCAACAACTTCTCTTCGTCCCACGCCTGAAGCAGTTCCGAGACGTTCGGCTCTAACGCCGCCTGTCGTAGTTCATTCAGCAGTTCTTCCTTCGTGATGAACTTCTCGATCTCAGCCTCGCGCGCATTCCGGTAGTGCAACTCGGTTTTTTCGGCTATCGTGAAACCCAGCCGGGCCCGAAAACGCCCGAGTCGCAGCAACCGCATGGGACTGTCATAAAAGACATAATTTCCCGTATTGCGGAGCTCTTTGCGCTCCAGATCCCCCATGCCATTCGTGGGGTCGAGCAGCAACCCGCGCGATCCACGATTCAAGGACAGCGCCAAAGCATTGATCGTCAGATCCCGGCGTTGGAGGTCTTCCTGGATTGTAGCCGGTGCTACATGTGGTTTTCCCGCAGTTTTGGTGTACCGCTCCGTTCGGGCCATCCCAATCTCGAAAGTGACTCCCTCGGGCGATAGCAATTCCACCGTCTTGCGATTCGAGTCAGTCTCGACAATCTCGGCCCCGAGCGCATCGGCTACCGTTTTTGCCAGCTTGACGGCATTTCCTTCCACTGTGAAATCGAGATCACGAATCGGAAAGCCTCCCAACATGTCCCGGACCGCGCCGCCCGTGAGGAACACGTTGACGTTCGCCTCCAGCGCAGCCTTTCTGACCTCAGCGAGGACGCGGTTCTGCGCGGCCGTCAGGTGGTTCTCCAACATGAACATGTAATCGCTCATCGCGACCTCGGGTGGAGGTTGTCTACAGTGGCGCGCAAGCGCGCCCGGAGCACGTGCGTGTAGATCTCCGTCGTGGAAATATCTGCGTGACCTAGCATCGTTTGAAGCGAGCGAAGATCCGCGCCCCTCTCGAGCAAATGTGTGGCGAAACTGTGTCGTAGGACATGGGGTGTCAGATTATGCCATAAGCCTATCTGTTTTCCATAATTTTTCAATAGCTTCCAGAATCCCTGGCGTGTCATCGCCCCGCCGCGATTCGTCAGAAATAAGTATTTGTTTTCACGCTCGGCGCCTAGATGGCCGCGTGAAGACTTCAGGTAGAGTTCGATCGCAGTCACCGCACAGCGGCCAATCGGGACGATGCGTTCCTTGCGGCCCTTACCCACAACGCGAACGACACCTGGATCGAGAATCAGGCCGTTTAATTCGACCGTGCACAACTCGCTCACGCGAAGGCCGGTCGCATAGAGCAACTGAAGCATGGCCCGATCCCGAAGGCCTTTTGGTTTCGATGCGTCCGGAGCTTCGAGTAAAGCCTCAACTTGTTCTAGCGAAAGGAACTTAGGCAGCCTCTTCCACTGCCGCGGAAGCACCATCGTCGCGGTTGGATCGGTCGAGATTTTCCCCTCGCGAATTAGAAAAGAGTAGAGATTGCGCAAAGTCGTAATGTGGCGCGCAATGCTGCGACTCGAAAGTTCGGCGGCTCGCAGAGAATCGACGTACGAATGAAGTGTGGTGGCGTCGAGTGGATCGCGCCCCGGGCAAAACTCTGCGAACCGGCGCAGATCCAGCCGGTATGCCGCAATCGAGTTGGGCGTGAGTCCCTTTTCCACCCGGCAAAAGTTAAGAAACGAGTCCGACCACGCCGCTACGACATTCGACTGCTGCTGAACGTCGTTTGGAGACGCAGAACCCCACCGCATCGTGCCAATGATACAATAAACGCCTAATTGTTTCAGCGGCCAGCGGATGGCAGGTTCTACTACCAAGAAAGTCCAGATCTGGCGATTCGACCGCGAGACGCTATCCGGTTTTGTTAATCCATTAACCTACCTGACTGATTCCGGAGTCGAGATGTTGACTCTCGCAGGGAATGTGTCCATCTCCAAGTACCTGGAAATAAAGGCAGTATTCTTCGTCCGGGACTTTGACGCAGCTTCGGAGTCGTTACCTCCCCGCCGCGTCTTTCTTAGCCGCCCAAAGCTTGACGGGCTCTGGCTCAGGCTCACATTTCGTGACGGGGACGTCCAGGAAGCGGTGATGCCCAATAACCTACTGCATGTTGAGCCACTGGGTTTTAACCTCATTCCGCCGGAAACCACACAGCGGCTTTGGGTACCCCGGCAGGCGTTGATCGCCGTTCAGGTGTTGGGCGTGATTGGGGTACGGGCGGCTACTACAAAACGAACCCAACCCGCTGCAAAAGAGCAGATCGGACTCTTCGAGGAACGCTAAGCTCCTCGAAACAATCGCATTCCAAGTAATTCAGGTAGGCCCGCGTCGAAGATTTTCCGCGCCGCTTGCTGGATGTCATAGTCAGTCCGGTGGTATTCCACGACACGCGTGCTCGAATTATAAAGCGCATATCCCGCGCGCGGATCACCATCGCGGGGTTGGCCAACGGAACCCGGATTAACGAGATAGGCCGCAGTCTCGTCGACAAACATCGTAGGGGTGGTGATCGGCCGCACACCCTGTCGATGCATTAAAAAGCCGCCTTGCAGGTGAGTATGCCCAAAAAACGACAGCGTTCGCTCGGGAACGATTCCTTCGACATCCGAAGGTTCAACGAGATACTCGTCTTCGTCCTCGGGCGACCCGTGAAGAATGTCGAAATCCTGGACGAGTCTCGGGCCTTTGGGCAAAGTCGCTAAATAAGACCGATTTTCATCGGTCAGTTTCCCTGCAGTCCACAGCGCCGCCTGCTTTGCAATCGGATTAAACCACTCGAGATCGGTTAAACCGACGGCTGCTTTATCGTGATTTCCCCGAACGACGGCTGCGTTTGTGGACCGACACCAATCCACCACGCGATTCGGTTCCGGTCCATAACCGACCAAATCGCCGCAGTTCAAAACCAGGTCATAGCTCCCGTCGGCGTGATTCAGAACAGCGTCGAGGGCGTCCCAGTTTGCGTGGATATCACTGAGGATTAAGAAGCGCACAGGCGGATTAGCGCAACCTCCGGGGGAGCGCCTAGTCTCGCGGGAGCCCCAACTGTTCCAATTCCACGGGTCACAAATAAAGATTTCCCTTGACGCTCGTAGCGCCCATAAACATAAGGCGTAAAAAACTTTGCAATATTCACATTGCTGTGCAATATTTCGAAATTAATTTGCCCGCCATGTGTATGGCCGGCAATTGTGACGTCAAATCCTTTATCGGCAGCCACGGGAAAAACATCAGGGTTGTGCGATAACAACAGATTTGTTGCGCCTGGGACGATAAAGCGTTCTGCTCCGACGAGATACTGTTTTTCTCGGCGTTGGTAATCTACGCCGGCTAGATTCAAAACCGAGTCGCCAAATCGAAGCGGCGCCGATTCCCCTCTCAGAAATCGCATTCCGGATCGGCCACCCTGAATCGTAATGTATTCTTCCGCGCGAGCGTAAATTTCATGATTTCCCATGCATCCATACGTGCCGGCATCAGAGCGAAGCCGCTTGAGCTGTTTAATGCAAGTATCGAGAGGATCTCCAGCACTGCTGATCAAGTCACCCGTAACAAATGCCACATGGGCATTGGTTTCGTTCGCCATGTCAACGGCGCGCGCCAACAGAGCTTCGCTAACGAATGGGCTCAAGTGAATGTCGCTAAGTTGCACAAGGCGCAGCCCTTGAAGATTCTTCGGCAACCCGGGAAGAAAAATATCAACTTCGCGAAATGTCAGCGATTCCCGACGCAGGAACGCAGCCGCTCCAAGTACCGGCGGAGTCGCGATGGCTGCGGCTGCAACGCCTTTTAAAAGGTTTCTTCGGCCCGGAATATGAGCGCCCGAAAAGCGCACAACCGCCATAATCGGAATCGAATACAAAACCCAGGCGCTGACGAAAATCGCGACAGAGCGGATCCACTGAACGAAGAGATTGGGAAATCGGATACTGATGCGAACCGGCCCCATTGCCACTCCGGTCATGACAACAATACCCGCAGCGAGCAGAACGAAACGTACCCAGTTTCGCTTCGCCCAGAAAAAATAGACCATCAGCGTGAGAACACATGCGGTTCCCGCAATCAGGTCAAAAAGATAGTGAGGACGTAAACCCATTCGATGCAGCTTTCATTGTAGCGGTGGGGTCGCTGAGTACAATCGGATAATGCCCATTGTTGTTGTAGGATCCGTCGCGTACGACGGAGTCGAGACGCCGTACGGCAAAGTGGACCGGATGCTCGGCGGAGCCTGCACTTATATCGCCTTAGCTGCCAGTTACTTCCACCCCGTTCAGATCGTCGGAGTGGTTGGCGATGACTTCGACAGGGCCGATTCGGACTTCTTGGCGAGCCGCGGTATCGATCTCGAAGGCCTGGAGCGTGTCCCGGGCGGCAAAACCTTCTTCTGGCAGGGCGTGTACTCGCCGGACATGAATGACCGGACGACATTGGTAACGGACCTCAACGTTTTCGCGAATTTTCAACCCAAGCTTCCTGAGAGCTACAAAAAAGCCGACTATCTGTTGCTCGGTAACATTCAACCCGCGTTGCAGCGCAGTGTTCGCGAACAGATGAACGGCACGCGCTTCACCGGCGGCGACACGATGAATTACTGGATCAACGACTTCCGCGAAGAGTTGCTCCAAACACTCAAGGGCTGGGACTTCCTGCTGATCAATGATGGCGAAGCTCGATTGCTCTCGGGCGAAACGAACCTGAAGCGGGCTGCGCGCAAGATCCTTGACATGGGGCCGAACACACTGGTCATCAAGCGTGGCGAATACGGAGCTATGCTCTTCCGCGAGGATCAATACTTTATCGTCCCCGGATATCTTCTCGAAGAAGTTTTCGATCCCACGGGCGCTGGTGACTGCTTTGCCGGAGGGTTCGTCGGAGCGCTTGCGGCCTGCGGCTTCGACTTGAAAGATCCGAAAGTGGATCGGAAAGAACTCGCCCGCGCTGTGATCTACGGGTCCGTCATGGGCAGCTTCTGCTGCGAGAAGTTTGGCGTCGAGCGCTTCCGCACTTTGACGCGGGCGGAGATCGATGCGCGCTACAAAGAGTTCAAGAGCTTTACCGACTTCTAGAGTTTCCCGACAATCGATAGCATCAACGGACGGCGCAGCGTGGTGGGAGTACGCCGGCATTGCGATTTTGGTCGCGATAATCGGCGTCCTCGCCGCACTGTGGCATCATTCCTACGGTTACCCCCTGTATTACGGGGACGCCGAGTCGCACCTCGACACCGCGCGCCGTATCATTGACAGCCGGACTCCCGGCTACGACCAGATCGGTAGTCCATGGCTTCCGCTTCCGCATGTCGTGATGCTCCCGTTTGTCCGTTCATTCCACCTATGGACAAGCGGAATGGCTGGAACAATCCCTGGCGTGGCCTCGTTTGTTCTCGCCGGCGTATTTCTGTTTGGGATGGGCCGGCGAACGTTCGGCAGTTTCGCGGCCGGCCTCGCGGCAACGCTGCTTTTCGCGCTAAACCCGAACATTCTCTACCTGCAAGCGGCGCCGATGACGGAGCCTATATTCCTAGCGGCCATCGCGGGAATCGTATTCTTCACGATCCGCGGTAATCCGGTGGCCGCTGCTCTATTCTGCTGTGCCGCGACGCTGTCTCGCTACGAAGGCTGGGCGATGATCCCCGCGGTAGCGCTGATTTTCTGGTTCACGCGCGGCTTTCGCGCGGGCGTAATCTTCGGAGCCATCGCCTCGGTTCCCCCGCTTTACTGGTTGGCTCACAATGCCTGGTACTACGGAAATCCAATCGAGTTTTACAACGGGTATTATTCCGCCAAAATGATTTATCAACGCGCTGTCGCAGCAAACATGCAGCGCTACCCAGGCGATCACGACTGGCCCAAAGCGATTGAATACTATGTCGTAGCCGCGAACCTATGCTCGGGCCCAGTCTTGGCGTGGATGGGGACCATCGGCCTCCTTGCGGCCCTGATTCGACGTGGCTGGTGGGCATTGGCGCTGCTGTCAATTCCGCCTGCGTTTTTCGTTTTCAGCATGTACTCCTCCGGCACTCCGATATATGTGCCGCATCTCTGGCCGTTCAGCTACTACAACACGCGTTATGGACTAGCCGCGCTACCTTTGCTGGCCTTCGGTGGGGCGGCAATCGTCAGCCTTTCTCCGGAGCGATTTCGTACGGGCGCCGCAACCATCGTCATCGCAATCGCGATCCTTCCCTGGCTTGCCAAGCCGCGACCGGAGACCTGGATTACTTGGAAGGAAAGTGAAGTAAACTCCGTTGCGCGCCGGGCATGGACTCATCAGGCGGCGGAGTATCTGAAAGCCAACTACCGTCGAGGCGATGGCATCGTGTATTCCTTCGGTGATCTCACCGGCGTACTGAGAGAAGCCGGCATTCCGTTGAAGGAAAGTTTGCACGACGGAAATAATCCCCACTTCCTCGCCGTCCTCGCGCGCCCCGATCTCTTTTTATGGGACGAATGGGTCCTCGCCATTTCGGGCGATTCTGTTTCCACCGCGCTGCTTAAGCTGCGCCCGGGTGGTGTGCAATTCAGGCGTGTGAAAATAGTCGAGGTAAAGGGCGCGCCGCCAGTCGAGATTTACCGCCGCACCCATTCCCTGCCACGGACATGATCGTTCCATTCACAAAGGCGCACGGCGCAAAGAATGATTTTCTGCTCACTTGGGCCTCGCAAGCGCCTCGGACCGGATTAGCGGACATCGCGATCTCAATTTGTGATCGACACACCGGTATCGGAGCCGACGGCTGGATGATTGTCGAGCCCGCAGACTCCGAAGCCTACGCGTCCATCCGACTGATTAATTCCGATGGCAGTCCTACCGAGCTATCCGGCAACGGCACTCGCTGCGCCGCCGCGATGCTGATCGATGCGGGACACAAAGACGAAATCGTTAATATCATCACCGGCGCCGGCCTCAAGCGTTTGAAACTTCTCAATCGCGTGGACAATACATATCTCTTCGAGATGAATATGGGCTCTGCAGTAATTGAGAGCCATGGGCCCTTCACCATTGGCGAGCATAACTTAGACGTCACGATCCTGAATGTCGGTAATCCGCAATGCGCCGTCTTCGTCGATGAGTTCCCGGCCGGTTGGCAGGAGATCGGCGCAGCGATCGAACGCCATCCACGCTTTCCAAACCGCACAAACGTTTCCTTTGTGAAGCACGTTGATTCGCATACAGTGGACGTCCGCTTCTTCGAACGAGGCGCCGGAGAAACGATGAGTTCCGGTACCGGATCGACCGGCGCTGCGGCCGCTGCCGTGGCGCGCGGTCTTGTCACGAGCCCCGTGACAGTGCGTACCGTGGCGGGCGATCTTCATCTCCATTGGAATGGCGCCGAAGTCCATCTAGCCGGCCCGGCCGAGATCACCGCCAAAGGCGAGTTCTACTTCACGCAAAAAGCATAGAACTCTGACAATCTCGTTCGAAACTCAGTCCCCGCGACAACGTGAAGATCGTTGTGCATTGCGCCCGGAACAGTCCATAGCGATTTAGGCGAGTTCGCTGCCTCATAGAGTTGTTTCCCGAAGTCATAGGAGATAACTTCATCCCTATCGCCATGGACAATCAGCACAGGAGCCCGCACGCGGCCGATGCGCGACAACGTGTCGTATCCACGAACCAGCAGCGGACCCAGCAGAGGAAGTACTCTACCCGCAACAGCGCTTGCGGAAGTAAACGGCGCCTCCAGTACGATTCCCGCGGAACCTTTCACCTCGGCCACACGAACCGCCACCGCTGTCCCCAGCGATTCCCCGTGAACGAAAATCCTCCCAGCCGTATACCCCTGAGCCAGCAAATAGTCGTAAGCGGCTTCCGCATCCTGATTAAAACCCCGCTCCGTCGGACGACCTTCGCTCTTTCCATATCCGCGATAATCGAGCAGCAACACTCCCGATCCCGCCGCCACGATATTTTTCGCCGTCAAACCACGATGCGTAATGTTGCCGGCGTTCCCGTGAAGATGCAGCGTTGCAATCTTTGACGCAGGGGCCGGAATCCACCAGGCGTGAAGCTTCGTACCATCTGCTGCAGTGAGCGAAATATCCTGCCCGCCAAGCGCCTGCTGTACCGACCAATCCCCTGCCGGGTAGCGCATCGGATAGTAGAGCATCCGGCTTGCTCCCCACGACAGCAACCAGAACAAGAGAGCCGCAGCAACCGCCCAACCAGCCCACGTCATGATGGAAGAAGACGGATTCATACTTGTCCGCTCAACGCACCATTATTACCGCGACAGTCGAGGACAGCGGCAAGCGCCTGGATCAATTGCTGCAGCTACGCCTTCCCGACTACAGCCGCTCACGACTCCAGGACTGGATCAAGAGCGGTCGTGTGCTTGTCGACGGCGGTGCACAGAAAGCTTCCTACACGATCCGCGGCGGCGAACAGATCGACGTCGAACCAGCCGAACTCACGCCATTACGCGCATTCGCGGAAGATATTCCGATCGACATTCTTCACCTCGATACCGACTTGATTGCTGTCAATAAGCCCGCAGGATTGGTCGTTCACGCTGGCGCCGGCCAACACTCGGGAACACTCGTGAATGCGCTGTTGCATCAGTTTCAAACGCTCAGCACCGTTAGCGGAGACGAGCGGCCGGGCATCGTCCACCGCATCGACAAGGAAACGAGCGGCGTTCTACTCGTCGCCCGTACCGATGCAGCCCATCGAAAGCTAGCCGAGCAGTTCGCTGACCGGCAGGTAGAGAAAACCTATCTAGCACTCGTCCAAGGAGCCGTAAAGAGCGAAACCGGCAAGATCACGTCCCCGATCACACGCGATCCCGTAAGACGCACCAGAATGACGACGCGCGCCGGCCACGGTCGAACCGCCCTGACGACCTACAAGGTTCTCGAGCGGCTCGGCCGGTTTACATACCTCGAGATTAAGATCGGAACCGGCCGAACCCACCAAATCCGGGTTCACATGGCTAGCGTTGGCCATCCTGTGTCTGGAGACACTTTATATGGCGCCGCCGCTGCCGATTACGGACGCTTCTTCCTTCACGCCTCGAAAATCCGCTTCGCCAGTCCCTCAACGGGAGAAACCATCGAATTACAGGCTCCACTACCACCCGAACTGGACGATTGGTTGCATAATGTAAGGAGGAACTCCTCCGTATGAAAAAGCCGTTGTTGGTGTTTGGCGTCCTTTGCGCCCTATTAGTCGTAGCCGTGCGGGCGCAAGACCAAAAGGTTACGCCTCAGGCCCCTGCGGCTCAACCCGAAACCAGCATCACCCTCGACGTCAACCGCGTCAACATGCTGTTCACTGTGTCGGATAAGAAAGGCCGCTTCGTCACCGATCTGGCAAAGGAAGACTTCCTCATAACGGAAGAAAAAAAGCCCCAGACAGATCGTCGAGTTTGTCGCCGAAACCGATCTCCCGCTGCGTCTTGCCGTGCTGATCGATACCAGCAACAGTATTCGCGATCGTTTCCGGTTCCAACAGGAAGCGGCAGTCGAGTTCATAAATAGCGTGATGCGTCCGCAAGACAAGGCTGTTATCGTCAGCTTTGATAGCGGCCCCGAACTGGTCGCCGATCTCACTAGCGATGTCCCCAAGCTCACCCAGGCAATTCGATCCCTGCGTCCCGGTGGAGGAACCTCGTTCTACGACGCCATCTTCATGGCTTGCCGCGAAAAGTTGCAGCAGGATCAGCCGCGTCACAAGTTCCGCCGCGCGCTCATCGTCCTGAGTGATGGCGATGACAACAATAGCCGTTATTCGAGGGATCAGGCCCTCGAAATGGCCCAGAAGGCTGATGTCGTTCTCTATGCGATCTCAACGAACAATTCCGGCGCTGAGAAGGATGGAGACAAAGTTCTCAGGTATTTCACCCGCGAAACCGGCGGTTTGGTGTTTTTCCCCTTCAAAGTACAGGATCTCGCCCAGAGTTTCGAGAACATCGCGAACGAACTCCGTCATCAGTACAACGTTCTCTACCGCCCGGAGCCTGCCAAAACTGACGGTCTCTTCCACGAAGTGGACATCAAGGTCAAGAGCCGGAAAGACCTGGTCGTCCGTGCCCGAAAAGGGTACTATGCACCGCGGTCCTAGGTGGGCTATACTCAAATAGTTTCTCCATTTGTTCGCCCAACCTACCACCATGGACGCAAGAACGCCAACGCAATCTCACGGCTACCCTGAGCCAGATCGAAAAGCAGTTCGGTAAAGGCTCCGTCCTCCGGCTCGGATCCAAAGACGTGCTCCCGGTGAGTTCCATCTCTTCCGGCGCGATCTCCATCGACCACGCGCTCGGAGTCGGCGGCTTTCCCCGAGGCCGAATTTGCGAAATCTTCGGCCCTGAATCGTCGGGCAAAACGACAATCGCGCTGCAGGTGGTCGCCGAAGCGCAGCGAAACGGCGGCATGGCCGCATTTGTCGACGTCGAGCATGCCCTCGACCCGATCTATGCGCGGAAACTTGGCGTTGACGTCGATAACCTGTTGGTCTCGCAGCCCGATTACGCCGAACAGGCGCTCGAAATCACGAGCGTCCTGATCAGTTCGGGATCGATCGACGTGCTCGTGGTCGACTCGGTCGCCGCCTTGGTGCCGAAAGCGGAACTCGATGGCGAAATGGGCGACCAATTCGTCGGCATTCAGGCTCGGCTGATGTCTCAGGCGATGCGCAAACTCACCGGCATCGTGGCCAAATCGAATACCTGCCTGATCTTCATCAATCAGATCCGCGAAAAGATCGGAGTCATGTTCGGGTCGCCGGAAACGACCTCAGGCGGTCGAGCGCTGAAGTTCTACTCCTCCGTACGCGCCGACATCCGTCGAATCGCCGCCATCAAAGAAGGCGATGTCGTGATCGGCAATCGAACGAAGGTCAAGATCGTTAAGAACAAAGTAGCGCCCCCGTTCCGCGAAGCCGAATTCGATATCTTGTACGGCGAAGGCGTGTCCCGCGAAGGCGACCTGATCGACTTGGCCGTCGCGCACAACGTAGTCGAAAAAAGCGGTTCGTGGTACAGCTACAAAGGCGAGCGAATCGGCCAGGGACGCGAAAACGCGCGCCAATTCATGAAGGAAAATGCCGACACGCGCGCCACGCTGGATCTCGAAGTCCGCACGACGCTCGGATTAATCAAAAAGGACCCCGCCCCAGCTGCCCCTGTCGAGGCGCCCGAGCCCGCAATGGCGAAGCCAGCCGGCCGTCGCTAGGGCAAAGGCGTTACTTCTCGAACTTTCTGGTCAGTTCATCCACGTCGATGAGATCTTTGGATCGGCCCGCGGCGCGCTTGTTTCGAATCAGTGCTTCGCGGCCGATCATGCTCACTTCGATTCCGTCAACTTCTGCGGGAACTCGAGACTGCCAGGCCTCCTCGAAGGAGACGCCGGAAATGGACGTTATGAGATCGATCCGGTTCGGCTCAATGCCGAGTTGAATAATCCTATTCTTAGCACTAAGGTCGTCCACCGCGATACCTAGACTTCCAAATCCGAACTGCTCTAGAGCGGATATGATGCGGCGCGCGTTCTCTCGGCTAGGCTTCACGAAGAAGTCTATATCACCGGAATATCTTGGGAACCCGTGCCAGGACACGGCAAGGGCGCCCACAATCAGAAATTCAACTTTGTTCGAGATTAAGTACTCGACAAACTCGCGCGAGTCTTTCGTCAACGCCATTGGGGAGTGCCCTTTGCTGGATTGCGAGAAAGACTTCAACTCGCTCTTCGGGGGTCATGGCACGCCGCTCGCGATCATTAGCCTCATCGGCTTCCTGAAAGCTCTGGAAAATGCGAACGACCTTGTCCATGCAACTATCTTAAGCGGAAGCTACGCGGCAGTCTCACCCCAGCCTAACCTGCCTTCCCCCTCTGTGCCAAGATCTCCTGCAACCGAGCCCGCAATTGCATCTTCAGCCCCTGCGAACCAGCATCCTCCGCCAGATTCCGCATCTCCCGTGGGTCGAGTTCGTAATCGTAGAGTTCCTCTCCCTCGGCGCCATCACCCCACATCGAATAGCGATGCCGCTCCGTACGAATCGAATACCCGGCAGCCTTCGCGCGCCGGACCTGTGTGACAGCCGGCTTGTCCCAAGCCGCATCCGTCTTCTCCAGCAAGCTGCCCAGACTCCGCCCATGCAAGTCTGAAGGAGCGCCCTTCAAGCCACACAGATCCACCAGCGTCGGATACAAATCGAGCAGCTCTACAGTACGCGCGCAAGCCTTTCCCCGAGCCTTCACGCCGGCCCCACCGATCAGAAGCGGAACACGCGCCGACGGCTCAAACAACGTCTGCTTCATCCACTGGCCATGTTCCCCGAGCTGATATCCGTGATCGCTCCAGAACACGATAGTTGTGTCGTCAGCAAGCTTCAGCCGGTCCACCGCATCGAGCACCTTGCCGACCTGAGCATCCAGAAACGCGATCGATGCATAGTACGCGCGCATCGACTCCTTGCGCTGCTTTTCGTTCATGCCGTAGTTCGCCGGACGAATCGTATAAGCGAGCGGAGGCGCGATCTTCAACTCGGCCTCATCGAACGGAATAAGGTCGATCTTGTCCAGCGGAAACATGTCGAAGTACTTCGAAGGCGCAATCCAAGGAACATGCGGCCGGTAGAATCCCGCAGCGAGAAAGAACGGATCTTTCTTGTGGTCCTGGAGCAATCCGGCGATCGTGTCGGCAGTAATGCCGTCCGTATGTTCTTCGTCTTTCGCCGGAGAAGCATAAAACGCAACAGCCGCGCCAAGACCGCGATTCTTAGGAGTGTAGTTGGTTACCAGCGGCTCTTCTTGCCTGTGATCGACACCGTTCGGATTCGCCGCCAGGTTCCAGGTCGGCGCATCATCAAGACCGCTAGTCCCAATCGTCGAGGGAACCCCGTAGTGATAAATCTTCCCGACACGGCAACTGAAGTACCCGTTCTTTTGAAACGCCTGTCCCAACGTAACGGCATCCGGCAAGATTGTCCGAAAGTGCGTTTGCAGTTCGTAAACCTTCGTCTTGTCGGGAGCATATCCTGTCATCAGCGACGTTCGCGATGGGCTGCACAGTGGAAACTGCGTATAAGCGCGATCGAATCGGACACCCGCCTTTGCGATGCGATCGATATTGGGCGTGCGCACAATCGGGTGCCCATAACAGCTCAGGCATTCATTCAGGTCATCCGACGCGATGAACAGCACATTGCGAGGGCGTGATTTCCCTTGCAAAAACCCAACGGCGACCGATCCCGCGGCTGCGCCAACGAAGCTTCGACGAGACAGAGACGACATACAGAGAGCATATAAGATTAGTTCGAATGCGACTCACCAGGCGCGCGATTATGGCCGGACTTGCCGCAGTCCCGGCCACACAGTTATCCGCTCAGACAACCTCTACTCGACGGCCCAACATCCTGCTGATCCTCTCTGACGACCACACCGCTCAATTCGTCGGATGCTACGGCGCAAAGTGGATGTCGACACCGAACCTCGATGCCTTCGCTGCCCAGGGCGTGCGGTTCACGCGAGCGTTCACCGCAGCTCCGCAATGTGTGCCCTCGCGCGCAGCCTTGATGACCGGCCGATCACCGGTGGCAGTTCGCATGGGACGATTCAGTTCGCCTCTCCCACCGGAGATTCAAACGCTTCCTGAAGTGCTCCGTTCGCTCGGTTACTTCACAGGTGTGTGCGGGCGCTATTTCCATCTGAACGGAGTGATCAAGCCGGGCGCTGTCACAAGCGAGATCTACGACAAACACGGTCTACGGACTTGGGATAAGCGCATCGACTTTATGAACATTTCCGGTCAGGCCCAAACACTCGTGCAGTTTGAACAATTCCTGACGAAGGCCGGCGCCAGCAAACCGTGGTTCTTTTGGATCAACTACGGCGACCCACACTTTGCCTGGGATGCGGATGCCGGAAAAGTTGACCCGGCCAAGATCGACCTTCCCGCCCATTTGCCGGACCTGCCTGGCATGCGCAACGATCTGGCGAAGTACTCGGGCGAAGTCGAACGTCTCGATCGTCTCTTCGGCGAAACCATGGCATTCCTCAAAAAGCGAGCCGTGGAGGATAACACTGTAGTTGTCTTCATGGGCGATAACGGAATGGCATTCCCGCATGGAAAAGGTTCGCTGTATGATCCCGGCTTGAACGTACCATTAATGATTCGCTTCCCCGGCAAAATCAAGCCCTCGGTGACTGCAAATCTGTTCTCCGGAGAAGACATGGCCCCGACGCTCATCAATGCCGCCGGTGGTAACGTCCCGGAAGCGATGTCCGGAACAAGCCACTGGAATCTCCTCACGGGTGGAAGTTATGAACCACGCAAGCACATCTTTGCGGCGAGGTTGCATCACGGGAACGCAGCATTCACATCCACCATGAAGGCGTCGGGATTTGATCTCTCGCGCTGTGTCCGGAGCGCGAACTGGAAGCTCATCTACAATTGCACTCCGCAAATGGAGTATCAGCCAGTCGATAGCGCGCGTGAGCCAAGCTGGCAAGAGATGGTTGCGGCTCACAAAGAAGGAAAGCTGAAGCCTGAAATTGACAAAACCTACTTCCAAACTCCGAGGCCCGTACTCGAACTCTACAATTTGGACAACGATCCGTCAGAACTCAAAAACCTCGCAAATGTTGCCGAATTCCAACCCGTCCAGCGGGAACTGATGATCGCCCTGCAGGAGAAAATGATCCTGGACTACGATTTCCTTCCGCCGCCCATGGGCCTCGAATAAACTGTAATAACCTAAACTTGACCTGACGGACACGCCTGGCAGGAGTTTACTTGTCGGACAGGTTGGCCCACATTCCGATAGCGCCGTATCGCAGGCCCAACTCCGCTGCGTGTACAACTACGCGGCTGCTATCGGTAAGAGTTGACTTCAGCGCGCAGCATAGCTCATGAGGCCACAAATTACCGGCGAGTTCATAATTCGGTCCGCGCCTGATGTTGCACACGCCGATTACGCCTAGGTCGTGAACCCATAAATCGGGAATGATCCAGCAAACGAAAACGTTCAGGCGACATGCGTAATGTCATCATCTGATCCTCCGCCGACCTTGCGGTCCGACCCTCGAATTGCAGGCAAATCATTCCCTTGCAACCCGCGTGTTGCATAGCCGTTGCATGCAGACATGCAATACTTTCAGCGGAGGAGAATATGGCTCGACAAGAAGGTCCCGGAGTCCCTGCTCCGTCTATGCGCGAACCCATCGGCGACTTCGATGTGGTTTCGAAAGATGAATGGAACGCTGCCCGAGAGAAGCTGCTCGCGGAGGAAAAGACCCTGATGAAAGCCAAGGATCGTCTGATCGCCAAGCGCAGACTCCTTCCGGTGACCGAAGTTGACCGCAATTACAAATTCATAGGCACGAATGGTGATTGGGATCTGTTGGGTCTGTTCGAAGGACGACGACAGCTTGTCGTCTATCGTTTTTTCTATGCGCCCGATGTCGAGAATTGGCCGGATGGGGCGTGCAGCGGTTGCTCGCTATTTGCTGACACCGTCGTTCATCCCGCCCATCTTGCAGCACGCGACACTACCCTCGCCTTCGCCACTGCTGCTCCTATCGACAAGATCGAGAGCCTGCGCGAACGGATGGGATGGAACCACATCCCTTTCTATTCGCTGCCCGACGAGCGGTTCTCTCGGGATTTCGGTGTTGAAGAACTATTCGGCATCAATGTCTTCATCCGGCGCGGCGAACGTATTTTCCGCACCTACTTTCTGAATGGACGCGGCATTGAGGAAATAGGTCCCGTTTGGTCATTTCTCGACATGACGCTTTTAGGCCGGCAGGAGACTTGGCAGGAGGTGCCGCCTGGGCGTCCTCAGGGCGATCCCTACACGTGGTGGCGGCTTCACGACAACTACGGCCAAGTCGCTGCTCCCAACCCTCCGCAACCGACGGGAGACGCATGAGCTGGGCGAGCCTCTGAACGCACTGCAAAACGTCAACGGCGTTTTCTCGGGACCGATTTCGGCGAATTTCCGAGCCTGGTGGGCTGATCAACTCTCGTCCTGCATGAGTCTAGACGCGAATAGCCTTTTTGTGTGGAGTCTGCTCGCGACACGCGAAGGAACTGCCACTGCCACACAACTTCCGGTATTGTGCCCGTTGGGTCCGGGGTACCATCGAGCCGACGCTCACTAGCGCGGGGGAACAATTGCTTCGGCGACCCACCCTATAGGTGAAGGAACTGACGCTCCCAAAGACGCGCCCGGAGGCGTCACGGGAAAGGCAATGCTCCCGTCACGACGCGTCAGATAGCGACGTCTCGTCTCGGGCCCATCGCTCCATTCGTTGTGCGCCCTCTACCATGTAGCCGATGTACTGATCGCCCTCCACACCCAGCGTTCCCCCAAATCGTTTTGAGCATCTGGCTAAAGATGGCAACGGCGCACGGGCTCTTGCAGATCGTGCGAGGCGGAAAAGGCAAACTGTTCCAGATCCTCATTGCCCCTGCGCAGACTGACGTTCGATTGATTTAGGGCTCGCTCGGCTTGCTTGCGCTCGGTGATGTCCTGAATCACAACCTGCAATCCCAGCATCTGGCCGCCGGGCGAGGACTGACGTGTCTTAAGGCTCTGTCGCGATGACTTGGTGCTGGCGACGGGCGCTGGCGGGTGTTTGACGGACTGTGTCACACCGCTTTTATGGCTACGGAATAATTGTGGCGAATCACGGCAGATCTGCACAGATAGGGGGGCCTCTGTACAGACCTTGCGAATTCAGTAGCCACAGTTCTGCGGCTGCTTGCGGAGCGGCATGAGCGAGATAAGATTTTCTCGACCTGGCGTTCCATATCGACGATGTTCTGCCTTCACGGCTGGCGGAACTCATGGTTGCGCCTGGGTATGATATGGCTCATGCGCCGAGTTGCGATGCACGGCAGCGCGCGACGACGTGATTCTGGCCGGGGCTCTGTTGGAAGACCGAATCACTTATTTCGGCCCGACACGGACTTTGGCACTCAAGTCGAACAGACCTTCGTTCATCTTTTTTTTGAACCGAGCTTCTAAGCGCTGAAGATTATGCCGCCGTTTTGCTCGCTGCTACTGCATTACCAACGGGTCTTCGTCGTCCCCTTTGAAAGCCTCATTCTGCAGCGGGCCCGCCTATGTCAGAATGCCTGTCCGATGCTGAAGAAAAATGCTCCCGCCTTTTCTCCTGACCGACGTTCGAATTTGAGACCGTAGTCGAACCTCAGCACGATGAATGGGTTTCGTATGCGGAGCCCAAATCCGCCAGCGCCCCTGAGCTCCGAGAAGCTGAAGTCTGAAACCCTCGGAAACACGTTGCCCACGTCTACGAAAGTGACAGCGTCAAAGATCCAGAAAAGTGGAAAGCGCAGTTCGTTATTCAGCACCAGAACTGCGTTTCCGCCTGCGGGCTGTCCGCTCTCCAACTTCGGGCCGAGTTCGTCCTGGCCAAAGCCACGCACAGTTGTTCCGCCCCCAGCATAGAAGCGGTCGGTGAGAACTGCTCCTTCCTCGCTGAATCCTTTTTGAAGTCCCAACCGCCACCCGCTGGCGAAGACAAGGCGCGACCGCTCGGGCCGCTCGCCAAAAGGAACCGGACGCGGGCGCGTGAGCGGAAAGTACTTGAAGTATTGCAGGTAATAGCGGGCGTACGGATAATCGCTTCCGAGAAAGGCCGGCGCAAGTTCGAAGCCGTGAGACAAGAAAGAACCCCGCGTCGCATCAAGGAATGAATCCCGCGCGTCACGAGAGATTGTAAATATCCCCGGCGCTACCGAGACAACATCCGCTGTAACCTCAGGAGCTGAAGGATCGGGGATAAAGCCACGCTGTTTTTCGAAACGGTAGCCATAGGACAAGAGCCATTTGGAACGCAGCGGGAGATCCTGCTGAATACTCGCTCCGAGCCGCTCTGTTGGGCTGGTCTGATAGTACTCGGTCCGTCGCGTGTAGTAGGTAGCGATGGTCGTGGACAGCCGGTGATTGCGCCAGAACGGCCGAGTGGCATAGAGCCGAGCTTCGCTTGTTTCCGGGTCGGACCGAAGTCGCAGGCCCAGAATTCTCCCCGGGCCCAGTGAATTGTGATTTTGGAGATCAGCAATGAAACCGGGGCCGCCACCCGAGTCATAGAGACCTCCGTAAAGCACGCGGAACGGTTTCGGCTCCGCAACGTTGACCAGCAGGTCCGCGACCTGGAGATGTTTGTCGCCTGCCTCCGCTTGTACGGCCGGTCGCAGTTGTACGTCCGCAGAAGCGTATGCTCCGGTTTGTGTAAGGTTGCTCGCCGACTCACGAAGCAGAGCTGTATTGGCGACATCGCCCGGGGCAACGCGCATGACGGCTTCGCGCGAACTCTTCACTCGTGCGCCGGTTGCCCTCGACGTTTACAGCGCCGATGGTGGTCTGCTTGTTCTCAATTACACGGAAAGATACGTCCAGAGATGCGCGCTCATCGTGACGCGCGATCTCATAATCAATGTCAGCATCTCCGTACCCGAGTTGGCCGTACTTGAGCTTCAACGCAGTCAAGGCCGGTGCCAGACGCGCCGGTTCGAATACCCCGTCCGTTTCCAGCGGCAAGCCGGCACGCAAGACGTCAGAGGTCAGCGCCGTGTTACCCGTGAATTGAAGAGTACCGACCCGAAACACAGGCCCTTCCTCGATCGGAATCACAATCTTTCCGGTTTGCCGCTCCGCGTCCAACGCATATACCGGAGCGGCCATACTCGCGGCAAGGTAGCCACGCTGTTCGTAAAACCTTCTTATCGCTGCAGACGCGCGCCGAGGATCGCGATAAACGGACTGGCGCAACTGAGGCTGCTGAAGAAGCGAGAGGATGTCCCGTGCGCGGTCGCCTCCTGCGCCCTCGACTTCGATCTTCACATCCCGGTAGCGCGTGCCCGGTCGAAGTTGGAAGCGCACCAGCTTTTCATCTTCATTAAGGAGCGCTTCCGAGGTCAGTTCAGCGCGCAGGTAACCCTTTTCGGCAAGATAATCCAGGATCGAGTTCTTCGCTGCGTCAGCACGCTGCTGGTTTGAGATACCTGCGTGCCAAACGCCACGAACCCGTGCCTTCTGTTTGCGCGATAGCTTGGCACCCTCGTAAGCCATCTCCACTCTGGGTCCGAGTTCGATTCTTACCGTGAGGCTCAGATCCTGCCCGTTCCCATCGCGATCGACACGGACCCTGGATTCGAGGTAGCCCTTCTCCATCAGAAATCTGCTGAGCTTCTCTGACGAGGTGCGCAATTTCGCGGCACTGGGTCTCTGGCCGGTCTTGATCTTGAACTGCTTCGCCAGATCAGCCGGAGAGAACGGGCGCTCCGCCGACGAAATCCACGCCGGAGACTTTGGGCATGCGGAGGGCGAGGCGCTGAGGATGTTTGTACCGACGAACTTCCGAAGCGAACATCATGTCGAAACTCTCCGCGATAGCTGTTATCGCTTTGCTTGACAGCCCGAGTCGTGAAGCGGCGTGACAGGTCATATTCCGTGACCCAGATCTGGTCATTACTGTCCGACAGATTCATGGAGTACATCAGCCGGAACGTGCTGGTGAAATCCTGGGTGAAGGTGATGCGCGCTCCGGGATTTGACTCGGCCGCGACCGCGCTGGGCTGAATGCTAACGCGGCTTACTCCGAACCTGCGGTTCAACCGGCTGCTCAGGGAAGCGCTGATCGCTCCTGACGCGAGTGCGTAACCCTCGAGCGAACGGAGATCGACTCCAGGGTTTTCCGCTACCGTTTTCCCTGTTAGCAGCACCGCGATGACATCATCTCTCGGCAGCGGCGGATCGGAGGTGAATGTGGTTGTAAGTTCCTTCAGTTGCCCCGTGAGACCGAGATTCACGGTGTAGCTACCGGCACGCGTGGACGCATGGATGTCGAGTTCCGGCGTGGGCTTCGCTGAATCCAGGAACCGAACTGTGCCACGTTCGATGTAATATGTGCGATCACCGAAATAGATTCTTCCGTCCTGTTCGAGTTCGACGCTTCCTAAAACACGAGGCTGAGTAACTGTACCAGCCAAACGAAGGTTCGCCGCGGCAGCGAGTCTGCCGAGGTTGTTGTCCATCTCGACGGGCCTCTTCGTAACGATCCCCACGTCCAGCATCGGGGAGCTGGTAGCGCTCGCCTGAGTACCCACACTCGGTCTGATTCAGGTTCTGGCTGGACCCGAATATTTCGAACGGCGCGTCCCAATACCCATCCTGAATTTCGATGTGGCCTTCCAGGGTTGGCCGATTGTCGCGCAAAACGAGCTTTAAGCCTAGGGAGGAGGTTGTCTTCACACCGGCCGGATACTCCAGGAACACGTCTCTGGCGCTGATGTGCAGACTCGAAGCCGCAACATTCCCGCGTGTGATTTTCAGATCACCTCCTCCTGTGAAGCTGCCGCCATTCAGCAACCCGCTGAACTCGCCAATCTTGATCTCGTCTCCTGCGAGAGTTGCTTTCAGGTTGACTTCGGTCGCCTGCAGTTGCGGGTCAGGCAGTGCGAGGGCAGCTTGCTGGAGTGTGACAAAGCCGGTTATTCGGGGCTCGATCAGAGTGCCTCCGACGTGCGCTTCCAGTTGAATCTGGCCGTCGCTCTCGAGGGGCCCCACGACCCCAGCAAGAGCGGCGAGTCTCATGTCCGCGACCGCATCGAGCTGGAGTCGCTGCTCCCCTTTAAGGTCGATGGAACCCGAGGCCGTAAGCGATGCGTTAGGACCGTTTGCGTTCAGGCTTTCTAGCCGTGCTACCCCACGTGCAATGCTGATGCGCGTAGGAGCGGTCTGCCGAAAATCGCTCTTCGCAGCCTGCAGCCGAAGTTCGGAAAAGTCGAGCGTGCCCTGGAGCGCATCCAGATTCAACCTGGATGCTTCAGCAGCTATCTTGAGGCCGAACGATGCTGTTGCTTGCTTTCTCGTCCTTGCCGGTCGTGAACCGCAGATCATCAATATGCGCCGAAACACGCGCAGGTTGTCCCGCATCGGTTGTGGGAGCTGGAAAAGCCGTGGAGATCAAACGAAGCGGTAGAGATCCTGCGATTGAGAACCTTCCGGTCCCAATGGTTCCACTGATTTGTTCCGTGCGGATGATCGCATCCTCGATGCTGAAGCGTCCGGATAGATTCTCGATGCCAAGTGGAATCGATTGCGACCTGAAACCGCCATCCTGGATTGTTATCGAACCCGTTGGGGTCCAGTGCTGACCACTTCCCGTGAGGGTCGCATTCACCTGCGCGACACCTCGCACATTCGAAGTATGCATCTCCGGAAACAAGCTTGAAAAGCGATCCAGAACAACGCGTCCCTGTAGTGAAAGGCTGCCGGGCGCGCCGTCTTCAAGCAGCGGTATTGCGCCCGTCACACTTAGGTTCGAGTCACCGGAAGTGAGCGCCAGATGTTCCACGCGGAGATGCCGGTCCGCATAGGAAATCTGAACAGGTCCATCGGTGATCGTGTCTTGCCCAGGCGTTGCCAATCGCAGGTTCCGGATGACCGCAGTCATACGGTCCAACCTGCCGGCTGCAAGTGATCCGGCCCCGCGCACGCTTGCATCGAATGAGCTTGCAGGATTCGTCTTCAATCGTGCGTTCTCTGCATCGAGGTTGAGTTCGAACGGCCAGTCGCGTTCCATGACAACGGTTGATGCCATCCGAACGTTTAAGGCCGGGGCCGTGACGAGACCAGACGCGCGATGATCTCGAGCCTCTGCTTCGCCGCGCAGTTCGCCGACCATTACTTCGCCAATCCGAACGTCGTTGCCACTTACTCGCGCGCTGAGTGTCGGATTGTCAAACGTGCCCGTTCCGTGTGCCTCAGCGCTGAATGTTCCTGTAACGGGACGACTGCTGCTGGATGTTGGGCGGAGACCCTCTCCCATCATGCTGAACACGTATTGACGGGTGCTGATGTCGAGAGATCCGTTCGCATTGAGCCGACCGGGAGTTCCCGATTCGGCATTTTGCTCTGCCTGGAAGCGACTGATTCTCAACTGGGAGTTTTGCCATTGCGCATCCACGATGGTCTGTGCAAATCGTTCTCCGAGCAGAGTCAAATCGCCGAGATTGAGCGTGGTTTCGACAGCGGGGCGCGCAACGCTTCCGCCAATATGGACCGACCCGGAAACTGACCCTTCGGCCAGCGGAGCAAATCCGAGATTCTCGAACACCGCACCGAAAGAACTACCTTCGACTGTGCCTTCGAGGTGCAGCGGAGCGTCTGCCGAGAGTCCACCCACGCGCCCGTTCATCTCGATTTGCTGACCACTCCAATGGAGACGTGCACGTTGGATCTCGACCGCCATCGGCGGCGAGATTCGCATCCACCTGCACATCAGCATTCTTCCAGTTGCCAATAGAGAGCCCGTTCACTGCGGCCTGTACGGAGGCAGAAGGAAGCTCGAGCGTGCCTCCCAGCGTCGCTGACCAGTGCGCAGCCCCATCCATCACCGGCTGCTCGAGCGAACTGTCGCGATTCTGTTGCACAAACTGTTGCAGTTCGCGAGTCACTGCCCCAACACTCGCAATGTTGCCGGTGAACTTTCCTGAGAGTGCGTGTGCCGGGAGAGTCACGGCGATGTCGCCGTGTGTGGTGGCCCCGTCGCCCAAAGTCGCCTGCAGCGATGCGCGGATGGATTTCGGATCGCAAGCCGCGCGGAAATTCAACTTTGCCGAGAGCGACCGCGCCGATCCGGCTAAACTGACACGCCGCCATTCCAGCCCAGGCCAGGAAGCGCTGACT
Organism: Bryobacteraceae bacterium; assembly: GCA_963844855.1. Classification (GTDB taxonomy): domain Bacteria; phylum Acidobacteriota; class Terriglobia; order Bryobacterales; family Bryobacteraceae; genus DASQDN01. Next base: position 66,909 of record CAWJQP010000005.1, read on the forward strand.
TCCACGCTCGTTCTTGGGACGTAGGGGATGACGGAACCGAAGGTCCGAGCCACCTGCCGGGGTTCGATACCGGCGAGCCTGGCGGCGAACTCGCTTCTGGGCTCGTCTTCTCTGGTACGGATATTGCCCTTGCCGGTCAGGTGTCCAGAGAAGACTTGGGCAGAAAGATCGGAGATCTGCAACTGTCCGGTCGCTGTGTCGAGGAGCGCTGCCGCTTTGGCATCGGTGATCGGGGTTCTGCGCACAGTTAGGCGGTCACTGGAGAGCTGGCCTCTAACTTGCATGCTCTGCACCGGCCCGATGGCGGAAAGTTCTGCTTTGATACGCCCTTGTGCCGGGTCTGTGAAGCCCAATGGGGCGCTGAGTTCGTGTAAGTCGACGTCAAAGGTGCCCCGTGCTTCGATCCGCGCCGGAGATCCGCTGACCGTGCCGCTGATCTCTGCTTTGGACGCGCCAGACACTACTTGCAACGAAGACAGCGAGAATCCGGAACTCGCGAGGGCCGAGTTCAACTGGACCTGATCGAGTGCCAGGCGCGCCTGGTTCCACTGCACATATCCCGAAGAACTGCCGAACGTGATGCTGTGCTCATTCCTGGCAGGGCTCCAGGCGACGGATAGTCGTCCATTCGGAAGGTGTATAGAGGCGCCACTCCCCCTGTCTTGCAAATTGAGTTCACAGTTTACTGCTGAGATGGTCGGCAAGCGGGACATACTCCCGTCTTTTGCGCGGTGCATCGCAGGCCAGTTGGTAGCGCGATTCTCGGACGTCGTCCAATTTACGGCCAGACCATCGATCCAGATCTGCGCGTTGTCGAGCGATCCCAGAGCTACCCGCCAAGCCGGAATCATCACCACAACATGTCTTGCCATGAGGCTGGCCGGTTGGGCCTGCGAGGGAAGAGCCGTTCAGAGCGACTTCCTTGAACTCAATCTTCGAGGAGAGCAGGTTATAGTCGAAATCCCCGACCTGGAGTACCAAGCCCGGGTTTTCACGGAGGTAAGCCTGAATCCTTGCCAGGGCGAAACGCCGGACGGGGCTAGTGTGGATGAGATAGAGCGTCAGACCAGAGAGCACAAGAGCGACGCTGATAACCCACATCAACCGGCGCAGGAGTTTCATCAGACCAAACATTGCCAGACTAGGGCGATTGCACTTTCGTCGCGCGAATTACCGGCGCTGCTGACAGCCGGTCCAGAACAGCACGACGCCTAATCAATTTCCTCCTAGGCGCCTTTGATGATAAGAACGAGCAGCAAGTCCTACTATTTTCTGGATAATTCGATCGGAAAACTGTTCTTCGCGACCTCTCGCTGGCCGACAACCCAATCAGAAGCGATATGTTAGCTCCAAGTACCCGAGATGTCCGTTCCTGCCGTCGGGATACACACCCGCGACGACCGACTTGCCTCGCGCTACGGCGTAATAGCCCGTGAGAGAGAATCCGGCTCCAACGTTGTAATCTGCGCTGATATCAAACAGCGTCGCCAATCCTCTGCCTCCTGAGCTCGGGCGCCCGATATATCCGAAGGTCCAGGGTTGAAATGCGCCGCCGCCGAGATACCACAAGTCGTTTCTGGAAGCGAGTCGAAGCGAATGCACTTCGCCGCGGAGCGAAAGTTTCTGATGCGGATGAAGCATGAACTGTCCGAAGATATCGTCGTTGTTCATGAGGTTAAAGAACGGAAAGCGAGCATACCAGCGGGGCGTCGGCAGAATTTCGAAAAATGTGTTGTGTTTGTCGTCGGACGGATTGTCGTCGCCGCTGCCATAGAAGTAGCCGCCGCGTATCCAGGGTTTGAGCTTACCGAGAATTGGGGGTTGATAGCCCGCTTCCGCCGCCAAGGCGCCGGCCTTATGGTCCTGGGAGCCCCAGGTTCCCAACTGCCCGACTCCCCAGAACAGAACGTCGATCTGACCAGCCGGGGTTTCAAAGTTATGGATGTAGTGGCCTCCGAGCGTCGTAATATTGATCGGTTCTCTGTCCGGATTTCTCGCGTCCATCGGACGACTGTCGGTTTTTAGTACGTTTCGTGAGTCGCGATACTGAATCGCAAACGCCCTCCATTCGCCGGCGCTTTTCTTCGTGGTGATCGGACGTGTGACAGCCCCATAGAACACCGAAACGTCCAGTTCACCCCACCCGTCGACCTGAAAGACACCTCGTGTAGCACGAGCACCGAGCACCGTAACGTTCGTCCCGGCTGTGTTGTAAACGTAATGAGCGCCATCGAAGCTCCGTCCGACGTGCGTCCAAACAAAATTCCCAATGAGGCGATGCGCGATTCTGTCGCGTTTCAGTGCAGCGAGCGTGGCATTCTTCGGCGTAGTTTCCGTTCCTTCGACGAACTCCATTCTTCCCAGGCGAATGCTGTGCGCTTCTGTTCTCCCCCGAGATTCCGGAATCGAATATAACCCTGCTTTCGGGAAAATCATCGCCGCATTCCGAGATCGATCGTTCGCCGCATAGTAAGCCGCTCCAAGGCCCATCTGGCCCTGCGGTCCCGATGCTATTGCATTCGCCGGTAAACCCAGGAGGATGGGAGCGGCCATTTCGATCTGCCAATCGAACGTTTTCTTCGTCCTGTCCTGATTCCGACTCTCAGCCAGCGATCCGGAGTAGCCGTAGCGATTGTCGGCCTGCCCTTCAAACCAGTCCCAACATCTCGTATCGCGTCCGTAGGTTGCCACTTACTTTCACTCCACTCTGCGTTGGCATCTTGCGAGGCGGCGCTTGTGCAAAAGCGGCGCAAGCCGCAAGGAGAGAGTATGAAAGAAGTCTCAGTGATCTGGCGCATTGTGGTCGTGATGATGGATCTAAGCTCGTGCGGAAACCGGCATCGGTTTACCTGTCGGGCGGGTGTGTGCTGTCGAACCTCGTTTTGCCGAGTTCGATCGGAATAGCGGCCTTGGTCAACACCGTAAACACGAAGCAGCCAAGCGCCCAAATTCCAAGACAAACGGTCAGTTCCACCCACGTTGGCGTGTACTCGCGTATCTTGCCCCAGGGCTCAGGGATGAATCCCGGGATTATCGTACCCAAGCCCTTATCGAGGAGGATGCCCACGAACAACAGCACACAGGCGATGTTCAGTAGCTTCCTGTTCGAACGCGCCATATGGACGCTCATCATGATCGTGGCGATGCTCATCATGGCGATCGATGTCCAGATCCACGGCCGCAACTTCGCATGACCTTCAAGCCCGAAGAACAGGTATTGCGCGCTCAGGCTGTGATGGGTGAGGCGGTAGAACTCCTTGAACATCTCCGAAACCTGCATCACCATGGCGATCTGCGCAGCTACGGTTACAACCAGCGCCAGCTTGCGAATAGTCGCATCGCTTACCGAGTAGTCGGTCTTCCGGTCGATCGCCTGCAAGATCAGGATCATCAGCGCGGGACCAGCGGCAAACGCCGTTGCCAGAAATCGCGGTCCGAGCAGCGCATTATTCCAGAATGGTCGGGCGGGAAGACCGGCATAGAGAAATGCAGTCACCAGGTGGAGGCTCACCGCCCAGAAGATCGACAGCAGTACGAAAGGGAAGTAACGCCGCTTGTCCGGTTCTTTTCCGCGATAGTGCGAGTAGAGGATATAGAACGGTATCGCGAGATTGATAATCAGGTATCCATTCAGCACCAGGATGTCCCACGCCAGCATCGAACGCGGCCAATTCATCACGCCGATACCCGGGATCAGATGCCAGAGCCGCGCCGGGCTTCCGACATCGACAACTACAAACGCGATCGCCATGATCAGCGCCGAAACCGCGAGACCCTCGCCAATGAGAACAGCTTGTTTGAAATCGACATCGTGCAGGATGTATGTCGGAAGCACGAGCGTTACAGCGGCTGCCGCAACGCCGACCAGGAAGGTGAAGTTGGAGATGTACAAGCCCCAACTCACCGAGTCATACATGCCTGTGGCCGAGAGCCCCTCGCGCAACTGTACGGAATAGGCAAACGCTCCGAAGCACATCAGCAGATGTGAGCAGACGCCATCCAGGCGTGGTAGGCCCAGCTGCCGTGCGTCACTTCCGCGATCGAGTCGCGAAAGAACTGTATGAGGGGTCCTCTCATAAGTCAGTCCATGTAGTACCAGAACTTCGGTTCTGTCCCAAGATCTTCTTTCAGACGAAAGACCTTCTTGTTTTTCAGAATCCAGCGGATCTCGCTGTCCGGGTCGAGCAGATTCCCGAACACCCGCGCCCCCGTGGGACAAGCTTCCACACACGCCGGGTTGCGCCCTTCGCGACTTCTCTGGATGCAGAAGGTGCACTTTTCCACGACACCTTTCTTGCGCAAGCGGTTGCCCAGATAGTGCTGATTCGGGTTAACCTCCTCCTCAGGAACAACCGGAGTGGCCCAGTTGAAACGGCGGGCATCATAAGGACAGGCGGCCATGCAATACCGGCAGCCGATGCACCAGTCGTAGTCGACAACGACAATGCCGTCGGGTTCCATCCAGGTCGCCTGCACGGGGCACACATCTACGCAGGGTGGATTCTGGCAATGAAAACATTGCGTGCCGATGTAGAAGTGTCCTGCCGCGGGAACCTCGTGGAAGTAATCGTCGGTCGCGTGCTCGAAATTGATCTCGCCTTTCTGGTGTTCGTGGATCCGGATGTACTGCATGTCCGAACGCCGGTCCTGATTGTTTTCGGCGATGCAAGCGCGCACGCAATCCATGTAGCCGCGACACTTGGAAATATTGAAGGCGTATCCGTAGAGTACGTTCGCCTTCGGTCCTGCCGGAGAAACCTCTATCCGTTTGCCATTTTTCAGCTCGTAAAGCCGCTCGAGCCGCGTTACCGTTTCATCCTTTTCGTTCTCCGTCATGAGTGCGGAAGTTGCCCTGGAAAATAGCTATGCCACTCAAGCAGTGCTTCCTCGCGATCAGCCCCGGATGCGAATGGGTTGCACGCAGTAGTGGCCAAGCCGAGACCTGCCGCCAGCATGCCTCCGAGTTTGCTGATCGCCTCCCGCCGATCAACCTGGATCTGGACCAACTGTTCCACGGGCTTGGGTCTGGATTCGATCATCGGACGCTCGACCTCTCTCCTCTTTGAGCGGGCCACCTGTGCTCGAGGGCAGGTTTGTGCGGATCGTGGCACTCCGCGCAGTTGAAGACAACCCGTGGAGGCGCCCATCCTCCCGCTCTCTTGCCATGGGCTCCACCGGACCAGTCCTGAGCCTGGCGGCTGTGGCACTGGGCGCAAACTTGATAGCTGTGATCGAAATGAACCGGCGCCCCGTTGAGCGTCTTGAGCTCGGTCATCGTTTCCTGACCGTGGCAGGTCGCGCAATTCATCACGCTCTCTTTCGCGTGCTTGAGTCTCAATCGGACCAGTGCGCTCTGCGCGGTTCCGATGCCTGTCTTTTCACGAGCGTCGCCAGCGGCTCACTATGACAGCGATCACACGGCAGCTTCTCGATCTTTTCCGTTCGCGCGAGCACGGAGAACTTAGGCACGTCCGGAAATCCCTGCGCCTCTACGCGCCCCCGGCCTTCCAGATACGGTTCCGAAGACAGGCCGGCCGGAACGTTCTTCTGGTCAGCGGACGCGAACCTGTTCCAGAAAATCCTCCTTGGGATGAAGCCCGTGCGGCCGCCCGCAACCGGCGATTACGAAGGCCGCGCATACCAATAGCCGTCTCATTCCGAAAGCCGCTCCTCGGTCCCCTGCGACGTCACATGGCACTGGCGGCAATTCGAGCGCTCCGGATGAGTCGTTCGAATCTCTTTGGGCGCCGACGGTCCTCCATGACAGGCAAGGCAGTTATTGCGCATCTCGAGCGCATGTGGGATTGGCGCCGGTCCACCCGGTAGCGCCGGCTGATGAATCGGCGATGGCTCCAAAGGTTGAAAATCGCTCTGCGCGAACAACGACCGGTCCTTGCGCTCCCCTGCAACGTGGCACTGCTTGCAACTGGTCATCTCCGGATGCGGAACCACCGGCGCATAAGCTTTCAGTTTTGGTACATAGTCGCCATTGGCATGACAGCTCAGGCATCCTCTTCCCCCGAAGCTTTGCTCGTCGAAGATTTCGTGAGGAATGACCGGAGGCCCGCCCGGGTAAGCCCGTCGTGAGTAGTATTGCGTCAGGGTTCGAGTTCCCTCCACGTTCTCGCGCTCCTTGTAGAGCAACCCGAGGCTCGACCGTTCGAATACGCCGGCTTCGACGGGGATCGACTCGCGCTCACGCTCCGCGGGCGCCGGCCAGAACGGCTTCGTCTGCGTCCGACTGTAAGCTCATGCCTACAACCATTACCAATGCGAGCATGAGCAGCGAAGCACAGCCGATCAGCACTACCCGGCGGCGCTCAAACGCCTTCTTCACTGTCTAGGCCCTCTCGACCTTCACCGCGCACTTTTTGTAATCGGGCTGTTGCGAAATGGGACAGAATGCGTCGAGCGTCAACTCGTTGATGAGCATGTTCTCATCGAAGAACGGCACGAAGACCATACCCTTGGGAGGACGCCCGCGCTTGTTGATCGACGCCGGTAATACCATTGCGCCGCGGCGCGATGTGAGCTTCACACGATCTCCATCATTGATTCCCATCCGCTTTGCATCGTCCGGATTCAATTCGACGTAAGAGTGGGGTACGGCATTGTGGAGAACTGCCGATGCGGCGAGTCATCGAACCCGAATGCCAATGCTCCACGACGCGGCCGGTGTTGAGCCAGAACGGATACTCGCCGTCAGGCACCTCCGGCGGGGGCTCGTACGGGCGGAAGAAGATACGTGCCCGATGATCGGCGTGACCATAAAAATCGAAGCTGTCACCGCCGGACCCATTACCCTTTGCCGCTGGATCGTACTTGGCGTTGTATCGCCACTTGGTCTCCTTGCCTTTGACATAGGGCCACATCACACCAGGCCGGGAATTCAGTTCTTCGTACGGAGCTAACGCGTGCTTTGGCCCGTCGTGAAATTTCGAATACTCGCGCCAGATCTCCTGGATATGGGTCTCGTATTTCCAGGGGAACTGCTTCTCGAAGCCCATCCGCCGCGCAACCTCGATCAACTGCCAGCCGTCGCTCATGGCCTCGCCGGGAGGTTGAAGCATCGCCTGAAAATGCTGAGTTCGCCGCTCTGAATTTCCGAACATTCCCTCCCGTTCGATCCACATCGCCGAAGGCAGCACGACGTCGGCTATTTCGGTTGTCGGCGTCGGGTAAACATCGCTCACTACGACGAAACGGCCTTCCTTCTTGGCGCCCTCGCGATAACGTTTCAGCTTCGGCATCGTAACCATCGGATTCGTAACTTGAATCCAGAGAAATTGGATGTCCCCGCGATCGAGCGCCCGGAACATTTCCACGGTGTGATAGGTCGGCTTGTCCGGAATTCGTTCCAGTGGAACGCCCCAGATCTCGGCCGCCATCTTGCGGGACTCGGGGTTTGTCACTTCGCCGTGCGGTAGCCGGTTGGTGAGTGTCCCGACTTCGCGGACAGTGCCGCATGCGCTCGGTTGGCCCGTCAATGAGAATGGACTGTTGCCCGGAGTCGCGATCTTCCCGACCAGAAGGTGAATGCTGTAAACGAGATTGTTGATCCAGGTGCCGCGGGTATGCTGATTGAAGCCCATGCACCAGAGGCTCATCACCTTTTTCTTCGGATCGCCGTAGAGTGAGGCGAGGTAGCGGATCTCTTTGGCCGGTACTCCGGAGATCTGCTCCGCCTTCTCCGGCGTGTAGTCTTCGAGGAGCTTACGGTAATCCTCCAAAGTGATCTTTTGCGGTTCATCTTTGAACGATTCCTTGTCGTTCAGCCCGTAGCCGATATTGGTTCGACCTTTGAAGAAATTGCAGTGCTGCTCGATGAACGCCTGGTTGTGCCAGCCGTTCTTCAGGATTTCGTAGCAGATTGCGTTGGCGATGGCCAGGTCTGCCTGCGGACGGAAGAGGATCGATCGATCTGCCGCCATGCTGGTTCGAGTCGTGCGTGTGGCGAGGTCGATGATATTGATGTGCGGCTGCTTGAGACGGCGGTCCAGCATTCGGGAGAACAACACCGGATGCATCTCAGCCATGTTATTGCCCCAAAGTACGAAGACATCCGCGTGATCGATGTCGTCGTAGCAGCCCATCGGTTCGTCCATTCCAAACGAGGTCATGAAGCCCGTAACCGCGCTGGACATGCACAGCCTGGCGTTTCCTTCCAGGTTATTGGTTCCGATGCAGCCTTTGACGAACTTTGAAGCAACATAGCCGTCCGGAATCGTCCACTGGCCCGAACCGTACACGGCAACGGAATCTTTCCCGTGCTGTGCGATCGTCTCCTTCATCTTTGCCGCCACCAAGTCGAGCGCTTCCTTCATCGGGACGGGAACGCAGTTTTCCGTTCTTGCGAACGAGCGCCTGCCGAAGCCGGTCCTTGCCGTAGAGCGCCAGCACGGAATGGTAGCCTTTGACGCAGCAAAGACCCTTATTGACGGTACTGGCAGGATCTCCTTGTACAGCTACAGCCCGATCACCTTTGATGCCTACTAGCAGGCCGCATCCGACTCCGCAAAACCGGCAGGGAGTCTTCTTCCACGTGACGCCTTGCAACTCGGGGTCGGTCTTCACGGGAGCCGCAAAACTGAGGATCGGAAAGATTGTCTCGGCAACCGGAAGGGTCGACGCGGTCACCATATCTTTCAACAGTTCGCGACGGTCAATCATCGGCGCCTCCTTCTGGTTCGTTTTCGAGTGCCCGTGGAGCCCGTTCCTGAAAACATTATGATCACTTTGGCAGCGTGATGCGGGCCGTTGTTCGTATCTGCCGAAGCGCCTTTTGTCCTTTCCGTGCAAAGTCCACCGATGCCCCCAAAACACGCATCTCCTCTTGCGGCGCATGGAAGCCGCTCGAGTTGTCCGCTTCCACCATATCCAAATAGAATTGCGCGCGCCGCTGGAATTCCCATGCATCTTTGAGTTGAGCGTCAGTGGCGCCCTTCTCTCGTTCGGCCTTGATGTCTCCGATGAGGTCGACCAGCGCATCCATCGCGATATTGCGCATTCCCTGAAACCGGCTCTGAATCTGTTCCACGCGCTCTCGCATCTCGTCTTCACTGAAGTGATGACAGGACTGGCATGCGCGATTGATGTTCAAGACCGGAGACTGAACATGATGATCGGAGATCTTAGTGGCTCCGACCCGCTTATACGGCATGTGGCAATCGGCGCAGGTGACACCGGACCTCGCGTGGATGCCTTGATTCCACATCTCGAACTCGGGGTGCTGAGCCTTCAACACAGGCGCGCCTGTTTCCTTGTGAGTCCAATCGACATGGGGATTCTCGACGTAATATTGATAAATCTCATCCACCTTGAGTCCCTTGGCCCATGGGTAGGTGAGGCGCTTCTCGGGCCCCTTGAAGTAATACTCGACATGGCATTGTCCGCACACAAAGCTACGCATCTCCTGTGTTGAAGCTTGCTTATTCACGTCGTAATCTTTGATGCCTTGCCCTGCCTTCAGCGCGCGCATACCTTCAACGAAGCCCGGCCGCGTCACTCGAAGCCTCATATCCTCGGGATTGTGGCAGTCGATGCATGCGACGGGATGCTGAACGAGTTTAGAAGCGTCTGCATACGTCATCATGTTGATCTTCTGGAATCCGGCGAGCACGTCGCCGTTTCCCTGAGTTCGATACGCCTTTACCATCGACGCGTGGCAATTCAGGCATGTGCCAGGCTGTTTGAATTCGAGGACGCGCTGAGTGTGCCGCTGATCGATCAACATGTAGGCGTGCCCGCGCTCCTCCCGAAAATCGGTTGCGAACGCATACCCTGCCCACATCGTCATCAGTCGAGGATCCTCCTCGAGCTTGGACTGTGATACTGCAGCGCGCGGATCAGCCTTGGTAGGCGAGTGCGGCAATGCCTCGCTGCCTCCGTAGCGGGTTCGCTGTTGATCGACCGTCTTCTTGTAATCGTCGTATTGCAGTGGGAAATCCTTGGCCCACGCGGCAGGATCGTCGATTTCTTCCGTCAGTTCGACGGTGCGAAAGAACCGCGTTCGGGCTTCCTGCTTACGCTGGAAGATATTGATGAGGAGCGCGCTCACGCCGAATGCTGCCAGCGCCGCAAGTACGATCGTGATTACCAGTCGTTTGTTCATAGTTACTGATGTCCGACTTGTCGATGACAGCCGATGCAGCTCCCTCCTATGCCGTGAGCGATCTCAGAGTGACACTTCAAGCATGCCCCCTCGGTGATGGACCGGTTTCTGGGTGTTATTTGAATGTTGTCTTCGAAGTGACCCGTAGTGAAGGCATAGGAATGGAAGAAGCCATTTACGGCCTTGGTCCAATACTTTGGTATGAGCCCCGCAGGAGCGTGACAGTCATTGCAGACAGCGACGTTACGGTGACTCGACTTCACCCAGCCGGCCCGCTGTTCTTCCATAATGTGACAATTCGCGCATGCGGCTGGATCGTCGGTCATATAGGAACCCCCACGAGCGTAGCCGAACGTGAACAGGGCAATGCCGCAAAGGGCGCCAATCACAACGGCAACCGTGGTGAGGCCAGTGCGCATTTGCCAATCTTCAGATGGCTGCGAAAGTTGTTAAGGTTTTTTTTGTTGCTGGCTCAGCCAGTGCCGCGCCCGGCCAGGGCCCGCGATTGGCATCACACTGAAAAGACGCTTTGTGAATATTCTGCACATCGCGACCGCCGGCTGCATCTAAGCCTGGCAAAGACTGTCTTATAAGGAGTGGCGATCATGGCCGCGACTCAATCCGATGGCCTTGTTTTCTTCGTGGAACAGGAATGATAATTCTCGTTATCGACATTGGCGGAACCTCTATCAAGATCGGTCTGACCGGGCGAACTGATCGGCTCAAGATCCCATCCGGACCGACGTTGACACCAGAGAAAATGATGGTGGAGGTAAGCAAGGCGACTAGTGGTTGGAAGCATGATGTCATTTCGATCGGATATCCGGGCCCCGTCGTACACGGCAAGCCCACTGAAGAGCCAAAGAACCTGGCTTCCGGTTGGGTGGGCTTCGACTACGAAACGGCTTTCGGCAAGCCCGTTCGGATAGTAAACGATGCGGCGATGCAGGCATTGGGTAGTTACCGGCGTGGTCGAATGCTGTTCCTCGGACTTGGAACCGGTCTCGGTTCGGCCCTCGTAGTCGAAGGAGTCTTGCAGCCTTTGGAACTGGCCCATCTGCCCTACCGCCGCGATCGCACATACGAAGACTACGTCGGTCTTCGCGGTTATGAACGCCTCGGCAGGAAGAAATGGCAGCTGCATGTCGAGAAGGTGGTCGAGCTATTCAAACATAGCCTTCAAGCCGATTACGTGGTCCTCGGCGGAGGACAAACAAAACGGCTCAGCGGCCTGCCGCCTGGGGCGCGCCTCGGCGACAATGCCAATGCCATCGTGGGAGGGTTTCGGCTCTGGAGCCAGCCCGTGTGGCAGGGCGATCAGCATGAGTCTGCGGATGTCGGCTGAACTCGGACCGGCACGAAAACCCTGGCGTCTATGTCACGCCAGGGTTTTGTCACTCCATTGAAAGGCAGATTTAAGCCGGGGCCAGTGTATCGCACGCTGTCCTTGCTTCGTCATCTCCCCAAGGTGTGGTGCTCCCGGGGAACACCCATAGGATGTCATTGGCGAGGACGTAAACACGCCCGCCTTTCCCGATCACTGGGGACGAGAGTCCACCACCGAGCCCGACACCGCTCCACGGCATCGTGGACACCAGCTGCATATTCCTCGCATCGTACGTATGGAAGGCAGCCGTAGTCGAGACGAAAACGTGAGTACAGGACGCAGCTGCCGAGGCGATGGACTCACCGCCGGGCGTGTGCCGCCAGATACCCGAGCCATACTTGGTCACCTGACCTTCACGGCTGACTACCAGGAGGCTGCCGTCCTTGGCGAGTGTCGGGAGCTGCCGTCATCGTGCCGAAGCCGGCGGTGGCGCCCGCCTCCGCGAAGTTTGCCCCGGTCCTTGTAAGAATGCCTTCCAGTGTGCCGACTACGGTCACCCCGTTCGGCTGCACGACGGGAGGTGTCGCGAAACTGCGTCGTCCGTCTCTGATTCTCACAAGTTCCGTGAATCCCGTCTGAGGCGCAAACGCAAAAACCGATTTCTGGTGTTTGCGGTCGGTCATGAAGATTCGCGGCGCGCCGCCCTGCAGGTCGGGTAGAATTGCCATGCCGGCAAGCGGAAAGCCGACACCCGCTAACGCAGGAGGCGAGTCAGGTGAATCGAAGCCAAACTTGCCCGTGATCATACCAAGGATCAGACAGCCCGCTCCAAAGTTCCATACGCCGAGCGCTAGACACCCAAACACAAATTCGGGGGAAACGTCACTCCCACCTGTTATCTCGTACACCTCGAGTGACACTTGCTTGTTCGCCAGAACAGCGCCGGTCGTGGAGAATGCCAGCAGGCTTAGGTCCTCACGACCGAGTCCCCGGTATTTTACTGGCACAATGATCGCTTCAGTTCCGTTACGCTCCCAAATATTCGGATGACCATTGGTAACGCCCCCGTCAGTAAACGGGAAGAGAGTTGATTTTGGAAACGGCTGCGCAAAGACCCAGCCGCCGCCGGGAGTAAATTTATGCAAAAAGGATTGGTTGTTGTCAGCCGCGTGCAGGGTCGATACCACGTACACCGAACCATCGGCTCCCACGACGGGAGATGAAAATATTCCGCCATACTCGGCATTGAGCGTTCGCCACCAATACTGGGTACCGTCGGGATGGCGTGCAAACATTTCTCCGCCGGTATTACCGTGGTAAACCATGCCGCCAGGCCCAATGACAGGGTTGGCGTTTGGCGCATGTCTCCCCACAGGGATCACACGCGGAACTCGCGCGGGAAGCGTGTCGACTCTGGCAAAGCCAGTGTTGGCTGGATTGCTGTGAGCAAATCGCCATTGTGCGCTCGCCGGCAGCGCACTCATTAGTAATGTTCCTGCCGTCGCTAAAGCAACAACGCTACGGATTCGAGTTTTTGCGAATAAGGCTTTCGTAGACTTAGGCTGCGGCTTCATGGCCGGCTGGGTCGACATCGTCGCCAGAAATTGGGTGCGAAACATGACATTGATCTCCTTGTTTGGAAGTTGGCGCGGTAAGAAGCGGCCGTTCAGTTCGCTGATCGCCTCACGCCGGCGCTCAGCAGCGGAATCGATGAGGCGCCGCGAACACATGAATGGAATTTAATTCTCGATCCGACTTGTGACCGTGGAAGGTGATCCGATGGGCCGCTAAATTCCGCGTGCCTTGTTATGCAGCAGGGCGCGACGGCAACTGAGCTAACCAATTCGGTAGGAGCGACTTCGGCGCCCATCACGATGCTGCTCTCTCGTGTCAGCGCGGGGAGACCCCGAGGCCCTCAGACACGTGGTTCCCCTTATATACAAAGATCTGCACCGCATCGCCGAAGGCTACATACGGAATGAACGACCCGGACACACATTACAGGCAACGGCGCTGATCCATGAAGTTTATATGCGACTGGTGGATTATCACGGTCTGGATTACTGCAACCGCAGCCATTTCTTTGCGCTCGCAGCCCGAATGATGCGGCAGATCCTGGTCGACCATGCGCGAGCCCGCCGTGCCGGGAAGCGCGGCGTAGCGCTACGGGTTACGCTGGACGAGGGTCAAGGATTTGCTTCCCCGCAGGAACGGATCATCGTGCTGCTCGATGACGCTTTGAGACAACTGGCCAAGCAGGATGAGAGAAAAGCGATGCTGGTCGAGATGCGGTTTTTTGCAGGCATGACGGCGGAGGACATCGCGGATTGCATGGCTGTGCCGGCGCATACAGTGCGCCGGGAACTCCGCAGTGCGCAAGCTTGGCTTCGGCTGGAAATGAAAGCGTGAATCCGGAAGTCATTCAGCTCTTCGATCGGGCAGCGCAACTGCCCCCGCACGAGCGGCAAGCCTTCCTTATTGAAAACTGCTCGGATCCGTCGCTACGGGAGGAGGCGGAATCTCTACTCCGATACGCCAGCAATGCGGAATCCCTTTTCGATGCGGCTGTCCGAGATGTTGCAATTTCGATGCGTGCGGAAAGTGAACTTTCGCCTGACGATCAGGTTGGCGCCTACCGCATTCTTTCTCTGATTGGGCGCGGAGGGATGGGTACGGTTTACCTGGCCGAACGCGCGGATGGAGCTTTTTATCATCAAGCTGCCGTGAAGGTGCTTCAGACGGGGAATGCTGAATTCCTCCTCGACCGTTTCCATCAGGAACGTCAGATCCTGGGGCTTCTCAATCACCCCAATATTGCGCGCATCCTTGACGCCGGACAAGCTCCAAACAGACCGCCATGGTTCGTGATGGAGTATGTGCCCGGCTGCGCAATCGATCGATTCTGTGACGAACAGGGCCTAACGATAACTCAGAGGCTCGAACTGTTCCTGGGAGTATGCGACGGTGTCCGGCATGCGCATGAAAGCCTGATCGTTCACCGTGACCTCAAGCCTGCAAATATCTTCGTGACGGAAGCAGGAGAGCCAAAGCTTCTCGATTTCGGCATCGCGAAGGTCCTGGATCCGAACCATGAGGCCACAAGTTCGACGCGCCTGCTCACGCCTGAGTACGCGAGTCCCGAACAGATTCGCGGCGATCCGATTACGACGGCGACAGACATCTACTCACTTGGCGCCGTGCTGTACAAGCTTCTTACTGGCCAACCGCCGCACTGCTTGCGCAACTCAGCGCCGCTCGATGCAGCCCGCATCATCACGGAAGAGGAGGTTCCCCGAGCCTCAAATATCCGTCCCGATTTGCCGGGTGATGTGGACTCCATCCTGCAAAAGGCGCTTCATAAAGATCCCGCGCGCAGGTACCGGTCGGTCGAAGAGTTTGCCCGCGATATCCGGAGCTATCTTCAAGGCCGCCCGGTGCTCGCCGTGCCGGATCGTTTTGGGTATCGTGCCCGCACGTTCCTGAAGCGAAACGCGCTTATTTGCGCCGTTAGCGCTTTGGCTGCGCTATTCCTGGTGGCCGGGACAGTGACATCGATTTATCAGGCGAGGCAGGCACAAGCCCGTTTTCAACAAGTCCGGCAACTGGCAAACGTCTTTCTCTTCGATTTCGAGCGTTCGATTGCGAACGTAGCAGGTACGCTTGAGGCGCGCAAACTCGTCGCTTCGACAGCGCAAAAGTATCTGCAACAACTCGCGGCTGAGTCCGGGGGCGACGACAGTCTGCAACGCGAGATCGCCGTAGCTTATGAGCGGCTGGGCGACATTCAGCGTTCGTTGCAATCTGGCCGGGGGAACGACTTCGAAATCGAGAGTCTCCGCAATGCCTTTGATATTCGACTTCGATTGGGAGATGACCGTTCTGATAAGCCTGGGCATCGAGAGGGTTACATCAATCTTGCATCACGTCTCGCAGGGCGCTATCGCTCCCTCAAAAATGTATCGGAGTCGGCTAAGTGGAGCGACGAGGCGGTCGTGCTCGCTACACGTTGGATAGACGCCGAACCCAACCGTTTGGAAGCGCTCGAGGCCGCTCGAACGGCATTGCTGCAACAGGGACTGCATCTCGAGACCGCGGGGCAGGCAGCCCGATCGCGTGAAGCGATGCAGAAAGCTGTTCTTTTCGCGGAGCGGGCGTTGCAGGTCGATGCTGCGGGCCGTGACACTGCACACAAGGTGGTGATCACAGAGTACGTCTTTGCGAACATGCTGCTGAATCTCAAACAGCCGGCCGAAGCTCTCGTACATGCGCAACGAGCGGTTGCATTGAGTGAGCCGCTCTACCGTTCGGACCCGGCGAATCGCCCATGGCGAACCGGATATCTGCAGTCGCTCAGCTCTGCAGGAATTGTTTATGTTGCCCTTGCCGCATCCCAGCCCAAGCAGGCTCCCGTTGCGGTTCGGTACCTCCAAAACGCTCACTCCCTCGCTGGAGAAGCCGCGCGGGAGGATCCCAAGGACGCGTCTGCCAAAGACAGTTTGGTTGTACAGTGCCATCGCCTGGCTAGTGCTTTGAGGCGGGCTGGTGACTTGGATGCTGCCGTGGCGCTCTATGAACAAGCTGGAGCGGCAGCTCGCGAACTGATCTCGATCAACCCGCAGAATCGCCGAAATTGGTATCTCCTCACAAAGAATCAGCTTGGTTACGGAGATCTGCGACTGGCTCAGGGACGCATTCAGCAGGCCGAAGTACTGCTGTTATCGGCTGACGAGGCGTTCGAGAGAGCTCTAGCTTTCGACTCCTCCGATGCCGTTTTGCTCGAAGCTCGGGCTTCACAACGGTTATCGTTGGCAGTGGCAGCCGAGAGATTGGGCAATCGCAAAATCGCACAGCGTCGGATACGCGAGTGTCTGGACGTGCTCATCGCAATGGTACGCCGCGATCCTACCGCCAAAGACTATGTCGGCGACTATAAGGCAATGCTTGCACAGGCGCGGCGACTGGATGTTTCCACTGACAATCTCCCGCAGCCCTAGTCAGTCCCCGACGCTATCGCGGGTTGTTCGGAATCAGCAGGCTGACGAGAATTGTTCCAGCGTTCGAACAGTATCTCGGCTAAGACTTCCGATTCCTGGTCTCCATTCGCGAAACTCAAGGTTATGTCACTTGACGTTAAGAAACGCGGTCGGCTCACCTACTATTCTTCCGCCGACAATGCGCTTTTCTCTGACCTCGTAACAGATCTCGAGCCCGATGGAGTCCTCAAGATCTATTTCTGCGGTGTAACCGGAGGCCACACCGCGACCCGAGTTTGCCAGTTGCCCGACACGGCCTTCATGGATCCTGCTCTCGAGATTCCGCGTGTCTTCGATGTTTGGAGCTTGCGTCTGAAACAAGCGGGTATCTGTGAATCATGCGCCGATGTGGATTTCATTGAGATGCGTGTGTTCGGCTGCCAGCCCAAGTCTCCGAGCCCGCTCGTGGATCCGATAGGTTACGCCAAGGAAGGCGAACGAGTCCGGCAAGCGTACGCCGAAGCGTACGCGGCATACTTCCGTGATCACATGCCGGATCGAGGCTTGCCGGCGCGATTTACCGTCCATGTTGTCGATGTCCCGGACACCGCCGCATCATATGAGTTCTCTGCGGTCGGTTTACTGCAGCCTAAGGATTAATCCAACGCTGGAACCATTCGAGGTTCCGGCGCATGAGATCCTTCTGATGCAGCGGTTCTCCGATGCCGTGACCTTCTCTGGGATAACTGACGAACTCGACGGGAACGCCTAAATCTTGCAGTGCAGTAAATGTCTCAGCAGTTCCGTCACTGTCCAGTTGTCCGCGTAGCAGCAAAGAGGGCGTCTTGATATTCACCAGGTGAAAGCGAGGTGAGTGTCGATGGTAGTTCTTCCATCCATCCCACGGCTTGGCGCCGAAGTAGGTTTCTACAATGACCCGCGGACGTAGATTGGTTGCATACGTGTAGATCCAATCGTTACTTGATCCGCCAATGGATGCCGCTTTGAAGCGATTCGTATGCCCGATCATCCAGGTAGCGAGAAACCCACCGTAACTCCAACCCATTATCCCGAAACGGTCGGGATCGGCGATCCCTTGCTCGACCAGAGCATCGATGCCGGACATGACATCGTCGTGATCGCCAAAGCCTTGAGATTGGATATTCGCCAAACGCAGCCGCTCGCCGTAATTTGAGCTGCCTCGAAAATTGGGCGCCAGGATGGCGAATCCCTCCTGGAGGAGCATCTGTGTCGGATAGGTGCGTGGAATCGGATATGATTCCAAAGCCACTCCGGTGGGCCCTCCATGAAGTTCGACGAGTAGAGGCGCACGGACTCCTTCTCGATAACCTGGCGGCAATCGGAGAACACCCTCAATCGACATACCGTCCTTTGATTTCCACTGCACTACTCGCGTGATCATCGGCGGATACTCTTTGACGTGAGGATTCACGTTGGTAATGCGGCGTTCTGCGCCGCTTTCGAGGATGAATGCGTCACTCGGCTCGAGGGGAGAACTCTTTAGGAAGGCGATTCGTTTGCCGTCATCGCTCACGGAGAAGTTGCCGGGCGGTCCCACCGCAGTGGAAATCAGTTCTTTCGAGTCGCCGGTGTTGACGTTCATTTCGTAGATGCCGTCTTTTGTTCGATTGCCGGCTGCGAAGACGATACGTGTGCTATCAGGCGCCCACCAAACATCCGTGCCGCCGCGGAAAACATCGGCTGGAAACTTATGCGTGAGATACCGAACCTTACCCCCTCCTGAACGAACGATGGCGAGATACTGTCGGGCAAAGAAGTTATCCGTGCCGCCTTGCGAATGAAACACGACAAAATTTCCATCTCGCGAGTACCCAGGCGCGTGATCCCGCCCGCTTTGCTGGACCAGAATCCGATCCTCTTTCGAGTTCAAGTTCAATTCAAAAAGATCGACAGTGAAGTCATCCGGACCGCGAGGAGTCGGCTGTGCAGCGTAGACAACCTTTGAGGCGTCAGGAGCCCAATCGAACGAAAGGACGTGGCGGTTCAGAACCGTAAGGCGGTGAGACTTTCCAGTTGGCACGTCAGAAGAATAGACACGGCTATATTTGTAGTTCGTCTCGGCAACGATCGGATCGTCACCTGCTTGAATCCGTTCCCGCTCGTCCTGCGTTAAAGGATCAACAGCTAGATATCCGATCTGCTTGCCGCCCGGAGCCCACTTAAAGGAAGTAATTGCTGTGGGAGAGTTGGTGACCTTTCGAATCGTGCGTGTTGTTGCGTCGAAGAGATGGATCTGTGTGATGCCTGAACTTCGTGAGAGAAAGGCTAATGATTTACCATCTGGCGCCCAACGCGGGTGAGAATCACTTCCGCCGCCCTCTATCTTTAAAGGCGCTTCCGCGCCGGCAATCCAAATACTCGAATGATAACGATTGCTTGGGGCATGGCGAGCGCGCGTAACATAGGCGATCGTGCGGCCATCCGGAGAAATTTGTACGTCCCCGATGGTGACCAGGTCGAGCAAAGCGTCCAAGGTCCAACGACGATCGTCGGCCAGTAGTTCGAAGCAAGTAAAGAAGAGAACAACAATGCGCATGAATGTCCTCAATGTTTAGGATGCATAGGTGGTATTTTGACTTTGAAGTTCAATACTCACAACGGCGCCAACAAGCGAAGATGCCGGAGCGTTCGACTAATGGAACGGATCGCATTACACCGGACATATTGCCGTTGTCCTCGCGAGGCTCGGCAGCTACGCTCAGCTTGAGGGACTGGTGCAATCATCGATGACCGACATCCGAGACTCCAAACACCATCCAGGTCCGTGGATCCTCGTCATTTACCTTTCCCTTACATTTGTCATCGCGTACATGGACCGGCAGATGGTGTTCGCGATCTTCCCACTTCTCAAATCGGACCCGGGCTTTACGGATGCGCAGCTTGGATTGGCGGGCAGCATATTTACATGGACGTATTCGTTGTCGATGCCTTTCTCGGGACGGCTGGCAGACATCTATCCGCGTGACCGGTTGATCGTTGGATCAATCATCGTCTGGAGTCTTGCCACTCTTGGTACGGGAACCAGCTCCAATGTGAGCGAGTTCCTCATCTGGCGCTTTGTCATGGGCATATCGGAAGCCTTGTATGTGCCTGCCGCAATGCGACTGATCACGCAGGCGCACACCGAAAGGACAAGAGCCAAGGCGCTCTCGATCCATGGGTTCGGTCAGTTTACCGGTATTACTCTTGGCTCGTGGTTCGGCGGTTGGGCCGGGCAGACTTATGGATGGCGTGCCGGATTTCTTGCTATGGCCGTTGTGGGCATCGTCTTCGGAATAATTCTCGCCAGAGGCATTTGGGGTTTCGATAAACCGGGAGCCGCGCAGAAGAAAGCCGATGCTTCTCCTCGTGAAATTTTCAACTCCTCCAGCTATATCGCGCTGATAACGACATATTTTTCCTTCTGCGCAATGCTCTGGATGCTTTACGCTTGGCTACCCAACTTCATTTATGAACGCTATCAATTATCACTTACGGAAAGTGCGCTCACCGGCACACTCTATCTGCAGGTGAGTTCGGCGATCGGAAGCCTGACGGGGGGCGCCGTAGGCGATCACTTCGGTTCGAGAAGTGTAATCGGGCGTTTTCGCGTGGCGATCGCAGGATTACTTTGCTGTGGTCCATTCGCTGTGGGCGTTTTCATGACAGACTCCCTTTCTGTCCTGAAGCTCTGCGCTTGTGGATTTGGGCTCTGCGCGGGCTTTTTCATCTCGAATGCGTTCGCAGCGGCTTATGACACCGTGCCAAAAAGCACGTTCGGACTCGCAACAGGAATCATGAACATGATCGGAGGTCTTGGAAGCGGCGCTGCAATCTTCCTGGCAGGACTGTGGAAAGGATCGGTCGGCATCCCGACAATGATGCTCTTCACAGTGGTCGTCCTGAGTGTCTTGAGCCTGATTCTCCTGACCGTTGCCGAAAGAAAGCTGGGAACGCCTGTTGGTTTGTTGGAAACACCGGTCTGAACGTTCAACCGTTTGAACAGCACGCTCGTCTGACATTGTTTCATCGGGTCGCCTATCATACGCTGAAGGCATGCTGATTGGTTATGTGAGCGACGAGCGTTATGTCGCGCTTGCGGATGTGTTGGTTCACATCACATGGGCAGGCTTGGAGGAGCCCCTCGTGGTGCACAGTACGCCGCGCGGTGAAGTCAACGCCGATGCGCCTGCCGGGGAATGCGACGTCACTCTGGTCAAGTCCGGATTCGGATCAAAGCGTGTTCGAATGACCACGAATGCGTCAAAGCCCTATCAGTTCCGCTTGCTCGCCGACGGCCTGCTGGGATACATGTGGCCACTTTGGTCTACGGCAGAGGAGAAGTCCGAGTATCGGGTCCATGCGGTCGAGGAGTATCACCTGTCTCTGTGGCGATACGGACTCAGGAAGGAACTCATTCAAAACATCGGCTGGTTCGATGAGCATGGTCCAAGGGCCGCGATGCAGATTACACCCGATGGAGACTACACGCAAACCGGCGTGCAATGGAACAAAGTCGGGTATGAGAATGTCGTCCTTAGCCAGAGTCTGACGGCCCCGGAGCGCTCCGGACTCTACTACATTCACGCTCGCACATTCTCTGACAATTTCTTTTCCTTCCCCTGGGTTGTAGCGCCCAAAAAGCCTTCCTCTCAAATTGCGATTCTCGCGTCGACAAACACATGGAATGCCTACAACAATTTTGGCGGCCGCAGTAACTATGCGAATCCCACTGAGTTGCCAAAGACTCCCATCGTGAATTCTCGTCAGGATATGGAGCGCTATACCGATCCAATGCCTTATGGCCTCGCGAATCCAACCGATGATGCCCATATGCCGCTGTCATTTGACCGTCCCGACCGCGCTCAGCACGTCCCCGATGGCGTCGAGGTTACGGACCCTATTCGTGGCCGGCTTGCATGCCATTTGGCGCCGGCCGAGTGGAGACTCCTTGGTTGGATGGAGCGTGAGGGCTTCACCTATGACTACTACAGCGAAGGACATCTCCATGAAGGCAGGATTCCGCTGGATGAGTACAAGATCCTGATCCTGAGCGTGCACCCGGAGTACTGGACTCGTGAGATGTACACGCAGGTATACGAATGGGTGAACTCTCGCGGAGGAAAGCTTCTATACCTCGGTGGCAACGGCGTCAATTGTGAGGTCACCTTAACCGCTGACGGCCAGATGCACTGCCTGAATCACAGGCCAGTCGACAAGGACAACAATCCTCTGCATGAAAGCCGCATGCATCGCACTTTTCGGTCCGAAGCGGAACTGCTCGGCCTTGTGTTCACAAATACCGGTGTGATGACGGGCGCGCCCTATAAGGTCGTCGATGAAGACCACTGGATATTTGCCGGCACGAATCTGAAGAATGGAGATCTGTTCGGCGCAGCAAGCCAGCATGAGCGGATTCCCGGGGGTGCATCCGGTCATGAAACTGACAAGCGTAGCCCATTCTCGCCGGCCGGTGTCCATATGATGGCGAAGGGTACAAATCCCGATGATGGCGGAGCCGAGATCGTGCATTACACGACCAAGTCAGGCGGGGAAGTATTCTCCGTCGGCTCCATCAACTATGTCTCAAGCCTGCTGGTTGATCAAAACATTTCTCGCGTGACAGCGAACGTGCTCAGCCGCTTTCTAGCTTAATTGAGGATCATGCGACAAAAGAGCCTTTTCTTTGCCGACCACACACGAGAGGAGTTACGCGAGCTTGCTCCGTCCGCTCTCGTAGTTCTTCCCGTAGGAGCCACCGAACAACACGGTCCGCATTTGATGGTCGGCACCGACTTCTACACAGTCGAGCATCTCGTAAAGGAGTCTGCCGCTGCCATTGCTGCCGAGTTTCCTGTGTTAGTGGCTCCAACTCTGCCCTTTGGTAGTTCTGACCATCATCTGCCCTTTGGTGGAACCTTTTCCTTAAGTACGGACACGTATTACCGCGTAATCTGTGACCTTCTGCGGTCGCTCGCGATTAGTGGATTTCGGCAGGTCTTTCTATTGAACGGTCACGGCGGTAATCATGAACTCGTACAATTGGCGGCTCGCGATGTTGCGCTAGAAAAAGATCTGAAGATCGGCGCAGCATCTTATTGGACGCTTGCGTGGGAAGGTCTGATAGCGCTGGATGCTCATAAGTCGGCGGGTTTACCGGGTCACGCAGGCCGTTTTGAGACATCAGTGATGATGGCCCTTCGCGGTCAGTACGTGCCTGCCGAACGGCCTTCGCGCCAGGATTTACCGGATTCAAATCCGCAATCGCCGTATGGCGCGTACCGGCTGGAACGTCATGGCTTTTGGCAATCGATCAAAGGCTACTCCGATTCGCCTGCGGCTGCATCAGCAAAGCTAGGCGAGCAGTATCTTCCCGTGTTGATTGAGGGTGTGGCCAACACACTGCGCGAATTCTACAGGTCGGATGGATAGGCCCTTGCGATCTCAGGACACGGCCACTCCGGACGCCAGCGCGGTAAAACGCGCCTTCCGAATTTTGGAGTGTCTTGGA
The DNA here is from genome assembly GCA_963844855.1 of Bryobacteraceae bacterium. Lineage (GTDB taxonomy): Bacteria > Acidobacteriota > Terriglobia > Bryobacterales > Bryobacteraceae > DASQDN01. Next base: position 89,852 of record CAWJQP010000005.1, read on the forward strand.
GATGCGCGTCGTGGTTTGAACATTTCCGAGATCAGTCGTAAGCTCAGAATTCCAAAAAGTTCCGTCCACGTGATCGTCCTTACCTTGGAGCGCCTCGGCTATATCGAGAGGCAATCCAGCGGACTTGGTTATTCACTAGGCCGAAAGGCGTCCTTCCCTGGACAGGTCCTGGGCCGCAAAACATTACTACTTGCTGGTGTTGCGCAGCCTCAAATGCGCGTACTCGTCGAAGCGTTGAACTTGTCCGCTTGCCTGGTGGCTCCCGAAGACGATCAAGGTGTAGTAATTCAAAAGTTGGATGCCGTGGGGACGGTCGATTTTAAGAGCTACGTGGGCCGTCGCATCGATCTTCATTGCACGGCCGCAGGCAAAGTGATTCTGGCATTCGGTAACGTTGACGTCCGCAACTTGGTTCTCAGTCAGCCCACATTCACGCCGCATACGCCAAAGACGATCGTAAATCCGCGCATCCTGATGCGAGAGCTGGAGCAAACGAAAAAACTCGGCTATGCGTTTAACGATGAGGAAGACGAAATCAACGTACGATCGGTCGCAGTCCCGGTAATCTCTGGAGTTGGTCGATTTGTGGGAAGTCTCAGCGTGACCGGCAAGGTTTCCCAGATCACGGCAGTAACGCTTGACTCGATAGTCGCCGCATTGAAACACGCAGCCGGCGCCATAGGGTCAGATAAGGCGCAACACGAGCGAACAAGAAACGCTGAACTTTGACATGAAAATAACTCGAATCGAAACATTTCCCGTGAGCGTGCCCATACGTTCCCACGTTGCTATCACAAGCAGTTTGGGTTCTCACTCGCATTCTCCTTTCTTGATGCTGCGCGTTCTACGGATGAGGGCATTACAGGCGTGGGAGAAGTCTCCTGCACGGCCCGCTGGAGCGGTGAAGACAACGTCACGGCTCGACATCTCATTCATCAATATCTGGAGCCTGCGTTAGTCGGTCATGACCCATTGAATATTGAAGCTGCCGTGATAAAGATGCGGCGTGCTCTGGCCAACCATCCATTCACCAAGTCCGGCGTGGAGTTGGCGCTCTGGGATATTCTCGGCAAGGCGTGCCAAATGCCACTCTACCGGCTCCTCGGGGGCGCCGTCCGCGAGGTGATTCCTCTGAAGTTTTCGATTTCCGGCGCCGATGCCGATAAAGCTGCAGAGCTTGCCCGATGGGCGGTCGAGCAAGGATTCAAGACGATGAAAGTCAAGGTCGCAATGCCGTCTGGCGACTTGGAGCGAGTACACGCCGTCCGAAGCGCGATCGGGGATCAGATTCGTCTCGGTGTCGATGCCAACGGCGGCTGGTCGGCAAGCCAGGCGATTGACTCACTCCGGAAGATGACCGCTGACAACATCTATTTCGCTGAACAACCCGTTGCGCCGGTCGATATCAGTTGGATGGCCGATGTTCGCCGCAATGTATCCATGCCGGTCATGGCGGATGAGAGCCTCTATAGTTTGCAGGATGCGATGGCGCTTGCCCGCGCCGGCGCTGCGGATATGTTCTCGATCTACGTCGGTAAATCAGGTCTGACCGCAGCCCGCAAAATCGCTGCCGTTGCCGAGAGCGCGGGATTGATCTGCACTATCGGAAGCAACATGGAGTTGGGAGTCGCATCAGCGGCCATGATTCACCTCGCTGCGGCTACGCCTGCGATCGATGTCGAAACGATCCCGCCCGATATTCTGAGCCATCACTTCTACGACACAAATCTGTTGACGGAACCGCTACCCGTCTCGGGAGCGGAAGCCCGGGTTCCTCAGAAGCCGGGCCTCGGTGTTGAGTTGGACGAAGACAGCTTGAAGCGATACAGGGCCGATATCTAGTTAGTTAGCCCAGCAATTCCGGCAATGGCTTTCCTGTCTCATCGTCAAGAGCATTGGCGATCTTGACGGGACGGCCAACCGGAGTCTCGTACTCCTTCGTCCAGTCGATGCCGAAAGCTTTGTAGACCGTAGCGAAGATATCTCCCATTCCAATGGGCCGGTTCGCGACGTAAGCGCCTTTCTCGTCACTCGCGCCCACGACAAGGCCGGTCTTGATCCCGCCGCCGGCGATGGCAAGCGACCAGCAGGACGGCCAATGGTCGCGGCCCAGCTCGGGATTCACAAAGGGAGTCCGCCCAAACTCACCCATCGCAATCACGATAGTCGAGTCGAGCAATCCACGGTCACTCAAATCGTCCAGCAGAACGGAGAACGTTCGATCGAACGTGGGGCAGAGTCGATCTTTATGACCCTTATCGTTGAAAGAGTGCGTATCCCAGGCTAGGCTGTGATAGCCTGCGGCTGTCACAAAACGAGCGCCGGCCTCGACAAGACGGCGCGCATAGAGTGCGCTTTGTCCGACGGTGTCGCGGCCATAGCGGTCCCTCAACTTCTCAGGCTCTTTTGACAAATCGAAGGCATTCTGCACCGCCGGATTGAGCAGCATCTTCCAGGCTTGCGCGCTAAAGCCATCCATATTTGCGTGCTCGGCGCCCACAGATGCCGCGCGATAGTGCCTGTCTACAACGTTCAGGAAGGACCGACGGTTCTCGACGGCCTGTTGAGAGAGTGCTTTCGGCAGAGAGAGATCGCTGACTTGGAAATCCTTCTTGCTCGGATCTGGCAGCGTCATCGGATCGTAGTCCGGACCGAGAAAACCAGCGCGAAAATACTCTTCGTATTGGCGGTTGCGATCCCACTGCGGGACGAGTAGGTGCGGAGGAAGGCCATTTCTTGCGCCGGTTTCTTTGGCAATGATGGCGCCCAGGCTCGGGAATTCCATCACAGGATTCACTTCGTGTCCGGTCACCGCATAATGCGTTCCTTGTGGATGATCATTTCCCTTGGTATGCATCGAGCGCACCAAAGCGATCTTGTCCATCCGCTTGGCGACCTGCGGCAGAAGTTCGGAAACTTGAATTCCGGCGACGTTGGTCGAGATCGCCTTAAAGGCTGACGTGGGCTTGGGATCCCACGTATCCATTTGACTCGGGCCACCCTCAAGCCAAAACAGAATACAGGACTGTGCCTTTCCGGAAGCTTTTCCGGTAGCGTTCTCAGCGCGGAGATATTGACTCAGATTGATGCCGAGCGTACCCAAAGATCCAACTTTGATGAAGTCCCGGCGGGACGCCTGTCCCGGAGTAAGTTTGATGCACGCCATATCGTAATCTCCTAATGATTCTCAGCGAACTCGCGCGAACAGAGCACAGCCCACACCATGTTCTTCAACGCTTCTTCCCGATTCGTGTCTTCGGCGATGAGCTTTAACAGGTCAGCTTTCTCCTCCGGATCAGGAGCGCGGGAAAGAGCCGTAAAGTACAATTCGTCGATGATCTCAGCGTTGCTCTTTCCGGCTTTAATCCATCGTTGGAGGCGGCCTTCAGGGGCGGCCAATTTTTCGTTGTAAACCGGTCCTGCAAGCATATGAAGCGCCTGTCGCAAATTCGCCTTTCCACTACGTTCCGGAAATGTCAGCCGTGTCGGCCGGCCATATAACTCCAGAAATCGCGAATAGAATACGTCAGGCTGCCGAATCGAGATTGCACGCGTGCCTGCCGGAAGATGGACCGCAGGAGCCGAACTTGTCGCAACACCAACCGTGAATACTTCAGGCACTCCGGTTACGTCGGAAATCGCATCGAGCAGCACTTCGGCTTCGAGCGGACGCGGTTGAGCATGCGAATAGTTCGTTCGATCGGAATGATTCGTCGTGTTCGTACGACTAGAAAGTTGATACGTGCGCGACATCACGATGGTCCGCATCAACATGCGGAGATCGTGATTATTTTCGCGGAAAGTGGCGGCAAGCTTCTCGAGCAGTTCCGGATGTGTCGGCGGATTCGTGGAACGGAAATCGTCCACTGGATCGACAATGCCACGTCCCATGAAATACGACCACATGCGGTTCACGATGGCCTCGGCAAAATACGGATGCTTGACCATCCAAGTCGCAAGAGCTTTCCGCGGATTCTGTCTGGCCGTCGCGTTTACGACAGTGCCGTCGAGCAGCGCCGGTTTCAACTCCAACTTCGTCCGCGGATGATAAAGCTTCAGATCAGCATTGACATCTGCGTTGCCCAGACCTTCCTCGACAGGATGATCGAAGATGACATAGTCGCCGTTGTCACCCATTTTGTGCAGACGTCCAAAGAATGCCGCCAGTCCCCAAAACTGATCCTGTGACCACGATTCATAGGGATGGTTATGGCACTGCGCGCAGTCCAGTCGTCGTCCAAAAAAGACGCGTACTTCTTCGGCCATTTGTTCTGCCGGAGGACCGATTACGTTATACGGAAGGAAATGGCGGCTCTCACCGGAGTAGCCCTGCGCAACCAGGCGTTCTCGAGCGATTTGATCGTAGGGCTTGTTCGTCGCGATACTCTGGCGAATCCACTCGCCATAAGTATTGCTCCACTTATGAGTACCGTTCGAGGTCGCGGCGACCCGGAAAATATCATCAAACCGGAACGTCCAAAAGTCCACGAATTCGGGTGAGGCAAGCAACACATCGATGAGCTTTTCGCGCTTCTTGGGGTCTTTGCTCGCGACAAACTCACGAACTCGGTTCGCTGGTGGAAGTGTTCCAGTCAGATCCAGACAGACTCGCCGGAGAAACTCCGCGTCACTCGAAAGATCGGAAGGGATGATGCGAAAACGACGGAGTTTGTCGAAGACAAACTCGTCGATAAAATTCGACTTGGGTATCGTGGGATATTGCGCAATGGCTCCACCCAACACGCCCACAGTTGCGGTCACTGCTTGACCCGCCGCTCGAATAAGGATGGACGTCTCGCCGAGCGCATCGGCCTTGATCAAGCCACCTTCATCCACTTTGGCCACATTGCGGTCGTTCGATGTGTACAAGGCTTGGTGCGTAAAGTCTTCGGTCCGACCATCGGAGAAGTGAGCCGTAAGAATTAAACGATGCTGTCCGCCCTTTTCCATCACAACGGTAGATGGAAAGACATCCAGGCGAGTCACTCGGCCTTCGCGCGTTGATTCTACGCCGTACGGCGCGCCATTGCGTATCCAGGAGAGGATCGTCTTATATTCATCCGAACCGACAGGGAAACGCCGTCCGCCGCCGTGTGCGACCGAACCAGTTGCCTTTAGCAACATCAGGCTCTTCTCAGGTTCTTTAACATCGACTCTAGGGACTCGATCGCCTTTGACTTCGTTGGTTAAAACTTGATACGCGCCACCCTTGACGAGCCATTCATAGTCATCCTTTGGGTAAAGGCCCCCGGCTGAAAACTTCAGTCCGCCACGACCTTTCACTCCACCGTGGCAGCCTGCCCCGTTACAGCCCTTTCGCGTGAGAATGCCACCGATCTCCCGACTGAATTGAAACTCGCGTGTGGTTGCAGCCTCTTCAACCTTGACCTCGGTCTGCGCCGATCGGCCGGCTACATTCACTTTGATGATTGCTGCTCCGTCGGCGCGCGCCAGGAACCGCCCCGGATTAGTCCCGGCTTCCACTACTCTCGGGACTGGAAGCGGCCCACGTTGCCGTCTCCGTGAGATCCCTCTCCGTACCATCGCTAAACTTTCCGATTGCAAGAAACTGCTGTGTTGCGCCGGACCCGCGCAGAACCCGGCTGGCCGGTTCGATCCGCAGTGTCGTCACCTGAGGGTCGGCTGCTTGCAGGGCAACGGCGTATATTGCCACAAGCCCGAAAACATGCTTCATGAAGAACGCCTCGCTACCACTATCAATGGAATTTCTGTCACGGCAATCGATTCCCCAATCTTGCCGTCTGCTACCAATCGAGACACGATGCGGATCGTCGCGGGAATCGTAGTTGCCGGCGCGTCGGGAGCGGCTACTGAGCACGATCGAGGCGATTTGCGGCTTTGGTCTGTAACGCTCCATTTTGCCCGCGTTCGGCAGAGCCGGCCTTTCATCGGGATTCTCGAGTCCGGTAATGGCCGTCACGCCCGGCGGAAGATTTTCTACGCTGAACGCCACGGTTCCTTTGAACTCCTCTTCGCGATCAGCCGTCAGAGTCAAATTCTTGGTCGCGCCCGCCGGCAGGTTCACGTACTCCTGACTGACCGCAAAGCGCCCCACGTGAGGAATCTGCTGCCTTACCAGTACGCGATATTTGAAATCGTCCTGCGCTATATCCGTGCTGAGATCACGAATCTGCATGGTGTAGAGACCCGGCGCCTGCAAATCGAAGGTGACCTTCGGTTGAATTGCTTTGAATGCTTTCAGATTGTTATTGTTCAAACGCGTGTATACAGTGGTGACAATCTCATTCCCGCCAGGCTCCAGCAATCGCACGATCGGATTGAAGAATGGCGCGACCGATTCCGGCGTCTCAATCTCGATCACCAAATCTTGAGGCTTCTCGACATTGAGTCGTATGACGTGACATTCGCCTGGGTGAGTAATGGCGCCTTCGACGAAACCAGGAGCTTTCATCGTTGGGATCTCGGGACTGCCCTCGGGAACGGCATGATAGATCTCCGGCATTGTCTGCGTTGCGGAACCATCTCCGCGCGCAGCGACTTTCGCCATCCAATCCTTGCTGAGAACTCGTGTTGCGCGCCGTTCATCCCACGTCTTCGCTGGCGCCGGTCTTAGGCGTGGTTCCGGACCATCGAACGGTGCGATGCGCAGTTGATACTGAGCATCGGGACTACCCTTACCAGAGAATCCCTCGACGCGGACACAATATCGACCCTCATGATCGAACTGATGAATCAGTCTGGAATCCTGTGGCATCCCGGGAAAGTCGACCGGCTCATCATTCGAAGCGATGAAGTTCTGCCGCTTTGAATCAAACCAACTGGCAGACTGCTCATAAAGGGATACGACCGGATCAAATCCAGGGCTGCCCGAAAAAGCCTCGAAGGCGATCCGTTGCTTGGAAGTCGCCTGCAAACAGAACTGATCCGATTCACCGTGCTGCGCCACGCTTCCGTTGATCAACGTCGGAAGTTGGGTGATCGTTTCAGGCACGCGTTCTTCTGCAAGCACAGCTTCATCTGAGACGCGAATCTTTATCTCGTTCGACATTCCGTTGCCCGCAATCACGCGTAACGGAGCGAGACCGGCCTTCGCGTCACCAGTGACGGCGATTTCGACATGCAGCAACTGTACCGGGTTGCCTTCTTTCTGTCCCTCAACTCGAAGCACCCGCGCGGTGATCCCTGATTCCCGAAACCACACGGAAGTAACGTCGCTAAGTCCGGTTCCTCGAACGATGGCTGAAGCGGTGGTGCCTCGCTGAAATCCGAGCGGCGCGATGCTGCTAACCTTCGGCTCAGCAACTTTCGCCGCCTCGGCGAAGAAATCGCCGGCGCCGGACAGAAAGAGCAAGCAGATCAGTCTTTGCGCGCTATTAGACAAGGATCTCCTCAATCGGCTTGCCATAGTCGATCTCCAGGCGTTTTCTGCCGGGAACCTCCAATTTGTGCGGATCGATGCCGAACTGATGAAGCACGGTCGCATGAATATCTGTCACATAATGGCGGTTTTCAACGGCGTGGAAACCAAGTTCATCGGTTGCTCCATGAACTACTCCGCGCTTGATACCGCCGCCGGCCATCCACACTGAGAAAGCGAAGGGATGATGATCGCGGCCGTTACCCGCTTCAGCCCCAGGTGTGCGGCCAAATTCTGTCGCCCAGACGACCACCATTTCATCGAGCAGCCCGCGTTGCTTCAGATCCTTTAGCAATCCCGCGATCGGCTTATCCACCTTCGTGCTGAGCTCCGCGTGATTCTTCTTCAAATCCTTGTGAGCATCCCAGGCATTGCCTGCTCCGCCGTGATAGATCTGCACGAATCGGACGCCACGCTCGGAAAGCCGGCGGGCGGAAAGACATACCTCTCCGAAAGATTTTGTAGCGTCGTTATCGAGCCCGTATAGCTTCTTCGTCTCTTCGGACTCTTCCTTGAACTGCATCGCCTCAGGAACAGCCATCTGCATGCGATAAGCGAGCTCATACGACTTGATTCGTGCGCGAAGAGCGGGATCAGACGGATATTCCACCGCCGCAATCGAATTCAAGCGATTGACTAATTCGAACTCGCGCTTCTGTTCCTCACGAAAAACATCGTTTCCAGGAGTCACGAAGGGAAGAGGTTTATCCGGATTCACTTCCAGGTAAACACCGGCGTGTTCCGGGCCCAGATACCCCGAGCCGTGAGTGCCGACACCACCGCAACAGTCTCCTGGAGGCTCACCTAGAACCACAAACGCTGGAAGATTCTCGTTGAGTGTACCCAAGCCATAATGCGCCCACGAGCCGATCGTCGGTAGAAAGCCTTCCAGTGTGTGTCGGCCGGTGTGAAACTGCAGGATGGCGCCGTGATCGTTATCCGTGGTCCACACCGAGCGTATGACGGCCATGTCGTCGACACAACCGCCGAGATGGGGAAACCACTCGGAAACTTCACATCCGCTCTGGCCATACTTTTGAAAGCCAGACTGAAGCGGATAGATAGAAGGATAAGATACCCGGTCCTTTCCATCCAACGACATTTGATTGTCTTTCACGAGTTGCGACGTCAGTACATCCTTGTACGGAGTCTCTGAAATCTTCTTGCCGGCATACTTGTTCAAAGCCGGTTTAGGATCAAACGATTCAACATGACTCACGCCGCCGAGCATGTACAGCCATATGACACGTTTCGCTTTCGGAGCGAAATGAGGTTTGCCGTCCGGCGGAGTCCACACATCCGCAGGACCGGCAGCCGTACTTTTTGCTCCGAGCGCGCCCAGCACCAGACCGGTGAAGCCCATTCCGCAATCCGCAAGGAAAATACGGCGGCTCTTGCCCGCGTTGCAAAGTGTTTGGTGAATCCTGTCCGACATAAAAATCCTTCAGCGAATCGTTACGAAGTCATTGTGGTTGAGAAGAGCATGAACGAAACTTTGAAAAGCTCGCTCATCAGGGTCTTCTGCAGGTTTCACTGACGGAGTGGCTCCTGCCTGAAATGCAGTTAAACCGGCGCTGGCCTTGTACAAGCCCGACTGGCTTTCGAGGAATCGTACCGATTCGGTCAATTCGGCAGGCGCCGGTGAACGCCCCAGAATTCGATTGAAATCGGCATCCACAAGCTTTGCAGGGCCCGGCTTCACCGCGCCATCTCGGATCGAAGCAGCAATCCACCGTGATGCCGAAAAGCTTAGATCGCTATTGGAAAGCGCTAGGGCTTGCTGCGGAACGATACTGCTCGTCCGTTCGAAACACTCGTTCGGACTTGCGACATCGAAGACTTTCAACATCTCAACCTGCAGATCAGCAGAGTGCCGGAAATAGATGCTCTTGCGGAACACACTTTCTGCTTTCGTCTCGTCGATGTCGGGACCGCCCATCGTCGCGTCAAGCTTGCCGGCCACGGTCAGGAGGCTGTCTCGAACCACTTCCGCTTCCATGCGCCGGGGATTCATCCGCCACAGATAGATGTTGTCGGGATCGATGGCGACGTTTGGGTCATCGGCCTTCCAATTCGAGCGCATCTTGTAGGCGTCACTGGTGACCAGCAGCCGGTGAATATGCTTCATATCCCATCCGTGATCCATGAATTCGACGGCTAACCAGTCCAGGAGTTCCGGATGAGATGCAGGCTTGCCGCTCTTCCCGAAGTTAAAAACAGTTGGCACCAGCGCCGTGCCGAAATGCCGCAGCCACATGTGATTGATCGCGACTCGCGCGGTGAGAGGATTATCCCTGCTCGTGATCCACTTGGCCAGGGCAAGACGGCGACCCGAGGTTGACTCCGGATACAGCGTACCGAGCGGCGTGTAAGTATCCTTTGCCGTGCCGAGCGCTTTCGCGGCTTCTTCCAGCTTCGTCTTCGCGGCTGCGAGCTTTTTCTCATTGCCTGCGGCGCGCTTCATCTCACGAGTAGCGAGAAACAAATCCTTCTCAGCCTTCGCGATATTGGCCTGCCGCTCGAGTTTGCGGGCCGTCTCCGACAACGCTTCCATGTCGGGACTTGCCTCTTCGCGGTACTTTGCCCGATCCGCATCCGCTCTCGCCTTAACAGCGGGCAACATCGCCTGTACATACACCAACTGCTTTTCCGCGACGACTACGGATTCCTGGGCGTCGGTAGTTTGTTCGGCTTCCTTGGCCTTATTCAGTTCCGCTTCTGCTTTTTCGACCTCGAGTTCGGCAGCGTGAATCAGATCGCGCCGAACGAATTCGCGCCCATCCGGATATCTCGCTTCGGGCGGGATCGGCAGAGGCTTGATGTCCAGCTTCGCCTGAAAGAACGCCGGAACACCGGGGTCGAGCGGCTTATCTGTTTCGGGGTATTTCTCATTGCCGCGAATGAAACGGTAGGTCGGCGCCGCCAAGTCCGAATCGAAGACGCGAGCAACTCCGCCTTTTTCGATGTTGGGCTGCCCGGTACTCGATCTGTTCGCACCCCGTGTGTCTCGAAGAACGCACGGAAGCGATAGTAATCCACGTGAGTGATGGGGTCGTACTTGTGTGTATGGCAGCGTGCGCACTTCATGGTCAATCCCATGAAGGCAGTCGACGTATATTCCGCCGCATTCTGAAGCCATGTGTTGCGATTGAACAGATACCAGCTTCGTGCCAGATAACCGGTAGCGCTCAACGTCTTTGGATCGTTGGGCGCAATCTCATCCCCGGCAAGCATCTCCTGCAGCATCCGGTCATAGCCCTTGTTTTCGTTGAGAGATTCAACCGTCCAATCCCGCCAGCGCCAGATGTGGCGCTGGCTGTAGCGAACTTGATTCTCTTTTCTCCAGCCATACCAATCGCTGTAGCGCCAAACGTCAAGCCAGTGTCGTCCCCAACGCTCGCCATACGCAGTATTGGCCAAAAGACGATCGACCAGCTTTTCATAGGCGTCCGGCGACTTGTCGGCTAAAAATTGATTCACTTCCTCTGTCGTTGGCGGCGCGCCGTTGAGATCCAGGTAAACGCGCCTGATCAGAGTACGTCGATCCGCTTCATCCGCAGCCTTCAGTTTCCGCTTGTCACGCTCTGCAGACAGGAAAGAATCGATGGGATTCCGAAAACCGGCCTTGGGCAATGCAGATCGCACCGGCTTCTTGAACGACCAGTGATCCACAGCGGGCGCCTTGATGGCAGTACCTTCCGCCGGAGTGCTCGACACATCCGCTCCGCAAGGCAAACCTTCCCGGATCCACGTTCCGATGAGCGCGATCGACTCATCGGAAAGCTTGGCGCCCTTGAATGGCATGGACGGTTGTTCCAGATGCGCTACCACCTTGTACAGGTGACTAGCTTCCGGGTTGCCGGCGACAACGACAGGACCGTTTTCGCTCCCCTTCAGTAGACCCTCACGGGAAGAAAGGTCTAAACCCGATTGCTTGATCTTGGAATTGTGACAGCCGAGGCAGTTCTTCGCGAGCAGCGGCCGAACCTGTTCCTGATAGAGCTTGCCCGCGCTGTCCGCACCGGTCGATTGCGCAATCAAAGAAAGCGGTAGCAATGCATATAGGATTGCGTTTCGGCACATCACGATCGCTAAGTCCTTACTCAAGAGCGTACGATCGAACCTGGTCACTTTGAAATCCGTTGTCCAGTAATCTGGACCCTAATTTCAATCATAGTTATCTTATTCGATTGAAAATAGAGGTGTTAAGGGAATTCGTTCAACTAACTGAACTACGGGCTGGCTACTTTTAGGAATCGACGAATCACGTTAGCGGTGATTGTGGAGATGGATTCATCCACCAGCAGGGAGGACACATAAGTAATCGAACCCGAAGCGAAACACGCGCCGCCTCCTTCTAACTCATAACAAGCCATTTCCCCGCCGCCGCCGGGATTCTGACCTTTGGCGAGAAGCTCGGTTCCGGCTGGAGAATACTGGCTGATTTGGTCCATCTCGTACCCCGAGGCTCCACCGGGACAACGCTCGTGGAGACTTCGCTCACCAAAAATATCGCCGTCCCTGAGCCCAGTCCCTTCGAAAAGCCAATGGTCCGACTTGACCACGCGATAGGGCGCGCCGGTCATGATCGCCGCGTCAGTCGAGATAACACCGAGCAGCCGCGCTTCGCACTCGACTCTCCGGTGAAATCGGCTTTCATACACTTTGCTGGGGTCGTTCGGATCCGCCATCGAGAACGAGCCGCCCACGCTCTGAAGATGGCTATTGATCCTCATCGTTGCGGGATTCAAGTACTCCACCTCGGCATTCACACCGTTCCCACCCAGGTAAAGAATGCGACCCCCTCGCTGATAAACCCAATCCCTCACGCGCTCATACATCGCTCTCGACCAATATTCAGGATGAACACCGAAGATCAGCACTCGGTAAGCATCAAGGTCAAGATCCCCGGTGTGAAGTTGGTGCTCCGAGTAGAAGTCGTAGCCGAATCCCTGCCTTTCAAGCCACGCCAAGAGTCGCCTTTCGCCGGGCGCAAGGCTCGATTGCAAGCGACCCTTGATCGAGTCCTCCGCCTCTTCGTCACGGGCGGCGTTGTTTCCCGGTTCTGGCCGTTCGAAGGAGAGGGGAAGGAAATCCCTGTCCGGCCGCGCCCATTCCGAAAACGGACCGATCGTATAGCGAGGTAGATCAAGCCGCGCATTTACGGTCGGTTCCGGCGGAAGGCCACCGGCATTGACGTAATTACTTCTTCCACCCCAGTTGTTGTACGCGTTCCAGGTGTTAGTCGACGCCAGCACCGCAATCTTGTTGGCCGGAGTTCGTGGAGCAACCACCCAGGGAAAAGAGAAGAACTTCCCTGATTCCGTCTCCACATGGAAAAAGTAGAGACCTGACTGTTCAGGCGCCACGACCAGATTGTTGATGTGTGGGTTCGAATATCCGTGGCGATTCCAGCCGGCGCCTGTTTGCGTGTAGTCTCCATCGGGCGTGATTTGCATCATCGCCTGTGGACCATGCTCGTCATGCCACCCGAGCATACGAATCAGTTCTCTCTTCCGCCCATATCGCCAAAGGCTCAGCCGAAACGGCTCGATCGAATGAACGCGCCAGTCGCCAGGATCGCCGGCCTTCACCCACTTTGGCCAGACAAACCCGGTGACGTTGTTCGAGAGCAGCCGAAACTGGTAAGGCTGCTTGTCATCGATCACGACGTCCACGCGCTTTGATCCGAAGCCGTCTCTTGATAGCGCCACACGGTATTTCCCGGCCGGAATATCGGCATAGACGGCGCCGGAAGCGGTTGATCGAACAGAAGCGACCAAAGCGCCATTCGACTTGATCTCTAACAACACGTCGCCAATGGCGACATAACGTTCATCGCTTACGTATCCGATTATCACTGTCGTGAACTAGTTTGCTTCGTCCTGCAGCGGCCCGCAACGAAAAGCTCGAGACGGCGGGCAAGGCAGTTCAATAGATTGTACAAATTCAAGGGACCGTTACTCGCATTCATTCGCCAACGTCCACCCATCCGCTTATCCTTTGAGTTCGAGCATCATGAAGATCACCAATGTCGAACTATTCGTCCTAAGAGCCCAGGGCTCTATCACAGCCCCGAGGGATCGGAAGAGCCTCCAGGACCGGCGCGGAGCCGCGATACAGGCGCTGTCCGCGATTGACATTGCTCTATGGGACATCGCGGGTAAGTTCTACCAACAACCCATCCACATCCTGTTGGGCGCGAAATGGAGAGACAAAGTTCGCGCTTATGCCAGCACGCTCTTCAGACCGACTCCCGCTGCCATGCGTGAAGCGGCGTCACGGTACATCGACGAAGGCTTCAGCGCAGTGAAGTTTGGATGGGGCGTCTTTGGCCGCGATCCAAAACTCGATCGGAAACTGGTAGAAGCGGCAAGAGACGCCTTGGGAGAGGATCGCGATCTCCTCATTGACACCGGTTGGTTTGCCGAGAGAACGCCGAAGGAAGCCATCCAACTCGTCAAAGTGTTGGAGCAATACCGGCCCTTCTTCGTGGAGGAACTTCTTCATCCCGAGGATTACGACGGGTACCGCCAGGTTTCCGATTCGGTCGATACTCTTATCGCCTGTGGAGAACAGGAGGCAACAGAATGGGGTTTCCGTGAACTCATCACCCGGGCCCGAGTTGGTGTTGTCCAACCGGATCTGACCCGATGCGGAGGGCTGACCACCGCCCGCAAAATTGCGCATATGGCCGATCTTTACAACGTCCTCGTAATTCCGCACTCTTGGTCAAGCGACCTGCTCACTGCCACTTCGCTTCATTTCAACGCCTTCCTTCGACGTTGTACGTTTGTCGAGTCCAATACGTCACAAGGCCCACTGAGCCGGGCACTGGTGAAGAATCCTTTGAAGCTGGTAGATGGGTTTGTTCAGGTTCCCGAGGGACCGGGATTAGGGATTGAAGTGGATGAGGATGTCGTAGCGCAGTATCGTATCGCCTGAAGAAAGAACGGAGGCGGCAAACCTTACCACCTCCGTCTCGTACTCTAATCGTCAGCCATCAGTCAATATGGAGCGACCAACTCCGACATCGCAGTGACGCGGGTTACGCTGTGAGTCGAAAAACAAAGCGGCGCAGAGCCGCATACGAAGGGAGATGGTCGCACATGTCTAAATTACTCTTTGTTGGTCTGGATGTCCATGCGGACACGATCGCGGTAGCTGTGGCGGAACGAGAGGGCGAAGTTTGGTCACAGGGTGTGATTCCGAACCGGCTGGAATCGATTCGGAAACTGATTGGCAAATTGGGTCCGGTGAAACAAATCAAGGTCTGTTACGAAGCAGGGCCGACGGGATATGTACTGTACTGGCAGCTCACGCAGTTGGGAGTTGCGTGCGAAGTAATTGCTCCGACTCTGGTTCCGACCAAAGCCGGAGATCGAGTCAAGACCGACCGCCGCGATGCCGAGAAACTGGCACGCTGCTATCGAGCCGGCGAACTAACGGCGGTCTGGGTGCCGGATGCCGCGCATGAGGCCTTGCGGGATCTGGTACGGGCTCGGGAAGCGGCCAAGAAAGACCAGTTGAAGGCACGGCATCGGCTGGGCAAATTCCTGCTACGTCACGGCCGAAGACCGGAGGGAATGAAGGCCTGGACCAAGAAACATCTGGAATGGATCAAGACCAACGTTCATTTTGACCAGCCGGCTTTGGAAGCCACACTGGAACATTATCTGCACGAAGTCGAGCACATTGCCGAAAGGATCCTGAAACTCGAGAAGGCGATCGATGACGCAATTCAGCAAGCGTCACCAGAGATCCGGGCGGTGATTGAGGCTTTGCAGGCCTTGCGCGGAGTGGCGCAAACCACCGCGGCTACCATCGTGTCTGAGCTTGGCTCGCTTTCCCGATTTGAAAGTCCACGACAGTTGATGGGCTATAGCGGACTGGTTGCGCGCGAGCACTCGAGCGGCAATCGAGTGCAACGCGGTTCCATCACTAAGACAGGCAATGCCCATTTACGGAGAGTTCTGGTAGAGGCGGCATGGGCTTACCAACATCGACCGAACGTTACAGGTTTTCTGCTCCGAAGACAGAAGTCTCTGGCCCTCAGCGACGAAGTGAAACAAATCGCCTGGAAGGCGCAGTATCGGTTGCACAAGCGCTACAGAAAGTTCGCCGAGCGTGGCAAGAACAAGAATCAAATCGTGACGGCGGTCGGGCGTGAGCTGCTCGGCTTCATCTGGGCGATTGCTTTGAACACGGAAGAAAAGCAGAAGCTCGCAACTGCGGCATAAAACAACAACAAAGATGTTTTCCCGGACAGCAAAGCCGATGACAGTGCAGGGCCCACGAAAAGGAGAACCCTCCTTATTTTCTATGCGGAACGGGCTCCGGCCCCAACCCGCGCGCTCAGTCCGAGGCAGGCTCCCGACGGATCATGTCCATGCGGTTCCGATCCGCGAATATCAGAGTGATCAATCGTCGCGATAGCTACTGCGCTGTTATCGGCTCTGCTGTCCTAACCAGAAATGCTCAAAGCTCACCAACGGGAATGTGTTCCCGCTACGCCGCCCGTCCAAGATTGCTCGAAGTGCCAGAACGGTGCTCGCCGGGCAAGGGTTTGCTTCGCCGCGCCAAAGGCGGGCGCGCCCTTGCCTGCTCCGCGCCGTTCCGGCCAGCAACTTATGCGACGGGCGGCTTCCATGAGATGGCCCGGCGTGTCAACCCCTTTCGCGCTGCTCCCTTCGCCTTCTTCCCAGGATTCTTGGGCATTGGATCGGAGACGGTCAAGGCCGCGCCGAAGGCGCGCTCGTATCAGCCTTGACGGGCTCCGGCCAATGCCTTACGTAAAATCGAGGAAGGCGAAGGGAGATCTCCTCTTGAGACATCCTTCAACCTCGTGTGTTATCGCACTATCAGCTCCTGACCCTTTCTAAGTGATTCGCTGCTGTCGCTTCATCAAGTAGTTATTCAGCAACGATCATCGTTCCTAGTCTTGGCCGTTTCGCTCGTAGCCGCCGTATCGCCCTGCTTCCATCCGCACTCTGGTTTGCCCGGTGCCTTTTGGGGTCCTCGATTTGTCGGGTGCTGCCATCTCCAGGCTCGAGCTCATTGTCTGAATATCAGAGCAATGGCTCCGCCGCCACGTCCGCAGTCACCCGAACTCGGCGATCTGCAATAGAAACAAACCTGATCTTCTATGCAGCAACGGGATGCGTGTTGCTATTCCGCAGCGGCTCGTAGACCTCGCCCGTCGTCCACAGTCGATGCAACAATACCGCCAGCTTCCGCGCTACCGCGACAATTGCTCGTTTCTTCGCATTCTTCCCTCCGCCGCCAGCGATTCGCGTACCCCATCGCTTCAGGTCCGTGTCCGGCCCTTGCCGGCTCAAAATACAGTGTGCCCCCTGGACGAGAAGCGCGCGCAAGTACACATCACCTTCTTTGGTGATTGGCAGTTGCGGCCGGTGTTCGCCGGAGTCAGCACGCCGCGGCCGTAGTCCAAGAAAGCAACCTACATCCCTACTCTTGCGGAATCTGGTATTGTCCTCCACTGTCAGCACAAACGTCAGAGCGATCAAGGTTCCCACTCCGCTGACCTGCATCAGCAGTTTGGTTTCCGGATAACGAGTCCGGGCGATCTGCTCGAGTTCTTTGTCGGCCGCTTTAATCTTGACCGTCAATTGCTCTATGCTTTGCAAGATCGGCTTGAGCACCTCGCGCAAGGCATCCGGCAGTGCTTTCGCATCTTCTATATCGAGAGCCTCGGCGTCGACTTTGGGCAGTCGCTCGCCCACGGACTTCGCGAGTCCTCGCACAGTATTAACCAGCGATGTTCTCGCCACCACTAATGCAGCGCGAGCTCGAATTACCATCAGGTCCATCTGCGCATGTTCGCTTCGATGACGAATGGGCCGAAGCAGCACCGGATCCACTCGCGCCAATCGCGCTAGCGTCTCTGCATCGACAGGGTCGCACTTTCGGCTGCTTTCAGTGATCAGCTTTAACTGACGGGGATTGGCGACGATTACCTCGTGCCCAGATTCTGCTAGCAGGCGACTCACCCAGGGGGAGTGCGGCCCTACTTCCAATGCAATCCGGCAATGCTCCAACCCACTGAACTTCTCGCGCATAGCTGTACGGGTCGTGGCCACCCCACCTTGGCTCACTATTTGACCATTGCTGTCAATTGCGCAGTAGCGGCTGGTCTTGTCGCCGAGATCCAATCCGATCGTTATCCCTCTCATGCCCCGGACTGACTTCTGCTTCAGGCTATGGCGAGTGTCTTTCTTCTTCAATCCTGGCCTCCTTTGCACTGCGGTGCGTAATCAACATTGCCGAGATTACTGCACTTCGATGCGACCAGGCCATCTCATCCCATCTCCGGCGGGAACACCTCAGGATCCGCGAGGTCCCCCGGAAAGAGGAAAGGCCGCCTCCCCTCCTTACGGAGAAAAGCCGGCCTAACTTCCAGAATTAAACTGTCAGATGCACTCAGGGGTTGACAGGTCGCTCCATATCAGAAAAGCCGGCCTAACTTCCAGAATTAAACTGTCAGATGCACTCAGGGGTTGACAGGTCGCTCCATATCAGAAAAGGAATTTCATTCCAAGCTGCATGTAGCGGCCGTCTGGGCGGAAGTAATCCGACCGAAGTTACTACTGGTCCGGGATACGTCCGGATTGTTGTAGTTGACATGATTTGTTGTGTTGAACGCTTCCCATCGAAACTGGAGTGATTTCCGTTCCGCCAAACGGAAGTTCTTGAACAGCCCGGTATTGATAGCGAACAGCCCAGGCCCCTCAAGAATGCCGGGGCCAGCGCTTCCGAAGGTGTAGGCTGCGGGAGCGGCAAACGCTGCTGTGTTAAACCATCCAGCGGCTGTGGGGTTGTCCACTCCAGGCTCGCCGACAATGTCGGCTCGTGGTGTCCAGCCATTGCCCAGGCTAGGAGTGCCAGCAGAAATGTTCAGTGGCGCGCCCGACTGCGCTTGTTGGGTTACGGTGAGTTGCCATCCGCCCAGAATCGCGTCGAGAACGGGATTCAAACTGCTTCCGAACGCTTTCGAGCGGCCGAACGGCACTTCCCAAACCACAGTCGCGTACTCGATATGCCGGCGATCGAAACTCGTGCGCCCGCGGTTATACCAGCCTGGTGAATAGGGTAGGAGCGTACAGGTTTCACAATCGGGCAAGTTATCCGCCATGCTGCGCGAGAACGAATAGGCGAAGCTGAAGGACAGCCCGCTTGCGAATCGCCGTTCCAGTTTCGCTTGCAACGCGTGATACCAGTTCTGTCCTTGGTTCGTGTAGACCTGAATCCTTGCGAAGCTCGGGAATGGTCGATCGTTCTGAATACTCGAATGCAATCCGATTGTGGGCTCATTCAACTGGCTAGCCGCCACTTCGTTGCCCACTCGTGTGCCGACATAGGACACCGTGAGCGCTGTACGGAACGGTAGGCCGGTTTGCACACTCACATTCCATTCGTGAGTGCGTGCTGGACGAAGATCGACCACGGGCGAATAGATCTCGGCGGGTCCAAAGGTCTCCGGCTGCGCGGGCCACAGGGTCTCCCATCGTCGGAGTTCATTTTGAGAAAGCGTCAGCGACTCCAATCCCCAGTGAGGTGGATTGATCGTAGAGCCGGCGCGATTGCCCGTGTAGCTGTTGTAGAAGATTCCGTAGCCCGTCCGCACGACGAAATCTTTCTGATCGAAGGGACGATAAACGAATCCCAACCGCGGCGCCCAGTTTCCATTGGCCTCATACAGTCCATCCGGATAACCAACATCCCGCGCCGTCGCCCATTTCCCCTTCAGGGATTCCGCCAGCACAGGTGTTGATGTGAATTGCGTGAGATTGGGTTGACCATCCGAATTCACAGCGAGGATCACAAGATTTCGCGAAGGATCCCAAGTGCTCGAGATCTCGTTGACATTGTGGCGTGCCAGCCAACGTTCGTAGCGAAGCCCGAGTTCCAATGTCAGGTTATTGCGAACACGCCACGTGTCTTGCGCATAGAGGCCCATATAGGGTGCGCGGTCAGCTCCGAAATGGGTGAGAGGGTCGTTGCGCTGACTCGACGATGGCAATCCCAACAGATAGTCGGCGAATCCGTCACCGCTATAGAGATTGCTGAAGGAGAACGTGCCCCTGCCGGCTGCAGAGCCGTGTTCTCCAAAGGTATGCCAATCGCCGTATTCGAATCCCACATTGAAGGTGTGACTGCCGCGAAGATGACTGAGTGAAGTCTTCGCGTTGTACGACTCGCCCCATAGCGCGCCCGGAACTCCCCAACCACCAGGGAAGCTCACGCCTGTGTATCCGCTGGCAAAGCTAAGATCCGGTGGACCGATCCACGCCTCGCGTCCCTTCGTCGGCAAGCCCTGTATTCCCGCCTGCTCGGAATAGTTCACGTTTCCGAGATATGGGTTTCCGTAGGCGCTCTTGGTCCGCATCGTTCCACCTGAAGCGGAGAGGAGCGTATTCGGGGAGATCGTCCACGTATAATTCAATCCCAGATTGTGTTGCTTCACCTCGGAATAGCCTGTGATGGCAGGATCGGGCACATATCCCAGTTCGTCTTTCGGTTGGCGAACCGTCACATAGCGCCCGTAAATTCTATGCGATGAACTGATCAGATGATCGATGCGCAGAGTGCCTTCGTAAGTGTCATTCTTCGCGGATACATTGTTCTTGTAGAAACCATCGGGCGAGTTCGGTTCCAGTATGAGCGGTAGGAATGACTTCGACGCGTTCGAGATCAAATTCGCTGGAATTCGGTTTCCCGGAAACGGTCTCTTCTGACCGGTCGCCGGATCGACGTCGAACGGATTCAAGATGGTCTTTGACAGGGCGCTGAAGTCACCTTGTTTCATCGCCGGTGTAACACCAAAACTGTTGTAGAGTCTTGCGTTCCGGACAATCGTTCCTTCAAAGGCGCCGAAGAAGAAAGTCTTATCGCGAATGATCGGGCCCCCAACTGCCCCGCCGAATTGATTCCTTCGCACCCGGCTCACTGTCGGGGAAAACGTATTGCGAGCGTTGTAAAGGTCGTTTTGGTTGAACTCCCAGAGAGTGCCCGTGAAAGAGTTCTACCCGGATTTCGTCACGACGAGCACTTGCATCGGATTACGTCCGCTTTCGGCGCTGAAGTTCAGCGTCTGAACGTTGAACTCCGCGATCGTATCGACATTCGGAATCGCTGTGCCTCCCTCGTCCATCGGGGCATTGGAGTTCAGCCCATCCAGCAGGAATGCAGTCTTGTTGTTTCTTAGTCCTTGCCCTTGAACGTAGGTTGCGCGTTCTCCACCATCCTGCGTGCTCTCATATCGCATACCTGGGACCAGTCCAACAAGAGCAAGCGGATTCCTCGTTGGCAAAGGAAGCTCACGAATCTGCTGCATTTGAACGACTGTTTCTACGGACGCTTTCTCTGTCTGGATAACTTCCGCCGTAGCCTCGACCATAACTATCTCGGAAACGTCACCTACTTGAAGAACCGGTGTGAGGCGGCTGCGATCGCCCACGGACAACTCGGTTCTGGCGAGTTCCCACTTCTTAAACCCCTTCGACGAAACATTCACCGAGTAAGCGCCGGAAGGAAGCGCCACGATTGAAAAGTTTCCTGTCTCATCCGATACCGCGCTGCGCGTCAACCCGGTTGAAAGATTTCTGACCGTCACCTCCGCGCCTGGGACCACACCTCCTTGAGTGTCTGATACTGTTCCAATGAACGAAGCGTCAGTTCCGACCTGGCCGAGGACCATGGACGGTAAAGTGAGAAACGCCATCGTAACGACGAAAATCCACCGCTGCATAAACCCTCCTGATGGGTTAGTAACCTCGTTTGTTCGCTAAATTGATCGCTGCGAGGCGAACGCGAAAATACTAGATGGTTTAACTTTAGTGGTGCTTTTCGACTTCGAGAACGACCGACAGCAGATTTCGTTCGATACGCTGAACGCGGTTTGTCGTCTAACGAGACTCTTTACTGTAACGATCGACGCGGACGCGAGCCGTGATGGCATGCGCAAGCATGTTCTCCAGTTCGCATTGCCGCTCTGTTACTTCACCCGTCTCGACACTTGCTTCTTTTGTCATGCGTTGATACGTGCATGTCTTCAGGAACTTGCCCACCCACACGCCCCCGGTATAACGAGCTGCCCGGCTGGTTGGAAGAATGTGATTCGTGCCGATCGTCTTGTCACCATAAGCGACAGTGGTTTCTTCGCCAATGAACAGTGAGCCGTAGTTGGTCAGACGTTCGAAGTAAGTCTCAGGATTCCGTACGTGCAGTTCCAAATGCTCTGGCGCGTATGAGTCCGAAAGCGATACGGCTTCCTCTTCATTGTCCGCGACGTAGACTATGCCGTGGTCACGCCAGGAAAGGGCTGCGATATCTCTGGTTGGAAGCACCGCGAGCTGCTTTTCGAGCTCGCTCACTGTGCGCCTCGCAAAATCCTCGCTGAGGCAGATCAGACAAACGCCGCTGTTGGGATCGTGTTCGGCTTGTCCCAATAAGTCGCATGCCACCAGCGCAGGATCCCCGCTGTCGTCCGCGAGCACCAGAATTTCCGTGGGACCCGCCAGTAGATCAATGCCGCAGCGACCAAAGAGTTGTCGCTTCGCTTCGGCGACAAACCGATTCCCAGCGCCACAGAGTACGTCAACAGCCTTGACATCATCCAACCCAAAGGCCATCACTGCTAAGGCCGGCACTCCTCCCAGTACGAAGATGTCATCGGCTCCCGCTTTGCGAATTGCATTGATCGTGGCAGGGAAGAATCCCTTACCTTTGACAGGCGGCGTACAGGCAGTGACGTTCTTCACTCCCGCCACGCGGGCAGGAATGATACTCATTTGGGCTGATCCGAACATCGGATAGCGACCACCTGGGATGTAGCTACCAGCAGAATTCACCGGGATATGTCTGTGGCCAAGAAATACACCGGGTCTCAACTCCACCTCAAGAGGAAGCAGTGTTTTCAGTTGTTCCGACGCAAATCGGCGCACGTTGTCCTGGCAGTAGTCTGTATCGCGAATGGCCTGTTCGGGTACTTGTGAGATCGCGTCACGGATTTGTGAATCGCTGAGCCGGAAACTCGGCGGGTTCCAGTCGTCGAACTTTGCACTGTAGCGACGGACCGCATCCATGCCCTCTCGTTCCAGCTCCATCAACATGTTCTTAACAACTTCTGCCGTTTCCGAGTCAGTTTCGAACAGCCTGTGTGTGCCTTCTTTAAAGATCTTCATTGTCCGGATTCCTTGTGTCGTCTAACGCCGATTGTATTCCGCGCATTTTGGCGACATTGCGTGCGGGTGCTCGGACATTCGGGTAATTGAACACATTCGCCTCGCAAGATGCGTAAGATATGTCTTGATTCGGCCTTCGCGCCGTATGCTGTTCAGTGCAGGAGTTGATGAACTTGTCAGGAGATAGGGTGCAGCGCGGAACCACACACACGTCGACTAACGGGCGGCCACATCGCCAGCCCGCTACCCAGGAAGATTTGGATCTGTTCGTTCATGTCGAAACGAATTTATACACGGCTGTGATTAGCGATGCCCTCGATGACTTCGGATACAGGGATCAGGCCATGCGCAAGGATGTACGTCCGCTTGACCCTACGTTTCGATTCGCCGGCTGGGCGCGTACCATTCAGTGTGAGGATATATTCGAGATTCCCGAAGACTCGTACAGTCTCGAGATCGAGGCCGTTGACAGCCTGCTCGCGGGTGAAGTTGCCGTCGTTGCAACAGGCGATTCGGAACGCAATGCGCCCTGGGGCGAACTGTTATCCACGGCGTCAAAAGCGCGTGGAGCCCGGGGAGCAGTGATTTCAGGACTCGTACGAGATGTTCAAAAGATCTGCAAGCTGCCATTCCCAGTGTTTGCCACTGGAATCAAACCTGTCGACTCCAAAGGCCGCGGGATTGTAATCAACTACAATTCGCCTGTCGAATGTTCCGGAGTGATGGTCGTTCCGGGAGATCTCGTTGTCGCCGATTTCGATGGAATAGTTGTTGTTCCAGCCGCCATTGTCCCAGAGATTATCGCAGCAGCCACGGACAAGGTGAATCGCGAAAACAAAAGCCGAGCCGAACTGATGTCTGGCGCTTATTTGGCGGATGTTTACCGCAGATACGGAGTTTTATGACCAAGAGGATTCACAGTTGATCGTCGATTGCCATACACATGTCGGAGAAGCTTCCCATCTCAGCGCACAGTTTCTTTCCGATGCGCGCACGGTCGCGGGTAACCCGAACCTCAACCTTGTAGTCGACCTCGATGAGCACTGGAAGGCGATGGAGCCGGTCTCGAAGGCACTTGTGCTCGGATTTCGCGCGCATCACGTTGGGTATGTGATCCCAAACGAGTACGTGGCAAGCTATGTCAAACAGCATCCCGAAAAGCTGATCGGCTTCTGCTCAATTGACCCGAATGATGATGATGCCGTCGAACAACTCGATCATTCGATTCTCAAATTGGGACTGAGAGGTCTCAAACTCGGCCCGATCTATCAGAATATTCATCCCTCTGATCAGAAGAGTCTCAAGCTCTTCAAACGCGCCGAGGAACTCGAGATACCCATACTCATTCATCAGGGCACAACGTTTTGCAGCAATGTGTCGCTCGAGGTTGCCAATCCTGTTCTCCTTCAACCAATCGCACTGCAGTTCCCAAAACTGCGCATGATCATCGCCCACATGGGCCATCCGTGGATAGGCGAGACTCTGTCATTGATTCGCAAGCATCCGAATCTGTATTCGGATATCTCCGCGCTGTATTACCGCCCATGGCAGTTCTACAATGCGTTGGTACTTGCCATGGAATATGGCGTTCTGCACAAGTTGCTCTTCGGATCAGACTACCCTGTGACCACTCCCGCCAGCACAGTAGAAGCCCTCGCCAAGGTGAATGATTTGACACGCGGCACAAGCATGCCTCAAATCTCGCAGGAAAAGATCGAAGAGTTGATTCATCGCGACACGCTCCGGCTGATCGGAATCGAGTAGTGTTCCGTCTCCAAAACCAGTACATAATAAACTCAAGCCGAGCCGTGACCAAAGGGCCTGCAAAAAGAACACTAACTTTACGCAAGCAATCCGAGCCGCGCCCAACGGAAGCGGTCATTATCATTACTCTAGCCGACCCAGGGTGATTTTCAACCGAGTGTCCCATAGGCCTGCGGTCCACCAAAGGTGATGAAGACGGCCGGGCCAAGTGGTGCGAACTTTAGTTTCCCCGGGACGTAGTCCCGTCCGGAAGCATGGCTTCAGAAGCGTCTTCAACCGAGCGGTGTTTTTTGATCTCTATTCAAGGTTGAGGAGTTTGAGTGTGTCTCGCCGGAACATTTGTTCCATTGCCTCCATATCCAAGCGAGGTAGGGCGGTTCCCTCCAGCATGCAGTTCAACTTGCGCATGCCGTCGAGACTGGCATCGACAGTGGTGAATGGATAGTCGCTGCCGAACAACAGCTTGTTCCAAACACCGTACTCCTGCAACAGCATCAGGGAGTGATAAAGCTGAAACGGCCTGTAGTGGAGAGCCGAACAATCCGCATACACATTGCTGTGCTTCCGGATCGTCACGACACACTCGCCTTCATAAGGATGTCCCAAGTGCGCCATAACGATTCGGACTTCCGGAAAGCGAATCGCCACATCGTCGATCAGTCTTGGCAAGGTGTATTGGAGAGGAGCCTTGCTGATGAAGGTAGTTCCGGTGTGCAACAGAACTGGAAGATTATGTTTGGATGCATAACGCCAAAGCTCATCAAGCTCGGGAGCATTCGGAGCGAACCCGGCGTACATCGGCATCAACTTAATGCCTCGTAACTTTAGGTTCTGGTGACCTTCAATCAACTCGTCCTGCCAGCCCGGAACCGTGGGATCCAACGAGAGAAATCCAATCAGGCGGTCTCGGTGGCTGGCGACGTACGACGCAACCTCGTGGTCAGGTACCCACAGCCCGGACAGTTTCGCCTTACCGCCGAATGCAACCGTGCGGTCGCACTGCAAGGCGGCGTTGGAGTAGTCCTCCCACCGAACAGTGAGATCGATCTCCTTGTTTCGACCTCGCGTCGACTCTCGAATAAAATCAGGAGTGAAGTGATCTGGATACCGAAAGAAATGGCTGTGAACGTCTACGATCATTGAGTAATATTACAGATTACCGCCCTCCACTCACCGTCGAGCCAGAGCGAACTAAGATGTGTTTAACATACTGAACAATATCGGCGTTCGGAGTCCTCTGAGGCGTGAATCTTGACAGTCTTTAAAGGACTGCCTATTCTTAAACTATTTTCGCCGAGGTGTTATGGAAGTTGGCAATCGCTCATCCGCACCCGCCCTGGAAAGAGGCCTTACGATTCTTGAAGCATTGGCCAAGTCTCGCAATGGTCTGACGCTCTCACAGATCACGCGCTACTTGCATTTGCCCAAGAGTTCAGTCTTTATTCTTCTTCGCACGTTCGAGCAAACGGGGTATCTGAATCGCGATCCGGTTTCGGGCAAATATACCGTCAGCCTGCGGATCTGCTTACTGGCCAGCATGGCTCTACAAGCCAATGGACTGCGAGATAAAGCCAAGCCGTTCCTCAAGCGGCTGTGTGACGAAACCAAACTCACGGTGCACCTTGCCATCCTCGAACATGGCTCATGTGTGCTGATTGAGAAGGTTGTTCCGGCCGGCAGTTCTTCGATTGCAACCTTTGGATCGGCAAGTTCTGGCCTTTCACTCCACAGCCGTTGGCAAGGCAATCGCTGCACACTTGCCCGAAGATCAGTTCACCACATTGATTCGTGAACAGCGACTGTTGCGTCATAACGAAAACACGATCTGCTCTGTTCGCCGTCTCAAACAGGAACTCCTCCAGGTTCAACAGCGCGGCTTTGCTCTCGACAATGAGGAAGAAGAGATCGGGATTCGTTGCATGGGCGCGCCAATCTTTAACGGTTCAACCGTCGTCGGCGCGATCAGTATCGTCGGAAGTACGAATGAGATTCATTCGGAGAACCTCGATTCTCTTGGTCGACTCGTATGCGCATCGGCTGCCGACATCTCTGCCGCTGCCACAAGCGCCGGGACGGATTCGACTGAAGCGACTTCGCAAACAAACACGGGTCGAGGTGTCGTCGGTCCGCCGTTGACCGACTATGCTGTCGCACCCTTATGGCAAGCTCAGCCGTGACGCTTTGCGATTCAACGCATAAACTCCAGCGTTAGGCAGTCATCCGGAGCGCGGGCACCGGTCCAAAAATAAAAGTTGATAAACAGATCCGGATATCCTATTATGGTCTCAGGATGTTTTCCCAAACTGCCGAGTACGCGCTCCGCGCCATTGTCGTTCTCTCCGCCGATCCGGAGAAATCATGGACTGCGCAGGACATCGCCGCCGAGTCCAAGGTTCCGCAAGACTACCTGATGAAGGTCCTGCAGGCCCTCGGCAAGGAGGGATTAGTGGCCGCGCAACGTGGACGTGGCGGTGGTTTTACTCTGCGGCGGCAGCCCAGCGAAATCACCGTGCTCGATGTAATTAACGCTGTCGATCCGCTCCGCCGCATTAAGCATTGCCCGCTGGGCCTCAAAACACACAGCAAGGCGCTCTGCCCTCTTCACCGAAAGCTGGATGATGCCATCCGTTCGGTGGAAGAGGCTTTTGCATCGACAACGGTGGACGATCTGCTTAGCGATCCCAGCCCAATCAAACCACTGAGAGAAGGAGGACCGCTTTGTCATGTGCAAATCACGCAGTAGCGTTTCCGGATCGTTTTGGCAGCATTGATCGGAGCCCTCGTAGCGTTGGCAGGCCTCGGAGGATCTTATGTGGTACCGCTCGATCACGACGCGATTCAATACGCGGCGCGTCCTGTGACCGACCCAGTGGCAAAGCTTCAACAAGGTCTTGCCTCCGGGGAAATCACGCTTGAATTCGATGAAAGTACCGGATATCTCCCCGCAGTCCTGAAAGCCCTGAATGTCCCGCGCGAGTCACAGGTCCTCGTTTTCTCGAAGACCAGCTTTCAGGCGCCCAGGATCTCCCCGCGCATGCCGCGCGCGATCTATTTCAACGATAGTGTCTCCGTTGGCTGGGTGCGCAGCGGCGACGTAGTCGAGGTCGCCTCGATTGATCCGAAGCAGGGCGTCATCTTCTACACTCTCGACCAGGAAAAAACGGCAAAGCCGCGATTCGAACGCCGTGACACTTGCCTCCAATGCCATGCGTCGGGCTCGACTGTAGGTGTTCCAGGGTTGGTGGTCAGATCGGTATTTCCGGAGCAATCGGGCATGCCGCTGTTTACCGCCGGATCGTTCGTTACGGATCATCGAAGCCCGTTCAAAGAACGTTGGGGCGGATGGTACGTCTCGGGTACGCATGGTTCCCAGGTCCACATGGGAAATGCCATCGTCCGTGACCGAAACAAGCCGAGCGAACTGGATGCCGAGGGTACACAAAACCTCACCGATCTATCGGCACACTTCGATACCGGAAGCTATTTATCCCCATACAGCGATATCGTCGCCCTGATGGCTCTCGAGCATCAATCGCATATGACGAACCTGCTCACCCGTGTCGGGTGGGAGACTCGGCTGGCGGTCCATGATAGCGCCGCGATCAACAAGGCCCTTGAGCGTCCCGAGGGCGAACTGTCGGACTCCGTGAAGCGGCGAATCAACAACGCGGTCGAGGAGCTTTTGGACTACATGCTTTTTACGGAGGAAACTCGCTTGACCGAACCTGTGCGTGGTGTCTCCGGTTTCAGCGAAGTATTTGCACGTTCCGGTCCTCGAGATCGACAGGGCCGTTCTCTTCGTGACCTCGATCTAAAGACCCGGTTGTTGCGCTACCCGTGCAGCTATCTGATCTACTCGGAGGCATTTGACGAACTTCCCGAAATCACTCGCGATCGCGTTTACCGTCGGCTTTGGGAAATACTGACGGGTCGCGATACCTCGGCAAAGTTTGCAAAGCTCTCCGGCGAGGACCGTAAGGCGATCTTTGAAATTTTGCGAGATACAAAAGAAGGCTTACCCGACTATTGGTCGAATCGCAGTTAGTTAAATACCGGTTGGAGATATTTATGCAATTGAATGAAAACATCACCGTGGCGGAGATCGCCACCGCATCGTTGGCGGCAGTTCGTGTGTTCGAACGGCTCGGAATCGATTACTGTTGCGGCGGAAAACGCCCGCTCGCCGATGTCTGCCGTCAGAAAGGCTACGACGCAGCCGCGGTTCGCCGTGAATTAGATGAGGCCGGGAAAGCGTCCGGTGATGATACACGCGACTGGAATACCGCGCCGCTAGCGGACTTGGTGAATCACATCGTCAGCACTCATCATGCCTATCTGAACCGCGAGTTGCCGGCGTTGAGTGCGCGCCTTGAGAAAGTCTACCGAGTCTACAATCAGAGGTACGGACAAACTCTGTTGGGACTGCCGGAAGTCTTCACTGAGCTCCGCTCGGAACTCGAGATGCACATGCGCAAAGAGGAGATGGTCCTGTTTCCGGCGATCGTCGAACAACGGCCTTTTGACGCCCTCGCAAATGCCATCGGTGTGATGGAAACCGAGCATGAATCTGCAGGCAATGCGCTCGTTAAGATTCGCGAAATCACACAGGATTTTCACATTCCTGAATACGCCTGCGTAACCTACAGGGCGCTGATAAACGGTCTTCACGAATTAGAACAAGACCTGCACATTCACATTCACTTGGAAAACAACGTACTCTTCCCGAGAGCAATGCAACACGACGCGTGATGTTACGCGACCCGGCTCTCGTCCCGCTGTCCCACCAGCATCACCACGCCCTGGCGTTATGTGTGATGATCGACCGCTCGACGGAAGACATCGAGACGAAAGCGCGCATGATCGTAAATCATTTCGATTCCGAAATGCAATTGCATTTCGAAGTCGAGGAGCGCGTGCTGTTTCCCTCAGCCGCCAATATCCCCGAAACCTGCGATATCGCCGAGGAGCTGACAGCAGAGCATCGCCGAATGACGACGCTCGTCAATATCTTGCGTCAAGCGGGCGACATGGCGGCAATCGCGGAGTTCACAGACCTCCTTCGGCGGCACGTTCGCAAGGAAGAGAACTTCCTCTTTGAAGAGATGCAGCGAACGCTCTCACGCGAGCATCTGGACAACATCGGCCAACTCATCAAGCAAGGCTGAGCCAGATAAAACACCGCTGGGCCACATGAGGAACAGAGAGTGCCCGCCTCGTTGTCGCGTACGTTAGCGATTGCTGATACGTACCGACTGGAGCACTCTGCGGTACACGGGCTCAAGCTTCGACCAGCGCGACTCGGGTCCTACGAGGACGAGGTAGAGCAATTGGTTCTGAACGCCGACTGATACTAGCAAATCGTTTTCCTTGCTACCTTGATATGGCGACGTTCCGCTCATTCGCGTCAGTAGGGCGTTACGACCGTCAATCTGCGCGGCCTGCGGCCGGGCATCAGCTCGAATCTTCCCCTGGTTCTGCTGGACAAGAGTCTGCACAAGCTCCTGATGGGCTTCCTCCAACGAGCGCGCCCGTTTTGGCTGGAACGTGCCGATCATTATGCCGGCTCCGATGCCTCCACCTTCGACCACGCCGCCTTCGGGAATGATCATCAATTGGCTGCCCTGCTGGTTGCCCCCGGCATTCCAGTTATCCGGAACCTCAAGAGTCAGCCCTCCGGCCTTGACAGGACGGTAGTTCTGCGAGATTTGGAAATCCGGTGCAGGTGAGTTAGCGGGAATGGGCTGCGGACCGCCTTGTTGTTCACCCTTGCCTTTACCACCACCGGGAAGAGCCTCCACGATTTTCCGCATCTTTCCGAGGTCACCCTCACGAGCATCGAACGGACCTTGCGGCATGAAGGGTATCTGATCTTGAATTGCTGCGACGCGATTACCGGGGTTAGGGTGAGAAGAAAACCACTGGGATACCGCGCCCGGATTCCCACCCATTTCCTTTTCGAGTTTTTCGAAGAAATGCGCGAGTTCGAGTGGGTTGTAGCCGGCCTTAGCCATCGTATACCCGCCCAGCAGATCGGCTTCGCTCTCCGCGCCGCGCGAGTACTTCATGGCCCACGCCTGGGTCCCCATCTGAGTGCCCTGGGAGGCCAGTTCGCCCAGACTCCCGCCGATCATACCGCCGAGGACCGCTCCAGCGAGGCCGCCCAAGCCGGAAATCGTCTGCTGCTTGCTGGCGTTAGCGATTCCGTGGCGCAACGAAACATGGGCGAGTTCGTGCGCCAGAACGCCGGCCATCTGGGCCTCATTCTCGGCTGCGGCAATCAGACCCGTGTGGACAAACATTGGTCCGCCGGGCAGCGCGAACGCGTTGATGCTCGGCTCCTGGACGATTTTGAAGGTATACGGAAAGTCCTTGTCAAGCATCCCAGTGGCGACCAATCGCTTGCCAACTCGGTTGATGTACGCCGTCAACTCCTCATTGGCAACCACGCGCATCTGCTGTTCGACTTGGGCGGCGTACTGCTTCCCGACTTGGATGTCTCGTTCTTTGGTCCCCTTGTACTTGGCGACAGGGATTGGTTTCGCTTGGGACTGGGCGGTTTTCTGCGAAAGGAGATTGTCGCTCAGCAGGGTAAATCCTACGAGCAACACAGCTAACCGTTTCGTAGTAAACATGCCACCAGGATAGGAGAATATTGACGGAATTTCCATCCGGATTGTCGCAAGCTCGGAAGCCGCGCAGACGCCCTACTACTCCGGTGCGGCGCAACGGAAGCTTGCTGCCTCCAGGGGATCGCCCGAACCACTGTAACGGGCCACCTGAGGAAAAGAGCAGAGAGGACGTGTGAGTGTTTTGCCAGGATCATCGACGGCGCGCCCTGTGCCGATGAGTCGCTCGGGCGCGACCCCTTTTTCGACCCACCTTTCGAGAGCGGAAATCACGTCGCGTTCGGGGTCGCCATTGAAGCGATTGCCACTGTTTCCGAAATTGCTGGGGCCGATACCTCCCGCGCAATGTCCCATACCGGGAACCATGAACAGCCTGTAGAAGTCAGAGACCGTCCGGCTTGCGCTCCGTGCGTCGGGGTACTTCCGGAAAAAGTCCAGCACCTTGTTGTAGTAGTTAATGGAACCCATTGGCGCAATCGCGCCATCGGCCCACCCGTGGTACTGAATCAGCTTGCCGCCATTTGCACGGAAAGACCGAAGGTCGGGGTTGTTGGAATTGAGTACCGAGCCGGCCTTCTCTTCCGCCAGCGCTACATCAGCATCGAACTCCAGCGTGCGGAAATCCCATTTGGGGTCTTCGAAGACCGCTTGGCCATAAAAGGAATTCCCGAACATGAACTGAATGCTTTTCTCCGCAGGAGAAGCGATGATCCACGGCTGCCACGCGCCTGGAATCGCTTCGTGTCCAGGTGGATAACCAGGATAGATTTGTTTGCCGGTACGGGAATTCTTCGGACCATCGTAAATCTTCTTCAGAGCGATAACCTGTGGTTCCGTCAGGCATTCGCTGTTCTCTTCTCCTTTGCAGGTGAGCACAACAGGATCGAAGCGGCACGTGCGAGGGTCTTCGAGAATACCGTCGCGGACGCCGTCGTTCGTGTCGCACGCCGCGAGCACAGCCTTTTGAATCGCCGGCAGTTTGTCGGGAGTGATCAGGCTGCCCGGGCTCTTCATGAGCGCCTGTTCGTTCCACACAAATCCGGTGAAATGGTTTGACCAATCATTCGCCGGCGCGCCCGCGATGATTCCGTTGAAGTCCTCGGGATAACGCTGTGCCTCCATCAACGCTTCCCGTCCGCCGTCAGAACAGCCGAAGAAGTAGCTTGGCGATGCTTCCTTCGTATAGAAAGCGGAAATGACCGCCTTTGCCTGAACGGCAGTCTCGTGCAACGCACGATGGCCAAAATCGATCAGCTTCTCGGGATGTCCGATGGCCCATCCGGCAGGCCCATCGGGATGTACCGCATCGTGACCATCATTCGTGCCGGCAGCGGCGTAACCACGCTGGATTGCGTTAACGAGGGACGATACCGGTATCGCTCCAGCCCAGCCACCATTACCCACCTGCATGTACTTCCCGTTCCATCCCGACACAGGAAGCCAGATCTCGATCTTGATCTCGGAATCTTTGGTCGGACGCGCGATGGCCTTCACAATGCAGCGCGCCGGAAGCTCAACAGGAGTTGCGTTTGCGGCTCCGAGAGTGATCGATCCCGCAGGATGCTCAACTGCGGAAGTAACCTCGGCATGCGGGAGTTGCAAAGCCTTCAGCTTTTCACAAGGCTGCTGGGCACACAAAATTGGGGCCAGGAGGACCGCGCCGGCCAGATAGCGAATATTGACCATAGTTCGAACCATGTTCTCGCAAATGAGCGCAACGCGCCAAGCGTCCGGGTGCGCGACACAGGTAGGGCGGGCTTCAAGCCCGCCTCCGGATCGGTTCGGCCAACGGCCGTCGCTGCCTGTTGGCACTCGACCGCGGCCAGTCCTCCGCCCGGCAAACTAAGCCTGCCTTCACAGGTTTGGATTCGATGTAGAATACAATCCTTTCCAGTTCGGAACTGTCCCGCACCCAATGATCATAGGCTTCTTCCTGCCAGAATCGCTGCCCTTGCCGGTTAAGCAGAATGTTGGCCTGTCGCGCAGTGTATGTCTTGAGTGACCGCGTGATCCGGGCGGCAGTCGTGTTCGGAAACAGGAGGACATGGACATGATTTGCCATCACGACCCAAGCCCTCAAAATATAAAGCCGGAGCTCGGTTTCCCCGTATCGAAGCGAGGAGACGATCAGGTCTGCCAAACGGGGGTCTTTCAGCCATAAGGGTCCGGCCGTGGCGTAGTCAAGCCGCCTATCGACTTGTGCAAAGCGTCTTCCCGGTGTATCGATTTTGTCCACCGGCTTGTCTGTACTGGTGCGACCACTTCTGTCAGCCGGCAGAGAACCATGCAAGCGCAAAGTAATAAAGAGGGCGGCACTCTCAGGGTGCCAGTGCGGCAAACGTCTTCGATAATAGCTCACTGATTCAACCAGAAGCAGGCCAGAGGCCCGCTCTACTGATTCTCATCGACACCTCTGATGCGTTCTTCCACTTTTATGTCGTGCACCCCAGACGCCCCCACCTGGATGGCGACTGTTCTATGCTGTCAGTGCGATGACAGAGGAACAAGTAGATAGCTATGCGCGCGGGCCGGCAGGTGTCATTGTTCGAAAGACAGTAGGCGAGGCATTTCTCGACACCGCCTCCCGGTTAGGAGAGAGGCTTGCCGTCGTGGACTGCGAGCAGGATGTGCGGCTCACCTGGACCGAGTACGCGCAGCAGGCAATGAGAACCGCAGCCGGACTTCGCTCCCTCGGTTTACGTCCCGGCGACCGCGTTGGAGTCTGGGCGACGAATTGCGTCGAGTGGGTCCTGTTGCAGTTCGGGTGCGCCCTGGCGGGAATGGTTCTGGTCAACATCAATCCCGCGTACCGTTCGCACGAGTTGTCGTTCGTCCTACGAAAATCGGGCATCAAGGCGCTCTTTCTCCGTGACCATGACCGCAGAGCAAATTACCGCGCGATTCTGGAAGAATCGTGTGCCGGACAGAAGCTGGCGCTGGAACACGTGGTCTATCTTAGGTCACCGGAATGGCGCAGCTTTCTGTCTGAGTCCAACGAGGATATGCCGGCCGTCGCGCCCGAAGACGCTGCGAATATCCAGTACACCTCTGGTACAACCGGAACACCGAAAGGCGTGGTCCTGACTCATCTGAATCTGGTGAATAACGCCCGATTCATTGGCGAGTATATGCGGCTCTCGGAAGAAGATCGCATTTGCATTCCTGTGCCGTTGTTCCACTGCTTCGGATCCGTCATCGGAACCATGACTGCGATGGTCACCGGCGCCGCAGTCATTCTTCCCGCTCCGTCATTCAATGCCAGAGCGACACTGGAATCGATCGCGCAGGAACGCGCTACCGCGATCTATGGAGTTCCGGCCATGTTCATTGCGGAACTGCAGGAATGCGAAGGAGCCGATTTTGACCTGACATCGCTCAGAACGGGTGTGATGGCAGGAGCGCCGTGCCCTATTGAAGTCATGAAGCGTGTGGTGTCAGTCATGCACTGTCCGGAAATGGTCGTGGGTTATGGACAGACAGAGGCCACCCCCATCATTACCATGTCCCGAGTAGATGACGATGTGGAAGTACGATGTACGACCATCGGTTGTGCGCTTCCAGAGACCGAGGTCCGGATTGCGCACAGCGCCACAGGCGAAACACTGCCAGTCGGGGAACAGGGCGAGTTGCTCGCTCGCGGTTACATGGTGATGAAGGAATATGATGGCGAACCCGAAGCCACCCGCCAGACTGTTGATCGTGATGGCTGGCTCCATACAGGTGACCTCGCCGTCATGAGGCCAGACGGATATTTCCGGATTACTGGTCGGGCAAAAGACATGATTATCAGGGGTGGAGAGAACATATACCCGCGGGAAGTGGAAGAGTTTCTCTACACTCACCCAAAGATCTCCGATGTGCACGTGGTCGGAATACCGGACGAACGGTTAGGAGAAGCCGTGCTCGCCTGGATCCGCCTAAAGCCCGGGGAGTCGGCTGATGAAGAAGAAATCCGTGCCTTCTGCCAGGATCGGCTGGCGTACTTCAAAACGCCGCAATACATTCGATTCGTTAACGAGTTCCCAATGACACTCAGTGGCAAAATACAAAAATTCAAGATCAGGGAGTTCGAAATCGAACAGCGCGGATTGTCTGCGCTGAGTCGCCGGTCCACTGCATAGCTACGCGCATGTCATACACGAATCTGCTTTATAACGTTGAAGGTTCAATAGCGGTGCTGACCCTTAACCGTCCTGAGCGCAGGAATGCGCTTTCGCTGGATCTGATCACGGAGTTCATCGCTTGTCTCGATGACATAGATCGGAAGGAAGAGATTCGGGCGGTGATTATCGGCGCGACCGGCCCCGTTTTCAGCTCAGGCCACGATTTGTCTGAGATGCGACACCGCGAGCCTGCAGAGTACAGGAAGCTGTTCGAAACATGCTCCGAGCTGATGAAGAAGCTTCAGTCGATCCGGCAACCGGTAATTGCGGAAGTGCAGGGAATTGCGACGGCCGCCGGATGTCAACTGGTCGCGTCGTGTGATCTGGCCATTGGTTCCGAAAAGGCGCTCTTCGGTACGCCAGGCGTCAAGATTGGTTTGTTCTGCACAACTCCGATGGTTGCGCTCAGTCGTGCAATCGGCCGTAAACGAGCACTCGAAATGCTACTCACCGGAGAAATGATTAGCGCAGCAACAGCGGCGGAATGGGGCCTGATTAACCGCGCTGTTCCCGCATCGGCATTGCAAGCAGAAACGCGCAGACTCGCCGGCTGCATCACAAGCGCGAGCTCACTAATCGTCGCGATGGGCAAAAAGGCCTGGTATGCGCAAATAGATCTCGATCAGGACCAAGCGTATACATACGCCAAAGAAGTAATGAGCATGAACTCACTCACGGAAGACGCGCAGGAAGGCATTGCCGCTTTCCTCGAAAAGCGGCAGCCTTGCTGGTCCGGCAAATAGGGCATGGCGGCTATCGGTCCAATCAGAATACGTACTTGGCTCCAAACTGCAATTCGCGCATAGTCCTGGCCGCGGTGATCTTGCCAAAGGTAGCCGGCTGACGTACGTCAGTAGCGGGGGCGAGATAGTTCGGATGATTCCCGAAGTTGAAAGCTTCGAACCGAAACTCCACTCGATGATTCTCTGTGATCGGGATCTCCTTCATCAACGAAAAGTCCCATTGCTTCAAACCGGGTGTCGTCAGTAAGTTTCGTCCGGTGTTGCCGTAGCGGTAGTTCAGTTCGGGATTGGTGGCATTGAACGCCGCAATATTCCAGAAGTTACTTGGTGATCTGTTCTCCGGAATCGGGCTGATACCCGTCGCATCCGGGACGTTCGGAGTGCCGATTTGCAAAGGGTCGCCAATCTGCCCCACGTTAATGGGTGTACCATCCGATAACGTCAAAATACTGCCGATCTGCCACCCGCCGACGATAGCGTCGATGACCCGACTGCCCGGCTGAAAGCGCCTCCCTTTTCCGAATGGAAGCTCATACAATGCGGATGTCACGAAGCGGCGGGAGTTATGGAACTGCGAAAGCGAGTGCTCGCGTCGAAGGTTGTAGTTATCCGTAGCGAACTGATTTTCCCCTGTGTTATTCCGCACCGAACTGCCTTGGTCCAGCGCCTTTGACCAAGTGAATCCCACAAGATAGGTGAGGCCACTGGAGAACCGCCGCGTCGCCTTCAATGCTAAGCCGTGATACGTCGAATTGCCGTGATTATCGAGAGTCTGAATTAACCCGTATGCCGGGAAGGGCGATCTTTGGAGCAAAGTACGTGCATCGTTCGGCCCTTGCCGCAGAACTGGCTGGTTCCAGACACGAAGCAACTCGAGCTTGTGCCCGCCGTTCCCGATGTATCCGAGTTCAAGAACCGTGTTGGCGCCAAGCTGCCGTTGTACGTTGAAGATCCATTGCAGAATATACGGAGTGCGGCGATTCGTGTTGTTTGCCAAAGTGAACGTCGGCCCCTGACACGGCCCGGTCCAATTGCTGCAATTTCCGCCCTCGTTTTTCCATGGATCACTAAAATTTGAGTTCAGAACCTCGGAATCAGCCGTAAATTGGGAGCGCCCACCGACATTCCGCGACAAGTCAAAACGAGCTTCAACAATGTCCTGCACATAGAACATCCCGAAACCGGCCCGAACTGTCCACAAGTCCGTCGGCCGGTAGGATAGGCTCACGCGAGGAGCGAAGTCATTGTTGTCTCGTTTGACGGTCTCGCTTCCCAGCAGATCGTCTCCGGTCGCTGTGGGAATTCCGTCGTGGAATCGGAAGGGCAGCCCTTCATGGAAATCTCCTTCGCCCGGACGGATCATGACGGGAACCTTTGCGCCCGGGACAACATCTCCATTCGCGACGCCAGGTTCATAGACGATGACATTCATAATCCCGCGGTACTTATCGTGATACGGAGGAGTGTTCTCGTATCGCAGACCTAACTCCGCTGTTAATCTCGGCGTAATCTTCCATGTGTCCTGCAAATAAAGCGAGAAGACGGTCGCGCGGAACAGCCCATTCGAAAACGCCCGCGCTCGAGTCGGTGTGCTCACTTCGCCCAGAAGGTAGTCGGCGAATGGATGTCCTGTCACGCCGCGGCGAGCGGGGTCTTGCGTGGCAATCACGCCAAATCCGAAACTGCCGCGAGTGAATGCATTCCCAGTCTCGTTATAACGGTCGCGGCGTATCTCGCCCCCAAACCGGAGCGAGTGACTTCCGCGTATCACGGACATGTTGTCGATCCATTGAAAAATCGACGTACGTCCAACGAACGGACCGTTGCCCTGCTCCCCAAAACTGGTGAGGCCAAGTCCGAGGCCAATCGAAGGAGTTCCCCACGACAGTTCCACTGGCGAATCCAAGCCGATAATGCCTAACTCTGCCGTGACGTTCCGTACGCCCGCGTAGAATCGCTTCTGGTCGTTGTTGAACTGTGTGTAGCCAAACCGAAACTCGTTCACGACCGAAGGGCCGAAAGAGCGTATATTACTCGCCAACACTTGCTTTGTCCTCGTCAGGATGTTCGCTTCCTGATCGGGAAAGCTTGCGATTTCCTTGTAGTCCTCGTCACCCCAGCTAAAGCGGCCGTACCATGTGGATTTAACATTTTCCAAAAAGTCGAGTCTTTGATTGAATTGTTCCCACGTGATTGGGCGTTCGCGCTGGCGTACATAGTTGTTCAGAATGTCATCCCCAGCGCGAGTAGCGCGAGGAAAGAACTCGAGCATTTTGACGGAAACCGGATTGAACCTATTTGAAGGAATGACGTTGTTCGGGAACGGCTGTGCCGATATTGCCCTGACGTTTCCGGCAGCGTCGGGGGCATACATTCGCGTGGCCGGATCATAGATGGTTCGTCCCGATGCGCTGAAGTCGCCCGTGCGCATACGATCCGGGGCAACGTTCGATAAGCCCTGCAGCGTCTTGGTCTCTCGCAGGGTTTCAAAGTTCGACATGAAAAACAGCTTGTCGCGAATGATTCGTCCGCCCAGGGTGAATCCAAACTGGTTTCGCAGGAAAGGGTTCTTGTCGCCCACCTGACCGTATTCCTTGGCGTCGAACGTATCGCTGCGGAGAAATTCAAAAGCTGTGCCGTGAAAATCGTTTGACCCCGACCGCGTGGCCACATTGATCTGTACCGCGCCGCGACCGAACTCCGCCGAGTACACGCCCGTCTCCACTTTGAATTCCTGCAACGCGTCGATCGATGGCTGGAGCGCATAAAGGTTGTAACTCATGTCCGTGTTTTCCAAGCCATCCAGCGTGTAGTGATTGAACTGATTCCGCGCGCCCGCGACCGAAATCGACTTCTCGGTACGCGTTCCGCCCTTACGAGCAGCGGCTTCACCGCCTGCCCCTTGCTCGGCCGATACGTAAGGACTCAACGCAACCATTTGCGTATAGTTGCGGCCGTTGAGTGGCAAATCGACAATCCGTTTGTTATCGATGACAGTCCCAACGGTTCCGCTCTCGGATGTGAGCATGGACGCTTCCGCGCGAACCTCAACCGACTCGGAGACGTTACCGACCTCGATCGTAAAGTTCACCCGCACACTGTCGGCAACTTGCAGCAGCACGTCAGTACGAGTCGCAGTCTTGAAGCCGGCTTTTTCGGCGCGGACCTGATAGTGCCCTGGCGCCAGAAACGGTATCGTGTAGCTGCCCGCTTCGTTCGTCTCCACTTGGCGAACTTGACTCGTGGCGTTATTCGTCGCCTTTACCAGCGCTCCAGCAACGACGGCGCCTGAGGAGTCGACCAGTGTTCCTGTGATTTCTCCAAATGTTTGAGCAGCAATCGGCAGTGACGCGGCGATCAAATACGCCAGGCACAGGGTTGAGCGGGTGGCATGCATACGAAGCCTCCAGTGGAGGGCAACCTATCACCGATCGATCAGAGGTGTCAAATGTATCGACGCTTGCAGCATAAACTAGGAGCTGTTTCGAACCCGATCATGCGACTGCATCGGCGCGCATTTCTATCAATGGCAGGAGCCGCGACATGCAATGCGCTGGCGGCCGCGGACCGTCTTCCGATTAGTTCGGTAAAGGTGTCGTCGCTTCGGGTGCGCCCGACTGCATCGTCCACCAGTAGTGCCGCGGAGCCGCTCCCGGATTTCGATTCTCGGCGTTGGCGCAACTTTGGACCCTTCTCGCAATTGAATGGCGCGATCCTTGTACAGATTCGGACGAAGGACGGAATTACTGGCTACGGAATGGGCGGGGGCGGCTCAGCCGCTTGCCATATCATCGATACGCATCTCAGCAAACTTCTGATAGGCGCAGACGCGACGAACATCGAGTTGTTGTGGGATCAGCTTTTCGCTTCCAGTTCATTCTATGGGCGTCGCGGACTTGCAGTGCACGCGATCAGCGCCATTGACCTTGCTCTTTGGGACATTGCGGGAAAACGAACGAACCTGCCGGTGCATCGGCTGCTCGGCAGCCAGTATCGAGACCGTGTTCCCGGATACTACACGGGCAACGATGTAGAACACGGCTTGAAACTCGGTTTTCGTGCCGTTAAGCTGTCCAACTTCTCGGATGTTCGCGCAGGTCGCGATGGCATGCTCAAGAACGTTCGTCAGATTCTTGATGCTCGCCAGCGAATCGGGAAAGATGCTTTGCTGATGCTGGATGCCCTTTGCGCTTGGGACGTGCCCTATACCATCGAACTGGCTGAGCGAGTTGCTGATGCGCGGCTGTACTTCATCGAGGAACCACTCATTCCCGATGACATCGACGGGTATACTCGACTCTGCAGAGAGGTGAAGAGCACACGAATTGCCAGTGGAGAGCATGAGGCGACCATCTATGGTTTCCGTGAACTCCTCCGCAACCACGCGGCTCACATTCTGCAACCGGATCTCACCTGGTCGGGTGGCCTTACGGATGCCCGCCGGGTTCTCGAAGCTGCGGGAACAGCCGGCATTCCAGTGATTCCACATCGTGGCGGGAGCGTGTACGGTATGTCCTTGTTGGTCGCGAGTCGCACCAATTCACTAGCGGAAAGCTTCGGTACGGGCGATTCCGGCAATGAAGTGATGGAACTGCTCACTCCCAAGCTGGTCGATGGTCACTATCTTGCGCCCACAGGCCCGGGTTTTGGTGTCGATTTTTCGAGCCGGTTCCTACGCGAATATGCTCCGCAACTTAAGCCCTGAGCCACGGTTTGACGTAGGCTAACATCTGTCGAAGCACTTCCTTCCCGCCCTCATCAAGCTTGCCGCCCAGTCCGATCGCAGGCGCCGATTGGCTATTATTTGCTGTTTCGCGAGTGTGATGTGTCTTAAATACTCCACGAAGCTCCAACAAATACTTTAAAGACTCGATACCGTAAACACTGACTTCGCTGATCAGCATCGAGACACGGCCAAACATTTCCATCGATTCTTTCTGCTTGCCTTCCTGCCAAAGGTCCCACGCAATCGCGTACAGATCGGCGAATGACGCCGCCGGCATCGTTCCCGAGAATCCTCGTCGCATCTCATCAACGAGAGTTCTTCCATGGGCTCCAGTAAAAACTTTGAGCTGATCCGAGCTCTGCTCTCGTAGCTGTCCGATGCGAAAGAGAGGCTGTCCTGCTTCGTCCTTGATGTATCGGAACGTGGGAACCGCTTTATACATTTCGATGAGCATTGGTACACTCATCGCGCCCACGGCTTGCGCAAAGAGCGGTA
Organism: Bryobacteraceae bacterium; assembly: GCA_963844855.1. Taxonomy (GTDB): domain Bacteria; phylum Acidobacteriota; class Terriglobia; order Bryobacterales; family Bryobacteraceae; genus DASQDN01. The sequence goes on from CAWJQP010000005.1 coordinate 130,971, forward strand.
GGTCGGTCGCGTCGCCAACCTGCTTGTAGAAGGCGATCACCGCTTTCGGATCCTTCTCGTCTACCGGTGGCAGAGAAATGATCGCGTCGGCTCCGACTTTCTTTGCGTGTTTGGCGTAGCGAACGGCCGCCTCTGTCGTCCCTGCTTGGACACCAAGCACCAGTGCTGGACGAAGTTTCTTTGCCGCCGAACCTAAGGCTTCGGCTCCCGCCAACCGTTCCGTCTCAGTAAGCGTCGACCACTCACTCGCAAGCTGCGGCCACACGAATCCATGGACGCGGCCGCGATCGATGAAGCGAAGTTGTTCGACGAGCACGTCGACATCCAGTTTGTTCGAATCGGTAAATGGCGTTTGTGCGATTGGAAAAATACCGCGGAGCTGCTTTGCCGTCACTCCAGCGGTGCGGCCAACGGCCACAGTCAACGGTCCCGCCACTATCGTTTGTAGAAAGCTTCTCCTCGTACCCGTCATTTGCGAATAATCTCCTGAGCGCAACTTTTACCAATCGCACCATATCAAAAGATGGACACGAGCGCGAGCTCTCATGATAAGTTATCTTCCTACTTGGGAGGTACCTTGATGATCCGTCGTTGCGCCGCAGTTGCTGCCGTTTTTGTGCTCTCTTTATCTCAGGCTGCCCATGCGCAGCAACAAAAGAAGCGTGCTGACCGGGCCGACCAGCTGCCTCGTTTCACCTATCCAATCGAAAGCAAAGCTGAGGATTTGCTGACTGATGACCAGTGTTTTGCCAAACTCGCCGGGGCCGTGCGCGCGAACCTCGAAAAGGCCCTTAGCGAATATCAAATCGCAGATGCCTCTGCGGAACGGTCGATGGTGAGTACTCTTGCGTCCATCGCTCTAATTACGAAAGACGACGCGGCAGCGGTCAAGTATCTCGATCGCATGGGGCAGCTGCAAGAGAAGGAAGAGGCCAAGTTAACGAACGGCCTCGAATTCCACGCGATCCTTGCTGCACGCGCCAAAGTGCCCGAGGCGAACACGGAGGAGTTTCGCGCCGTGCTGCGCTCCGAGATGAACAAGGTGTTGAAGGACCTGCCCTGGAACATCGTCGAGAAGAGCATGCGTGGGCGGCAAGCATCACTCGAACTGATGACATCCGAACTCCTGCGGGGGACCGTTCGATCCGAGATTCAGCCGCTTGTCGATAAAGAGGGTGTACTCAGCGACGATAGTGCGGCAAGAATCATAATGTTCCGGCGGAACATAGATTCGTTGATCGCTTGGCGGGGAGTGTTTGCCGAATCGATCGGCGAGTACATTGCTCGTTCCCACAAGCCAAGGCCGGACATCTGGCCCGCGCGTGCGGTTTCGCTGCCCGCGGGTAAGTCCTCGAAAGCGGTTGTCGTGTCGGCGTGGGATAGCGGCAGCGATCCTGCGTTGTTTGACAAGGTTCTGGTGCGCAACGCGGACGGAACTCCTGCTGTGATTGCCTATGATCGAGACGCGCGCAAAGCGGCAGGATTGTTAGAGGAGATCCCAGAGCAGTTGCTGCGGAATTATGGCGATTCCGTTCGGTTGTTTCAGGGTCTAGCGGATATGCGAGCTGGTCGGACGACACCCGAAGCAACATACACAAAAACACGTTACCAGTCGCTAAAGGCTGAAGATGCGAAGACGCTGAACAATGAAATGAACCAAATCAGCCAGTACATGCACGGGACCCACGTTGCCGGCATCCTGCTGGAGGGCAATCCTTACGCGCGGTTGTTTGTGGCTCGACATACGTTCGACATGCGTATCCCGCCGGCGGCCCCAAGCAAGGAGCGCGCTCAGCGAATCGCCGACTCCTTCCGGGACATTGTGGCGAACATGAAGCAGCACAAGGTTCGCGTCGCAAATATGAGCTGGAGTTGGACCACGACCGAAATCGAAGACGCCTACGAACAAAATGGCATTGGCGCGACCAGTGAAGAGCGGCGCAAGAAGGCGCGAGAGCTCTGGGACATCATTGCCGCCGGTCTGAAAGACGCGATTGAGAGCGCTCCCGAAATCCTGTTCGTTGCGTCGGGCGGGAACGACAATTCGAGTACCGACTTTGTTCAAGTCGTGCCTGGCAATCTGCGGCTGCCGAACCTGTTCCTCGTGGGCGCCGTCGATCAGGCTGGAGAAGAGACAAGTTTCACTTCCTATGGCAGCTCTGTGATTGTGCACGCCAATGGATATGAGGTGCGTAGTCTGGTTCCCGGCGGTCACAAGCTGCCGATGAGCGGCACGTCTATGGCGGCTCCGGGCGTGGCGAACCTTGCGGCGAAGCTCCTGACCGTAGCGCCTGAAATGACACCACAGCAGGTAATCGAGGTGATTCGTGGAACCGCGGAGCGCACTCCTGACGGACGCCGCAATCTAATTCATCCGAAGAATGCGCTGGCCGCCGTGCAAGCGAAGGCCAAGGCGGTCGGATCGAGCAGCCAGAACTAACTGCTTCGCACAGGCCAGACATTCCTGTCGTTCAAGGGCTCCCGCGATTCGGACCTTTTGGGACTACACTAAGAGGGACATCCTCGCTCGACTCGGCATTATGCTGGATATTTCTTCGCATGACGTGCTGCTTGTCGGTGGCGGTGGCGCCGGCTTGCGTGCCGCCATCGCCATTTCAGAAACTGATCCCAACCTCAACGTTGCAGTCGTATCGAAGGTATACCCGATGCGAAGTCACACGGTAGCTGCCGAAGGTGGCGCTGCCGGTGTTCATTTGCCTGAGGACAGTCTGGACGAGCATGCTTACGACACCATCTCCGGCGGCGATTGGCTGTGCGATCAGGACGCAGTCGAAGCCTTCGTGAAGGAGGCTCCCGACGAGCTGATGCGCCTGGAGCATTGGGGCTGTCCCTGGAGTCGAGAGCCCGATGGACGCGTCGCTGTCCGGCCATTCGGGGGAATGAAAAAGACACGGACTTGGTTTGCGGCCGACAAGACCGGATTCCACATGCTCCACACGCTGTTTCAAACCTCGCTCAAGTACAACGCGATCACACGATATGACGAGTACTTCGTGACCCGACTGCTCGTCGATGATGGCCGTGTTCAGGGCGTGGTCTCGATGGAGTTGTCTACTGGAAAGATTCAGGCGATTACCGCGAAAGCTGTGATCTTGTGTACGGGAGGCTGTGGACGCGTCTTCCGTTTCACGACCAATGCGTCTATCAAGACCGGAGATGGCATGGCGCTGGCTTATCGCGCGGGCGCCCCACTGAAGGATATGGAGTTCGTTCAGTACCATCCCACGGGTCTGCCGTTCACGGGGATTCTGATTACCGAAGCAGCACGTGCAGAGGGTGGCTACTTACTGAACAAAGACGGTTACCGCTACCTGCAGGATTACAACCTGGGAACGCCGGAACCGAAGCCGGTCCTGCGCAGCATGGAACTGGGTCCGCGCGATCGTCTGTCGCAGGCGTTCGTTCTCGAACAGGAGAAGGGCCGCACGCTCGAAGGACCTTATGGGGCAGTGGTGAACCTCGACCTCCGGCATTTGGGGGAGAAGACAATCAACACAAAGCTTCCTTTTGTCCGCGAGCTGTGCCTCAAGTACGAGAACATCGATCCAATCACACAGTTGATCCCGGTGCGGCCCGTAGTTCATTACATGATGGGCGGTGTCCATACGGATATAAACGGCGCCACGCCAGTGAAGGGTTTGTACGCGGCAGGAGAGGTGGCCTGCGTCAGTATCAATGGCGCCAACCGCCTCGGTTCAAACTCCCTGCCGGAGCTGTTGGTGTTTGGCGCCAGGGCCGGTCGAGCCGCGGCGGCCTATGCGGCAGAGCAGACATCGCCAGACCGTCACGTTCTCGCCCAAGCCTTGGACGAGCATACGCGACTGCAGGCGCTGTTACAGCGTAACGGCGGCGGACGGGAGCGGATTGCATCGCTTCGAGAGGAGATGCAAAAGATCATGGAACATTCCGCCGGTATTTATCGATCTGGACAATCGCTCTCCGGAGCGGCCGATAAGCTTCACGAGATCCAGGAACGGTTCCGAAACATTCACCTGGACGATCATGGGCATCTCTTCAACACAGAGCTCATCTCTGCGCTGGAGTTATCGTGCATGCTCGAGGTTGCCGAGACGATGGCGCAATGCGCGTTGGAGCGAACAGAGTCCAGGGGAGCACACCAGCGGACAGACTATCCGGCGCGAAACGACGAGAAGTTCCTGGCGCACTCTCTGGTACACCGTGGCGCCGATGGACGACCCCGAGTCGAGTACGCGCCGGTAACCATCACTCGCTGGCCGCCGGCCGAGCGTGTTTACGGAAGGTAACCGGAAATGACGGACACGATCACGCTCGAAGTCACACGCTATCATCCGGCGCATGACGAGGAACCGGGACTTCAAACGTATGAAGTCCCACTGCGAAATGACTGGGTAGTTCTCGACGCATTGAACTACATCAAGGACCAACTGGATGGGTCACTGACATACCGCTGGTCTTGTCGCATGGGCGTCTGCGGGAGCTGCGGAATGATGGTAAACGGCGTTCCGAAGTTGACCTGTGCGACGTTCATAACGGACTATGCGCCGGGTCCTATGCGCGTGGAGCCGATGAAAAACTTTCCGGTCCTGCGTGACCTCGTAGTCGACACCTCGGATTTCTTGGTGAAGCTCGCGAAGTCAAAGCCATGGATCATTCGAAAGGACGAGAAGTCGCCAGAGGACGGCGAGTATCTCCAAACGCCGGAACAGTTGGAGACGTATAAGCAGTTCAGCATGTGCATCAATTGCTTGCTGTGTTACGCTGCCTGTCCCGTTTACGGACTAGACCCGCTTTTCAGCGGACCCGCGGCCATCGCCCTGGCACAGCGGTACAACATGGACTCGCGGGACCAGGGGCAGAGTGAACGGCTTGATATTCTTTCGCAACACGACGGAATCTGGGGATGCACCTTCGTCGGCGAGTGTACGCAGGTTTGTCCCAAACATGTCGACCCTGCCGGCGCGATTCAGCAGTACAAGCTGACTGCCGCCATGGAATGGATGAAGTCCTTTGTGCTCCCGCGAGGCGCAAAGTAACCGATGATCAATCCCACTGAGTATCTTCCAAAGTCCTATCACCCCCGTGTTTCCACGTACTGGTGGCTGGGCCGGTGGCCGTATTTGAAATTCATTCTTCGGGAATTGAGCAGCGTGTTTGTGGCGTTCTTCGTGGTAGTGACACTACTTCAGATCAGGGCCCTCGGACAAGGCCCCGCGGAGTACGCGGCATTTCAGCAATGGCTGAGAAGTCCGCTCATCCTCGCGATCAATGCAATCAGCTTTCTGTTCGTCCTCTTCCATACTGTGACGTGGTTCAACCTGGCCCCCAAAGCTATGGCCGTTCGCATGGGCGGAAAGCGGCTCCCCGACCTGATGATCGCGGCGCCGAACTACATCGGCTGGGTAGTCGTATCCGCCGTCATTGCATGGATTGTTCTGCGAGGATAAGATGCGCAACGCCAAGAGATCCAACGAACCGTTTCTTTGGCTCCTTTTCAGCGCCGGAGGCGTAGTCTCAGCAATGCTGATGCCGATCCATTTGTTGCTGTTTGGTTTGGCGTTCCCGTTGGGATGGATCGAACCGCCGAGCTATGAAAGCCTGCGGGAACTGGCATCGCACTGGATCACTCGCGTGTATTTGCTCGTGTTCTGTATTCTTCCGCTGTTCCACTGGGCACATCGGTTCCGCTTCACGCTGTACGACGGCTTGCAGATCAAGCACCTCAACGAACTGATCAATATCTTCTGCTATGGCGGAGCGTTGCTGGGAACCGTTCTGGCGGCCTACTTCGTGTGGAGAATTCCTTAACTATCCTATGCTCCGGGGTTGTATACTTCCCCGGTGAAAGGGGCTGCGATGCCAAAGTATCTGATCGAACGCAACATGCCTGGCGCAGGCGCCCTGTCCGAGAGCGACTTTGCAGCACTTGCCGAGAAGTCCATTCAAGCGCTGGTGGAGCTGGGAACCAAAATTCAATGGCTGGAAAGCTTTATCACTGCGGACAAGATTTATAGCGTTTACATCGCGCAGGATGAAGGGTTAATTCGCGAGCACGCATCCCTGAGTGGTCTGCCGGCGGATGCCGTTCACGAAGTTAAGGCCGTGATAGATTCTGCAACTTCTTGGAGAGCACACTGGCAAGAAGAACACGACGTCTCGAAAGAGTCGGGTATATATTAACGCCCAAAATTCCGCTTGCGGCATCATTGGATGAACCACTATGTACAAATACGATCGGCGATCCTTTCTTGCTTCAGTACTGACCGCAGCGAACGGGCTAGCGGCTTCCACTAAGAAATACAGGGTTGCTGTGATCGGCGATACCGGCCACGGCAACTATGGCCACGGGATCGACACTGTCTGGACTGCCTTCGAACAGATGGAAGTCCTAGCGGTTGCCGATCCTAACGAATCCGGGCGGACAAGCGCAGCCAAAAGGACGCGAGCGAAGCGGACCTACGCGGACTATCGAGAGATGCTTCGCGTCGAAAAACCGGACCTCGTCGGAATAGGCCCGCGTTGGTTGGACCAGCGAGAACAGATGGTTACTGCTGCCGCCGAAGCCGGGGCGCACATCTACACGGAGAAACCCTTCGCCACAACACCGGCGGAGGCCGATCGCATGGTGGAAGCCGTCCGCAAGAACAAGGTCAAACTCCAGATTGCCCATCAGATGCGCACCTCTCCGTACACGTTGCGCGCAAAGGCCATGATCGACGCAGGTGAGATCGGCGCGATACAGGAAGTACGCATCCGAGGCAAAGAGGACAAGCGCGCCGGTGGCGAAGACATGATGGTTCTTGGCTCGCACCTCTTCGACATGATGCGTTACTTTTTGGGCGATCCGAAGTGGGTCGTGTCGCACGTCACCAGCAATGGAGAAGAGATGGCTTCCAGGCACGTGACGAAGCCGACTGAACCGCTCGGGCCCATTGCCGGCAATCAAATCGCCGCGATGTTTGCCTTCGCCAATGGGGTCCATGGATACTTCGCGTCCCGCTCCACCGATCAGACGGACCCTCTGCGTTTCGGTACGTGGCTGTATGGCAGCAAGGGCGTCTTATTCCTTCCGAACTCGATTTATCCAGGTGGCGGCCTATACATGCTTCGATCACCGGCGTGGCTACCGGATGAACGGAATCGATGGGAGCGAATAGAGGCCAAGTCGGATCTGGCAAATCAGGGAGTTTCGGACCACGAGATTGCAAATGCGCTGATGGTTGCTGACCTTGTACACGCCATAGAACACGACCGCAAGCCAAGCTGCAATGAAGAGGATGGACGCTGGACGATTGAAATGATCCACAGCGTCTACCAAGCCCAGAAAAGCCGCGATCGTGTGACTTTTCCCTTGCAGTCGCGGACCCACCCATTAGAGACGGAGTTGCGTTGATGAACCGCCGATATTTCTTTCCCGTCAGTTTCGGCGCGCTACAGACCGCGCGCCGCGCCGTGGCCGCATCCGACAAAATCACGATCGCGTTAATGGGAGTTCGCGGCCGTGGCCGCAATCTTACCAAAGCGTTCTGTGATCAGACCGATGTCAACGTCGCATACGTCTGCGATGTTGACCAGAACGTTGTGGAGGGCGCGTATAAGATCATTGCGGACTCCGGCCGGCAGCGGCCTCCTCTGGTAGCAGACCTGCGACGCTGTCTCGACGACAAATCAGTGGATGCGATCGTGATGGGTACGCCGCTGCATTGGCACGCGCCGGGTACGATTCTCGCCTGCAACGCCGGTAAGGATGTCTACGTCGAGAAGCCGATCTCTCATAACATCCGCGAAGGGCGCCTCATGATAGAGGCGGCGCGCCGTAACCAGCGCATAGTCCAGGCAGGCACTCAGTTGCCTAGCCTGCCCGTCACGCAAGCATTTCACGACTATGCGCGATCGGGAAAACTCGGCCGTGTGTTGATGGCCAAAGTGTGGAATGTGCAACTCCGCAACAACATCGGCCACAAGGACGACGAACCCGTGCCGCCGGGCATCGATTACGACATTTGGACGGGTCCGCTCCCGATGCTGCCTTTCAATAAAAACCGGTTTCACGGCACCGTCAACTGGCACTGGCATTATGGCTGCGGAGACATAGGAAACGATGGCGTCCATGAACTCGACATCGCGCGTCGAGCGCTGGGTGTCGAGCTTCCCGATCGGATCTCGGGAATGGGTCAGAAGATCTACTTCGACGATGATCAGCAGACGCCGGACACAATGAACATCACGTACCACTACAAGGACAAATTGTTGTCCTACGAGCAGCGCCTGTGGAATCCTTACGGCCTGGAAGGTTGCGACAACGGAGTGGCGGTCTACGGCGACAAAGCAGTGGCGCAGTTCGGCAGGTTTCGTGGACACAACTGGAGCTTTCGGGTGATGGACGAGAAAGGTGTCGTGATCCATACCGACGAGCACGGCGCTTCATCGATCGACACGCCGCATGCTCGCAACTTCCTCGATTGTGTTCGGAGCCGCCAGAAGCCCCGCGTCGACATCGAGGAAGGCCATTGGGCAACCTCTCTCGCTCATTTGGCGAACATTGTTGCCCGCACCGGCCGAACGATCCGGTTCGATTCTCAATCGGAGAAGGTCGTCGGCGATGCGGAGGCTGCCAAACTAGTTCAACGCGATTATCGCCAGCACTGGTCGAAGCCCGACAAGGTCTGATGCCGGTCGACGACCGATCTCCGAACCGGAGACCGGCAACGTCATACACTGGACACCGATGAAAGCTTGGCGGTTTTACGGATTCGGTGATATGCGCCTGGACGACGTTCCCGTGCCACCGATTCGACCCGGTCACGTGCTCGCTGAAATTCTCTGCGTGCAACCGAGTGTCACGGAAGCTCAGCTAGCGTTCGGCATTCCCACGCTTGCTTTTGAGAAGATCAAACAGCGGCTCGAAACAGAGGCGCCGGTGCAGCTATTCGGTCATGAGTATTGCGCCCGCATCGTAGAGATCGGTGAAGGCGTGACTCGTTTCAAGCCCGGAGATCGCGTGGCTGCCCGCGCGAAACTTCCGTGCGGCCAATGCGCATTCTGTGCCGATGGCCGGGCGCATCTCTGCCGCAAAGGACCCATCATCGGATTTCAACTACCCGGGTGTTTCGCAGAATTGGCAGTTCTGCCAGAAATCGCGCTCACTCACGTTGACGACCGGATCTCCAACAGTGAGGCCGCCTGTCTTCAGTCGCTCAGCGACAGCGTTGCGGCCGTCGAAACCGCAGGCGTGCACATGGGAGACTCGGTAGCGATCTTCGGGCAGGGCAGTATGGGAATGGAATGTATGCAGATTGCGCGTGTCAGCGGCGCGGGACGTATCATCGCCGTCGATGTTCGCCCCGAAGCATGCGCGATGGCGAGAGAACTCGGAGCCGATCACGTCATCGATGCTTCGCAAGAGGATCCCGTAGCGCGCATCAAAGATCTGACTGGCGGCAACGGGGCAGATGTCGTCTTTGAATGTGCCGGCGGAAGCCCGAAACAGGGGCTTGCAGGGATGAAGAGCCTGACGCAAGCCATCGATGCCGTCCGTTCAGGCGGCTCTATCGTCGGAGTCTCTTTCTTTGGCGCGCCGGTCTCGCTTCCAATTGATCTGCTTCGCGAACGCAGCATCCGGTATGTCTTCCCGGACATCAGTACGCTGCAGCACCTCGAGCATACTGTCCGCCTGGTCAGCAGCGGCCGCGTGCGACTGAAGCCCGCAATCACGCACATCTTGAACGGCATCGACAAGGTTCCCGAAGCATTTGAGATCACAGCGAACAAAGGCAAGTACAAAGCAATCAATCCTGCTCAGGTAATGATATGCGAATGACAAAGACCGCAATGGCCCTGATGAGTGTCGGCACGGCCACTTTATCCGACGCTTTAGGTAAGACGGGCGCCATGGATCATGGCATGCGTCCTATGTCGGCCAACCCGCGCATGGCAGGACAGGCGTTTACTGTGCGGATTCACACCGCTGACATTCTTATGGTTGCCAAAGCGCTCTCCGACTGTGAGAAAGGCCAGGTGCTTGTCATCGATGGTCGGGGGGAGCTCAACACGGCGCTGTGGGGAGAATTGACGACATTCGCCGCGCTGCGCAAAGGACTCGCCGGAGTTGTGATCGATGGCGCTGTGCGCGATAGCGCCGCCATCCGGCGCAGCCCGCTTCCCGTGTTTGCACGAGCCGTCGTTCCGAATGCCGGCGGAGCGGAATACCTCGGCGAGCTGAACCTGACAGTGCAGTGTGGCGGTCAGATCGTCCGCCCCGGAGACTGGGTGATCGGCGACGATGATGGCGTCGTGGTGGTTCCCGCCGAGCAAGCTTCCAGCGCGCATGAGCGCGCCAAACAGATCATCCAGGCGGAGAAGGTGCTCGAGCAACGGATTCGGAAAGGAGCAGATCTCGGCGCTTTGTTGCGGATACAGGAAGTCATCGACCGTAAACAATCGGAAGTGTTCCTTCCGCAACTGCGAAGCGTCACACGAAGGCAGCGCACTTCGTGAGCCGGTTACCCCCTTGGGGCCGCGCCGACCTGCCCGATCCGCTGCCTCTCTCGTTTCGCAACGCGCTGCGCACGATTGGACCGGGCGCGATCCTGCTTGCGGCGTCGATTGGCGGAGGCGAATGGCTTGTCGGACCGGCGGTGGCTGTGAAGCACGGCATCGGTCTCTTCTGGATTGCCACTCTGGCAATCGTCCTTCAAACCATCTTCAATTTGGAAGCGCTGCGCTATACGCTCTACACGGGTGAACCGATTGTCGCGGGCTTCATGAGGCTCCGGCCATCCTCACGCTTCTGGGCGGCGATCTACACGATCCTCAGCATTGCGCAGCTCGGCATGCCCGCTCTGGGCGCTGCTTCCGCCACAGTTATCTTTGCGGCCTTCGCCGGGCGTCTGCCAGGAGGACCAGACACGACGACGCTCATCTGGCTGACGTATCTCGTCATGGCTGTGACCGTGCTGATATTGATGTCCGGTGGAACCGTGGAACGTACGCTCGAACGCGCGTCCTGGGCGATGATCGCTATGATCTTCGCGTTTCTGTTCACAGCGAACGTCTTGTTTGTGCCCGCCGAGCACTGGCTCGTCACCTTCCAAGGCTTCTTCCAATTCGGGTATTGGCCGCCCGGAGTCGACATAGTTCTGTTAACGACGTTGGCTGCGACGGCCGGATCGGGCGGGATCGGCAACATTGCGATCACCAATTGGGCGCGCGACAAAGGCTTCGGTATGGGCGCCGTCGTCGGCGCGATTCCCGGCGCGCTCGGCGGCCGGCACATCAATCTCTCCCACGTTGGGAAAGTGTTCGAGATCAACACGGAGAACCTTCGACGCTGGCGAGCATGGATGCGTTATGTGCTTTTCGATCAGGTTGTGCTTTGGGCCGGCGGTTGTTTCATCGGCATGTACCTGAATGTCAATCTGGCCACGGCCATTGCTCCTCCTGGCGCGAATCTTTCGGATATTGGCGCTGGAGCCTTTCAGGCAAAGTACATGGCCGAACGCTTATGGTCCGGCTTCTGGGTCCTGGCCCTGCTCAATGGATTCTGGATCCTCTTCTCCACTCACCTGGGCAATACCGACAGCCTTGTACGCGTCGTCACCGACATTCTCTGGATCGAAAAGATGCGTGACTGGAATGTCGGGAGTGTCCGGCGTTTGTACTACACCCTGCTCATTCTCTTCACGGTATGGGGCGCCATCACGACGCGCTGGGGAACCGCGATGACTTTATTTCAGGCTTTAGGCGTTGTTGCTAGCCTGGTTCTGGCGCTTGGATCGATTCAAGTCCTATTGGTGAATACGCGGCTACTGCCAATCGAGCTTCGTCCGCCACTGTGGAAACGGGCCGCTCTTCTGATCTCTGCGGGTTTCTACACCGTGATGTTCATGGCCGTTATTGTAAGATGATCGCGGAAGGGTAATCTCGCGATGCGCCTGTTGATGGTCTTGCCCGCCGTTGCGCTCGCCCTCAGCGCGGCTGACCTCGAACAGGAGATCCAGTCTCTGTTGCAACGCCGTTGCCTGAGCTGTCATGGTCCAAAAACCAAAACTGCAGGGCTCGATCTTTCTACTCGCGAAGGAGCATTAAAAGGCGGCGTGACCGGCTCGGGGCTGAAGCCGGGCTCGCCGGCGGAAAGCTTGCTCCTCGGGCGCGTTTTGAAAGGGCAGATGCCTCCCGCGGCGCCGTTGCCGCCTGCTGAGAAAGAGTTGATTCAGCGATGGATCGAGGCTGGCGCGCCTTGGAGTGGCGTTATCTCGGAACAGCGTGCCGGTCGTGATTGGTGGGCGCTGCAGCCGTTACGCATAAGCGAGGCGCCAGCGTTATCGGCCAAGTCACCGATCGATCGATGGATCTATGCGCGCCTGCGTCAGAGTGCATTGAAGCCTTCTCCTCCAGCCGAGCGGCGTGTCTTGATCCGCCGGCTGACGTTCGATCTGCTGGGGTTACCTCCGACGCCCGAGGAAGTCGAAGCGTTTGTCGCGGACCAGCGAACGGATGCCTATGAGCGCCTCATCGATCGTCTCCTCAACTCACCGCATTACGGCGAGCGCTGGGCAAGGCACTGGCTCGATGTCGTCCGATTTTCCGAAAGCGAAGGATTTGAGCGCGATTGGCTGCGCGATCATGCCTGGGCTTATCGGGACTACGTTATCCGCAGCTTCAATGAGGACAAGCCTTACACGCAGTTCGCGAAGGAGCAGATCGCAGGAGACGTGCTGGCGCCTGTAACAAGAGATGGCATCACCGCTACCAGCCTGCTTGTGCTCGGACCTTTCGATGCTGTCGGTCTCACGTCTGCCGTCCCACGAGAGCGCGCCATGGTCCGGGAAGATCAACTGGAAGAGATGCTCGGAGTCGTCAGCCAAACGTTCTTGGGATTGACGGTGAATTGTGCGCGCTGCCATGACCACAAGTTCGATCCCATCCCGCAAAAAGACTACTATCGCCTCAAAGCGGTGTTCGAAGGAGTGTGGCAGCCGACGCAAGGCGAAGAGCTCAAGGCAGACGGTCGCGCATTGCTTACACCGGTCGAGCAGCGCCATCTCGATGAAGTTCTAAACCCTCTGCGAAAACGCATCACAGACAAGGAAGCAGCACTCGGAGATCTGCATCGCACCGTGCGCTCGCGTGAAATACCATCGGCGAGCGTTCGTCCTTCCGCGATCTGGACCTTCGATGCGGACACGAGAGACGATCTCGGGTCTCTGCATCTGGCCGCAACGGATGATGTGGAAGTCGCGGACGGTCGTCTTCGCCCAGTTTCGGGTAAGGACTCGGCGACGATTGCGACTTCGCCGATCAACTTCGACGTCCGCGAGAAAACCCTCGAAGCGTGGATCTACGTCAGGAAACTTCCGGAGAAGTCGGCGACAATTCTACGAATCCGCAATCGGAGCGGTTTCCGCGGCGCGGCTGTCGACGGCATTCAATATGTCGCCGGAAAGCGAAATCAGTGGGAGAACTTGAGCACCGTTCGTTTTCGAACGGAAGATGTGGAAGGCGCTCCCGAAGATACCGCCTCCGGGGAACGCGTGCACATAGCGATTGTCTATGGCTCCGACGATCTAATCAGCATTTATCGCAACGGAAAGCCATACGGAAAATCGTATAAGCCACAAATCGACTTGCCGGTTGGTCGACTGCAAACGTATGGCAAAGACGATGCCCAGATCGAACTGACGGCATCTAAGGATCTGGAAGTCGAAGAAGCTCGATTTTATAGCGTCGCCCTCACGCCCCAACAAATAGCGGAGTCTTACAAGTCAGGCGGCAAGAGGCGTCACCGCGGAGGATCTCATCCGAGCAATGAGCCCTGAGCAGCAAGCGTTGCGGACGCGCTTGCTGGAAGAACTGGAACAGACCAGAGCGGATTACGCCGCGACCAAGAAACCCGACAAAGTATTCGCGGCTGATTCTCGATCACCCGAAGCCACTCATGTACTGATTCGCGGAGACGTGAACAACAAGGGTGAGCGAGTTACGCCCGGCGCAGTCTCATGCATCCAGGGACTGTCGCCGGATCTTGCTCTGTCGTTCGACGCCCCGGAGGCAGAGCGCAGATTGAAGCTCGCCGCCTGGATCGCAAGCCCTGACAATCCGCTCTTTGCTCGCGTAATGGTGAATCGGGTTTGGAGCTACCATTTCGGGTCAGGCCTTGTGAGGAACCCGAACGACTTCGGGTTTAACGGAGGAACGCCGTCCCATCCCGAACTGCTCGACTGGTTAGCTCAGGAGTTCATCCGCAGCGGCTGGAGTTTGAAGAAGCTTCACAAATTGATTCTCATGTCGCAGACCTACCAGCAGTCCTCGGCGTACGATTGCTGAGGCGGCCGGAGAAAGACGCCGACAATCGTCTTCTCTGGCGATACTCGCCGATGCGTCTACCGGCCGAAGCAGTACGGGATGCGATGCTCGCAGTGAGCGGGCAACTGAACGCATCGATGTATGGCCCGAGCTTCCGTCCGTTCAAGATCGTCAAGAATGCCGGCTCGTATCACTCCTACGAGCCCGTGGATTCTGCCGAACCCGACCAGCAGCGGCGGACGATCTATCGGATGAACGTGAACTCGGGAGGCAACCCGTTGCTGGATGCTCTCGATTGTCCGGTACCGTCTGTGAAAACTCCGCAGCGTTCAGTCACTACAACGCCTCTACAATCGCTCAGCCTGATGAACAACCCGTTCGTGCAGCGGCAGGCAAAGGCTCTGGCCGAGCGTTTGTCGAAAGAATCCACTGACACAGTCCTCGCAAGTGCAGCGTGGCTTCCTCCTCGCGTTTGGCCGTGCTCGCGCAACCCGAGGAACTCGCTTCGGCAGTTTCGCTGGTCGAACGACATGGTCTTGAGTCGTTCTGTTGGGGCTTATTCAATACAAGTGAGTTCGTGTATGTCCACTGATCCGGGAATCACTCGCCGCAGACTGCTTCTGGACAGCGGCCGGGCTTTGGTTGGCTCGCGTTATCGTGGCTCTGAGCAGACTTGGGCTGCTGCCGTTGGCACCGCATTTCGCGCCAAGGTGAAGCGAGTCGTTCAGGTGTTCTGCGTGGGTGGTATGAGCCATGTAGATACCTTCGACTACAAGCCGGAACTCTCTCGGCGGAACGGTCAGCCATTCGAGATGCCAACGTTCTTCGGACAGGCAGGCAACCTGCTCGGGCAACGCTTTCGAATTCAAGCAGCGTGGACAAAGTGGGCTCTGGGTCAGCGAGTTGTTGCCCAATCTGGCGCAATGCGCCGACAAACTGACCGTCATTCGCACCATGGTCTCCAAGAGCGCGAACCATATGCCTGCGGTTGCGCAAATGAATACGGGCTTCATTCTTACCGGATTCCCGAGCATGGGCGCCTGGGTGGTTTACGCGCTCGGGTCTGAGAGTGAGGATCTTCCGTCATTCGTCGTCCTGCCCGATGCGCGTGCCTATCCGTGGGGCGGCACGTTGCAATGGTCGAACGGCTTTCTGCCGGCCGCAGTGCAAGGCACTGCTTTTCGTAGCGCAGGAGATCCCGTGCCCGATCTCTCGAATCCATCCGGAACGAATATAGAAGCGCGCCGGGCAAGTCTCGAATGGCTCACAACGATGAACCGAACGTTCGCCGAAGAGCATCCCGGTGACAGCAATCTTGATGCTCGCCTGCGGAGCTATGAGCTCGCTGCAAAGATGCAGTTGAGTGTTCCCGAAACCACGGATATGCAGGGTGAAACAGAGGCAACTCGCCGCATGTACGGTTTGGACGGGAAGGAGACGGGGCCGCTCGGCAGGCAATGTCTGCTCGCCCGCCGCTTGCTCGAACGTGGCGTGCGTTTCGTTCAGGTGTTTCACGGCGGATCTTCGGCCGACTGGGATGCTCACGGAAGCCTGATCTCGAACCACACTACTCGGGCGAAGGAGTACGACCAGCCCGTTGCCGCGCTATCAAGGATCTCGATGCGCGAGGACTCCTCGCGGACACGCTCGTGATGGGAGTAACCGAGTTTGGACGAACTCCCGTATCGCAAGGAACGGGTAAGACGGCCGGGCGCGATCATCATCCGAATTGCTTCACCTGTCTGGCTCGCCGGCGCGGGGCTTAAGCCGGGCTTCGCTTACGGCACATCAGACGAACTTGGACGCGAACCTGCGGAGAACCCCGTAACAGTTCACGACCTGCATGCAACAGCGCTGCACCTGCTCGGGTTGGACCATGAAAAGCTCACGTTCTATCACAACGGGATCCGTAGGCGGCTGACCGATGTTCATGGCCACGTTGTGCAGGGTATTCTCACTTCAGAATCCAGGTGACCTTCTGGTCACCGTCGTTCGGAGAAGTCCCGAAATACCCGAACTGCGCGACAACGCCGAGACCTGTTCCAGTCTTTGAGTCGTAATCGACATTGCCGACAACCAGCACTGTGTCGCCTGCCTTAAGATCGGCGACATTGATTACTGACAACCCTGATTCATCAAGTCTCACGGCGCCGGAGGAGTTTGTGAGTTCGGCCGAAGTTCGATAGGCAAGCGTCGATGGAATGGAGATATCAAGAGTGCTGCCCGTGCCATACTCCCGGATACGAACCTTCGAGGCTGCCGCTTCCACCAAAACTCCTACAATTGCGCGCATGCCACCCTTTATCACGAGAGTGGCGTCCATCGTCGGGGTTCCAGGCAGCCGGCGCCCGCGTATATAGACTTTTTCACCCGACTGAAGATCTTCGAAGCGTACTGAACTCGCGTCACCGATTCGCATCGCCGTAGTCGGATACGTTCGAAACAACACTTCAGAGGGAAGATTGATCTCCGTCGGCGGGGGAGGATTCTGCGCTGCCAGGGGCATCACCATGATCTTGCGTGAGGCCTGGTCGATTGTCAGAATCGATCCGAAAACCGAGCTCGATTGCCAGTTCAGCGCGAAGTCACGCTGAGCGCGTTCAAGCTCGGTGCGCGGGACCACGGTCACTTTCGCGCCTTCGACGCAAACCAGGTCGTTTGTCGAAATCTCCTCGAACTTGATTCGAACTGGAGTCGAGGAAACTTTCCCCCCTTCGGCCACTTGCAGCTTCCAGATTGCGATCTCGCGAGGAATTTCAACCGAGCCGACAAAGCCGGTTCGATCCTTCAACATAAGCGTGTTGCCAGCCACATCGCGCTCAAAAACGGCTCCGCTTCTAACGCAGCCGCCTGGCTTCAGCTCATTCTGCGCGCATAGACCTAAAGGTATCAGCATGACGCAAGAAACGTGCCGTAGCGTACGGAATCCATGCTTCATAGATAGCCTCAAAAACATAGATAGCCGGCAACGCGCCGCGGGTACAAAATTTTCCGTACGCTGCAAGACGTCTCCGGCGCTCTAATAGGCTGCTGTCTGCATGAAAAAGTGTTTCCTGCGCGCCAAGCGGCAGAATTTCTATAGCGACCGATGCTCGCGCAACCGTTGAGTGAAGATTATGCGATTGCCAGCGCAGACGCTTCCGTTCAAAGAACAGATCTCAGAGGCAACCGGCACGAACGAGACGACCAAAAGGTCTATGACCGGCAGCGATGACGGTTGCCGCCGCCCGACAACCTGGGCCATCTTTGCGCGTGGCTTGAACTAACATCTATTCGCAGACGCTATCACGCTCGCCCGCCCCACAGCGGCCCTAGACATTAAACTAGCCGCCACTAATGGGAAGTGCTTACCAATACCCGTGCCAGAACTATTGACAGGGCTACGTTATGGTTCCATACTCGGTAACGTTCTTTTGATAGCTCTTGAGGTGCTGATGCTCGCGGACCGCCGTGCTTACCGTTCCATTCTTCTATGCGCTGCTTTAATCGTTGCGGTGTTTCTCCCCCCGGCAAATGCGGCGAATTTCTCTTTTGAAGGCAGCTTTAATAGCGACGACGACTTGCGCGTTTTCACGCTCAATGTAGCGGCGCCTTCGACCGTTACGTTTCTTACCCTCTCGTACGGGGGTGGAGTGAATGCCGACGGAGCGGCGATTGCAGGTGGCGGATTTGATCCGATACTGTCCCTGTTTACGGGAGCAAACGATCCTGGTGGGACGCAGCTCGCTTCAAACAACGACGGTACATGCCCACCCCTAAACAATGATGCCGTCACTGGCGCCTGCTGGGATTCGTTGATAGAGATCGCGCTGGGGCCTGGGCTCTACACGCTAGTCTTAAGTCAATCTGACAACGTTGCTTTGGGCCCCGCACTCGGAGATGGTTTTCTCCGCGCTGGGCAGGGGAATTTTACCGGACCCGCATTCCTGGGCGTGCCGGGATCGTTTATCGACGCGAATCCAAGTCAGCGAGACAGTCGCTGGGCTGTCGACATTCTGAACGCTGAATCTGCCGCAGTTGTGCCCGAGCCCGCGACGCCAATGCTTGTGAGTGGTTGTGCTGTCGTTTTTGCCGCCATTTCACGAAGCCGAAGAAGAGCCAATCGCACGCAGTGATTCCCAAGTTTGCGAGTTCAACACGTAGAGGAAATAAATTCATGTTTCGACAGACTTTTGCGCGGACGCTGCCGTTTTTACTGCTGCCGCAGTTAATGGTTACGGCGCAAGGGGCAGAGGCGCCCGTCGCAGCTGACACGTATGTCAGCACAGGGTTTCCCGTTAACAACTTCGGCGGCCTTGCGAATCTCAACGTTGGCGGTGGAAATCAGACGCTGATTCGATTCAATACGACGGTCGCGGTGCCCGCCGGCTCCTTGAGCGGCGATATTTCAAAAGCGGTGCTTTGGGTTTGGGTCAACAAGATCAACACGGCCGGAGCGATTGATGTATCGGCGGCAGCTAGCGCTTGGGGTGAGACTACCGTTACGCAGGGCACGGCCCCCTTGGCAGGCGCCTTCATCGCGGGCGCCGTCCCAGTTCCATCCGCAGGCAACTATATCGCTATTGACGTAACCAACGCTGTGAAGACATGGGTTGATCTTCCAGCGCAGAACAATGGCTTCTTGATCACCGCAAGCGCGGCACAGCCAACGACCTCAATTTTCCTTGATAGCAAGGAGAATGCCTCAACCAGCCATGAACCCATTTTGGAGATCATTCTGGTAGGCGGAGGCGGAACTCCTGGCCCCACGGGTCCAACGGGGCCCACCGGCGCAACGGGCGCCGCCTCGACAGTTCCAGGCCCGACGGGTCCACAAGGTCCTGCGGGTCCAACTGGCGTAACGGGCGCCAACTCGACGGTTCCAGGTCCGACAGGAGCGACGGGTACGCGGGTCCTGCGGGCCCGACTGGCGCAACGGGCGCCGCCTCGACAGTTCCAGGTCCGACAGGAGCGACGGGTACTGCGGGCCCTGCGGGCCCGACTGGCGCAACGGGCGCCGCCTCGACAGTTCCAGGTCCGACAGGAGCGACGGGTACTGCGGGCCCTGCGGGCCCGACCGGCGCAACAGGCGCCGCTTCGACAGTTCCAGGTCCGACAGGTCCACAAGGTCCACAGGGTACTGCGGGGCCGACGGGACCGCAAGGCGTGCAGGGACTTCCAGGCGTGCAAGGGCCGATTGGTCCCACAGGCCCGGCCGGCCCAGGTGCGGTCGGAACTCTGTGGCTATCAAACTTTGCGATCGGCAACCAACCAATGCCGCGCAACTACGCTGTTAATGGGACTGTCTCGCGCACCGACAGCCTGGTCGAGAATGTTATCCCTGTCGCATGCACCGCAGATTCCTTAGTGGTATCCCCATCCAGCGCGCCGGGGGCGCCGATGACGTTGACGTTGGTCAGGAATGGAGCAGCTACTGCACTGTCCTGCACCGTCACAGCTGCCAACGTGGCGTGTTCGTCTTCAAACAGCGTGGCTTTGGCCGCCGGGGATCGAATCATGTTTACCGCAACGAGTGGGGCTAACTCACCGACCTTCAGTGCCGGAGTGCGCTGCCGCTAGTATCGTTTTCTCCCCGAAATGGACCGTGACAATAGTCGCGGTCCCGTTTCGGGCTCGCCGCGTGAGAAAATCTTAAGTTCGCTGAGTATGTTTTCCGTGCAGCGCATTCTGTTGGTCGGGTGCGTGCTGACCCTCATCGGCGCTGCTTATTCCAATCATTTCGATAACAGCTTCCACTTCGACGACGCTCACACAATACAAAACAATCTATATGTCCGGTCGCTGTCGAATATCCCGGCGTTCTTTCGGGATGCGCGGACATTTAGCAACCTGCCCACACACCAGGTGTACCGGCCGCTTCTGACCACGTCGTTTGCGATCGATTATGTGAGAGGTGACGGTCGGCCGCGTACTTTCCACGTGACGACGTTCGCCTGTTACCTCATCTACTTGGCTGCGATCTTCGCGCTGTTCCTATACCTGATGAATGCCAGCGGCGCCTACCCTTCAAATTGGATAGTCGCGCTATGTGCAACTTCGGTCTACGCGTTGCATCCGGTGAGCGCCGAAACGATCAATTACATAGTGCAACGCGGTGACTTACTGTCAACAATGGGAGTTGTGGCGGGCATCGCGCTGTATGCCTGGCGGCCCGATTGGCGCAAGTTCGGGCTGTATCTTCTGCCAGTGCTAATGGGAATGCTGTGCAAGCCGCCCGCGCTCGTGTTTCCCGTCATTCTGTTCGCTTTCGTTTACCTGTTCGAATCACGCAATGTGAAAACCGCGCTACGAGCTGTTGCGCCCGCCCTCGTGGCTTGCGGCATAATGGCGATCATTCTGCATTCCATGACCGCCGCGCGATTCGACGCGGGCGGAAATTCGCCCGCCCTCTACCGTATTACACAAACGTATGTCGCTCTCCACTACTTTTGGTCTTTCTTTTTGCCAACACAACTAAGCGCTGACAGTGAGTGGAGGCTCCTGACGGGCGCGACTGACCCGAGAGCGATCGTAGGTTTTCTGTTTCTCGTCGGTGTATGTATCGTTATCTGGTTCGCTCAACGACGGACCGAGACCCGTCCGATCGCTTTCGGATTGATCTGGTTTGTCGCTGCTCTGTTCCCGACGTCTTGGATGCCGCTCGGGGAAGTCGCGAACGATCACCGGATGTTTTTCCCATTCGTCGGTCTGACTCTTTCGGTAGTTTGGACTGCTTGGCTGTCGCTCTGTCCGTGGATTGGATCGCGCACAATCGGCGCCGCTTCGGCTATCGCGGTTTCTCTGCTTCTCACTGTGGAAGCAAGGGCCACCTACGTACGAAACGAGGTCTGGCGCAATGAGGGGACCCTCTGGCATGACGTGACAGTCAAAAGCCCCAAAAACGGACGCGGACTCATGAATTATGCATTGACGCGAATGGCTGCCGGGGACATTGCTACAGCTCTCGACTATTTGGAGCGTGCGCGCGTTTTGAATCCCGCCTATTTCCTACTGGAAATAAATCTGGGAATCGCTAAGTCCCAAGTCGGCCGCCACCCTGAAGCGGAAGGGCATTTCTTACGCGCACTTTCCCTCGAACCGAACCGGTATGAGTCGAATTATTACTACGGCCGTTGGCTTCATGAGCGTGGCCGCACGGAAGAAGCGCTCTCTAAGCTGGAGACTGCAAAACAAGTGAACGCTAACACGCTCGATGTGAAGCATCTGTTGATGCAGATCTATTTTGAGCAAAAGCGATGGAAAGCGCTCGAAAGACTCGCGGCAGAAACTTTGCGGGCCGTTCCCGGCGACTCACAAGCGCTCCGCTATGCGAACGCGGAGACATGGTTTGAGGCAGAACTCTACCAGGCCGCCGTCGCAGCAGAAACTATGCCCGCTCCGGACAAATACCTGAACCTCTCGCTGCTCTATTATCAGGCTGAAAAATATGAAGATTGCATCCGCGCCGCGCTCGAAGCCCTTCGCCTGAATCCGGAATACGCCGAAGCCTACAACAACATTGCGGCCGCCCACAATGCCATGCAGCGCTGGACCGACGGGATCAAAGCGGCTGACCAGGCGCTGCGACTCAAGCCCGGGTTTGAACTGGCCAGGAACAATCGCGCCTGGGCCATTTCGCAACAGGCGGCGGCAAAGCGCTAGTGATTGATCTCAAGCGCAAATATTGTTGTTCTTTTTACGCTTGAACACAACATGGAAACTGGTCGAGGCGCCTACCAAGTATGACTCGGTCAATTATTTGGAAATGTGATCGTATTGTTCATTAAATAGTTGACACGAAGTCGGCCTCTACTTATACTCACTGCACGTCAACACAATTTGATTGCGTCTGCGGGGCCTCGTGCTGAGGCCTTTTGGTTTGAGGTGGCCCAGTGTATGGTTCACGAAGTCCACGATCTGGCGATGGATCTGTTCCTTCGTTATCAGGGACAGCAGTTCCAGCTTTCTCCTGCGGAGAGCAGCGATGGGGACGCGGTCATCCAGGCTGACTTAATAGAAATTACTAAGGGACGGCGCCCTCCGGGCGAGGATGGCAAGCAGCCATTCAGTCTGGTTTTTCGTAGCGTTGCAGGGCCGGATATGAAACCGGAGTTGCAAAATGTAGCGCATAGGGATTTCAGTGTGCGGAACATTTTTTTTGCCCGCGTGCAGTATTCTTTGGATCCCAGCGACACCAGCGCTTATTACGAAGCAGTCTTCAACTAGCACCATTACATCGATACCCATAAGGAGATTGAATGTCTGAACCGTTTATTGCTCAAATCATGATGTTTGGCGGCAACTTTGCCCCGCGCGGCTGGGCGCTTTGCGACGGTCAAATTCTGCAGATAGCGCAGAATACGGCGCTATTCTCACTTCTCGGCACAACCTTTGGCGGAAATGGGCAGACAACTTTCGCATTGCCCGACCTGCGTGGCCGTATGCCGGTCCACCCTGGACAGGGCCCCGGCCTGACACCCCGTACTCTCGGCGAGGTTAGCGGAACGGAAGCCAGTCACACTTTCATCGGGTCAGATGCCGGCGCATACACACACACTGGGCTGCAACAGCGGTTCGGCAAACCAGACGCAGCCCGACGGGCATCTCCTGGCAGCGGAATCTAACGGCGCAACCCAGGTGTATATCGATCAAGCTCCAAATAAAACTATGAATCAGCAGGCGATAGGCAATGCGGGAGGCAACCAGCCTCACAACAACATGTCGCCGTATCTATGCGTGAACTTCATCATTGCGCTGGAAGGTATTTATCCTTCGCGTAACTGAAACGATTCCTTCGCCTTCAGAACGTGGAGCCTGGAGAAACTAAGTTTTCCATTGTCCTTCGGCACGCATTGCCGGATGATGAGGAGTTTCTCTTCAACGTGTTCGAAAGCGCGTGTGAACCAATCGTGGCATGCTTGCCGCTCCACGCTGCCGGCAAGCGTGAATTTGTAGCCTCGCAGTATCGAGCGATGTTGCTTTCGCGGCGGCAGCTCTATCCGAGTTGCAGCCGCGACATCATCATTGTCGGTGAGCGTCCGGCGGGATTTATCGCGGTCGATAGGCGTGAAACAAGAATCCGTATCGTTGACGTGATGCTCTTGCCTGCTTTTCGCAATAGGGGGATCGGCGGCACGTTACTACGGACGATCCTCGCTGAGGCAGACCGGCATCGCATGGCGGTGGACCTTCGGGTAGAGCGTAGTAATCCCGCCAAGCGGCTCTACGACCGGCTTGGTTTTACTGCTGTCGGAGATGATGGAGTGCACATCACGATGGAACGATGTCCGTCGTGAAGGTCATGTCTAGCGGTATACGTCTGCGATGATGCTTTTTTCTTCGGCTCGCTGGCGCCATCAGCGCCGATACGGCGTCGTTCTTCTTCGGTGTGAGCGTCTCGGCCCCAGGTGAGGACCAGGAGGACGTCAGCCGTGGATGTCTGATCAGCTCTCTCGGGATACTCTCCTTGAAGCCAGGCGGTCTCGTTGATGAGAGCGAACGCAGCCGGCAAAGGCGTTACACCCAAGGATTCGCCGACAACGTTATCGTTCCTGAGTTAGGTACACTTGCGCGTCTGCGGTTTTTGCGTCAGGATAACAGCGATGCTGAAAGTCATTGCCGCCGTGGTGTGCCTGTGGGTTCAGGTGGCTTTGGGGGCGGACGGTGTAGACCGGCGGGTGGCCGAATGGGTGCTGTACATGGGCGGGAACGTGCGCTTGGCTGGCGATTCCCGAACCATCCAGGATCTCGGCCAATTGCCGGCCGGCGACTTTCGTGTGGAGTCGATCAATCTGATCGGCGCCCATAGCCTCGACCCTGCTGATCTGGCGAAGCTGAGTCCGTTACAACACCTGAAAGAACTGCACCTTCCCGGGCCGATTGGAAGCAGGAATACAGCCGGTGGGGCGAACTTCGACGGAGGTAACATAAGCCCGGAGATGCGCCATCTAGCGTCGATACCCACGCTCGAACGGATCATCTTCAGCTATCACTTTCTCGACCGGATCCGGCTGGCAGACGAGGGACTGAAGGCGATCGCTAGCCTGGTAAACATGCGCGAGCTTGGTCTCTTTCAGACGCGAGTGCGCGGACATACTTTGGCGCCGTTCATCAATCTTCGTGTGCTCGATGTTGGTAAGACTCCATTTGACGATGAAGGTCTGCGTAACCTGTCTGCGATGACTCATCTGACTCGTCTGTGGGTAGCTGATACGCAGATCACCGACAACGGTCTGCAGTTCCTCAGCAAGCTTGAAAGTCTCGAGGATGTCGACTTGCACGGTACCGCGATTAGCGATGCGGGGTTGCAGCATCTGCGTTCTCTCACGAATCTCCGCAAACTGAACCTGATGAGCACGGGTGTTACCGATGCTGGACTCGTGAATCTTGAGCAGATGAAGTCACTTGAGCAACTCAGCCTCTATCGCACTCGCGTCACCAACGCAGGACTCGAAGCGTTGAAGGAGTTGAAGTCCCTTCGTGAGGTGGATGTCCGCTACACACGATCTACACAGGCGGGAGTCGACGCGCTTCAGAAGACTTTGCCGGAGACGCGCTTCGTCTTTGTCGGTACAGCGCCGCGAGTTAGTCCGAAGCCTGCGAAGGCGGGCGCGAGTTTGAGCGCCTGGGTGAAATCCCAAGGTGGCAAAGTCGTCGTTGAACGAGGACGTATCGTCGAGGTTTCTCTGGCGTCTACTTCGGTCTCCGATGCGGATATGGCGAAGTTGGCTCGATTGCCCGGGCTTCGGAAGTTGGATCTCAAAGGAACCGAAGTGGGCGATCTCGGCTTGAAGCATCTCGCACGACTGATTAGTCTCGCTGACCTCGATTTGGGGGAGACGGCCGTTTCCGATGCCGGGCTCGCATCTCTGAGCCGGATGAAGTCGCTCAAGCGGCTCAGTCTCAAGAACACCTATGTCGAAGGCACAGGTCTTGCGGGTCTGACCAGCGTTGAAGATCTGGATCTTCTGGGCGCTCCCATTACGGATACCGGGGCTGCGGAACTGGCGCGATTCAGTTCGCTTGTACGGCTGTCGCTCGCTGAGACGGATATCACCGATGCGGCCCTGGTTCATCTGACGAAGCTTCCCAAGCTGCAGCGGCTGGATCTGAGCGGGTCCGATGTGGGGGATGCGGGGCTCGAGAAGTTGAAAGGCGCGGCGGCATTGAATGAACTGGTTCTGCGGCATTGCCGTCTCACTGATGCCGGGCTCGTCCATTTGCAGGCGCTTCCTCAACTTCGAAGACTGGATTTATTGCAGACGCGCATCAGCGATAAGGGGATGGCGGCACTGGGATCGCTTACCAATCTGACCTCTTTGAATCTCGACAACGGAGAGATCACCGACGAAGGCTTCAAACATCTGGCCGGGCTGAAGCAGTTGACCGAACTCAGCCTGGATAACACTCACGTGACGGACAAGTCGGTTACTGTATTGCGCGGTTTGCCGCAGCTTAAGAAGCTGAATATGTATCACACGTTTCTGACTGCCGGCGGGCAGACAGAACTGAAGTCGGCGCTGCCGGATTGCCTGATCATTTGGGATCAGGAATCGAGCCGGCCGAATCGACGAAGGAGTTAAGGTCATGTGGTTTCTGTTACTGGCGCAGATCGTCAGCTTGGACTTATCTTCGACCTGGATCACCGATGCGGACCTCGAGCGCGTCGGCAAGATTCAGACTTTGCAAAAGCTGAACCTTGCCCACACCCGAATCACGGATGTCGGTATTGAGCACTTGAAGCCGCTCGAAAACGTAACCGAGCTTAACCTTTACTACGCGGAGTACATTACCGACACTGCGCTCGCTCATCTGCGCGGGTGGAAGCATCTCGAAGTGCTGAACCTTCGCGGCGTCAGGCTGACCAGCGCTGTCTTCGAGCATCTGGCTCAATTGACTTCCTTGCGATCCCTCGATATCGCGTTTACCGAGGTGGAAGACGACGGGTTCGAGCAGTTGTCCTCGCTGACCAAGCTGGAGAGCCTTGCTCTTGGAGGCAACCGTTTGACCGGAAGCGCCCTGTCCTCGCTCAAGTTGCTACCAACGCTGCGGACTCTCGACGCCGGCGGTATGCAGCGAGTCGACTCCGGACGTTGGGGCCTCGCTTTGTCGGAAGACAATCTCCGGCGGCTGTCCGAATTGACCCAACTCCGCTCGCTGACGTTGACAGGGGCGAATTTGAACGATCGACGTATCGATCGTCCTGGCAATCAACTGTCCCAGCGTACCGAGTTGCCGGATATTTCGAAGCTTCGTTCGCTGCGGAATCTCGAGTTTCTCGATCTCAGCCGAACGCCGGTTCTTCCAGGGGCGCTGGCGGCCCTGCTCGACTTGCCTAAGCTGCGCGAGTTGCGCCTCGGTCTTGCGACCAAGGTCGATGATACGGCCATCGACACTCTCATCGCGATGAAGCAGCTTAAGAGCCTGCACCTGGGTGGTTCGAAGGTGACAGCCGAAGGTGTCGAGCGTTTTCGAAAAGCGCGGCCCGACTGCCAAGTGACCTGGTGGCAGTTAAACGACTAGCGAGAGCTTCTTCTCAGCCGTTGGGAACTTGCCGGCTCCGGCTTGCATTACCTCGTCGGTCAACGTGAGGTAGAGGTCGCCCAGCGTGCCAGTGGCGCGGGTGTGCATGCCGGTCTTCATGCCGTTTGCATGACCGGCGACGATCACCGCAAGATTGTTATTCTTATGCGCGTTGGCGTCGGCGTGCTCGTGGACGAACAGCAGGCACGTGTTGTCGAGCATCGTGCCTTCGCCTTCCGGCATCGACTTCAGTTTGCCGACCAGGTACGCGAACTCTTCGACGTGCCAGCGGCAGATGTCGCGCAAGATGCGCATCCCCCGAGGCGTCTCCACCTGACCGTGCGTATATTCGTGGTGCCGTTCGGACGTGTGGCCGAGCCAGGGGAAGCGTGCGAGTCCCTGGCACTTGGTCAACATATACGATGCGACTCTGGTCTGGCCTGAGGCGAGCGCATGCACGAGCAGATCGCTTTGCAGCTTGGCGATGCGCGGCCAGTCGCGAAGATCGCCGCCTTCGGGCGGCCTCTCCACGACTCGCGAGTACTCCGGCGGCAGACTCGCAATGGAACGTTCGAGATCCCGCACCGACGAAAGATATTCGTCGAGCCTTCTTTCGTCACCCTTGCCTAATCTCGATTTGGCTGCGTTCGCATCCTCCCGCACTGCGTCGAGGATGCTCTTCTGACGCTGCATCCAGGACTCTTCCTGGACGCCGAACAGCCGGTCGAAAAGGCGATGCGGGACCGTCTCCGGCGGTAGCGGCCGGTCACGATCTACCCAACTCATATTGCGCTGAATGCTTTCGCCGAAACACTCCTGAGATACGCCAACCTGCAGAGACGCGAAGCGCGTGTCGCGGCCGATCTTGCCGGCGATCACCTGATCCAAAGACGGACCACCAGCTCCGCGACCGGTGAACGGCTCGCAGGAAACCACGGCGCTCATGGAAGGGTAGTGGCTGTTGCCTGGACCGGGCACTCGAGCGGCGGGGCTGTCGAGGCCGGTGATCACGTGAATATCGTTGCGGAAGGGCGCGAGCGGCTTCAGACACGCGGTTATTCCGTAGTCCGACCCGGTTTCGCGCGGGATCCAATACTTTTCGGGAATGCCGTTGCCATTGAACCAGAAGACGAATCGCGGCTCGACCTTCTTGACCGGAGTCATCGCCTCAAGCGGAGGCAGCCCGATCCGGATCATGGCGCCGGAAGCTGCGACGCCGCGAAGGAATGAGCGTCGCGAGAATCCTTTGAACTGCATTAATCCGGTCCTCCCAGGAATGGCTCTGACGTTGCTATTGCAATTATAAGATTCTTAAAGCGAAATTGGGAAGAGCGGAAGTCGGCGAGCGCGGCGTCGATGGACGCCTGATCGGCCTCCGTTTCCGGCCTTCCCGCAGCGTACCGGAACAACATCTTTACGATGCACTTCTGGCAGCCGGGATCGGAAGCCAGAACGCGGCCGGCCTCTTTCGGCGACTTGAACTGCGAATTTGGCATCCCCTGTATGAAACCAGAGACGTCGATGTCGAGCTTGTGTTCGGTTGGGCGCGTTTTGGTTTTGCTCTTCATCTCGTCAAAGGTCGGGTAGATGCGGATCAGCTGTTTCTCGCGAAATCGGCCGATCGCGTCGAAGTTTTCAAACCCGAATCCGATTGGATCGACCAGCCGGTGACATCCGGAGCAAGTCGGGTTGGCAAGGTGGGCCTGAAGCCGCTGCCGGTTGTTCATCGGCTTTTCGTCCGACAGCGGAGGCAGTGTCGTATTCACTCCAGGCGGGGGCGGCGGCACGATCTGACAGAGGAAATGCTCACGAACGAAAAGGCCGCGCTCGGTCGGCGAGGAGTCGGCGGGCTTGCCGGTAATACTCAGAAAAGTGGCTTGGCCGAGCACGCCGCCCCGCGGGCTGCTGGCGGGTAGGGTCACCTTCGCAAACGGCTCCGGCGGCGCAGGTAATCCGTAGATCTGCGCAAGATCAGCGCTCAGGAATGCGTAATCCGCGGTGAAGAATTCGAGGAAATTTCGATCGCCCCAAACCAGATGATCGAATAACCGGCGAGTTTCCTCGAGCATTGAGGAGACCAATTCGGAGCTGAACTCGGGATACAGGCGAACCTCACGGAATGCGCTCCGGAGGCGATCGTAGCGGAGCCATTGCGCCAGGAATTCCTCCATCGCGGATTTTGCCTGAGGGTTCTCCAGCAAACGCTCGATCTGGGTTCGGATCTGCGCCTTGGTGCTCACTTGTCCGGCGCCGGCGGCCTGCAGTAAGGCCCGATCCGGCATCGTGTCCCAGAGGAAATACGACAGGCGATTCGCGATTGCGTATTGACGCTGAGCGGGATCGACGCCGGGCTCCACATGAAAGAGGAAATTCGGGCTTTGGAGCATGGCTTCCACAACTACTTGCGCGCCCTTAAAGAAGTCGCTTGTACGTGTGGCCTCCATTGCGAAGAGCTTGCTGTAACGCGCCGCTTCGTCTGGCCGCAGGGCGCGGCGAAAAGCGCGGAGGCCGAACTCTTTTAGGAATTTGTCACGGCAAGCGGCATCGGTTGGGCCGGCGGGTTTGCAGGGGATCAAGCGATTTGCGTCGCCTCCGCGGAAGGTGTTGCGGGCTAGCTTTTCGGCGGCTTTACTGTAAGCCTCCGAGAGAATTGGGGACATTCCTTGCCCTTCCGCCTGGTTCGTGAAGCCGTGTACGAAGTCCTCGGTTGGGAACTTGGATGCCGGGCGGGACTCGTCTCCAAGGAGGTCGCGCACGGTGTTGTTGTACTGGTTGTGCGTTAGTCTGCGGGTGATTTGTGGACCGGTTGGTCGGGTTGAGTTTGCGGATACTGGGGTTTCGGGCAGCCGGCTGAGGTGTGTTGCCCAGGTCTGGAGAAGCTTTTCTTCTTCGCTGCCTTGGCGGATGCGTTCGCCGCCGGTGTGTGGGATTCGGTTGGTGGCTTTTTGGACTAGTAGAGAGTCCTCGGGTTTGTTTGGATTGATGAAGGCTCGTAAGCGCTGGCCGAATTGGTTGATTTGGTCTGGGGTTGCTTTTTCGGCAGGGAAGCGCAGCCTTGTGCCCGAGGCTACGCCGTTGTCGTTGTGGCATGCCCGGCATTGGGCTTTTTCGAATACTGGGTAGAGTTTGTTTGTGAAGAGATCTTCGGCTTGGCAGGTTAGGGCTAATAGGAGTAAGCCGGAGGCGGGGCTGAAAGCCCCGCGCAGGCTGAAAGCCTGCCCCACAAGGCTTGCCCTGGATAAAAGGCTTGTACTTTGCGGTTTTGATACAAGGCTTGTACTTTGCGGTTTTGATACAAGGCTTGCACCTTGCAGTCCTGATACTAGGCTTGCACTTTGCAGTCCTGATACTAGGCTTGCACTTTGCAGTCTTGATACAAGGCTTGCACTTTGCAGTCTTGATACTAGGCTTGCACTGTGCAGTTTGGAAACAAGGCTTGCACTGTGCAGTTTGGATACAAGACTTTTACAGAACCGGGTCATTAGAAGAAAATTCTCAGTCCAAATTCTATTTTGCGCGGCTCGTTTGCCTGGCCTGTGACGACACCCCAGCTTGCCGCGTCAAAGACGTTCAACGTCGGATTGGCCGGTTGGAAGCGGTTCACCACGTTGATGAATTCGAAGCTCAGGGTGGCCCCCATTGTCTCCTTGAATCGTATGGTCTTCCGAACGGACGCATCGAGGTTCCATCCTGGGAAACCTCGCAAGAGGCCGCCGAAACGTCCATCTACCCCCAAGATCATCGGCCTGAACGTTTGATAGGTCGCTTGGGGGTCCGTAAACATGTTAATCCCTGAGCCACCGGCGGAGGGATTGCCGGCACGCCCGGCAGTGCCCGTCGCGACGATGTCACCATGAGCGCTGTTACCTGCCGTGTAAGGCGTGGTCGCGACGGCGCATCCACCCATCCAACTACCGAATGACTCGTTGCCCGTGCCGACACACAGCGGGCTTCCGCTCTGCGCTGTGAAGAGTGGGGCTACCGACCATCCGCCCAAGATCTTACCTACCAGTCCGCGCTGATCGCTGAAAGCTCGAATATCGTAGAGCGCGATTAAATTGTAGACCCAATTGATATCGTGGCCCAGCGCTCGATAGTCTGTATCGCGATTAAACGTATCCATGCTTGTGATGCCATTTTGCGTTGTGCCGCCGTTTCCCAACGCACGGCTGAAGGTGAGATTCGACCGAAGCGTCAGGCCACGCCAGTTCTGCATGGTGAGAGAGGCGAAGACCCCGTTGTAGTTCGACGAAGCTCCACTGACAGCGCTCGGGACTCTTGCGGTCTGAACAGGAGGTGAGCTTGTCAACGTACGTCCTAGTGTCCAGCCCTGAGAGTTATCGAGAGCCGACCACAACCGGCGGACATTGGTATTGAGGATGTCCGCGCTCTGCTTGCTCGCGACAGCGGCCGTGCAATGCGCAAAGCCGCGGCAGTAGGGTGAGTCGGCGCCGCCCATCGCCGATTCGAAGAATGGCTGCGCTGTGACTGCCCCTCCTGAACTCATGGCCTGATAGACGTTCGCGAATGCGCCGGCGAAGTTCTGTCCGTTCAGTGTCGTCATGTACGGCACTGCGTTCAACTCAGCGCGCCACTGTTCGTTGCGGCTGATCATCCCGATGTATCCGACCTCGAGTGTTGAGTTCGAGCCTACCTGACGTTGGATAGAGAACGTGAATTGATCGGTGCGCGGCGGTATGAGTTTGGAGTCCATTATCCACGTCTCACCCAATGGGGCATTGCCGCCGATCCCGGGGAAATAGGGTTGAGCGAGGACTTGATCGACACCAGGGAGTGGCGCGGTCATACCATCCGATCCGATCCGAAACGCAGTGGCTGGATCGACACCAGAAGCTCCGCGACATTGTCCGGCACTGCTTGGGCCGATACATGCGACAGCCTGTCCGATTCCAGTTCCTTGCAATGGAACCTGGACGATGTTGATGCCGTTGATGCGTCCGAAGATCCGAGCGTAGCCTCCGCGGAATACCGTACCGCTGGCTGGATTCCAGGCAGCCGAGACGCGAGGGCTGAATCCGGCATAGAAAGGATCGAACGGATACTTCAGTCCTTGCCCGACGTTGCGCACAGTGGAGAATCCGAGAATTGGTTGATATACCGTTCCCGCCAACGCCGCCTTTTCCCGCTGCGCCAAGTAATCGGCCGATGCGAAATTGTTTCCATCGCGATCGACAACCATGGGCTGGTTTCCGTTGCGTTCGTAGGGCGGCATTTGCACTTCGTATGCCAACCCATAGGTCAGCGTGAAGGTACGAGTCATTTTCCAGGTGTCGCTGAAATGCGCGTTGTAATTGTTCACGACGCTTGCCGCTTTGATCGAAGTTCCGAAGGGCTGCAGAACCCCGCCGAGTCTTGGATAGAAGACGTGCGTCTCGGAGATTAAGCCCAGCGTCTGCGCATAGAGTGAGTTCCATCTGCCGTACTCCCTGGATGGAACGTTCTCGGGAATGTACGCCGCGGGAGTCGCGATCCCTTCTCCAGAGCCGACCACATACGTAGGCGTAGTGATCATGTTGAGGCCGTTGTCGTTGCGCTGGTGTTGCAGC
Organism: Bryobacteraceae bacterium; assembly: GCA_963844855.1. Lineage (GTDB taxonomy): Bacteria > Acidobacteriota > Terriglobia > Bryobacterales > Bryobacteraceae > DASQDN01. The sequence goes on from CAWJQP010000005.1 coordinate 163,343, forward strand.
AACCAACGAGTGTAGGTGCCTCCGAACTGAAACAGATGGTTCCCGTGTACGAGGCTCAAGTCATCGCGAAGGACGTAATCGTGACCATTCCAATAGCGTGACAGCGAGTTGCCGCGAGCCGTCTCATACGGCAGGAGTCCGAACTCGAGAGCGGCTCCGAGCCCGGGGAGTTGGGGAGGGGCGCCGGCGGAACCCCACTCCCACGAATTGCGGGTGTAGCTCACGCGGAAATCGTTAATCAAACGCGGAGTGAGAACGCTGGTGAGACCTGCGACATAGAAGGAGGGGGTTTGCGGCCTGTCGGTTAGTGTTTTCGGCACTCCAAGCGTGTTGCCCTCAAAGAACCCACCGATGTCGACCTGGCTTGTCGTGGACTGATACAGATGGAAGTAGCGATAGCTCAACATCAACCGATGTTTTGGATGGAGGTCGCGATCAATTCGGGCTACCAGGAAGTTTGACTTCACTGGCATCTGAATCTGCGAGCGAAAGCCCTGGGTGTTGTACTGATCTCCGCCATCGGGATTGTTGGGCATTGGCATGTACTTCTCCCAAACCTGCGAGAGGATGGGATTCAAACCGATGCCGCGGGGATCGCAAGTGGCGGTTCCGCACATGGCGGGCTGGTAGGTGACGCCATTGACGGTAACGGCTCGTGAATTCAGGTTGTAGGGTGTCCACCTGCCCGAGTTGTCCGGGACCTGGATGACTCCGGCGCGCATGAGAGCAGTGGGTACGGCTCGCTCATACGCTGCGACCTGAGGAAAGCGGCGGCCTTCGTAGTTAAAGAAGAAGAAGGTCTTTGCGCCGCCCCATTCCGGTGTGAGCGGACCACCCAGCGCAGCGCCAAAGCGGTTCTCATGAGTTTTCGATCTGGGCGTTCCTCTTCGATTATTCGACCACGTATTCGCGTTGAAGTTGTTGTCGAAATAGAACTCATACAGCGCGCCATGGAAACTGTTCGTACCACGCTTGGTGGCCATCTGCACCTGACCACCGGCGGCGCCATTGAAATCCGCAGTTTGATTGTTGAGGCTGACTCGGAATTCCTCCACGCTTTCTACGGGCGTGGGTACAACCCCAGAAGGATTGCCTCCGGAGCCTGTCGCCATGGAGCCACTCGAAACCGTGTAGTTGCGATAGTTGCCGTCCTGATCGCTGGAGATGTTTCCGCCATCGACCATGAACATATTCTGGTCGTTCGCCTTTCCGGCTACTTCGCCGCCCGGCGCCACGGCCGGCAAGTATCTGACGAAGGCGTTTGCGTCTCGGCCGAGGTTAGGTAGGGAAAGCATGAGGGGACCGGTCACGGTCCTTTCTACGGCTGCGGTGGTTGTCTGCACCTCGACTGTTTGAGCGGTGACGTCGACAGTGGTTGCGACGGAACCGACCTGCAATGTTACGTCGAGCGTAACAACACCACCGACCTGCAACCTTTGGCCGGTTAACTTGACCGCATTGAAACCGCTCTTATTTACGGAAAGATCGTAAACTCCCGGGGCGACGTTGAGAAAGAAGTATCGGCCTGCTTCATTCGTCGCTGTTCTTTGTGTGGTGTTGGTTGACGTGTCCAACAGGATGAGAGCAGCATCTGCTACCGCTGCTCCTTGCTGGTCCGTAACCAATCCGGAAAAGGTACCCGCTGAGCTCAACTGCGCATGCGCCAACGGCGCGTGCAGTGTGAGAAGCAATCCCATGCAGACGAGGCCCCTAAGGGCGGCCAAATGATTCACGATCATTCCAACCTCCTGGAGTGCAATCAGTGGAACGATTCTATATCTACGCGGGGAGAAATGTTTTGGCTATGGCTGGGGTTCAGGGTGTCCTTGGTTACGGCAATGGTTCGGTTTCGAGATTTTCGTTGTCGACCCAGGTCACGATTATTTCCTTCGCTTGTTCGGCGCTCGTTTCGCGGTAGAACTCGAGCAACCGCAGATAGTCGCCGTAGGTTCCTTTCTTTTCGGCGGCCAGATGTGTCCGCAGTTGGGTTAGCAATTCGCCGAGGGCTCCGAAGTGTTCGTCTTGGTCTGTCTTGGTTGTGGTTTTGGTTTTGCGATTCATGTGTCAGTCCTTTGTGGTTGTTGTGATCTGAAGGTTTTGGGGTATTTTGCGAAACGGACCGAATCCCAGAATCGGACAGTTCCATGCGGTCAGGTTGCGCGGACTTGTGGCTAAGCGGCGTTCCCGAGCCGGCTGCGGCGACCAACGGCTTTGGGTCAGGGTTCGTTCGCTGACGCGCGCGTTGCAGCCGCATCAAGGCATCGAGGGTGCGGAAGAAATCCCGTGAGATGGCTCCGTCGTAACGGAGGTACATGCGCCATCGCTCCTCCGGATTTTTCATGAAGCCGACAGCTATGGCGTTGTGTGGGCTTAAATGTTCCGGGCAATCCTCGACGATCTTCCTTGCGAGAGCGCGCTCGGTGGCAGCGGTGATGTCGAGGATGCCGGTCTCGACGCGACGGGAACGGAGAGTGCGCCAGTGGGCTTGGGCCAAACGCAGGACGAGCGCTTCTTCGGTTGCGCCCTGCGGCTGAAAGGAGTCGCGAAAGCCACGCAGGACTTCTTCGTATTCATGCTCGTGCTCCTCGGGCAGGACCACGAGTGTTGTGGAGGTAAGGCCATGCTTGAGGGTGTTCAGGCGGCTACGTTGTTTGCCGGCTTCGGTGATGGGTCCACCTTTGCTACCGTTGCGACGATTGGCCGCGCGTTGTCGTTCTGATGCCATAGAATTCCGTTTTACAAAGAAATGGAGCGAGCGCTGGGTTGAGCGCTCGCTCCTACAACGATGGTCGCATGCGGAATTGCGGCTGGAAGGGGGCGTTGGAGCTAAGTGGTTGGAAAGAGGCGAAATATAGAATGTCGAGTACTGTCAATGACTTGCAAAAGTCGGCGCAAATGGGGTTGATTTCAGTAGCAGTATGTGCCTTGGGGGCGCAAACTACGCTGAAATAATCGTGCTGAGGGATTTTGGACATGTCTTCGGCCACGCCGCGACTTGGACTACGGAAGCGGGACAGGGAGTTTGTTGGTCTTAACTGGCGAGTTTCAGGATTTGATCGACGGTTAGAGCCAGAACGCCAAACATTAGATGAGCCATGACCTTTGCTGGACCGCGAACGCGAACATTGCGCGCTCCAAACTCATCCTTCAGCCGCGCATAGACGCGCTCCACTGCAGTTCGTTCCCGATAGCGATCCTGTTGCGCCCAAGTCAGCTGCGGGGTTTGCTTTGCCGGAAACACTTTAGGAAGGATCGATTTCGACTTGCCTGCCCGGCGAGCGTGTGGCTGTACGATAGGCACGTGTCCCAGACTGCGTGAATGCTCCAACACAGCGCCAGCATCATAGGCCGTGTCCATTAAATCGTAGAGCGAAGTAACCCGCTTATACGTCATCGTCATCAAAGGAATAGCGACATTGACGTCATGAACATTGGCGCCGGTCAGAATCGCGCTGATCGGAATTTGTCCATCCGCTACGTCGGTATGGAGTTTAAACCCACGCCAGTATTGCTGGTTTCCATCGGACGATGTCTTGACTCCGATGGCGCATTGACCAGACAAACCCGCCAACATCGCGGGTAAGTTCATGTGTCGTTGTCGTTCGATCAACGTTCCTCGTTCGGCTGCCTTGGCTTGCTTTGGCTTCGGGCCGCGTTTTTTCTTCTTGCAGGGTTCCGGTGGCGGACCGGGGAATCGTTCCCGCGCCACGATGGCTGTCGAGTCACGCGAGATATGTCCGATCAATCGTTGTTTCTGGGTCGAACGGATCAGCGTCTCGTGCAGTTTCTGTGGTAGTTCCGTGCTGGCAAACTCGGCGAAAGCGCGGGAGAATGTGGACTCATGAGGCAGTTGGCTGGCTTGATTCCAGCCGCACAGCCGGCGCAATTGCGCATTATTGCCGAGTTCCTCGATCAACTGACGCGTTGTGGAGAGATTGTAAATCGCCTTGGCAATGAAGGCGGCTGCCAAGGCGCTGCGGTTTTCACAAGGACGGCCCAGGCTCTGCCTTCCGCCGATCCAAGGCCCAAATGGTGTCATTGCCAGCACCCGCACCAATAGTTGAGCTTTCGGGCTGAGTGAGCCCGTTTCTTCTGCTAGCACTGGAAACAGCGAAGTTTGCAGTACGTGCGCGAAGTTCAGGATCTGTTGTCGAAGTGTTGTAATCTGCATGAGGGCTCCCGAAGGTCTTTTAGCGTGAGAACTTCAGGATACTTCGCGCGAGCCCTCTATTCAAACAGAAACCCTACACAATGTTTTAATTCAACCCTTTATTTTGCAAGTCCCTCCTGTCAATGACTTGCAAAAGTCGGCGCAAATGGGGTTGATTTCAGTAGCAGTATGTGCCTTGGGGGCGCAAACTACGCTGAAATAATCGTGCTGAGGGATTTTGGACATGTCTTCGGCCACGCCGCGACTTGGACTACGGAAGCGGGACAGGGAGTTTGTTGGTCTTAACTGGCGAGTTTCAGGATTTGATCGACGGTTAGAGCCAGAACGCCAAACATTAGATGAGCCATGACCTTTGCTGGACCGCGAACGCGAACATTGCGCGCTCCAAACTCATCCTTCAGCCGCGCATAGACGCGCTCCACTGCAGTTCGTTCCCGATAGCGATCCTGTTGCGCCCAAGTCAGCTGCGGGGTTTGCTTTGCCGGAAACACTTTAGGAAGGATCGATTTCGACTTGCCTGCCCGGCGAGCGTGTGGCTGTACGATAGGCACGTGTCCCAGACTGCGTGAATGCTCCAACACAGCGCCAGCATCATAGGCCGTGTCCATTAAATCGTAGAGCGAAGTAACCCGCTTATACGTCATCGTCATCAAAGGAATAGCGACATTGACGTCATGAACATTGGCGCCGGTCAGAATCGCGCTGATCGGAATTTGTCCATCCGCTACGTCGGTATGGAGTTTAAACCCACGCCAGTATTGCTGGTTTCCATCGGACGATGTCTTGACTCCGATGGCGCATTGACCAGACAAACCCGCCAACATCGCGGGTAAGTTCATGTGTCGTTGTCGTTCGATCAACGTTCCTCGTTCGGCTGCCTTGGCTTGCTTTGGCTTCGGGCCGCGTTTTTTCTTCTTGCAGGGTTCCGGTGGCGGACCGGGGAATCGTTCCCGCGCCACGATGGCTGTCGAGTCACGCGAGATATGTCCGATCAATCGTTGTTTCTGGGTCGAACGGATCAGCGTCTCGTGCAGTTTCTGTGGTAGTTCCGTGCTGGCAAACTCGGCGAAAGCGCGGGAGAATGTGGACTCATGAGGCAGTTGGCTGGCTTGATTCCAGCCGCACAGCCGGCGCAATTGCGCATTATTGCCGAGTTCCTCGATCAACTGACGCGTTGTGGAGAGATTGTAAATCGCCTTGGCAATGAAGGCGGCTGCCAAGGCGCTGCGGTTTTCACAAGGACGGCCCAGGCTCTGCCTTCCGCCGATCCAAGGCCCAAATGGTGTCATTGCCAGCACCCGCACCAATAGTTGAGCTTTCGGGCTGAGTGAGCCCGTTTCTTCTGCTAGCACTGGAAACAGCGAAGTTTGCAGTACGTGCGCGAAGTTCAGGATCTGTTGTCGAAGTGTTGTAATCTGCATGAGGGCTCCCGAAGGTCTTTTAGCGTGAGAACTTCAGGATACTTCGCGCGAGCCCTCTATTCAAACAGAAACCCTACACAATGTTTTAATTCAACCCTTTATTTTGCAAGTCCCTCCTGTGATTGTATGTGTGCGCTGCAGCGTGGGCGAGATAAAATCCCGCCCAGGCGTTCTGGAGGCGCCGCTGCAGTATGGAAAAGTATATCGGTTGCGACATGCACAAGAAATACTCGGTATTTGTCGCCATGGATGAGAAGGGACGGTTAGAGCCTGCGGTCAAGGTCTCTAACGACTTACTCGAGTTGCGAGCCTATCTGGCAACCCTACCGAGTGGAGCGCCCGTCGCGGTAGAAGCCAGCGGGAGTTGGTACTGGTTTGTGGATGAGTTGGAGGCAGCCGGGCTGGAGGCTCGACTGGTCAATCCGCTCGAAGCAAAGAAGCGAATGCCCGGCACCAAGAAGACTGATCCTGGCGATGCTCGCGGGCTAGCCATGCTCCTGCGCAATGGAACGTTACCGGAAGTTTGGATCCCGCCGGCACAATTGCGCGATCTGCGTGGGTTGTTGCGGACGCGTCTGAGTCTTCGACGGCATACGACCACTTTGAAGAACCGAATTCACGGCGCGATTCGACGCTATGGCCAATACGAGCCGGGAGAGCCAAAAGACCTTTTTGTTGGCAAAGGGCGCGTGCAACTAGCGGTCTATATTGGCGCATTACCCCAAGAAACGCGGCTGTCCACACGGCACGAGTGGCAACTGGTGGATGAAGTCGAAGCGCATATCCAGGCTCTCGAAACACGAATCCGCCTGGGCATCGGACAACTCGGATGGGTGCGCTTGCTCAAGACTCTGCCCGGCGTAGGCAACATTTTGTCCGCTACCATCTTCTTGAGATCGGAGACGTCGAACGTTTTCCTACACCGGCGCATTTGGCCAGCTATGCCGGGCTGACACCTACCGTCCAAGCGAGCGGAGGGAAGGTTCGCCTGGGCAGAACATCGCCTGTGGCCAATCACTACTTGAAGTGGGCATTGGTGGAAGCAGCCAATTGTATCGTGATGCGCAAACAATGCTATGCAGGCAGCCATGTTGTTGCGCTCTACGAGCGGCTGCGAGCGAGCAAGAATCACGGCAAAGCAGCCGTGGCTGTGGCTCGCCATTTGGCAGAAGCCAGTTGGTGGATGCTCACAAAAAAACAAGCTTATCGAGAGCCGGCGCCGGCTTCGATGCCTTCGTCCAATACCGGGTCAGCGCGGAATTCCTTCTAGCGGACCTAAGCTGTTTGTGTGATTGCGAAACCCGGGACGAAGCGATGCTCATGCTCCTTGAGGGCGGATAGATGACTGAGCGACGAAGACGTCGAAGTAGCGCGCTCCGGACGAAAGAATCTTTTTCGAGGAGGTACGAATAAATAGTTAGAACTGGGGCTCCGCCCCAGACCCCGGCGTTTAACGCTTTGATGCCGGGATTTGATTCCGGTCAGGGCCGCTGCGTATCTTGTTCGCGACCCCGATCCCGGCCTCCGGACCGGCGCTCGGGTCGCTCGCCAGCGTTGCCCTGTCCTCCGTCCGGCTCACTCGAAGTGTATCTTAATTCATGAAATTCGACTTCAAAACCGCTGTTATTTACTCATTGACATCGGCAGCGCACACATAGATGATCGGCCGGAGACTACGGACGTTTTTGGAGGTTGTAGCTTCTTGGCAATCGTACATCACAGTCCGAGCCCTCGCGCAAGCGTTGGGCAACGAGCCGTTCTGAAGTCACTTCTCACCGTACGCGCCTATGCGGACAAGTGGGTTGCGGAACCCTGGCCGGCGAGCGCGATCAGCAATCCGGCCGTCAGGTCCTCAGGCTGCTTCCGCAGGCAGAATCGATACTTGCAACGCTCACTCCGTTCTTAAGGCAACCGTGGGATCGAGCCGCGAGGCGCGCCAAGCAGGAACGAAGGTGGCGGCTAATACTACGCACATCAATAGACCCGAAACCAAAACGTAAGTCGTCGTGTCCCATGCACTCACTCCATAGAGCATGGCGCCGAGCGCACGAGTCAGTGCAGCGGAAAGCGCGAGCCCTAGGACCAATCCAAGTGCCGCACGGCCGAGTCCCTGCTTCAGGACCAGAATCAGAACATCCGTGGCCTTCGCGCCGACCGCCACACGAATGCCGAACTCGCGCTGTCGCTGGGCCGTGAGGTACGACACCACGCCGTACAGGCCTGCGGCGGCCAGCAGCAGCGCCATAACGGCGAAGGCGCCAACCAGCACGGAATTCAGCCGCTGGCCGTGCAGTGTTCGCTCCAGCACCGCCGTCATCGGTCGGACGTCATAGAGCGGCTGATCGGGATCGATCTCACGGATTGTTGCGCGCACTGCAGCAGTGAGAGAGGAAGGATCAGCGGTCGTTTTGACAACCATCGCAATCCGGTCCTGGGTCCGCTGCTGATGCGGCCAATAGACTTGCGGCCGCGGGTCTCTGTCGAGCGCCTCGCCGCGAACGTGACCCACGACACCAACAATCTCGATCCATGGTCTGTCGGAAACGTCGATTCGAAACCGTTTGCCGATTGGGCTCTCACGACCGAAGACCTCGCGCGCGAGCCGTTCGTCGATAATACCAACCGCAGGCCGGTTCACGGAGTCATTGTCATTGAAAGTTCTGCCGGCGAGAATCGGAACATCGAGTGCGCGGAAGTAATCGGGGCTGACAGAGCGCCAGTCCGTATCAAAGGACGCATCGCTCCGTTCGAATCGAATCGGCCCGGCCTGCATCTGCCCACCCAGGGGCAGTCGGTTGACGATGCCGACGGCCTCCACACCAGGAATATCGCCAACGCCTGCGATGAGTCGTCCCTGGTGGCGCGCCACTCCGGAATCGTCGCCGTACTTTATACGGTTCACCGTCAGTTGCAGGCTGAGGACGTTAGATGTCCGAAAGCCCGGATCGGTGGAACGCAACTGAGAAAAGCTTCTCATCAACAAACCCGCGGTTATCAGAAGAAGGACCGTGCATGCGATTTCAGTCACGATCAGGAAGTCGCGCATACGACCGCGAGATGCCGGTCCGCGCTCGAGGCTCGCGCGGACCTGTGCCGCTGGAGCAAGTGCAACAAAAAAGGCAGCTGCTGCCGAAAGCGCGATAGAGACTACGAGTACGGGACCGTTCAAGCCGATCTCATGAATACGAGGCATGCTCGCCGGCAGTAATGGGATCAGCAGCCGGAGCAGCCAATGGGCGGCGAGGATGCCGAGCGCGGAGCCCGTAACTGCCAGGGGGATTGCCTCCGCGAAAAACTGCCGGGCAAGCCGCGAGCGAGTGGCTCCGAGGGAGGCCCGGATCGCGAATTCCTTGTTTCGATTCGCTGCTCGGGCCAGAAGAAGATTCGCCAGGTTGATGCAGCCGGCTAAGAACAACACGCCCACCGCTGCCAGCAGGACCCACAGGGCGCGGCGCACCGAGCTGGTCATCTCGCGGAGCATCGGGCCAACGAACACGCGGACGTTCTTGCTTGTCCTTGGATATTCGCGCGCCACATTAGCCGCCAGCACGTTCATGTGAGCGCGGGCTTGTTCGAACGTAACATCGGGTTTCAGTCGTGCCACACACAGATAGCTGTAGTCACCGCGTAACTTGAGGGCCACGCGTTCGATGTACAGCGGCGTCCAGAGTTCGAATTCACGGGCCGGATATTGGAACTCGGGACGCATCACTCCCAAGACTTCATGCGGCGTCCCGTTCAGCAGTATCTTGCGGCCAACGATACCTGGATCTCCGCCGAACCGCCGCTGCCAAAGTCCGTAACTGAGTACGGCAACGCTCGATGCGTTTCCCGGGTTGAGTTGCTCCTCCTTGGTATACACGCGGCCAAGCAGGGGTCTCGCGCGCAACGTCGAAAAAAGGCTGGCTGTTGTCGTCGCGCCCTGGAGGCGCTCCGGTTCACCAGCACCTGTCAGGTTGTAGTTGGCCACTGGGCGCGTCAGTCCCATATCCTCAAACACCTGCTGTTGCCTGCTCCAGTCGAAATAATCTGCGGCGCCGGCATACGCACTCTGGAAACCGAGCTCCCGCGGTGAGGACCCCAGGGCGACAAGGCGATCGGGTTGGTCGTACGGAAGGTCGCGCAGGAGAACACCGTAGGCGATCGAGAAGATAACAGTAGTCGCCGCAATTCCAAGTGCCAGGATGAGGATGCCGGAACAGGCGAACGCCGGATTTCGCCGAAGCTGGCGAATCCCATGCGTGATGTCCTTCCAAGTCGATTCGATGAAACCCAAACTGTTCATCTCGTATACCTGCTCCCTGACTGAGGTTGCGTTTCCAAACTTGCGCTGTGACGCGTACCAGGCTTCTTCTTCGCTCATCCCGCGCGAAATGTTGTCGTCGATCTCGTGGGCAACGTACGACTCGATCTCGCGAGCGAGATCTTCATCGCGCCGGTTTCGTTGCCAGAAGCGATGCCAATTCATAACTCACTCCGTCGCCGGTCCAAGCACGCGTGTGACAGCCTGTACCAACGACTCCCAACGGTTGCGCTCCTTGATCAAGTGCATCCGCCCCGCCTGCGTCATACGGTAGTACTTCGCCTTGCGGTTGTTCTCCGACGTGCCCCAGAAGGAGATGATCAGTCCTTGGTCCTCAAGGCGATGGAGCGCCGGGTAGAGCGATCCGTGCTCGACTTGCAGCACCTCATCCGATGACTTCTCGATCACATGGGCGATTGTGTGTCCGTGAGCAGGTCCAGGCAGGAGGGTCTTGAGGATCAGGATGTCGAGCGTCCCCAGCATCATGTCGCCGCGGCCGTCGGGTCGGGACTTCCGTGCCATAGTGGCTCCTATGATACCAGAAGATATTCTAGTGGAGGCGCCTACTATTCAATGCGGCCAAGTCAGGAATACTCTAATGTCATATCCAAAGAATCTACTGATGCAAAGCACGATTTCGAGGAGGAGCCGCCCGGCCGACGTCGCTTCGAGAAAGCACAAACCGATAGACCGCCGAAAAAATCGCTAGCTAGTGGTTACTCATCTTCAGGCTAAGGTTGGATTAGAGATACGTGCCAACCGAAAGAACGCAGCTGCGGTCAAGTTGCCGCAAAACGCCCAAACCGTAGATATGCGGGACTCATCCTGCCGGGCTGCGCAGTTCCGGTCGCGATACGGAATTATCCATCCTCACCAGGACCAAATCGAACCGGCGCCGTCTTCATGCTCTTTTCGGCTTCTAACACCAGCTCGTGCAGTCCCCCGCCGCCTTCGGCAATAAATTCATGTAGCTGCCGCTTCATCCGCGGCTCCCAAAAGCTCTTGAGGTGGTTGGCTACGTTGGCCACGGCTTCCTCATGCGGATAAGAAGCGAAATTGAGGGCGATCTGATTCGCCATGCGAACCATATTGTGCGGATCCATTTCTACGACTTATTCGCGATCTGCGTGGTTATGCGGCGGGTCTCATGATAGTGCTCCTGCCATGACGACATCTTCTTCGCCAACGCCACTTGAACCGCGGTCACTTTGTACTCGGGGCAGTTGGTAGCCCAATCGGAAAACTCCGTCGTTACGACGTTGGCGCCCGTAAACATGTGGTGGAACGTCGTGTAGACCACGCCCGGCTGCATGCGCTCAGAGATGCGCGCCTTCAGCGTCGTATCGCCCGCGCGACTCGCCAGGGACACCAAGTCGCCCTCGTTGATGCCGCGATTCTCGGCGTCCAGCGGATGAATTTCCAGGATGTCTTCGGGATGCCAGACGTTATTCTCGGTGCGGGCAGTCTGCGCGCCCACATTGTATTGGGTCAGGATCCGGCCTGTGGTCAGGATTAGGGGAAAGCGTCCCGTGGTTCGCTCGTCGGTCGGGATGAATTCCGTGATGACGAAGTTCCCCTTTCCCCGCACGAACCCTCCGATGTGCATAACTGGAGTACCTTGGGGAGCCTGATCATTGCAGGGCCACTGGATACTTCCCAGTTCGTCGATCCGGTCAAAGCACACGCCGGCGAAGCTCGGCGTCAGGCGCGCGATCTCATCCATGATCTCGGCCGGATGAGTGTAATTCATGGGGTAGCCCATGGCGTTCGAGAGCGCCTGCGTGATTTCCCAGTCACCCATCCCCGACATCGGCGGAACCGCTTTGCGCACGCGGCTGATGCGGCGTTCAGCATTGGTAAACGTTCCGTCTTTCTCGAGGAACGACGCGCCGGGCAGGAAGACATGCGCGTATGTCGCAGTCTCATTCAGGAACAAATCCTGAACTGCGACACACTCCATCGCGGACAAGCCGGCCGTAATGTGCTGCGTGTTCGGGTCGGACTGGGCAATGTCTTCACCTTGGATGTAGAGGCCCATGAAGGTGCCTTCCATGGCCGCATCGATCATGTTGGAGATGCGCAGCCCAGGCTCGGATTCGAGACCGACTCCCCACGCCGTCTCGAACAGATGGCGGGTGGAGTCGTCGGAAACGTGACGATAACCCGGGTACTCGTGCGGAAATGAGCCCATGTCGCACGATCCTTGCACGTTGTTCTGGCCGCGCAAAGGATTTAGACCCGCGCCTACCTTCCCGATGTTGCCGGTGGCCATGGCAAGATTCGCCATACCCATAACCATGGTTGAGCCCTGGCTGTGTTCGGTAACACCCAGGCCGTAGTAGATAGCGCTATTTCCACCGGTTGCATAGAGCCGGGCGGCGCCGCGAACGTCGGCTGCCGGAACGCCTGTCGCGCCTTCCGTCGCCTCAGGTGAATTGCGTTCTTCGGATACGAACTTGCGCCATAGCTCGAAGGCTGCCAGGTCACAGCGTTCCTGGATATATTCCTCGGCTACTAGACCTTCGGTGACCACTACGTGCGCCAACGCGTTGATCAGGGCCACATTGGTTCCGGGTTTCAAGGGCAGGTGGAACTCGGCCTGAACATGCGGCGATTTCACCAGGTCGATCCGTCGCGGGTCCGCAATAATCAATCGAGCGCCATCACGCAGGCGACGCTTCATCTGCGAAGCGAACACCGGATGCGCGTCCGTGGGATTCGCGCCGATGATCATGATTACGTCGGCATGCTCGACCGAGTCGAAATCCTGCGTTCCGGCAGAGGTGCCGAACGTGGTCTTGAGCCCGTAGCCGGTGGGCGAATGACAGACGCGCGCGCAGGTGTCCGTGTTGTTGTTGCCGAACCCTGCGCGGATCAGTTTCTGTACCAGATAGGTTTCTTCGTTCGTACACCGCGAAGACGTGATGCCGCCAATGGAGTCACGCCCATACTTCGCCTGGATACGCTTGAACTCGCTGGCAGTATGGCTGATCGCTTCCTCCCATGTAACTTCGCGCCAGGGATCGGTGATCTTCGCGCGGATCATCGGTTTCGTGATCCGGTCTTTGTGCGTGGCGTAGCCCCAGGAGAATCGACCCTTCACGCACGAGTGCCCGTGATTCGCCTTGCCGTCCTTGAGCGGGACCATGCGAACCACTTCGGTACCCTGCATCTCCGCCTTGAACGAACAGCCGACGCCACAATAGGCGCAAGTGGTGACCACGGTATGCTCACCTTGCCCTTTTACCAGAACGCTCTTTTCAATGAGCGTCGCCGTAGGACAAGCTTGCACACACGCCCCACAGGACACGCATTCCGAATCCAGGAACGGCTTGCCGCCGGCCGAAACCGTTGAGGCGAAGCCGCGGCCTTCAATGGTCAGGGCGAAAGTGCCCTGCACTTCTTCGCAGGCCCGGACGCAGCGTGAGCAAAGGATGCATTTGGCCGGCTCGAAACTGAAATACGGATTCGAGTTGTCCTTGACGTTTTCTTTGAAATGATTCTCGCCGTCGTAACCGTAACGGACCTCGCGCAGTCCCACCACTCCCGCCATATCCTGAAGCTCGCAGTTCCCGTTCGCGCCACAAGTGAGGCAATCCAGAGGATGATCGGAAATGTACAGCTCCATCATTCCGCGTCGCAGCTTCGAAAGTTTTGGCGAAGAGGTTCGTACCTTCATGCCGGGTTCGACCGGAGTAGTGCAGGAAGCGGGCGTGCCGCGACGTCCTTCGACCTCGACCAGGCACAGCCGGCAGGACCCGAACGCCTCGAGGCTGTCGGTGGCGCATAGCTTGGGTACCTCGACACCGATGTTCACCGCTGCGCGCATGACAGAAGTGCCGGCGGGCACGGTAACAGTCTTACCGTCGATCTCGAGTGTTACCAGGGTTTCCGAGGCTCGCGAGGGAGTGCCGTAGTCGGTTTCGTATATTAATGCCATGTGGGTGTCTCCTGACCGGGCTGGGTCATAGAGGGCGACGGAGGGGCCGTCGGTCTGTCGAAATCTTCCGGGAAATGCTGGACCGCGCTCAGCACCGGATATGGCGTCAGCCCACCCAGCGCGCACAGCGATCCGTCCAGCATCAATTCACAAAGATCGTCCAGCACTTCCAGGTTCTTCATCCGGTCCTGGTTGCCGATAATTCGGTCGATCACTTCCACTCCGCGCGTCGATCCAATGCGGCAAGGCGTGCACTTGCCGCAACTCTCGATGGCGCAAAACTCCATCGCAAAGCGGGCCTGCCTGGCGAGATCGACCGTGTCGTCGAACACCACGATACCGCCGTGCCCGACCAGGCCCTTCTTCGCCGCGAACGCTTCGTAGTCGAGCGGCGTGTCGAGCAGGGATTCCGGGAAGTACGCGCCCAGTGGTCCTCCCACTTGTACCGCCCGGAGTGGTCGTTCAGAGAACGTCCCGCCTCCGAAATCGTAGATCGCTTCGCGCAGCGTAATCCCGAAAGCCTTTTCCACCAGGCCGCCGTATTTGACATTGCCGGCGAGCTGAATAGTTAACGTGCCGCGCGACCTGCCCATGCCGAAATTCCTGTAATACTCGGCGCCTTTATCGAGAACAATGGGCACGGTGGCCAGGGAAATCACGTTGTTGACAACAGTTGGCTTGCCGAACAGGCCTTCTATGGCAGGAAGGGGCGGCTTGGGACGGATCTGGCCGCGCTTGCCTTCCAGGCTTTCGAGGAGTGAGGTTTCCTCGCCGCAGATGTAGGCGCCCGCTCCTAGCCGGACATCCAGATCAAAGCGCTTACCGCTACCGGCGACGTTCGCGCCCAGGTAGCCTTTTTCGTAAGCGATCGCGATCGCGCGCCTCATCGTCTTGAACGCATGCGGATATTCCGAGCGAAGGTAGATGAAGCCGCTCGTGGCGCCCACCGCGAAACCGGCGATGGTCATGCCCTCAATGAGCACGAAGGGATCGCCCTCCATGATCAGGCGGTCGGCATAGGTGCCGCTGTCGCCTTCATCCGCATTGCAAACGATATATTTCTGATCGGCCGGCGTGTTGAGAACTGTCTTCCACTTGATACCCGTCGGAAAACCCGCGCCGCCACGTCCCCGCAACCCGGAATTCGTGACTTCGTCCACCAGCGCGTCTGGTGTCATCGCGAGCGCTCGCTGCAACCCCTTGTAACCGTCGTGGCGGACGTAGTCCGATAGCGAAAGCGGATCGACGATACCGCAGCGGGCAAATGTCAAGCGCTCTTGCCTTTTCAGGTACGGAATCTCCTCGGTGAGCCCCAGATACAGTGGGTGCGGTTTTCCGTCAAGGAAGCCGGCGTCAAAAAGCGCCGGCACAGCATCCGCCGTGACAGGGCCGTAGGCGATGCGCCCCTTGGCAGTTTCCACTTCCACTAGCGATTCCAGCCAGAACATGCCGCGCGATCCGTTGCGGACGACAGTCACATCCAGTCGCCGGGCAGCGATCTGCTCGGAGATTGCGCGTGCCACGGCATCGGCTCCCACTGAGAGTGCGGCCATGTCACAAGGAACAAATACTTTCACGCCCGCCTCCGAACGTCATCGATGATGAAATCCACCACCTGCGCCGAAACGCGCCCGTACGGCTTGCCATCGAGCATCATCGCGGGGGACAGCGCACAGTTCCCCAGGCAGTAAACTGCATCCAGTGTGAAGCTGCCGTCTGCGGTGGTTTCGCCTAGCTTCGCTCCCAAACGCTTCTCGACATGGGCAATCACCCGATCGCAACCCATGGACTGACACGACTCCGCCCGGCACATCTTGAGACGGTGGCGGCCAGGAGGGGTATGGCGGAAATCGTGGTAGAAACCGATGACTCCATGGACTTCGGCCTTAGAAATATTGAGCGCCTCGGCAATCAGGGGAATGGCGGATTCGTCTACATAGCCGAATTCATCCTGCAAGGCGTGCAGAATCGGTAAAAGAGCGCCCGGAAGTTGTTGCAACTCTTGGATGAGGAAGGAAGCCCGGTCCATATCCCAAGTTTGCATAGGATTATGTCGTTATTGTAGCTCTTATGCGCTATCGATTCCTGGTGGACACCTACGAGACTGAGCGGCTAAAAGTATTGAGCATTTGGAGCATGTTCCTTGACGAGGATTTGCCGGTACGGCCGCATTCGACAGACCCGCGAGGCCGCAGCGTGAGAGAGCAGATGGAACATCAATGCCTGAGTGAGAATGCCTGGTTTTGCAATATGTTGAAGATCGATGTAGGGGCTCCGCCTCTTCCTTCAGAGCAGACCAGGATGGGGTTCGTCTTGCGTTACGCAGAGGATTCTCTAAAACGGCTCGAAGCGTTAACGTTAAAAGTGGTCGACGCCTGGTGGGAGGACGAAACGGAATTCTTCGACGTGCAGCGTAGCCGGGCCTGGATTATGGTACGGCGTATCGCGCACACCTCGCATCATCGTGGGCAACAAATGGCGATGCTGCGGATGCTCGGCCGCGATGTGTACAGCAACTACGGACCGACAGCCGATACGGGGAACCAGGTTGTTTATAAGCCTTCAGCGCCCTAGCGGACCGGTACCAGTTCCGCGCCGGACTGCTTCGCAGCCACATTCAAAACACCCGTTGCGGATGGGTATAGATGTTATACCGCTCGTCGCGTAAAAACCCGACGAGCGTGATGCCAAAGCGCATCGCGGTTTCAATCGCCAGACTCGACGGGGCGCCTACTGCGGCGATGATCGGAATACCGGCCATGACCGCCTTCTGTACCAATTCAAAACTGATCCGTCCGCTTAGCATCAAAATGTGATCGTGCAGCGGCAGAAGGTTTTCGAGGAATGCGGCGCCTATCAGTTTATCCACAGCATTGTGACGGCCCACGTCCTCGCGCAGCGCGATCAATTCTGCTTCATGGCTGAATAAACCTGCTGCGTGCAATCCTCCGGTTCGCTCAAACACAGTTTGCGCGTGGCGCAATTTTGCCGGCATTGCCAAAAGCAAGTTCACCGCTAGCCGTGGCGTATCAGTCCGCACACTTACCGCGCCCGCGCTGATCAGCGCATCAATCGAAGCCTTACCGCAAATACCGCAGCTTGAGGTCATATAGAAGTTGCGGCTGGCCTCTATGTCTATGTCGCCGTTGACAAGGACCTCCGCAGTCCCGCGTTCGTCCAGGTCGATCGACTTCAATTGCTGGAGGTCAAGCATTAGGCCCTCGGTAAATAAGAAACCAGCGGCCAACTCGCGATCATATCCAGGCGTACGCATCGCAATCGCGATGTTTTTTCCATTCACCCGAATTTGCAGCGGCTCTTCAACGGCGACCAAATCCAATTCCGACGAGGCCCCTGCAATATGAAGCTGGCCATCGATCTTATGGACTGGGACGCTCAAGATACTCGACTTCACATGCTTAGTCTACGCGCGGCGGGGAGTAAAGATCTAAAGGTATCCGATTGGTTGTCGACGGAGGTTTGCCTTGGAGATTCCTAAATAAGAGAGTCGACTTGCGAATTCGTTCCTGTGGTGGCAGCGGTCATTCAATTAATGCTTCCTGACTGGCACACTGTCGGAGTATTTTGTCGGAGTATGTGCTGACGGAAATGTCAAGGCAAAGTAGAAAGTTCCGCTTCTCAGCAAAGTAGAACGCTCCGGTTTGAGTGGTCTTTGAGATCACCCATGGTATGTTCGCTCGACCGCGCTGGGGTCGCGCCTAGCGTGGTTGCCCAAAGCCGAGGCGACGGAGTTGGCTCCGGAAGCAGTCGGCGCAAGCCCTCCTGTGACGATTACAATCCGGGTTGTTTTTCCGGTCGTCTGGAGGGCTTTCCTGTACCGGATGCGTTCTGCTTTTGGTGAAACTCTCGAGCTGAGGCTTTGGGCTATGAACGCGATGAACGACGGGCGCAGTTTGCCCGGCGCTCGAAATGAAGCTCTTTGTTGCTGCATGTGTGTATCAATCTCGCGAATCCCGAATCGCCTGCCACAGCAGTGCGCCGGGTTGATCGAAGAAGCCCTGCATCCACCGGCTCTTGCCGCCAACATTATGATCCTTGCGCACGGCTTTGCCAGGAGCCGCGGGAACGGGCACGGGCTTGACACCACACTCGGAAATCTCCACGTACTTCCCTTCATAGCGTGCCTGCAAAGCTCCGTCCAGCCGCAACTCCAGCCGCAATCTTTGACGTTTCATTCCGGCCTGCACTGCGGCACGAGCAATCTGATATCGACGGCCCGCAAACGAGAACGTGTAGTCATTCGCAATGACGCGTTGTTCGACGTGGCTCAAGGCACCCGCTAACTCGATCTCCTTTGTCAGTGGTCGATGCAGGTCCGTCACCGATGACAGCGGCTGAGCAAACCGTTCGTTCCATTCCGGCCAATATTCTTTCTCTAAGAACTCGTTACACCCCGCTATGTCTTTGACCTTGGCAAGCCGTAATAACGACCAAGCGATCCTGGTCGGTTTCGAAACTTCGCTCCACTCTCCCCTTTGCCTGGGGAGAATAAGCTGGCAATCCCATCCGATTCCCAACTCGCGCAACGCCCGTCCGAGTTGCGTCAGCCGATCCGCTTCACGCCGCTGTTCTTCGCTTTCGCCTAGCCGTTTGGACACAGCGAACATGGCATGGCGATCCGTATACACATCGACCGGACGTCCATTGCGCTCGATGTACTCCCATAGCACGCCCATGTTCTCCCGGGTTCCATCGTGATGCACGAAACGACCCCAGCTGCGGCTGGTTGCGTCGTCGATCAAACGTACCAAATAACGCACGTCTTCTCCGTGGCCTTCGATCCAATCATGGGTCGAAGTGTCCCACTGCACCAGTTCGCCGCAACAACTCCGACGCGCCCGCCAGCAGTGAATCTCCGGCAGCGCTGGGTGACGGCTCTTCCACAATCCAGCTGCGATCATCCATTGCCGTAGAGTTTCCTTACTGACCTCAATGCCGTGCCGTTTCGATAACTGCTCACTGGCGAACGTTGGTCCGAAGTCATGCCAGTCCGGCTGTCGCAAGACTCTCATGGCTTGTTGCTGGACCGCGTCGGCGATTCGCCGATTCGAAGGCCGGCCTCGCAGTCCATGTACGACAACTCTGTCGCCGTCTTTCTTCATTTGGACCAGAAGCTTGCGAATCCACCGATCGCTTATGCCCATTTGTTCGGCCGCCGATCGTTGCGTCACTACTCCATCCCTGGCTCGCTTTAACCAGTCCAACCAGTCCCGCTCGTCTTGGCTCATTTCGATTCGTTCCATCTCTCAGCCATTCGGCTGTCAAGAGGAACTTTCTACTTTGCCCAATTAGGAACTTCTCACTTTGCCGCGACATATGTGCTGACGGAAAGTTCCCGCCGAACCTGTCTCTGATATAAACTGGCCGTACCCTGTGACACTCTCACCGATTGACTACGCGATTCTTGCGCTCTATTTCGCCTTTGTGCTCGGAATCGGCTGGGTGGCAAAGAAAAGAGTCGCTACCTGCGATGATTTTCTGACATCCTGCCAGTCGGTCCCTGTCTGGATCACAAGTCTGGCCTTCATTGCCGCAAATCTCGGAGCGCAGGAAGTGATCGGTATGTGCGCTTCCGGAGCAAAGTACGGCATCATGACCGCGCATTTCTACTGGGTTGGGGCGATTCCAGCGATGCTGTTCGTCGGTGTCTTTATGATGCCGTTCTATTACGGCAGCCGCGCTCGCAGCGTCCCGGAGTACCTGAAGCTCCGCTTCGACGAGAAGACCCGGGCTTTCAACGCGATCACTTTCGCCGGAATGACCGTTTTTTCGTCGGGTATTTCGATGTATGCGCTAGGGTTGCTGTTTCAACTCGTGCTCGGATGGAGTTTCACTGCCTCTGTCCTGCTATCGGCCCTGATCGTACTGGTTTACACGACGCTTGGTGGTTTGACCAGCGCCATCTATAACGAGGTAATCCAGTTCTTCCTCATCGTCTTCGGGTTCGCGCCGCTGGCTGTCCTGGCGGTCTACCGGGCGGGAGGCTGGGAAGGTATGTCCACCCGCTTACCACCTGTGATGACCCATTCCTGGCAATACCTTGGCACTGCTTCGGCGAATCCGATGGGCGTTGAAATATTTGGACTTGTTGCCGGTCTCGGGTTCGTTTTGTCATTTGGGTATTGGTGTACAGACTTCCTTGTGGTTCAGCGGGCCATGGCAGCAGAATCGATGTCCGCCGCGCGCCGGACGCCCGTGATCGCCGCCTTTCCCAAGATGTTCATGCCGTTCGTTGTGATCCTGCCGGGCATCGCCGCCATGGCGCTGGCTCAGATGAACGTCGGTTATGCGCTTCCTTTAAAAGAGAACGGCGGACCCGATTATGATCAGGCTCTCACGACGCTAATGGCGCAGTTCTACCCTTCCGGGATGCTCGGCGTCGGGTTAACTGCTTTGATGGCATCGTTCATGTCCGGGATGGCGGGCAATGTGACCGCCTTCAACACAGTCTTCACGTACGACATTTATCAGAGCTACTTCCGCCAAAAGGCCCCCGATTCTCATTACCTGATGGTTGCGCGGCTCACGACCGTCGTCGGCATTCTGCTCTCTATCGCGACTGCCTACCTGGCGCAGCAATACAACAACATCATGGATCTGCTGCAGTTGGTCTTCGGATTCGTCAATGCGCCGCTGTTTGCGACGTTCCTGCTCGGGATGTTCTGGCGAAGGACGACCGGACATGGAGCGTTTCTCGGTCTTGTCAGCGGAACGCTTGCCGCGGCGCTCACCCATGGACTCACGGTCGCCGAGGGCAAAGGGGGGTGGTTGGGTTCGTTTCGCGATTTTCCGTCAACGATGGCGCAGAACTTCTGGATCGCGATATTTGCCTGGACGACTTGTTTCCTGATCACTGTTTTCGTCAGCCTGGTGACGAGGCCGAAGCCCGACGTCGAACTGGAGAATCTGGTTTGTGGATTGACCAGGATGCCGAGCAACGAAGGGGTAGTCTGGTATAAACGGCCCGGCACACTGGCGATCGTGGTCGTCGTTATTTGTATTGCGCTGAATTTCCTGTTCTGGTAAATCATGGACCTTCAATTACCTACCGGGTGGTTTTTCCTTTTGCTTGGAGCGATCCTGATCGCGATGGGCGTGTTTACCAACAGTATGGCCCCGCTGACCACAGTTAACGTGAACCTTTACGCCGGTCTCGTGATGGCCCTATTTGGAGGATGGATGCTTTGGCTGTCGAAACGGGCATCGTAAGGGGCGCGTTCGCAAAAGCGTTCGGAGACGCCACGCCGGAGCACGTGTACCGAGCTCCGGGGCGGGTGAATCTGATCGGCGAACACACCGATTACAATCTTGGATTCGTTTGTCCAATTGCGATCCATCTGGCCTGCTACACAGCGGTGGCCCCATCGCCAAGCGGCAAGCTACGCGTCTATTCGCAGAACATAGGACAAACCCGAGAGTGGCCGCTCGACTCAATCGCTGCGGCTAGGCCACAGAAACATTGGACCGACTACGTTATTGGAGTCGCCCAGCAGCTTTTGGCGAGCGGCAGAACGATTGCTCCTCTCGACATAGCGATTTACAGCACTGTACCGGTCGGCTCGGGGTTGAGTTCCTCGGCATCCATCGAGGTCGCCTCGGCTCTCGCCATGCTCAATGGTCAGGAGATCGATAAGGTTGAGCTGGCCAAGCTCTGTCAACGAGCAGAGCGTGAGTTCGTCGGTGTTCCCAGCGGCATCATGGACCAGTACGTTTCGGTTTTCGGCGAGGAGAACCGCGCGATCGAGATCGACTGCCGGTCCATCACGCACGAGGCTGTTCCGCTACCACGAGATGTGTCGATCGTGGTTGTTAATTCCATGGTCAAGCACACGCTTGGAGATTCGGCATACCGCACTCGGGTGAATGAGTGCGCTGAAGCTGTCGCCGCCATCCAGCGCGCATATCCGGATGTTCACAGTCTTCGCGATGTGCCCAGCCGGCTTCTCGACTCGGTGCAGAACTTAATGAGCGAGACGGTGTTCCGTCGCACTCGCCATGTTGTCACCGAGAACGAACGCGTGGAACAGTTCATGGGCGCAGCTCGTGATAACGACCTGATGCGGATGGGACGCTTGTTTCTGGCGTCTCACCGAAGCCTTCAACATGATTACGAAGTTAGCGCCGAGGAACTGGATTTTCTCGTTGACACCGCATCGGATTTTTCCGGCGTGTATGGCGCGCGCATGACTGGTGGAGGATTCGGCGGATGCACGGTGAATCTCATCGCTCCCAATCGTGTCGAGCTGTTTGAAACGCACATCTCGGAGGCTTACCAGCGCGCGTTCCATATGAGGCCGCAGATCTATCGTTGCGAACCTGCCGCCGGAGCCTCAGAGGTTTCGTGAGAACAAATCCTCCCCGCAACCACTATCAAGTTGTACATTCCACTCCGTTAACTTTTAGTAGCACGGGCGCCTGCCGCCCCGTGATGGGGTTGTGCCCGTGCTCCTACTTTTCTTCGATATGTCCATGAGTCCCACATTCGGGACGAAGAATTCCAGAGAAATAGACTGATGCCAGCGCGGCGGAAAGCAGTTGCATGACAGGCTGCCACTCGGGATCGCCGGGAAGCAGAACCTGAATCAGTAGCGGTCGTTCCGGCGCTTCAAGAGCTTCTTTGAACGCTCCTCCGAACAACAGATCGAGAACGTTTTCGCGGAATACCTCGAGCATCACTTCGTCGGAAGCCGGATTTATCCCAGTGAGCAGCACGCTGATCAGAGCCGGATCACCCGCGCAGAAAATCGACGCCAGAGCAACGCCCCCCTCGGCTGAAGTCCAGTCGAGTTCGATGTCATCTCGTTTGAGGAATGACAGGCGGTCGCGAAATGCTGCCGGACGATCGGAGAGGTAACGGCGGAATAGATCACAGACTGCCTCGCCCTGGGAATTCGTGGGCTGCAGCGCGAAGGAAGTCGCCTCGATGCGTCCCTGATCCGGCAAGATGCATCGAACGTGAAACATCGAGGCGATTGTAGCAAAGGCTTCCAATGGCAGACCTATTGGCTGAGGCTTTCGCTCGTGCTTCCGCGCGTCGCGGTGCTGGAATCCATGACGAGACCGAGATACCCTTCCGCAACACGAGCCGTTCCGATGGGACCGTCCGTGATAAACGCAAACCCATGAGCATAGCGGAAATCGCATCGGATGATCATGTATCCCTGGAAGCCGGACGCCGCCGAAATCCCATGGCTGCCACCCGATGACAACACAAAGGCCATCGTTGTCCCGGGTTCCACAGCAGAGGAAGTCGTCTGCGGTGGTGGAGCAGGCCCGGCGCTGGACGCGCCATAGTAGTTTACGGTGCACGAACCGGTCTGCGGACGTTGCGTTACGCCGAACGGATCACGCGACGTGTTTGCAACCGCGATACCTGTATCGAATCCGGATTGGTTTGTGACGAACGGGAAGAGCAGATTCGTCACACACGAATCGATTCGGAAAGCATCGACACGCTGTGAATTGTCGATGAATCGCGGGATGGGTAGCGACGCGCTCATGACACCCGCATCGGAACCGGGCGCATAGAACGGGCCGAAGTTGCCCGACACCGATGTCAAGCCGAGACCGGGCAGGCGATTCGGCACATCCGGCGTGTAAGCGATCGCAATCCCGAATACCGCCGCTTCGAGCGCCGCGGAATTTGTCTCAGTCACTTCCCACACGGCCATCGCCGTACCGTTGACGACCGGAATTTCGGCGGCGGCAAAACCTGACGTTGCGGTGAGGGGACAGAACAGGGTTGCTGTAGGGCTATGTGCCAACACTGCATTGAAGCCAGCAGAACTGCCGATGCTTGGACCCGTTGTAAAGAACACACGGGCGCTTGCGGGAATATTCGTGAACCTCGCGACAAGGCGAGTGGCTGAATCGGCTCCGCCGACTGAATACGGAAGCTGGGGAGTTTTGAGAAATCCGCTCTCCGAATGGTAGGTGACGCCAGGGACGCTCGGATTCTGGCCCACGGCCAACTGGGGTTTGAACGCCGTCTGGAATCCTTCTGTAAAGCGGACTGCGAACTGCATCGATCCATTGGTTCCATTGATCAAATTGCGATCGCCTGACGAATTCTCGCCGACGCATTGCGCAAACGATGTCGAAGCGGACGCCGTGTTGTTGCAATTTCTGAGGTCGAAGGATAGTCCAGGTTGAACGTACCCGACAGTCTGCTGCGGGAAGCTCAACGGCAGAGACTGGCTTGGCGACGCTGACAGGAACGCGATCACCTGAGAAGGCACGAGGCTGCCGGAAACACCAAGTCCGCTCGCGTTCGCTCTTACGTTCACTAGGCGGATCGTTGTCTGACCGGTGGGACCGGGCTGCGCAATTCGAACATTGGTCCACACAACAGAGCTTTCGCCCTGCTGCGCTTTGACCGCCTGATAATACCGTCGCGTAGTATCGCCGAGAGTCTCGACAAGAACCGGGCTGCCTGCCAGGGCCTGATCGCCCGACGTCGGCTCATCGACAATGAGGAGCGCCTCGCTTCGGCCGCTGATTATGCGGCTCGTGATCTGCGTGTTCAAAAATAGCTGAAGATTTACTGCGTTCGCTTGTCCCGCGTTACCGCCGGTGCACACGATAACCAGATCGCCGACAAGTTCAGTGAAGCCCTCCGCCCTGACTAGCGGCGGAACACCTGCGCTCGTGCGGCACGTAAGAGGACCAGCTTGA
Source organism: Bryobacteraceae bacterium (assembly GCA_963844855.1). Lineage (GTDB taxonomy): Bacteria > Acidobacteriota > Terriglobia > Bryobacterales > Bryobacteraceae > DASQDN01. Next base: position 187,873 of record CAWJQP010000005.1, read on the forward strand.
CCGCCACGGCCAGTGATACTAAAGGCCCCGTCAAGTGTCACGATCTGAGCACCCGTCGTGACCGTCAAGGTCCGGGAACCGATGGCTGCATCGCTTGCGATAGTGATGTTCACCACGAGGGAGGTCGAATTGCTGGCCGTTACGGAGTTGACCGTAACGCCTGGGCCGAGGCTTACAGTCGAAGAACCGCTGAAATACGTATTGAAGCCGGTAATTGTCACATCAAGAGTCGTCCCCTGCTGTCCCGAATTCGGCGCGACACCGGTAATTTGTGGGTTTCCGCCCGGTACGTTGAACAGTCCTGGTCCCGTGACCGGGGAGCCGTTGGTCGTGACGATCGCATCGCGGAGGCCGGCCGTGGCATTTCCAGCAATCGTTAGATTTGCGGACAGACTTGTCGCACTGTTGAACGTAACAGAGTTCACGGTAATGCCCACGCCAAAACTCACGGTCGACCCAGCGGCGAAGGCGGTGTGCGAGCCGGTAATCGTTACCGCGAGTGTTTGACCTGGCTGGCCCGAACCTGGAGTCACACTGATGATTCGGGGTGTTCCTGCGGTTACCGAGAAACCGCCGGGCGCAGTGAGGGGAGTGTCGCCGGTTGTTACCGTCACATCCCGCGGTCCAATGGTAGCGCCAGGAGCGATCGATAAGTTTACGGTCAAGCTTGTTGGGCCACCGACCGAAATCGAATTGATCGTGATGCCCGCGCCGAAATTCACAGACGAGGCCGCTGAAAAGCTGGTGTTTGACCCAGTGATCGTGACGCTGACGCTTTGACCCTGCTGTCCACTATTCGGGGCTACATTGGTGATCGCGGCAGGCGACGGCGTTACAGAGAACAGGCCTGTACCTGTCACTGGTATTCCGCCGGTAGTCACGATAACGTCTCGCGATCCTAGAGTGGCGTTAGCAGCGATCGTGATGTTCGCTGTGATCGAGGTAGCGCTATTGACGGCAACTGAATCGACGGTAATACCAGGACCAACACTCACCGTAGAACCGGCCGCGAAATTCGTGTTCGAGCCTAAGATCGTGATCGCGAGGCTTTCTCCTTGCCTGCCTGTCGACGGCGTCACCGAAGTGAGTTGCTGCGGCTCAGCGGCATTGACCGTGAACAAACCGGAACCTGTCAACGGAACGCCTTGTGTCGTGACAGTAACGTCGCGAGAACCAACCGTTGCGCCCGTGTCGATGGTGATATTCGCCGCCAAGCTTGTAGCGCTATTGAAGGTCACAGAGTTGACTGTGACGCCTGCTCCGAAGCTGACTGACGAGCTTGCAGAGAAGCTGGTGTTCGATCCGGTGATGTTGACGGGGATCGTCTGCCCCTGGCGGCCACTGGCCGGAGAGACCTGCGTGATTTGAGGATTCGACGGCGTAACGCTGAACAGATTACCGCCCGTAACAGGAACGCCGGATTGCGTGACGATTACGTCACGCAATCCGATTGTCGCGTTTGCAGCCACAGTGAGGTTGGCTGTCAGCACGGTAGCGCTGTTAAATATCACGCTATTGACCGTCACACCGGGGCCGAGACTTACAGTCGAAGCCGGCGTGAAGTTCGTATTCGATCCGGTGATCGTTGTCGTCAAAGTTTGTCCCTGCTGAGAGCTAGCCGGAGTGATCGAAGTGATCACCGCCGGAGACGACGTGACACTGAACAGGCCAGATCCTATGAGCGGTACGCCGCTCGTAGTGACGATGACATCCCTAGGCCCAGGCATCGCGCCGGCTGCAACGGAAATCGCTGCGGTCAAGCTTGTCGGACTGACGAAGTTGACGCTGTTGACCGTCACGCCTGCGCCGAAACTCACGGTTGATCCTGCATTGAAGGTCGTGTTCAAGCCCGTGATTGTCACGCTCAGAGTTTGGTTCTGTTGGGCTGTTGGCGGACTGACGCTGGTGATCTGTGGCGCAGCAGCAGTCACGCTGAACAGACTTACACCTGTAACAGGCGTCCCGCCGGTGGTGACTGTCACATCGCGCGCTCCGACGGTCGCGCCCGAAGCGATCGTGATGTTTGCTGTCAGAGTGACCGGGCTGTTGAATGTCACCCCATTGACCGTGATTCCACTGCCAAAGCTGACGGTCGAGCCGGTGGTGAAGTTGGTATTCGATCCCGCGATTGTGACGTTCAGCGTTTGGCCTTGTTGGCCAGAGGGGGGCGTCACGCTCGTGATCTGCGCCGGAATAGCGGTGACCGTAAAAAGTCCTACTCCGGTGACCGGAGAGCCCGCAGTAGTGACCGTCACGTCGCGTGGCCCCGCAGTTGCGCCAGCGTCAATCGTAATGCTGGCGCCGAGGCTAGTCGCGCTATTAAAGGAGACTGAGTTCACCGCCACTCCGGCGCCGAAAGTGACCGTCGAAGCGCCAGTGAAATTCGTCCCTTGACCCGTAATAACAACGTTGAGAGTCTGGCCTTGTTGGCCTGTACCTGGTGTAACGCTCGTGATTTGCTGTGGAGGCGCCTGCAGCACCGTGAAGAGATTTGTCCCGATGACGGGCACTCCTGCGGTAGTGACGGTTATGTTGCGGGCACCCAGTGTTGCGGCTGCGTCGATTCGGATGTTCGCAGTCAAGCTAGTAACGTTGCTGACCTGCACGGAATCGACGATGATGCCGGTACCAAAGCTCACGATTGACGTAGGAGAGAAGCTCGTGTTTTGCCCTGTGATGACAACGGCGAGCGATTGACCCTGCGTTGCAGTGCCGGGCGCCGCCGAGATTATCCGGGGAGTCGCAATCACGCTAAAGAGGCCGATCCCCGTAACGGGAGCGCCGTTCGTTGTGACAGTTACGTCCCGCAGACCTGGCGTTGCGCCTGCGTCAATCGAAATATTCGCCGTAAGGCTCGATGCGCTATTGAAGCCAACCGAGTTGACAGTAACTCCCGGTCCAAGGCTGACAATCGATCCGGAAGTGAAGCTTGTATTCAGGCCCGTGATCGTCACGCTGAGACTCTGGCTTTGCTGACCCGAGTTTGGACTGACACTCGTTATCTGCGCCGGCGTCGAACTCACGGAAAAGAGCGATGACCCGACCAAGGGGACGCCGCTGGTGGTGACCGTGACGTCTCTCGCGCCTGGTGTAGCGGATGACTGAATGGATATGTTCGCGGTGAGACTCGTCGGTCCGTTGAATATGACGCCGTTGACTGCAATACCAGGCCCGAAGCTTACTGTTGAACCTGCATTGAAGTTCGTGTTCGATCCCGTAATGAGAACGTCGAGTGTCTGGTTCTGCAGACCGCTATTCGGCGACGCGCTCAGAATCAAGGGCGCTCCGGTGACGGTGAACGCGTTTGCCTGGGAAACGGGCTCGACGCCGTTCACGTCGACGGTACGAGCGCCCACGGTAGCGCCTGGAGCGATTGTCAGTGTGGCGCGGGCTGTTGTCGGCGATAGGATTTCCAGCGGACCGAAGCCGTTCTGAGCAGCCCCGCCAACCGAGATCCCGGCTCCGAAACGAGCGGTGGATCCACCAGGAAATGTTGTATTGATCCCGGTGATGACAACTTGAACGACTGAGCCTTGCGCGCCCGAGGTTGGGCTCAGAGTAAAACTCGGACCGACATTCACCGTCAGTGGCAGCGAATTTCCGCTGACGTACCCCGTTGCCGAAACGGTCACGTTGTAGACATCAGACGGCGTTCCGGGAGGGATATTGAAGTTGATCGTTCGGGTTCCCGCAGATCCTATTACTGAGGTAGCTGGAACATTAATTGGACTGCCGCCACCGGTGGGAGTGAGTGTGACTGTCATCGGCGGCGCAGTTCCAACAAATCCACTTGCTGAAATCGAAATTGGCGCGCCCGGGTTGGCGGCCGGAGGATTGACACTAATCAGAGTTAATGTCAGCACGCCTGAAAACACGGTGAATGCGTTGGCTTGAGTGAGATTATCCAGCCCCACCAAATCCACGGTGCGTCCGCCCGTCGCCGCGCCGCCACTAATAACGATCGTCGCGATTGCGGTCCCGTTCGGCTGCGTCACGATCGGCCCAAACTGGCCTTCCGGCTGTCCGCCCACCGAGATTCCCGGTCCGAACCGGGCGGTACTGCCATTCGGAAAAGAGGTATTCGTCCCGGTGATTACAACTTGCATTGTGGCGCCGGTACCACCTGAGTTCGGGCTTAACGTGAAACTCGGAGGAACATTCACGGTCAGCGGGAGTGAATTGCCACTGATATAGCCCGTACCGAAAGCAGTGACATTGTATACACCGGCGGCGATAACGTCGGGAATATTGAAATTGATCGTCCGAATTCCAGCCGATCCCACGACCGAAATCGCAGGGACATTGATCGGAGCGCCGCCTGCAGTTGGAGTCAACGTCACGGTCATTGGCGGAGCAACACCGGAGAAACCGCTGGCAGAGATCGAAATGGTTCTGCCGGGATTGCCCGAAGGAGGATTGACACTAAGGAGTGTCAGGATTTGTCCACCGCTGCTGACTGTGAACGCGTTTGCCCGACTCATCACGTCGATCCCGGTCACATCAACGGTGCGTATGCCGATCGCGGCGCCGGCGCTGATTATGAGTGTCGCGACCGCTGTGCCGTTAAGCTGCGTCACAACCGGGCCAAACTGACCCTCCGGACTTCCACCGACTGAAATGCCCGGGCCAAATCGAGCTGTCGTGCCATTCGGGAAGGATGTATTCGAGGACGGTGTGATCGTGACTTGGACTGTCGATCCGGTCGCTCCGGAAGCAGGGTTCAGTGAAAACGATGGCGGCGGATTCACAACTATCGGAAGCGTGTTGACGCTGGCGTAGCCCGGACCTGAAACGCTGATTCGATAATTGCCGGCCGCGATGACACCCGGCAAATTGAAATTAACCGGTCGAATACCACCCATCCCAGGAGCAACGGCCGATACCAGCACGGGCGCCCCTGACGGAACGGGAGTCAGAGTTACGGTCAGACCTGGCGATGCGACCCCAGATTGGAATCCCGTGGTGGAGATTGACATGGTTCGTCCGGGATTCCCGGACGATGGAGCCACGCTCAGCAAGGTCAGCGACCTGATATTTTGCGCGTATAAAGGTGTGAGAACCGTGGCGGCGAAAAGCACGACGAGCGCACGGCAGAATGCTCGGGCTACGGTCGTAAAGAACGAATGGGATGTTGGCAAGGTCTTCCTGCAGGCAAAACAATTGAAGAATGCTTATGAATACTGCAGGATTATAGCTTTTCCTTACTACAGGTTGCAAGGATTCTCCTAGGTGATAAGAGATCCCCTCAACTGATCCCCCGCAGGCGCCCTCTACGATACCCGCCTATGGGGTGATCGCCTGAACTTAATAGCGGACGAAACGATTCGGCGGGTTACGATTGTAGTGCGCGACACATGTCAACGGATTGGGCCACAGTAAAGGGTCTGCTCGAGGAATGCCTCGACCAGCCATCAACAGATCGCTTGCGATATCTCGAAAGCGTATGCCCCGATCCAAGTGTGCGCGACGAGGTCGCATCTTTACTCGCCGCGCATAGCGACGCGACCGACTTTCTCGAGGAGGCCGGTCCTGTTCAAGGGAAATTTCTCTCGGCCTTCGATTCTGGCGCTCTAGCGGGACATCGCATCGGCGTATATCGCCTTGAGGAAGAAGTGGGTCGCGGCGGTATGGGCACTGTGTACCGAGCGGTCCGAGACGATGACGAATTCCAGATGGTGGTCGCGATCAAGATCGTGAGCCGCGGTATGGATACCGACATGGTCTTACGCCGGTTCCGAACGGAACGGCAAATCCTGGCATCGCTCGACCATCCGAACATCGCCCGGATCCTCGATGGTGGCAGCACTTCCTCCGGACTGCCGTACTTCGTAATGGAGTACGTCAATGGTCTTCCGCTCACTGAGTTCTGCGACCGCCAACGTCTAACCGTCACCGAGCGGCTACGTCTCTTTCGCAAAGTCTGCGATGCAGTGGCCTACGCGCATCGTAATTATGTCATCCATCGCGATCTGAAGCCTGGCAATATTCTTGTTACCAGCGATGGGGTACCGAAGCTGCTTGATTTCGGAATCGCCAAGATCGTCAAGGGGAATGAAGACGACCCGACCGTCACGGGAGCGGCGATGGCGACGCCCGCCTATGCCAGCCCCGAGCAGATTCGCGGTGGTCCGATTGGCGTCTCCAGCGACATTTACTCGCTTGGGGTAATCCTCTATGAATTGCTCACGGGCCATCGTCCCTATCGGCTGCCACTGCGCGACTCCGAGGAGGTTGCCCGCGTTATTTGCGAGCGCGAACCGACTCGCGCCAGTACCGTGGTTGCGATCAAGGAGAAGTTGGAGCCCCATGATGGAGCCACCATCACGGTGGATCCCGGGCAGATATCAAACTGCCGAAGAACCACAGTCGAGTCGTTAAAGCGCCGTTTGCGCGGCGATCTCGATACAGTCGTATCTGTCGCCTTGCGGAAGGAACCGCACAGACGGTATGCATCGGTAGAGCAACTTTGCGATGATCTCGACCGTTACCTTGAAGGGCGTCCGATCCAGGCGCGCAAAGACAATGTCGCCTACCGCGTGTCGAAGTTCGCAGCGCGGCATCCCTTCGGAATGGCGGCAGGAGCAGCTACCTTCGTCTTGCTGTGTGTGCTTTCCTTGTACGCTTCCTGGGAAGCGAGCCGGCTTTCCAGGCGCATGGCCGAAGACCATCAACTTGCCAGCACGTTCCTTGTAGAGGTTCACGACGCGATCGCACATTTGCCAGGCGCAACGCCGGCACGTGAGAAGCTACTGCGCAAGTCTCTTGACTACCTGAATGGATTGACACGCGACGCGGGAGAGGATCCGGCGCTGCATCGCGCTCTTGCGACAGCTTACGAGAAATTTGCGGAACTGCAGGCAGGCGCAGTTGGAGCCGGGCTCGGCCGTTCTCACGAAGCGCTTGAGACCGCAAGAAAGGCGCAAGTCATTCGCGAGATGATGGCCAGAAAAAGCAACGATCCCGGTGTGCAGTTGGAACTCGGGAACAATTATCTTTTGGCTGCGTTTCTGATCGGACGCGCGAACAGCGCCGATGAGCGGCTCGCGTATGACCGCAAGGCGCTGTCTATTTCCGAACGGCTCTTCGCAGCGGACCCGAAGAAACAGGAATATATCGATATTCTGGCGAGAAGCCATACGAGTCTTGCATACGGTCTTACGTTTTACGACCGCTGGGATGAAGCGCGCAAACACTTCCGCCGCGCGCTAACGCTGCGAACCAATAATCTCCCCTATGCCAAGGATCCCGTCAAGGCTCAACGCGATCTGGCGCGCATTCATTACCGTCTTGGGGCCGGGTATGCGCAGGCGGGTCAATCGTCGGAAGCAATCGGGTATCTACGCCAGGCGCTCGCGATTCAGCAGCCGCTTAGCAAGGGATCGCCGAACGACGAGTCGTTGACATCTGAGACAGCAGCCAGCTATCACTTTCTCGGTGTCGCATTAAGACGTCTTGGTGACACCAGAGGAGCAATCGAAATGCTGAATGAAGCGATCGCGATTCGTGAGGTCAGTCTCTACCGCGATCCGCAGAACGCGCGGTCGCGCTCCTTGCTTGCCGGCAATTATGCTGAGCGCGGCAGCGCATTCCTAAGCGCCGGCAAAAGCGATGACGCGCTACGCGATATTCGTAAGGCGGTCGAACTCCAGACGACGATCATCGAGCTTGATCCAAAGGGCACCGCGGCGCGCATCTCGATGGCAGACTATCAGAGCCGGCTCGGAACAGCGAACACTCTGTTGGCGCGGGAATCGGCCGGACCGCGGGCTCAGCAATACTGGCGGGAAGCTGCGAAATATTTCCGACGCGCCGACGCGCTTTTTGCCGCGATGTCGGGCGAGGGACTGCTTCTATCGGCGCAGATCAGGCAGGAAGCTCGAATGGCCGCCGAGGGCGCTGCCGAAGCGGCCCGTCACGTCTCAGAAAACTAATCACACAACCGGGCGTTACCTACTCTTTAACCTTGATAACGAAGTAAGTAAACTGCTTTCCCTTCTCGACGAGCAGTTGGTGCGGGGCTTTGACGGGAATATGGACCACATCGCCCGCCACGAGCTTGCGCATTGACCCGCCCTCAATTTTCGGGCCGCGAATCTCGTTCGGAGCCGTCGTTTTGCCTCCAACGACATTTCCTCCTACGACCAACGTAGCCTCGCCGCTTTGGACAACGAAAACGTCCGCCACCGTTCCGTGAATCTCGGCGGCTCCATCGCCCTCACGATGCGATACCTGGGCGGTGTGATTTCCCCAGTCGGCAAGGGGTTGGGAGGCAAACCTGCCCTCGTTCATCTTAGGGCGCAGTTTCTGCTCAAAGCCCTTTAGCTCGGTGGAGTTCCAATGGTTAAAGCCCGCCGGCTCGGCCGCCATGAGAAGCGCCGGAAACATAATCGCAATGATGCGTTCCATGTGGCGGCGATTATATCAGGGGCGTTTCCGACGCAACTCCGCCGGCGCCCGCGTCGTGTCGGGCGGTTCGTACTTAATGATCCAGACGACGGGTACGGTTTCAGGTACGAAGCACTGCTTGTCGTCGCAAACCTGATATCGAAGCCGCCCTTCTATTCGTAATTCCGGATCGGCGAGTTTTTGCGCTGCAATAACCTCTCGCTCCAGTAAGAGTTTGCCCTCGTAGACAGGTACAGTTTCCTTGATAGCCTCTAGATAAAGGTTGCGCGATTGAGGATATTGCATCGGCAATGCCTCGTAGGAGGCGTTCGGTGATAGCTGCCAATCGATTGGGATGTAGCCCTGCACACCCGGGGCGTAGACGTGGCTTTTAGCCGGCAGATCAATCTCGAGGCGTATCTTGAATCGTTGTCCGCTATGAGTGACTGAATCGCTCATCGAGCGCGTGATCTTCACGCGTTTTGCGGGAACTTCAGTAGCATCCGCCTTCCGCCCAATCAAGTTGCCGGCCGTATACCGACGCCGATAATCCTCATCGGAGCTTATGGACTGAATGACACCCTTCTCATCGACGATGTAGGTGACGGGATGTGGAATGCCGAAGAATTCGGTGTTCTGCGGCACTTTCTCGTTGAGGATGCCAAACGCGCGAATCACTTTCGACTCCCCGTCGGAAAGCAGAGAAAACTTTATCGATTTGCGATCGGCGAAGAATTTCAATACCTCAACCGAGTCGTAACTTACCGCGGCGAGGCCAAGTCCACGTTTCTTGAGTTCTTCTCTGTTCTGTTCCAGCTCGACCAGCTGGGCCTTACAATTCGGTCACCAATCGGCGGATCGATAGAAAACGAGCATGGCGCCCTTCGGGCCACGCACTGATTCGAAAGTTTGCATTGTTCCGTTCTGATCGGACAGTCGGAACTCGGGGATACGGTCACCTTTCGCGACAGCGAACGCCACAACCTTGGAGGGCGCCAGGACAAATAATGTAGTCAAGAGGACTATTCGGAGCATTCGGCAGGAGGGATGAAAGCGTTGTATTTGAGAGAAGACCATGATACGCTTGCCGAGTCCACAGAGAGTTTAGCTCCGTTGGGAGAGTTGCTTCAGGGCAATTCTCCCAGCGCCTCCAGTGCGCTTGGTAACCAATCTAACGCGCAAACGATACAACCTCGATTCCGAACGACGCGTCTAGCGAAGGTAATCCCTCAAAAACAAGAAGCGTACTGGCGGGCGGATTCTTCGCATCGTAAAACTCGAATCTGATCTTCCGCGCCGCGTCCGCTGTCCCGGATGTCAGCGGGTACATGCGCGTAATAATAGCATCGGACAATTTGCCGCCCACGGAACCCAGCGCCTTCTCCAGCCGGCCGAACGCGAGCCGCAAGTCCTCCTCACGCGAACCAAAAGCCAATTGGGATCCGCTAATCACAATCTTTCCTGGCGGTACGATCGCCACTTCCGAATAACGGCCTTCCATCGAATTACGGAACTCGACCGACTTGGCAGCCATTTTCGAAGGCGCCGCAATCGCTTCGCACTCGATGAAATCGCCTAGCGTATCGCGACGGAGTTGGACGTAATTCACGACAGCTTTCGGATAAGCGGAGGCAACCTGAGAACGGACATCGCCGATTTTATCGAGAGCCGCGAGAAAACACGTGATCGCACGCGGCTCCAAATCACCAAGCGCCTTCTTGAGAGGACCCACTGCGTCGTCTACCTTGGCGACCTGGCCAGATACAAACGCTATCCCGTTAGGGTTCGCAACCTTCTTATCAACGGCAATCGATTCGAGTACTACCTGTGCGCCATCGAGCGGCAGCGTTCCCACCTGAATCACCGATACCGCAGGCAAAGCGAGCCGCTTGTCGGTAAACATTTCACTGACAACGGCAGGTACGCGGCGCATATCGCCAGAACCCGCGACGAAAGCGCGGATTTTTACAATCTGTGCCCCTTTCGATAAGGACCAGAGAGTCTTGATGGCATCACGAATCTGCTGCGATAGCAATCCCTTGGCAGAAAGTGCCGAAACATGAAAAACGAGTCGCTCGGATTGGGCTACGACCGCTTGCGGCGGATCCTTCGGAAGCTCGAGAACCTGCGTGATTTCGGGCGGCTCTTTCTTAGGCTTCTTCTTGTTCTGCGCGGCAAAACTTTGAGCGGCGGCCAAAAGACATCCGATGGCGATACAAAGTGCCAGGCGGTAATACATGGTCGTTATCAGTTTATCAGTTGCCAGAGGCCATCCAATTTGTTATTCTGACGGTCTCAATGGCATGTTGAAGGGCATCCAATTCGACGACAAGTCAGCCATTCCAATTTACCGGCAACTCGCTGACGTAATTGGCTCGTACATCCGTGGAGGCTCAATTGTCGATGGAGAGCGGCTACCACCGACACGCGAATTGGCTGGTCAACTTGGACTGAATCGGACAACGGTGTCCGCTGCTTATGATTTGCTCGAATCGGAAGGGCTGATTAAGGGCCATGTCGGTCGCGGAAGTTTTGTGAACTACGCGCTCAATGCATCCGTTTCTGATTCGTCGTTCATCAGTTTTGCGTCATCGCGCCCAGCCGAGGGAGATTTTCCGGTCGGCGCGTTTCAATCGACATGTCGCGAGGTGATCAGTGGCCCGATGGCATCGGCCATTTTGCAGTTGGGATCGCCCTCAGGATTTGCGCCGCTCCGGCAGTATCTGCTCGATTCAGCGCGGGCGGAGGGAGTCGCCGGACCGGACGACGACATACTCATTACGAGCGGCTGCCAACAGGCCCTGGATCTGTTGCAGCGCGTGCTTGCCCCATCCGGCGCGACTGTTGCAATTGAGGATCCTGTCTATCACGGACAGCGCAACGTCTTCCGCCGCTCCGATCTCCGCCTTGTTCCGGTTCCCGTTCTTGACGACGGAATCGACATCGAAAGGCTTGCGCGCGTATTTGCGCAAGAGCGTCCGAAACTCGTCGCTCTTACACCAAACTTTCAAAATCCTACCGGGACAACATTGCCCCAGGCATCTCGGGAGGCGATCGTCAAACTGGCCGCGGAGTTTCAAGTCACGACGATCGAGAATGACATTTACGGAGCGCTTCGTTACACCGGAAATGACCTGCCTACGCTGAAGCAACTTGGCGGCTCTGTATTGATTCGCAGCTTCTCCAAGATCGCTTTCCCTGGTCTGCGCGTCGGGTGGATCATAGCTCCCGCGCCTCTTGTCGCCGAACTCACGGAAGCTCGACAGTGGTGCGACCTTCACACGGATCAATTGTCACAGGCTGTGCTATTGCGTTTCGCTGAGTCCGGACGTTTGGAAGAACATTGTCAAAGGGTCCGCACCCTGGGTCGTGAACGATTGGAAGCGTCCCTGAATGCCTGTGCGAGGCACTTGCCCGCAGGCGCTTCGTTCACCCGGCCCGAGGGAGGGATGAGCATCTGGATTCGTTTACCAGAACCGCTGGACGCTTCCGAGCTATTGCCGCGCGCCCAACGCGAGGGAGTTTCCTATGTACCGGGCAAACATTTTGCTGTGGGACCACATGACCCTGGGACGTTTCGTCTGAGCTTTGGCGGACTGGCGCCTGCTCAGATCGAGACCGGTGTCGCACGATTGGGGCAGCTATTTAAAGAAGAGTTGGAACGTGTCCGGAGCGTGTCGCGATTCGATGCGGCTTCGGCTTTGGTTTAGCTTCGGCTTTGGTTTAGCTTCGGCTTTGGTTTAGCTTCGGCTTTGGTTTAGAAGGTGACGTGGCTTAGGAGGCAAATATATGTATCTTGACGAGCAATTTCGGTTAAAGGTCGGTTTGGCGGAAATGTTGAAGGGCGGCGTCATTATGGACGTCACCAATGCTGAGCAGGCGTTGATCGCCGAGAAAGCCGGCGCGGCCGCGGTGATGGCGCTTGAACGTGTCCCGTCCGATATTCGTAAAGAAGGTGGCGTTGCTCGCATGGCGCCGATCAGTAAGATCCGCGAGATTATGCAGACCGTGTCGATACCGGTCATGGCTAAGGCTCGCATCGGACATTTCACGGAAGCGCGGATTCTCGAGTCGCTCGAGGTGGACTATATCGATGAGAGCGAAGTGTTGACTCCAGCGGATGAAGAGCATCACATCGACAAGCGTGACTACCGCGTGCCGTTCGTCTGCGGCGCGCGAAATCTTGGCGAAGCGTTACGACGCATCGCGGAAGGCGCTGCGATGATTCGTACGAAAGGCGAAGCGGGATCGGGCAACATCGTCGAGGCGGTGCGTCACATTCGGACGATCGTGAAAGAGATGAAGCAACTCACCGTACTTGGCAAAGAGGAGTTGATGGTCGAAGCCAAGAAGCACCAGGCGCCCTACGAACTGATCCAATACGTCGCCGAGCATGGCAAATTGCCGGTACCGAACTTCTCCGCCGGCGGCATTGCAACTCCAGCCGACGCGGCGCTCGTGATGCAACTCGGAGCAGAAGCCGTATTCGTTGGTTCCGGCATTTTCAAGTCTTCGGATCCTGAGGCCCGAGCGCGCGCGATCGTGAAAGCGGCAACGTATTACCAAGACCCCGCCAAGCTGCTCGAGGCAAGCGAGGATCTCGGCATGGCTATGCCTGGACTCGACATTTCGAAGATGCATGAGTCGGAGTTGATGCAGACGCGGGGCTGGTAGCAACCGTGGCTAAACGCATCGGTGTGCTCGCTCTACAGGGCGATTTTGAAGCGCATGGGAAAGCGCTCGCCCGAGCGGGCGCCGAACCGGTTGAGGTTCGATCGGCGGAACAACTGCGCGATGTACAGGGATTGGTGATTCCTGGCGGCGAGAGCACGACGATGTTGAAGCTCCTCGAAGTCACAGGGTTGAAAGAGCCGCTACGCCAGTTTGCCGAAACGAAGCCAGTCTTCGGAACCTGCGCGGGCGCAATTCTTTTGGCGAAGCGTGTCACGAACCCGGCGCAGGAATCCCTGGGACTGATGGACATCGAGGTGGAGCGTAATGCGTATGGGCGTCAACTGGACAGCCGGATCGTCCGATTGCAGCCGGATATGCAAGGGGGCGATCTGGAAGCGGTGTTCATCCGTGCGCCGATCATCCGCGCGGTGAGTCCCGATGCCCGCGTCATCGCCAGTTATAACGGCGATCCGGTACTGGTGGAACAAGGCAGCCATTTAGTCGCGACATTCCATCCTGAACTAAGCAGCGACGATCGAGTCCATCGGCTGTTCCTAGATAAGGTCGAATGAAAAAAAGAGTCTTGTTTCTTTGCATCGGAAATATCTGCCGCTCTCCGATGGCTGAAGCGCTGGCGCGAAAGTACGGTTCGGACGTGCTGGAGGTCAGCAGCGCGGGTCTGACGCCTCAAATGGCCAGCCACGCTTACACGCGCAGTGTTCTGAAGGAGAAGAACGTTGAGCTGGGAGACCATCTCCCACGCGGATTTCGCGACCTCGACCTGTCGCAATATGACCTGATCGTCAATATGTCTGGGGCGACACTGCCCAGCAGCATCGACGTACCGGTGGAAAACTGGGATATTGAGGATCCTTATGGCGGCTCGGAAGACGACTTTCGCGCCGCGCGTGAGGTGATCGAAATGGCAGTGATGCGCCTTATCCTGCGAGTGCGGTTAGGTAAATTATAGAGCGTTTATTGACTAATCGCGTTCGGTTCGCGAAAATGGAAAAGTCACACAAGAGTGCGGATGTGGCGGAACTGGCAGACGCGCATGGTTCAGGTCCATGTTCTCGCAAGGGAGTGAAGGTTCAAGTCCTTTCATCCGCACCAACTTTTCCAGTCATTTACAGCCAATTTTCTAGACTTGAGAAGTCTTCTTAGATCTGCCTTCCGAAATCGCATTTGAGGCTGCCCTTATGTCAGCGGGTAATGCGTGGCTATAAACGCTTAGCGTGACGTTCTGATCGGCGTGTCCCAATCGTTCACTAACAACCGGTAGCGGAACACCCCGGCCCAGCAAACCGAAGCGTGACTGTGCCGCAGACTGTGAAGGCTGAACCCTTTCAAACCCGCCTTGACGAGCAACTCCTTGACCCGAAGGCCGATGTTGTTCGGTGACCGGTAGTAGCCGTTCGCTGACAGAACACCAAGTTGAGATGCTCCTGACGAGCGTGCTTGACGCAAATGTGATCCAAAAGGGAGACTCTGCTTCCAGAGGTACTTACAATCGTCTGTTATGGATGCCTGCTGGGCCAACGTGTTGGGCGACTGGACGGGAGGAATTTCAGGAGAACACATCGTTACAGAGAGCGCATTCTCAGGCAAAAGCATAGGTGTTAAAGGGCTGCCTTGGTGTAAGGAAGGCCATAGATACATAGGAAAGTCTTCATACACCGCGAATATCCTTTGCCGAAAACATAACAGCGAATTGTCCCCAGTAGACGATGCTGGCACGCTTGCATTTGCAACGTTCCGCAAGGCGGAAACGATCTATACGGATCGCAGTAGCATGCTGCAGTATGGCGTCTGGGCAGGGCGTTTCGATGTGATCGAACAAACCATATCCGGTACTGGATTAGAGCGGTGGCTCCTAAAGACGCTTATCAACATGGAGATCGCGGGTAATCAGGGTTATCGGATTGGGCCAAATGCCGCCCCTAATGAGGTCGATCCCGAGCTGGTGAAAATTGCATTCGGTCTGGGTTCATTTCGAGGCCGCGCTGGACTCTATTTAGCGGCGTTCGCGTACGAACCCATCAAGATGGAAGAGAGAATTCAATACGTCAGTTGGATCAAGGATTCACCGTGCGATCTCAGCTATGTCGGCTCGGGTGCATTCTCCTTGTATGGGTTCAGATTCTTTCTTTGCCTGGATTCAGCCGGGTTTCCGGATTCCATCTTTATGGACGGACGCGAAATGAAGCTGCTGTACCATCCCAACACCATCAATGTCGAGTTGAACAACAATCCTTCTCAGAAGGTACAT
Source organism: Bryobacteraceae bacterium (assembly GCA_963844855.1). Lineage (GTDB taxonomy): Bacteria > Acidobacteriota > Terriglobia > Bryobacterales > Bryobacteraceae > DASQDN01. Next base: position 203,201 of record CAWJQP010000005.1, read on the forward strand.
TTCACTTGGCAGACATACGCGCGACGCTGATTCCGTTAAGCCGCCAGCTTCGATGCACGCTGAACTGTAAAAAAGTGCTATTTTGATCAGGTTGTTAGTATGGACGCATGAATGACATTGACCGTTTAAGAGCTACGGTTCAGGCAGTGATAGACGACATCGATGCGCGAATTGCCGGGAGCTCCGCAGTGGGCGGCTCGCCCGTTTCGCCCGAGAAGCTCAAAGCGGCGCGGGAGGCAATAGAGAAAGCAGAGCAGAGCCTCGAAGCAGACGTAGCGCTGAAACGCCAAAAGCTCGCCGAGAAGTAATGGCAGGCAGTAACGAGCCGGTAAGATCCCAGGCCCAAGAAAAAGTCGGCGGAAATGTCCCGCCGCGCGGAGCATCTTGAATCCCAAATTTCCTAGCTAGACTTCCCTAGACTTTGAACAAGGAGGAGTGATCAGAAGAGAAATCGGCCCCGCTATGTGGTTGAACAATGACGGGGCCAGATGAAGATTGACGCGGCTAGAACAGGTGGAAGAGATTCAAGTCCTCTCATCCGCACCAACTTTCTGAAGTATTCCCGTTTCCCCATATTCATCTATAGACTCTGATTGAGCGGCCGCAATGTCGATCTTCATCGTGCAACTCGGGACTCCGCGCAGACGTGGCGAAGGCTTGCGCCTGGGAACGGTACGACGGCCTCCTCGCGGCGTTCCGAAATCTGACTTCGCTCGGCTGGATTACTATGATCTCTGGTTCCCGAATTTATCACCAAGCGTCAAACTCGTTCAGGAAGCGTTGAAAGCGTCGGACGAGAAAGCATGGGCCGCCTTTAAAAGAAAGTTCCTGCGCGAGATGAACGCTCCTGATCGCAACCGGGAATTGGATTTATTGGCTGCGCTTTCCCATAAGACCAATCTGTCGGTGGGGTGCTACTGCGAGAACGAAAGCCGCTGTCACAGATCCATACTTCGTGAGCTTCTCGTGGCGCGCAACGCTAAAGTGACTTAGTTCCAACTTGCAAAAATCAGCGTTACAACTAACGGCTCCCTTGAAGACGCTTGTGGGAATCGATCGGGTAGTCGGGCTAAAGCCCTCCGCAACCTAAAGGTCGCACTACCTGGCCCGTTTGGGCGCGGCAACACTTTTCGAGCAACGACCGCAGCAATGGTATTACGCGAACTTTCACAAGCACTAGTCTCCTGTTTCTAAAGTGTCTTTATATTTGTAGACCTTTCGAATGATATTGCTGGTGCTGGCGACCCACTGAAATGGTTGTGGAGTGCTGGGCGTAATCCAACTTTATTAGTAAAGCGAGTTTAGATACTGGTGACTAGCTTTGAAGTGAGAAAATCACTACAGGAGAACGAATTCGTGACAATACAGGAAGTTGCAAGCCAACTCGTCAAACTTTGTTCTGAGGGCAAGTTTGACGAAGCAACAGATAGTCTTTATTCTTCAGATATCGTGAGCATGGAAGCCAGCGCGCCTCCGGGAGGATCTCGCGAGTCGAAAGGTATCGCGGCAGTTAAGGCAAAAGGCGAGTGGTGGGTAGCCAACCATGACGTTCACTCGGTGAATGTCGAGGGTCCACTTATCGCAGGCGACCACTTTGCGGTCACATTCAAGCTGGACATCACATTCAAGCCCCAGGCGAAGCGCTTCACGATGGAAGAAGTCGCGGTCTATAAAGTCGCCAACGGTAAGATCGTTTACGAAGAATTCTTTTACAGCATGTAGCGGCTTCAGACGTTCGGTGAAAATAACTTCGGCGGCACGCGGAAGAACTTTCCGAGTTCTTTTGCTTGGCGACGGCTGATATCGCGCTTGCCATCGAGGATCTCGCGGGCAAGATACGGGTTACCAAGCAAGTGGGCTACATCTTCCAGTTTGACCCCGTGGCTGTACATCAGCCGCTCCAGAGTGAGGTGGGGAGCTGGAATTTCTTCCTCACCTTCATCTTCCTCTTCACTGCCCGAGAGTGACAAATCGTAAGCCTCAACAAGCAACGTGATCAGCGCCAAAAGCCTCTCCTCCTCAGGAGACATCAAGTCTCCTTTCTCCATGAGCGACTCAGCGAGGCGGAGAATCCTTTCGTGCTCGTCCGGTGTCTCTATGATCCCCGGTCTGGTTTCAGCGAGGAGTTCACCGTACTTTTGATCGTCCATCTAGGCGGTTGAGGCCTCGGTTGTCAGTTCCGTTGCTACCATATCTGGAGCATAGCCTAACTTGGTGGCGTTTCTGTCAAGGTGGCGATCGATGGCCCGCAGGATGTGCTTTGCAGCAACGGGCTTTGTCAGGTATTCATCCATGCCTGCGTCGAAACAACCTTGCTTGTCCGACGGTTCGGCTTTCGCAGTGACTGCGAATACCGGAGTATAGCGTCCCCGTGAGCGATCGATCTCGCGAATCTCACGAGTCGCGTCTAAACCGCCCATTACAGGCATCTGCAAATCCATCAACACCAGATCGAAAGGTAGATGGAGAAAACTGTCGACGGCCTCCCGTCCGTTCCCTGCGATCACTACGGAATGACCGTTCTTTTCGAGCATGCGGGAAATAACCTTCTGATTCACCAGATTGTCTTCCACCACGAGAACACGGTAACTACGGCTCGAATTCCGGGCGGCTGAATCTTGCTCATTCTTGTTGGGTTGCTGAGGGGACGATCCCGCCTCTCCCAGAATGCGACTCATCGACAGACGAAGCTCTCGTTGGCCGACCGGCTTAATGAGATAGCGCGCTATTCCCATTCGGTTGCATCGCTCGCTGCTGACGTGCATATCCGCCGAACTGAGCATCATGAGGGTCGGCGGTCTGTTAGAGACCCGCGCGATCGCTTCGGCGAGGTCGAAGCCATCCATCGCCGGCATCTGCTCGTCAAGCAGCACCAGATCAAAACGCTGTCCATGCTGCTCTGATTGTTGGACGATCTCGATCGCCTCTGCGCCACAACTGGCCACGGTCGGGTGCATTTTCCAGAGACGCACCATGCCGTCTAAGACCCTGCGATTGGTCTCATTATCATCGACGATTAGTACCCGAAGTCCGCTGAGCACATCGATCTCGGTGTGGACTTCGGCATCCGGCACCGCGACGTTGGCTGCCACAGGGAACTCTACTGTGAAAGAAAACTTAGAGCCCACGCCAGGCTCGCTTTGGACGGAGATCGGTCCACCCATAAGGTTGATCACCTGCGAGCAGATCGAGAGGCCTAATCCAGTACCACCGTATTTGCGGGTATTTGATCCGTCCACTTGCACGAATGCCTCAAAAATCTCACGCTGGTGGCCAGCTGAAATGCCAATACCGGTATCTTGAACCTCGATTGACACACTACAGTTGAAGTCATCAGACATCGCTTGCGTTGCCTTCAGAATGACTTCTCCGCGCTCGGTAAACTTGATCGCGTTACCGACCAAGTTCACGAGAACTTGGCGGAGCCGGACGGAATCCCCAATCAGCGGAGCCGGCGAATCAGTCGGTACGTCATAGACGAGTTCGAGCCCCTTGCGATGAGCTTCCAACGCCAGAGTCTTGACGACATCCTCGCAAATGCCGGACAGATGGAAGGTGTCTTTGCGAAGAATCAACTTACCGGCGTGGATCTTCGAGTAATCGAGAACATCGTTGATCAACTCAAGTAAGGCGTCAGCGGAGCGCTTCACTGTATTTAGATACTCTCGTTGCTCGGCATCTAATGATGTCGTGAGCGCAAGTTCGGTCATGCCGATCACACCGTTCATCGGCGTCCGAATCTCATGACTCATGTTTGCCAGGAACTCGCTTTTAAGTCGGGCGACTTCCTCGGCTTTCTCTTTGGCGGCGATCAAGTGCTGATTTGTTGTGGCAAGTTCGGTTACGTGCTGTTCCAGCGCGGCGCGACTTGCTTCCAACTCGGCAGTGCGCTCGCGCACCGTCGCTTCTACCCGCTCCTTGGTTAGCTCTAATTCCGTTTGTTGACGAGCTCCTTCGGCGACGCGCAGGATGCTTCTCCTGCAAGAAATCGCAAGAAACACATTCTCAAAAACGACCCAAAAGGCGTGTTCCGCAACTCTCGCCATGCTGGCGACGGGAATACCGTAGATGGTTTCAGGCGCCAACAAGCCACGAGCCAGATGATCGATTACAACGACAACAGAAGCTGTAACTAGTACTGATAGATCGAGATAGAACGCTAAGAAGGCGAGCGACCCGAATACGTGGAAATGAGTTTCTATTCGTCCACCCGTCAGGTGGATTAACAGGGCGCCAATGGCCATCTGCGCGACAGCAACTGCATGCCTCGTTAGAGGGCTCCCTGGTTTGAAATGAGCCAAATAGGCGGGAAGTACGACAATTACGCCACCGAGCAATAGCGCTGCCCAAACGTGCTGGTGAATTGTGCTCGTGCGGCCGGCCCAGGCGAGCGGAGAAATCCATAGCGCTACCACAACCGCTGCCACCCATTCAGCGATTAGCAGCCATCGGAACATCTGATCCGTTTGTTTGCGGATCAAATTAATTCTTTGTTCGATTAACGTCGTAACGCGATCTGCAGCGGCAATCATGAACGAGACTCCGGATCGGATATAGAACAACCAAAGACTGGGGTCGTCGGTTTGTCAATCACATCCGAATTCACAAGTGAGATAACGGCCGACCGTCCAACGTTCGAGCCGCCATGCCCACGGAACGCCGTGATTCCGCCGCTGAACATCAACTCGCCGGCGCCGGAATAGAGAAGGACATGACCCGAGGTTTTCGCCCCGAATTTGGCTGCTTCGCGTCCGTTTTCATCCAGCTGGACTGTGGCGCCCTTCAGCCGGCTTGCCATTTTCCATAAATCTGTCTCGAACCATTTCTTTTGTTCTCCTTTCGGATACAGAAAGAGAATGTAGGGGCGGAGGCGACCGTCAGTCCGACTTAGGATGATCTCCAATTCCTGAAGGCTGGCGCGGGTGCAAACGCACCGGGGATGCGCAATCATGACGAGCGTTGGGAGATTGTGGTGTGGCTTTAAAGCGCTGCTCTGAGGCCACCCCGACGGGGTGGCGCCTTTAGAACCGGCGTCGGTGGAATAGACAGCCATCGACCCCATTCCAACCGCCACCACGGAAAGCCAGCCGGTGATGAAAACGGCACCATACAGGCGAGTTCGAATTCTGTCATCACGGAGCCACACATAAGCCTCATCGACAGGACGGCGGACGTTTTGAGTAAAAAGGTTCGCTCCGTCGTTAATCTGGTAGGAGCCGAGTTGCGCAGGGCGGCCACAATCGACGTTTGCCCACGAAAACATCGGTCTTTTCCTAAGGTTCGCTCGTCCTTATATATCGAGTCCCGCCTGCCAGAATGAAGATCGATAATTAAGAGAACGAAACGAAAATGCAAGTGCTATCTGCAAAAGCGCAGTCTACTGAAAGTCGCGCCGCGAGGATGCTTCGCGAAATCTTCGAGTCGGGCAGGCCTCTGCTATACGTTCGCTCGTCGGAAGAACAGCGGGTCGCCGGAGTGCTTAGGGAAGTGGCTTTGCGACTGAATCCCTCCGAGCTTCTACCCGTCTTGACGTGGAGTCTGACAGAGGGAATGCGCAATGAAAGCGGAGAGACGGAACTTGATACCGTCACAGGGCGCGGGGCATTGGATTACATCGCTTCCTACCAAGGTCCGGCGATTTTCCACCTAAAAGACTTCCATGAACCTCTCCGCGACTCGGCGGAGATCCGCCGCCGCCTTCGGGACATTCACGCTGCGTGTCTCGACAGACAGAAGTACGTGGTCATCACTTCTCCTGTGCGATTCATCCCGGACGAAGTTGCGCGTAGCATTACTTTTGTTGAACTGCGTCCGCCCGACATCGTAGAACTCGTCGACTTCCTGCGAGACGAACTTCGGCGTATCGGACAGAGCGATGAACTGAGCGAACCAGTTTTGGAACAACTGGCGCGCGCGCTGCAGGGGCTCACGATTGAAGAAGCGCGTTACGGAGTGCGCAGGGCCGTGACCGCGCACGGCCGGCTTGGGCCGGAATCAGTCCCAGCCCTACTCGAAGAGAAGAGACTTCTGGTGAATCGGAGCGGCGTCATCGAATTCATTGATAGCACGGTGAGAATCGAGCAGATCGGCGGACTCGAAGGGCTTAAAAAGTGGTTATTGGAACGCCAAAAGCTCTTTCAAATGGGGGACAGCCTCAGTGCCGAGATTGTCCCCAAGGGCGTTCTGATGATGGGCATCCCGGGTTGCGGCAAGAGTCTGTCGGTGAAGGCGATTGGCGCTTATTTCGGCCTCCCACTCTACCGTGTCGATATGGTCGAAATCTTCTCCGGACGCCATGGCAAACCGGAAGTCGCATTCGTCGATGCATGCAGGATGCTCGAAGACATGGCCCCTGCGGTACTTTGGTTCGACGAAATCGAGATGGCTGTTACTGCGACGGAAACGGGCGGAGAGCAAGGCAGAATCTTCGCGTTTTTTCTCACCTGGATGCAGGAGAAAGCACGGGGCCTTTTCGTGGCGGCCACTGCAAATCGCATCGACCTACTGCCCGCGGAAATGATTCGTAAAGGCCGCTTCGATGAAGTGTTCTTCGTCGACTTGCCTCTTGAAGACGAGCGCATCGAAATCTTCAAAATTCACCTGGACCGACGCGGTATAGACTACAGCAAATTCAATATCGATCAACTACGAAGTATGACGATTGGCTGGACCGGCGCAGAGATTGAGCAGTGCGTTGTCTCTACAGTCACGAAGGCGAAACTTGCCAATCGTGAGGTTACGGAAGGGGATCTCATTAAGACGACGGTCAGTATCGTTCCGCTTTCGCGTACTATGAAAGAACAGATCGACCATATTCGCAACTGGGCTTTTGAACGGGCCGTGCGAGCTTCTGTCGGCCGCCACTGACGAATCGAGATGAGCGTTTCGCGTGAGGACCTTTACCGTTTCATCCGCCAACGCAAGCTGGGCGTTGTCAGCTCGATGTCGGACGCGTCGACACCACAGTCCGCCTTAATCGGGATCGCCGTCACTCCCGATCTCGAGATCATCTTCGACACCACGAAGAGCACCCGCAAGTATTCAAACCTCATCGTCCGGCCACAATGTTCCCTGGTCATCGGATGGGAGGCTGAGCAGACGCTCCAATACGAAGGACGAGCCGAAGAACTCCAACCTCCGGACCTTGCACGATACCAGGAGATCTATTTCCAAGCCTGGCCCGACGGTCCTGCGCGCCTGACCTGGCCCGGCATTGTTTACTTCATCGTGAGGCCTCTCTGGGTTCGGTACAGCGACTTTGCACAAGACCCTCCGCTTATCGAAGAGCTCCAATTGCCGGTTCTGTCATGAATTCGTAAGCGTTTCGTCACTGCGAGTTCGCTAAAATTGTGCTCATGATCAATATCAAGCTGCACCTCGCTGTGCTGCTGTCGGCATGCTGCGCATTCGGGCAAAGCACGTCGGGCAGTCTCCTCGGGACCGTGCACGATTCTTCAGGGGCGGCGGTGCCGGATGCAACTGTTATTGCAACAGAAGTCCAGACCAATCGCCGAGTCGAAACCAAATCAGGGGCCGACGGTCAATACGTAGTCACTCCTCTTCCGCCGGGTTCTTACCGGCTGGAAGCAACCGCGACAGGTTTCAAACGCTTTGTCCGCGAAGGTATCGTCCTGCAAGTCCAACAGCAGCCGCGAGTAGATATCCAGCTTGCAGTTGGCGAACTCAGTGAAGCTGTGACAGTTACCGCAGACGCGTCGACACTTGAAACTTCGAACGCCACTATCGGCAAAGTAGTCAGCAACAAGGCGATCGTCGAGTTGCCGATGAATAGCCGCAATGTTTACTCGCTCATCTTTCTTACGCCGGAGTCGCAGGTTCGATCGGCAACAATTACAACTCGATGAGTTACTCCATCAACGGCGCGCGCGCCAGCATGATGGATACGCTGATCGACGGCGCCACTGCGTCGCACCCGACGGTGCAGGGATACAGCGGCATCTCAGCCTTCCCCAGCATCGACGCGATCGGCGAATTCAAAGTTCTCGGTTCAAACTATGCGGCCGAATATGGCCGTAGCGCGGGCAGTGTTCTCAATGTTGTGTTCAAGTCGGGAACCAACTCGCTTCCATGGCAGCGCTTATGAGTTTCTGCGCAACTCAGTGCTCGATGCAAACAACTTCTTCTCAAACTCGCGGGGTGTTCCGCTCGCCAGCTTCAAGCGCAGCCAGTTTGGTGGGACGATCGGCGGACCGATCGTGAAGGACAAAACGTTCTTTCTCGGATCCTACGAGGGCCTGCGACAGCGAAGCTTCAGCGAGCGCACGGCCACGGTTCCCACACAACTCGAGCGCAGTGGCGACTTTTCGCAGACATTCGCCGGCGCCAACCGACCCGTCCTGATCTTCGATCCTTTCACGACGAGGGCAAATCCGAGCGGCTCAGGCTTCATCCGCGATCCATTCCCGGGAAATACGAATCCCGTCCGGATCGCATCAGCCCGATCGCTCAGAACGTCCTCAAATACATGCCGCTACCGAACACGCAAGGAGCCGCATTCACAAACGCGAACAACTACTACGCAGCCGGTTCCGGGCTTCTCGATATCGATCAGATCGACGGCCGTTTTGATCACAACTTCACAACCAGCCATCGAATGTTCGTCCGAGTCTCCAAGCGCAATCAGGACGACGAACCGGCGGTGCTGTGGCCGGCCGATATCGCTCTCGCGGAGGATCGAATTAATCAGCGCAACCGCATGTACAACGGCGTGCTCGACTATACGGGAACACCGAACGCGAATACTATCGTCAACGGCCGCATCGCGTTTGCTCGCAGTCTCTACTTCTATGAGAACCAGGGACTGGATTTCCCCGCGTCGTCGCTTGGATTACCCTCGGCCCTTGATACTGCCGGTGGACTCACGATGTTCCCCAGGTTTACAGCAACTAACTATGCGTCGCTCGGAAATACGGACAATCGCTACAACGTGTTCATGACCTACACGGCAGCGGGCAGCGTCACGCGTATTCAGGGTTCGCATACGTTCAAAGCAGGCTATGAAGGTCGCATGATTCGCGTGAACAATCGGGAATCGCGATCCACGTCCGGCGATTTTGGCTTCACCCAGGGATTCACGCAAGGTCCGAATCCAACGCAGGCCGCGGTGGATCGCGGCAACGCCATCGCCTCGCTTCTACTCGGAACAGGATCGGGCAGCCTCATTCAGAGCTTCAAAGATGCCGCTGCTCAGAGCTTTTACACAGGCCTTTACTTTCAGGATGACTGGCGCGCGACGAACAAGCTGACACTCAATCTGGGCGTTCGTTATGACCTCGATTCGCCTCGTACCGAACGCTTTGATCGCATGAACTACTTCGATCCGATCAGCGACCTCCCCATTAGCGGGACAGGTTCCTGGCTATCCAGATCTGCAAGGCGGTCTCGTCTTCGTCGGTGTCGATGGAAATCCGCGTTCGCAGTACATCTGGGACAAGAACAATTTCGCTCCACGCATCGGATTCGCATACCTGCTGACGGACAAGACGACGATCCGCGGAGGATGGGGCAACTTTTACGCGCCATCGCCGCAGCAGGCACACGGAACAGTAGGCCCATTCGGCTTTCGGACGCAGACACCGTGGGTGGGATCGGTCGATGGCATCACGCCTAACGATCTGCTGACCAATCCGTTCCCGCGCGGGTTCACCACTCCGCCCGGATCGTCGCAAGGCCTGTTGACGCAGGCCGGCGCCAACATTCAGGCTCCCGTGCAGGAGACGGTAACGCCGTACTCAATGCAATGGAACTTCAATATCCAGCGTGAACTTCCCGGACAGATCGTGCTGGAGGCAGCATACGTTGGTACGCGGGGACTCCAACTGTCACGCAATGACGAAGGTGGATTGAATCTTAATCAGCTTGATCCGAAGTATCTCGAGTTGGGATCACGTTTGAACGAGCAGGTCGACAATCCCTTTTACGGCATCGTGAACAACGGAATTCTCGCGAACCCCAGGGTCAGTCGCGCACAGTTGTTGCGTCCCTATCCGCAGTTCACGGATATCATTCCCCTATACTCCAGCGGTTCCTCGTCGACTTACCATGCGTTGCAGGTCAGTTTCAGCAAGCGTTTCTCGCACGGCTTGCAGTTCGAAGGTTCTTACACGAAGGCGAAAGCAATCGATAACGCGATGAGCCATCAGGACAGCTACAACATTCTCCAGAGCCGGAGCTTGGCCGATTACGATATCGCGCAGCGGTTCGTCGTTGGCTATCTCTATGAGTTGCCTTTCGGCCGTGGTCGCGCGGTCGGCGAGAACTGGAATGGCGCTGTCAACGCGATTCTTGGTGGGTGGCAGGTCAACGGCATCACAACTTTCCAAAGTGGTACGCCGCTGTCGATCACGGCCAACAACGTGTCAGGAATCTTCAGCCCTCGACAGAATGCCAATAATAATGGATCGAGCGGCAAGCTCACAGGCGATATTCACGATCGTCTCAATCGCTACTTTGACACGAGCGTGTTCAGTCAGCCGGCGGCATTTACATTCGGAAACATGAGTCCTCGCACTGGGGACTTGCGTGCGCCGGGCCTCCGCAACTGGGACCTCTCCGCTTTCAAAGAGTTTGCAATGCGAGAGTATCTGAGGCTTCAGTTCCGCGCTGAGTTTCTGAACGCGTTCAACACGGTGCGTTTCAGCGCACCCAACACCAGCGTCGCCTCGAATCAATTCGGTGTGATCAGCACGCAAGCGAATTCGCCACGGCAGATCCAATTCGGCTTGAAGCTGCTATGGTAATTCGAGCGGCGCTGGTTCTCATCGCCTTGACCGCCTGTTTAGACGCTGAAACTCTCCGTGTGATGAGTTTTAACGTCCGCTACCCGGCCAAGGGCGACGGGCCAAACCTTTGGCAGGTCCGAAAGGACCTCCTGATCGACACGATACGTCAGAGCGCTCCCGACATCATGGGAACTCAGGAGTTGTTTCACGAACAAGGACAATACATCGTCGAGAAGCTGCCTGAGCTCGTCTGGTTTGGGCTCAGCCGGCGAGGCAACAAGGAAGACGAGCACATGGGTGTTTTCTATCGCAAGGAAACACTCGAGCTGCTTAGTTCCGGCAACTTCTGGCTTTCCACAACACCGGAAGTTCCGGGCAGCATGTCGTGGAACGTAACGCTTCCCCGCATGGTCACGTGGGGCGAGTTCCGGCATCGCAAGTCGAATCGACGATTCTACTTCTACAACACGCATTTCGCTCATCGACGGGAGGACGCCGCGGCTCGCACGGAGAGCGCGAAGGTCCTTGCCGAGTGGTTGAAGAAGCTTCCTGCTCAGGCAGACGTGATATTGACAGGCGACTTCAACACCGATGCGTCGACCGATCCGTACAAACTGCTCACCGCCATACTCCCGGATGCGCTCGAACATGCGGCCGAAAGGAAGGGAACGACCGGAACATTCCATGGTTTCACCGGGAAGCCAGGCTCGGCTCGGATTGACTGGATTCTTTATCGAGGCAATCTGAAGCCGCTTTCCGTCGAGACGATCACTTACAACGTTGAAAATCGGTATCCGTCCGATCACTTCCCTGTATTGGCAGTTTTCGACTGGAAGAAATAGAGATGGCGCGGGGCCGACTGGAAAAGCAGCTCGAGGCAATCGAGATGCTGAAATCCCTCGGCGTCACGGCGGAAGCAGAGCAGGGTCTGCGGAAGGCGCTCACCGATCGGAATAACTATGCCGTTTCCAAAGCGGCTTCCGCGATTGAAGCGCTCGGTCTCCGTCAACTCATCCCGGAACTTGTAGCCGCTTACGGACGCTTTTTCAGGGAGGATGATCCTCAATGCTGGGCTAAGAACGCTTTAAGCAAGGCGCTGGCTGAGCTCGGGCATGAGGATCCGGAGCCATTCCTCCGCGGGATCACTCACGTTCAGATGGAGCCGGTGTATGGAGGCAGGGCTGACACGGCGGGAACTCTACGAGGCAATTGCGCGCTCGCCCTGGTTGGTTGTCGATCGATATCTTCGATGAATCTCCTGCGCATTCTCACGCCGTTGCTCCTCGATCCGTTGAAGGCCGTCCGCATAGAAGCAACACGGGCACTCGCGCGGTTAGGGCGGGATGAAGGAACTTTGCTTTTGAGATTGCGCGCGCTTCAGGGAGATGCCGAACCGGAGGTGATCGCCACAGTGTTCAGCGCGATCATCGAGCTGGAGCGCCGCGATGGAGTGCATTTCGTCTCCGGATTTCTCAAGTCAGGAGACCCTATGGCCGAAGAAGCTGCGCTATCGTTGGGAGAATCTCGAACTGGAGAAGCGCTGGAAATACTCAAAGGCTATGTCGATAACGTTCGTCAGGGCCCACTGCGAAGAGCGGTCATCACAGCCATTGCTCTCACGCGGCTGCCTGAGGGCACGGATTTTCTGCTGCAGCTGATTCGCCGCGATGCTCCTGGATCGCACGAAGCGAAGCAGGCGCTCCTGGACTACGGGGTCCTCTCGGAGGCCGATCGAGCTTCGCTTCTAACCCACTGAAACGTTGGTCTATCGGCCGGAAAAAGCGCATGCGCTATCCCGAACCGGCTGTCGAGGGGACTCTTTAGACGTCTTACGCGGTGTTTCCAGCAATGCGCGGCGGCAGGTATCGCAGCGCTTATGATTCGGCGACTTCTTCGTGAAACCACGACCGCACTCGCAAACGGCGTCCCGGCGCTTGTAGTTTAGGTTCATCAAATAGATATGCGTAAACTGAGGGGAAAAGATTTCCTAGGATTTTGCCTAGGTGCAAAGTTCTAGAGGCCGCCGGGTCAAAGTTGTAACAAAACTTTCCAGTTAGCTACAATTGCGGCATCGCCATCGTTATGAAAACTCTGCTCTGTGTGTGCGCCTCGGCCGCCGTGATCTTTGGCGCCGATTACGATCTTCTTTTGAAGGGCGGCCACGTCCTCGATGGGAAAAATAAGGTAAATGCTGTACGTGATGTTGCGATCAAGGACGGCAAGATCGCCGCAGTTGCGGAGAAGATCGATCCAGCGACCGCAACGAGAACCGTCGACGCCTCGGGACTGTATGTCGCACCGGGTCTGATCGATATTCACACGCATGTCTTCACCGGTACAGGGGAACGCAGCTCGTATGCCGGCGATAACAGCATTATGCCGGACGGATTCACTCTGCGCGTCGGCGTGACAACGATCGTCGACGCCGGAAGTTCCGGCTGGCGCAATTTTCCGGATTTCAAGGAGAGGATCATCGACCGATCGAAGACGCGCGTGCTGGCGCTCCTCAATATCGTCGGCAGCGGCATGCGTGGCGAGAAATTCGAGCACCAGGTAGAAGATATGGACGCGAAGGCCACGGCCGACATGGCTCTGAAAAACAAGGGCGTAGTTGTCGGCATTAAGACGGCTCATTATCGCGGGCCGGAGTGGACGCCTGTCGAGCGGGCAGTCGAAGCCGGGACGATGGCAGGAAATATTCCCGTCATGGTCGATTTCGGCACCGATCATTCTACTCGCCCGTTGCAGGAGTTGCTGACCAAAAAGCTGCGGCCCGGCGACATCTATACGCACGCCTTCTCGGGACTTCGGAACGAGTTGGTAGACGGCAAGCCGAATCCCGGCTTCATTGAGGGCCGCAAGCGCGGAATCATTTTCGATGTCGGCCATGGCGGAGGAAGTTTTCTGTGGCGTGTCGCCGCGCCAATCGTTAAGTCGGGCTTTCTACCGGATTCAATCTCGACAGATCTTCACATCGGCAGCATGAACGCGGGTATGAAAGACATGTTGAACGTCGCCAGCAAATTTCTCGCGCTAGGGATGTCGGTAGATGATGTGGTGACGCGATCCACATGGAATCCGGCACGCGAGATCAAGCGCGAAGATCTAGGACATCTCAGCGTCGGGGCGATTGCAGACGTCGCAGTGCTGCGATTGAACAAAGGTGATTTCGGCTTTGTCGATATGTATGGCGCTAAGATGCGGGGGAATCAGAAGCTGACGTGTGAGATGACGATCAAGGACGGAAAGGTCCTTTATGATCTCAATGGCCTCTCCCGGGACGAATGGATGAAACTGCCAGCTGATTACGGTCCACAGGGAACTAACGACTGGGATGGCACGATTGGTCATGGTCGAGGCCGCCGTAGCGCGCCTGCGAAAGCAAAGCCTGAGTAGCTATGACTCCTGACCGAGCGCAAGAACGAAGTAATGCGCTTGCGTGTCGCCAACGTTCTTCCAGCCGTGTTCCTCGTTGGAAGCGACGTATACGACGGATCCAGGACCTAGCTTCTGGCTTTGTCCGGACATTGTCACTTCGAGCGTGCCTTCCCGAATGAAGATCATTTCCTCATGAAGGTGATGGTGAGGCCCGTGTGGTGCAAGACCTGGAGCAAGCTCGGTTTGATGCACCTGAATGTTGAAACCTTTACGAGTCTTGCCCTTCAACACGGATCGCTGCCTGTTCTTGCCGTTTTGGCGTACGACGAGGTCTTCGAACTTGAAGAGCTTCGAGGGAAGCGCAGGCGTGTCTTGCGCCATCCCTGCTGATGCGGCTGCAAGGAGCATCGAGAGTTCGCGGCGTGAATAGCTCATTTGTTTGTACTCGAATCCTGCTTCTTCAGAAAACCGCGGGCTTCCATCCAATCCTGCAGACGCGCAGGCCATGTCGAGATGGGAAATTGGGCTCGGTTGCGCATCCCAAAGCCATGACCGCCTCCGGTGTAAAGATGCAGTTCCACCGGAACACCGGCTCGCTTGACGGCTATGTAGTACTCGGCCAAGCCTTCAGAGATATTCGGACGATCATCATGCGCAGCGCAGAGGAAGGTCGGAGGCATATCCTTGCTGATGCGAGGATCCTTCGGGATCCCAGGATAGAGGAGTACTTGAAAGTCCGGACGCGACCCTTCTTTATCGATCGGATCAGTTGCGCCATCAATGCCGTTGTCAAAGCGGGTAGCCGCCAACGCGGCCAACTCACCACCCGCTGAGAACCCAAGGATGCCAACACGATTCGGATCTACGCCCCATTCCTTTGAACGGGAACGCACCAATCGAATTGCGCGTTGTGCATCTTTAAGGACATGGTCTTCGACTTGAAACGGATTGCCCTCCGAGCGCGCAAGCCGGTATTTCAGGACAATGCCAGTGATACCAATGCTCTGTAGCCATTGAGCAACGAAGTGACCTTCGTTGTCGTAAGACAGGTGGCGATGGCCCCCGCCCGGCGCTACGATGACAGCCGCTCCTGTCGCTTTGTCCTTGTCAGGAATATACACCGCGATGGTCGGATTGGTCACGTTCGTGACCCGGCGTTCGACTCGCTCCTTGCCGACATTCTCCACGGTCTCTTTGAGCGTCAGATTTTGAGATCCCGGGGCGCCGCCGGGCCACAGCGGGATCTCGGGTGGATCGGCTGCCCAGAGGGAGACGGTTGCGAGGAAGACGAGGTTGATTCGGCGCATTTCAGTTTCGCCAATCGTATCAACTTCAGCGAGGCGCCGATAATATAACCAGATCAGATCATGACATCGTTGCGAGTGTTGGCTATCGCAGTTGCCGCGGTTACCTTTGGCGTTTCGGAAGATCGAGTCCTTGTTTATACGCGAAACTTTGTCTCGAACGGCAAAGGGTACGTGCACGACAACATAGCTACCAGCGTGGAGACTATCAAGGCCCTAGGCGCGGAGAATGGATTCGCAGCCGACGCATCGGATGATCCGACGGTATTCTCAATTTCGAATCTCAAGCGATACAAGGCGATTGTCTTCAGCAACAGCAACCACGAAGCATTCCAAAATGACGAGCAGCGGGAAGCGTTCAAGAAGTTCGTACAAGCTGGCGGTGGCGTAGTCGGCATTCACATAGCGACTGGGACGGAACGGCAATGGCCGTACTTCTGGTCCGTTATGGGAGGTCGCTTCGTCCGACATCCCAAGATTCAGAAGTTCACAGTGGTCGTGAAAGACGCGAAGCATCCGGCGACTTCTGGTCTTCCCTCGAAATTCGAATGGGAAGACGAGTGCTACTTGTTCGACAAGATGAACCCAGACATCAAGGTGTTATTGACGGCCGACCCGACGCAACTCGACGATCCAAAGAAAGCTGATCTGCCGGGCGGCGAATTGCGCGACGGAGTGTATCCTCTGTCCTGGTACAACACCTTCGATGGTGGCCGACAATACTACACGTCGCTAGGTCACAAGAAGGAACACTATGCGGAGCCGCTGCTGCGAAAGCAGATCACCGGCGGCATACTTTGGGCGATGGGAAAGACGCGCTAGCCCAGGAGATGCCTAAAAACCGGTCGAGGATGACACACTCTTGCCAAATGCCTGCGCGCCCGTTCGGAGTTTGGTCGGTCTTCGGAGCCTGCTGAAAGGCAGGTAGAAAGAGGCGCGATAGCAACTTGAGATGGCGCCGATCATGATGACTCCGTTCAGCGATAATCCTTTGCGTCGAGTGATATTCGGATGACCTCCTGGTCGTTCCGCACAATGATGTGCCGATTCGCGAAAGCCGGATGCGACCAGACTACTGCGCCCAACTCGCGTCTTGCCCCGGGAGTTGATGTCGGCTGAATTATCTTCTGACGTCCGATTTCCGAGTAGCCGGAAGGCGCCAGCTTACCAATGATGAGTTCGCCACGATCGTTCAGAATAAAAACGCGGTCTTGCTGACGAACCAGCCAAGCGGAACTGTTACGCGCCTTTTCTACGGTGACCGACTGAGTCTCCCAGATGCGCTCTCCCGTCGCGCGCCGCAGACAGCGCAGTTGACCATAGCTGCAGATTCCGTACACATAATCGCCCTCAATCACCGGCTGACTCATGAGGGCGTGCAGTTTGTCACTCTTGATCTCGTTGCTCCCTTCGCTCGCCCACGCAAGCCGTGCCTGGCCGGTTGGAGCCAATTCCATCATCCGCGACCCGTCGAAGAATGCGGAGACGAGCAGATGCGGCGCGTTCCAGGACGGCGTTGCGATTGGGGTGTTCATGGTGATTCGGAACGGCTGAGACCAGAGAACCGAGCCGGTTTCCACGTCCAGCGAGTCGAGTGCGGTTGCGTGCCAAACCACTACCTGAGGCCGTCCGTTGTGAATCAGTACCGGCTGAGAATACCCGGTCTCGGAATCATCCGACGAAAGCGCGCGCCAAATCTCTTTACCCGAGTATTTGTCGAAAGCGACCACCTTGGCGTTGCCCTTTCCCCCGGTTACTGCAATCAGTTTGGAACCCACCACCAACGGAGCGCTCGACGTTCCCCACCCCGGTACGGCCGCTCCGAAATCGCGAACAAAATCGGAGGACCACATTTCGGATCCGTCCTTTGTGCGCAGACATCGAAGCGAACCTTTCGCCCCCAGAACATAGACTCGATCGCCATCAACAGTAGGTGTTGCACGAGGTCCGTTCGGATAATCCAGGCCACGGTAGTCCGCAATCCAAGTTCGCGTCCAAACAACCGTGCCGGTTCTCTCATTGAGGCACAGCACTCGTTCGGTAAACCGGGTCCCAGCAGTGCGCGCATGGTCGAGCAGGAATACGTGTCCCTTCGCAACGGCTGGACCGGCGTATCCAGCCTGAATTGGTGTCCTCCACTTCACCCGTAACCCCTCCGGCGGGAATCGTTCGACAACGCCGGTTTCTGTCCAAATTCCCTGGCGGCCGGCACCGCGCCACTCAGGCCAGTCGGCCGCGCGTGTCGAGGCAACGACAGCAAGCAGCACGAAGGAAACAACGTTCCTCATTCCAACTAGGGTATGAGACTTGATGGCGCTGATCGGATTCAGTCGCGGCTACTGAGCGACCCTGGAAGTAGTCGTAGCCGTGGCTGTGAAGTAACGCTCCGCGAAGGTAAGGAAAACCGGCCAGTTCGGTCCGGAGGTGTGTCCGCCACTGTGCTGACGAAAGGACACATCGCCATTCATTAAAGGCGTCTCAATCGGTGGGAACTCGCTCGTCCCAAGATCCTTCTTGCCTAGGAGCTTGTAAACAGGCCCGGCGCCTGCTCCGGCCAGGAAAGTTCCCTTGGCGTCGACCCATCCATCACCTTCAGTCGCGCCAGCGCTGAGAAATACGGGGCGTGGGGCGCACATTGCCACGAGTTCGTGTGAATCTACGGGCAAATGGCTGGCGTTCAAAGGACCAGCGTACTTAAGGAAGTTACCGGCCATCCAGTGGTATTCGTTGAAGGCTGCGACGTTTTCTACCTGTTCACCCCAATTTCGACGATGCAGCTTTGCGCCGCCTTCACCCGATGAGCTGACAAACGCAATCGCAAAACGCTCGTCATATGCCATCGCAACGATCGTGGCCTTGCCATAGCGTGAATGGCCTTCAATACCCATTCGTTTGGCATCCACGGATTTGTCTGTCTCAAAATAGTCGAGCGCGTGGCTCGCGCCCCAACTCCAGGCGCGCAAGGCCCCCCAATCGTCCGCCTTCCGCCGCTGGCCTTTGTTGACAAGACCGATGATGCCTTGCGTCAGTCCGGCGCCGTTGTCCGCTTGAATGCTGCTGGGCAACAAGCTGGCATAGCCCCAACCCTTAGCCAGAACCTGCTGCTGCCAAGTTGGTCCGATCGGTCTCGCTGCACCGGCTCCGCGGCCAGCGCCGCCGATTCCTCCGAATTCCATGATGACCGGAACAGCTCCAGTGGCATTGGCCGGAACGGTCAGTGTCAACTGGATATCCACGGTGATTTGCGGATACGACGAGTTGTCGACATGACCCACGATCTGTTTTGTGATGATCGGCACATCGCCGTTCACGCTCGATGTGTTAATCACTACCCAGTTCACGCGAGGTGTTTTCTTCGGAACGCGGCCATACACCTCTCTATCGAAGTCTTCAACGATCTGCGGACGGCGTTGACTCCACCACATTTTCGCTGTGGTTACCTTCTTGCCGTTCTTCAACACCAAAGGATCGGGAAGATCCGGGTACGGATTGGCTTTGGCTTCGTCATAGTTCACCAGACCTGATCGGCCCGGTTGTGGTTCGCTCCGAGACGTCGGCCCCAATCGCAGTGATGTGATCTGTAGAAGATCCATCATGTGTTGACGATCTTCCAGGGACAGTCGCTGAATCTCAAGCTGCTGAGCCGTAGGTTGCGGTGGACCAGCCGGTTGAGCAGCTTGCTGAGCGCGACTAGTGGCCGGGTGAATGAGAGCCGCTAATAAAGTCAAACCTAGGGCACTTCGCAAACTGGACACTGATACCTCCTCGGACTTACTGAGCCAACGTTTCCGCCTCAGACTATATCTGATTGAACAGCGGTCATGTCGAAATCCTCCTTCGCGATCTGTTGCTGATCGTTGCGTGCGCGTCGCTTTGTCGCATCGAATACCCTTTCGGAACCCGCCATTGATCGTACTTGGAATTGGACAAAGAGAGGAGTATGCTTTCTGTGTTTGAATTCCTGACCCCGGCTGAGTAACAGCCACTTGAGGAATTCTCAGCGCGCCGGCAGCTGTCGAAGAACTTTCCGAGAACACGGAAACGGGAGGGTCTGATGAATCGCTTTGGTGTGATCTTTTCTGTCACTCTTGTACTCTCACTTTCAACCTTGGTCGGGTCGCTGTATGCGCAACTCGGCACGGCTACCATTTCCGGCAATGTGACGGACTCATCGAGTGCAATAGTCGTAGGCGCCAACGTGACCGCCGTGAACACGGCAACCGGATTCCGGCGTCAGACGGTCTCCAATGAGGACGGCCAATACAATCTGCCTGGGTTGACACCCGGAACGTATAGCGTGAGCGTGGAATTTACTGGATTCCGGCGAGCTCAACTCACCGACATCACCTTACAGGTCGATCAGAACGTTCGCGTTAACATCGCCCTTGAAGTAGGCCAGGTAACCGAAACAGTGGCAATCACTGCCGAGGCGCCGCTCATCGAGAGTCAGAGCGCAACTTTGGGCGCCGTTGTCGATACACAAAAGATTTTGGCGCTTCCATTGAACGGACGCAATTTCACACAGCTCGCGTTGCTTGTGCCGGGTGTGACAACCGGGACCGAAGGCGGTGGCGCGGGCCCTGATGGTTTTTCAGCGAACGGTCTTCGAGCCGACCAGAACGCCTTTCAAATCGACGGCACATCGAACTCTGATCCTCTCGCCAACCGAATCAGCGTTCGACCCGAGCATCGATTCCCTGCAAGAATTCAAGATTCAAACGAACAATTACTCGGCGGAGTTCGGCAAGGGCGCCGGCGCACAAGTCAACATCGTTACGAAATCGGGTACCAAACAATTCCGTGGCACGCTCTGGGAGTTTTTGCGTAACGACAATTTCCAGGCCCGCAACTTCTTCGACATCAACTCGCGGTCCTTTCCCTGCGACCCGAGCGATCCCAACATCACTGGCCGGGCAGCGTGCGCTCCTCAATACAACCAGAACCAGTTTGGCGGCAATTTGGGCGGACCGATAGCCTCCCGAACATTCTTCTTTGCGAATATCGAAGGATTCCGCCAGCGCCGTGGCGGCGCGACCGTCACGCAAGTGCCGACCATGGAGCAGCGCAATGGCGACTTCAGCCGGACTCTGTTGTCGGCCATCGCGGGCACAGACGCATTAGGCCGAACGTTCCGGAGAGGTCAGCTTTTCGATCCCCGCTAGTCGAGACAGGTTACCGATTCTACCGGACGGCTACGCTATGTGCGAGACCCTTACCCCAATAACCAGATACCGAGGAATCACTTCGATCCCGTCGCCGCCCAAATCATCGCGAATACCGAATTCATGCCTCTTCCAAACACCGGCGGCCAAGTTAACGCGAGCGGAGATGTTCTGCAAAACTTCCTCGATAGCCGTTCGAGCAAGACCGACAATGAACAGTACAGTGGGCGCATCGACCACCAGTTTTCGGAACGAGACACCATCTTCGGTCGATTCACGTTTCCAGGATGCTCGTGACTACAGTCCTCGCACGTTTCCAGGATTCGGCGCTGGAGGACAATCTTCGCAACATAAACACAACGATTTCCTATACGAAGGTGTTCACGCCGAGGCGTAATCGGCGAGTTCCGGTTCGGCCAACAGGGTTGGTTCCAAACCAGCGGCTCGGAAGATGGGCTTGCGGGTAAGGACTGGCTTGGGACAAGTTGCAGATTCCTGGCATGGATGTAGCGCGAGAGAACAACGACTTCGGTTCTCCCGGAATCGACATCGGCGGGTTCGCTTCGTTAGGTAATGGCGCTGGACCCTTCTCCTACCGTAACTACACTTATCAGCCTGTAGCGATGGTGTCGTTCAACAAGGGCAAACACTTCATGAAAGTAGGCGGCGAGTTGCGCACTGTGCGCATGGACTCAGTAGGCCCGCTTGGAGGCGACGGAGGAACACGGGGCGCCTTTGCTTACAACAATGCTCAGTGGACGGGAATCGAGGGAGTCGCCAACACCGGTCATACGATAGCCGCCTTCTTACAGGGTTTGGCGACGCAGAAGACCCGTTTGGTCGGGGACTTTCGATTGAACTATACGCTTACGCGAGTGGGGCGTATTCTTCCAGGACGACTTCAAGGTTTCACGTAACCTCACTCTAAATTTGGGCGTTCGGTACATGTATTACACACCGCCATTCGACTCGAGGAATGCGATCTCTTCATGGACGCAACCGCAAGCATGTCCGAACTTTCTGGTCTGTGGGCCGAACTATTTGAATCTACCGGCCAACAGCCCATACCAAGCCGCATACAAGCTGGCAGGAGTGGGTCTCCCTCGTTCGATTGCGCCCACGGATAAGAAGAATATCGGTCCACGATTCGGCTTCGCGTGGCAGCCGTTAGGAAACATGAAGACCGTCATTCGCGGAGGCTACGGTATCTTTTATGACACACCGCCGGTGGCCGTGAATGGTGACACGCTCATCAATTATCCGCAGGTTATCGAAGACCAGGAGAATGTGGCTTTAGGTCAAAATGGCCCGCCTGTCCCTAACGCCATTATTGGGTTTCGAATTGCGCGGCCCGGTTTGGGCAACGGAGGTCCGGGATCTGTCGCACAGTTCGTTCCTGGACCGAACAACTTCAATCCTAATTTCAAGAATGCGTATATCCAATCCTGGAACTTCAGCGTACAGCGTCAACTCCCAGGTCAGATGGTGGTTGAGGTTGCCTACGCAGGTACGAAAGGGACTCGTTTGAACCGGCAGATTGCGACTGAATCTTGCCGAACCTCTCGGACCATTTGCAGTCATTCCCGATCTAACGAACAATCCGAATATCCGCAACGATATCGGCGACTCGCGAAATCAGATGCGCCGGTTGATTCCGGTAACTCTTGAGCAAGGGGTCATCATCCCCCTCGCGAACGTTTTCGAAACGCAATCGACCGCCTTCTCGAATTATCATGGCGGCACTCTGCGCGTGGAAAAGCGCTTCAGCCAGGGATTGACCTTTCTTACGACCTATACGTTCTCGAAAGCGATCTCCGACAATCCAGGCTTCCGGGGTGGAGGTCAGGGGCTCTCCTCAGCAGGAGCTCAAAATATGCTGGACCTCGCATCCGAAAAAGGACTTGCAGATTTGGATCATCGCCACCGCTTTACAACTGCGACGGTCTATGAGTTGCCATTTGGCCGGAACAGCCATGGAGTACTCAAGCAAATCATCGGCGGCTGGGCTACCGACGGTATTGTCCAGCTTCAGTCGGGTCTTCCGATGACGCCGCAACACACCGGCGACGTAGGATCCATGGGGACCAACCAGGCATTGCGGCCGGATCTGGTCTGCAATCCGAATCTGCCGCGGGGAGAGCAGATAGTCGAGAAGTTCTTCAGAACAGAGTGTCTCGCTCTGCAGACTCCAATGCGCTACGGGACTGCCGGGCGTTCTGTTATCGATGGACCCGGCAGGATCGGGATCGATCTCTCACTGCGTAAGAGCTTCGTCTTTAGCGAGCGAGCGAATCTGCAGTTCCGCACCGAATTCTTTAACGCGTTCAATCATCCCAATTTCATGCCGCCTAACAAACTATTGGGAAATGCCGCCTTTGGACGGGTAACTAGCGCGAGAGACCCGAGGATCATTCAATTCGGGGCGAAACTCGCATTCTGACACGATGTCGCCAGGAAACACCCCCGGCGGGTCCGGTAGGGGAGAGTCGAATCATGATATGTTCGTTTTATCGTCCCTTCAAGTACTGGAGGTGCCCGCCCTTGTTGTGCGTCAGATTAGTCGTTCCCTTCGTTCTGGGTAGCGCCTTCGCGCTCGCCCAGCAAGCCCAGGAAAAAACTGAGTTCTTTGAGAGTCGTATACGGCCGGTGCTGGCAAACAAATGTTTCGCCTGCCACACGGAAAGCAAGCTTGGAGGCTTGCGCGTTGATTCGAGAGTAGCCCTCCTCCAAGGAGGGAAGTCAGGTCCGTCAATTGTGCCAGGACGTCCCGATGAGAGCTTGCTGATCAAAGCCATCCAGCAGTCGGATCCCAGCTTGAAAATGCCGATGGGCGGCGGCAAGCTGAAGGACAATGAAATCGCCGACCTGAAGTATTGGATTCAAGCGATGGCCGCTTTCTGGCCGACGGAGGAGGCGAAGCCGGTCCAGGCAGCGGCTGTTGTTGAGAGCGCGAAGTTTACGATCCGCGTCGAGCAGCGCAACTTCTGGTCATTTCAGCCTATTCAGAAAACAGTTGCGCCGAAGGTGAAAGATTCCGCTTGGTCCGGCGCCACCATCGACCGTTTTATCCTGTCTAAGCTCGAAGAGAAGAGTCTCAAGCCGGTTCAGTCAGCCGACAAGCGAACCTTGATTCGCCGCGCTCATTTCGATTTGGTTGGCTTGCCCCCGACACCCGAACAAGTGGATCAGTTCTTGTCCGACGATTCTCCAGACGCATTTGCCAAGGTGGTAGATCGCCTGTTGGCATCACCCCAGTACGGCGAGCGTTGGGCTCGCCACTGGCTGGACGTGGCGCGCTACGCTGACGGCTCTGGCCGACCGGAATCAAGACCGGTGTTTCTCGGCTATGGGATGGCGCGGGATGGATATGCCAACACTTGGCGCTATCGCGACTGGGTAGTGGACGCCTTGAATCATGACATGCCTTATGACCAATTCGTTAAGGCGCAAATTGCTGGGGATCTGATGCCTGAAAAGGATCGTTCTAAGATGATGCCGGCTTTGGGCTTCTTTGGAATCGGTCCCTGGTTCACAGGCGATGATGTGGTTTTCGTTGAAGCTCGTGCAAATGAGCGGGACGACAAGATCGACGCGCTCACGAAGGGATTTTTGGGACTGACCGTAACCTGCGCCCGGTGTCATAACCACAAGTACGATCCGATATCGCAGAAGGATTACTACGCGCTCGGCGGCATTTTCGCTAACTCCGGGTTCTGGGAATATAGCCTTGTTCCCGGTAAAGAGGTTGACGCTTATCAAGCACACAGACAAAAGGTCAAGGCTGCTGAGACCGCCCTCCAGGAATATGCGGATGCTTCCGCAATCCGAGTAGCGCAAACACTGGCCCAACAAATTCCCGGGTACATGATGGCGGTGCGAAAGGCCGCGCTGAGCGGTGGCAAGCCGGACTTCGGCAAGATTGCCGAGGCCGAGAGACTCGACCGTGAAACATTCGAGCGGTGGTTTAAGTATCTGACCGCGAATGAGAAATTGCATCCGTTCCTTAAAAGATGGGACGAACTGATGGCCAAGGGCGGGGGCACCGATGATGAGGCGCGCAAGATCTCCGAGGGTTTTAGAAGTGTTGTCCTCAAGGTTATTCCCGAAAAGTTGGCGGTAATCAAGGCAAATCAGGAAATGGTTCGTGATTACAAGCCCGATGCCAATGAGGCTACAGCCAGGCTTCCTGGCGATTTGATGCAGTTTGAGCTCTTCCAGTTCAAGCAACTCATGGTGCAGAAGGTTGTCAATACCAATCATTTCTATGTCTGGTTGGATGTGATCCAGGGCGAAGACGATCAGTCATACGTTCTGAAGGAAGGCATCTTCGAGTACAAAGGCCAGAACCTCATCCGCTTTCTGACTTCGGAAGAGAAAGCCAAGCTGGACGCAATGCAGGCGGAACTCACACTTCTTACGAAGGCGCTGCCGCCAGAGTATCCCTATCTAATGGGTCTCAAGGAAGAGGACAGCCCGAAGAACCTTAAGCTGAATATCCGCGGAAATGCGCATGCGCTTGGGGAAGAAGTGCCCAGAGGATTTCCTGCAGTTCTGGGCGGGACGGATGGAGAACCTTTACCGTTCACTCAAGGCAGTGGTCGAATGGAGCTGGCTGAGGCCATCGTGAAACATCCGCTCGCCGCGCGGGTAATGGTGAACCGGGTTTGGCAGCATCATTTTGGCCGTGGGATCGTGGATACTCCCAGCAATTTCGGGATGATGGGCGAGCGCCCGACCCATCCCGAACTCCTCGATTATCTAGCGGGCCGATTCATAGAAAGCGGCTGGTCTATAAAAGCGATGCATAGGGAAATCATGCTTTCGAAAACGTATCAGCTTGCCTACCAGCGGGCGGATGCGAATACGTCGGCCGATCCCGACAACCGACTCCTGTGGAGAGCGAACTTTCGGCGTCTGGAAGTTGAAGCATTGCGTGATTCCCTCTTGTTTGTAACGGGCACTCTTGACGAGCGGCTCGGCGGCCCTC
This sequence comes from Bryobacteraceae bacterium, assembly GCA_963844855.1. GTDB lineage: Bacteria > Acidobacteriota > Terriglobia > Bryobacterales > Bryobacteraceae > DASQDN01. The sequence goes on from CAWJQP010000005.1 coordinate 228,774, forward strand.
CTCAGGAACTTTCGCGGCCGAGCAACAAAAAACGGACAATTTACGGTCGAGCTGCCCGCTCCCCGTACAGTCTGTTGACACTGTTCGATTATCCCGATCCAAACATCACGTCAGAACAGCGAGAAGTGACCAACGTACCCCTCCAGAATTTGTTCTTCATGAATAGCGACCTGGTGCAGCGCCAAGCAGAGGCTTTGCTAGCGCGGTTAGGCCCCGAAGGCGCCAGCGAACAGGATTCGACGGCAAGGATCCAGCGCGCGTATCGCATTCTGTACCAGCGAGAGGCGACCCCAAAAGAAGTCCATCGAGGATTAGCGTTCTTGACGAAAGCTAACTCGCTGTTTCAGGCCGATACGACCGTGACTCAGGCATCGCCATCTACTGACTCTGCTCCGTCAAATCAGCCAAGGCGCCGGCGAACGGGAGCTGGTGGACAGGGTCAGGAAGACGGACAAGCGTCGGCATCGGCCTACCCTTCAGGAAGAATGACTCCGTGGCAGCAGTATGCTCAGGCGCTATTGAGCGCAGGAGAATTCTATTACGTAAATTGAGAACTTAGGACGAGGAGATCAGCCATGATAAACCCAAACAGCTTGCCACCGTTTACACGGCGTGACGCTCTCAAGAGATTTGCGACCGGCTTCGGAATGGCTGGATTCGCTACGGTCGCGCAACCAGTGGCCGCGGCTGCCGAAGTTGCAGGGAATCCCTGGTCCCCCAAAGCTCCTCACTTTGCGCCTAAGACAAAAAACGTTATTGTGATTTTCCTACAGGGCGGACTTTCTCAAATCGACTCGTTCGATTACAAGCCGATGCTCGACAAGTTCGACGGCAAGCCGCTGCCGTATGAAACGCCGCGTACTGAGTTCGCCACTGGTAATTTGATGAAGTCCCCCTTCAGCTTCAAGAAATACGGAAGCCTGGGGATCGAAGTCAGCGATCTGTTCCCGCACACCGCCAAGGTTATTGACGAGTTTTGTATCGTCCGCTCGATGATCTCAGATATTCCGAACCATGGCCCTTCCGTTCTGATGATGAACACGGGAAGCGTGCGGGCCGGTCGGCCATCGATGGGTTCGTGGGTGGTTTACGGGCTTGGCACGGAGAACCAGAATCTGCCCGGGTTCATCGTCCTTACAGCAGGAGCGGGTGGCGGGGGTGGCGGCTACGGGTCAGCGTTCCTGCCCGCTGTCTACCAGGGCACGATGGTACCTTACAACGTTTCAGATCCGAATAAGCAGATTCAGTATCTGGCGAACACTCGGCAGAATTCTACGCAGCAACGGGAGCAGCTCGATTTATTACGCGATCTCGATCAGATGTACGTCGAGAAGGTCAACGGCGCGCCGGAGCTTGAAGCGACGATTCAGTCGATGGAGGTCGCCTTCCGGATGCAGACCGAAGCTCCGGAAGTATTCGATATTCGCAAGGAGACTCCGGCAACCATTGCCAAGTATGGTGAAGGGGGTATCGGTAGAGGCTGTTTGACAGCACGCCGGCTTGTTGAAAAAGGCGCCCGATTCGTACAAGTGGTTCATGCCGGCTGGGATCATCATGCCGATATCATGGGCCACAAACACACGTCGTTGGCCGTTGATCAACCGATCGCCGCTCTTGTTCAAGATCTCAAAGACCGCGGCCTGCTGGATGAAACATTAGTGCTGGTTGCGAGTGAATTTGGTCGTACGCCGGTGATCAACCTTGGCGGGTTCCGATCAGTCCATAACGGACGAGACCACAACATCTACGGGTTCACCATTCTCATGGCGGGAGGCGGGGCGAAGCCCGCAACCATCTACGGCGCTACCGACGATTTCGGCTTTAAAGTGATTGAGAATCCAGTTCACGTGCATGACTTGCACGCGACCGTGCTCCACATGCTTGGTTTGGATCACGAGAAGCTCACTTACCGCTACGCAGGTCGGAATTTCCGGCTCACGGACGTAGAAGGTCGAGTGGTAAAAGAAATTCTGACGTGACCGTCATATCTTAGACCTGAGCATGAAAATACTGGCGGGCACGATAGCGATCGTTCTAGCGTCCATCATATGTCCTGCGCAGTCAAATCCTGTCTACATTCAGTTCAGTCCTTCCACTACTAAGGGAGCGCTCTACAAGCCTGACTCGGGACCGGCGCCTCGAGTGGGCGTAGTGCTCACCCATCGCACAGCTAATTTCCTTTCGCACATCGCGACCCGAGAATTATCGAAGCGCGGCTTTCTGGTGCTCGCGTTAAATCCGAGATTTGAGAACAACGAGTCGGCAGTGATATGGGATGAGATCGCACTCGACATCAAGTCAGGTGTAGAGTTCATGAGACGCCAGCCCGGCATAGCAAAGGTCGTGCTGTTCGGACACAGCGGCGGTGGAACTTCGATGAGCTACTACCAAGCTGTGGCCGAGAAGGGTCCCAGGATATGTCAGGGAGCCGGGAAACTCGTGCCGTGTGGCGCCATGCTCTCGGGTCTGCCTCCCGCGGACGGCGTTGTGTTTATGGATGCGCATCCCGGTAATTCCATCAACGGACTGCGCAGCATCAATCCAGCGGTGATTGACAACGACACGGTGAAGATCAATCCAGCACTTGATCCGTTCAATCCGAAGAACGGTTTCAATTCGGCTGGACCGTCGAAGTACTCGGCAGAGTTCAAGCAACGATATTTCCAGGCGCAAGCGGAAAGGATGAATCGTCTGATCGACTCGGCGCTCGATAAGGTTAAAAGGATGACGGACGGCAGTTACCCGTACTCAGACGATGATCTGTTTGTCATCACCGGCGGTCAGGGAGCGCGATTGATCAGTTTTGACCCAAGCCTGCGCGATCGAACCGCCCAACCGCGTAAGCTTTTGAACAATGACGGAACGATCTCGACACAAATCGTGGAGAGTGCCATGCACTACTCCGCGCCGCCACGTGCTGCACGGCGATTCAATGGAACCGCGCGTGTACTCACTGTCCGGTCGTTCCTGAGCACCAACGCAATCCGTGCCAAGAATTCACAGGACGGCATCGATTACTGCTCCACCAACAATTCGGTTCCCTGCGCGGTACAGAGCATAACCGTGCCGGTGTTGTTCGCTGCGATGGGCGGCTATACCTTTATTCGTGACAACGAGATTCACTACGAGTTGGCGGCGAGCAAGGACAAGGACTTCATCGTCGTGGCTGGAGCGACGCACGGAGCCACGCCTTGCAAGGAATGCGAGAAGACTCCGGGCGAGTACTCAAATAGCGTGAAGAACTTCTTCGACTACGTCACTAAATGGATCGATTCACGCTTCAGCCGCGATTAAACAATCTCGCGAAGGCGGCATGCGAGTCGCCCTGATTCTTCAGAAAAGTCCGAAACCACGTCTCGTATTTCCTATCGGAACGGACGTGACTGCGGCAATTCGAGCAGTTCCGGGTTGTTCCGCCGCAGTCGCAGTGAGAGTTCCTTCTCTTGCTGGGCGCGCTTCTCGTCACCACGTCGAAAGTAGATCTGTGAAAGCAGGAGATGCGGCTGCGGATGCCGCGCGTCGATCTTAGTCGTCTCTTCTAATACACGTAGCGCTTCGTCCCAACGTTTCAGAGACATCAACGCTCTAGCGAGTTCCAGACGGGCCGGAAGATAGTCATTGCGGATTCGGATCGCAGCTTCAAGATGGGGGATGCTGTCCTCAGCGCGACCTTGTTTGAGCAATAGATCTCCGTAAAAGTACCGCGGTTCTTCGTAAAGAGGGTTTAATTCCATCGCACGGTGAAGGCTCTTCAGACTCTCGTCAACACGCCCGAGTTTCTGCAAATGGAATCCGTACTCGAAATGCGCCCGAGCCTCCTGAGGAAATCGCTGCACTGCCTGCGAGGCAATCTCGAAAGCACCCGCATAGTCGCTGGAATCCTGGAGCGCCTTGATGGTAAGGAAGTAGAGGTTGGGCATCGTAGGATTCAGCGCCAGAGCTCGCTTTGCCGTGCGCGCTGCGTCCTCATAATAGTGGCCTTTGCCATATTCGACGATCATCGCCTGCAGTAACCTTAGGCTATTTGGCTGAATGCTCTCTGCCTTCCTCCAGGCGCGCAATGCTGTGTCTACATGCCCAAGCCGGCTATTAGCCGCTCCTAGTAGATAGTGAGTGTTGAAATCGTTCGGGGAGACCTGAGCTGCTTTCTCTAGAAATCCGCAAGCCTGCTCGAAGCGCTCTAACGAATAGTTCATGTAGCCAAGGTTGAAAAGGGCTGGGAAGAAGTTTGGCGACTGAACGAGGGCACGCTGCCATAGCTTTTCCGCCTCGGCTGTGTTTCCACTCTTGGCTAGTCGTTGGGCTTCATCGGTTAGCTCGGCCGAAGTTTGAAAGAATAGCAACGCGAACAACAAGGTCATTGCGAGGTGCCGGATCCCTCGACAAGTTCGGAACTTTTATCAATCGTGATACCTGTAAACTGCTCGACGACCCCGCTGGGCCATCGGACCGTGACCTCGTCGACGCGATTTGCTTGCCCTAAACCGAAATGCAAGCGGAAGTCGCTTTGCGACAAGAAACTGGACTGACTCAACAGCGGCAACGTTTGCTTACGACCTCCAGCAGATATGGTGACAATAGCTCCGATTGCCGTCCGATTGGATTTCGTCCCTCGTAAGCGAAGCTGGATCCAATGCGTTCCCGGCGCTAAATCATTGCGCAGTAACGAAGGGCTTTCGCCCATGTTGACGACGATCGCGTCGATGTCGCCATCGTTATCGAAGTCTCCGAATGCGGCGCCGCGGCTGCTCGCCTTCGCTGCAAGTCCGGCTCCGCCAAGATGGCTCACGTCTTCGAAACGGCCACCGCCCAGATTTCGGTAAACGATCCTGGGGTTCCGGTATGACTCCACGATTTTCGCGCCGTCTATTTCCGGGTAGACATGACCGTTTACCTGAAAAACGTCCTGCAGACCGTCGTTATCGAGATCCACTAATCCGATGCCCCAGCCGACGTATTGAGGATTGACCGCCAAGCCCGCCCTCACGACTTCATCTTCAAAGATGCCTTTACCCTGGTTGCGATATACGTTCGGATAATCCCCGGCGAAGTTGGTCTTGATGAGATCCAGTGAACCATCGCCATCAAAATCGCCAACGGCTACACCCATGCCGCCTTGCTCATGACCGTGCTCATTGAAAGCGAGGCCGGCCTCTGTTGCAAGCTCATCGAAAGTACCGTCTTTGCTGTTGCGGAAGTAGAGGCTCGGCGTGGAGTCACAAGCCACATAGATGTCTATCCAGCCGTCCTGATTGAGGTCGGCGGCAATGGGTGTGAAGGCGTAAAAGCCTTTCGCTTTACGGATACCTGCTGTGACTGAGACGTCTTCGAATGTGCCGTCGCCACGATTTCGGTACAGAGTAGCTGTTCCAAAAGGAAGTCCGCGCGGACCACAGAACACGGGTACTCCCTTCCACTGACAATTTGCGCCTTTGCCCGGCAGCGGTGTACGGGCGGGATCAAACTGCTGGTAACTCGTCACGAAGATATCGAGGGCGCCATCCCGGTCGTAATCGAGGAATGTACAACCGGAACTCCACTCCTTTTCCGGACCTTTGACTCCTGCTTGAGACGCGACATCGTTGAACTTGCCGCCCTTGTTGTGATACAACGCGTTCGGGCCCCAGTAGGTGACAAACAGATCGGTCTTTCCATCGTTGTCGTAATCTCCCGCGCAGACACCCGAGCCCCATCCTGCGCGTTTGAGGCCGACCTCAGAACTCACATCGACAAACGAACCATCTTTTGCGTTGCGGAAAAGATAGCTGTGAGGTTCGGAACCTTTCGGAAAGCCTTCGAGACGCGAACCATTGACCAGGAAGATGTCCAACCAGCCGTCAAGATCGATGTCGACAAATGCGGCGCCTGTTCCGTTCGCTTCGATTATGTACTTCTTGGAATCGGGGTTACCGACGGTCAATGAAGCCGTTCCCAGCCCTGCGGTCGCGGCGACATCTTTGAACTTGGCTTGGAAGGGTTTACCTGAGAAGGCCGCTTTGGGCTCGGGCGCCGCTCCGCGATTGATGACCCCCTGCGCGTGCGCCTCTCCGATAAGAACTGATAAGCCGATAAGAGCACGGGTGAATGCTGCCGGCACGGGGCCATCGTAACACGGCAAAGATACCCAAACCTTTACAGTTATCGCTTACCTGGGATATACTTCCGACACACTGATCGGCTGAAAGTCCCATGCGATCCCACACTCACAATTTGACGTCAGGAGGCGCAAGCGATGATAAATCGCAGGCTCTATAGAACGTTCTGCTGTGCCGTGATGATGATGTCCTTCAGTATGACGGCCCACGCACAGACAGCCGCGACGATTGTCGGCGATGTCCAAGACGCCTCAGGGGCGGCTGCGCCCAATGTCACGGTTAAGGTAACGAACGACGCAACAGGAATTGCGCGTACCGTGACTACGAATACGGAAGGTCAGTATCGCGTTACTCCACTCAACCCAGGCACGTACACAGTGGAGGTGGAAGCCGTCGGATTCAAGACTCAGGTGCGCCCGGATATCACGCTGCCAGTGGCTGCTGTTCTGGAGGTCGATTTTACGCTTGAGGTCGGACAGGTGAGCGAGAGGATCGAAGTAACCGCGGCCGCTCCAATTCTACGGACAGAGGAAGTTTCCGTAGGAAATGTTGTGACATCGCAGGAGCTGCAGGCTCTTCCCGTAAACCAACGTAACTATACCCGCCTGATCCTACTCGGCGCGGGGACCAGTTCAGTTAGCAGAAGCCAGAATCAAGGTGTCGCTCAGTCCGGCACCGGGTTGTTCTCCGTGAATGGCGGAAGACCCCAGGACAACAATTTCACGCTGGATGGCTTCGATTCCAACATGCAGATGATGAATTCGCCTGGCATCTCGCCACCGATGGACGCGCTGCAGGAATTCAAAGTGGCGACCAATACAGGATCGGAATTCGGAAGATCCATGGGCGCGAATGTGAGCATGGTGATCAAGTCGGGCACGCGCGACGTGCATGGCACTCGTCTATGAATATCTTCGGAACAGCGCGTTTGACGCAAATGAGTTCTTTGCGAACAAGTCGGGTCTGGGTGTTACGCCGTTCCGGTTGAATCAGTATGGCGTCGCTATCGGCGGACCGGTGGTTTTGCCGAAATTGAATCTTCGCGACAAGATGTTCTGGTTTGCGTCGTGGGAAGGATTCCGGCGCCGGCGTGGCAGCGCCGTTCTGGCCAGCGTTCCGCCCGAAGCGTTTCGGAAAGGAGACTTTTCGTCTCTCTGCAAGGCAGCTCTCCTACAATCATTCGCGATCCGGTCAACGGAAATGTTCCGTTCCCGAATAATGTGATCCCTTCCAATAGAATCAACCCGGCAGTCCCGACGGCTTTGCAGTTAATGGTTCCTTTGCCGAATCGGGGCGGCGATGTGCAAAATCTGGCCAATAATTTTAGTGAAGCGAACGATCGTGATTCTGTTCATATGCGCTGGGATTACAACATAAACGCGAGCAACTCGGTTTTCTTCCGTTATAGCCTGCAGAACGCTGACCTGATCAGCCCCGCGTCAATACCGACTGTGACTGGAGCGAGCGCATTCGATGTCACGAACTATGGTGGAAGCTGGACGAAAATTTTCAGCGCCACCACAGTGTTGGATGTCGGGTTCGGAAGCAACCAGCCCGATCTGCCGGCGGTGAGCACGAAATCGGTGACTCGCGCTGAGTTCCTCGATCAGACGAAGCTTCAAATGTATCAGCGCGAAGTTTTTGGCGATCCACTAGTCAACCTCAGCATGGGCGCCTACAGCATCCCGGTAGGCGGAGGTGGTTTGCAGGGTGACAACATCTGGCAGGGCCGCGGAAATCTCTCGATCACTAGAGGCAAGCATTCGCTGAAGATCGGCGGCCAGTATCAGCATCGCCAGTTCTACACCAACACGTCGAACCCAATGAATGGAGATGCCATCTTCAACGGTCAGCTCGCCGGCTTTCCACTGGCAGACGCGCTGCTTGGTTATCCGTCCGAAATTCGTCGCGGCCAAGGGAATACGCTGACGGATGCGATCTCGCATTTCACGATCGCCCACATTCAGGATGACTGGCGCGTGACATCGAACTTGACCATCAATCTCGGTTTGATGTACCAGCTCGGCACTCGTCCCTATGATCAGACGGACCGGCTCGGTAATTTGTGGGTTCGCCGCAATCCTACAACGGGCGAGTACGTCGGGGAGCTGCTGTGGGCGACCGTCAACCCTGAACCCGATCCGGTGACGGGTCAACGCAACACACTTGCTCGCAATGGCGGTTTTGGCCGCGCGCTGGTTCAGACGGACAAGAACGACTTTGCGCCGCGCCTGGGCATCGCATACAAGCTGGGCTCGAAAACGGTCGTCCGAACCGGCTTCGGCATGTTCTACAACTCGACCTTTGTGCAGGAGCTTCAGGATCTCCGCAAATTCTGGCCTTTCACCGTACAGCAAGTGTTCAGCCCGAATCGGGGAACACTTGATCTTCAGATCACTGATCCCGGTCCGTCGTTCGAGAGCACTGCTGCTATCGGTGGCTGGCCACAGAATCCGGAGAATAGGTCCCCTTACTCGATGCAGTGGAATTTTTTCATCCAGCAGCAGGTAATGGACGACTTAAGCCTCGAGATCGGCTATGTGGGATCGGGCAGCCGCAAGCAGATCGGGTACTCGCCTTTCAATAACGCGCTCACTCCAGGTCCGGGCGCTATTGGGCCGCGCAGGCTACTGCCTAATTTCGGCGATCTGGATGGTGGCTCCAATCAGTACAACGGTTCCTATAACGGGCTGCATTTACTGCTCATCAAACGGTTCTCGAACGGATTGCAGTTCAACTTGAATTACACGTATCAAAAGTCGCTGGACGGACAATCCTCGCTGTCGGAAGTGAAGGTTCAAGATCCGTTCAACCGGCGTGCCGACTACTCGCGGTCCAGTTGGGACATCAATCACGTATTCAATTTCGCGTACGTGTATGAACTTCCGATCGGTCGCGGCCGCAAGTTCGGCGGCGACATGCACCGCGGAGTCGATGCGTTTATCGGAGGATGGGCGCTCGAAGGAATCACCCGATTGGAAACTGGTCCACCGCTCTTCATTACATCCGGTGTAGATCAGGCGAACACGGGCCGATCCAGTCAGCGTCCGGACCTTGCCGGCGATCCCGATGCGGGGCCCAGAACGGACGAAGAGTGGTTCAACAAGGCGGCTTTCGCTCTGCCGAAAATTTACACGTTCGGCAATGCGGGGCAGTACATCACCAATGCGGACAGCATCATTGGAATCGACATGGCGGTTCAGAAGAACTTCAACATCACGGATCGTCACCGTATAGAGTTCCGGACGGAGTTTTTCAATATGCCGAACGTCGTGAACTTCGGTGACCCAATCGGCGCGATGAACCGGAATGACTTCGCAAGAATCAGCAGCCAGCGGACGAACCCGCGGCAACTGCAGTTCGGTTTGAGATATCGGTTCTGACGCTTACAGCAGGGCTTTAGGGCTTATTTGGCAGGGCGTCCCACTCTGCCTGAGAGATTTCCCGCTTTGGGAATGCGACTTTGCGAAATGGCCAGCTCGCGGCAAGCCAGCTCTTGATGTCCTGCATGAGGGGTTGCTCAAGTCCGGCTTTGAACTGCTGCTCGGTGACCCAGAAGGCGACCTGCGCATCGTATCCCTGTTTCCGGGAAGGGCGAATGTATATGCAGCCAAGTTCGCGTGTGCCGTCCAAGGTGAGAACGGCGTAGGTGAACGACGAGCGCGATCGGAAGCGCGCGATCTCGCCTTCCACGTCTTTCATGGCGTCGACCATCGTCAGCTTGGCGTGCGGCCAACCTCCGCCGCTGCTGAAGGTGTTGCGCAGATGATCGATGCTGCTCATGTACGCATCGTAGTCATGCTGGGCCAGTTCCGGGCCTAGAGGTACAAACTTGTACTTCGAAGTTTCGTGCAGCATTGGGACGTTGAAACTCACGGGCACGAAAGGCGGCGGAGAAGGTTTTCGAGGAACTATAGTAACGTCTCGAAGAACGATCTCGGTTGGCTTCTCGCCAGCGCGGGAAAGCGCATCATCGATCTCCAGAATGTTACCGCGCGATAGTTCCAGCGCATGTTCTCCGGGTTGATACGTTGTCCCTACGGGATAGTCGCGAAACGGAGTGCGCGTCTGCTCGATGTGTGCTCCTAGGACATGCGCCACTGGCCTCGATCTTGTCCAGATAACCAACCGGCTGATGCTCGTTTTGAACGCTTCCCAGTTCCGTACGTATAAGCGTCCGGGGTAGACAGTATCTCCTGTGAGGATGATGCCGGTCTTGCGATCGTAGATTGCGATACTCACATCGTCATGCCCGGGGATTGCGATGACGTCGAGTTCGCGATCGCCGAGGTCGAGCTTGCCGGGATCCTCTGGCCACGTCGCAATACCGAACGCCTGCTGTAGAGCTTGCACTTTTGGAGGGATGACGCGCGCGAGATCGCCTAGCTCGGAATCACCTGCGGTGTGATCACTATGACCGTGCGAGTGTACCGCGATGATTTCGGTTGGCCGGCTTTTGCGTTCCGTCTCTCTCCTGTTTAGAAAGGATGTGAGGAGGGATGCGATGCCGGGCGTCTTTCCCGCTCCGGTATCCACCAACAAAGCCTTGCTCTTTCCGAAGATCAGATAGACGAAGGGCTTCTCGTAGTGTGCGCAGCCGGACTGGCGAAAGATGTAGAAGTCTTCGTTGTATTCGTGAATTGTCCATGGCGGCTCCTCCATACAATTGCCGCCGGCACTGGTCCAGGACGAAGGAAGGCGGCCCATTTGTATCTGGGCCGCTGCGGGAAGACAAGTCAAGACTAGCGTTATTGAAAAGAGTTTAAAACTCATAGCGAAGCGCGAACTGCATCACGCGGGCGTCGGCGGCAGCAGAAAACTGACCGAAAGTGCCCGGAGTGTTCATGTTGAGCTGAAGATCGGAGAAGTTCACGTTGTTGAAGGCGTTGAACGCTTCCCCGCGGAGTTGCACACTGTGGCCCTCTAAAGGCAGCTGGAAGGTTTTCGCGAGCGCTAGATCGAAGTTGATCAGTCCGGCGCCGACGGACCATGTTGCGCGAGCCCACTGTTCCAGGATATTGACCCATGAACGAGCTGACGGCGGTGGTGTTCCCGGAAAATGCTCGGATTTCCGTTCTGGTTGTACCCGACGCCGCTTTCCGGAATGGTCTTGCCCGGGCGTACAATTGCGATCGCAGAAGTGAGGTAGTTAGTGGGATAAATGCCGTTGTTACTCACGTTGAAAGGTAATCCTGAGCGATAGCGTGAGAGCATGGAAGCCATCCATCCGCCCACGACGTAATCTACGAATGCCGGAGCATTTGATAGCCAGGTCCTTCCTTTGCCGAAGGGAAGCTCGACGACGGTGTTCGCGGTGATGTTGTGTCGAATATCGAAGTCTGCCGAAGCTCGGGAGGCACCCGGGTTGAAGGCGTCCTGAATCAAGCTTCCGGTTCCGCCGAGCGTTTCCGAGGAAGAGGCGATGTCGATCGCGTGAGAAAGAGTGTAGTTGAAATCGAAGCCCCAACCTCCCGCGACGGCGCGTCGAACTACCAATTGCCCGCCGTGATAAGAAGCATTGCTGGCATTGACCCACGCTTGCATGCCGGCGCTTTGCAAGGCGAAGAATGTGTTGCAGCCATATGCCGAGATGCAGGAGCCGTCCGCCAGCCGCTGACGGTCCATGTCATTTAATCCGTCCAGATCGCTACCGGCATAGGTGCCGTAAACGGTGTAGAAATAGTTAGCTGTCGCGCTGCCGTTAAACCGGTAGTTTTGCGCCTTGGCAAACACATTCTCAATGAACGGTACAGCGGGCAGCAGTCCTGGATTAGCTTGCACTTGCGCTGGAGTGATTCCCTGCTCGTAGTAGTCACGGAGAACGCCACTGGCTTCGGCCCATGTCTGGCCGGAGGCGGGATCTTTGAAGCGCGTCAATGGCTGAGCGATGTCCTGTCGGAGCAGACCCTTGCGGGAAAGCCGCCCGATGTATCCCGCTTCTACCGTGATCCCGCTCATCAGGGGTCGCGCGTAGCTGGCATTGAGAAGGATCGAATAGGGCGCGCGAAGATCCGGCGAGACTCCCGAATACGAGTTGAAGCCGCCAATGATGGTGGGCGGTGTGAAGGGCATCCCACCCGCAGGGGCTCCTGGCAAAGCCGGTAAGCTACTGCCTTCATATCGGAACGAGGACGTGAAGTCGGTATTGACGGGTTGATTCACAGTGGTCGCTAATCCTGGCGATCCTGACGAAGCAAAGCTGACGACCATGTTGTTTCCGTAGCGATCGTAGAGGATGCCGCCACTTGCGCGCAGCACGCTTCCCTTCCCGAGAATTTCCGCCGCAACGCTGCCATCGAGCGGCGCATAAGCGATAGCAACTCTCGGAGCGAAGTTGTTCATGTCGCGCTCATACCATCCGGGCTTTCCGTTCACTTTACCCGCGAGGTCGAATGTGAGCGCAGCGGAAGGCAATGCGTTGCTCGGTATGCCGGCGGCCGACCCGCCGACGCGCTCGGCGAAGAACTGATCGAGCGGCGTTCTCGACACGACTTGAACTCCATTGCGCTCGTAGGGTACTTCATACAAGCCGTATCGCAGACCGTAGGTTAGTGTCAGGTCACTTCGCATGCGGAAGGTGTCCTGTACATAGAACTCGTATTCTTGCGCGCCGAAGCTGCGGATGATGGGACTGCCGAGTGGAATCGGCTGGCCGTCACGACCGTAGTTGTAGCTGAAGCTGTAGTTATTCACGACGCCGAGCAACGTGCCCATAGCGTTGGTGACTTGCGTTGCTTCCGACAGCCGTAACGCACTGTTGCCATACTTCGTGCGAGCGGCGGCTGTGACCGCATCTGTTATGTCGGCGCCCAGTCCCTTCAGAGTGTTTCTGCTGAAGGAATAGCTCGGATAGTTATTCGCATTCAGCCGGTCATTGCTGATGAGACGCATGTTGAAGCCGGCTTGAATCGAGTGGCGTCCTTTGCTCCACGTCATGTCGTCTACAAAGTTGTGGGCGGGTGAGATGCGGGATGTAGCACGAGGGAACGAGTCGAAGTTCGCAATCGTGAAAGTGGCGTCCATATGCCTCGTTTCCGGTTGTTTCCGTTTTGAGGCGTGTGTACCCGTAGTTGAATGTGTTGATGAGCGTAGGACTAAGGACGGTAGTGTAACGCGCCGCCAAACCCTTCGATGAATCGAGTGTTCGGGCTTGAGGCCCTTGTCCGGGAAACTGAGCCAAGGTCGTGTCCTCGGCGTTATCGGCAAGTGTCCCGCGCAGCATGAGCGAGTGGCGTCCGCCCTTGTCGAGATTGAAGTCGTTCTTGGCGACATAAGTTCGATTGTCGAGTGCCTTGGGGGCGTTGAAGCGTAGGACGCTGAAGTTTAGCCCTCGATCGGCGCTCGCCTGAGGATCGTTACCGACCGGATATGTCTTCATGAGGTCGGACATGTAGCTGCTCGCTCCAAGTCCAAGCGGGTCCGCTGCGCGCACCTCCGACGGAGTGAGGTTTCCGATCTGGCCATTGCTCATGCGGAACTGAACGAGTCCTTGTTTGAAAGATTCGGTGGGCACGGTGCGAGTAACGGCGCTGGCGGTTCGGTCTTTCCGCTCTTCCCAGTTCAGAAAAAAGAAGGCGCGGTCTCGAATGATTCGTCCGCCTAAGGAAGCGCCGTACTGATTGCGGACCAGGTTCTCGCGGGCTATGCCGGCGCGATTGCTGAACCAGTCCATTCGCGGCGGTGACTTTGTTGCGATGAAATTCGTACAGCGATCCATGGAAGTCGTTCGATCCGCTCTTGGTAATGAGAGCTACCTGTCCGCCGGAGGAGCGCCCCTGATCGGCTCCCTGCCCTGCGATCGTCGTACGGAACTCCTGTACGGAATCGAGCGGCACGGGTAGCGCTGCTCGAAAGCCATTCGAGTCCGACGGCGGCTGAGGATCGTTTACGTCGACGCCATCGAGCATGACGTTGTTCTGGTCTCGCTTTGCGCCGAGCACCTCGCCATTCGGAGCAACACCCGGCTGCATTCCGAGCAAGTCCACAACGTTTCGCGTTTGCATAGGAAGCTGCCGGATCTGCGTTTCGTTGAACGGGTTCCCAATTGTGGCGTTCTGCGTATTGATCGGCGGTGTCTCGGCCGTGACGTTCACGGTTTCGGTCACTTGGCCAACTTCGAGTTGCACCTTTATTGTTAATGGCGTGTTCACCTGAAGCGTTATGCTTGTGAGTAGCTTCGGAAGCCCGGAACCTGTACCTCTAAGAGATAGGATCCCGGCGTAACTTGCACGAATGTGAAGTTACCCGTGTCGGCCGTAATCGTTCGGCGTGCGGCCGAAGTTTCCTGATTTGTCAGCGACACCACCGCTTGCGGAACTACTGCTCCCTGGGTATCGCTCACTGTGCCTTGAATACCGCTCGTTTGAGCAGCGAGGCGCACTGCTGCCACTACCAGCAGAATTGTTGGTCGAATCATCACAGTCCCTTTCCCCAAAAACACTGGATGATCTAAATGATCTAAGTTGTTTTCGAACGAGGTCGGGGTTCGATGGCTCGACGCGGAGAACTGCAAGACAGGATCTATGCGATCAAGTCGTGCAGCACGTTTCCATGGACATCCGTGAGCCGGAAGTCGCGTCCGCTGTAGCGGTACGTGAGCTTCGTGTGATCGATCCCGAGCAAGTACAGGATCGTCGCGTGAATGTCGTGAACGTGCACGGGCTTCTCCACAGCCTTGAAACCCAAAGTCGTCGGTCGCGCCGTAGATCGTGCCGCCCTTGACGGCGCCGCCCGCGAGCCACATCGTGAACCCGAATGGATTGTGATCGCGTCCGCGTTTCACGTTCCCGCCGCCGCCGCCTACTTCGCGCACCGGCGTACGGCCGAACTCGGAGCCGCAGACGACAAGCGTGTCTTTCCACAATCCACGCTGCTTCAGATCCTTGATTACCGCGGCGAACGCCTGGTCCGAATTCTTGGCGTTGACCTTGTGCGCCATGATGTCGCCGTGCGCATCCCACGGATCGCCCTTGGCGTAGTAGACCTGCGTCATGCGAACGCCTTTCTCTGCGAGGCGAACGGCCATTAACGCTCCTCGCGCGACGTGGCCAGGGCCGTAGAGATCGAGCGTCGCCTGCGATTCCTTGCGGACGTCGAAGACTTCCGGAGCTTCGGTCTGCATGCGGTAGGCGACTTCCATCGACTTGATCGACGCCTCGAGTTGCGGATCCTGCTCGACGCCAACGCCGCGCATGCGCTCAAGCTTCTGCAGCAGGTCCAACTCGCGTCGCTGTTCCGTGAGCAGAAACTTGGGATTGTTGACGTAGCTGACGAGTTTCTTGGGATCGAAGTTCTTCTCGACGACGACTTTCTTCGGCTTACCCTTGTCGGCCTTCGGCCATTTCGGGCATCGGCGCTGGGTCGTCGGGAGAACCTTCCTGGACTTTGTTGGAGATGAACGTTCCCTGATTGATTGCGGGCAGGAAGCCGTTGCCCCAGAGCGGCGGACCGACCGTAGTCGGAACGTCCGGACAGAGGACGACGTAGCCAGGCAGGTTCGCATTTTCGGTGCCGAGCCCGTAGGTCATCCACGCGCCCATCGATGGACGCCCGGCCTGATTGGCGCCGGTGTTCATCATGAGGCAGGACGGCTCGTGATTCGGAATCTCCGTGTAGACCGAACGAACCCAGCAGATGTCGTCGACCACTTCGGCGAGCTTCGGCCAAAGCTCACTGACGTCCATGCCGCACTGCCCGTACTTCTTGAAGGCGAAAGGCGACTTCATCAGAGCGCCGGTTCGGCGTTCGGTCTTGATCGCTCCGCCGGGCAGCGGCTGGCCATCGAACTTCGCCAGTTCGGGCTTGGGATCGAAGCTGTCGATGGTGGAAAGACCACCATTCATAAAGAGGAAGATGACTCGCTTAATGCTTCTGCGGATGATCGAGCTTCACCCCGCTGGTACCGCCATCGGGAGTTACGATTCCGCCTGCGCTCGCGATGGAGTTTCCGAGCATCCCGGCAAAGGCCACCATGCCGAAGCCGTTGCCGATACGGCGCAGCGCTTCGCGTCTGGTGGTTGGATTCGACGATCTATGCATATCTTCCCTTAATTGATGTACAGAAACTCGCTCGAGCTGAGCAGCACTTTGGCGTATCGTCCCCAGGCAGTCGGCTCGTATTTGACTTCGGCTGCGCCCGGACCGCCGGGTCCTCGACGACCTCCCGGAGGCATTGCTCCTGGCATAACGCCCCCCATCATTCCCATACCCATCGGGGCCGTCTCCATCGGCATCGCTGCCGGCGCAGGCATCTCTTCTGTCTGCCCCGCCCCTGCGTCATCGGCCGGCATGGCTGTCTTCGCTGCGATGGCCGGTGTTGGAGGAGTATCTTTGGAATCCGACACCGTGTCGGGAGTCTTCGGCGCGGCGTCTTCCTTCTTTCCCGGTTCGCGTCCCCGTCCGCCTTTCTTTTTGTCTTCCTCTTCCGCTTTCTTCTTTGCTTCTTCGTAAGAGAGCAGGGGCTCGGTTTTCAGATACTCGATGCCCAGTTTGATCTCACCTTCGTTGGGATCGCGTCCAAAGGCAATCTGGTATAGCTTTTTGATTCGGGTTCGATTATCGGGCTCGGTTGCCACGCGCTTCACCAATTCCTCCGCCTGAACCTGCATGAAGTCGCTGTTCATGAGGAACAAGCGCTGCAGCGGCACGGTCGTCGTGAAACGCTTCTCTGCTGAGATGTTCGGGTTGGGGAAATCGAATAGCTGCAGGTACTCGTCCAGCTTGTAGCGGCTCACCTTGCCGTAAACGGTCCGGCGCTTCATCGCTGGAGTCAGATCGGCCGAAGGTCCACCAAGGGACTTGTCCAGGTTTCCGGCAACGAAGAGAACCGAGTCGCGAAGTTGTTCGGCATCCAGGCGCTTTGCGTTGCCACGCCAGTAGAGACGATTTCCCGAGTCCTTGGCGAAGGCAGCGTCGTTCTTGTCCGTGCTCAACTGATAGGCCGAGCTGAGCATGATCTCGCGATGCAGTTTCTTCATCGACAAACCGCTCTTCACGAACTCACTTGCCAAGTACTCGAGCAGTTCCGGATTCGAGGGGCGTTCCCCGGTAGTTCCGAAGTTGCTGGGCGTATCCACGATACCCGTTCCGAAATGTCCGCGCCAGATTCGATTGACTGCTACACGCACGGCGAGAGGCTGTTTCAGGATCGCCTCGGCGAGTTCGAGTCGGCCGCTGCCATTTGAGAATGGCTTTGGTTCCGACTCAGAAAGCACGCTGAGGAAGTGACGAGGAACCGGATCGCCCAGAGTCTCAGGATTGCCGCGAATGGCGAGCGGGAGATCCTTGGTGTCCGGCAGATCTTTCACGCCGTGCGCGAACGGATAGTACGGCTCGAGCTTCTTGCGTTCCGCTTCGATATCGCTACGGACGGCGGCTATCTGCGCCTGGGCTTCGGAGCCGATTCGGCTTTCCAGCCCCCAACCGCGGAACAGCAGAACGCCGGGCTTCATGTTGCGCATGCCCATCGCCATCATCGCGATGGGATCGTCATTGTCGCTCAATTCGCGCTGGAAGATCTCGGTCCAGAAGAAGTTCTGATCTTCCGGCAGCGCCTTCAACTGTAAGGAGCATCCAGGGCAGAAATCTTCATTCGTCACGAAGTTGCTGGGCTTATTCGTGCGCTTCTTACGCTTGGTGCCATCCATCGCCTTGTCGGCGATAACTTTGTTTTCTTCGTTGAGCTCGGTGCGAGCGAGCATCACGGTGACCACTTCAGCCTGGAATTTCTCGGCGAGTTTCTTCGCTTCGTCCTGCTTGCTCGGACGCTTCATCATGGCCTGCCAAGCTTCCTTGTTCTTGTACTTCTCGGTGGGCTTGGCCATGTATTTGATCCAACGATCAAGCAGCTCGAAGTCGAGTTTGCGCGCTTCGACGACCGCCGCCATTTCCTTCTTCTGGGGACCGCTGACCTCCCAGACTCCCTGCAGGTACTTGGAGGTCTTGTAGGCCAGCGCTTGCGACAATTGCGAGCTGAAGTTGTTCTGCATCTCGCCGAGCATTTTCTGCTTGGTATCGATCTGCTCTTCGAGCTTGGCGTATTTGTCTACTACCGATTTCGGCGCCATGGCGTACTCTTCGTACTGCGTGTTGTAGAACACGCCGGCAAGCGAGTAGTAGTCTTTGGTCGGGATCGGATCGTATTTGTGATCGTGGCAGCGCGCGCAGCCAACCGTAAGTCCGAGGAAGCCGCGAGTTACAACGTCCACGCGATCATGCCGCTCATCGGCGCGCGTCACTTCGACTGCGCCGTTGTCGTAATACCAGGGACCGAGCCCAAGCAACCCCGTGGCGGGCAATGTCTTGATGACGCTCCTTTTCATCGAGCAGATCGCCGGCAATCTGAGACTTGACGAACTTGTCGTAGGGAAGATCGTCATTCAGCGACTGAATTACCCAGTCGCGATACACATATGCGTTCGGATAGGGATTGAAGCCGCGCCGCATCGGGTCGAGACTGCGGTAGTCGTCTTCGCCGAATCGCGCCACATCAAGCCACATGCGGCCCCAACGTTCTCCATAGTGGGGCGAAGCAAGAAGCCGGTCGACCACCTTGGCGAATGCGTCAGGAGATTTGTCTTGTTCGAAGGAACGAATCTCTTCCGGGGTAGGAGGTAGACCAATCAGATCCAGCGACGCGCGCCGGATCAGGTCGCGCCTGCTTGCCGCGCCCACCGGCGCAACACCCTCTTTCTCCAGTCGGGAAAGCACAAAGCGATCAATTGGTGTGTTGATCCATTTCTCGTTTTTCACTTTCGGAGGCGCAGGGTTCTTCAAGGCCTGAAATGACCAGAACTGACGCTGCTCCGGGTGAATCACGTAGCTGTCGCCGCTGTTGGTCGTCTTCGCGGATACGGCCGGCTTCGGCCATACCGCGCCACTCTTCACCCATTCGGTCAACGCTGCGATCTCGGAATCCTTCAGCTTGCCACCCATCGGCATTCGCTGCTTTGGATCGGAATGTGTGATTACCTCGATGAGAATGCTTTTGCCGGGATCGCCGGGAACAACCGTAGGGCCGCGCTTACCACCTTTCGCCAAGCCTTCAGCGCTGTCAACCCGGAGGCCGCCCATAGCAGAGTTCGAGTGACATCCGTAGCAGTTGGTGGCCAGGACGGGCCGGACTTTCGATTCGAAGAAATCGGTGGTCGCGGCGGATTGAGCCGACGCGCTACCCGATAGAAGCGCAATTGCCAGAGCAAAGATCCACAAACGCATAGAGCCCTTAAAAAGTCCCAGGAGAAATTCGTCTAGAGCGTCAAACGGGGCGTATGCTTACGAGGCGAGAAGATCGTACAGGGAAAGGCGTGAAGGCGACAGATCTGCCGATTGCAGATGTAACTTGGCCTTCAGGAATGGACAATTCAATTATGACGTGACCCTAGTCACAGTGTCAATAAACCTTATTCTGCCAAAGTTGCACGGATGCGTTTGGGATCATATCGTCGAAGCATAGCGCCGTCGGAATCGGCTATCCATACCGAGCCGTTTCCGAACGCGATCACGCCCGAGCCGGAGCCCGCGAATTGCTGTACGACCTTGTCTGCCTCCGGGTCGATACGAGTGATCGGAAAGCCATCGGCGCTGACCCAGGCAAAACCATCGCCAAACGCGACGGATCGGCCCAAGCCTGGCAGGCTGGTCTCAATCGTAGCTGAGACTTTGTTGGTCTTCGGATCGATGCGGAAGACTTTGCCATCTTTCTTGCCAAGAACCCAGATACTTCCAGCGCCTACAGCCAAAGCAACGGGCTCACTCGCAACTTCCACTCTGTTCTCGACAAGGCTGGTATGCGTGTTGATACGGAGGACCTTATCGTCGGAAGGACAGGCAGCCCAGAGAGCGCCTTCACCGGATACGATTGCGGTGCATTTGGCAGGGAGCCGGACTTCGGCGACTACTCGCTTCGCCTCGGGATCGATGCGCGACAGAGTAGTTCTCAGATCAGAGATGAGCCAGAGACTATCGGCAGTCGCGGCGAATGCTTGAGGCTGATCGAGGGCCGCTACTCCTACGCTATCGGTGACCTTCTTTGTCTTAGTGTCGAAACGAGATAATTTCCCCTCGCCACAACTCGGGGTCCACAATGCGCCAAATGCATTGAGGAGGCCCGCGCAAGGCTTCGGCAATCCGCTCAGAATCGCTTCGGATTTGTTCGTCTTCGTCGTTACGGGGAGCAGTCCATCCTTGTCCCGGCTGGCAACGTAGGAGGTCTCTCCGATTAGGAACGTCGAAGCCGGAGCCTGCAGCGGAATCTCGGCTTCCGCTTTCAGCCGGAGCATGGGAATCTGAATGCCCGGAGTCGTGATGCCAACTGTCTTCTTTGCTGCGACTTTTCCGCTTATTAAGCTGCTGCCGCCAAGAAGAAGCATTGCAGCCGTTGTCGTTCCGATTCGATTCAAGTAACGCATCCCTATTCCTGTTTCGTGCTTAATCGCCAGATATTCTGCTCCCTCAGATTCGAGAGCCAAACAGAGCCATGCCCCGCGCGAACTGCATCACCGCCGGGGCCCACCCACTGCTGAGCCACTTGATTGGTAGCGGGATCGATACGCGTCAGAGGTATCTGAAACACAGTGAGCCAGACTGACCCTTCGCCATATGCGATCTCGCCACCACCACCGGGAACGCCAACTTCGATGTTTGTCACCAGCTTCTTCGACTTTGCATCCACTCTCGAAACTGTGCCGTCACCCTGATTGAGCGTCCAGACCGATCCACCCCCAAAGGTCAAGAAACGGGGCTGGGGACCGACATCGATGGTGTCGGTGACTGTGTTGGTCTTTGGATCCACGCGCTGAATCTGGCTCTTCTCCGTGCTCGTAATCCAGATTGCGCCGTCTCCATAGACGCAGGCGAAAGAACCGGGATTGACCGCGATCTCGGCTGCCACGGTATTTGTCTTCGGATCGATGCGAGAGAGCTTCCCCTTGGGATCGCTAAGCATCCAGATTGCGTCCGAACTTGCGGCGATGCCTCCTTCCGTGTGCGCAGGACCCACCGGAATGGTCGCCACGACCTGAGCAGTTTTCATATCGACGCGAGAGAGGGTGTTATCGCCACAGTTGGGCGCCCAAACACTACCGAAGCCGGCAGTGATTCCGGAGCATGGTTTACTCCCGACCGTCACGGTCGCAGTTACCGTGTTCGTCTTGGCGTCAAGTTTGTGAATCGTGTTCTTCGGTTTGTTCGATACCCAAACAGCATCATCTGTGACCACGAGCCAATCCGGGACTCCAGGCACCGGAAACACAGCTTCCGGCGTGAGAGCGCTCATCTGTCGTTGGACACCAGGAGTCTTTACGCCGGGGCGCGGGGGCCGCGCAGGTCGCTTAGCCGGCGCGGCGACAGGAGCGGGTTCCAGAGTCGCGGGCGCTTCCGATTGCGCCATCGTCGACTCAGCAACACTAAGGGTCATCAGCGCGCAGACAAGTATCTTCTTCATCCTTCGGCGACCTCCGGCATTAAACGTTCCTTTGCTGTGGAATCGACGGCTGCTTCGGTAAGTGAGCAGACCGTCACAAAAACGAACAAGCTGACAACGGGTGGAATCAGTGTGTCGAGGCCAGCCAAGTGCGCCGGCGTCGTCAGATGCGCTATACCCCTGGCAAGAGTCCCGCTGATCACCGCCGCGATTGCGCCAGCGCTGTTAGCCTTCTTCCAATAGACGCCGAAGAACAACGGCACTACGCATCCTGCAAACACAATGTCGAAGGCGATGACGAGTAGAACACCAGGCTCCGGATATGCATACGCTACGAGGCCTGCGGCAAACGCCGTGGGCAAGGCCATGACGCGAGACAAGAAAAGCAGGTACGAGTCGGACAAGGAGCGGCCACTCCAACGCTGGACAACGTTTCGCGCTAGAACGACGGAGATCACAAGCATCGCGCCGTTCGCAGTCGACATCGACGCGCCCAAGACGCCGACAAACACTGCCACACATAACCAGTAGGGAAGCTGCTCGATCGAATATAACGGCAACACCATGCGCGGGTCGGCAACGTTCTTGACAACAGCTATAGCGGCCAATCCAAGCAGGGTGCATGCTATGCCGATGATCAACGTCCAGAAGCCCGCGTAGTAGCAGGCCCGTTTGGCGGTCTGCGGCGAACGCGCCGAGAACACGCGCTCCATGAAGTCGAGCGCCATGACGTTTCCGAGAGCCAGAGCGATCCCTCCTGCCCAGTTAACGAGAGCGCCGCTTCCAACATTGGTCAAGCCGCTGAAGTCAAGACGCTCGGGTGGAATAACGCGAAGCATCGGTTCCCATCCGTGAGTCGCGACAGCCCAGAGGGCAGCTCCAATGAAGCCCACTGCAGCAACGTGGACTTGAAACATGTCTGTCCATACGGCAGAGTAAAGGCCACCGGCGATGGTGTAAGTAACGATGACTGCGGTGGAGATCACCAGCGATGTGCCGTAACTCCACCCGCTTACGACCGATAGGATCCAAGCCACAGCGGCGAGGTTGCCAGCGATCAGGACGGTGAAGCAAACGATCGTGAGCACGGAGACGATTAGCTCCGTAGCTCGGTTGTAACGCAAATAGAAGAACTCGGGAAGTGTGAGCAGGTTCATCTCGTTGAGAGGGCCTGCGAGCCACTTTCCTACTATGAAGAGACTTACGGCGAGTCCGAGTGGAATCATTACGCCCGCCCAGATTCCGCTCGCGTAGGTCAGCGATGCATTTCCGAGTGTCGCATTGCCGTCGACGGCTTGCGCCATCAGCGCTGTCCCTACAACGAAGAACGGCATCGACTTGCCGCACACAGTAAATCGCTTGCTCGAGCCTCGAACTTGGGTATACGTATATAGACCGATCGCGAGCGAGATGGCCATGAAAATGACCACCGGCCAGAACATGACCGTCATTCCATCCTCCGGAATAGATGTGTGTTTGTTGGGCTGAGGCCCTCTCCGACAGGGAGGGTGGAACTTACGTGGTAGGCAGCTTACTGAGCTGTTAATTGCATTGTACGCCGTGTTGCAAATTCGGTGTTGTAGTTTTTGTTATCGAACCTATTCAAAAGATTTCCTGGCTCAATCGCGCCGCGTCTGGCATAGTAGCGTACATGCTGTGCAACGTCCACAACTGGAGCCCTAGAGCGCACATCGCGCTTGAAGTCTATCTCCGGCTGACCGCGATGGACGTGTGTTGCGGACCTCCTGCCTTTTAGTTCTTTGCTGTTTTGCAAAAGATAGCCCGCGCTGGTGAAAGCTTCCAGCCACGGCAGTTTCACCGGCACAAAAGTAAAGGGAGATTCAGTGTCTATTCAAGATAGAGAACTGCTCTGGGAGGATTGTATCCAGCCCGGCGCAACGTGGTCCCACATTCTCAGGCGAGGAACATCGCTACGGATTACGGACGAAAGCGGCGGCGCCAATGTCGGAGCCCTGTTCTATAACTCCGAGAACGCTACGGAACGCTACAACATGCCCGATACGCTCAAGGCGCAACATATTGCGCGATTGACAGCCGGGAATGTCCTCTATTCGGATATGGGCAGGATTCTGTGCTCGATTACCCATGATTCGCTGGGTTGGCACGATCCGATTGCGGGATGCGGTAACGCTGCGCTGACCACTGTGAAATACGGGGACGCCAGCTATCAGGAGTGTCATAACGAGTATCACAAGAATGCGCTAGACAGCTTCATCGTGGAACTCGGTAAGTACGGTTTGGGACGGCGCGACCTGACGGCTAATGTCAATTTTTTTAGTAAGGTTGTCGTGGACCTTGACGGCTCAATGCAGTTCATTGGCGGGCACTCGCGGCCGGGATCATTTGTAGAACTCAGAGCCGAAATGAATGCGCTCACGATCCTTGATACCTGCCCGCATCCGCTCGATCCCAATCCGACCTACGAGCCGCGAGCGGTGAAGCTGTCCGTATTCCGCGTTCCCGGCGCCGCTAGCGACGATTTGTGTCGTAAATCACGACCCGAGAATGAGCGTGGCTTTATTCTCACAGAGCGATACTTCGCCGGAGCCTGCACATGGTAAAAAGCGCGAGACAAGCCGCCGACGCGAGCTATGCCGCTGTCGTGCCTGCCGGCGAGCCCTGGATGCATGAAATAAAGCGTGGGCAGACTCTTCGGATTGTAGACCTTCGCGGGAATCAGGCCGTCGATACGCTTTTCTATTCAGCGGTCGACTATGCCGATCGCTACAGCGCGCAAGATACGATCCGCGCACAAGGGAATATCTATCTCACGACCGGTTCGAAGCTCCTGTCAACGGGAGGCAATATTCTCCTTACCATCGTGGCCGATACGTGCGGACGTCACGACACGCTGGGCGGCGCTTGCGCGAA
Organism: Bryobacteraceae bacterium; assembly: GCA_963844855.1. Classification (GTDB taxonomy): domain Bacteria; phylum Acidobacteriota; class Terriglobia; order Bryobacterales; family Bryobacteraceae; genus DASQDN01. The sequence continues at coordinate 253,182 of CAWJQP010000005.1, forward strand.
CGAAAGTAACATGGTCCGTTACGCGATAGAGAAGCGCCACATGCATGCATGTCGCAGCAGCTTTCTGCGGGCAGTAGCAATGTGGAACGACGGCATGAGTAAACGCGATATCACGAGCAACATCAACTTCTTTATGAACGTGCCTGTCACCCCGGAGGGTAAACTCACGTTCGAGGACGGCATTTCCGAACCGGGCAAGTATGTGGAGTTGCGCGCGGAGATGGACGTTCTGGCTCTCATCAGCAACTGCCCCCAATTGAACAATCCATGTAATGCATATAATCCGACGCCAATCGAGGTCCTGATCTGGGATGGGGACAGCGTCTGATGTTCAAGACTGTATTAATTGCAAATCGCGGGGCCATCGCCTGCCGCATCCTGCGGACGCTTCGCCGCATGGGAATCCGGTCCGCGGCGGTCTATTCCGATGCCGATCGTCATTCCCTCGACGTCGAACGGGCGGATACCGCGGTCCATATTGGCGCATCGCCGGCGAATCAAAGTTATCTTGTCATCGATAAGATCATCGAGGCGGCCCACCGTACCGGGGCCGAAGCGATTCATCCTGGCTATGGTTTTCTGAGTGAGAATCCTCTCTTCGCGGAGGCGTGCGAAGCCGTAGGTATCGAGTTCATCGGGCCCAGCGCGGATCAGATGCGCGCATTCGGACTCAAGCATATGGCGCGCCAACTAGCGCAAGCCGCGAATGTTCCCTTGTTGCCTGGAACCGGGCTTTTGCCGACTTTAGAGGCAGCTATGGACGCTGCCGCGAAGATCGGATATCCGCTGATGCTGAAAAGCACTGCCGGCGGTGGTGGAATCGGAATGCGACTGTGCCGATCAGAACCGGACCTGGCGTCCGCATTCGAAGCTGTCGCCCGCATCAGCTCAGCGAGTTTCGGCGACTCCGCACTGTACCTTGAAAGGTTCGTCGAGCGCGCGCGGCACATTGAAGTCCAGATTTTCGGAGACGGCAAGGGTGGCGCGATCTCTCTTGGAGAACGCGATTGTTCGGTACAGCGCCGGAATCAGAAAGTAATTGAAGAAACGCCGGCCCCTGGCCTGTCCAGTGGCACTCGCAGTCAGCTCTTTGAGGCTGCCGTCGCGCTGTGCCGGTCTGTCAACTACCGCTCTGCCGGAACGGTTGAGTTTGTGCTGGATGCGGACTCGGGAAATGCTTACTTTCTCGAGGTGAACACAAGACTTCAGGTCGAACACGGCGTGACGGAAGAGGTCACCGGTGTGGATCTGGTTGAGTGGATGGTGCGCCTTGCCGCGGGCGAGCTTCCTCCGCTTGCTGAACTGCAGCCAGAGCCGGCCGGTCACTCCATACAAGTTCGTCTCTACGCCGAGGATCCTGGGCAGGGTCATCGACCAGTGGCAGGACTGATCACTCACGCTGAATTTCCAAAAGACATTCGCGTAGAGAGCGCAATTGTCTCAGGCTCCGAAGTAACTCCATTTTATGATCCGATGATCGCCAAGCTCATCGTGCGTGGTTCCACTCGCGAGCAAGCAGTCCGTGAAATGCAGAATGCTCTCGCTGCTACTCAGCTGTATGGAGTTGAGACAAATCTGCGTTACCTGCGCCAGATTACCGCTTCCGATGGTTTTCAGGAAGGCGGAGTCACTACCGCTTATCTGAATAGTGTTCCGTACAACTGTTCCGCAATTGAGGTGCTGGAACCGGGTACCCAAAGTACATTGCAGGACTTCCCGGGTCGGCTGGGTTACTGGGCTGTGGGCGTTCCTCCATCCGGACCGATGGATTCTCTTGCATTTCGAGTTGGTAATCGCATATTGGGTAATCGACCGGACGCAGCCGCCATCGAGATGACCCTTAGCGGACCACATCTCGGGTTTACTTCGGATACCGTCATAGCGATCACCGGCGCGGAAATGGGCGGCAGCATCGATGGATCCTTCGTGCCCATGTGGTCGCCGGTTCCGGTTAAGGCTGGATCCGTGTTGCGTTTCGGCAACGCGAGTATTGGAGCTCGATCGTATATTGCCGTACAAGGTGGCTTCGACGCGCCCAAGTATCTGAATAGCCGCAGCACGTTCATCCTCGGCAAGTTTGGTGGAGTCACGGGACGTCCACTGCGGGCAGGCGATGTCTTGCACGTTGACGCGCTGGTATCTGACACGGCTCCCGCAGCGGCTTATTCGATCGCTCCGCAATACGGCGGCTCCTGGGAAATTGGGGTGGTCTATGGCCCGCACGGCTCGCCGGACTTCTTCACGCCCGAAGACATTCGGACATTCTTCTCGGCCGAATGGAAGGTCCACTTTAATTCGGATAGAACCGGCGTCCGTTTGATGGGACCCAAACCGCAGTGGGCCCGCAAGGATGGAGGCGAAGCCGGGCTGCACCCTTCGAATCTTCACGACAACGCATATGCGATCGGATCTGTCGACTTCACAGGTGACATGCCGGTTCTGCTAGGACCCGATGGTCCGAGCCTTGGCGGCTTCGTCTGTCCAGCTGTCATCGCTAATGCCGAGCTGTGGAAGATGGGACAGCTTCGCCCTGGTGATTCGGTTCGATTCCGACCGATATCGGTTGACGATGCAGTCGCGATGGACGCGCAAATGGACCGTTGTCTAGAGTCTCTGTGTGAGCCATTTGCGGAGTTGCCGCCAGCGGTAGAATTGCGAACGCCGGTCATCTCCGAACGGGACACCGTAGTCTGTCGCGCCGACGGAGATCGTTACCTGCTGATCGAGTGCGGCGCAAATACGCTCGACTTCCGTCTGCGTTTTCGCATTCACGCCCTCGAACGTGAGCTGAAGCGTCTTGCGCTTCCCGGGATCATTGACATGACGCCTGGGATTCGGTCCCTCCAGGTCCACTACGATAGCCGGTTGCTTTCTCGCGAAGCTTTGCTCGAGGCAGTTACGCAGGCGAGCAACGTTGCCGCGCATTCCGATGATTTGGAAGTGCCAAGCCGAACGGTGCACCTACCTCTTTCCTGGGATGATCCGGCAACTCAGTTGGCGATTCAAAAGTATACGCAGGGCGTTCGACCCGACGCTCCCTGGTGTCCCAGCAACATCGAGTTTATCCGGCGTATTAACGGCCTCAAGAGCATCGACGACGTTTATCGGACGGTCTTTGACGCGAGCTACATGGTTCTGGGACTAGGCGATGTCTACCTCGGCGCTCCCGTAGCGACGCCCATTGATCCGCGGCATCGTCTGGTCACAACGAAGTACAATCCGGCTCGCACCTGGACTCCCGAGAATGCCGTTGGGATCGGCGGAGCGTATCTTTGCGTGTACGGAATGGAAGGTCCGGGCGGATATCAATTTGTTGGCCGGACAGTACAAATGTGGAACACGTACCGCGAAACTCGAGAGTTTCGGGCGGGACAGCCCTGGTTGCTTCGTTTTTTTGATCAGCTTCGTTTCTATCCCGTCTCTGCCGCTGAGCTGCTCGAGATGCGCGATGCTTTTCCGCACGGCGGCTTGCAACTGAAGATCGAGGACGGCACTTTCTCTCTCCGTCAATATCAAGCGGAGATGAAGTCGATCGAAGCAGAAGCGTTGGTTTTTAGCAAACGTCAGCAGGAAGCATTTATCAACGAGCGCGAACGATGGGCAGCTGCAGGTCAAAGCGACTTCATTGAAGCTCCAGCGGTCGCAGCAGTCACCGGGGACGCGGATCATCAAGCGCCGGAAGGTTGTCATCTGGTCCGATCGCCAATAACAGCAAGCGTATGGAAAGTTGAGGTAGAGCCCGGACAGCAGGTAGAAGCAGGACAGCCGCTGGTGATTCTCGAAGCGATGAAGATGGAGGTTCTGGTGTCGGCTCCTTATAGCGGTACAGTACAGGACTTGCGTTGCTTACCTTCCGCCGTCGTCATGGCGGGACAGCAGTTGGTTGTACTTCGAACGGAGGCTGCCGCCGTATGACGACACCGATGGATCTCACGGGATTACTTACAGCATACCGCTCCGGCGCCACACGTCCCAGCGAAGTGGTGGAGGGGATTTTTGCGCGCATAGACGCGTGCGCCTCGCGACCGATTTGGATCGCCCTCTGCAATCGCGAGGAGACTCTTGCGCGCGCGAGAAAACTCGAAAGCTCGGCCGATAAGACTCTTCCTCTTTTCGGAATTTCTTTTGCAGTCAAAGACAATATCGACGTAGCCGGAATGGATACTACGGCAGGTTGCCCGGGCTACGCGTATCGACCCGATTCTACCGCTCCTGTCGTTCAGCGGCTCCTCGATGCTGGGGCCATCCTGATTGGTAAAACGAACCTGGATCAGTTCGCTACAGGGCTAGTAGGTACACGCTCGCCGTATGGAGCTTGCGCATCCGCTTTCGACGATCGTTATATCTCTGGAGGATCAAGTTCGGGATCAGCTCTTGCTGTGGCCCGCGCGCTGGTGACGTTCGCGCTCGGCACTGACACTGCAGGGTCGGGTCGCGTGCCCGCGGCATTTAACAATATCGTCGGCTTGAAGCCGACGCGAGGACTGCTCAGCACAGCAGGCGTTGTGCCCGCTTGCCGGAGCCTGGACTGCGTGTCGATTTTCGCTTTGACTTGCTCGGATGCTCACGAGGTTTTGCAGGTTGCGCAATGCGCCAATAAGCACAAACCCGGACAGGGCTCGGCTCCATGGATGGGCGCCGCATTCCGGTTTGGTTGTCCGGCAAAAAACCAACTGGAGTTCTTCGGCGATGAAGAAGCCGAAAGACTATTTGAGGAGTCGCTGCAGACGTTAGAGAAGCTAGGGGGCACTCGCGTCGAGATCGATTTCCGGCCCTTTCGAGAAACTGCCGAATTGCTCTACTCCGGTCCGTGGGTAGCCGAACGCTATGCGGCCGTTGGCGAGTTTCACGAAGGCAATGGCGAGGGAGCCGATTCGGTTGTAAAGGGCATTATCACCAAGGCAGCGGGGATGACTGCGGTCCAGACGTTTAAGGCGATGTATCGGCTGGAAGATCTCCGCGAGCAGACACTGCACGAGTGGGATCGAATGGATTTTCTCGTGTTGCCGACGACAGGGACCACCTATAGTCTGGAGCAGATTCGTCAGGAACCGGTGCGACTCAACTCAAATCTCGGTTTCTATACGAATTTCGTCAACCTCTTGGATTTGGCCGCCGTCGCGGTCCCGGCGGGATTTCGAGATGACGGTTTGCCGTTCGGGATCTCACTGATTGGACATGCGCACACAGACGCAGCACTGCTCGCAGCAGGAGATCAGCTTCATCGCCTGCTTGTGGAACAGTTGGGCGCTACTCAATTCGCCCTGAACGGCACTCAACGGATTGGGGCATATGCCTCCGGATGTATCTCTGTAGCAGTGGTCGGCGCGCATCTGTCGGGTCAGCCGCTGAACTGGCAGCTCACAGATCGCGGCGCTCGCCTCCAGCGATCTTGCCGTACGGCGAGGGGCTATCGATTGTTTGCGCTTGAAGGCACAAAGCCACCGAAGCCGGGGCTCGTTCGCGAAGATGGGTTTGAAGGACCCGGCATCGAAGTGGAAATCTGGTCAGTGCCCGAAGATCAATTCGGATCGTTTGTGCGTGACGTCCCGCCGCCTTTGGGGATCGGCAACGCAAAGCTCGAGGACGGCACTGTGGTGAAGTGCTTCATTTGTGAGCCTTACGCTATTTCTGATGCGGACTGAGATCACTCACCTGGGAGGATGGCGGGCTTACCTGGCCTCTCATGTCGCCGCCGCCGACTGATCTTGTAACCGATCCATCGGTTCTGTGGCGCCCATAAAAAGTTCCTATTGGATAGTCACAGTGTTTCTAGGCTATCTTCATACAAAGTATTAAAGGCCCTAGCAGGCCTGTTCTTGGCTACGTCCAGCCGTTTCTCCGTCGACAGTTTCCAGCATCGTCGCTATCCAACAATCTAGGTGGGAGAGGAGAAGGATTTTGTCAAGACATGGGGTTCTAGTCAGTCGCCTGGCAGCGATAAGTTGCATCGCCCTGGCGCCGTTAGGGATTTGGGGCCAGACTACAAGTTCGCTCAGAGGCGTACTTACAGACGGCGCAGGCGGCCGCGTCCCAGGCGCAGCCGTTACATTGACGAACACACAAACGAAGGCGACCCGGTCCGCGCTGTCGGATGATTCGGGCGTTTATCAGTTCCTGCAGGCTACGCCCGGAGATTACGATGTACGCGCGGAGAAACCGGGATTCCGCGTAATGTTGAAGAGCGGAATTACGCTTCAGGTCAACACACCAGCCACTTTGGACCTGACACTCGAAGTTGGATCCGTTGCGGAGGTGATTAACGTCGAGGCCTCCGCGCCGTCGATCAATACAGTGGATGCTAGCGTCGGCAATGCGTTTACGCAAACACAGGTTCGCCAGCTACCATTACAGACGCGCAATATCGTCGAGTTGCTCAGCATTCAGCCTGGTGTGACTCCGACTGGCGAAGTTCTGGGCGCGCGCCGCGATCAGAACAACGTGACATTAGATGGTGTCGACGCTAACGATAGCCAGAACTCCGGTATCAACTCCTCTACGAACACTATGACGAACGGCTCGAATGCAAACGGTGTTCCCGGTGAATCCGGATTCAACGCAGCTTTGCCTGTTCCGCTCGATTCCGTTCAGGAGTTTCGCGTGACCGTAGGTGGTCAGGGAGCGAACCTGGGCCGAAGCTCGGGTGGTCAAGTTACTCTCATTACCAAGAGCGGTAGCAACGACTTTCACGGATCGCTGTACGAGTTTCATCGGAACACGGCCACCGCCGCGAACAACTGGTTCAGCAATCGCGCAGGGATCCCTCGGGAGCACTTGGTTCGCAATCAGTTCGGCGGCTCTGCGGGCGGCAGGCTCATTCGCGATCGTGCATTCTTTTTCGTGAACTATGAGCAGCGCATCGATGCCAGCGCGCGCGCGGAAACGCGAAATGTACCGACGGCTGCGCTGAAACAAGGTATTCTTACTTTCCCAACGAGCGGCGGAACACAGACGCTGTCACCTGCCGAAGTGATGCAGGTGGATCCGAGAAAGCTTGGCTATGCCTCTGCGATGCAGCAGTATCTCGCCTTCTATCCAACGGGCAATGATCCCAACGCGGGCGCCGACCGTGGTCTCAACTTCATGGGCTATCGTTTCAACGCTCCATTCCGTCAGGATGACAAAGCGTACGTGGCCAAGTTCGATTTCAATCTGGATCGCGAAAGCAGGCACGTAGTCTCCTGGCGTGGAACGCTCGCGGATAACTCGCAGGATCAAAGAGTGGCCCGCTTCCCCGGTCAGGAGCCGGCGTCCAGACTGCTCAACAACAGCCGTGGATTCGCTTCGCAATACACTGCCGTGCTCAAGCCCAATCTGGTGAACGTTGCCTCTGTGGGACTGACCCGCATTGGCTTACAACAGTCGGGTACTCCGGGCGCCAGCATCTCATTCGACGGCGTCGATTCGCAAATGGACTTCAATACCGGCGCACGTTCCTTCAGCCGAATCGTACCTACCTGGAATATCTCTGACGACGTGAACTGGGTGAAGGGTACCCACACGATCACCACCGGAATGAACTTGCGGCTTCATTACATTTGACCGCGTCATCGTACGTCAATTCGTACCCGAGCTATAGTTTTAGCCGGAACACGTTGGCCGGTCTGGGCGCTGATATTACAAACAGCGTCACTGACTATATTCGCGCCAGGAGCGGCGATTCTACCCTGCGACTCACAGATGCGGCCAACGTCACGCGCGGAATGGGCGTGCTGCTCGGCGTAATGAATCAGTACAGCACGACATACAACTACGGTAAGGACGGTTCCGCAATCGGGCTTGGCGATCGCTGTTCTGCGTAAGTTCAGAACGAACGAATACGAGTTCTACGTGCAGGATAGCTGGCGAGCCACAAGCGAGCTGACTCTGACCTACGGCGTCCGTTACAGCAATTACTCCGTGCCTTACGAGGTCAACGGTGTGCAGGTCGGCACGACAACCGGCATGGATGTTTTCTTTGCCGAACGCGTCGGGGCCATGCTGTCCGGTGTACCGAATAGCGCTATGCCGAACGCGTTGTTGACATACGACCTGATCGGACCCGAGAACGGAAAAGAAGGCTGGTACAAGCGCGACAACAACAACTGGGCCCCGCGTTTGGGATTTGCTTACAGCCCGATGAAAGACGGCTTGCTGACGAAGATCCTCGGTAAAGGCTCGGTTCTTCGCGCCGGAGCCGGCATGGTGTACGACCGCTTCGGTAGCGATCTGGTGACAGAGTTCGACCGTACAGGATCGCCCGGCTTGTCAACCAATGTCACGCAGCCGATCAACACGGATTTCACCACTGCTTCTCGCTATCAAAACGGTTTGCCGTCGTTGCCTCCTGCACAAGCCGGAGCGTTTCCGTTCACGCGTCCGGCGGTTGTCGGCGGATTCGGCAGCGGCGTAGGTATTGATCCAGGACTAGTTGCGCCGTATTCATTCCTGCTCAACGCAAGCTATGCGCGTGAAGTTAAGGGCGGTATCACGGTGGAAGTCGGCTACATCGGCCGGCTCTCTCGCAAGAACCTGATTCAAGTAGATGCGATGCAGCCGTTGACCCGATTCGTTGACAACAAGTCCGGTCAGGACTGGTCACAAATGTCGGGTCAGCTTCGTGATGCCTACGAACGCGGTGTAACGCCGGCGATGGTGAAAGCCAATCCCGGTGTGATCGGAACTCAGCCGTGGATCGAGAATCTGGCCCCGGGGCTGAAGGATCATTTCTTCGCCGGAAGCGCGACCGCCAACTACTATGATCTCGTTTACAACCAGTACGCTGCTAGCGATTTGGATGCTTTGAACGACTTGGACCGGCTTCGCTCTACGAAGTTCCCCAACTGCATGCTCGTCACGGGCTGCAATACGGTTTTTGCGATGCAAGACGCCGGTCTTCGCATGTGGTCCAACACGGGCTTCGCTAATTTCCACGGCGGCACTCTCACTGTTCGCAAGGCTCTGAGCAAGGGCATCGCGTTCGATCTCAACTACACGCTGTCGCATTCAATCGACAACTCTTCCGCTGCTGAATCCGGAGCGGGCAACGGCGGCGCCGTCGTTCAGGACTCCTTCGATTTCGGCGCATTCCGCGGTTCATCGGACTTTGATATCCGCCACAATCTTTCCGCGAATGGTTTAGCCGAGCTTCCCTTCGGCAAAGGCAAGGCGTTCTTGGGTAGCGCTCCAGGCTGGGTGAATCAGTTTGTCGGCGGATGGCAGATTTCGTCTGTCATGCGATACCGATCGGGACTGCCGACAACGATTCAAAACAACGGCGTATATCCGACGAACTACCTGACCAGCGCTATCGCCATCGCGAAACCCGGCGCCACTGCTCCGGTTAAGCGGCATGGCTTACAACCAAAACGGAAACCCGTCGGTATTCGCGAACACCAGCGCGTCTTCAGCGTACATCGGCCAGTATCCGGGCCGTACCGGCGCACGGGCTATCGCCCGATTGGATGATTTCGTTAACGTGGATCTCGCGGTCGGCAAGACGTTCCAGTTGCCTTTCGAGAACCACCGGATCCAGTTCCGGGGCGAAGCATTCAATGCCTTCAATCTGGTGAATTTTTTCGATGCATCGCTGAGGCTGGATCGCTCGGCGATCTTCGGAGAGTATCAACGCGCTCAGCCAGCTCGAGTAATGCAGTTCGGACTTCGCTATGAGTTTTAGGCGCTAGTCGCGGCCGATCAGGTCCGCTTCGAATTCTTCCTGCGGGATGGGTTCGAGGCGGACCGTCCGCATTTGCGCAAGACTCCAGGCGTTCAGATCAAAGTTCTCCGCCAGTAATTCCCTCGTGGTCACACAGCTCTGGGCAACACCTTGTTGAGCATGGCGTCGCTCCCCGGAGAGCACATGGTAAACTTCATGCGCAAGAAGACGCCCCGCCGCCCTGCCCAGCATCGCCTCCCGTTCCGAACCTTTTAATCCAATGACCAGGGGACCAAGACGATCTCTCAACTTGCCGCATTCCACGGTAATAAACGGGAGAATGCGACCGTCAGCGACGGCGGTCGACGCCAAGGCGGAGTTCTCTGTCGGCCCGATTTTCGCGGGATTGTAGCCCGCAAATGAGCACGATCCGGCAAATCGAACTACCACCAACTGATTTACATCCGGATTTACCTGCTTTGAGTCACGCCACTCCAATGCAAGGCCCAAGGGACTTAGAATTCTGCCGGTTTCGGTGTGAAGGTTTTGGAGCACCGAGGCTGGAACCTGTCGGATATCGCCCAGAAAGAAGGTGAATGAGCTGTTCTGCGCATGCGCGCACAGGGACAAGCCGAGGATAAGAACAATCAGGCGCAACATTGAGCCGCACTCCACCTGGAGCGATCTGTACGGCCCAAGTATATCTCAGTGTCCGCGACCGAGACTATTTCGCCAGTTTGATGAACAGGTCGTTAAAGATTTGGTCGCGATCGGCGTGAAAGGCCTCACGCACCGGATGTCTTCCAGGTCTCGCCTCGTACTTCATGTCATCAGTCAGCCCCGGACTCGGTACGATGCGGCTTGGCACCCACTTCGGCTCGACAAGCCACGCCACGGCCGAAATATCCCAGATTACTTTCGAGTAAGGAAAGGCGGCTCCCCGGGAATGCTGTTGCGCATATTTCCCGAACTCGGAGAAGAGATAGTCGGCGATCGGCGATTTGCCTTTCATGAACTTCTCTAGTTCCGATACTGTTGTGCGGAGATGCTCCGATACATTCGTGGCTGGAACATTGACCAACGGGACGCCTGAGTCATACAGGACGCGGGATGAGTGGAGGTCTTGCTTAAGGTTGAACTCGTTGGCTGTGTGCCAATCAAATGGTTGACCTCCCAGCCAGACAACGACAATTCGCTCTTTGATTTTCGGTTCTATCAAGATCGCCGAGGAAACGTTCGTAGGAGCTCCGATTGTCAGGACGTACAGAGGTCCGCTGCGCGGTTTCAGCGCTTTCGCAATCAGATCCTCAGCCGCGGCGCTCTTCACAGGCTTACCGGCAGCGGTCATGAATGATTCCGATCCCCGATAAACGAAGTTTTTGTCGGCAACGTTTAAGCGCTTGATAATTCGAAGAATCTCGTCGTAGCTCTTCTGCATGCCATCCGCGGCCGACGTTGAGCGATCGTTCAGATAGGGCGCCGCATAGATCGCCTCTATGTCCATCCGGTCAGACGAGCGAAGCGCATAAGCTACTGCGAACTGATCGTCAATCTCGTTGTACGTATCGGTATCGAGAACGGCTTGAACTTTGCCAACCGGTAGATCTCAACCGTTGCTGGAGCTCGGAAGGAATCTGCGCAGCATATGTCATCAAAGCCGCCGGCGCGACTACAAAGTTTCGTCGAGTAACGTTTGTCATTGGATGCCTTTATAGTCTCGTATGTTCAGATTTATACCGCACTCCAGCGTTGGAGAGGATGTCAGGGCCGCCACAGGCCGGGAGCCGGGTAGCCGGTCAAGAGATTCGGGAATCGCCGTCGTAGCGATCGTTAATCGGACACCCGCGTCAGATCCTCTCCCAAAATTGACGGGCACCATTTGGTTTCGATGTGCTCGATCACCAATTCCGTCCCGCGCGTGTGGCTGACGAACGGACGCCTGCGCGGATCATACATCGCGTCGGTCAAGTCTCTTGCCAGGACCACCTCGAAGCCAAGCCTGGTCAGTTGCCGGATTCCGAATCCGCGATTGAGAATGCAAATGTTCGTGTGCACGCCCATCAGCGCAACGTTGGTAATTCCTTCCTGTTTGAAGAAGTTATACACCTCCTGGCCGCTGTCGCTAATACCGTCGAAGCCAGTGATATCGATTGCCGGGTGCTGACGTGTCCAAGGATATGGGCCCTTCCATTCCTTCACAATCGGATCATCGCATTCAGCGGAGTCATCAATAGGGAAATCACGCGCCTCCATCGGCTCGCGCGGACAACGATTCAATATCGGCGTGGAAGACGAAGCCATGGGCGCTCGCTGCATACGCTGCCGCCATGGAGTTCCCTCGTAGAACTTCATCGTGTCGCTGGGTGCGTGTACGATCATCACGCCCAGGCTTCGAGCAGCGGTGAGCACTTGATTCATCCGCGGCGCCATTACAGAAACCCGTTGCGCCGCCAAACTGCAGGTATGCGTGTCCCACATATCGCAAACAACGATCGCTGTCTGTGCTACCTTCCAACGCAGCAAGCCTTCGGTAGGCCGCGAATTGGCGCGTTTGCGAGTCCTCAGGCTGAGCGTGCCAGGCACCTTGGGACGATTCGGAATGGAGGTTTCTCGATCGGTATTGCTCCGCTGAGGTGTTGCTACCAGCGCTCCGGGTAGTAACTGAAGGAAAGATCGTCTGCGCATAACGTTAGTCCTTGCGAGTCGCTGTCATATTGCCTGCTTTGAAACCGATAACTTTCCCGTCTGGATCCCGGTCGAAAGTCAATGAAGGCGCGCCGTCGCTAATCGGAAAGAACTTGGTTTGCGACTCCGGCAGAAACTCGGCAGTAGGCCCAGGTGTGCGGACTCGAATCCCTTTGCCATTCACGGTGATTGTGACTTCGCCTCCGTTGGCGTTATATGTCCCGGCAAAGGCAGAAAGCTGCTCCGTCGACATCGAGAGTGGCGTTCGAGTCTGAACCTTATGGTCGGGCCAGTTGTATTCAGCCGCGATACTGCGTAGGATCTCGGACGCCAGTGAGGCTCCACCGTCGCCATTGGTCATGACAACTGCGCCCTGGCCTTTCTTAGCGTAGGCCCACGCCATGCAGCGGAAGCCGGCGTTCGATCCGCCATGCGAAAACGCGAGATCTTCATTCTTGCCTGACAGCGACCAACCTAGCCCATAGTTACCCTGTCCGGCCGTCAGCATTTCACGTGTCAGAGAAGCGGGAAGAAGTTTCGTATCGCCATTGTCCGCTCGTTGCACAGCCATTAGGATCGTTGCGAGATCGGACGGTGTCGTCCAAAGACCCGCTGCCGCCTGTTCGGGGTACGTATGCCAACGCCCTGCGATCGGCTTACCATCATTGCCGTGCGCACGCGCCGCATGTCGGGGCGAATCGTTCTGGGAGCGGTTGCTCGAACGTACTGCGCTTCATGCCCAGCGGTCCGAGAACGGAATCTCGCAGCAACACAGCGAATGGCTTTCCGGTTACATCCGTCATCATGACCTGCATGACTGTGTATCCTCCACCCGAATATCGCCACATGCTTCCTGGCTCGGCATTCACGATGACGCCAGGAGTATTCGCAGGAGTGCCGCCTGTTAGAACCTGGACGGCGGTGGGAAGGCTGGCATCGGACTTATAACCTGGAAATCCATGCACAGTGGTCGCCCCGGTGTGGCTCAAGAGATTCCTAAGCGTGACTGGTTTCGCGAAAGAATGCGCCGGTAATTTCCATGACGTCAAGCTCGCATTCACATCCGCGTCGAGATTCAGTTTGCCCTCCGCAACCAGGCGCAACGCCGCCAGGGCGCTCACGGGTTTGCTGATGGACGCCGCCTGAAACAGCGTTTCTACGTTGGCGGCCTGGTTCGTTGTAGCGTCAATCACGCCATAGGCCTTGGCCCACTCCAGCTTGCCGTCGCTAATCACGGCCACGCTGACGGCCGGAACCTTGTGATGAGACATGCGTTCCTGGATCGTCCACCGGCTTTCCGGCTCGCCAGCCACTTGCATGCCTGCTCTCAATCCGCTTTCAACGCGGGAGGTCTTGTCGGCAGATTCTGCAGATACGCACAATGCGACGGTTGCCAAGAGGCTGATACGTAGCATGGTGTCAATATACGTCACTTTTCGTCGGATTCGGCAAGCAAGGCGCCGAGCCGGTCGAACCGGCGTTCCCAGAGAGAACGTCTATCGTTGATCCATCGCTCGACTACCGAGAATCCAGACGATTCAATGCGGCAAGTACGTACCCGGCCCGCCTTCTCGGTATGCACGAGCCCACTTTCTTCCAGTACCTGTAAGTGCTGAACCACCGCAGCCAACGTGATGTCGAGCGGCTTCGCCAATTGCGAGACCGAAATTGGCCCCTCGCTGAGTTTCTCGATAATGAGCCGGCGGGTGCGATCACCGAGAGCGTGGAAAACCCGGTCGACATCAACGTGCTGCGGAAGGCGAGGCATTTGTGCCGTTAACGCGCTAACTCCTTTGCCAGCGCATCGAACAATTGGAGCCATCCCTGTTCCCGCGCTTGAGCGCCGTCTGCGCCCTCAAAGAATGCCGCCTGTTCCGTGAATATCAGATCGGTTCCTTTGTCCGTAGTCAGAAGTTCGAATGTGGCGAGCGATGCTGAAATGCGCTTTTCTCCCATGGCCATCGTATACGCCATAACAATACGTCGATTTGGCTCAATATCTTGATAGGTGGTTTCGTTCGAAAAGACGGCGCCCACCGGTCCTCCATGCGTGACACGAAAACGGGCGCGCTCCACGCCTCCGACACGAAAATCCAGGTTGAATTCTTCTATCGCAAAACCTTCTCCTTCCGCAAACCAGCGGCGCTTCTTATCCGGGTCTGCAAAGGCCGTGAATACGCGTTCCGGTGAGGTAGGATATGTGCGTTCAATAACGAAAGTGGTGTGCGTAACAGATCGATTTTTCATTTGTTAAGTCCTTACTTAAGTATTGTCGGATAAAACCCGGATTGTCAAGTGAGTACTTAAGTATTCTTTGGAGCGTTCTACCTTGACGATGCCCCACACGCTTGATAGCATTCGGGGGCTGAAAAAGGAGGGACAACGATCGTGAATAGCACGTACTTGCATTGGGTGATCGAAAACACTCCGACGAAATGGTGGCATGACTCGGCGGAATCGAGTGAGTTGGATCTTGCCCTCGAGCGTGGCGCCATCGGTGTCACGACGAATCCATTTCTGGCAAACATCGCCGTCAATAGAAATCGGTCGCTTTGGAGCGAGGCCATCGAGAACGTCATGTCGCGCGACCTCGCTCCCGACGCACGGGCTGAGGCGCTCACAAATATCGCTGTAACCAGAGCCGCCGCGAAACTGTTGCCACGATTCGAATCGAGTAAACGACAGGCCGGCTATGTCTGCGCGCAGGTTAACCCCGTTCGCGCCAGCGATCGCGACTGCATGTATTCGATGGCGAAACGATTTCACGCATGGGCTCCTAACATCGCCGTCAAACTTCCCGCCACTGCGGCGGGGCTGGACGTCCTGGAAAACTGCGTTGCGGAAGGGATTACCATCACCGCGACCGTCAGTTTCACACTGCCACAAGTTCTCGCGATCGCCGAGCGCCATCGCGCCGGCGTGGAACGCGCGAAAAAGGCTGGCATCGAGCCGGGCAAATGTTTCGCAGTGATCATGATCGGACGCCTCGACGATTACTTGCGCGAAGTCGCTCACGACAACAACGCCCAAGTCAGTGAAGCTGATATTCGCCAGGCCGGGCTCGCTGTAACGAAGCGCGCGTATCAGATCTATCAGGATGAGGCATATGACGCGGTGTTGCTCGTCGCTGCGTTGCGAGGCGATTATCACCTTACGGAACTCGCCGGAGCCGACTTGGTAATGTCCATCCATCCCACATCGCAAGAATTATTCGTCGCCAAAGATCACCCACGCGAGGAACGTATTAATAATCCGGTTCCTTCCGATGTCATAGATCGTCTCGCGCAGCTACCGGAATTCGTCCGCGCTTACGAAGCGGACGGCATGTCACCCGATGAGTTCATAGGTTTTGGAGCCACACAGCGGACGCTCGGCCAGTTCTGCGAATCAGGATGGAAGTTGATGGAGAGTTATCGATAGATGGCCACCGCAGTCGAGGTACCGAAGCTGGGCAACACCGTGGAGGAGTGTCTCATATCAGGATGGAGAAAGCGAAAAGGTGACCCAGTCTCGGCCGGAGAAGTTATAGTCGATATCGAAACGGACAAGGCCACATTCGAAGTTGCCGCCCCTGTTGGCGGAGTACTCCTCGATACGTTCTTTGAGGAAGGCTCCCTGGCGCCGGTCTTCACGAATTTGTTCATCATAGGCGAACCAGGAGAGAACATAGATTCGTTCCGGCCCGGCGCATCGAAACCATCGACCGGCCTTCCTGAAGACGGGGTTGGATCAGTCCCCGGAACCAAATCACCAGTGCCGATTTCTACGCCAACGCGTGCGCCATCCAGGGCCTATAGTCCACGCGCGCGACGCTTTGCAGACGAACGGAGTTTCCATCCGGAAGAAGTGATGGGCTCAGGACCCGGCGGGCGAGTACTTGAAGAGGATCTTCGTGCCGCCTACTATGCTTCTTCCAGGATTTCCGAAGCAGCCGGGAAGCAGATCGGGGATAGCCCTGTCGCGACGCCGATCTCAAGCATCCGTGAAAAGATCGCGCGCCGGATGCGTGACTCCTTAGCGAACACGGCACAATACACAATGACCGCTTCCGCTGATGCGGGCCCCATGCTGATTCTGCGCGCGCGTGTAAAAGCATCCAAGGATGTGCCGGACATCAACATCAATGACATGGTCGCCTTTTGTACAGTCAAGGCGCTGCAACAAGTTCCGGACCTTAACGCCGAGTTCATCGACAACAAACTGGTTAAGCATTCGGAAATCCACCTTGGCTTCGCAACGGACACGTCGCGCGGCTTAATGGTGCCAGTCGTCCGAGACGCTCACACCATGACAATCGGTGAACTCGCGGTCCGGATGAAGGAACTCGCAGCGAAAGCAGCACAGGGCGGCATTTCTGCCGACGACTTGTCCGGCGCCACGTTCACCATCAGCAACCTCGGTGGATTGGGAATCGAATCGTTTACGCCTTTGTTAAATCCACCGCAGGTCGCGATTCTGGGAATTGGAGCCACGCAAGTAAAGCCTGTTCGCAAGCAAGGCAAGCTCGAGTTTATCGATGCTATTGGACTCTCACTGACCTGTGATCACCAGGTGATCGATGGAGCGCCGGGAGCCAGATTTTTGCAGGTAGTTAAGGACAGGATTGAAAACGTGGAGTCGCTATGTACGATTTAGTCGTGATCGGCGCCGGCCCGGGCGGATATGAGTCCGCTGCTCATGCAGCGAAGATGGGCAAGACGGTCGCGCTGATTGAGAAGGACCGCCTCGGCGGAACTTGCCTGAACGTTGGCTGCATCCCGGCAAAAACCTTCCTACGATCTTCGAAGCTTTATCACGAATGTACCCAAGCCGCCGCATACGGTGTCCGTATCGGATCGTTAGAGTTCGACATGCCCGCCGTCGTTGAACGGAAGAATCGCGTCGTCAACACGCTTACCAGTGGCGTCGGCGGAATGCTGAAGCGTGTAGGTGTCGAGGTGATCAGTGGTCAGGCGCGAATCGTTTCTCGAAGCGCGGTTGAGGTCGCCGGCCAACGTTACGACACAAAGAACATCCTGATCGCCACCGGCTCGAAGCCGGCCGTGCCACCGATTCCTGGGATTAATACGGAGCGCGTCCTCGATTCGGACACCGTGTTTGCGCTTGCCACAGTCCCCGAAAAGATCGCGATCATTGGCGGCGGCTACATCGGCTTAGAGTTTGCCTGTTTCTTCAACGAGATTGGTTCGAAGGTGACTGTGTACGAAATGCTGCCGCAGATCGCTGCAGGCAGCGATAGTGAGATCTCCTCGCGCCTCTTTCAGACCCTCAAGCGCGCCGGCGTCGACTTTCAGCTTTCCAGCAAAGTGTTGAAGATCGATGGCGGCACGATCCATTCCGATAAAACAGCAGAATTCGATGTTGTTCTGAACGCTACGGGCCGAACGCCGTCCGTCAACGAGCTGGGACTTAAAGAGGTTGGCGTCGATTTCGGACCGAGAGGAATTAAGACTTCCGATCAGGGAAAGACCAACATCCCCGGCATCTGGGCTTGTGGCGACGTCACGGGCCGTCGCATGCTGGCTCATGCGGCGACTCGCGAAGGGATCGTCGCCGTCAACAATATGTTCGGAAAGAAAGATCGTATCCGATATCGAGCGATTCCGGCGGTCATTTACACTCATCCTGAAGTAGCATCGGTCGGCAAGACGGAAGAAGAGCTCAAATCAGACGGGATTGCCTACAAAAAGTCCGTCGTTCCGATGGCTGTCGCCGGAAGGTTTCTCATCGAAAACGAAACCGGTATCGGATTCGTCAAAGTCCTGACCGGTGATAAGTACAGTGAGATCCTGGGAGTTCATGCAATCGGCGACGGGTCGAGCGAATTTATCGTCGCTGCGGCTGCCATGATCGAAACAGAGATGTGCGTAAAAGACGCCAGTCAAATCGTATTTCCACATCCCACCGTCTCGGAAGCACTGCGCGAAGCAATCATAGGAATCGATCATATTAGCGATCATCTACAGAACCGTGACCGTGAGGTCGCGGTCCTTAAATAGGAGTTTAAACGGAATGCCCAAATCGATCATCATAGAACCGGAAAAAGTTTGCAGTCGAGACACGCTTTGTTTCTCCGACATTCCGTTGAACGCTTACGACAAATCCGTAAAGGAAGAGCGTCAGAGCTACACGGTCGATGATTTCCTGCATATCTGGCAGGATATGTGCGCCATTCGCGAATTTGAATCGATCCTGAACGAGATAAAAACCAAGGGCGCCTACAAAGGCGTAACCTACAATCACGCCGGCCCGGCTCACCTCTCGATCGGCCAAGAGGCTGCTGCCGTGGGGATGGCGTTCTCTCTGACGCCGGACGATCACATCTTCGGCTCCCATCGCAGTCATGGGGAGATTCTCGCCAAGGGCTACTCAGCAATCCGTCAACTCAACGATGAACAGTTGATGGACATCATGAAGTCGTATCGCGACGGAGCGCTCCTTGGACCAGTGGAGAAGGGTTATCACGGTTCTGTCAAAGGTCTCGCCCTTCGCTTCTTCACCTACGGAGCGTACAGCGAGATCTTCGCGCGTGAGACAGGCTTCAATCGCGGTTTGGGTGGATCGATGCATGCCTTCTTTGCGCCGTTCGGCATCTACCCGAATAACGCAATCGTTGGAGGTTCAGGCTCGATTGCACCCGGGGCGGCACTATTCAAGCGGGTGAATCGTAAACTTGGCATCGTCGTCGCAAACATCGGAGACGCCTCTTTCGGCTGCGGTCCCGTCTGGGAAGGCATAACTTTCTCAGCGATGGACCAATATCGGAATCTGTGGGACGAATCGTTAGGCGGTGGCCTTCCGATCATCTTCAATTGCATGAATAACTTTTACGGGATGGGCGGTCAGCCGGTCGGTGAAACGATGGGTGTCCAGTTCATCGCCCGCGTCGGCGCCGGTGTCAACCCAGACCAGATGCATGCCGAACGCGTGAACGGTTACGATCCCATGCCCGTGATCGATGCCTTCCGCCGCAAAAAGCAAGTCTTGACGGAGGGTCGCGGCCCGGTCTTGCTCGACACGATTACCTACCGCATCAGCGGGCACTCGCCGTCGGATGCGTCGAGTTATCGTTCGAAGGAAGAAATCGAGCGGTGGCAGCAAGCCGATTCACTTCGCGCCTTTCGCGCCAAGATGCTCGACAACAAGATCGTCAGTGAAGACGCTCTCGATTCCGCGAAAGCCTTCATGGAAGCAACGATCTTTGACATGTTTCAGCTCGCCGTCGACCTCGAAGCGAGCCCCCGCGTCACAGTCGATTCGGATCTTGTGTCATCCGTGATGTTCTCAAATCGCAAGATCGAGAAGTTCGACGATCGTAGTCCCGAGTTTCTTCAGGACCTTAACGAAAACCCCCGAGTCCAGCAAATCAAAGGCAAGATTCGTACTCCGACATTCGAGGGCAAAGCGGTCCCGAAGATGAAGGCGTATAACGTGCGTGACGCCCTCTTCGAAGCGATGCTGCACCGCTTCTCCATCGATCCAACAATGATTGCGTTCGGGGAAGAAAATCGCGACTGGGGTGGAGCCTTCGCTGTCTACCGCGGCCTCACAGAGGCGCTGCCGTATCATCGGCTATTCAATTCCCCGATCTCTGAGGCCGGCATTGTCGGCGCCGCTGTGGGCTATGCGCTTTCCGGCGGCCGCGTCGTCGCTGAGTTGATGTACGCCGACTTCATGGGTCGCGCAGGCGACGAGATCTTCAATCAAATGTCGAAGTGGCAGTCAATGTCAGCGGGTCAGTTGACGATGCCATTCGTGCTTCGTATCTCGGTAGGCGCCAAGTATGGAGCGCAGCATTCACAGGATTGGACCGCGCTGGCGCACCACATCCCAGGCCTGAAAGTTGTCTATCCGGTCACACCCTATGACGCCAAGGGGATGCTCAACTCAGCTCTTGCCGGAACCGACCCAGTCATCTTCCTCGAAAGCCAAAAGGTATACGATTTCGGAGAAATGTTCGAAGAAGAGGGCGTGCCGGAAGGTTATTACGAGATCGAACTGAGTGAACCCTCCATCAAACGCAAGGGCAAAGACCTGACGATCGTTACTATAGGCCCCACTCTCTATACGGCCATCGCCACAGCGGATGAGTTGCAGTCGAAATACGGATTGTCTGCTGAAGTCATCGACCTAAGGTCCGCGAATCCGCTCAATTATGATCCTGTCGTCGAGTCGGTTCGCAAGACCGGCAAGGTTTTACTGGCGACCGACGCGGTCGAACGCGGCTCGGTGATGCAAACCGTCGCGTCAAATCTGACCCAGCTTTGCTTCGATGATCTCGATGGACCACCGGTCGTTGTAGGATCACGCAATTGGATTACACCGGCAGCAGAACTGGAAGCGATGTTCTTTCCGCAGCCGTCATGGCTCCTCGACGCAATCCACGAGCGCATCCTGCCCTTAAAGGGACACGAGCCGCAAACCAATCAGACTCTTGGAGAACTGGCCCGAAGGTCGCGGCTCGGGATCTAGTTAGTCGTAATACTCGAGCCCAAGATGGGTGATCAACTCTTCACCCCTCATGTGGCGAAGCGTGTTCTTCAACTTCATCAGTTGAATGAAAATGTCGTGCTCCGGGTAGAGTCCCGGCGCGGTCATTGGACCCTTGAAGTAAAAGCTCAGCCATTCCTGAATACCGCGCATGCCCGAACGCTGCGCTAAGTCTAGGAACAACACAAGGTCGAGCACTAGGGGAGCCGCAAGAATCGAATCACGGCAAAGGAAGTTGACCTTAACCTGCATGGGATAACCCATCCATCCAAAGATGTCGATGTTGTCCCATCCTTCTTTCTGATCGCCACGCGGAGGGTAGTAGTTGATACGAACCGCGTGATACAGATCCCCATACAAATTGGGATACAAGTCCGGCTGAAGAATCTGCTCGAGTACACTGAGCTTCGTCTCTTCTTTCGATTTGAAGCTTCCGGGATCATCGAGAACCTCGCCGTCGCGATTCCCAAGAATGTTCGTCGAGTACCAGCCCTTCATGCCGAGCATGCGAGCTTTAAATCCAGGCGCCAAAAGCGTCTTCATGAACGTTTGGCCCGTCTTGAAATCTTTGCCGCAGATCGGGACGTTATTCTCTTTCGAAAGATCGAGCAGCGCCGGCACATCCGTTGTAAGATTCGGCGCTCCGTTGGCAAATGGCACACCCGACTTCAGCGCAGCATATGCGTAAATCTGGCTAGGCGCGATTTCCGGATCATTCTTTTGCAGACCGCATTCGAAATCCTTCAGCGTTTGGTGGACCTTCTCCGGCCGATGAAACACTTCGGTCGATCCGCACCAAACCATCGCGAGTCGCGCACAATCGTTGTCTTTCCTAAAGCTCTCGATGTCGGCCATCAGCATTTGGGCCTTGTCCATTTTTGAGCCCTGCTTAACGTTCGGTCCATCGAGGCGTTTGACATATTCCTTATCGAAGACCGCGCTCATGGGCTTAACTCTTTCGAGCGGCTCACGCACCTGATCAAGCATGGACTTCTCAATCACACCTGCGTGAACAGCCGCGTCATAAGCGTTGTCGTCGAAAATGTCCCATCCGCCAAAGACGAGATCGTCCAGGCGGGCGAGCGGCACGAAGTCTTTGATGCGAGGGGTTCTGGCTTCTGTACGCTTACCGAGACGGACGGTCCCGAGTTGTGTCAATGACCCGACAGGTTCCGCCAGGCCGCGCTTGACCGCTTCTACGCCCGCCATGAAGGTGGTCGAAACCGACCCTATGCCGGGCATCAGCACACCCAGCCGGCCTTCAGCAGGCGTGGTCTTGATGTTGTCTTTGCGTTCCTCTTGAAATTCAGGCAAATTCATTGACCATCACTATATCAAGCGATGTCAGACGACCGTATTACAACTGTGTTTCATTTAATAGGAATCTGAGACATGCGCAGCCTCAGATTCCTTTATTGAAATGAACACTTAGGCGCGAAACTATGAGGGTGAGCAGGCTGTTTGTGCGGCTTTTTCAATCTCTTCCGGACTCAAATCGCGAACATGAGTGGCGACCGACCAATGATGGCCGAACGGATCTTCGATCACGCCGTAGCGATCACCCCAGAACATATCCTGCACAGGCATGACCACCTTCGCGCCGGCTTTTACGGCGCGCTCCACAACCGCATCGACGTTCTCGACTGCAAGGTGCATTGTGACCGGGGATCCTTTCAGAGCTTTTGGTCCAATTGAGCCCATATTCGGGAATTCGTCTACCAGCATTACCATCGAGTCACCGATGCGGATGGAGGCATGGATGAGCTTTCCATCCGGGCCCGGTACGCGCATCGTCTCGGTGGCATTTAGCGCCTTCTTGTAAAATTCGATGGCATCGCCAGCCCCGGCGCAGACCAGGTGCGGTGTCACAGTTCGCATGCCCTCCGGGACGGGCTTTACTCGCGTCTGGGATTGAGTAGGAGAATCAGATAGAGTGGCCATGTTCCTTCGTTCCTTTGCTAGAATGTTTCCGTCCGGCGATCGAACGGATTGTGCTTTCATTCACTCGACGAATAGACCATCTCAAAACAGACATAGTTGGTATCTTTTTAATCAAATAAACCGTTTGAGGTTCATAATGCAAGCAAATGAAGCAGTATCATCCGCTTACCTGTTGATCTTCCGTGAATCGTCGCCAGAAACGTATCAGGCGATGTCTCCTAACCAGAAGCAGGATCTTTTAGACCAGTGGAACCATTGGTATGACGGACTGGCTGCAGAAGGAAAAGTGAAGAACGGGCATCCGTTGCTGCCCGAAGGACGAGTGATATCCGGAACTCACGGTGAGCGAGTGTTGGACGGCCCTTATGCCGAAGGTAAGGAAGCCATCGGCGGCTTCTTCTTTCTCACTGTCAGCAGCCTGGATGAGGCAACCGCAATTGCGAAACAATGTCCCAGCTTGCGCTACGGCCTGATTGCGGAAGTTCGGCCGGTGGCCGAAAGGTGCCCGGTATTGAGTCAGACAGAGCAGGAATTGTCGGGTACGTTGATTAGCGCTTAATCACAACGAAGTTTGGACTGAAGTTTGGACATTGGAGCACGATGGGCTTTCGTTCCCTGCAGCGGGCTAAGAAGCCCATCGCCATTGTCCAGTAGGACTACAAATCCTTACGCTGCCCGGACTGGGCCTGCATCTCGGGAAACTTAGCGGCCGCTTGCTGAACGTCCTCAGGGAAGTCCGCGAACTCCTGCACTTGCCGAATTTCGATGATTTCGTTATCTGAACCGGGGCAGCGAGATGCCCATGCAATCGCTTCCTCCCTTGACTTCACCTGAATCATCCAGTATCCGCCGAGCACTTCTTTAGACTCGCTAAAAGGGCCGTCTTGCACCTTCGGCTTTCCACCGGCGAAGGTGACGCGGGCTCCCATCGAAGGAGGATGGAGGCCATCTAGCGCAAGCAGTACACCCGCCTTCTGCAATGATTCGTTGTATTTCATCATCGCGGCAACGGCTTCAGCGCTAGGCATAGTTCCCGGCTCGGCCTTTTCGTACCCTTTAGGGATCATCAACATCATGAATCGCATTTGTCAGGTCTCCTTTAAACTCCCATAAACGGGGTTCTACTTGGACGTCGAATTAGGATTTCAGAGATCGACAGGTTTGATATTTTTTGTGTGAATGCGTTGCAGAGCCATCAAGGCTGATCGCTGTTCAAGCCGACGAACGTGGCGAATGCGCTGGCGAGCTTTCGCTGACCGCCGTGATCGAGTATGTCTGCAACGGTGTATTTATTGAGCGTAGCGAGGAAGGCGTTCAGCGCCTCGCGCAGCATACCCTTGAGACTGCAAGCGCCGGCGATCGGACATGTGTTGGTTTGATGGTCGAAGCACTCCACCATACGTAGATTGGGTTCTGCAATCCGAACTACCTCTCCAATGCGAATCAAGTGGGGTTCGCACGCCAGTTTCACGCCTCCCGAGCGGCCGGCCTGAACATCGACGAAAGCATGATCGGCAAGCGTCTGGACTACGCGCACAAGATGATTCTTTGAGATACCGTAGGCGGCGCTGATTTCCTGGGTCGATATGATCCGGCCCGGATGCGTCCCGAGGTAAACAAGGACACGGAGAGCGTAATCGGCGTGTAGACTGAGTTGCACGTTCTTCTAAGTGAGAAATATTCTAGGAGGTCTGCGCAGCCGGCAAGAATGCATCCGCATAAATATCCCGCGAGGCCATTCCGCAAAGAAACAGCTTTTTCTTTAGCATTTGGACAAGAGTTGGATCGCCGCAGACATAGCCGCGCCATCCACTCAGCTTCGGAAAACGATTCAGGACAACTTGATCAATCGAACCAACCTCCATCGCGTCGGATCTTTCTCCATTGAGGACGGCCGGAGTGTACTCGACGTGCTCATGTAGACCGGCAAGCCGCCGCAGTTCATCCACCAGGTAAAGCCCTCCAGTGTGAAGTGCGCCGTGAAACAGGTGGATCGGACCGCGATGACCATGGCGTAGCGCATCGCGTAGGATTCCATACAGGGGAGCAAGCCCTGTGCCCGTTCCGGCCAATAACAGAGGTTGCTCTGGGCTCCCCGGCACGTAGAAGCACTCTCCCGAAGGACCAAGAACCGACACACGATCCCCGACCCGCGCTTCCCCATGGAACCAGCCGCTCATTTTTCCCGCAGCGATCCGGCGAACATGAAGTTCCAGTTCACCTTCATCGGGCAGATTGGCGATCGAATAACTGCGAGCGAGGCCGCAGTCCTGAACGATGGTCACGTACTGACCCGCTCGAAAACTGATATCGCCATCACACCGAAGGCGAACACGCAATACATCCGGACTCAAGAATTCCAAAAAGGTAATCGTTGCGCCGAGTTGCGCGTCCACGCCGACTTTTGTTACACCGAGGTCGGCCTCCGGGCGGCAGACGCACGACAGGAAATATTTCTGCGCCTTCCAGGAATCTTTGAGACCTGCTTGTGCCTTAACCGGCAAATCACCGTGCGTCGCCCGCATCATACATGATCCACAACTCCCGGCTTTGCAGGAATGTGCGGCCTTCACGCCGTTGCGCAGCAAGGCGTCAAGAACGCTCTCCTGCTCCGCAAGAGAGTACTTGCGGCCATCAAACTCAATTGTCGCCATTGTGTTCTGGTTAACGGTTCAATACGTCCGCTCGTGCAGATTCCGCAATGTCAGCGACACGTTTGATCAAATGATCCGGGGCGCCAACTTCGCGCAGGCTCTCGCCGAGAATCTCGATCACGGCATCGACGTGCGAATCGTTCAATCCCCGAGCGACAAGATGCTCGTGACCCTGGCGCATATCCTTCCCCGTGTAAGCCACCGGGCCGCCGAACACTATGGTCAGGAATGCCTTTTGCTTGGCTATCTGGCGGTCCATGTCGACATCATCAAAGAAAGAACTGACGCGATCATCGGTAAGCACTTTACGGTAAAAGACGTCTACGGCGGCGTCTACTGCGGCTTCTCCACCGAGTTCTTCATACAGGGTCTTAGCAGGAGCAGAATCCATAATATGCATTTAGGATGCAACATTTATGGTATGTGCGTCAAGTGCTTATTTTGAACATGTTGATCGCGATACTCTAATCCGATAAGGTTGTCCTGGAGGCCTATCCTGGAAGTCCATCTCGTCGACGGTACCTATGAGTTGTTTCGGTATTTCTACGCAATGCCCTCGGCACGCGATCGGGACGGCCGCGAAGTAGGAGCGGTTCGAGGCGTCCTTGCATCCTTACTTGGCATGATCAAGGGTGGAGCGACACACGTTGCGGTCGCGACTGATCATGTCATAGAGTCATTCCGCAATGATCTCTGGCCGGGCTACAAGACAGGCGCCGGCATCGATCCCGACCTCCTATCGCAATTCCCATTGCTCGAAGAAGTGCTCGCTGCCGCCGGCATTGTCGTCTGGCCCATGATTGAGTTCGAGGCGGACGACGCGTTAGCGGCGGCTGCGGTAGCGGCAGCCCGCGACAAACGTGTGGATCGCGTTGTTATTTGCACACCCGACAAGGATCTCGCGCAATGTGTCAGCGGCACACGTATCGTGCAATTGAGTCGCCGGACCCGAATCACACTCGACGAAGCTGGCGTCATCCAAAAATTCGGTGTCACGCCGGCGTCAATTCCCGACTATCTCGCCCTTGTAGGGGACTCGGCCGACGGTTATCCGGGACTGCCAGGATGGGGAGCAAAATCCGCAGCCGCCGTTCTCGCCAAATTTGACCATCTCGAATTGATTCCAGCCGACTGGCGCGAATGGCGGGTGAACGTTACGAAGGCAAGCGTTCTTTCGGACACTCTTGCGCGCGAGCGTGAGAGCGCGATGTTGTTCCGAGTCCTCGCGACGCTGCGCACCGATATTGCGTTGTTCGATGATGTGGACTCGCTGCGGTGGAACGGCTCGACCACCGCGTTTCCGGAAATCGCCGAACGGCTCGATACCGCGATAACAGTAAAGGATAAACCGCGCGGCCTCACGGCAAACGTCGACGGACTTTAGAAACACGGAGACTCGTGACGTGGCCGTCACACTTGGCGCCTGGCCTTGCGCACTTATTGGAATTGCGTAACAAGACTAAGCTCTCTCGAGACGAGTACTTAACGGTTCAACAGATCTAGCCTGAAAACGGGTTTGAATCTTATCTCGATATCAAGCATCTCTATATCAAGATAATGATCGATTCCGCTGCGAAACATGAAAAAGAACTCGGCCGGTCGATTCAGGGTGTCCATCTCTGGCTGCTGCTATGGAAGGCCACCAAGGCGATGGAAGCTCAAGCGCGTCGAAGTGTCGAAGCAACGGGGTTGTGTCTCAGCGACTTCGGGGTTCTCGAAGCGCTGCTGCATAAGGGTCCGTTGCCCGTCAGTGAGCTGGGAAAAAAGGTTCTTCTTAGTAGTGGATCGATGACCGCGGCAGTTGACCGGCTTGAACGTGAAGGGCTTGTCAAACGCGCGAACGCGCAAACGGATCGTCGTTCACGGATCGTGCATCTAACGTCTGTAGGATCGAAGCTCATCCGAAGACTTTTTGCTGAGCATGCGCGCGACATGGAGCACGCATTCTCGACGCTCACCAAGTCCGAGCGCGCGGCCGTCGGCAACCTGCTGCGCAAGCTCGGACGAGCCGTTGAGTCGCAGGATACAAAAGATTAAACAAGGAGATGACAATGTCAGAGCAAAAGAAAGTGTTAGGAATTCATGGATCGGTGTCGCAACACTGGGTCGGAGACGGGTTTCCGGTACGAACGCTGCTGCCCGCGCGAGGAGCGGCGGAGATAAGTCCGTTCCTGATGCTGGATTATGCCGGCCCCGCGAGGTTCGAACCGGCCAACAGACCCCGCGGCGTGGAACAACATCCCCATCGCGGCTTCGAGACAGTAACGATCGCATATCAGGGCAGTGTCGATCATCGTGATTCTGGAGGAAACTCGGGCACCATCAATCCTGGCGACGTTCAGTGGATGACGGCGGCTTCCGGCGTCGTCCATGAAGAGAAGCACGGGAAAGACTTCACAGAGGCGGGCGGCGACTTCGAGATGGTCCAGCTCTGGGTGAATCTTCCCAAAGCTTACAAAATGAGCGAACCGCGGTACCAGGGCATTTTGAGCGCGCAGATCCCCCGAGTCGAACTCGGTCCGGGCGCTTTCGTGCGCGTCATTGCTGGAGATCTGAACAACGTGAAAGGTGCTGCCAAGACCTTCACCCCTGTCAATGTTTTCGATGTCCGGCTGGAGAAAGGCGCAAAAGGCGAAATCAATCTGCCCGAGGGCCACAACTCCGCTGTCATATTGCTGCAGGGCGAGCTCGTTGTGAATGGGTCGTCCAGGTTGAATGGGGATTCGCGAGTGGCGATTCTGAGCCGCTCCGGAGAATCGGTTTCACTCGAAGCGACCGAGTCCTCTACTGTTCTGGTTCTCAGCGGCGAACCGATCAACGAGCCCGTCGCGAGTTACGGCCCGTTCGTGATGAACACGCAAGATGAGCTGCGGCAGGCGGTCGAAGACTATCAAGCGGGTAGAATGGGCCATCTATGAGGTCGCAATGATTAAACTTCTCGGCATATCCGGTAGCCTGCGCGCTGGCTCGTACAACTCGATGCTGTTACGAGCGGCGGCGGAGTTGCTCGACGACGAGACCGCACAATTGGAGATAGCGTCGATCCGAGGCATCCCCTTATACGACGGCGACATCGAAGCTTCGGAGGGAATTCCGCAGACCGTGCGCGATCTCAAGGCTCGCATCATTGCCTGTGACGGATTGCTGCTGGCGACTCCCGAATACAACAACGGAATGCCAGGAGTATTCAAGAACGCGATCGATTGGTTGTCGCGGCCTTCGTCTGATATCGCGAATGTTTTCGGCGGCCGGCCAGTCGCGGTTATCGGCGCTTCGCCAGGAGGGTTCGGCACCCTTCTGGCGCAGAGCGCGTGGCTCCCGGTGCTGCGAACGCTCGGCACCCGCCCGTGGTTCGGTGGGCGTCTTGTCGTGCCACGCGCTCACCAAGTCTTCAACGAACATGGGGAAATGACCAATGATGCCGTACGCAATCAATTGCGCGACTTCTTGCACGGATTTGTCGGGTTCGTCGAGGCTTCCTAATCGATTCCGAATTCGCGCAACCGATCGTAAAGCAGTCGCCGGTTGATCTTCAGTAGATCTGCTGCTCGACTTCTGTTTCCCGCGGATGCTTCCAGTGCTCGCTCGAGCATGCTTTGTTCCAATCGCCGAACCGCTTCATGGAGACCAAGATCGAAAGGAACACTATCGAACACGTTCTCCCCTCCGACTGCCGCCGGCGGTCCCAAGTGTTCTGGGCGTATGGAATTGTCGCGGCTCAGCACCAGTGCTCGTTCGAGGGTGTGCTCCAGCTCTCGAACGTTGCCTGGCCATTCCTGACTCTTCAGATACTCCATAGCTTCGTCGGAAATGACAGATCCGCCTAAACGCAGGCGCCTCGCCGAACGCTGCGCAAGGCTACGAGCGAGTTCAGGCAGATCGCTGCGACGTTCCCGGAGCGCCGGCACGATCACTTCAACTACTTTCAGTCGGAAATAAAGATCCTCGCGGAATATGCCGCTTCTGACTGCCGCTTCGAGATCGCGATTCGTTGCCGCGAGAACGCGAATATCGAGCGTAATCGTCGCGTTCGATCCTAACCGCTCGATGGAATGTTCCTGTAAGACACGAAGCAGTTTAGCCTGTGTTCCGCCTGAGAGTTCACCGATCTCATCGAGAAAAATTGTCCCCCCATTCGCGTATTCGAACTTACCCAGTCTTCGCGCCGCGGCTCCCGTGAACGCTCCTTTTTCGTGGCCGAATAGCTCTGCTTCGAGCATGGTGTCGGGAATCGCAGCGCAATTCACCTTCACCAGCGGCCTTTGCTTCCGAGGACTGTGTTGATGAATGGCGCGAGCCACAAGTTCCTTGCCCGTACCCGATTCGCCTCGAATCAGAACAGTGCAATCCGTCGGCGCCACTTGGCCAATCAGTTTGTACATCGCGTGCATCGGAGCACTGCTGCCGATCAGTTGATTGTCCGAGGCCAGGGCCTCCTCATTGCGCCAATTTTCCAGATCGTGGCTTTGGCGACGGCTATCTACAGCGCGGCGCAGCAGAATAAGCAGTTCTTCGAAATTGACGGGCTTCGTAATGTAGTCAAAGGCGCCTAACGTCATGGCTTCTATCGCAATCGAACTGGTGCCATAGGCAGTCATGATGAGAACGGCTGGGGCGTTCTCCTGACGCTGGAGTTCCCGCAAGATCGACAAGCCGTCCCGCCCAGGCATTCGAACATCGAGGATTGCCGCCTCAACGCGAGCGTCCGAGAGCAGTTCAAGCGCCTCATCGCCGCGTGCAGTGGAGAACACACGATAGCCCTCATCTTCGAGTAGTTGGCGAAGCGCCTCCCGCGCAGCAGGCTCATCCTCGGCGATCAGCACCGAAGCGGTCTGTCTCATTCGGAGCCTCCCCGTGGCAGCCGGAGGAGGAACGTCGTACCGCCCGAAGACGTCGTGAATGATAGCGACCCACCGTGGGCGGCAACGATTTCTCGCGAAATCGACAGGCCCAATCCAGTGCCTTCCGGCCTGGTTGTAAAGAACGCGTCGAACACATGATCGCGAATCGTATGCGGTATACCGGATCCGCGATCGCTGACTGCAACCTCCACGGCGTCGACAGATTGCGTAATCCCAACGCTCACTTCTACGCCGTCCTGCGAGGCTTCGATCGCGTTGAGGAGAAGATTCGTCATCACCTGCTCGATCTGCAATCCATCAACATTCACATGTGCGTTCCCATCATCCGAAACGACGCGGAGTTCGACTCGTTTGGCGTGAGCCTTGTCCTGCACAATGGCAACCGAACGCTGCGCTAACGGCACGAGGCTCTGCAACGAACGATTGCTGACGTCCGGTTTTCCAAATCCAAGCAGTTGGCCGAGGATGGTGTTCAAACGATCGACCTGATCCATAGCAGCACCAACTTCAGCAATCGTCGCTGAGCCTTTGTGAACCCTTCTTTTGAGTAGTTCGAGTTGCAGCCGCATCGAATTGAGTGGGTTCCGGATCTCATGTGCAACCCCTGCGACCACCTTACCAAGGGCTGCCAGCCTGTCCTGCTGTCGCAACGTCGTTTCGAGTTCGATTCTGCGATCTGCCATCTTCCCGATCGCCGCATAGATCTCACCGAAGTCACCGGGAACGGAAGCCGCACGATAGGTGAAGTCGCTCTCCAACTGCTGAAGCGTTTGTTTAACACCATCGACCCCGCGCCGCAGCCGAATGAGAATGGAGACCACGCCCGCAACACCCGCAACGGCAGCGATTACCAGGGTCGCCAGCAGCCATCTCCTACGGCTCGGCGCGGGATCGCGCACGCCGATCAGACGCCGTAAAGCCCACGCATATCTTTTGTCGGATGTTGGAACAGCGGTGGCGATCAAAAGATCTCCGCCCTCTGCGACGGTCGCGATGCCGCCGACTGCTCGCGAAGCCAACTGAATAACCTCTAATTCAGCCTCACGTACTTTGTCGCTCGGCCCGCTCGCTCCGACAACGGAATTGGATTCCGCGATGTAAAAGCCGCCCTGTACACCTTTGTAAGACCGCAGAACTGTTTGAGAGAGACCGCGAAGTGACAGATCCTGCGCCTCAAGAGGCAGCGCGGAAAGTTGGCTTTCGCTAAACGCGGCGCGCTCCTCGTACTGCGCCTCGAGTTCCTGAGCCGCGACGGCCAACTCCTGCTCGGCTGCCGATCGAAGCGTTCCCGCGGTCTGCGTGACAGCGTCCTGAACCAACAGCAAAGCCAGGGCGATTACGGAAATAGAGGCGACCCCGATGACCGCGGCCTCTACACGGAAGCTTCTGTGGCGCAGGAATGCCACTACTTCAGTACCGGCGGTTCGGGTCTCCGGACCGCCGCCTGCGCCAGGTTCTCCAGCACATTCACAAGTTCGCCGCTTGCAGACGCAAGCTCATTTGCGCGCCGGTACTCTTTTCGATCGTACGCGGATCGCCCCCGCTGATACAACTGTCGCGATCGTAATACGTACTCCGACGCGTTCTTGTCTGCGCTCAGGCGAGCGAAATAGTCTCCTTGCTGAACACGAAAGTACGCGCGTTCCAGCCGCTTCGCTGTATCTTCCCGAGTCTCGCGTTCATCTTCGTCGCGGTGTGCGGACTCAAGGTCATCCCGGGCGTCCAACAGATCGTCGATAGCTTCGATCATACGGGCAAACGCGTAAGAAGATCGATCGAGACTTTTAGTTCGCTCGATCAAACGCTGGGTTTCGCTCGCTAGAAACGTGGACGTTTCATCCGCAATTGCCGGGCGGCCGATCTTTCGTGCGCGCGTCTCCAGATTCTGTAGACGCCGTTGGGCACGATCTCGCTCCTTCTCATCGCCAGCCGGAAGTAGACCGGCGCTTACCGCCAGTGATCCCAGCAGCATCAAGGTTACGCGAAGCATTAGGCCTCAGAATGTGAACCGCAAACCGACCTGCAGCCTTCTCGCCGGTCGCGCAGAGACCGGCAGACCGAAGAACGGCGAACTCAGGTTACCAACATACCCCGCATAGTTGACTTGATTCAATACGTTGAATGCGTCGAGAGTAGCTGCCATGCGCGGACCCTCGTCCCTGCCCGTGAGTCCGATCTCTTTCGTCAATCGCAAATCGAGCCGCGTCCATCCAGGTCCTTGCAGACTGTTGCGGGGCACACCCGCAGGACGATCGTTCGCATTGCCATCCTGGTTCTCATCGCGTCCGGTGATGAGATTGTAAGGAGCGCCGGTACCCGCTGACAACACGAATCCGGTCTGAAACCAATCACGCACATTGATGTTTCCGAGTGCGCGCAATACGTGCCGACGGTCCCGGCTCGATCGCGACCATTCCGACCCGATGTTATAGCTGTTTGCCGGAAGGATGTCGACGCTATCCATATTCGACATAACGCGACCGAGTTCGTAGCGAATGGAACCGGTAAAGAATGAAGTCAAACGGCCGGTGAGACCAAGTTCAAGGCTCTGGCTCTCTACTGCGCCCGATGATTCAATCTGCCGAATGATTCCATACGTAGGATCAGGGCGAGTCCACGTTGGATAGAGAGGCGCATTCACGTCGCGCGATCGAAAGAGGCTTACGCCACGAAAACTTGTCCACGTCGCGGACGCTGTCATCCTTTCCGTGAGTTTGTGCTCTACCGCAAGCGTCGCATGCAGTGTATAAGGTGACCGCAAATTATCGGCAGCACGTACGATCGCCGGCGGTGTGAGGATCTGGCCATTGCTGCTCAGATAAGGATCCGGCCAGGAAGGATTGCTGATGATCAGACGCCGGAAGTCCCCGCTTCCGAACAGAAGAATGTCTTGAAGTGAGGTGGATCGGAATCGATCGTAGAATATGCCGAAGCCTGCGCGCAAAACAGTCTTCCGCTGCGATCCTGGAGCCCACGCGACCGACACGCGAGGGGCGAAGTTATTCGAATCCCGTAGAAAATTCTGTTTGTCGTAACGCAATCCCAGGCCGATAGTCAATCCCGGCCGAAGATTGATGTTGTCCTGCACGAAGAAGCCTACGGTGCGTTGTCGAAACGAGACACGCCCGTTTCCCAACTGCTGCGTGAACGCAAAGGGTCGACCCGCTTGGAAGTCATCGAGACTCGCAAACTGATATGTGCCTTGGCGATTGCCAAGATCGTAGTAGGTCTGCCACGTCCAATCGGGAACGCTCACGCCGGCTCGTATCAGGTGCTTGCCCTTAGACCACGACAGAACGTACTTGAGACCCAGTTCCTTCTCGGTTGCCTGCTCATTCACTTGCGCCCCGCCCGCAATAAAGGCATCGGATACGCTAAGTCGCCGTGCATCTGGCGTCAAGCTCGCGATACGGCTTCGTGACGATTCAAACTCGAGCGACAAGTCGCTGATCAGATTCGCCGATAGGATTGCGCTGTGCTGCATCCGCCACGAATTCTCCGTCCGCCAATCGGTGAAGGCAACTTCGGGCAACCGGAATCCACCAACACCCTGATTGTCCGCGGTCTCCCTTTCGCGATCGAAGCGAAACGTGAATACATGTTTGTCTCCGACTAGCCTTCGAACCTTGACCATCAAATCAGACGAACTTTGAGGTGTACGGATCTGTTGATTAACAAGGCCCGAAGGTGTCTGCGCGTATACCAGCGACTGCAGATTTTCATTCTCCTGCTCCGCCGCAACCATGAAGCTCGTTCTACCGGAACGGTCGAGCGGACCAGTCAAATAACCCGCAAAGAGATGCCGTTTCTCATCCGGTCGCATCGGGGCAAAAGCGTTACGGGCATCGAGCGCAGAGTTTCGAAGACCAACACGAAGTGATCCGTGGAAGTCCGTAGCGGCATCACGGGTCGTTATCTCGATCCTGCCGCGACCCGGACGCGTGAACTCGGCCGTGTACGGATCGCGATTGATGCGAACCTGCTGAATGGCTTCGATGGGTACGCTTCGGGCGTCCATTTCAACGCCATCGACAACAACAGTCGATCCACCGGGGTCCGCGCCCGCTCCGCCCACCAGTTCTTCCAGAACAGAAACATAGTCCGTTCCTAGAATAGGCAGTCCCTGCAACTCGTCACTATTGACTGTCACCGAGCTCATATTCTCGGCAGGGCTTGTGCTGATTTCGTTCACCTGCTCGGTCACTGTCACTTCGTTGCGAACTTCCGCCAGTTCGAGCACGATCCGAAGCGGCTGCGGCGGAGTCGTGCTCAGACGTACCGGGACAGATACCGGTCGAAAAGGCGGTTGTTGGATCTTGATCTCGTACGCGCCCGGCTTCAACTCCTTAAAGCGAAATACACCCTCGTCGTCCGTTGCCACTTGGCGACCACCCATTGTCACGATCACTCCAGGGATGGGAACGCCACTCGGGTCGACAACGCTCCCCGAAATTGCTACCGCCTGGGCCCAGGCGATTTTGAAGAGGAGGATAGGAAGAAGAATGCGCAGCAAGTTCACCGTGAGACACAAGCATGCGTGTCGCCGCGGTCAGCTTCGCCTGTTTGCACCCACTTAGCGTCCCGTCGGACGCATGAACTGTGAGGTATTCTTACACCTCTGTCACTGCTTCTCCCAGCTCCCGGGCATGGCGGGAACGTAATACCAGCGTGAGCTTGTGGTCCCATCCTCACTGCGCACCGTTAAGTGCGCCCACGGTCCTGACGTGTTGTTAACCGTCGCGACCCATGTAATAACAGTGGGAATGGTCCAGGTCGTGAAGCGCCAGCTCGAACCTGCTGCAAAACCCTCGGGTAGTGCCGGTGTATTCGTGACGAAGACCGGAAGCGGAGAAGCAGTCCCAATCTGTGCCGTCGATTGCGCTTGGCTGCGCTGAACCAGAGAAATGATGCCAAAGAGAGCCAGCATCAACAGAGCGAGAGCCATTTTCCAATAATTCATCAGCCTATTGACGCACACGTCGTTGTGGCCGTTCATCCTATTTAGCAACTTACGCGTCAACCGGTAGCTCTCCAACAGAAGATTTGCAGGGTTGTTTCTATCGGTAGTGCTGCTGCTTCCGGCCACGCTGTTCGGTCAAGGGGAACGGGCGACCGTCACCGGAGCCGTCAATGATCCTACGGGCAGAATTGTTGTAGGCGCCGACGTTGCGATCCGCAATATTGGCACTAACATTTTCACTCGGACTAACTCGGCGGGTATTTACTATCTGCCGGCTCTGCCGCCTGAACAATATGAACTCCGCGTCGGGCATAGCGGCTTTCGTCCATCTGTGATTTCAAACATACCGTTAGCTGTTGGCCTGACCGCCCCATTCAACGTCACTCTCGAACTGGAAACGGTTGCGGAGGCAGTCGAAGTCACGGCAACCGCGGTACAACTTGAGTCACAAAGCACGTCGCTCGGCAAAGTGATGCAGACCAAACAGATCGCAGAGTTACCTGTTCCGGGAAGAAGCGCGATGCAGTTGATGTCTGTGATTCCGAGCGTCCGGCCTCCTGCGGGTCAAACGGTATCAGGCAGTGGTGAGAGTCGCGCCCCGATCTATACGGAATCGTCATTCACCCTGCCAATCGAGTCCGTATCGGAGTTCCGTGTCGATACCGCTACCTATCCGGCGGAGTACGGCCGCGCTGCGGGCGGCGTGGTCAATCCCACGGCGTCATTTATGAGTTCCTGCAAAACGATCATCTCAACGCGAATAGCTGGCAAAACAACCGGACAAACGTCAGAAGGAATCTCTTTCAAAGAAATGAATATGGCGCTGCTGTCGGTGGACGTATCATCCGCGACCGGCCATTTTTCTTCGTGAATTACGAAGCTCAACGTCAACGCACACCAATCGATTTCGTTGCTACCTTCCCGACGATAGAGCAACGGCAGGGTGATTTTTCGAGAACTCTCGACAGCACTGGACGCCCGGTCATTATGGCGATGCGCACTATCGCGGTCTCTTGATGCGACTCGATAAGCAGTACAGCAATGGGCTGCAATTTTCTGTCGCCTATACCAAGTCCAAGACGATTACGAATTCCTTTGAATCGGCGAATGGCGAGCGTCGTCCGCAGAACGCTTTATAAGATCCAAATTACAGTCGTTTGCTCGAATCGAATGATGTACCCCAGAGGCTCGTTCTGAGTTTCCTCTATGAGCTACCCTTCGGTCCCAAGAAAGCCTACGCTTCGCAAGGCGTGATTAGCCACATCATTGGCAACTGGCAGTTCAGCGGAATCACTGTCTTTCAGAGCGGCATACCACTTCGCATAGCAGCCTCCGACACAACAGGCCTCCTCGATTTCGCGCTGAACGTGGGCAGGGCTAATCGCTCAAAAGATCCGGTCCTCCCCAGCTCTGAACGAACGAATGACAGATGGTTTGACACATCCGCTTTCTCGATCGCGGCTCCGTATACGATGCCGAACGATTCGCTGACTCAGCCGAGACTCCGCGATCCGGGGCGAAAAAATTTTGATATTTCGTTTTTCCGCACGCAGCGATTCGAAGAACGTTGGATGGCGCGGTTCCGGGTGGAGTTCGATACCTTTCAATACGCCCGCGCTCAGTTTGGGCAACACATCCAGCGTCACCGTAAACGCCCCGCAGTTCGGTAGAATTCTCATAGGGACCAATCCGCGCAATATTCATTTCGGTTTGCGGATTGTATTCTGATCGTGGACTTCGACAAGGAGATGCGCGCTTATGACGGCATATCGTATCGAGAGCGGTCGGTTGCACCTTGGGCCATGCGGCACTTGGGAAGTCAAATCGGGGGGTATCATTTTCGATCCTCCGAGTCCGGGATGGCTTGGCTATCTCGATGGTAATGATTTCGTCGCGCAAATGCCCCCGATGGAGGCGGATGGTGATCTCGAAGTAACTCTGGAAGGTGGGGGTAAGCTTCGAGGCTGCTGTTGTGTGTTTGAGACCAGTCACGCTCAAACCTGTGTTACCGCTAAGTTGGAGCCCGTAGAGTTTGTCGAGCCGCCCGTCTCTGAGGCTGACTAAACTCTACAACACGATAGACTGTGTGCGATGCGTCAACGCACAGTTCTGTTTGCTGTCTTTCTGTCCCTGTCGACACTTCTCCAAGCGCAATCAAGCGCCGCAAGCCCCCGCATTGCGGCTCGTATGAAGGAAATGATTCAGGCCAAGGAGATTCCTGGATCAGTGACGTTGGTAGCAACGCGAACTGGCGTCACACACCTGCAAGCCATCGGGAACGCCGATCCGGCCGGTACGAAGCCTTTGCGAAAGGATTCGATATTCTGGATCGCTTCGATGACTAAGCCGATTACCGGCACGGCAATCCTGATGCTGCAGGAGGAGGGAAAGCTGTCGGTCGACGATCCTGTCGGCAAGTACGTCCCGGAGCTGGCGAGTTTGAAGACTCTGTCCGGAAAGCCCGCGAATCTCACACTAAAGCACCTGATGACTCATACGTCCGGTTTACCGGAGGCAACGGCCGACGAGTCAAAGGCCGCTAAAAAGCTTGCCGATCTCATACCTGCGTACACTAATAAGCCCATGCAGTTCGAGCCGGGCAGCAAGTGGCAGTACTGCCAGTCCGGCATCAACACACTTGGACGAATAATCGAGGTGGTGTCGGGCCAACCGTACGAGGTATTTCTCGAGAAGAAGTTGTTCGATCCGCTTGGGATGAAAGACACGACTTTCTACCTGCGGCAGGAACAGGTGGAGCGTCTGGTCAGTCCTGTGAAACGCGCTGAAGATGGAACTCTGACAGAAACCGCGATAGGTCTGCTGCAGGGCAAATCTCCTACTTCAACCGACCGTTATCCCGCAGCAAACGGAGGACTCTTCTCGACCGCGCCCGACTATGCCCGCTTTGCGCGCATGATCCTAAACGGCGGCAGTTTGGACGGAAAGCGTTATCTGAAGCCGGAATCAGTCCGACAGATGACGACAGTACAATCCGGGGATCTAAAAACCGGGTTCACACCGGGTAACGGCTGGGGACTGACATGGTGCGTGATCCGGGAGCCGCAGGGAGTGAGCGCGATGTTGAGCCCAGGCACTCATGGTCATGGTGGCGCTTACGGTACACAAGCCTGGATCGATCCAGTCAAAGGAGTCGCTCTGATCCTTATGGTGCAGAGGTCGAATTTCGGTAATTCCGATGCGTCTGCAGTTCGGCAAGCATTTCAGTCGGCGGCGCTGGAGTAGCACCATTCTCGCCAGATATGACGGTACGCCGTCGCCAAGCGACTGGCATACGCCGATTCATCAGTGAGCGTCGATCGTTGAATCGTCGGTCGCAGCTCGTTTCGCAGCTGCGCAAGAGCGGGAAGATCCGATGCTAGTTTCGTTACCAGATCGACGTATTCCTCCGGCTTCTTGACGATCCAACCTTCAAGACCAGCTGCCGCAAGCACGGACGCTCCGTACCGTGACATCGGACGGTCTCCAGTCATGGTCACAACTGGTACACCCATATACAGTGCTTGGCATGTCGTTGTGACTCCGGCGTATGGCCAGCAGTCGAGCGCAACGTCAGTTTGCTGATACAAGCGAATGCTTTCATCCGGAGCCAGAGCTCCCTTCCAAATCAATCGATCCGCCGTTATGCCCAAAGCTAGAAGGCGCTGCTCGATAGGAAGCTTGAATTCGGGCGACACCGAAGGTTGTCCTTCGTAGACGTGATGTAAGAGGATCCTCGATTCGAGCACACGATGAAGCACTCCAGCCCACAGACGGAGTGTCGCGTCGCTGACTTTCTCCAGGCGATGGAAACAGGCGAATGTAACGAACCCATTCGTTAGAGCAGGCAATGGGTTCGTCTCGGGCGCATAGGCGGGCGCAGAATAGCAATACGCAGTTTCAGGCAAGCGAAGTAGTTGTTCCGGGTAGAGTTCCTCGGAGCCGGGTGGGTCAATAATGGCGTCGGTTATGCGAAATCCGAGGCCTGGAACGCCTACGGTTGCAAGATAGTCACATCCCGTACCCGTGATTGGCGCCGGCTTGCGCGCCAAAAGCGGCAATCGATTGTCACCCGCGTGTCCCCCACGTTCTACCAGAATGTCGATTTCGTCCTTACGAATGATCACTACGGCTTCTTCATCCGAGCAGAGTGATATGTCCCTCCATCGTAGGTGTTCATCTGCGAAACGCGCCGTCACTTCATCAGGGAATCGTGTGGCCGAATAGCAGTAAACTTCGATTCCCGGCTGGGGATACAACATGCCAGGAAAGAAGAATGTGATGGCGTTGGAGCGAAAAGCGCTCGATAGCAGACCAACACGCAAAACACGATCAGGATTGCGGTCGTTTGAGAAACTTACCTCGGGTTGGGGAAAGAGGTCCGCAAATCTACGGTGCGCATCCGCAAACGATCGTGCATCGAGGTTCTCATCGTAGTTCAGGGAGAGGAGAAAATTCGATTGCGCGAACGGGCTTTGAGGTTTGAGACTAGCCGCAACGCGCAATGCTTCGATTGCCTGCTGGATGCGACCGGCACGTATGAGGAGGCTGCCGTAGTTATTCCAAACACCGAAGTGCTTCGGATGACGAATTGTCAGCTCTGCATATTCTTCGATAAGAGCAGGAAGGCGCTGGAGCAGGCTGGGATAGGGCTCCAGCGCCTTGATGTCTGAATCCGAACTGCTCACTTAAGGTTTGTCGGGATCTTTCTGGAAAAAGAGGTGCAGCGACGTGGCGCTCTTCAACTCTTGCTCAGTGATGAGTTCATGTTGGGCGCCATTGCTATCGATAAAGTAAGCTCGCCGCAATTTGATGGAAGGTTGCCCCTTCCCTGCAACAATCATCGACTTGATACCAGCACCAACATCACTTAGCGTGGTTTCTATCTCTTTGGACGTGTAAATATCTTCTTCAAACTGAAGCTCAACCATCTGAACTGTAGTGGTGGACATGATCGTGAACCTGGTTGTACCTTACGCCTCGCGGCTCTGAAATTTTGCTACCCGAAGATCGTGTTTATACCATGAATCATCCCCACATGCAATGTAAATTCCGAGTGCTTGCACGCAACGCAGATGCGCGACGTCAGTTAGAGAACCGCCTTACAATGGACGGCCCCGGTTGCTTGCTGATTGTCGACGATTACTTAAGTGCTCGTACAGAGCGGCGGCACCGATTCGCGATGCGAGCGAACCGTCCTTATGTACTGGCGCGAATGAAAGCCTCCGAAATCTGGGTGGGACCTGAAGTGATTCCGCGCGAAACCGTCTGTTGGCGTTGTCTTCGATGGTGGCTACATCTACGAGATATCGACACATCGTGCGACGCAGGTAGCTCGGATACTTATCAGCTCGTTGCCGATGTTCTTAACGGCGCTCAGTCGTTGCAGAACCGGATGTGTTCAATTGCAGACCGCAACTCGAAACCTGTATGGCACGAAATCCTGAGGCGGCCAGATTGTCCCGATTGCGGCGGCGGCATGCAAGCCGACGTTATTGGTCCGTTACAGCTCATCCGGCGTTCGGTTAGCGCCATAACAGGGTTCGTCACGGATATTGAGACGCGTGAATCCTATCGATCTGCTCTCTCGTTTGCGCACATTGTGACACCACTCGCGCCAAACGTCCCAAAGCAGAGGGCGGCAGGACGGATGAGCGTCGCGGGTCAGGGAGTGGACCGCGATTCTGCGGAGATGGCTTGCCTTGCCGAGGCAGCCGAACGCTACAGCGCCGTATTGCAAGGCCACGAGCCCCGCGTGCACGCCACCTATGACGAGATCAGTGAATTCGCGATTCATCCCGCTGAACTGCTGCAGTTTAGCGAGCAGCAGTACGAAAACCGGTACGCCTGGAATCACGGGGAATGGGGCTTTCCTTATGTTCCACCGCCCTACGATCCACGGCAGCAGTTGGAATGGACGGCCGTTTCGTCGATTACAAAACGAACCCAGCGCTTTCTGCCGACCCAATACTGCTACTCGGCAAGCGCTCCTGCCGACACGCCGTTATACTGCGTTCCGGACTCGAACGGTTGCGCCGCCGGGCAAACGCTTCAAGATGCGGTCGCGCGCGGCTTCCTGGAACTGGTGGAGCGCGACGCGATAGCGATCTGGTGGTACAACCGCATCAGGCGTCCAGCCGTCCATATGGACTACTTGGACGATCCTGAAATAGGGATTATCTTCGGTGAAATCAAGAGGCGTAGGAATGTGGAGATGCTCGATCTCACAACCGAGTTAGGCGTATTCGTGTTCGGCGCAGTCGCATGCGATACCGCCGGAGGAGACATCACACTAGGGTTCGGTGCTCACTTTGACCCGAAGCTTGCGGCTCGCCGGGCCGCCAGAGAATTGGCGCAGGTCACCGCGGAATGCGATGAATTGAGTCCCGAACCTGTACAGCGTGGCAGCTTGGAGTATGCGTTCGCTCGCTGGCGGGCACAAGCTCGGATTTCGTCGGAGCCGCATCTAGTGCCCACCGGAATCTCCTCAAATCCTCAACCCTATCTAGACACCGGAGTCAGCCTGTTCGAGCAGTGCGTGACCACCTGCAAACAAAATGAGTTAACTTTGCTAGCTCTGGATTTGACGCGTTCAGAAATCGGGCTGCCTGTTGCGAGGGTGATCTGTCCCGAACTGCGATCTCCATGGCGTCGCCTAGCGCCCGGAAGGCTCTACGACCTACCCGTCAAGCTTGGATGGATTCCAAGCCCCCGTGCAGAACATGAGATGAATCCGAGTCCTTATTGCCTCTGAGCGATTTTAGGCCCGGTCGGAATGCGCATGCGTTTGAGCGCTTTCTCAAACCGTGGATCGCTCCGTATCCCGTCAAACGAATGGTGGATCTGCGCAATCTGAATTCCGGGATCGCGAGAATCATGAGCCCGATCTAGCCAAATCAAGGCATCTTCCACTTGTCGCATCTCCGCATAAACCCGGGCAACATGAAAGGGCTGAAAGGCATATAACTGTGGATTCTGAATCGCTTCCTGGAGCCGACTGAGAGCTTTGTCCCGAGAGCCCAGAATCGCGTAGGTCACTGCGCCATAGGTCCGCGCATGGCCTGGATGAGCAGAGTACTTTGCCGCCTTTTCGGCTTCTTCCACCGCCAAGGCGCTCTGGCCCAATCGCGCGTAGGCTTCCGCCAAAAGCTCGTGTGAGATCCAGTAGTTTGGCTGTCTCTCCTCGATCGACTTCAAAAGCCTTATAGCCTCGGCATACTGCCGTGTGAAATAGTGCATCAATGCGTTATTGAAATTAGCCGGCAAAGAAAGTTCATCAAGCCGAACCGCCTCTCCGGCTTCACGGGTGCATTCGGCGAAGCGGTTCAACTTGAGAAGGAGAGCCGAATACCATTGGTGAGCGAGAACGTCATTAGGATCTAACTCCAGCGCCCGGCGAAAACTGCGTTCGGCCGTGTCCCAATCCAAGTCATACAATGACGTCGCGAGAGCGAAAGACGCGTGCGCGTGACCAAGCTGAGGATCGATCGTGAGCGCACGGATGGCGGATTGCTTGGCCTTCAGCAATGCTTCGGCAGGGGGTTCCTGACCGTTGTCTCCAAGTGCGCACCAGACATCGGCGATGCCCGCATATGCCTGTGCAAAGTTAGGATCGAGTTCTATCGCCCTAGAGAAATGCACGATCGCTTGCCGCATGTCATTGACACTTCGACGATTCCAGAAATATCGGCCCTGCAGCAGAGCATCGTAAGCTTCCGGTGACGTTTTCAATGCGGTACGTCCTCCAAATCCCGACTGCGCCAAAGCGGGCACCAGCGCCGCGTGAATATCACGTGCCAGATCGGTTCGCAGGGTCTGCAGACTGCCGACAGGACGACTGAAGGAGTGCGACCATCGCCCTGACTTGCCGTGCGAATCGACAATTTGAGCGCGGACTTGAATGACGTCGCCTTCCTGACGAACTGATCCGGTAACAAGCCAGGACACTTTCAGTGTGCTCGCCACGTCGCGCGCGGGAAGGGATCGACCTTTGAAGTAGAAGGAACTGTTCCGTCCTGCGACATTGAGATCCGGATCATTTTGAAGATCCTTGATCAGCTCTTCAGTAAGACCGTCCGCGACATAGTCAAAACTGGAGCCGCTCAAATTTTCAAAGGGCAAGACTCCGACGGATACTGAGGCTCTCTTGGAAGAACTATTCATCCAAACAGAACCGAATGCGAGCATCACAACACCCGCCACGCAAGCAGCGATAGCCGCCACGCGGGACATTTTGGCGCGTCTGGCAACGCGGAGAGTCCGCACGAAGTCGCCGGCGGTCTTAAAGCGACGGGAAGGGTTGGGAGCCAGGCTGCGGTCGATGGTCTGACGAGTGTGCGAGCCGTCAGCAAAATCTTCTTTCGAGGCCAATTCGCTCGCTGACAGCAACTCCGAGGCGAGCATACCAAGAGCGTAAATATCGGACGCAAAGCTCGCCTTACCCCCAGCATGGAGTTCCGGCGCCATAAAAGCCGGCGTTCCCCCGCCTGCGAATGTACTTTCTCCCATCCGGAGATCGGCATTGCGCGAAAGACCGAAATCTGTAAGTACCGCGCGCTGAGAATCCCCCGACTTAACAAGAAAAACATTCCCCGGCTTAATGTCGCCATGTACGACACCTGCCTGGTGACAAGCGTCCAGACCAGCCGCAATATCCGCGAGGATCGAAAACGCCCTTTCCGTCGGCAGAGGTTCACTTTGATCCTTCAGCGATTGCTGTAGGGTCTGCCCATGAAGCAATTGCATCGACAAGACGAGGATCGCGTTGCCGTCGGCGTCCAGGTCGTCAAACAGGTCATGCACGCGGCAGACGTTCGCGTGTGTTACTTTGCGGGCTTTTCGAACTTCGGATCGGATCTGATCGAGAGCTTTCGAATCAGCGGCACTGGCGGCAGGAAGGGTTTTGAGCGCTACTTGCTCCCCGACTGACAGGTCGAGAGCTTCGTATACCTCGCCCATTCCACCCCGTCCGAGAAACTTCTTCACGACAAAGCGTCCACACAACGCGAACTCTGGAGCAAACCGCGGCTGGATGGAGGGAGGAGGCGCCGTTATTCTGGCAATCGGTTCTTCGAGGAAATCGTTCGAGACCGAATGCAAGTGGACCAGCCGAAGAACCTCGCTCGCCAGTTCGTCGTCTCCGCATAGTTCGCGCGTACGACTCTCGCGTTCGGACTCCGGCAGATCGACAACGCTGTCGAATACGACTTTTAATCGCTGCCACTGATCGGGCGACATATCAGCCCCGTTTTCCCATTTCACCATATAGCCAAGCTCTCGCAAACCGCCAATCGCGTCTGACCGTAATTTCACTTACACTTAGGGCTTCCGCAATTTCGGATTCCGTGAGTCCTGCGAAAAAACGCATCTCGACAACCCGACATGGTCGAGCGTCTACTTTTTCTAAGCGTGACAGCGCCTCATCGAGGATCAAAATATCTGTGATATCGTGCCCGTCGGCAGGGTTCCTCTCATCGAGCGAAAGTATCTCTACGCCGCCACCGCGCTTCTCGGCGTTCCGCGAGCGTCCGTGATCGACTAGGACACGGCGCATTGTCTGGGACGCCAGAGCAAAGAAGTGCTTGCGGTCTGTCGCTGAAACCACATCGCCAAACAACCTAAGGAACGCTTCGTTTACGAGTGCTGTGGGTTGCAGAGTGTGAGCGCCACGTTCGCCCCTCATGTGGCGGCGGGCGAGTCGTCTCAGTTCGTCGTACACGACGTTGTAGAGCTCAGCCTGGGCAGACTCCTCGCCAGATCTGATCCGG
The DNA here is from genome assembly GCA_963844855.1 of Bryobacteraceae bacterium. Taxonomy (GTDB): domain Bacteria; phylum Acidobacteriota; class Terriglobia; order Bryobacterales; family Bryobacteraceae; genus DASQDN01. The sequence continues at coordinate 298,175 of CAWJQP010000005.1, forward strand.
CCAAGAAGTACGGTCACATCATTCGATTCGCCCATGGTCGTTGACAGTGTCACAATCGTAGCTCAGCAGCGCCAAACTTGCACTCCTTTTTCGCGGTTGGAACCCGCCAGCGCGAGAACGCGTCAAACATTCAACCGTAGTAGAGGGTAAGCGCCTCCCTCAATTGCGCTATCGGTTGCCCATAGCTGTGAAAATAACTCGACCTGGTGACCTCTTTCATCTGATTTGCGCGCCTTCAACTATGAAGCCGGTGTGCAGAAAGGCCGATTTGGATCATAAGATGTTATTCGGCTTTTCGGCGCCAGCCGTCGTCAGCGAATGTATGGAAGTTGGATGTAAGAAATTTTTGGCGACAATTTCTTGGAAGTTTGCGCCAATCTCTTTTTGTGCTACGCGTCATTAGTTATGAGCATCTATACCGACATGAGGACCGCTAATTCGCGACCTGTGGTTCGACGCTGCAGCCCTCGCACGAAACGTAACAGGTCATACAAGGTCGATCGAAGCGAACGTCGACGCGAGACGCTCAGTCTTTACCTGCGTTCCAACTGGCCATCCTGCCTGGGCTACACTCGCCGTTACCTCTAAGCTCCTTCTCAACAATCGCGGGTCCTACAATAGAGATATGCAGGATCTGTTAAGAATAGGTGGTCGAGAGTTCTCCTCGCGCCTGTTTGTCGGCACGGGTAAGTACAGAAGCTTTCCAGAGATGGCGCGATGCCACCAAGCCTCTGGCGCCGAAGTTGTTACCGTCGCCGTCCGTCGTGTCGACTTCAACGATCGATCGAAAGAAACACTAATCGACTACATCGATCGATCAAAGATGTTCATTCTCCCAAACACCGCGGCCTGCTACACCGCTGACGAGGCGATTCGCACCGCCCGGCTCGGCCGGGAAGTTGGGCTCTCGAATTGGGTGAAGCTCGAAGTTATTGGTGACGAGCAGACTCTCTTCCCCGATAACGAAGGATTACTCGAAGCGACCCGCGTCCTCGCAAAGGAAGGCTTCGTCGTTCTTCCTTACACGACCGACGATCTGATCAACGCCCGCAGGCTCATCGACGCAGGCGCCGCAGCCGTAATGCCTCTCGGCGCGCCTATCGGGTCCGGACTCGGCATCCAGAACATCACCAACTTGCGTATTCTGCGCGAACGGATCAGCGAAGTTCCATTGATCGTCGATGCGGGTGTCGGCACTGCATCGGACGCAGCGATTGCAATGGAACTCGGTTATGACGGAGTCCTGATGAACACCGCTATCGCCGCCGCTGAAGAGTCAGTCAAGATGGCCGAGGCAATGAAACATGCTGTTATTGCCGGGCGTCTGGCTTATCTTAGCGGTCGGATGCCGAAGAAGCTGTACGCTACTGCCAGCAGTCCGCTCGAAGGCGTTGTTCGTTGAGGAAACTACTTCGGCCGACTTTCTCCGTAGCTCAATCATTCTTTACGTAACCAACACCGTAATATGATCGACTCAAGCCGGCGTGTGTTTGAGGCGCGCGGAATCACCAAAAGATACGATATGGGTGAAGTTCAAGTACACGCGCTGCGCGGCGTCGACATGGACGTGTTTGCCGGCGAGCTAATGGTTCTGCTCGGTCCGTCCGGAAGCGGCAAGTCGACCTTGCTGAATATTCTCGGCGGCCTTGATACGGCGACAACCGGATCCGTTCGCTACGGGGAACTTGACCTGACGCGCGCGACGGATAAAGAACTCACGCAATACCGGCGCCACCATGTTGGCTTCGTCTTCCAGTTCTACAATTTGATCCCGAGTCTCACTGCGAAAGAGAACGTAGCTGCCGTGACCGAGATTGCGCGCCAACCGATGAAACCAGAGGAGGCGCTGGATCTCGTTGGACTTGGCGATCGCATGAATCACTTTCCCTCGCAGCTTTCGGGAGGCCAGCAGCAACGCGTAGCGATTGCGCGCGCGATTGCGAAACGTCCCGCAGTGCTTCTCTGTGATGAGCCTACCGGCGCTCTCGACTGGGAAACTGGAATCGTAGTGCTGCAAGCTATAGAGACAGTCAATCGTCAGCTAGGCACGGCAACTGCGGTGATTACGCACAACGCTGATATCGCGAGGATGGCGGACCGAGTCATTCACATGAGTAATGGGCATGTCTCGTCTGTCGAACTGAACGAAGCGCGGGTGAGCCCAGCGGATATTCACTGGTAAACGGATGCGGGCGCTCGATATCAAGCTGTTCCGCGATCTGTGGGCGATGAAAGGGCAGGCCTTGGCCATCGCCATGGTTATCGCTGGAGGCACGGCTACTTATATCCTGTCGTCTTCTACGCTCGATTCACTCCGCACAACTCAGGCGATGCTATACCGTGAGGACCTGTTTGCGGATGTCTTTGCCGACATCAAGCGAGCTCCGGACAGTGTTGCGGCCCGCATCGCTGAGATTCCGGGCGTCCAGCTTGTTGAGACGCGCATTACCGTTCCAGCGACGCTCGATCTTCCCGGATATGGCAATCCCATTTCTGCAGTAGTGCTGTCGCTTCCCGAACCGGGCGCAGGCGTCTTGAATCGGATTCGGCTGCGCAGTGGACGCCTGCCCGAGATAGGTCGCGAACAGGAAGCTGTTGTCAGCGACGGTTTCGCGATTGCGCATAAATTACAACCCGGTATTACGCTGACGGCGACTATCTATGGCCGCCGGCGTTCACTGCACATCACTGGCATCGTCGCCTCCACTGAGTTCATTTACCAGCTCCAGCCGGGCTCCATCGTGCCCGATTTCAAAGGGTATGCGATCGTCTGGATGAATGAGAAGCCGGTCGAAACTGCCTACAACATGACCGGCGCGTTCAACCAAATCTCGATGCGGTTAGATCGCGGCGCCGTAGAAAACGACGTGATTGCCAGGGTGGATGAATTGCTCAAACCTTACGGCGGCCGCGGCGCATACGGACGCGCGGATCAAGTATCGAACAAGTACCTGACGGAAGAGTTCAAGCAGCTGACTATGATGGCGACGATCTTCCCAGCAATCTTCCTTGGCGTTGCCGCCTTTCTCTTGAATGTAGTTTCGACACGGCTGATGGCGACCCAACGAGGGCAGATCGCAATACTCAAGGCTTTCGGTTACGCCACACCGGCAATTGCGATTCATTTCCTGAAACTGACGATGGCCATTGTCGTAATCGGGAATCTCCTGGGTGTTGCGGCCGGGTCTTGGATGGGGCGCGGAATGAGCAACATGTACATGGAGTTTTACCGCTTCCCTACCCTCGAGTACGTGCTGAGCGGGCACGTCATTCTGATGTCCGTCGTCATTAACGCTATCGCCGCTTCGTTAGGGACGGTTTATGCGGTGATTCGCGCGGCATCGGAGCCTCCAGCACAGGCAATGCAACCTGCAGTCCCGGGAAACTTCCGCCTCACGATTTTAGAGCGCCTTGGCGCGGCTCGCCGTTTGTCCCAACCCACGCGCATGATTCTCCGCAACCTGGAGCGCCACCCGTTGAAGGCGCTTCTGTCGATCGTTGGAGTGGCTCTTTCCGGAGGAATCCTGGTGATGGGTGGCTTTTGGGGAGATGCGGTCGACTACATGGTGAACTTTCAGTTCAAACAGGCCCAACGAGATGACATGACGGTTGTCTTCAACGAAGCGGTCTCTCTGAAGGCGCTCTACTCCCTCACCAGTATTCCGGGAGTGACATATGCGGAACCGTTCCGTTCCGTCGCTGTCCGGCTCAGATCCGGCAATCGAACTTACCGCACATCCATTCAGGGCTTAAAGGATGGAGGGGAATTGCGCCGCCTACTGAACACCTCCGGCGAAACTGTGTATCTCCCGGAAAAGGGTCTGCTGCTCACGGATTATCTCGCGCGTCTTCTGGGCCTCCGCCCGGGCGACATGGTCACGGTGGAGGTGATGGAAGGTCGGCGCGGGATCTTTGACGTGCCATTGACGGCGGTTGTCAGCGAATACATCGGCGTTTCGGCGTATATGCGCCGTGAAGCGCTAAACAGCTTAATGCGCGAAGGGGATGCGGCTTCGGGCGCCTACTTGGCTGCAGACATGACCCAGGCTTCGCACATTTATACGAAGTTAAAAGAAATGCCGCGCGTGGCCGCCACTACAGCGCGGCGACGGATGCTCGAAAGCTTCTACGAGACTATGGCGCGTCAGATGCTGACGTTCGCTTTTTTCAATACGATTCTCGCAGCCACCATCGCGGTCGGGGTAGTTTACAACACGGCCCGTATTGCGTTCAGTGAACGCAGCCGTGAACTTGCCAGCTTGCGTGTCCTTGGCTATACGCGAGGAGAAATTTCGTACATTCTTCTGGGCGAGCTCGCCGTAATCGTTTTTCTCGGTATTCCCCTAGGTTGTTGGATCGGCCGACAACTTTGCCAAATTGGGGCAGGCGCGCAAAATGATCTCTTCCGAATTCCTATGATTATCGAGCCATCCACGTACGCCTTCTCTGCCCTCCTGGTACTCATTGCGGCGGCCGTTTCCGGATTGATGGTACGGCGGAAACTCGATCACATGGACCTCGTAGAAGTTTTAAAAACCCGGGAATAATCGCACACATGTGGAAACGCTGGCTCTGGATTATTTTGCTCGTTCTAACAGTGCTCGCAGGCGCTTTTTTTGCAATGCGCCCACAGCCAGTAGTCGTTGAAGCGACGACGGTGAAACGCGGTCCGTTGCGTGTGACTGTGGAAGAAGAAGGCAAGACGCGAATCCGCAACCGCTTCGTCGTATCGGCTCCGATTGCAGGCTATGTCCGGCGAATCAGGTGGAACGAAGGTGACAGCGTACGAGCCGGAGATGTGGCTGGAATCCTTGAGCCGTTGCGTGCGGAAGTGCTCGATACGCGAACGCGCGAAGTGAGCGAAGCCCGGCTGCGAGCGGCGGAAGCCGCGAAGGCGGTGGTTGAGGCCCGATTGAACACTAGCGAGCAACAGGCGCGCGCCGCTGTTGCCGATTCGGAATATTGGGCGCAACAACTTCGCAGAGAACAAACACTGGAGCGCTCGGGCGATATTTCCCAGGATCGTCTGGCGCGCACGCGGACCGAGGCGGAACGGGCAGAAGCCTCAAGAAAGGCGGCGGAACACGTTGTGGCAACCACTCGAGCAGAGATTGAGCTGGCACGTGCTGAGGTGGCGGCAACGCAGGCCGCTCTACTGAATCCGGCAGTTCGAGGTCAAGGGCCCTCGGGCGACGTTGTGTCTGTGCGATGGCCTGTTTCGGGCCGTGTGCTGAAAGTCGTGAAGGAGAGCGAGGGCGTTGTCCAAGCAGGCGATCCGCTGATAGAACTCGGAAATGTTCGTGCTCTCGAAGTGGAAGTGGAAGTACTTTCGGCTGATGCAGTGAAGATGGCGCCGGGTACACCCGTTGAGTTCAACCGCTGGGGTGGCGATCATCCGTTAAAGGGCCAAGTTCGTGTTGTGGAACCGGCGGGATTCACCAAGATTTCCGCGCTCGGCGTGGAAGAACAGCGAGTGCGGGTCATCGCTGATATTACTTCGCCCGAAGGCGATTGGCAGCGACTGGGAGAAGGCTATCGCGTCGAAGCGGTGTTCATTCTCTGGCAGGGTGATCAAGTGCTGCAAGTGCCGGCCAGTTCACTCTTCCGTTCTGGTGACCAGTGGTTTGTCTTCGCAATTGAAGGCTCGGTTGCGCGGAGGCGGGCAGTTCAGATCGGTCATCGGAGCGCACTCTCAGTAGAGATCATGTCGGGTCTTAAAGAAGGCGACACAGTGATCCCCCATCCGGATGAAACGGTCGTCGACGGCAAGGAAGTAGAATCTCGCAGTTGAGAGATGTCCGGCGACTCTGATCCGCTCCCAAATCGGATAGAATTTAGCAGTACCTGCGGTACGGAGGTAAGCTTCCTTTGCGTCGTGATTTGGTCGCCAGTTGTGTGCGCCTTGCGGTGCTAGCGTTTAGTGCGTTGTGTTTGCCTCTCAGCGCCCAGAGAGCGCCCCTGTTCAAGAGCGAAGTTCAGCCGGTTCTCGAGAAAAACTGCGTTAGCTGCCATGGTCCCCAACAGAAGATGGGGAAGCTCGACCTCAGTAGTTTCGCGGGTCTGATGGCGGGTGGTGGCAGCGGTCCTGTGATCGCGCCGGGAAAACCGGAGAGAAGCTTACTCTACAAACTCATCGAGAACGGTCAGATGCCCATGGGTGGGAAGCTGAGCGCGGCTGACAAGCAGTTGCTGAAGACCTATATCGAGCAGGGACGCTTTCCTGCGATCGAAGAAGCCGCCGAGGCAGCGCAGCGTGCTCGTGAGGCTGCCAAGATCACACCGGAGGCGAGGCAGTGGTGGTCGTTCCGAAAACCCGTCGACCATTCCCCGCCTGTCGTCAAAAACCGTCAGCAGGCCAAATCAGCGATCGATCAATTTGTCCTGGCGAAGCTCGAAGAAAGGGGATGGAAGCTGCAGCCCGAGGCCGATCGTGTCACGCTGATTCGCCGAGTCTATTTCGATCTGACTGGCCTTCCGCCCACCCCGGCAGATGTGAAATCGTTTGTAGAAGACGGATCACCCGATGCATTTGAGAAGGTGGTCAACAAGCTACTTGCGGCGCCTCAGCACGGAGAACATTGGGGGCGTCACTGGTTGGATATCGCCGGATACTCCGACTCTGTCGGCGATGCGAATGACACCGAACGCGAAGCGGCCTGGAAGTATCGCGATTACGTAACGAACTCGTTAAACAAGAACAAGCCGTATGACCGTTTTTTGCTGGAGCAGTTCGCCGGTGACCAACTCATCAATTACAAACCGGGCTCCACACCGAATCCGGAAGAACTGGAGTTGCTAACGGCGACCGGGTTCCTCCGAATGACTGCGGACATCACGGATAACCAGACAATTTACCAGGTCGACAAGTATTTCGATGCGCTGGAAAAAACGACCGAGACAAGCTTGAAAGCTGTGATGGGTCTTCAAATGGCCTGCGCGCGCTGTCACGATCATAAGTTCGATCCGATACTGCAGAAGGACTATTACAAACTGACATCCGTATTTCAGGCGGTTTTTGATCCCGAGAACTGGGTAGCAGCGAATCTTCATTTTGGTGAGTGGCCCAGTCGCATGGTGCTCGACATGAATCCCTCCGAACGTGATGAGTGGATCAAGGACGTCACCAGCGATAAGGCGAAGCGATACCGACGAGAGCAGCTTTTGCTGGCTGCTACTTACGACCGATATCGCAGGGAGCTGAAAGCCGGCAAGCAACTGAGCGAAGCCGAACGTCAGGCAATCAAGAAAGAGATCGAGTCCGATCCCGATCTGGATGTTGACCCAAAAGCCCCAACATACGGGATTACAGACGCCGACCTGGAGCTGAAGTTCCCTGAACTCGCCCAACGAAAAGCTGAGATAACCGCCCAACGACGGGCGAGTAATTCGAAGGTGAAACCGAACTACGTGATGGCGACCTGGGACGTGTCGAAGACTCCATCACCCACCTATGTCCTGCAGCGCGGGAATTATCTATCTCCTGGCGCGCTCGCCCAACCTGGGATCCCAGCGGTATTGGACGATCCGAAGCAGCCGTTCCAGTTTCCCGATCCTCAAGCGTACTCGGACTGGAATCATACTGGACGCCGGCTTACCCTCGCAAAATGGTTGACGCAGCCGGACAATCCTCTTACTGCGCGGGTATTCGTGAATCGTGTCTGGCAGTTTCACTTTGGCGATGGACTCGTGCGGACCGTAGACGACTTAGGATCGCAAGGAGAGAAGCCATCGCATCCCGAGTTGTTGGATTATCTTGCTGTCAATTTTGTGCGGAATGGATGGGATATCAAGCGGTTGACAAAGGACATCGTGATGTCGGCTGTGTACCGGCAATCGTCAACGGAGGATCCGGTCAAAATGGGGGAAGACCCCGCCAACAGGTTACTCTGGCGCAAAGCGCCTCTGCGTTTAGATGCTGAAGTGATTCGCGACTCGATGTTGAAAGTCAGCGGTCTTCTCCAAACCGAGATGTTTGGGCCGCAACAACCTTTGAAGCGAGGTTCAGACGGTCAGTGGGTGGTCGACGAAAAGAAGGGCAATCCCAATCGTCGCAGTCTTTATTTATCTTATGGACGCACGCGGCCGGAGGGATTTCTCCGAGCTTTCGATTGCCCTGATATGACATCCGACTCGCAATCTCAGCGATTCCGTTCTGCGCTGCCATCGCAGTCACTTGCGCTTTTAAACAACCCATTAGTGCGACGAACGTCACAGGCGTTCGCCCAGCAAGTACTCGAGCAGAGCGGCTCCGATGTCCACGCAGCTCTGTTACTCGCCTTCGATGCTGCGTACTCGAGAAAACCATATAAGGAAGAACTGGATGTAGCCAAGCAGGTATTTTCGTCGGCGACAGATCCCAAAGAAGGATTACGTCTCTTTTTGCAGGGATTGATGGGCGCCAACGATTTCCTGTACAGCTACTAGGAGCCGGGGAGAGTTGTGATCAATCGCCTTCTACCACGTGATATGACGCGCAGACAGATTCTAAGAGAAGCAGCCGGCGGGCTCGGAGCCATTGCCTTGAGTTGCATGCTGGGTGAACAGGCCAGCTTTGCCGCTGAGGCCGGACCTCTGCACTCATACGACCTGAAGCCGAAACAGCCACATTTCCCAGCAAAAGCGAAGAACGTCATCTTCATTTACATCAGTGGTGGACCGAGCACGATTGATATGTTCGATCCCAAGCCGACACTGATGAAATACAACGGGCAGCCTGCCCCGTTCGAGATCAAGGGACGCGCCCTGAATGGCTCCCAGCAGGTGATGGCGAGTCCATGGTCCTTCAAGCAATACGGGGAAAGCGGCCGGCCTGTGTCGGAGCTTCTGCCGGACTTCGCGCAAGTGGTGGATGAGGTGGCATACGTGCGATCGATGACCACTGATCGTATTGATCATTCGACCGCCCAATTCACGTTCGTGACAGGACGAGGAATCACGGGTTTCCCAAGCATTGGAGCGTGGATCGCGTATGGTTTGGGGACCGAGAACCAGAATTTGCCCGCCTTCATTGCGCTAGAGACTGGTGGTTCGACCATCAAGACGCGAGCTTATTCCTCCGCGTGGTTACCGCCAATTTACTCTGGAACACGCATGGATGGAAATTCCGAGTCGCCGATGTTTGACATCAAGCGGCCGAAGGACATGAGTGAGTCAGAACAAGCTCAGCTACTGAATATCGTTAAGAGTTTGAATCGAAGGCAGAAGCAGGCGTACCCTCTCGACCAGGATTTAGAATCGCGAATTGCAAACTACGAACTCGCCGCGCGGATGCAACTCGAGGCGATGAAGGTCGCTGATCTCTCGCAGGAATCTGCCAAAACAAAGCAGCTTTATGGTCTCGAAGATCAGGTCTCTGCGCCATTCGGTCAGAATTGCCTGCTCGCGCGCCGGCTGATTGAGAGCGGAGTCCGGTTCGTGACACTCATCAGCGGGACAGGCGGCGGCGCGGGGTGGGATACGCATAACAATATTCAAGGCGCTCTACCAGGCCTTTGCCGCAGTATCGACCGTCCCATTTACGGATTAATCACCGACATGAAGGCGCGTGGACTACTAAACGACACGTTGATCGTCTGGTCCGGCGAATTCGGGCGTCTGCCCACCATTCAATCAACTGGCGCACGACCCGGACGTGATCACAATCCTTATGGTTTCAGCATGTGGATGGCGGGAGCCGGTGTCAAAGCCGGCGTGGATTATGGCGATACCGATGATCTCGGCTATGCGGCCAACAAGGAGCAGAAAGTAACCCATAGCGATATTCACGCTACGATTCAGCACCTGGTAGGCCTCGATTACAAGAAGAACACTTTCTCGTATGAAGGCCGTGACGAGTCGCTGGTCGGTGTCAATCCGGCTCGCGTGATCAAAGAGATTCTGACGTAGCCAATTTCTGACGAGAGTTGTTTGCCCTTAAATCTCGCGAAGTAGCCACTGAACGGCGCGGCGCTGCAGCTTCACGTGCTCAGGATTCCATAACGCATGGATCGTATGGCCGACGGCAGTAAATACCACGCGGCCTTTTTCGTAGTCGTATGCCCAGCCAGCCGGCGATTTCGTCCCAAGCTTCTGATACGTTAGCCCATCGATGTTCTCGGATTCCATGAACACATACTTACTGTCTTTGTCATATTCGACATAGTGCTGTTCGTCGTTGACCATGAAATCCTTGACGCCTTGGGTAATCGGATGGGCACCGTTGACGATTCGCAGTTTGAAGGGCCGAAGCGGTGGGTGACCGATGTAAGCGCCCCCTTGTACATCCCGATATGTCTTGGATGACAGAGAAACATGACTGTTGTTGTGCAATGAATAGAATCCGTTCCCTGCGCTGACGAAATCTTTCAGCGCCAGCGCCTGATCCTCCGTGAGCCACTGCTGTGGTTTGGGATCGGGGAAGTCGCTGCGATTCTCAAGGCCGGCGGAGTAGGCTGTGTATGCATCAGGCCCTAAATAACCGCCCGGCCAGATCATCCCGTCTCGCAGACAGAGAAATACCTGGTAGTTCTTGAGTAGATCTCGCGAGAGCTGATCGTAATGCATCGTGTAGTCGACTGACACCTTGAGGCCGTCGAACATTTTTGTCAGAGCCACGCGAATGTAGTCCGGGTTATGATAGCGGTCGCCAACCAGAGCGAGAACCCGTGCGCGACTACCAGTCTGGGCGAGAGCGGTAACAACCCCGCTAGTGGAAATGAGGCCCGCTGCTGTCCGCAGGAGGCTACGTCGAGAAATCCGGCCAAAGGTGCTTGACATATCTGGTATCCCGGTTTCGTCTTGAAGTTTATAAGGACTTGTCTCATCACGTCAATGGAGAAATTAAAAATACTCGAACACATGGTTCCCAAATCGCAAAACTTTTGAGACGATGCGGTGTATGCGACTTCCACTGCTCTTACTCGGTCCACTGTTCGTGGCCAGCTCAATTTTCGCCCAGGCGTTTGGCGCAGATCACCTTGTTTACTTTGGAACCTATACCGGAGCTAAGAGCAAGGGAATCTATGTCTCGCATTTCGACACTGGGACCGGCAATTTGACTGCTCCCAAGTTGGCCGCTGAAGTTGCGCGGCCGTCGTGGGTTACTGCGCATCCGAGCGGTCGATTCTTATATGCTGTGAGCGAGCTTGGAAACGACAGCACGATCACGGGGTATTCCATCGATCGCGCGTCGGGCAATCTAACGAAGCTCAACAGCGTCTTGAGCGGCGGCAGTGCCGCCTGTCACCTGGCGATCAACAAACCCGCATCCCTGATCTACGTCGCGAATTACGGCAACGGAACCGTAGCCGCCTTCCGGCTGTCGAAAGATGGGACTCTCGGCGAGCGCACGGCATTGATCCAACACCAAGGCTCGAGCGTAAACCAGCGCCGCCAACGCGGACCGCATGCGCACGCAGTGGTGCTGGCGCCGGATGGGAAGTTCCTAATGGTTCCCGATCTCGGAACCGATCAGTACATCGTGTACAACGCCGGGGCAGATGGCTCATTGACGCCCTTCGAAACGGGGTCTCCAAAAGTTAAGCCTGGTTCAGGACCGAGGCACTTCGCATTTCACCCGAACGGAAAGCTGGGCTACGGACTGAACGAGATGGGATCGAGCGTGACCGGATTCAATTACGACGGTAAAGGAGCATTACGAGAGATTGAGACTATCTCGACGCTACCTGTTGGCTTTCAAGAAGAAAGCAACTCGGCTGAAATCGAAGTGGATACGGCCGGCCGGTTCCTCTATGCCTCGAATCGCGGACACGATAGCATCACGGTCTTCGCGATAGATCGTGGCAAGGGAACGTTGACGGAAGTTCAGCGTATCCCGACGCAAGGAAAGACACCTCGCAATTTCAAGATCGATCCGAGCGGTAAGTTCCTGCTGGCAGCCAATCAGAATTCCGATAATGTCGTTGTCTTTTCGCGCGATGTTACGTCAGGCAGACTGACTGGAGGCCAGGTGCTGGAAGTATTCTCGCCAGTGTCTATCGAGTTCCTTGCGGCCCGTTAGTGCCGATGGGTATAAGATATTTCCCCGCAATGACCTGCTGCGAAAGATAGCGCCGCCGCGGTGTTCTTTACCAGGATGGCGAGCCGCGGTTCTGGAAATGCATAGAAGCGCGCCGCCGGCATAGAGATGCTGATTGCCGCCACGACTGATCCGGCTTTCGTCACGAACCGGCGCTCCGATGCAGCAGGCGCCTCGAAGATGGCCATATGAGCGGTTGCGTCCATTTCTTCGGACAACCGCTGCAGTAGCGACCGAGCCGCTTCGCGTAACTCGTTCCGCTGAAAAACAGTGAGACCGAGTTTCATCAGCCCATACTGGGACGATGTCGAAACTCTCCAAGGATTTTTGCAGACTTTGCTGACGGTAGTAGCCGGCTTCATGGCCGAGCTCACTTGACTCCTGACCGATTTGGATGGAGTTTATATCCTTACCGGCCAGAGAGTCAAGCAGCAGCGGCGATCAAAAGACGAATCGGCCGACAAGCAAGTGATGCATACGTCCCGTCCCGATGTCAGAGAAACTGCCTCGTGTTCCATTGAACGTGCCGAAGTTGGCTCTGTTGGTCAAGTTGAACTGCGCGTTGGGATCGGCAAACTGCGGTTCCTTTGTCAGATTGTTCACGTCCCAGCGGATCTCGAACCTGGCGCTTTCGGTGATTCGGAACTCCTTTGAAAGCGATACTTGCGTCCAGCGCAGGCCTGGACCTTCGAATGTATTCCGTCCCAGCGTGCCTGGAGTGAACGCCCGGGGATATGCGAATGCGTCGAAACTAAAGTAACGATTCTGCGCGCTGATCGGAAATCTGTTAGGACCGATATCCCAGTCTTTAGACTGAGCCTGCGCGTCCGGCAAGATTTGATTCGGCCGGAGAGTTCCATTCGGCAAGTAATTCACGGGACTTCCTGCGAATGTCACGGTCACCGGCGGTCCGGATTGATACGTTTGGGTCCATGCGCCGTCCCATCCACCGAGGAACCAATCTTTCCATCCGCCGCCGCTCATCCATCGACGACCCTTGCCGAACGGAAGGTCCCAGGTAAGCACGCCGACAGCCCGGTGTTGGATATCGTAGTTTGCTCGCGCTTTCTCAAGACGGCGATTGTAGAAAGTCACACCGCTGGCCGTTCCGTCATCATCGGCATCGTTGATCGTCTTGCTGTAGGTATAAAAGACGTTGAACGCTACTCCCGATGAGTAACGCTTCTCGACGCGCCATGTACCGCCATGATAGGTGTTGTGACCGTAGTTAGAAAAGTGGTTGATTGTTCCAAACTGCGGGTAGGGCCTGAAATTCTGATAGTTCTGGAAGATCTGCTGCAGACGGACAGGATCGTTTGAAACATCTAGCGGAATCACGTTGATGTTCCAATTATTCAACAAGCCCACGCCCGCCGAGCCCTGATAACGGCCTTCTACAACGACTGAGTTTGTCAGTTGATATTGAAGACCGGCTGACCACGTTGCAACGTACGGCAGGCGAATGTTCGGGTCATACCAGGATGCATTACGACCAGAATAGTTTGCTCCCACGAAGGGCACACTGCCATCGGGAGCCACGTTGAAACGGTACGCGGGCGGCCCTTCAGAGAGCCGGAACACGTGGCTCGGATCTCCGACAGGAGCCTGGATACTGGCGGTGGCTTGATATTCTTCAAAGTTCTGGTTCAGTCCATTCGTGAACAGATCCGAATGCGTGATACCAAAACTACTGCGGAACACCAGCTTCGGACTCAATGTCCATGCAAGTCCGAGCCTCGGCTGGAAGTTGTTCAGATCTTTTTTGGCGAGAGCGCCGGGCTGGTGAACAATCGCGCCCGTCATGCCTGTTAATGGATCTCTCGCGGTCGGATCGAATTGCGATTGCTGGCCATACTTGGTTCCAAACGGCGATTCGTAAGACCATCGGACGCCGAGCTCGAGAGTGACATTTCGGACAGGTCGCCATGTGTCCTGGACATAGAACGCATGCGACCACCAACGGGGTAGCCAGTTTGCTGTCGTAGTGGTGTAATCCGCTTGTACAACGGTACCGAGCAGCAACGAAGCGAACGCATTTCCGGTGTTAGCACGGAACGGAAATTCCGTGCCGCCGAATCGATACGCGCCGCTGGGTAGCGACTCGATCAAGGAGTTGTAACGCGTCCGAATCATTTCGTATCCGGCCTTGAAGGTATGGCTGCTGAAGACCTTCGTGAAGTTCTCCTGGAATGTGAAGTCTTCAGCGCGTGTGTAGGATTGGCCGCCGGGCCCCAGGCCGTAAAAGCGCGCGCCTGAACCATTTTGAAAATCGGGGAAGGTTTCAGGACTAACGTTTGGGATACCGAGCTGTCCCGCCCAGTCCTGATTGAACGTTTCCGGCAGCGCAGTAAAGGCTCGACGGTTAAACCCCGCTCGAACTTCATTGATAGCTGTAGGACTGAAGGTGTAGGTGTCGGAGACCGCGATGTTATGAAAGTCGAGGGGCCGAACGTACACGTTGCCGAACTGTAGAGGATCAGTCAGTCCACGAACGGGACGCTCTTCGCTTCGGTGGCGCACAAGCGAATATCTCCCGAAGATCTTATGGGCAGAGCTGAACTGGTGATCGATTTTGGCGTCGTACCGCTCAAATTTATACAGGCCCGTGAAGTCGCCTTCAAGGTTGTTATTTGGTCCGTTCGCGGTAACGTCTCCAGTGCGGCTCGGCTCCAGCCATGGCTTTAGAGCGAGAAGATTGCGCGCGACCGGATCGACCCGATTGGCGGGGATCCGGTTGCCCGGAAAAGGATCACGAGTCCAGGCGCCCGTCGCGTCGCGACGAGTCGTCGACGGGTCGTAGATCGGCAGACCAACTCCCCCGAAGTTGAAATCGCCGTTCAGCATGTCCAGGCTGGGAACCGTTGTCGTGACTGTCTCCGCAAGTTTCTCGTAGTGCTGTTGAAAGCCACCGAAGAAGAATGTTTTGTCCTTGATGATGGGACCAGAGATTATGGCGTTCCATTCGTGATAGTCGAATGGAGACGTAATGCGGGACTGTTCCAGATAGTGACGATGGCGCAGCTTACCGCTGGTATAGCGATCTTCAATAGAGCCGTGGAAAGAGTTGGTTCCACTCTTGAAGACAACGCTCAACAATCCACCGGATGAGTGACCAAACTCGGCTGGAGTGCCGTTGGTCCACATCTTGAATTCCTGGATTGAGTCGAGAGAAGCAACCATCGTTCGCTGATAATCATTCACTTGTCCGACCGCTGGCTCTTTTCCTCCGATGCCATCCATGGAGTAGCCGATTGCGCGTTGACGTTGACCGACGGCATGCGCTCCATTGATATTGCTCGTGTCGGGCATATACAGCAAAACACGATGAACGAATTTCTGCATCACGGGCAGGCGCTGCACCGTACCGCTTTCGAGCACTTGGCCGACGCCCGCGTTCTCAGTTTCGAGTAGCGGCGTACTGCTGGTGATGTTTACCGATTCGGTGACGTTGCCCACCTCAACGCGAACATTGATACGTGGAGTTTCGTTGATACGAAGCACGATATCCCGCTGCACCGCAGTTTTGAAGCCCTGCGCTTCGACGGTTAGCTGATACGTCCCCGAACTGAGGTTCGGGATATAGTATTCGCCCGAATCGCTGGACACTCCCTCATACAAAAAGGCGGTCTGCTGATTCTGAACAGTAATTTTGGCGCGCGGAACCGCAGCGCCGGACGAATCTGTAATGACTCCGATTATGCTAGCCGTACCGGTGGTCTGTGACCATGCGACTGCGGCAAGGAACGTGGCACACGCAAGTGTTCGAAGCATGACTTCCCTCCAGGCAAGTATCTTGACTAAGAGTAATCGTAAAGCAAAACGGTGTAGTTCTTGTGCTTAAATGTGTTTTCAATGGTTGGCCAAACTTTCTGGTGAACCTCGCTCGCTACCCATTTCTGACGAAGTTCTTCGTTCTCAAAGATCAGTGTGAAACGATAATTTGCGTCTCCCGGCGGTTTCCCCATGAGTGTTGATCGCAGCTTCAGCATTTGCACGTCGATAAATCCCGGCTGCTTGCTCGCCGCCGGTCGAAATGTATCACGGAAGTTGCGAAGCATTTCTTTTTCTTTCGCAGGATCAACGGTGAGATCGACATTCAGTTGAATCCCAGGTCGGGCGGCTGCCGCCCGCGTAATCATTGGAGAGGCGGTTAGTGCCGCCATCGCAGCTTTCAGGCAGGTTCGACGTTTCATGGGTCCTCAATAGAGCGGCTTCTTTCCTTCAATGGAAAGTTTAATCCTGTATAAGCCTTTCTGCGCGGTTATGTAGAGCGAACGACCATCGTCACCCCAAGTGCAATTGGCAGGAATCTCGGCCGGCTTGATTGTGCCCAGGTGTTTACCGACGTCGGAAAAGATCCAGATGCCGCCCGGTCCGGTAGCGTAGACGTTCCCCTTCGCGTCAACCTTCATGCCATCAGGCAAGCCTTCTGCAGATTGTTGCGTAACGTCGGCGAAGACTCTGCCATTTGCAGCTGTACCGTCGGGCTGGACATCATAACGCATCCAGACCTTACGGTCCGGATCGGAATTCGCCACATACAGCACCTTCTCGTCGGGCGAAAGCGCGATGCCGTTAGGGCGGGACATGTCCTTGATTACGGCCTGGAGTTTCCCGCCAGCGAGACGATAGACACCGTTAAAGGGAAGCTCCTTCTCGGGGTCCTTGTCTTGGCCCTTTAAGCCGTAAGGCGGATCAGTGAAGTACAACGAGCCGTCAGACTTATAGACGAGGTCGTTAGGACTGTTGAGGCGCTTGCCTTGAAAGCGATCGATCAGCGTCGTCAGTTTGCGGTCTGAGCTAATTCGCGCGATTCTACGATTTCCGTGTTGGCAGAGTAGCACTGCGCCATCTTCGTCCGCGATCATCCCATTAGGTCCTATGAAAGCATCCGGCCGGGCATTTGCGCCATCATAAACACCGGACCGTAAGACTTCCACGACACCTGCCGGCGACCACTGCCGAACGACATTGCCTTGGACATCACTGAACCAAAGATGCCCGGCCGGGAACCAAAGCGGCCCCTCAGTGAATTGGAATCCGTCGGCGAGTTTTTCGATGACAGCATCTGCCGGCACGATGGCATCGAGTGCAGCGTCCAGGCGCTCTATTGAGCCCGCAGACGGAATCGGGGCTCTCTCACTTTTTGACTGAACAGGCCTGTCCGAGCAACCCGTCAAGACAAGGATTGGGACGGCAAGCGCAATGCTTCGCATGAGCATGGAGTCTATGCCGTTTACCAATCAGCGGTCAAGCACGGAGTTCTAAATACTGTCGTTAGCATGTGAGTTGTCCGGTCTGAGCCTGAGATGGGCGACGCTGAGAAATGGAGCCAGGGATCCATTGCTTAGGTGGAACTTGAAGAGCTGAAGCTTTGGGCATATAAACGCCGGAGATCGACGGGCCGCTTTTGCCGGGCGTTTCCAAATTGGTTTTGCTTGTCAGTTTCCAATCAACCTCCACAACGGCGGCCTTGGACGATCGAAGAAGCCCTGCATCCAATGACTCCGACCGAGTCAGTTCTTTTTGATCTTCGTGATCTGAGGATTTTGGGCTATTTTGCCAAACTAACCGAATCCCAGAATCGGACAGTTCCGCGGTGTCGTTGCTTTTGGAGGCGCATTCGGAAGCTGCGGGTGGCTGGGATTGCTGGCTGACCGGCGCTCCGGAACCGGCCGCGGCGACCAACGGTTTTGGGTCAGGGCTCGTTCGCTGACGCGCGCGTTGCAGCCGCATCAGGGCATCGAGGGTGCGGAAGAAATCCCGGGAGATGGCTCCGTCGTAACGGAGGTACATGCGCCATCGCTCATCCGGATTCTTCATGAAGCCGACAGCTATGGCGTTGTGCGGACTGAGATGTTCCGGGCAATCCTCGACGATCTTCCTTGCGAGAGCGCGTTCTGTGGCGGCGGTGATGTTGAGTATGCCGGTCTCGACGCGACGGGAACGGAGACTGCGCCAGTGGGCTTGGGCCAGGCGCAGGACGAGCGCGTCTTCGGTTGCGCCGTGCGGCTGAAAAGACTCGCGAAAGCCGTGCAGGACCTCGTCGTATTCATGCTGGTGTTCCTCGGGCAGGACCACGAGTGTTGTGGAGGTCAGGCCATGCTTGAGGGTGTTGAGGCGACTGCGTTGTTTGCCGGCTTCCGTACTGGGTCCACCTTTGCTGCCGTTGCGATGATTGGCCAGGCGTTGTCGTTCTGATGCCATAGATTTTGTTTGTAAAAAGAAATGGAGCGAGCGCTTCAAGTTGAGCGCTCGCTCCTGTCATGATCTTCGCATGCGGAAATGGGGCTGGAAGGGGGTGTTGGAGTTAAGTGGTTGGAAAGAGGCGAAATATATAGTGGTGAGAGTTGTTGTCAACAAGGTTCCGAGACCCTTGGGGTCTCGCAGTGGCAGGGATGAAAAGGGCCGCGTAGCGGCCGATTTTTATTCGGGCTTGGACAGGGGGCCTTTTAGGCTATCTGTCTGATTCGGCAGCCAGTTCAGCTGAGCATTTTTCGTAGGAACGGGTGAGGCCAGCGGCTTAAGCCCATGCGACACGCTTCGGTCGCTGCGGCATAGAGCGCAGGCGCCTGTTTCTTTATTCTCGATTCGAACTTCGGCATACCTGCTCAACACGGCTGTAAAGGGCCGGGAGATAATCCTGCGACGGTCGTGTCTGGCCCTGCTATGGTTCGCGCAAGTAGGCACCGACGCGGCGTCGGCGGCAATTCGCCGAATCGTGATCTCCTCTACCGACCCGTCGCAGTGCGCCAGGTTACTGCCGGCTTATCTCGAGATCCTTCTGGCGGCCGGTGACGTCGAAAACGCATCCAAGGTCTGCGAGGAACTTCAGGCCCATGCGGAAGCGATCGACACGAGGTTCTGCGAGCTCCCGGCGGCAATCGGTAGACTGCGCCGCGCGTTCGAGTTGTGGGAACTGTTGGCGGCGCCCTACGAGCGGGCTCGCGCACGGTCTTCGCGCATCTCGGCGCACAGCCCGATCTCAATCGTCTTGATAACGCGCGCTGGCCGTCGTCACAGCTACGCTTACGACCACAAGCTGATCTGACTTCCTGGACTGGCGGAGATTACCCATATGCGAAATCGCAAAGTGGGTAGTTTTGCCGAAGAATTCTCCACCCATCCTGCGGCATATTTGACTTGCGACCACGAGGAGGAAGACCGCGCCAACCGAGCACCGCTTAATTCTTCCCGAGTAATCCGTCCCGAGGAGCTAGTTTCTCGATCTTCCCAGGGCGTTTCATAGTGACCGAGGAAGTCGCAATCGGCCAATGAAGTTGAGAGTTGAGCACACCGAAGACAGACCAGCTTAGAACGCGCTTTCTCTTACTTGTCTCAATACTCAGTTAAAAGGAGATGCAATAAATGATTGTCACAGCAGTGCGAGATGGAAGTGGAAATCTCGCAAATATCATATGGGACATAGATCAGGCAGGTAAAATCTCCAGGCTAGGAGAGGCTCGAGCCGGAGAGATCAGCCTCGTATCCGTAACATCAGTCGGCCCCGGTAAATTCGTAACAGCCGTACGAGATGGTAGCGGCGACCTCGCGAACGTCGTATGGGGCGTGGATGGCTCCGGCAACATAAGAAGACTGGGAGAAGCTAAAGCCGGAAAGATCAGCCTCGTATCTGTGATACAAACCGGCACCGGTCAATTCGTAACAGCAGTCCGAGATGGCAGTGGCGATCTCGCAAACATTGTCTGGAATGTAACTAATGCTGGTGGAGTCACTCGAGGAGATGAAGCGAGAGCAGGAGCAAGCAGCCTTGTAATCTGCTGAATCCCTTGCGGCAGATGGTCCACTCGTAACAGCAGTACGAGATGGCGCCGGCAATCTCGCGAACATCGCCTGGAGTGTAGATCGTGGAGGCAACATAAGAAGACACGGAGAAGCCAGGGCCGGAGAAGTCAACCTTGTGTCTGCGGTAGCTCCTAAACCCCGGCAACTCGTAACGGCAGTCCGAGATGGCAGTGGCAACCTTGCAAACATTGCTTGGAGTGTAAACAGCGAAGGTGACATAACAAGGCAGGGAGAAGCCAGAGCTGGAGAAATCAGTCTTGTATCTGCAATATCTCTTCAGCGGCCGAGCGGTCAACTCGTAACGGCAGTCCGAGATGGCAGTGGCAATCTAGCAACCATTGCCTGGAGCGTAGACGCCGTGGGCAACATTGCAAGAAAGGGAGAAGCCAGAGCTGGAGAAATCAGTCTTGTCTCTGCGGTGCCCCTTGCTCCCCAGGGCCGTCAGTTCGTGACAGCCGTACGCGATGGCAGTGGCAACCTGGCAATCATTTCCTGGATTACAGACAGTGAAGGCAATATAGAAAGACAGGGCGAGGCTCGAGCTGGAGAGATCAGCCTTGTGTCCGCGGCTGTTGTGATCCCTTGATGTAGGGGACTCTTTGCACCTAGACTGTCAGCGTAAGCGATCAATAATCAAGCGGATTGGCCGGCTACTGTGAGCCTATCTGGTCCAATCTGCGCAGGCGCCACAGTGCAGACAAGTTAACGCCGCGCGGGCATCATGATTGCCAAGATAACCACACGTCCAGGTGGATCCACACGCTAGACTTTGTCTCAGAACAAAGGACCTCGCAGCACTTCTGGATCTTTGATTGGGCACGGTTACGCGAGCATTCTAGGTGCGGGACAAGGGACTCGGCAGTCCGGTGAAGAGTCTCCGTCACCGAACTGGCCGGCGCGAATACGGAGAAGTACCGACTCCATTAGGCCCGTCGCCGGGATCTCAAGCGGCGGGCGATTTGACAATCAGTGCTGCACGGCGAGAATAGGCTGTCCCGGTGTAACGCCCTCGACCAAGTTCCCGTCTCGAACAACGAAGGCCCCCTCAACCATCACGAAACGAAAGCCATACGAGTATTGCGCAGGTTCCCAAATGTTGCTTTATCGATGACTTCGTCAGGTTCAAAGAGCGCAATGTCAGCAATCCGCGCCTACCTTGAGGCGGCCTTTCTGGCCCATTTGCGGACACATCGATTCCAACCGTTGTGCAGTATGGATGCGCCTTGTCTTCCTAGCGCTCTTACCCTCGCTTCTAGCCGCAGTCTACTTGGCGTTCTGGCGCCGTCCGACCCTGCTTTATAGGAACTCGGGCGTCGGCGCGAGCGGCTTCCCGCACAGCGCTTGTCGCAGAACACTCGAATTCATCTATGAACTCGACTGAAGTCACGTTCGGAGCCGCCTGCTCGGGTACCCGGGGTGTTTCGTAAAGGAAGGCTTTCGGACAGCCGAAGTCGACCGCAGCACCTCTGCGAAGTTGCGAGGGTCAGGCTGTTGGCTTCCGTGAACCACTTCCGGCAATCAAATTGACGAAGAACGGCAAATCGTAGAGTGAGACGGTTGGCCAACTGTTCGGCGGCAAACTCGGCCCAAAATCGTGCCATTCAGCAGCACTCACTCCCGCCTACATGGGTCGTTTCCCGTTGCGTCATGCTTCCTGACTGGCACACGCAGTTCAGTCGCACGGGTGGAGATGATACATTCTGGACTGCATGAGCAGCCTGACGCTTGTAACTCCTGCCCTGCTGTTCCTCGCTATCACCAGAACGTTTGCGCAGGATGGTACTGCTGGCCTGGATTACGACACCTTCCGCGTCTCACGTCTTGTCTGCGTCATCGGGAATAACAAGGCGGCCGGTGATCATCGCTCAGGCTACAACGGAGTGTTCCGCATGACGGTCCCCGGACTTGAAACGTCAGCGTACGTTCCGGCATTTGCAGGTCTGAACCTGGAACACTATTTCGACGGCCGGTCCCGCCAGTCCGAGCGTCAGATCTTCTTCGAGCCGCGCCATGTTCCTATGGAGTTCCTGCGGCTGAGCGATACCAAAGCCGAGCTACGCCAATCCCCCACACCCGTCTACGGCGTGGAAAGCCGGACAGTCTTCGAATTACGCGAGCCTTACTACCTCGATATGAGTTACCATGCAATCCCCCGCAGAGACGACTTCGCGGGTGGCTTCCTTGGCATCTTTTGGGCGTCATACATTAACGGGCCGCAGGACAAGAGCATTTATTTCCTGCAAGGCGAGTCCACTCTGGACAAGCCGCAATGGGCCCAGTTGGCAACGCAAGTGCACGGGCGCGAAAGCACCGTGCTTCCTAGGGGGAGCGACCGCACGGAAACAGCCGTGGCCGATGAGCCGCCGCCGCTATTTCGGAATTTTTCGCCGCTGCGCTATAGCGAACCGTTCTTTTACGGCCGATTCGGCGACATGGTCCTGATCTACATCTTCCGGCCGAGCCCGTATCTGCGCTTCGCACACTCGCCGTCGGGCGGCGGACGCAGCGCGTCGGGCGACGATACCAACCCGGCGTGGGACTTCCAACTCGTTATCCCCAACCCTCAGTCGGGTACAGAGTATGAACTTCAGATGAGGGTCGTGTACAAACCATGGGTTGGCCGGGCGGACGTTTTGCGTGAGGTCCGCGAATGGCTGGCTCGCCGATGAAAGGAAAATCTACTCCATGTGGACTCGCCGTGATGTTCTGCGCACATTTGCTTTGCCCGCTGTCCCGGTGGTCGCGTCAGCCGCCGATCCCGGCACGCTGAAGATCGCGAGCGTCGAAGCGCATGTTCTGCGAATCGGCCGCCGCAGTGACATCGTCTGCGCTCGGGTGAGGACCGAGGACGGGTACCACGGATGGGGCGAAGGAACGACGCCGCCGACCGTGGCGCCGGTGGTCGCTACAATCCGCTCGCTCGAACCGCTGCTGAAAGGCGAGAGCGCCTGGAACATCGAGAAGCTCTGGCGGCGCATGTACATCACCGAGGAGAATACGCTTGGCGGAACGCTGTACGCCGCGATCAGCGCTATCGATATTGCCCTCTGGGACATCGTCGGCAAGAAACTGAACGCGCCCGTGCACAAATTACTGGGCGGGAAGATTCACGAGCGCATCCGCATCTACACGAGCTATCGCTGGGGGAACATTCCGCGTACTCGCGATGCGTATTTCCAGCGCACAAAGGAGCTGATGGCACAGGGCGCGACGGCCGGAAAGTACGATCCGTTCGGCGCGTATCCCGGACCCGACCGCCAGTTATCGAGTCAAGGTGCTCGCCGAGGTTCGCGAGATGATCCGCGGAATTCGCGAAGCGGGGCCCACTTTCGACATCTGCGTCGAGGCGCACGGGAAGTTCAACATGGCGACTGCCGGCCGCATCATAAAGATGCTGGAGCCGTTCGATCCGTTCTTCCTGGAGGAGCCGGTACCGCCCGAGAACATGGAGGCGATGGCGGCGCTTGCAGGCGTCCACCAACATTCCGATCGCGACGGGCGAAGGCCTCCAAGGGCACTTCCAATTATGCGCCGCTGCTGGAGAAGCGTGCTGCCCGTATCCTGCAGCCCGACGTCGTCTCGCACAGGCGGCATCACGGCGATGAAGAAGATCGCCGCCATGGCGGACGCGCATTATGTGACGTTCGCTCCCCACAATCCGAACGGACCTGTGTGTACGGCTGCAAGCCTCCATGTCGCCGCGTCTTCCCCGAACTTCCTCATCATGGAGGAAGGAAATACGCGGATCGAGAAGTACAATGAGATCTTCGTCGGAGGCTGGAAGCCGACGCTCGCGGAATGGCGTGTGCCCGAAGCGCCGGGCCTTGGCATCGATTTCAGCCCGGCGTTCCTCAAGGAACACACCGTATCCGGTTGAATTCGCCCGTGCAGTATTATCGTTCACACAGGATGGTGTATGGATCAACTGACGAGAAGGAACTTGCTGGCCGCCGGTGTCGCCGCAGCTGTAGCTCCGGGCATCGCGCAAGCTAAGCCGCTGCAGCCGCTCTCTCCCGGGATCAAGATCTCCATGCAGGTCGATGAAAAGGTCAGCGACGAGGATCTGACCTGGGTGAAACAGATGGGGATCGAGTATCTGAACGTGCAGACCGGTAAGGATCGAGGGACGTTCGAAAACTTCCAGGCAATCAAAAGCCGCGTTGAAGCCGCCGGCCTGAAAGTCTGGAACATCTCCAATAACGATAACCGGAATATCGAGGAGATCACACTCAACCTTCCGGGACGTGAAGAGAAGATCGCGTGGCTGAAGCAGTATATACGGGACACCGGAAAAGCCGGGATCGGCTACATCACGTATGCGCATATGGCGAACGGGATCTGGTCGAGCCCAAATGAAACTACACGCGCCGGAGCGAGGGCCCGAGCCTTCAAGATGGAAACGGCTAAGGGCTACTGGAGCGGCAAGGTTTATGAAGCGCCGCTAACGCACGGCCGCAAGTACTCCAAAGAGGAGCTGTGGGATAACTACACGTACTTCATCCGCCAGATCGCGCCCGTGGCGGAGGAAGCTGGTGTGAGGATCGGGATTCATCCAGATGATCCGCCAGTCCCGGAGCTCGGCGGAATTCCACGACACATGTTCGGGACGTTCGATGGCTACGTGAAGGCTCTCGAGATCGCCAACTCACCAAATATCGGTGTGTGCCTATGCTGCGGAACGTGGATGGAAGGCGGGAAGGCCACAGGCAAAGATGTATATGAGGCTGTCCGAGGCTTCGCCAAGATGGGCAAGCTCTGGAAAATACATTTCCGGAACGTGACGGCGCCGATCCCATATTTCGTCGAGACCTACATCGACAACGGATACACCGACATGTGGAAGCTGATGAAGACGCTGGTGGAGGTCGACTTTCGTGGCAATCTCATTGCAGATCATGTTCCGGCGATGGCTGGTGGCCGAAATAACAACTGGTCGTATAGTATGGGCTACCTCCGCGCCCTCTATGCTGCCGCACAGGATGGAAAAAGTCGCAAGTGATGTCCTCACGGCAGCCGATCGTGAGCGCTCGTGAATGCGTGAATTTGCCAGATTTGCTCTGGCGTCAACAGGCCACGAAATGCGGGCATTAAGGTCCCAGGCACACCGCTCTCAACAATCTCGAAGTACCGTTTCGGATTGAGCGCCGAGCGAAAGATTCGCGGACCGCTGCCGCCCGCGGCCATGTGGCATCCGAAGCAGCGCGCCCGGTACAACGTTCCGCCGCTCGCGATGGCATCGGTTTTTCCTATGAGGGGATTGGCTTCCGGAGGCGTTGCCGTTGTTGTCGTCCCCGTGGCTGTCGTCCCCGTAACGGCGGTTGCGCTGGTCGGTTGAGGCGGAGCCTCACCTGCGATGGGAGCGCCGCCTTCGGTCGCTGGAAAGCCATAGCCAGGAAGCACTCGTCCCCCGAGCGTATGGCCTGGCTTTCCCACTTGCGGCAAGCTACCCACTCGCGTCACCAGATTCGGCTCCGTCATCTCGCGCTTCGGCCCTCCATCGAGGGCGAATACCCAAAGATTCCCGGCCTTCGGTTCTTTGTAGTAAAAGATCATGTCGCCTCCGATGCCTCCCGATGGAACTGCCACATATTGCACTCCATCGAGCTGATACGTCACCGGGCTTCCAATGATTCCTGAACCTGTTTGAAACTGCCACAGCTTTGCGCCCGTTCGGGCATCGAGCGCCATGAAGTAACCGCGCATGTCGCCTGTGAACACAAGTCCAGCCGATGTCGTCACCGACCCTGCCCAGAACGGAGCAGGACTAACAGATCGCCAGGCCACTTTACGCTTCACTACGTCATACGCCACGAAGTTGCCGGGGTTCTTGCTCGTCAGATATTGCTGATAGTCTGCCCCGAGATACCACTCCCCGTTCGTGGGACGAGGGAATTTACCCTCCTCCCAAAACTTCATCCCCATCGCCCATTGATTCGACAAAAAGTATACGTATTGGAGCCCTGGATGATAGGAGAGCGGTTGCCAATCGTTGCCGCCTTCCAGACTCGGAATGATGGGGCCCACTTCCGGCCCGCCCGACTGGGCGATCATTGCCGGATTCACCTTGGGACGACCTGTTACCGGGTCGAGCCCAAAGGACCAGTTGATTCCCGGCACAATCGCGTCGCCGTACAAGAACTTGCCGTTGGTGCGATCCAACGCATAAAAGTATCCGTTCTTATCGTGGTGAAAAAGTGCTTTCACGCGACCCAGAGCCCCAAGGGTGACATCCGCCAGCAGTGGCGTGCTCACCGCGTCGTAGTCCCAGCAGTCCCACGGCGTGTACTGAAAACCCCACGCAATCTTGCCAGTGTCAGCGTTGATCGCCACAGTGGACGCTGCCCATTTGTTGTCCCCTTTGCGCACGTGGCAATTCCAAGGCGCGGCGTTGCCAGTATTCCAGTACACGAGGTTTAGTTCCGGATCGTACGATCCCGTCGCCCATGTGGGCGCGCCGCCGTTCTTCCATGTATCGCCGGGCCAGGTTTCATTGCCTGGCTCTCCAGGCCCCGGAATCGTGTAAGCCGTCCAGCGCAGCTTTCCCGTCTTCGCGTCGAACGCTTTCACAAAACCTCGAATGCCAAATTCTCCTCCGGCAACGCCCGTCAACACCAAATCCTTAAGCGCGAGCGGGGCGCCTGTAATGCTGTAACCCTGTCGCCAGTCGATGATCTGCGTTTCCCATGCGACTTCACCTGTATCCTTCCGGAGAGCGACCAGTCGGGCATCGAGGGTCCCGATGTAGACGTATTCACCCAGAATGGCCAATCCGCGATTGATCGCGCCGCAACAGTAGACTCGCTCAGTTTCACGCGGGATCTTGGGATCCCACGCCCACTTCTTCGCCCCGGTACGCGCGTCGATCGCAAACACGCGCGAGCCGTCGGCAGACAAGTAGATGACTCCATCGTGTACAAGCGGTGTCGCCTGGAGCCCGCGGTTCTCGCCTCCGGTTGCGAAGACCCACGCCGGTTGCAAACGCGCGACGTTCTTCGCGTTGATCTGATCCAACTCCACGTACCGCTGGCCCAGGAGGTCACGCCCATAGCTCAGCCATGAGGACGTGTCCCGCCCGGCGTTTCGCAACTGCTCCGAGGAGACGCTCTGCCCCGTTGCAGGGATCGTCATCAAGCACCCGAAAAGCAATAGCAGCTTAGTACGCATTTGTTCAGAGTAACAACCATGAGGCGTATTAGAAGCCACGGTCCAGCTATCAAACAATTTCATTCAAAAATGCGATACCTTTGGCAGACAGCGTATTTGAATTGGAATCATGTTCCGAATTGAAAGGGAGCTTACGTTGATCATGAAATGCTTCGTTATCGCCTGTGTTTTTTCTGCATGCGTTTTCGGACAAGGCAATCTTGGTGGGCTGACTGGTCGGGTGAGCGACAGTTCGGGAGCCTCCATTCCCGATGTTTCTATCCAAATACGCAATATTGAAACGGGCCAAGAAACTAAGGCGGGAACAAGCTCCGATGGAGCGTTTTTAGCGTCGAGTCTCGCTCCCGGATTCTACCGCGTAGCTGTGTCTAAGGTGGGTTTTCGCACTACAGTGCGAGAGTCTGTGCTGGTTAGCACGGCAACTGTCACGACGGTGGACTTCACTCTGGACCTCGGTTCCACCACTGAATCCGTCACCGTTTCCGGCAGTGATGTCCAACTTCAGACGACATCCGCAGAAATTGGCACAGTGTTGCCGACCAAAGCGATTCTCGATCTTCCCATCTCCATGGGTGGAGCAGCCACGACCGGCGCTACAGGGCGCCGGCAAATTGAAAACTTTATGTTTCTGACTCCTGGCGTCACTGGCACGCAATGGAATAAGTCCATTAATGGAGCTCCGGGGTTTAGCCAGCAGGTTCTTATCGATGGCATCGATATGCAGAATATTGGCGCCCCGGGGTTTATCGCAGAGGCCAGCCCACCTTATGAAGCCGTCGAAGAATTTAAAGTTCAGAACACGCTATACCCAGCGGAATTCGGCGGAGGATTCGGTGTGATGAACTTCACCATGCGATCCGGCACGAATTCGTTCCACGGCGGACTTTTCGAGTTCTTCCGCAATGAAGCACTCGATGCCCGCACGTTCTTTGGCGGTAGCCAAAAAGCCCTTCTCCGGCAGAATGAATTCGGCGGCACTTTTGGAGGCCCGGTGGTGCTGCCCAAGTACAACGGACGTGACAAGACATTTTTCTTCTTCGCTTACTCGCGATTTGAACTGCGTGGCGGCGTTCCCGTGGGCGCACTCGTAACACTTCCAACTGCTCTGCAGCGCACGGGCAACTTCTCAGACTATCCCTTCCCCATTTACGATCCGGCCACTACGACTTCCGATGGACGCGGCGGCTTTCAGCGCGATCCTTTTCCAAATAACCAGATTCCTATGTCGCGCTTCAGCGGAGTTGCCCAGCGAGTCCTTCCGTTGATACCGCTTCCGGATACGCCTGCCTTTTTCAACAACTACCTCAGTCGTCAAAATCAGCCGAGCACCGACAACGATTGGAGCATAAAGGTCGATCATCAGATTACGAGCGATCAACGACTTTCAGGAGCCTATTGGTGGGTGCGTGGTGAGACGAGGATCAATGGGCCGGTGGCGGGAGAACTGAATCCCGGTTTTCGGGTTACGCCAACTACCGCCAGTGGTCTGCGCTTAAATCACTCGTATACAATCACGCCCACACTTTTGAATCGCGTCGGCTTCGGTTATACGCCAACCAGTCCCACCTGGTCACGATGGTTACTGGATGAGCGCGAGGGGAACAAGGTCTTTCAAATTCCAGGGATCTCCGAGACTTCCCGGGGCTACCCGATCCTTAATTTCGCGGGACCAACTTCCTATGCGGGTTTGGGCAACTCAGCCAACAATGGAACCGATCCGCAATTCTTTCAGAACTGGAGCGCTGCCGATGACGTGGCCTGGGTGAACGGTCGTCACCAATTCAAGTTCGGTGGATCGTTCCGCTACCGCAGAATGACTGTCCAGGACCGCCGTAACGAGGGCGGCACGTTCAACTTCAATGCCCTCTCCACTTCCCAGCCGAACAGTACCGATTTCGCCCGTTTCGGCAATCCATTTGCTTCGTTCCTGCTGGGAGAAGTCTACTCGGCCAGTGCGGCCGTCCCCGCTCCCACACGTCAATATAACGACCAGTTTCTTGCCGCGTATTTCGAAGACGTCCTCAAGGTCTCGTCTCGCTTGACTCTTAGCCTTGGCTTGCGCTACGAACTGCCTTTCTACGTTCGTGAGCGCGAAGGAATCATTTCGTTTCTTGACCCTACGCGACCGAACCCAGCAGCGGGTAACCGACCGGGTGGTCTCGTGTTCCTCGGCGAGGGGCCCGGCAGGACAGGAAGCAACGAAATCATTCCCGGTTACAATCTCGGATTCTCGCCGCGTCTTGCCATCACGTATTCACTCGATCGGAAGACCGTGATCCGCACGGGCTATGGGATCTTCCGCGTGGAAACCGCCGTGGGTCGCATGAACAGTTGCCAGTTCTGGTGCTCCGGCTTCGGTCTGCAGCCGTCCTACACAAGCACCGACACAGGGATTACTTCTGCCTTCTCACTCGATAGAGGCTTCCCCATAAATCCGGTTTTGCCGCCGGTCTTTGATCCGTCGCTCAACAACAACGGCAGCGTGACAATGATTAACGGAGATGCGAACCGCATGGCGATGTCCCAAAGCTGGACCTTCGCTATTCAGAGAGAATTACCATTCGGGATCAACCTTGACGCGGCATATGTCGGGACGAAATCGAGCGGCACCTGGACAGGCCTCTCCGTGCCAAACCAACTTCACCCGAGCTATCTGGCTCTTGGTCAGACGCTCAATGCCAGCATTACTTCACCAGCGGCTGTAGCCGCGAATATCCCGTTGCCATACCCGGGCTTCACCGGCTCCGTCGCCCAGGCATTACGAGCATTTCCTCAATTTACGAACGTGGATGACGTCTATCAGCCGACTGGATACAACTTCTACAACTCGATGCAAGTGCGGGTACAGAAACGCCACTCGTCGGGGCTGTCATTTCTCATAGCCTATACGCTGGCCAAGAACATCGGCTTCCCGGGCGGAGATATCTTCGGAGATGTCGGAGGCGGTGGCGCAGCCCGCGGCATCGACACTTTTAACCGAAAACTGGAAAAGTCCATTGTAGGTTCTGATCAAACCCATGTTCTGATCGGTTCGTGGAGCTACGATCTTCCCTTTGGGCGCGGTAAGCGGTTCCTGTCGGGCGCTGGCGGCCTGACGAACGCACTAGTGGGCGGCTGGGCCTTTAATGCGATTCAGACTTATCGTACCGGCACAACAATAGCTGTGGGCGGCGGACCGGCGTTGCCTTTGTTTGGCGGCGGCAACCGGCCAAATTGGATCAGTGCTGACGTTCGAACACCGGTATCCATGGGGTCTTTCGACCCTGCAACCGATCGATACCTTAACATCAACGCGTTCAGCCAGCCACTACTCTTTACCATTGGCAACGCCCCGGCGCGCATGCCTCATGTGAGGACGCCAAACTTCCTGAACGAAGACTTTTCAGTTTTCAAGAACACGCGGCTTACAGAAGCTTTAACCTTGCAGCTTCGTGGCGAAGCGTACAACGTCATGAATCGCGTCGTTTTTGGTGGTCCTGCGTCAAACATCAACAATCCGGCTACTTTCGGCATCATCGGCAGTCAAGCCAATACGCCGCGATTGATTCAGCTCGGAGCGAAGTTCATTTTTTGATGCGCATGAGAAATCTTGCTAAGGTGAAGTGGTCTTAAGGGAGTTTACGGAAATGGCCTTGAAATATTTCGTTTTGGCTGTCGTGTTTGCCTTCAGTGCATTCGCCCAGGGGAATCTAGGCGGCTTTACGGGCACTGTTGTCGATACGACCAAAGCTTCAGTCCCTGAGGCCAAGCTGACTCTGACTAACAATCAGACCAACTCTGTTCACACAGTGGTGGCCGATACCGAAGGAGTCTATACGATTCGTGGTCTCCCACCTGGTTCCTACCGTTTGGAAGTGGAGAAGCAAGGTTTCAAGAAATATCTCCAGGAGAACGTCGCAGTCCTTACCGCTACGATTTCTACTCTGGACGTTGAGCTGTCCGTGGGTACGGTAAGTGAATCTGTGACGGTCACCAGCGGCGGCGTTACGTTGCAGACCACGTCGCCGGAAGTCGGTACCGTGCTGGAGCGCAGGGCAATTCTGGACTTACCCATCCAGGTGGGTGGCTCAGGAGCTACTACGGCTGCGAGCGGACGCCGGCAGCCTGAGAACTTCATCTTTCTCACTCCCGGGGTCAGCGGTATCCCGTGGTCAAAGAACATAAATGGCAGCCCTGATTTCAGCCAAGAAGTTTTGTACGACGGCATTTCAGGTCAGTTGGCGGTCACTCCGGGATTTCTCGCGCAAACATCACCTCCGTATGAAGCGGTAGAGGAATTCAAAGTTCAAAATTCTCTTTTTCCGGCGGAGTATGGCCGCGGATTCGGTGTGATCAATTTCACGCTGCGTTCCGGCACCAACCAGTTTCACGGCGGCCTGTTTGAGTTTCTGCGCAACGACAAACTGGATGCGCGTCCCTTTTTCAATGCTGTGCGTCCGCGTGTTCGGTTCAACGAATACGGCGGATCGTTCGGCGGGCCAATCCTGATTCCCAAACTGTACAACGGGAAAGACAAGACATTCTTCAACTTCAACTACACGGGTCTACGCAACCAGCCCGCCACGAATGGCACTTTGGTCAGCGTACCGACGGCAGCATTCAAGCAAGGCGACTTTAGCGGTTTTCGCGATGGAGCCGGTAACATCATCCCGATCTTTGATCCGGCGACGACGGGCCCGGATGGGTCGCGCTCACCCTTTCCAGGAAATATCATTCCGGGGAATCGGTTTAGCTCAGTCGCAAGAAACGTGCTGCCTCTGATCCCCGAGCCCGATTATCCTAACTACTTCAACAACTACTTGAATCGCACTGCAAACCCCGTGGAGGATCAGACCTGGTCGATTAAGGGCGATCATATCTTTAGCACTGCGCAACGGATCAGCGGCGCATTCTGGAAAACAAACACAACCACACCAAGCTATTCACCACTGGGGCCGTCGACACCAATTGGGTTCTGGGGAAACAACCCGGTGAACGGTGTTGGAGTGAGGGGAAGTCACGACTACATGATCCGGCCGACCCTGTTGCATCATTTCGCGGCGGGTTATACGGCCAGCAATCCCATTCGGCAGCAGGATCCACGCAAGGGAAACGAGATCTACAAGCTTCCCGGTGTTCCCTCCGACGCTCCCGGCTTTCCTGTGTTCAACGTTAACAACACGTACGGAAGTCTGGCTTTGGGAAACTCCAATCAGCAGCCAAACGATCCATCGCAGAATCGTAACCTCAGCTTTGTCGATAACCTAACCTGGATCAAAGGCCGCCACCAGCTTAAGTTTGGCGGAGACATCCGATTCTTTCAATACGACAATTTCGCGGGTACGGTGAACGGCGGATTAAGTGGGGCCTTCGAATTCAGCCCTCTATCCACGGCCGACCTCAGTTCTCCTAACTCCGCCAATCAGGGTAACGCCTGGGCCAGTCTGATATTGGGCCAAGTGTTCTCGGCGCAGCGACTGATCCCGGCGCCTCTTCGACGAATGCGTGGCGAGTATTATGCCTGGTACGTGGAAGACGTTATAAAGGTCAATCGTAAATTCACCCTCACACTGGGATTGCGTCACGAGATTCCTACAGTCATCCAGGAAGCCGATAGCAGCCAATCCAGCTTGAATCTAAGCCTTCCCAATCCGGGAGCCGGCGGACGGCTGGGCGCCTTGGAGTTTCTGGAACCGGGCGGTCAGCTAACGCCGACTTTCAAGAAGGCATTCTCGCCGCGAGTAGGAATCGCCTATTCGCTAAACGACAAGACTGTACTGCGCGCCGGATTTGGCATGTTCTATTCGCCGACAAACGCGACGAGCGTTGGTCGCCAATCCGGCCTCTTCTCCGCCGGATACTCATTTGCGCAGACGTTCCCGCAGGTCACCTCCGGTCGCGTTCCTGCGATGATTCTGGATAACGGCATTCCTGCTTTCTCCGGCACACTGCCGATCACCGACCCATCGCTGGCGAACGGAGGAACG
The DNA here is from genome assembly GCA_963844855.1 of Bryobacteraceae bacterium. Classification (GTDB taxonomy): domain Bacteria; phylum Acidobacteriota; class Terriglobia; order Bryobacterales; family Bryobacteraceae; genus DASQDN01. The sequence goes on from CAWJQP010000005.1 coordinate 331,127, forward strand.
ATCGAATACATGAATGCCGGAGCAGGCAAACCTGGTTACATGAGCAGTTGGACCTTCAACATTCAGCGTGAGTTGCCGGGGCAGTTTTTATTGGACTTGGGATACATAGGACAGCGGGGGACCGCATTACCCTCCGGCCTCGAGAATCTAAATCAGGTTGACTTCAAGTATCTAAGCCTAGGTAACACGTTGAATGCCGATATCAATTCAGCTGCGGCTCAAGCGGCTGGCGTCTTCCCACCTTATCCGGGCTTCACTGGTTCTGTATCGCAAGCATTGCGACCTTACCCGCAGTATTCCGACATTCGGAACTTGTATCAACCTATAGGCTGGAGCACCTATAACGCGATGCAGATGCGCCTGCAACGGCGTTTCTCCGCGGGTATAAGCTTCTTGGCCGCTTATACGCTTTCAAAAAGCATCGTGAGCGGTGGCGGTTACACGGGCTTGGGTGATGATGCCGCGGGGTCCCGGCCTCTCGACACGAACAATCGTCTTCTAGAGAAGCGATTAGCGGGTTTCGACACCCCGCACAATCTTGTGCTCTCTTGGGGTTATGAACTTCCATTCGGCAAGGGCAAGCGATTCTTAGGAGACGCCGGAGGTTTTGCCAACATAATCGCTGGTGGTTGGCAGGTGAACGGCATCCACCGCTATGTGTCGGGTACCCCAATCGGCGTGGGTGGTGGAGGTGTCATTCCATTGTCGAACGGAGGAAACCGGCCCAATCGAGTGGCGGGCGTGTCGGCGCGCACGGATGTGCCCAACGGTGATTTCGATCCGGCCCTTGACCGTTACCTTAATATCAATGCGTTCTCGCAGCCGGCTCCCTTCACTATCGGCAACGCTCCTCCCGTCCTGGGAAACGTGCGCAATTTCGCATTGTTGAATGAGGACTTCAGCATCCTTAAGGAATTCGCTCTGTATGAAGCGCATCGGATTCAGTTCCGCGCCGAGTTCTTCAATGTTCTGAATCGCGTAGTTTTCGGGTCCCCAGCCACTAATCTGAACGCGCCCGCAACGTTTGGAAGAGTCAGCGGCCAGGCGAACGCGCCTCGTAACATCCAGTTGGCGCTGAAGTACACTTTCTGAGGAATACTCGCAAAACGGAGTGCGGCGCGAACCTGTTTTCTCGCTACATTGGCGGTGCGCGCCGCACCCTTTGCGCTTCTAACTACTTCAGCTCCGCGAGAGCTTTCCTGGCGAGATCGCGAAGGAGTTTATCGGGACTCAAAGCCGCGTGTTCAAGCTCACGACGGGCGTCTGCGAGTTGGCCGTTGACCGCATAGAGGCGACCCAAGCGGTAGTGGAGCATCGGGTCGTCCCCTCCACCCGCCGCAAGGGCCGCTTGGAAGGCCTTCATCGCGCCATCTCGATCGTCCTTCTTGAATTGCACGATTCCCAGGGCGGTGTGAGCGCGGGCTCGGAGCTTCGCCACAGCCGCTGTCCAATCTTCGGCCGCGATCCGCAACGGAGCTTTAGCTCTATCGAGCAACTGAAGGGCATGCTGGGCAGCTTGGGCCGCGCGGTCCAGACCGTGCGAGCCATTCGCCAGGAGATCGGCGACTTCGACCAGCAACGGAATGTAATCAGGGGCAATGGCCAGACCGCGCTCGGCGGCAGCAATTGCCTGTTCCCGCTGACCTCGCGTCCTCCATTCCCGTGTTAGCAATTCACAAACGGGCAAGCGCAACGAGGATTGTGGGAAGTCACGCTCGAAGGTGGCGCCTTTTTCGAGCACGGGTCCGTCGAGCACATCGAGATAGGCGTCATATTCAGCAGGAGTCTTCGCTTGCAGGTCTGGAAGAAACTGCGAGTAGCATGGTAGGCAACTAGCAATGACCAGTGCAAGGAAGCACGCTCGCTGCATCACGTTGCTGGTAGTATGCCACACGATCGCCTTTACACAATCGACGGACCTGAGTCCGTTGTTGCCGTCCGCGTCACCTCCCGCCGATACGTCTACAAATGCTATACGCCAAGCCCTCCAAACGGGTCAGATCGCACGCGACTACATCGCTGATAGCGACGCTCGATCCTCTCACTCGCAATCTCTGGCAAGGTATCTTGGCGATCACCCAGAACGATGCACACCGTGCAATTCGCTTCTTACGGAAAGCTGACGACCCCAAAGCGTTGGGCGTCGCTTACTATCTGGCGGGCCAACACATTCTGTTTCGTGAGCAAATGGCTGAGGCGATTCGTCGCGATCCCGGCGATTTCGGTCCATATTATTACCTGGGCCGTCATTACGATTCGGATGTTGACAACGCTGGCGAAGCCGTCAAATGGTTCAGGCTTGCGCTGGAGCGAAACGAAGGGTATGCCGCCGCCCGTTCTTATCTTGGCCGTTGCCTGGAGAGACTCGGCAAAATTGCCGAGGCGGAAGCCGCATACAAGGCATCGCTAACAGTGGCACAGTCTCAAGTGGGACTTGCCCGTATGCGTTTGGTTGCTGGAGATGCGACCTCAGCGCTTCCGTACATCGAGAAGGCCATGGCGCTTGATTCTCGCGACGTTACCACATTGAAACTTGCTGCACGCATCTATGGAGCGCTTAATCGGCCGGGAGACGTCGTGCGAACGCTCGAATCGGCGGCCGTGCGCGCGCCGCGTGATGCCTCGATCCATTACCAGTTGGTTCGGGCGTATCAATCTGTTGGCGCCACCGCAAAATCCGCTACCGCGCTACGTGAATTCGAACGCCTCCGCGCCATCTACGGATTAGGCCCGTAATGGATCGCTATCGCGATTTCATTTCATGCAGCATCGTACGAACGGCTTCCGCTGAGATCATGTGGCGCGGAGCAGAATCGTCAATGTCGAGACGAAAATATCCATTGGTCCCGAGTGCCTGCTGAACCTGCTTTTCGTAAACTCGGAAGGCGGGTTCGTAGGCCAAACCGACCGATGACGTTTTGTGTTGGGCTTCGCCAAAGCAACAATCGTCACGACGATTGAGAATCTGAATCTGCTTGCGGCCGGGACCATAGGCGCCAAGAAAGTAGAGATCGGGGTAGCCAGCGAGGCGATAAAACGCTTCCAGAAATTGTTCCTTATCTCCGACCGATCCACCGGTGCGGAGATACAGCGGAATGCTACCAGCCACGGGGAAACTGTAGCGGATCCCCGGATCAATAGCGGCATAAAGTGTGGTGGTCCAGCCGCCTCCTGACAGTCCGACCATGTGAATTTCCTTATAGCGGCGCTTTAGTTCATTGAGACTGATGGCGACCGGTTCGAGAAAGAATTTCAGCGGGCTTCCGGTTGTTACAGGCAACTCGAAAATCGCAGGATGCAGAACTGTCCGACAGTCGCCGGGGCGCATGTGCGGCATGTATGCCGCGAGCACTCCGTAGCCTTCTCCGAGGAAGCTATCGATAGCGTTGGCCATGCCGGCGCCGCGAGCATCCTGCGCATCGTCAAAAGTGCAGGCGTGACCGTGCTGTAGTACGAGGAGCCGGCCATTCTTACGCTTCGGCTGAAAGTGATGCGTGGTATTTTCCTGTCCGGCCTCCATTCGTATAGTGAAGGTTTCCAAGGCAGCAAGGTTCTTCAGGTCCTTAACAGGACTGGGTGCGTTCTTGTCAATGGCGGCGGGTTTGGCGCCGGGAATGCCCGTTTCTCCCCATATGTACCGAATAATCTCTTCGCGCTTCTGCTTCACTGTAGCCGAGTTCGTCGAAAGAGAACGGTCATCCACCAAGACAGGCGGCGGTAGTCCGAGCACGTTTGCCAGGTGCGGAGCAAGACCATCCGCCATCCATTGAAATCCCAGATCATTTGGGTGAGAGCCATCCACAAGACCATCGAGCCTATCTGCGCCCAGAAGGCTTGTGCCTTCGACCAAAGTCAATAACCGATCACCTTTCGCGATGTTGCGGGTAACGACGTCGCGAATATGCTGCCTCATTTGATTGAGCCGTTCTGACTCGCGCGACGAGGCAATGGCTGTGATGGCGATGATTGGCGTTTTAGGATGCTTGGCACGAAGGGTCAACAGAAACGGCTCGTAGACTTCCCGCAAAGATTCGATGGTTGGATTGTTTTGCGAGAAATCGAGGACAAAGGCGGACGCATCGGTTTCCGCGACCATGCCGGACACCACAGGTTCGCCTTTTCCATTTCCGGAGAATCCTAGATTGACGAAATCGAGGTTAAGCTTCCGTCCTAGAATCGCCTGGTAGCTCATGCCGGATCGGCTGGCGCAACCGCCTTGCGTAATCGACGTTCCGTAGAAAACAACAGGCTTCGCGGTTGCGAAACGTCGCGCCTTGACGATCTTTGCGTCGCTATCCAATCCGATACTGAGCACTGTCACTGGTTTGTAGAGCGGAAGATAAAGGGTAAGTTCGCGCTCCTGCTTCGGCAAGTTCTCGAAGAAAACATGCTCAACCGGGACGCTGGGTGATGCGTCCTTGGGAGCAATGGCAGTGGAGCGGTACACACCATCGATATATAGATCGACTCCCGTCTGCCCGAATGCGTGCATGTTGGCCATGTTGGGCGGAGACGGATAGGCAAGCTTAATAGCGACACGCGTGGAATCAGTTCGGAAGCGAATGCGTCCCCCGCTGGGCGATTGCCCGAGGTTCCAAACGGCGGGTGGCAACTTGTCTTTTAGTCTTATGGGCAATCGAATTAGTTCGCCCTTGTTTTCTGCTAGCCATGGAAGTCCATGAATATCGAACCGGGAATCCTGCGGGACGATCCAGGTCAGTACGGCGGCGGCAAAAAGAATCGGACTCATCCGCGTACCAACATACTTGATTCGTCAGCACGAGCGCAGAGTCTGTGTTTGAGGAAATCTAGAGTCTGGGCCTGGCGGCTTCGACGGCTTCCAGGGAAACACGCCCTGGCGCTTCGTCGGGCGTCGAAACACCCGATCTCGTCGATAGTGATAAATTCACGAGTGGATCTAAGGAGGTAGATAGTGTATCGTCTCTTGGCATCTGCGAGTATTTTCTTGCTCGGCTTCCCTTCCCTCGTCTTCGGCCAGAGCACCTTTGCCACGATTACTGGTTCGGCGTCTGATCCCTCGGGCGCAAGCGTGCCCGGCGTAGTAGTAGAGGCGCGGGAAATCAATACCGGATACGTTTATCGTGTAGAGACTAACGAAAACGGCCTGTATACCATCGCTAATGTTCGCGAAGGCACATTCGTTCTCAAGGCGACAAAGTCCGGATTCAGTGACTTCACAGTTGAGAACATCGTTCTGACCGCGCTGGATAACCGGCGAGTCGATATACCACTGACAGTAGGAACGGTAGGGACCACGGTCGAGGTATCCGGCGGCGCAACTCTGATCGAGACGGAATCTGCCCGCATAGCCGACGTCAAGGACCGTCAGCAGTTACGCACGCTTCCGCTGACGCTCCGCCGCGCCTGGGATTACTTCACTCTCTCTCCGCAGATCAACAAGACTACTGCCGGATTTCAGATCTCTTTCGGCGGAAGCCGGCAGCAGCAGGGCGCCGCAAATATCGACGGCACTACCATCCAGCGATCAGGCGGCGGTTTCGCGTCAGGTCCACTGCTCGACAGAACCGAGTCTTTCTCTGAATTGCGCATGGATATCTCAGGCACCAGTGCCGAGTTTGGTCTGATTGGGCAGGTAACGCTGATTAGCCGCTCAGGAACCAACGAGTTCCACGGAACTTTTTCCGACTATTACTCGACTACGGCGTTTCGTGTGCGCAACCCCTTTGCGACGGAACGCAGTTCCGGTGTCAGCCATCGCCTCACCTTCGCAGCGGGTGGTCCTGTAATCATTCCGAAAATCTATAACGGCAGGAACAAAACGTTTGTGTTCGGTACGGTAGAGGCTGGATTCGGATCACCAGGTCGAACTCAGCTCAATCAGAACGTGCCTACCACGCCGTGGCGCAGCGGTAACTTCTCGTCTCTTCTTCCAACCACGGTGATTCGTGATCCGTTCAACGGCAACACGCCTTTCGCCGGGAACATCATTCCCGCCAGCCGGATCAATCCTGTGTCTCGAACGATGCAGGATGAGTTTTTGGCTACGCCCAACTTCGGCGATCCGAATACGTTCTTTGCCCAAAATTATCGAGAGTTGCGGGTCAACACGGTATCCCATCAGCCGACCATCACCCTTCGAGTCGATCATCGATTTAACGACAAGGCTTTTATCTATGGACGTTTCACGAAAGTGGACTGGAACCTGGATAACTTTGAGAGCTTACCCACAGTCCAGGAGCGCTATCGACGTTGGCGAGCTCTAAGGGCTTCCACCATCGCTTACACTCATTCGTTCCGTCCGAACCTGCTGAACGAATTCCGTTGGGGCACGTCCTTCGACGATCTTCCGAATATCTCGAACATCAGTGGCAAGCAATTGGTAGAAAGGCTGGGACTGCGAGGTCTTGCGCCCGATCTCCCAGATGTCGGCGGTATCTTCGAAGTCAACTTCACCGGCGTTGCGATTTCTCCGATCGCTGTCCTCGGCACGTGCAATCCGTGCGGACGTGACCTGATTAATCAATTTGTAGATCATGTGAGCTGGTTCCGCGGCAGCCATAACCTCAAGATGGGGTATCAGCTCATCATGGGTTCGGCCAACGAAATCAGGCAGCCCGTCGGTCTGTTTGGAAACGTTAACGTTCTCGAACCGCTTCACCGGACATACTTATGGCGACTTCCTGCTCGGACTCCCGACCACCGATGACACGTAACTTCCCCGCAATCGAGCCGCAAAGGCGGAACAGACGACATGGCCTCTTCATTCAGGATGACTGGCGTGTCACTCCCCGGCTGACATTGAACCTTGGATTGCGCTACGACTACTATCCAGGCTGGACAGAAAGCAATGGGCGGCAGGCGGTGTTCGATATCACGACCGGAGCCATCGTGGTGCCTGATGGCGCGCTCGACAAAGTCAGTCCTTTTATGCCGCGCGGCTACGTTGATGTGATCGAAGCATCAAAAGCCGGCTATTCGTCGACAACTCTAACGACAGGAGACAAGGATAATATCTCTCCGCGCATCGGATTCGCCTGGCGTCCGACCGGCGGTAACCAGACTGTGATTCGCGGCAGCGGCGGCATCTTTTATGACGCCTCGGCAGTTGCTCCATCGGCAGGTTCCACGGTTCCGTTCCTTATCGCGGAGCCTTCGTACAACAATCCGATCGACAATCCCATCGTGCTCCCGACAGTGTTTCCGACCAGCGGGTCTGGCGGACCAAGCACCGTTACGTTACCACCGGCCTTCAGGCCGGACCTTCGCATTCCGCGCTCGATGCAGTACAGCTTGACCTTCGAACGTCAACAGTGGGAGACGGGATTTCGTCTGTCGTACGTCGGCACGAATACGAGACAGGGAGTCTACCGCTGGGACATCAATTCGCCGGTTGCCGATGGACGGCTATACATCGACAAGCCGCGCCGCTTTCCACGCTATCCCGGCATCAATTACACGGATAACGGCGCTGGGCACCAGTACCATGGCTTATCGATGGAGGTAGAAAGACGCTTCTTCAAGGGATTCTCGTATCAGGTCTACTACACGCTTGCCAAAGACATCCAGGATCTCGAAAATACTGAGAGTCCTGAATATGCATACGATCGCGCTCGTGAGCGATCGACATGGGGCGCTCTCCCCCGTCACCGTTTTCAGTTGAATTCGATTTATGAGATGCCTTTCGGACGCGGCAAACTGATCGGTTCCGGCGCGGGCAGAGTTACCAATGCGATTATCGGCGGCTGGCAGATATCCGGCATTTACATCTACGAGACGGGCGGCACAATCACGCCCTTGTGGACCGGGCCCGATCCCACCGGGACGCGCTTCTCAGCCAACAGCACGCGGCCGCAAGTCACGATACGGCCCGATCGTATCGCCGACGGAAGGATTGACGACCCGACCGTCAATCGCTGGTTCGATGTCGGCGCATTCACGGCTCCGGGACTCGGCCGCTTCGGAACTTCCGGGAAATATGTCTTGTACGGATCTCCTGTCAACGTGCTACACGCGACCCTAGCCAAGCAGTTCGTCATGAAGGAACGCGTCCGGATGCGGCTCGAGTTTCTCGCCAACAACGCGTTGAATCATCCGAACTACATGGATGCGAACACGAATATTACAAACCTCGGAACGGCCGGCGTAATCACGGCAACCATGGACAGAAACGCCAAGTTCGACTCGGCCATTCCGCGAGAATTGCAAGTGCAGCTAAGGATCGAGTGGTAACAGCTCTCAGGGGGCCGCTATGAGGACAATGCGGCCTGAAGCATTGCCTTCGCGTACGCTACGTTGTACACTTCGGCGACGAATGCACCACCGCCCGGGTATTGGTTCTTGATGCCCCGCTCCCGGTCGACGTCTAGCGCGCGAGGGTGCTCAGGGTACAGCCCTCTTGGGTATTTCTGCCGCACCAATTCCTTCATGACGGCGAACATGTTGACCATACCGGTGTCCAGGAACACTTCGGTGTAGTCAACATAAGGCTTGCGGACGACGACATTGCGGAAATGTACGTGATTGATACAATCGCGGTCCCCAAGATGGCGGCATACCGCAACTGGATCTTCGCCCATTTCTCGTGTGACACCGCAGTCGAAGGTCATGCCATTATGTGGACTCTTCACCAGATTCAAGTACTGTTTCCAATGCTCGAAGGTGGCCATGATTTGTTCCGAGCCGCGGCTTACAGGCACCGGCGGATCGTTCGGATGAAGCGCGAGACGAACGTTAGCCTTTTCCGCCTCTGGCACAACCGCTTTCAGAAAATGCTCAGCTCTCTTTAACTGCTCCGCGCGCGTGTGAGTTCCCACACCGTCTTTGGGAGGCAGACTTTTCGACAGCTCGTAATCATATGCCGTGTAGCCGGCACCGCCTCGCCCAATCTCTTCTTTGTAGCCTTCCATGAGGCGATTGGCATAGAAGTTGTATTCGATGACTGGCAAGCCAACTTTCCCTGCTGCTCGTATCGACTTGATGATGTTTTCAATCTGGGCGTCAGCGCCTGGACGGCCCCAAATCACGTCATTCATGCCGCCGATCATAAGGTTGATGACCTCAATCCCTGCGGCTTTGAACGGCTTCATAAGGGAGGTTAGGCTCTCTTCCGTCCACGGAGACTGTGGACCACCGCCCAGGACGTAGTTAACCCCGATTTGCTTCAGGTTGCGAAGCATGGCGTCATTGCCACCGAAGGAGCCGAGACAGATTTTAGGTGTCCCTTTTCCTTCTGCGGGAGGCCATTGGGTCTGCGCCCACGACGGTATAGCGGATGTCACTGTAGCCGCGCCAATGCCAAACATCAGACTGCGGCGTGTTACAAGATCTCGAAGCACTTACAATCCTCCAGACTGAACTTTGCGAGAACATTCTATCGAATGCAACGCAATCGTAGCGGTAGTCCGCTGGAGGCTTTCGTTGCGGGAGCGCTACTATAAGCGCTCTAGGCGTGTGCTGGAGTCGCCGAATGTATCGAGCTTGATGCCAAACCGATCCATCAGCGACAAATACAAGCTGCACATCTTGCGGTTGTCTTCGCTGTCCTTCAGATAATCCAGCGCTCGCCCGGTCTTGAGAGTTCCGCCCAACCCACCGGCGAGCACCAGTGGCAATCGAGTGTTGTCATGCTTGCGGCCAATCCATAGGTTGGAAAGGAACATCAGGCAAGTATTATCGAGAACCGTGCCCGATCCTTCTTTCATGCTGTCCAACTTGGAAGCCAGATAAGCATATTGCTCCACGTGGAATCGCGCGATGCGCTCGTACCCTTGTGAAGTGTTGTCATGTGATGCGGCGTGATGCCCTTCCTTCACGTCAAGGAAGGGATAATACATCGCGGAAAGATCGCGTGAGATCAGCAGTGACGCGACACGGGTCTTGTCGGTTTGAAACGCGATGGCGATAATGTCGCACATCAGGCGCGCATGGTCGCGCAAATCTTCCGGGAGTCCATTCGCGGGCCGATCCATGACAGCCGCCACCGTATTCTTCGCCTTTGCGGCGTCATCGGCGTTGGCCTTGCTCTTTCGCATGCCTTCTACGCGCTTCTCTACCTCACGCACGCTCGTGAGATATTCATCCAGCTTGCTCTTGTCGGTAGAACTGATCTTCCGGTTCAACTCCTGCGCCCGATCTTTCACCCGATCGAGGATGCTGATGTTCAGCAGGCTGCCCCGGTTATCGAACAGATTGTCCCAAGCGAGCGACGGATAAACTTCCACCGGCACGGGCGAGTCCGGAGTTTGCCAGGAGATGTGCGAACTGTAAGCCATCGAGAAGTTCGTCTCGTGGTAACCCGTCATGGGCTGCTCACACGCGAGAACGATACTCGACTGCGGAGTGCCTTCTCCGACGCGACTGGCGATCATCTGATCCACACTGATGCCAGAGTGAATCACCGCGCCCTTCGCGATTCGAGCGCCTGAGAGGAGACTGCCCGTCTGACCGGGGTGAATGCCCTGACCCGTGAGAGCCTTGACATACAGGCCGTCAATTACGTTGATCTTGTTCTTCAGAGGTTCGAGCGGCGTCAGCGTCTTGCTGAGTTTCATGGCCGCGCCTTCTCCCTCGGCGCTCCAGTGGTCCTCATTGACGCCGTTCCCGAGGAACACGACACCGAATCTCTTCGGAAAGGCGGATGGCGGTGGGGTATCCGCCAGGGCGTGGAGCGATTCGAGCCATGGCAATGCCATCGTGCAGCCGGCGCCGCGAAGTACAGTGCGGCGAGAGATCGGAGATCCGGATTGCTTACTTCGTTTCATGTTTTCGCCTTCCTCGATTGTGACTCAGGTTCGGTCGCCTGGGGAGCCTCTGGAATTCGTTTGTTTAAGAATTGCGGACTTGTGACAATCGTCTCCACAAGGGAGCTCAACCGGTATCCATTCTTCGCCGCAAGTGTCTGCATACGTTCTACAACCAGTTCATCAGAAAGCTGAAGTGATCTGTTCATGGCATACGCAAACAGTTTGCGGCTGATGTTCGCCATGAAATCGTTCTGCCGATGATCGCGAATGAACGATTGCAAACCCGCAACTCCGGATCCACTCCTGCCACCAGGATAAGCTACGGCAGTTTCCACCGGACGTCCCGCAAGGTCTTTGGTCCGCGCATTCCCTACCGGCCCATAACCTTCGAACGGCAGGCCGAAGGAATCGATGCGGGCGTGACATGCCGAGCACAACGCGTTTTCCCGATGTTTGGCCAGCATTTCCCGGACAGGCAATTCGGATTTCGACTCATCGTTGGGCAGTTCAGGTACCACCGGCGGCGGAGGCGGAACCACTTCTCCCAGGACGCGCTGAACAACCCAGTTACCACGCTTCACCGGACTGGTTCTAAGACCGGGCGAGTTCTGAGTGAGAAATACCGCCATCGGGAGCAAACCACCACGACCGTACTGGCTCGCATTCTCCACACGAACCCATTTGTTCGAATCGCCTTTCACGCCCGGAATGCCGTAATGCTGAGCAAGGGCCGGATTGACGAATGTATAGTCCCCGTACAGCAGATCAAGCGCCGAGCGATCGTTCGAGAGCGCATCTTCGATAAAACGGATCGGCTCCAGAAACATCGCTTCTCGCAAATCATTATTAAACGTCGGGAAACGCTCGCGATCGACCGAGTTGTTCTTTTCAAAGTGCCGGAAGCCCAGCCAGTTACCAGTGAACTCCGTTGCGAATCCCCGCACACGCGGATCTTTCAGCATCCGGCGCGTCTGCGCAAGCAGTACATCGCGTCGATTCAGATCGCCCGCTGCCGCATGCTGCAGCAACTCCTCATCGGGCATGCTGGACCAAAGAAAGTAACTCAACCTGCTCGCGAGCGCGTAGCTCGATAGCGGGCGAGTCGTTACGCCAGCCGGAGTTTTCATCGCGGCTTGCCGATATGCAGAGGATGACGCCGGAGCAGCGGAGGTCTGAAGGTCGAAGCGATAGAGAAAGTCGGGAGCCATCAAAACGCTGACCACGCATTCACGAGTGGCATCGTCGTGTGACAACTGATTCTGACTCCTCAGCTTTCGATAATAGGCGAGCAGATCGTCACTCTCGGTCTTACTGAGTGGACGCCGATAAGCGCGCGCAGCGAAACGAAGTAAATCCTGCAGATGTTTCGGTTCTGCCTCTGTTCGCAGCTTTTCAATCGAGCGCAACGCGGCATTGATGCCATCGTAATGTTCACGAATCGCCCGCGGAAGCGACAGGATCATTCGAGGGATCTGCAGCGGCCTTGGCAAGATACGCGTCTCGCATCGCTGTGATCACCGTCGAGTCCGTGATCTCGCGGCCCACTGGCCTTGCAGACGCCGACTCCGCGCCTTTGCCCTGCACTTCCCCGCTCTGATTGAAGTAATACTGCACCCAGGTCCGGGCCGTAAAGCTCGCGATGTAGTCGAATTCGACCCATAAGCGGTTGATCTCTTCTTTGCCCTTCTCGTCAAGGATCAACTCCATCAGCGGAATATCGTCGCGGAAGAAACCCAGAACGCTGTGATAACCCGCGCTCAGCAGTCTACCCCGGTCCTGCGAATCTTCAGGAAAATACCGACCTCTTTCGGTCAAGTAGAATCGATCCGGGAACACGGAAGCAAACCGCGCAAACGCGGCTTCGTAGCGCTTCCGTTCGCGGCAGGTACAACAAGGTCCGAATCGTCCGCGCGCATTTTGGCCATCAGCGCCGCCCACCGTGGAGCTGACTCTCGATGCAGCCCCGGATACTTAGGAATCTCCGGAACGACTGGCGGAGGGTCCGTGTCATTTCGCAACGCTTGAGGATCGCTCGAACGCCGGTGCGATGCGAACTCCTTATTCTTCCAACTCAGAAGCGGCTGCGATCCTGCAGGCAGCCCCTTAACGATCGGCGCGGCAAATTGTAACGATGTATGCTTCCTGATCCGCTCGACAAAAGCCTGCATCTCTATGCACATCGACACCAGATCTTCAGACTTCTTTGCAGTAGGCGCCGGAAGTTCCAGCCACATCTTCTGCAATTTCGAAACCGGCCCGATGGCGCCCTGTTCATTCAGAATCTGCCAGACTATCGGCAAATACTTGGGGCTCACCTTCGCGTCTGCCGCGATCGTAGCCAGTGTCGCGTTGCGCTTTCCGAGTGCAGCGCGATGCTTATACTGCCACGCAGCTTCGAAGTACTCCGACAGCTTCGTTGGCTGCCGCAAGTAGAAATTCATGATGCGCTGAACTGCATACTTCTCGCGATCCGTCTCCACCAACATCGAATGCGACGCGAAGTCGAGCGATTCCGGCGACAACACCATGCGATTTGCTATCTCGCGAGCGGCCTGAAGGTACTTGTTCAGCAACGCAGGAGACATCGTCAATGATTCCGCGGAGTTATCGAACCCTGCAGGATTAGCGGGATCGATGGGAAACTCCCGCGTGATCTGCATATCGTGACCCGTCAGATCCCGGATCGTGTAGTTATACTCGGCATTACTCAAGCGACGCGCCTGCACCAAACCTGGATCGCCGGCAGACCTCTTCATTTCTTCTGCTCTTACCGCGTGGAACCAGTCGATGACTCGCCGGCTCTCGATTGCGGGCGGCGGATGCATGGGCTTGGGCGGCATGTCCTGCGCGGTTAGCCGCTCGGCGACCAGAGCCCAGCGCGGATATTCTTTCGTGACCGCCTCGAGATTGTCGTAAGCTTTGAGGTCGAACTGAGCAGCCGGCGTTTTGCCGCTATGGCACGAAACGCAATACTTCGTCACGAACGGCTTGACGGTTTGGTCGAACTGCTTGTCCAAAGCAGTTTTACTTGCCGTTCCGGCGGCTTGCGTCGCGAATTGGGCGAGCAGAAAAAATACGGGTACTTTTACGCGCATTAAACCTTTAGTTGAACTAGCGGAAGGAGCGACTGTCCTTTCTTAAGTTTACCGAAATTCGCAACTTAAGGGGAAGTCGCTTGTGATATTTGACATGTAGGGCACCAGAACGTGACCCGCGCCTCCAGCCCCTGTTTTCGCGACACGATAACCGTCCCGCATCGCCGGCAAGGTTCCCCATCGCGCTTGTAAACCCACAAACGTTCGGACGGATTGGCGCGCCCGGTCGTTCGACGCATTCCTGTATAGGTCACGATCCTGTCGTCCGACGTCTCCGTGACGTTTTGAAGCATGAACTTGCGAGCGTTCGTGATCAGCAACTGTAGTTCGTCCGCGGTGAGCGTCCCAATCAACCGAAATGGATTAACTCCGCTCGCAAAGCACACCTCCGACTTAAAGACATTTCCCATACCGGAAATCAGCGACTGCCGAAGTAACCCGACTCCAACCTCCAGATCGGGACGCGTGCGCAACTGTCGTTCCGCATCCGCCGCGTCGAACTCCGGCGCCAGCACATCAGGCCCGAGCCGCTGTACGCTCCGATGACGCTCTAATGTTGCTGCTGTATGAAACTCTGCAATCGGAACACGGAACGCGACCGCGACAAAGTCCTTCGTGGATATCGCCACGCGCATCTCTGTACGTCGGAGTCGCCAGCGCTCGCCCGGCCTGTAAATGTGCCAGCTCCCACTCATCAGCATGTGAGTGATAAGGATAAGATCGCCTGAGAAGTACATGCGGAGCCACTTACCAGCCGAATCGACGCTCTCGACTGTCCTGCCCGCAATCGGCGTATCGTAGTCAACACGCGCGAGCTGCGCCAGTTGTGTCTCAAATGCGGTGACGACGTGACCTGCCAAAGCGCGATTCAGCGTACGCGCCGCGCGGAAGATGGTATCGCCTTCAGGCATCTTCCTCGTCCGAAACATCTTCGGCCGGCTCGGGCTCGTCAACAGCGGGACGCTGTACGCGGCGCATCTGGAACCCTAACGCTGTCGACACAAATCCGCTTTCCTCCAGAAAGCGCGCGAGAAAATGTTCTCCGGCCGGGGCGCCGTTGATCGTTGAAATTAGTAGCCCACCACGCTTGCTCTGGTGCCGGATAGCGACCAGAGCCAGCTTCTGGGCCAATTCCCTCGCCACTTTGCCACTTGCCGGGTCGTCCTCCGGAAGGAAGACCATGCAGCGCGGGATTCCGTCGGCGGAAGAAAGCCGCAAGCCGTCCATTCACCAGAATGACGTTGGCGCCGGCAGCCCGTGACATGGTGTGCTCAGTCGAACCCTCAAGCCAAGGCAGCAGCGATCCGTAAGGATTGGCAGGATCGGAGGCGGCAAGATGAACCGTTTCCGGCCGGTCCGGTTCCACACGCAGGCTCCGCAGCATGTCGATCGCTTTCGGCGTCGCGAATTGCGCAGCGCCCATTCCGGCGACAAACATGCCGCGTCGGATCCAGCCGCTCTCCTCCATTGCCTTCAGAGCCGGATAGATGGCCGAATAGCCGCCGGGAACATTTTCGGCAACCGCAGTTTCACGCATCACGATACCGTGGCGGACAAGAAGTTGTTGTGCCGTTGCAGCGCTCCACTCAGCAGGCGATACATGCGTGTGAATTCGTTGCCGGACCGAAGACCAGCGGCCCTGGCCGACCTCTCGCCGCGCCCTCACCCGTTGCATAAATCCGGGAGAACCAGGCGGCATATAGGACGTCTGAGCGCGCGTTCGTTCCTTGTCCGCCGAAAACAAGAGAGATCGCACCGGATGATAGGTGTCGTTCGTAACCAGGCCAGCCCACACCAGTTCCCACAATGCTGACGGTGGTTTCGTTCGGAAATCCGCCGCCAACCGCCTGATGAATCGTCAAATGGAACGAGGCGCCCTGTTCTTGCAAGAAACTCAGGATTTGGCGAGCACGCTCCGACAGGTCATCGGGAAGCTTCTCGACCAAAGCCAGGCGGCAGCAAACTCGCTAAGCGCGCCGGTCAAGTAGAGGGAAACCCGTCCATCGCGATTGCCTAGCGGCGACTTGCCAAGCCAAACGATTTCACCCGAGGCTAGCAAGGTATCAAGATCGGAAGAACGATAATCCACCACGCGCGACGGCAAAATTTCGCGTTCGAGATCCGATGCAATCAGATCGGCGCCCTGAAGAACTTCAATCGCATCCAGCAGCGCGTCCATTCCTCGTCGCGGAGCAATGGTTCCCTGCCAGCGCACAAGAAGACGCACGAAAGCGTTGCGCTCCGCCGGAACTACTTCCCGGCGAAGCTTCGCTAGCGATTTACGCCGGATCTGCTGAAGTACCTCCGGATCGCACCATTCCCGATGAACTCCGCCTGGGCGAAACTCGCCTTCAAGAAGCTTGGCCTCGGCGTGCAGCTTCCGCAGGACACCTTCAATCTGAGACGGCGCAATGCCGTATCGCGTCGCTACGTCCTGCGTCGTAAACGGTCCATGAGTTCGCGCATAGCGGCGCACAATCGCCGTAAGAGGGTCCTGAACGGGAGCAAGAAACGTTTCGGCCAGACCCGGTGGCAGCGGAGCGCCTAGAGCGTCGCGATAACGCGACGCATATTCGACCGGAACATAACGTGTCTCGCGAGCGATGCGAACACGCACGGCGCGCCGGGTCCGAACCAGATCGGCGATCGAAGCCGCAACAGCCGGCGAAGCCGAACGCGCGCCGATTTCTTCCTCACTTAAATCGCCCAGTTTGAGCAGCAGATCGTGCAAACCGTCGGCGTGCTTGGCTTGGTAGTCGGGCTCCAGCGATTGAAGCTGCGCCTCCAATTCATCGATCGCGGCCTTGTCCAGCAGTTCGCGAAAGTCCGTGCTCCCCAGAATTTCTTCGAGCTGCGATTGATCGATGGCGAGCGCCTGCGCCCGGCGCTCTGCCAGCGGAGCGTCGCCTTCATAAATGTAGTTGGCGATATACGAGAACAGCAGCGCCGAAGCGAACGGGGACGGCTTAACCGACGTTACGGTGCTGACGCGAATGGCTCCACGTTCGATCTTCTTGAGCACTTCCGCCGCTGATCCCGAGATCCAGCAGTTCCCGCAAGCATTCGCGATAGGTCTCAAGCAGGATCGGAAACGAGGAATAGCGCGAAGCCACCGCTAACAGGTCCGCTGCTCGCTTCCGCTGCTGCCAGAGCGGCGCGCGAACTCCCGGCCTGCGTTTCGGCAACATCAGGGCACGACCCGCTGCTTCTCGGAACTTGGCCGCAAACAACGATGTGCTGCCCAGTTGCTTCAAGACCAGATCCTGTAATTGCGCTGCTGACGGCAACAGCATTTCCGTATCGAGCGTCTCCTCCGAATCCGGCAGCCGGATGACGAAACCATCGTCCGACCACATCGTTTCCACGTCCATGCCGCGTTCCGATCGCAGACGCGCTGTGACGGCCATGCACCAAGGCGCATGGACACGGCTCCCAAACGGCGTGAGAACGCACACTCGCCAATCGCCGAGTTCGTCGCGGCAGCGCTCAATCAGAATCTCCTGATCGTTTGGCACAACACCTGCCGACGCAGTCTGATCTTCGAGATACCGCAGCAGATTCTCCGCGGCGTTGGAATCCAGGCTGTGATCTTCGACAAGTTGCGTGTAAGCAACGGGGCGCGGCAGTTGAAGCAGCTCCCGCGTCATTTCGCCGATCTTCTGGCCGAATTCGGAAGGCCGTCCCGCAGTGTCGCCGTGCCAGAACGGCATCTTGCCGGGCTCGCCGGGCGCCGGCGAAACAAGCACGCGATCATGCGTGATCTCTTCGATGCGCCAGGTGCTCGCGCCGAGGATGATCGTGTCGCCGGTGCGGCTCTCGAAAACCATTTCCTCATCGAGTTCGCCGACCCGCGCTCCCCGCGTTGCGCCCGGCAAGAAACACTCCGAACGAGCCCCGATCGGGAATCGTGCCGCCGTTAACGATCGCGACTTTCTTCGCTCCTTCACGCGCGGTGATCCGGTTCGACACGCGATCCCATGTGATGCGCGGACGCAGTTCCACAAACTCGTCGGATGGATAGCGGCCGGACAGCATGTCGAGTACGCTCTCAAATGTTGCTCGCGTCAAATCGGCATAGGGAGCAGCGCGGCGAATCAAGTCGAGATAGATCCCCGGTTTCCCAATCGTCCATCGCGACCGTTGCGACAATTTGCTGCGCCAGTACATCGAGCGCATTGCGCGGGTAGCTGACACTCTCGACCTTGCCTTCGTGCATCGCGCGCGCAATCGCTGCGCACGCCACCAGGTCGCCTCGAAACTTCGGGAAGATGACCGCCGTCACTCACGCCACCGACATGATGGCTTGCCCGGCCGATGCGCTGCATTCCACTGGCAACCGAGGGCGGAGCTTCGATCTGCACCACCAGATCAACGGCGCCCATATCGATGCCCAGTTCGAGCGAAGATGTGGCGACGATTCCTTTCAGCGTGCCCATCTTCAGGCGTTCTTCAATATCCTTGCGTTGCGCGGCGGCGACGCTGCCGTGGTGCGCGCGAACAAGAATTTCATCCGCCAATTCGTTGATTGCTCCGGCGATTCGTTCCGCCAGCCGGCGGCTGTTGACGAAGATCAGCGTGGAAGTATGCGCCCGCACGAACTCGAGCAGCTTGGGATGAATCGCGCTCCAGATCGATGGCCGGACAGGACCCTGAGAGGCCGGCCCGCTCGGAATGGGCTCGATTTCGTCCAGGCTTCTCATGTCATCGAGCGGAACTTCGATGCACAGATTCAGCTTCTTCGGCGCGCTGGCATCGACGATTGTCACCGGCCGATATCGCGGGACACTCGAGCTCGACTCGTGATCCAAAAGCAGATCGGATACGTCCCCGGAAGACTGCTCTGCATCGCGCTTTGCTTCGACTCCCCCAAGAAATCGAGCCACCTCTTCGAGCGGGCGCTGCGTCGCCGAAAGTCCGATCCGCTGCAATTCCGGCCGCAAAGATGTTCGAGCCGCTCGAGTGACAGCGCCAGATGAGACCCGCGCTTGCTGGGGACCAGAGCGTGGATCTCGTCGAGAATGATCGTCTCAACGGAGCGCAGCGTCTCGCGCGCATTCGAAGTCAACATCAGATAGATGGACTCAGGCGTGGTGATGAGAATATCGGCAGGTCTGCCGTGAGAATCGCGAGCGCTCCGCAGCCGGCGTATCGCCCGTCCGAATGGAGATCAAAGGTTCATGAAACTCGACATTTTGCTTACGCGCCATCTGCGCGACACCCGCGAGAGGAGCCCGCAGATTCCGCTCCACATCGACAGCCAGCGCTTTGATCGGAGAAATGTATAGTACGCGGCATCGCTCCGCCGGCAGGCGGCGGCGGCGAGAACATCAGCCGGTCGATGCACCAGAGGAAAGCAGTGAGCGTCTTGCCGGTGCCGGTCGGCGCCAAGATCAGAGTCGATTCGCCTCTCGAGATAACCGGCCAGCCGAGTTCCTGCGGCGGAGTCGGAGCGGAAAACACCGTTTCGAACCACTCGCGAACCGGGGAATGAAAGAGCGCCAGGGGATCAGACTTTGGAAGGTCGGGCTTCCCCGCCGGCTTTCTCATTCGCTAATCACGCTTGCGGCCGAACCAGATCGCATTGGGAGCGTCCGAGCGCGCCGCGATGATGTCCTGCCAACCATCCCCGTCCACATCACTGAAAACCATCCCGTAAACAGCTCCCTTGCCGTCGTTCCAGGGAACCTCATGAAAGCTTCGCCCCTTCCCTTCATTGACGTAAACCGCGCCCGGGGATTCCACAAATCCGACAACAACATCGATTGCCCCGTCACGGCTCAGATCGGCAAGCGCTAGAGCATAGGGTGTCCGCCGAGCTCCTGATAACTGTACAGGCTCGCCAAACTGCCGGCTACCTCGGTTGAAAACCACATAAGTCGCCTTTTGCGGCTCTTCGATGAACGCAAGATCAAGTCGTCCGTCACCATCGAGATCGCCTGCCGCGCCGATGCGTGCCGCCGTTTTCGCGGATCCTATGTTCGTGGAAGTAGGAAACTTCCCCTTGCCGTCGTTCCATAACACCAGGCACTGACCACCCTCACGGTGCGGGACAAACAAGTCGAGCGCGCCGTCACCATCAAAATCGGCCGCCACGATCGAGGTCGCCGATTGCGTCGGCAATGGCTCGCAGGACGCAAAGGCGCCCTTGCGATCGTTGAAGCACACGAAACTCGGGCGGACGGTGTCGCCACCCCGGTTGGCGACCACGATCTCTGGATAGCGATCTCCGTTGAGGTCCGCCAGCGTCACGTACCGTGTGCTCCAGTTGGGATCTCCAAACGAACCAGCTTCCACAAAGCGCCCTCGGCCATCGTTTTTGTAAATGAGTTTCCGATCCGGAGCATCATTGCTGACGACGACATCCAGGTCACCGTCCCGATCGATGTCGGCTAGCGCCGCCGAGTACGTTCGATCCGGAGCTGTCCCGAGATTGCTCGCGGTGAATCCTCCTTTGCCGTCGTTGAGCAGCACTCGATTGTGTAGGGGCCAGTGACGCCCTTTGGCGAGCACCAAGTCGAGGTGACCATCACCGTTAAGATCACCGATACTCACACCCGCCGAAGTCTCGCCCTTATCTTCAAGTGCCTGAACTCGTTCGAACGAAGGCAGTGACGGGACGGGTGGCTCCGCGACCGCCTGCAAGAACACCATCAAGGGGAGCAATATCAGGAACAGCCGCATCGTTGCCTCCAATCGAATATTAAATCTTCTGGTGAAAAGTCGTCTTGCGCTGGAACATTGACGATCTTGTGGAGGACGCTACATGCCTGAGTTGGATCCTCTAGCTGGTTTGGCGTTGAAGGCGAGGATTATTCAACGCGGGCGGGCGGCCAGAAATATATTTTCGGGTTAATGATGTCGCAATCCCTTCTTGCGATCCTACTGTTTCTCGCACCATTTAAATTGATGGACTGTGCGTTCGGCGCTCACGTGGAGTTCAGCGGCGCTCACAAAGTGTCAACCGGGCCGGTAATGTCAGAAACGACAACGTAAATCGGAACGCCAACGTTATCGTCAACCGGGATATCGAGATAAATGTCGACCACCATTATGGCGGCTACTATGGCCGAGGTTGCTGCTATCACCCTGTAGCTACTGCGGCCGCGGTGATCGCGACTGCGATGTTAACGGCTGCAGTAATCGGTTCTGTGGTCAATGCGCTACCACCGTCGTGCAGCGTCGTAATGGTTGGTGGTCTCTCCTGCCAGCAGTGCGGCAGCACCTGGTACCAGCCGCAGTACGTCGGCGGCAATACGACGTACGTTGTGCTCAAAGGCCCATTGCGCAGCGTAACGGCGGTCGGAGAGAACCCACTCAAACGTGCTCAAGCCCGCAATAAGAATTACTGCTCCAACGCGAGCATCTCAAACCAGCGGCGATGCTTGACGATCAGTTTCGCAGTCTGTGCGTTCGTCGAGCCTTCCTTCCGCCAGTTCGGGTCGCCCTTGGCATAATTACGCAGGTGCACCATTTCGTGAGCGATCGTATTGCGTTGTTCGGCGCGCGCCAGCCGGCCACGCAGGTCTGAATCACTTTCCCGCAAGACGCGCATAGCCGCCGTTTTCGTTTGGATGTCCGGCTTGATATCTCCGATCGTTCCATCCTCGAGCTCTTGCTGGCTAACCAGTTGCATTGTGATTTCCCAATCCTCTAATCCCAGCTCGCGCTGCCAGTACTGGACGCATTGGGGCAACTCGTCCGGACGCGAAAAATAGGATGCGAGAACCAGGAAAAATCGCAGCATTCCATATAGTGCAGTAATCACTTCTTTTATCTCAATAGGAGGAAAGGCGGGAGAGTACTAGATTGACGGTATACGCCGGAATTAAATCGAGAAGCAACAAACAGTTAGCCTCTCAGCGATCCTGACATGTCGATTCAAGGCCTCAAATACGGTTGGAAAAGCTCGATCATTGTAGGTGCCAAATCAACTCTGGTAACTCGTTGTAGTCGTCAAACCAGACCGGCCGCACACCAAACTCCAGGTATTTCGCTGATTCTGACTCCGATCTCCCTGGCCGAGGGCTCTCCGCCTTGTCTGTCATAGGGCCATCTCAGGAACGCGTAATGGTAACGTCCGGGATATGCCGTGAACGCCTCGCGCAAAAGGCCATTCATTGCGTCGTCTTCGAAAGAACAGCCAATGTAGAGCGCTATGTGAACGGGATTCGCGAGGAATCCATCATAGACGGTAGTAAGAATTTCCGAGCGCTTACCGTTATAAATAGTCAGGTATTGCGAAGTGGAGAAGACAAATCGGACATTCGTGATCATAAACAACCGTCTCGGCGTGTAGCCGTGGAGATGATAGATCGATTGATGCCATTGACTTTTTTGTGCCAGTCCATCTGGGTCGCCCCGCAGTTCGTCGCCCTTCATAGCCCAAGCGGCATGGGGGACCTTTTGCTCCGCAAGGGCTTCGGACATCAGCGCGTCGAAGTTATATGTGATGATCGAATCCCATCCAGGAAATAGGCCAGGGCCGCGCTCCGGCACGTTCTGCGCATGCGACAGTTCAGCAATCGCTCGGTGAGACGCGCTCGGCTCTTTTGCTCGGTCATATAGAATCCCGGTGAGCAGCCGAAATAAATGTTGACCGCAGAGATCGTAGCAAACTTGCGCGCCTTTCATCAGCGTCTCAACGTTCGCTTTAGACCCCTTCGCCTTTACTTCTGCAAGAACTTCTCTGGCTACCTGTTCCTGCGCCGGCGTATAACGCTTAACGTCGCTGACGCGATGCTCATAACGCCAGGTACCGGTTCCACCCGTGCGTACCGTGCCATCAGGAAGAAACTCAATTGGTGGCTGCTCTGGGTTATCCGCGGCGGGGACAGACCCATAGAACTCCAAGCCTTTTTCGAGGGTCGCTTCCAACATTAATTTGACTAGCTCTGGCCAGGCAGGGCGGTATCACCAGCGTGAAGCGCCCTTTCCCAAGAGGCGTGTTGCTGGGATTGACGAGGGGTCAACGAGGAGTTTGGCGACATATTTTTCCTTGCATTGGTATAAGCGGAGCGCTTGGTTGGGCGGGGTCAGTAGCGTGAGAAAGCGCGGGGCAGTACCAATCGAGTTCCGGCCCTCGATGAGCCTCGGATGTGGGAACGATGATAAATCAATTTCGATCTCTCAACAGTGCGATTCACTGAGAAGATCAACATTGGACCGTACCGGATCGATGCGCCGATCGGCGCCGGCGGTATCAGTTGACACCCGGCTGATCGCACGGTCGCGCTCAAGTTCGTCAACGGGCAGTTTACCGATCGCTTCGCGCTTGAAACGCAGGCGATTCCCGCATTGAATCATCCGCGCGTTTGCGTGCTCCACGACCTATCGCACTTTTTACCGTGTTCGGCAGTTTGATGCCGGGTAGAAAAAGCCTGGCAATTACCACTATGATGGTGGCTGCAACGCGTCTACTCCACTATCGCGGAGTAAACAATTGCCGCCAACCTCTCGCGCAACTGCAAGGCGCTTGGAGTCAACTGCACCATCAGCACACCCACCAGATCCTCAACTGGATCGACCCAGAATACGGTGCCCTGCGAGCCGCTCCAGTAATATGTACCCTTCGAATATGGCATTCCCGCACGCCCCGGCTCTGTCACTACCGCGACACCTAGCCCAAAACGTGTGCCGGCTGTCCGGAAGGACTCCATTTCGCCAATATGGTTTTGAGCCATCCAGGCAATCGTCCTCGGTCCCAGCAAGCGCTTCCCGTTGAACGCGCCTCCATTCAGGAGCATCTGCGCAAATCGCCAATAGTCCGCGGCTGAAGAGTAGAGACCGCTCGCGCCACCCATGAAAGTCTTCGCTCGACCGGCTTCCGCTGGGATACGGGACAAAGACAAGGGATCGTCCTTCCCGTTCACAACGAGAATGGCGCGCCGCGAGCTCTTGTCTTCAGGAGGCCAAAAATGCGTATCCTTCATCCCGAGTGGATCGAGAATACGTTCTTGCACGAAGCGGTCGAGTGGCATGCCTCCAGCTACTTCCACTAACCGCCCCAACACATCGTGCGATGTGCCATAGATCCAACTGGAACCCGGTTGCGCACGGAGCGGACCCTTCGCTAACTCGCGCACGTACGCTTCAAGCGTGGGGAAGTTCATTCTGTCCCCTCGACTGCGGGAATCGAACACACCAGACGTGTGCGTGAAAAGATCCTCGATTGATATAGGTCGAAGAGATGTCGCAAATGTTCCCGGCGCTGTTTCCACGCGGACAGTCTTGAACTCCGGCAGATACGTCGATACAGGCTCCTTTACTGTGAAGCGCCCCTCTTCGAGCAGCATCAGCGCCGCCGCCACCGTGATCGGCTTCGTCATCGATGCCAAGTCGAACAAGGCGTCCACCGTCATTGGAGCGGGATTTTCCAAACCGCGGGTTCCGTAGGCTTGATGATGGACAATCTTGCCGCGCCTGGCGACGAGCGAAACGAAGCCTGCAGCTTTCTTGCTCGCCACGAGTTCTTGGAGCCAGGCGCCGATGCGCTCCAGCCGCTCGGCAGACATGCCCACCGATTCTGGTTTGGCTCGCGGCAAGTCGTCGCCGGCCAACGCAACGAACGCGCAGACTAGCGCCAACCAGATCGCACAATTCAGGCGTTTCATGCGGTCGCCTCCTTAATCACCTCAGCGGCGTCAGGCAAGCGTTGCAGTTGCCAGCAAAGCTGCATGATGCGCTGGGCTTGCGCGCTCGACACTACTCCCTCCGCCAATGACTCAAACTTGGCATCGAGTTCGGCATCGCTCATCGGCTTGCCGACGCTTCCTTTGGCATGCTCGACAAAAGTCTCCAGGCGCCTTCCATCTTTCAACGTAATTGCGATGCGGGCCTGGTCCTCGTGGATCGCTGAATTGATTTTGGCAGAGACACGGTCGCGCAAAGTGATGATTTCGGGGTTGCGAGCCATGACGTCCGTGAACTCCCGTTCGCCGGCTTTCCCTTCGACGATCGCCAAAGCTGCTGCGAAGAAGACACTGAACTTTCCATCAAGACCTGTCTTCGGGGTCTTCTTTCCAGTCAGTTCGAGGACGAGCGGATGCACCTCGAGCTCGATGCGTTCGATCCTTGGGGCTGTCAGCTTGTGCTGGTTTCGAAGCTGAATGCATCCATCGATAACCGGATGAATGACTATGCCACAAGCATACGGCTTATACGTGTTCAATAAGATCTCATAGCTTGAGCCGAGTTTCGTGGTGATCTCGGAATAGTTCCGTGACGAACTGAGCACGTTCGCCCATCCGCTCTTGGCCTCAAGCGCCTGCTCGGAGCTGGTAAAGTTCTGCTTGGCGAGCAGCGCCGCGGTCAGGCCGTTCTGGGCGGCGCGCCCTACGTGGAAGCTTTTGGTCATGGTGCCGAACATGGATCGCAAACCGACAGGTTGGGCGGCGGCAATTCCCAGAGCCCACGTCATCTGCTGCTCGCTTAGCCCGAGCACCTTGCCGGCAGCGGCCGCCGCGCCGAATACTCCTGCCGTTCCCGAGATGTGCCAACCGGCGTCGTAATGCGCAGGGTAGACAGAATTCCCGATGCGGCACTCGACTTCCACGCCGAGCACGAGCGCATGAAGGAAGTCACGTCCGGAGATGGGCTGCCGCTCGGCTAATACGAACAGCGCCGGAATCACCGGCCCCCCAGGATGGATGACTGTCTTTAAATGGGTGTCGTCGAAGTCGAGCACATGCGAGCTGATGCCATTCACCAGCGCCGCGTGAAAAACATCCAATCGTTCCCGCCGCCCGATCAACCGGCTCTGTCCCGTAGACAGCGGCGCCAGAGCGGCAATGGAGGTGTTGACCGCATCGTGACGGCAACCACCCAGGGCACATCCAACGAAATTCAACAGAGTGCGGGTCGCTTCCTTCGAAACATTCGCCGGCAGGCCTTCCGCACGCGCCTGCACGACATACCGCGCCAGCGTTCGCGACACGTCATGCGTCGCCTCGATCGACTGGGCACTGATGGAATCCCGGCAAGCCACAGCGCCAAGAAGTGGTAAGGCGCAAAGAAGATCCCGGCGGCTGGGCGTTGGCATCTCGACCAGTCTTTTTAGTGGTCGCAGACCCATGGTCGGTTTCACTGCGCAGGTATACGAGTAGTGTGACGCTCCACCATTTGCCAGGCGCCGCCGTTCTTCACCCAGACCTGCAACATGGTTAGAGGCACGTCGCCGGTAGCTCCGTGCGCCGTAACTTTGGCCCGAATGGTCGCAGTATTGCCGTAGACGTGAATCGTCTGCGAATGCACTTCGAAATTTCCCTTTGACTTCACGAGCGCATCGATGGCTTCTCGTTTGTTCTCTAATTTGGTGTTGGAGTGACTATATTGCAGGCCGTCAGCAAAGATCTTTTCGAGCGCTGCGCCATCGCCGGCTTTCGCAGCCTTCACAAACGTTTCGTGAGCAGCCCGTACGGCACTTTCGTCGGCAGTCTCCGCCAACACGGCCATGGTAAATGTGAGGATGACAGCACCTAACAACATATTCTTCATAGCCTACGATCATACTTGAGTCACGGGCTGCATTGTCGATGATTCCGATGACTGCATCGGCACGCTCGGAAACGACGCTACGCTTCGACGTTTCCATGAAAAGTGACTACCGCTGGATGAGGTTGGTTCGCATCCTGGGGTCACGATAATTCAGTAGCTGATTGTCGCTGGTTTCAGCGGTCCGCTGGGGAATCCGCGTGAGAGCAATCCGCCCTATCGAGGTAATTCAATCCATTTAGCTGGTCAACTCGATTGGAAAATGGGCGTTTGAGTCGCACTTTAATTCGCTCGAATTGGCGCTTCGTAATGGGAACGTAACCGTGACCTATTCGGGTTTCTGACGTGTTATTAACAGAATTTCCGCTAAAGACAATGACAAGTGCGCCCGGCTGATGTATCTGCCGCAGCCCCATTATTTTGGGGTATCCCCGGAGATAAACATGTCGGAAAGCAATTCGGTCGGCTGAGGTGGCTGAATGAATGCGAATCTGGCAAGCCTTGCAAACCTGATGCAGGCGAAATTTGAGACGGGGCAGAAGTTCACGCTTCTGCTTGGGGCAGGCGCTTCTTTCTCATCCAACGTGATGCCCACCGACAAGCTCATGGTGGAGCTACTCGACAGGTTCGGTAAAGGGATCACGGGCGATGATCTACGCGACCGCTTTGATCAGCTTTGGGCTAACACCTCTGAATCGGACCGAGCTCTATATCTCAGGCCCTATCTCGCCCAGACACCATCGGCCGGCTACGCGGATCTGGCCGAGCTAATAAAGGCCGGATTTTTTGACGTCATCCTCACTTTTAACTACGACAACCTTGTCGAAATGGCGCTACAGGCCGCCGGTTTAAGGAACCAGACAGACTATGTCGTGATTATCAGAGGAGACCACAGAGATGACCGCGTTGTCAGCATGGCCGAGGGTCCCGAGCCCCGCATAAAGGTCATAAAGCTTCACGGAAGTATGTGGAGCGGAAATACCTTCCTGTTCTCGCGCGACGAGATGCTGAACTACCCGGAGACGATCAGCGGTCTGGTGAAACACGCGACGCGCAAAGACATCCTAGTTTGTGGTTACGCTTTCGAGGACATCTGCGTCCTGCGGGCGTTTTCAGACGAGGGGGAAAGCATTTACTGTGTGAACCCTCGCGGCGCGCCTGCGAATCTGCGTGGCTTCATGAGGAGGCGGCGGTCGGCACAGAATGTTTTCGACGGAGATGACGGTAAGTTCGACGGCTTCTTCGGCGCTCTCCGCCAGCAACTCCTCAAAGAGACTGTTCCACCCTCCAACGTCCAACGGTCAGTAAATCCCTTCAAGTTTCTGGAAGGTTATGAACAGGATGAAGCCCGCACATTTCTCGGACGGCGTGCGCTCGCAAGGAGAGTGGTCGCAAGAATCAAGGCCGCCGATTGCCGCGTTCTGCATGTAGTTGGTCCAGCAAAGTCCGGGAAGACCTCGTTCATTCGTGCCGGTGTGAATGCCATGCTGTGCCCTGACGGGTTCGAGCCCGTATATGTTCGTTCAACACGCCACTTAGAGCAAGGCCTGGTTTCGATATTGAGTGAACGATTCGGCAAGAAACCAGCAGACGACGATCTGGCGACTGTACTGGGCGAGTTCGGTAGCATCGCGCCGGACAAGCGTGTAGTGCTCATCCTTGATCAGTTCGAGAGATTCTTCCGGCGGTTCCCCGATACCGATGCCGGTCGCCGCGAAATGTCAATTGCACTTCGCAAACTTGGCACGAACGGGGCCCAGAACCTTACCGTAGTTACCGCGGGCATCGATGACACTCCTTATCTAAAGCGCATTATTGAACAACGCGCCGAGATGATCGACGTTCCTCGTCTGGAGCCGAAAAGGGTCACGAGAATCGTTCGGATTCTGGCCGCTAAGGCCGGCCTGGTTTTTGAGGACAAAGTGGTGTCGGCACTCCAGGAGCGCTATGCTCTTTCTTCCGCTGGACCGTACGCTTTCACGCTCGCGCACATCCAGGCTCTATGCAGCATCCTGTACAGTCGTCCGCAAGGCAACCTGAAAGCTTGGGAAGAGGTGATGGGGGAGCACCTCGACAGTCTCAATCAGGCCATCAATCAGTGCGATGTGCTGAGCTTCATTGAGGACTGCCCTTTCGATGAGCAGCGGGCGATTCTGTGCAAGATTCTGCGAATTGTCTCCGAGCCGGGCCGCGGACAAATTGTCGATTTTCTCAAGAATCACTTCGAAGAGTTGATCGCGACCCGTAGGTCCAACCAACAGAGAAGAACCCATGCAGCCGGCTTATAGCGTCGAGTTCGCACCCAAGAGCGTCTGGGTAATTGACAGGCAACGCGACGCTGCCGCCATCGTGGCGCGGATTGCCGGGAGCCATGGCCGCTACCTGTTCCTCCATGGCCCGGACGAAGCGGGCAAAACTGCGTTGCTGTCGTGGTGGGTTATGCCCTCGCTCGCGACTCATTTTCCCGTCTACTATGGAGCCTGCACCACAGAGCTGCCCACGCATGTTGAAGCGATAAGCGATCAGCGAAAGGTCCCACTCAAGGAAACGCTCGCAACCAATGGCATTGTATTCCTGGACGATTTCGACTGCTTCTTCTCTCAGAGTACAGTTTCGCAGCGACAGGACCTTGTGAATTTGCTGCGTGGCGACGTGAGGGCAAAGACCGTCTTCGTTTCTTCGGACGAACACTTGGGCGGTCTGCTTTCACTTCGCCACGAACTTCCCGAACTGTTCGAGAACCGGATTGAGATTGACGCCCTCCTGCTCGAAGAGAGCATCTCCAGGCTTACGCCTCCGGAGGGTATGAAGCGCTGTCATCCTTCGCCTGAGTTCATCCAGGCTCTGGAGGAAGATCTCGCCAGTTTGCATCTTGCAGGCAACAACCTGAGCCCGTGCGTTCTTACCGTACTCGCGGCCGAGATCCATGAGCGTCTTTACCTCACGCCGGGGGGTACACTCGAATTCAGCCACTACCAGCAAGCGGGCGGTATCCGTTCTCTCCTCGATTCCTACGCATCCAAGATCCTGACTTCAGTGCCGAAAGCGGTGGCAACACCTCGCGTTGCCCGCATGGTGCTGGAGCGGTTCGGTTGCGGAACAGAGGGCAATGTTGAGGATCTCCCGGCACTCGCTGCACGCATTGAGTCAGAGCCGGATACTTGCAAGAAAGCTCTTGCCTGGCTTAAAGGGGAAAGCGGCCTGCTGAAGCCGTCATGCGACGGGAATCTACAGCTAATTCCGCCTCCGCTTCAGACGGTGCTGGATGAGCAGGTGGGCCTGCGACGGAGGGCAGCAAAGCCGGCTCTACAGATCGTACAGAATGGAGTTCGAAGCTGGGACGAGCTCAGCACTCTCCTGCCGGCGAGCCGATTTGAAGAAGTGCATCGGTACCGGATCGACCTGGTTCTCACGAAAGAGCAGACCATTTTTCTTGCGGAGTCCGCTCTCTGCTGTGCACGTTCGGGCGATACCACCCCTGTACAGTATTGGCTAGGGCGTGTTGCCGATCCGGATGAGGAACTTGGAATTCTCCTGCGTGCGTTGGCTTCCAAGGATGCGGAGGTCCGCCGCAACGCGATTGCTCTGCTAAGCGGCCGCGGCGACGACGCCGAGATTCAGGCCGAACTGTACCGTGCTGCTCTGGAGGATCCGGACGCCGTCGTTCGCTCGGAAGCACGGTCCGCACTTTCTCGCCTGGACTCGATCGACGCAATCTGGAACCCGGTTGCCCAGGAGGCTCGAGACCCGGGCAGTCCCTATCGGATTCCCGCGATTCAGGCGCTCAGCGTTTTTCGAACTCCCGCTTCCGCGGAGCTGCTAAGTCAACTGATTTTGCAATCTGGCACCAATGAGGAGGTCCGCGTCGCGGCAGCTCAGTCACTTTCCGCAATTGGAACGCCGGAGGCCGTACGAGCCCTGGTCAAAATTGCACTTCGGGATGACGATGAGTCTGACCGGCAGCGCGCCGCTACGGAACTGGCAAAGCTGAATTCCTCGGAACTAGCCGGTTGCGCTCTCGAATACTTGCGCGCTGAGGAGAACAAAGCCCATGCGATTCTTCCGAAGCTCCGTCTGTTAAAAACACCGGCTATCCTGCTCCGCTACGCTGCTGCTGCGCTTACGGGTCTTGTGGCGCTAGTGTTCCCTCCGATTCTTAGTTTCAGCCTGCGGTGGTATGCCACTGGAGCTGTCCTGACAGTCGCGTGGGTAGCAGGATTTCTAGGCCTTTGGCTGATAAAGAACGACGCGGCCGTTCTGACTGTCTTGGTGGCAATGATTGGAGTCAGCTTCATTGCCCATATCCTTCCTGCGGGGTTTCTGATGCGCCTCCGGGCCAAGGAACAAATCTCAGCGAGATCGTTTGAAGGCGCTCTTGGCGAGTACCTTTTCATCCTGGTATCCTTCGGCAGCTTTTTTACCGTGCATGGGATCTTGCACTTTCTGGTTCAAACCTGGCGAAAAGGGAGACTGCTGCTAGGTCTTCAGATTCTGGGCATGCTGTGCATCGCGTTTTTCTTCGTTGCCAGAGAGACTTACAGCATGATCATCGTGTCCTGGGTCGCCTGGCTTTATCTTGCGGTCGGGATCGCCTTGTGGCTTACGACATGGACGTCGGATGCATTCGGAGTCGGTGAACGTTTATTGCGGCCTGCCGCAGTCCTGGTTCGCGAGCGCCAGAACAAGCTTTGGCGTGTACTTCTCGGAAACAACTTTGTTGCCAAAGCGGCACTGTCGGCTGCCGAGAGTTCGGACAACAAGGAACGGCTCTGGTCAAGAGCTCTGGTGTATCGTTTTGTGACGAATGTGCCGGAATCGCTCTGGATCGAGCAGATTCGCACGCGGGGCTCTGCTGCTCCGGCGTGGTGCTTTTACGGACTACGGCAGGCAAAGTTCCCCAGAGGGCGGCGTGATCTCGAAGATCTGTGGAGCAGCGCGGATGATCGCCTGAAGAGTCGACTGGTAAATGTTCTGGCTTCCAATCCGAATGACGTCTCCGGACAGTGCTCAAGAACCTTCTATCGAGAGCTGGGTTGGCTTGATCGGATGAAATACTCATTCGCGCGTTTTCGGCTCAGACTTCAGGTAATGCCGACGTCGGTTTGGCTTTGCGCTTTTCTGCTGCTGCCGATCATCGTCGGCCTTGCTCTGGAAGCCGTCTATGTTGCGCAGGATTCTTCCCGGCTGCTGGTTCGGATCATAGCGAGTCCACAAGCGATCTCTAAGCAGCCCTCGCTCGTGACAGCGACTGCGGCGTACCTTCTTCAAGCTCATCCCAAACGGATGAAATCCGCGCTTGCGGCACTGCGTGAAATCGTGCGGCGACCAGGGCAAGATCGGCTGGAAGCAATCGAAGTTCTGACGTTGCATGCAGGGGAGTTCGAACATCCCGAGGTTGCCGAACAGTCCAGAACGGTTTTGGCGGAGATCCTGCCAGACATCACGAGGATGCTCGCACAGGACTCGGCCGCCTCATCGAGCCCTGCGGTTCGGATGCAAACGCAACGCCAACTGATTGGGGCTCTTCGTGCAGTCAACGACGATAACGCAGCAATCGCGCTTCGAGATATAGTTTTGAAATCCAGCAAACCGGTCTCTGGTGATCGTGTCGGTTCGGCGCCTCTGGGCGCGATCGATGAGCCGGTGAACCGTGACCTGTGCAGCGAAGCGATTCGTGCACTGGCAGGCATGCCGTTAGCTTCGGCCGGAGAGGCGTTGCACACGATCAAAAACAAAGCCGGGACTGTCGGTGTTCGGAAGGAAGCAGACGCAGAATATAAACGGATGACCACGCGGCTGGTGGATGCTCTGAAGACCGATCTGGGAGACGGCTCGCTGCAAAAAGTAATCGCGGACGGGGGAAGAATCCAACGTTTTCTGGGTGAAACCGATCAACAGAATGTGGGAAGGCTTTCTGCATTTCTAGCGCAGGCAAAAGCCCGGCTTGCAGAAAGCGCTTCGGATACGAACGAGGCGCTGCGCCTAGGAAACGAGGCAGTCAACAAACTGAATCGCCTTCCGAAGTCAGGATGGACTGAATTGACGAATGAGGACGCGAGCAGGATCTACTTCCGTCAGGCAGAACGTTTGAACAGCGCCACGAAGTATCCCGAGGCACTGACAACCATAAGCCGCGCGATCACGCTAGCCCCCGCGGCGCTGGAGATCCTCGCCACGAGGGCGATCATTCTCTTCAACAGCGGGTCACCGCAAGAAGCGTTTGCCGAACTGGCGACGGTTCAGAAGCTCAGGCCCAACTATGCTTTTTCGTACCGCTTAAGAGGCGAGATGGAGATGCGCAGTGACAAGTTTGAAGCCGCGTTGACACAACTGAAGAAAGCCGCGGAACTTGATCCGAAAGACGACACTACTTATCCGTTGATCGGTGAGACATACCATCGGCTGGGCCAGGATCGGCAGGGCGTTAAGGTGCTGCAGGAGACTTTTTCAGCGTTACGGTTCGCAAGGAGCGTTACTGAGCCAGATGTTCATTTATCATGAGAATCTCTCAGAGAGCGATCCGTCCGCGTTCCAGGAAAACTACAGACTGCATACGGAGTTGTTTAAACGGTTCGGCGCTACGCTTACCAGTGACGATTCAGCGCTAGCTAGCTTTGCCGAGGCTGAGTATACGAGCGGCCGTCACGCTGATGCCCTCAAACGTGCCCAATTGCTACTCGAAAAGCGGAGTCTGCCTCCTCGTATTGGCCTGCCGGTGAATGTCATCCTTTGCGCTGCGTACCTCAGCCGCAACGAACGCTCCCTAGCGGCCTCCCGCATTCCGGAGATCAGGCTTCTTTTGACATCTGGCAAGATTACAAGCGATGACTGGAGCTATCATGGCCTCTCAAACTACCTCAAGAATTCAGGTTTGGACCAGAGCCTCAGGACGAAGCTGATCGCGCTCTTGACCCAGATCAGCACCGATCCGCAGAAGGTCACACCTGAGATGCTCGAAGCTCTGCATCAGGAACTGACGAAGAAGTCATGAAATGCGTGATTGTGTAATCGTCCGCATCTGGCTATAATCTGGCGCTATGACCAAAGACAGATTTTCCAAGACATGCCTGGCCATTATCGTCGCGCTAATGGCCATCATGACTTACAACTCGAACATCCGGATCGTAGGGCGGCGCCGCCTGCTGAATACATGATTGAGGGCATTTCGGGACAGCAAGCGCCTGTCGTCAACGCTCACATGAAGAAGCGTGTTGCTGAGGGTTGGACATTGCACACCTTCGGCACGAGCTATTTGGTTTGGCAGAAGTAATCGGCGGGGCTTCGTTGATCGGATTCCAGGGCAGATATTGTCCAAGTCGCTCGCTCTCTGCTCGTAAGCAACCGCTTCGCGATTGACCCATGTTCCGGTCAATGCGACAGATGGCTCCTGCCATGCCTGACGACCACAACCGTGTTGAGCAAACAAACAACGAAATGATGATATTAGTGGCTACGCCCTGGATCCCGGCCTTTAGCGGGTGAACACTACGAACCATTTGATAGGCGTGGGGATCGCAGGTCTGATGCCTCGGTCAACAGCGCCTCTATTTTTGTGATAGCTTGGCCGAACAACGATAGCCCCACAGCTGGTTGGATTTTCCAAATCGATTTCGTTTGAGGCCTGCGTGACTGTGAACATTCAGGAACTTTTCGATTTCCCGAATTATTCAATCACCAGGGTTGAGCCCGTGAGGATGATGTTGAGAGTTCGGTAACCATACGGAAACCGTTGACGAAGCTCCAGCCTGAGTGTTATTTCCCTAACAGCGCTGTCCAGTTGAGCAAAACGTGAACTGCTGGAGCGGGCGCGTCCGGCTGAAGCCGAGTGGCAAGAAACCTCTTACCATCACGCGTGACATCGAAGCTACGCCGGTACATAGACGGGTCGGGTGTCATTACCGAGAACAATGGGATCGGCGTCGATGCCCGGAACTCCGGAGTGGACCTCACGGGTGTGGCCATGATCGTTTTGTCGGCGGACACGTAGTACAGTTCCTCTCCGTCACCTCGCCATCGGGGTTCGGTGCCTCCAGTGTTCGAAATTGGCCAGCGCCTACCCGGCTTCGGGAATGTTTGAACATAAACCTCGTAGCGGCCGGTTTCGTCTGAAGCATACGCAAGGAGTCGACCATCCGGAGATATGACAGGGTGGATTTCGTTCGCCGGGGAAGGCTCGTATGGAGTACGCTTGGACCCCTGTTGCAGGTCAACGCTCCAGATATCGAACGATCCAGCTTCCGCCGAGGACGAGTAAACCAACCATTTACCGTCGAGGGATACATCTCCGGGAACGACATTCGAGTATTCCGCGTTTGACGCGACTTGCGAGAGGATCGTCTGAGGCCGAGAGGGATCGGTCAGCTCTGCACGGTAGAGTTGAGCGAAGCCGGTTCGATTCGAGCGGAAGTAAATGCTTGAGCCGTCGGCTGACCAGATCGGCGAAGAGTCCAGATGGGGGCTCGCAGTAAAGCGAGAGACAGTACCGCGCTCGAAGTCATGGACCCAAATGTCGGGCGAAGGACCTGAAGCGTCCTGCCTGGTGAATGCGGCTTGGTTCCCACTCGGTGAAAGTCGGATATCCACGTAGTCCGCCAAGGGTTCAATCGTGGAAATGACCTTGCCTTCACGGTTGTACCAAACCGGCCGGCCCGGGCTGATCGTCGCGCTCGCGTACGCCAGGACACCGTTCTGGGAGACCGATAGGGCAGCGCGGGTATTCGTGGAGCCCTGAGTTTGTTCTGCAATGAGCACCGGCTTACCGGATGCACTGAGATTACCGGCGTCGAATGGTCGCGCCATAAGGTTCGAATCTTCCAGATACAGCAGATAGCCGTCGGCATAGATAGCAGAGTGACTGACGGTGACGATGGGCTTCTTAGACCGCACATCATCCAACGAGCCGCCGAACAAGCCTCGCCAGTCAGCTCGGGAACTTCGAATGAAATAGAGAAAGTGACGTCCATCCGGAAGAATATACGGCCAGCGGTGGACCGCCTCGCCTTTCGTCTGATCAATCGCGGTTGCAGGAACGGGCTGGCCGCCCGTTTCCGGCACGCGAAAGATCACGTTGTTCGAAAGACTGAAAAGTATCTCGCCTTGAGGGCTCCAAGTTCCGCTTCGAAAGTCCGTTCCTCCTTCGCAGATCACGCGCGCGGGCCCACCGCTTATTGAGATCGTTTTCAGTTTGCCCTGTGAGAAAAATCCGATTGAATTGCCATCAGGAGACCAGAAGGGATTAGAGGCATCTTCGGTGTTCGGAAGCAAGGAGGCTGCGAGCTTGTCAAGCGGTTGGAGCCACAATGCCGCTGTGCCCTCTCGCGCAGATGCTACGTATACCAGATGGCGTCCGTTTGGTGATACTGCAAATTCGGGGGCTGGTATCGTGGCCCTGCTACCGGTGAATCGAAAACTATGAGGAGGATAAATGGAGAAACGATACGGTTCCACCTTCGCATGAGATGGTCTGGCGAGCATATAACTCGCGCCAATCAACAGAACCACCGAGGCGAGCAACGCCCCGGCCGCGACCCACGAAAACGGCCGCCGCTGCACCTCCGCGGAGGATTGTTTCGCGATCCATTCCAACTCGTCTTTCAGATCTCGTGCCGATTGCCAACGGCCCTCGGGCTCTTTGCTTAAGCACTTCATGACAGTGCGCTCAACAGCCGCTGGGATATCGAGTCTTGCTTTCGATAGCGGCGTTGGTTCGATGGCTAGAATCGCGTTGGTCACGGCCGTCGGAGAATTTCCGGGAAAAGCCTTCTGGCCAGTGAGCATCTCGTAAAGGACGCAGCCCAATGCAAAGATGTCGGTACGGCCGTCTACGGGCTTAGCCTGGATCTGTTCCGGAGCCATGTACTGTGGAGTTCCCACAGCAATGTTCACTTGTGTTCCACCAAGCGTCCCGGTAACGTTGGCATCGACCGTTGATTCTGTGTGGACGAACTTCGCGATGCCAAAGTCGAGAAGTTTCACGCCACGGCGTGTGATGAGGATATTTGCCGGCTTGAGATCGCGGTGTACTATGCCGTTGCGGTGTGCAGCGTCGAGCGCATCCGCCATCTGCGCTCCATAGCCGAGTACGCGCTCGATCGGAAGGGGTCCGTGAACGGTCGCTCCTTCCAGGTACTCCATGACCAGGTATGGAGTTGCATCGTGAACACCGACGTCGTAGAGAGCACAGATATTGGGATGGTTCAGAGCCGAAATTGCACGCGCTTCTCGATCGAAACGTTCGCTAAGCTGTCCTTTGACGATCTTGACCGCTACCGTTCTACCAAGCCGCGTGTCGCGAGCTTTGAAGACGGCGCCCATTCCACCTTCACCGATCAGATGCTCAATCTCGTATGGCCCTAAGTGCTGGCCCGGACCTATGGAAGCGGTCATCGTCTCAGACGGAATCTGCCGCCGTCCAGTGTATAGTTAAACGTTCTCGCGTGCAAACAGGAGTGCGGAGGAGCACTGAAGGCTCAATGCCTATCGACTCCATGCTTGGCAACAGTGGCGGGCTGCTTTGTTCGTGGACGAATGGACAGTCTTCGAAGTGATCGATCGATGTGCTTAGACGTTGATCATCAACTACTCTGCGCGAAGAGCTTCGACAGGATCCACACGTGTCACACGGCGCGCAGGTAAGTAACTGGCTACCGCCGCCGCCACGAGGATGCCGATGGCAACGACGGAATAGGTGAGAGGATCCACGGGGCTGACTTCAAACAACAGTGAGGACATCAATCGTGAGAGCGCAGTTGCTCCAATGAGTCCGGCCGTCGCGCCGATTCCGCTCCAGAGAAGGCATCT
Organism: Bryobacteraceae bacterium; assembly: GCA_963844855.1. Lineage (GTDB taxonomy): Bacteria > Acidobacteriota > Terriglobia > Bryobacterales > Bryobacteraceae > DASQDN01. The sequence goes on from CAWJQP010000005.1 coordinate 368,235, forward strand.
GGCTACAAACATTCTCTTCAGCTCGCCCTGTTGCGCGCCGAGCGCCATACGGATACCGATTTCCCTCGTGCGTTGAGCCACGGTGTACGAGATCACGGCATAGATCCCAACGACTGCCAACAACAACGCCATCCCACCGCTGATTGCAAGCAGTGTCAGCGTGAAGCCTGTCCGCGCCATCGAGCGATCATAGATCTGCTTCATGGTCCGAATTTCGGTGATCGGCAGATTACTGTTCGTAGCCCACACGGTCTGCCGAACTTCAGTCAGGAAACCATCTGTTCCCGCGCGAGAACTGCGAATCAGGAACGGCATCGAATTCTGCGACCTCAGCGGCCAATATACGGATGTCGGAGCTTTCTTATCCGAGCCGTCATGCCGCAAGTCACCGGCAACTCCGATAACCTCGCTCCAAGGATCGTTCGAATTCTCGCGGATTTGCTTGCCGATTGCGGCATGGGCAGAGCCCCAATACTCGCGCGCAAAATTCTCGGATATGATTGCGACTCGGCGGTTCTGATGAATCTCGGTCCAAGTGAACTCTCGTCCTGCGCGCATTGGGGTCCCCATCGCGCGGAAGGCGCCCGGCGCCGCGGTGAAGAACGAACGGAGGGGCGGAATCTGATTGGCTGCGTAGCTATGATCGCTAGCGAAAATAGGATCGGTCGACCTTGAGCCGGTCATGGGCAGACCGCCCAGAATGCTGACCTCCGACACGCCGGGGATGCCTGCAAGACGGTTCACCAGGTTGTGCTGTATCTGGAGAAGCTCGGCGTCTTTAAGAGCAGCCGTTCGTGGAATGGAAATGCGCAGCGTCTGCGATAGTTCGGGGTTACTGAATCCCGGGTGTACACGGCGGATCGACTGAAACGTACGGATCATCAGGCCGGAACCAATCAACAAAACAAGCGCCAAGGCGACCTGGACCGTCGTCAACGTATTGCGGGCGATATTGCGTTCGCGGCCGGCGCTTGCGTTTCGTCCACCGGCGCGCAAGGATTGGGCGAGGCGGACTCCGCCATGCTTCAGAACTGGAATGGCCCCGAACGCGAGTCCCGCCAGGAGTGAGATTCCGAGAGTGAAGAGCAGCGCAGTCGAATCGACCGAAATCTGGTCGAACCTTGGCAGGCGCGCCGGGCTCAGTTTCAATACCAACTCCACGACGGCCAAAGCGAATGCGATGCCAAGACATCCGCCCATGACGGCCAAGGCAAGACTCTCAGTAAACATCTCTCGCGCGATCCGTCCTCGGCCGGCGCCGAGAGCGGCGCGAACGGCGAATTCCTGTGCTCGGCCCTCCGTACGGACGAGCAGCAGATTGGCTACATTGGCGCAAGCCATCAGCAGCACAATCCCGATCGTCGCCATCAACACCCATAGGCTTTTGCCAATGTCCCCGATCAGATCATCTAGCAGTGGCCGAACATTCGGTCCGAGGCGCGCATCTTCCATCATCTGTTTGCTCATGCCGTTCGGCGGGGGAAATTGATTGAGTTCAATGCCGATCATGCGCGCCACATCGGCGTTAGCTTGTTGGATGGTTACTCCTGGTCGCAGCCGAGCAATCGCCTGGAGGTTATAGCCTGCGAGGCGTACCGCGGAACGGTCGAACCGGAGAGGCATAAGAAGTTCATGGCCCATGTCCATGAACCAGAAATCTTTCGGAAGCACGCCGATGATCTCGCGAGCAGCGCCGTCGGCCATGATGCGGCGTCCGATGACCTTACTATCGGCGCCGAATCGGCGCTGCCAGTATCCATAACTGATCATGACGACTTCAGGGCTTTTGTCATGATTGTCCTTCTCAGCAAATTCACGGCCGAGAATAGGGTGTACGCCGAGCATAGGAAGCAGGCGGTAGGTCAAGGTGATTCCATCGACACGCTCGGGTTCGGCGAACTCGGTGACTGTGACGGATCGGCCGTTCCAGAGGGCAACGTCGGCGAAGGTTTTGGACTGCTCGCGATAAGTCAAGTAATCGGCAATCGAAGCGTTCAAGTCCTTGATGTTGACTCCCGGAGCCGATTGCCAGACACCGATCAGACGATCCGGCTCATGGAACGGAAGAGGCTTTAACAACACACTATTGATAATGCTGAAGATTGCGGTGTTCGCGCCAATTCCCAATGCCAGGGTGATCAGCGTGGCCAGAGTGAATCCAGGGGTGAGAGCGAGGCGGCGAAGCGCATACTTGCAGTCAAGGATTAAATCGTGCAACCGGGATTCCTCCATTAAGCTACTACGCTCGAAACGCCGGTTTGGTTCGCATAACTACGCGATCACGTCACCCAAGCGCTCCTGGCGCGTTTCGCGGATACCGCTGAATATCTCAAGAATACAATTGGTCGCAGACGGGACGCGCTCTTACCTTCGGCCACGCTGACAGCCGCTCTCGATGCGGAGACGCTGGTTGGAGGGGCAAAGAAGTTAAGAAAGTTCTTGGACTATCCCCACCAGGAATCCCCGGGCGCGATATGTGAGCGGAGCCAGTCTTCATTCAGATTCAATCCGAGACCCGGCCCCTCGGGTACTGGGAACACGCTGTTCCGAATTGCCGGTTCCGGGCCCTGCGCCATCTTTTCCTTGAAGCCGCGGAAGGCGCCCAGAGCATTTTCGACTTTGTAGAAGTTCTGCGTTGCGGCGCCGAGATGCATGGATGCATAGAAACGAATTAGCGAGCACGGCCCGCTGTGCAAACCCACCGGTGTACGTGTGAGAGCAGCGAAATCCGCGATCTTACGGCAGCCCGTGATTCCCCCGGAGTAGGCCACATCCGGATGAATCATGTCCAGCACTCCATTGTCGAGATATGGCCGAAAACCATCTACCAATTCAACCTTCTCTCCCGCAAACAGCGCGACGCGAGTAGCCCGCTTTAATTGAAGCCAGGCATCGGAATAGCGAACCGTGAGTGGGTCCTCGATGAAAGCAGGATCAATCGGCTCAATGGCCTTGCATAAACCGATCGAGCTCGGCAGATCGTATTGGCCCGTACAATGCATCGCAATATCAATCTCATCGCCAAGGGCCTCACGTAGGTTGGCATAGCCCTTCGCCGCTTTACGAAGTTCCGCCCCATCCAGCGTTGGGTTGAATGGACCGCTTGCTCGTCCACCGCCACCTCCGCCTCCTCCCGTCCGGTGCGCGGTCCACCGCCTTGGCCGCCACTTGTCCTCCCCTTCCGCCGCCAGGACGACCGCCTGTTCCGAACTTGAACAAGGTGAATCCTTCAGGCGCCGATTTCACCTGATCCGCCCAAGCCTTGCATTGCGCCTTATCGAGCATATCGGCCGGACCGCCATGAGAGTACACCGGGATGTTCTTTCGAATTGGTCCTCCTAGCAGTCTGTAAATCGGGTAGCCCGTAATTTTTCCGGCAAGGTCCCAAAGCGCGATATCGACACCGCTCACGGTGGGAATATTCGCGATGAACGAGTACTGAGTGGCTGCCATCATGTAGAAATGCCGCTCGATCGCAAGCGGATCCTGACCGATTAACTGAGGCGCCAGCATCTCGATACGCGACCGCGCCGCGGCGGAGGGAAGTCCCGCTTCGCCATAGCCGACGAGCCCGGCGTCAGTCTCGATCCGGATCAGGCAGCCGTCCCCAACGTTGTCAAGTCCCATGGTTTTAATCTTCGTGATTTTCACGTCGCCGGTATGAGGCGCCGCCATGGCTCTGTAATTCAGAAGCCACGAAGCCGCGGGCATTCCGATCGCGCTTTTGAGCAGGGTTCTTCGACTTAGATTCATTTGACTTCCTCCGCGAAATTCCTCGCTGTTCAGGCCCGCAGGTACTTTTCGAAGACCTCCAGCGTGCGCTGCCAAGCGAGTTTCGCTTCGGCTTCATCGTATCGCGGCGCTGTGTCGTTGTGGAACCCGTGTTGGGCGCCTTCATACACGTACCCGTTATGCCGAATGCTGTTCGCTTTGAGCGAGTATGCAGGTGTTCTTCGGAGCATTGGTGACCGGAAAGGATGGGAGGATTACTACCGCAAAGCGATCGTTGTTGCCGAAACCCGGCTCGGTCCGAAACACGCCATTCTCGGCATTCCGTTGCTTAATCATCGGCCGAGAATTCTGAACGTTCCAGGAGCTTGGCTCCAACAAATGATCGCCGCTCTTGGTAATAATGCAAGAACATGTACAACAAACGTAGCTTTATCCTGCTCGTGGCGATCGCCGGCTCCTTGGTATCCGCGTCCGCTCAACGGCGCGGGGGCGGCAAAAGCACAGCGCCCGGAAGCGATCAATACCCGCCCATCCCACGCGCGGAGTCGGAAAAGAAAATTCTCTCCACCATCGATGCAGCCACAAAGGCAGGCGCCCTCTATGCCAATGTCCCTGCCGTTGACGGCCGGCTTCTCCGATTACTGACAGAGGCTGCAAATGCCAAACATGTCGTTGAGATCGGAACTTCTACCGGTCTATCCGGCCTATGGTTCTGCATTGCGCTTGAGAAGACCGGTGGCAAACTCACTACGTTCGAATATGACGCGGGGCGGGCCGCCACAGCGAAGAAGCATTTCAAAGAAGCCGGCGTAGATCGTCTGGCGACCGTAGTAGAAGGCGACGCTCATCAAACCGTCACGCGATTGAAGGAACCGATCGACATTGTGTTCATCGATGCGGACAAGGAAGGCTACGTCGACTACTTGAATAAACTTCTGCCGTTAGTGCGGCCCGGTGGCATGATTCTCGCACACAACGTGGATATGGTTCCCGATTATGTGAAGACGGTAACCAGCAGCGCCGACCTCGAGACCGTGTTCTATATGACCGGCGGCGGCATGGCCGTTACTTTAAAGAAGCGGTGACGTAGCGGGATTTAGATTTCCCGTGTGATACGGTATCAGCTTATGAAGATTACTCGACGGCAATTCGCGTATGGCATCGCAGCCTCGGCAACGCTAAACATAAATGCGCAAACCAGCGAATGGGGTGGACCCGTCGTCGATTGCCACCATCATCCTCGCCGGACGTTGGAAGCTAATACCGCGCACATGGATGGCGCAGGCATTTCAAACGCGATGCTGCTGGCCCGCGCAGGCTATGCCGAGCAGTTTGCTGAACTGAGAGCAAAGTATCCCGGACGGTACCTTGGCTGGTTCGCCGGCACGGATGTAACCAGTCCCGATGCAAGCAGGATCCTCGAAGAGGCAGTCAAGAAGGGCGCGATCGGCTTCGGCGAATTGAAGAGTCATGTGGAAGCTGCAGGCCCCGAGCTTCGGCGCCTGTATGCGCTCGCAGCCGAGCTCGGCATTCCCATTCTGGTGCACTTCCAGGAGGTCCCGCACAGACCTACCGAGGGAACATTCGCCACAGGCTTCAAGAACTTCGAGGCGATGTTGAAGGCATATCCCAAGACGACATTCATTGGACACGCCGACGCTTTCTGGGCAAACGTCAGCGCCGATTACGCGAATCAGGAAGCCTACCCTGCGGGTAAGATAGCGCGCGGCGGAGTCACGGACAAACTCCTCGGGGACTACGCCAATTTGTATGGTGACCTCGCGGCGAATTCCGGGAACAACGCGCTGTCGCGCGATCCGCAGTTCACTCCCGATTTTTTGAAGCGACATCAGGACAAGCTGATCTTCGGAAGCGACTGTTCCTGCGCCGATGGCAAAGGCGGCGGTGTTTCGCAAGCCAACAATCCAGGCGCATCCCGCCTCGCCGGAAAATGCGTTGCGCGCGAAACGCTGACATTGCTAAAGAAGACCGTCACCCCACAGATGTTCCGGAAACTAACCTGGGACAATGCGCATCGCGTCTACAATCTTAAGAGCTCGTAGACTTCGAGGTATCGAAGACCACTTGGTCATACCGGAAGAGCTTCTCGAAAAAATCTCGAGCACGCGACAGCGCATCGTGGCTACCCGCGCGCTCGGCGATCTCTTCAATGCTACGGAGCCCATCGATGGCGTCGAACATCTTCTTCTCCTGCGCATCGATAACGAGAATCAGATCGGGAAACGAGTGGTATCGACTCAGCAAGACACCTGCCGACCCCGGCGGCAGTCGATCCTGCACGCAAATAGTGCCAGGGAGTCGAATTGCCACGTAGCGCGGCCAACGTTGATCGTCAAACCGGACATTTCCCAGAGACTCGATCGAGTCTCTTCGAAAGACGATCACACTATGAGTTGCGATGGCGCCACGCCACAACTCCATCGCGACGTACTGTTCATACTCAGTAAGTAAAGCCAACCGTTCGGCATGTGGCGTCGTAGCGATAGCTCCGCACCGGGGCAAGTACGGCGCCTGACTGTACCAGCGCCCGAAGTTCAAATCATTGCGCTCGATAAAGTCAAACAGTTGCGGCACGGAGTAGGATCGATCGCGAGGGTTCAATAGGGCATCAGCGAGAGCATCCGCATTAGCAGCGTCTCGCGATCCACGCAGCACCGTCGCCAAAGGATGATGTTGAGGCAGCGCTTTTAGCGTCGCCATCAACTCCTTGATCTCCTGCTCTGACGTCCCAATTCCCAATCTTCTGCAATAGTCCTGGAGCAGGTAGATGCCGTGCCTGCCATAAGGCGCATACAGCATCAGATACATGGAGCCTTCAGGTTTCAGCAGACCGCGAAGCGCTCGCAGTCCCACATCAGGATCTTGCAAATGATGCAGCACACCAGTGCATACGATCAGGTCGAAGCCGCGTTCTAACTCTCCGGCGCGCTCGATTGGCAAGGACCGTATCTCGAGATTCGTTAGGTTGTACTTCCGCTTGAGTTGCTCGGTGTGATCGAGGCTGGTAGGGCTGACGTCAATGCCGACAACGCGTGCGTCAGGTCGGCAGACTGCGTATTTTGCGGCCTGCCACGTCCCGCATCCGGCAACCAGGATGTCGAGGTCGGCGCGGTAAGGCCGGTGAGGCCACAACAGATGATATTCAGATCGGTGTCGATTCTCGTCCCGCCACTCATCGCGAGCCCGATCCAGATTCTCGACCGGCGGTGGATAGGGATGATGCGTGTAGAAATCGCTAACGGGGTCAGCACTCATCTCGAATACACAAGTGTCCCCGAAGCCTTGGATGCCGTCAAACACTTGGCGACGGGAGGAGGGAGGCGATCATCTCGCGTATGACCGCCTCTCGCTTCTAAACGGGGGCGAGAACTAGTTAGCCCCTGCCGCGGCCTTCTCGAGGGCTTGGCCAGTCTGCCGCGCCTTATCGAGCGCCTGCTCGATGCTGAAGCTGGCCGGCTTCTGGCGTGGCGGGAAGTCCTTAAACGTGGCGAGGAACTCCCCGACGATTCCTTGGGCCGGGACTAGCAGGAAAGCGCGGTCGGCCTTCCACTTGTCGTAGAACATCGAGGCATCCTCAGACGCCCGCTCGAACGGATCGCTCCGTAAGTTGTACATGTGAGGCATGCGCATCGCGACGAAGGGCTCTCCCCACACTCCCAACCCATGGGCTCGCTGTTCGATGAAGGTGACTTTCCAGTTGCCAACGCGCAGAGCCATCAAGTCGCCATCATCGCTCCAGTAGAGAAGTCCTTTGCGCGGATTCTCCTTAACCTCGCCCTTGAGGAACGGGAGGAGGTTGTAGCCGTCGATGTGCACTTTGAACGTCTTGTTCCCCGATTTGTAGCCGCCTTTCTTTAGCTTTTCGACTACATCCGGGTCGCCGCCTGCTGCGGCCAGGGTCGGAAGCATGTCCTGGTGCGAGAAGATCTCGTTGGACACGGTGCCTGGCGTGATCACGCCGGGCCAGCGAATCGCACAGGGCACTCGCCAGCCGCCCTCGAAGTTTGTTGCCTTCTCGCCCCGGAAGGGCGTCGCGCCGCCATCCGGCCAACTCATGACCTCCGCGCCGTTGTCGGTCGAATACATCACGATCGTGTTCTCCGTGATGCCCAACTGATCGAGCTTATCGAGTAGTTGGCCGACATGGCCGTCGTGCTCCACCATTCCGTCAGGGTAAACACCAAGACCGGTCACGCCTTCGGACTCCTTCTTCAAGTGCGTGAAGATGTGCATGCGGGTCGAGTTCCACCATAAGAAGAACGGCTTGTCGTCCTTGACCGCCTTGTCCATAAACTTGAGGCTCCCGTCGAGGAACTCCTCGTCCACCGTCCGCATGCGCTCGATCGTTAATGGACCGGTGTTCTCTATCTTCTGTGTGCCATCCGCATTCGCCCAGGAATGAAGTACTCCGCGCGGCCCGAACTTCTTCTTGAACTCGGGATCTTTCGGGTAGTCCGGGTTCTCAGGCTCCTGCTCAGCATTCAGGTGATAGAGATTGCCAAAGAACTCGTCGAAGCCATGGGCCGTGGGAAGGAACTCGTCGCGGTCGCCGAGATGGTTCTTGCCAAACTGGCCACATACATAGCCAAGTGGCTTCAGAACGTCGGCAATGGTTGGGTCTTCAGGTCGCAATCCGAGGTCGGCGCCTGGAAGCCCAACCTTGGTGAGGCCCGTCCGGATTGGCGCCTGCCCGGTGATGAACGCTGCGCGACCAGCTGTGCAGCTTTGCTGGCCATACCAATCAGTGAAATTCGCGCCTTCCTTGGCGATGCGGTCGATGTTGGGGGTACGGTACCCCATGATGCCGTTGTTGTTCGCGCTGATATTGAACCAGCCGATATCGTCGCCCCAAATGATGAGGATGTTAGGCTTTTTGGCTGCCATCGATCAATCTCTCCTATGCGTTAGGTGGGTGGAAAGTAGTCGTCTACACACATGCCAAACTCAGTTCGATTGGAAGATCCGTGTCGATTCACAGTTCGGCATACGCCTGCGAGACGGTCCGTCACGCGCAACGCTTAGATACTCATTCTTCTCTCGCGATTCACGTTTTTTAGCTTTTTTTAATCTTTAGGATGCGTTTGCGTGACCGCTACGGCTCGACACCCGCGAGTGTCCGGTGCAAGATATCTGGAATTGTATTGTGAGACCAACACGCAGAGCGCGCCCATGTCCCGGACTCATGCTGTCGTTGCTATGAGCGGTGCTGAAGTGGTTGTTGTCTCATCTTCTCGGTCAGCGAATAGTAAAGGGCGGCATCGCGGTAGATCAGAGTTCTAACTGAATTGATCGCGCATTCCAAAGCTCAGAACGTCGATGTTGTGATCTGAGCGGAGCGTTTCCAGGTCCCGCAAAGTTATTTCGCCACGAGCCGTCTCGGAGGTCGGTTGGCGCCTTTCGCCTTCGACTGGATCGTGTGCGCTGTCACAATCGCCCGTATCAACCCCGGGAAGCGATGCTCAAGCTCCGCACAGCGAGAAGTGTTGTGCATTTCAACGCCGTGGCGCTCGCTCCGAATCAAGCCGGCCTCGCGAAGGATACGGAAATGCTGCGACAGTGTAGACTTTGGAATCGCTTGGTCGCCCACCGTCAGAAAATTCGAGCAACTTTGTGGACACTCCTGGGCGACGATGTCTGCGTACATCGCTACCCGCACGGGGTCCGACAGGGCGTGGAGGATCCCCTCCACTGAAACATCCTCAATCGAAGGATGGGACAACGGCCTCATATCTACTAAGAGTAGTCACAACCGGCAAATGGTTCATTAGTTCAATAGTTCAGAACTACTGAATCTTTTCTTGACCTGATTCCATCTATTCACCAGAACAGATGGAAGGCAGCCCAGCGAGGCAGCTTAAAAAATCTCGCAGGCCAGCACAGGTATTGGAAGGAATATAAAAAATGAGCAAGCTTACAGGTAAAGTCGCAGTCGTCACCGGCGCTTCGAAGGGCATCGGAGCCGCAATCGCCAAATCGCTCGCGGCCGAAGGCGCCTCCGTAGTTGTGAACTACGCTTCCAGCAGGATTGGGGCCGATGCTGTGGTCACTGCCATCACCACATCAGGCGGCAAAGCCGTTGCGGTCGGTGCCGATGTTTCCAAGGCCGCTGAAGCTGAGCGACTCATCGACGCGGCCATCGAAAACTACGGCCACCTTGATATTCTCGTCAACAACTCAGGCGTATATGAGTTCCGCCCCATTGAAGACTTCACCGAAGAGCACTACAACAAGATCTTCAATGTCAACGTCCTCGGACTTTTGCGTACAACACACGCTGCCGTCAAGCACCTCCACGAGGGCGCCAGCATCATTAACATCGGCTCCGTCGTCAGCAGTCTGACGCCACCCAACAGCGCGGTCTACAGCGCCACAAAGGGAGCAGTGGACGCTATTACCGGCGTCCTCGCCAAAGAACTCGGTCCGAAGAAGATTCGCGTCAACTCCATCAACCCTGGCATGGTCGAGACCGAAGGCGTTCACGCCGCGGGCTTCATTGGCACCGACTTCGAGGCGGGTTCAGTCGCCCAGACGCCGCTCGGCCGCATCGGTCAGGTCGATGATATCGCCACCGTTGCCACCTTCCTCGCTTCGAGCGATTCCAACTGGATCACCGGTGAACTCGTCCATGCCGGCGGCGGCCTTCGCTAATCCATATGTCTGCCGCTTGAGCAGTTGATCCAAGAAGGGACAGGAAGAACGTTCATGGGAAAACTCGAAGGAAAAACAGCTGTCATCACTGCCGCGACCTCCGGGATGGCGCTTGCAGCAGCGAAACTCTTCGTGGAAGAGGGCGCATATATCTTTATCACCGGGCGGCGCAAGGAAAAGCTCGATGAAGCCGTCAAGTTCATCGGGAGGAACGTCACTGGAGTACAGGGCGACGCTTCTAATCTCGCCGACCTCGATCGCCTCTATGACACTGCCAAGCGCGAACGAGGCAGTATCGACGTCCTCTTCGCTAGTGCCGGTCAGGGAGAGTTGGCCACACTCGAACAAGTCACGGAAGAGCACTTCGACAGGACTTTCGACCTCAACGTGCGCGGCACGCTCTTCACCGTACAGAAGGCGTTGCCGCTTTTCAACGACAACGGTTCTATATTCCTCAACGGCTCCATCGCCAGCATCAAGGGCTTCCCGGCGTTCGGTGTCTACAGCGCGGGCAAAGCCGCCGTTCGCTCCTTCGCGCGGACCTGGTTGCTCGAACTCAAAGATCGAAAAATAGGGGTGAACATCCTAAGCCCCGGTACCATCGATACGCCAATCCTTGATCCACTGGGCGAGGACGCCAAGGAGAGGTTCAAAACCCTCATACCACGCGGCGAGATGGGTCGTCCCGAAGAGATCGCAACGGTGGCTCTCTTTCTCGCCTCTAGCGACTCGAGCTTCGTCAACGGCATCGAACTATTCGTCGACGGCGGTACCGCCCAAATCTGACGGGCGGTAAGAAGCCCAGACGCTCAAAAGTTCGAAGTGATACGAAGGGGACTGCAGCTGGCTGCTGGCGAGAACGCGGCCAACACGCCATTCCCCTTCTGGCGCTGTATCGCGCAAGGGCTATGACGGCAACAGTGTGGGCTTCACGCAGTCCACCGAACTCGGTTATCTGAATCCGGACCGTAGCGTGACCGGCATCAAAGCTTATGCGGACGGCGTAACGGGTGGCGACGAGGACGGAGTGCCCTTCGATACTCGAGTGGACCTGTCGGGCCGGATTCACAGCGGAAGCTTTTACGCCACCGATACCATCTCGCTAGACCGACTAATCCTCACGCTGTCCGGGCGATTCAACCACACGTCCATCGACAATCGGGATATCTTGAATCCCACAGCGGGCGTAGGATCCTTGACGGGAAAACATGAATTCAATCGTTTTAACCCCGCGGTTGGAGCGACGTACCGTCTTGCGGGCGCGGTGAGTCTTTACGGGGGCTATACAGAGGGCAACCGCGCTCCTACTTCGATCGAGCTTGGCTGCGCCGATCCGAATTCGCCTTGCAAGCTGCCAAACGCGATGGCAGGCGACCCGCCGCTGAAACAAGTCGTGACACGCACCGTCGAAGCGGGCATCCGGAGCGGCTCTGAAAAAAACATTCAATGGAGCGCCGGCTGGTTCCGCGCAGCCAATCGCGATGACATTCTCTTCGTCGCCTCCGAACAAACCGGGTTCGGATACTTCAAGAACTTCGACAAGGCTCTGCACCAGGGTTTCGAATTGGACTTCGGCGCCAGATTCAAGCGGGTGAACATCGGCGGTGGCTATACGTACCTCGACGCAACCTTCCAAAGTGAGGAAGAAGTGGCAGGCGCGGGTAACAGCAGCAACGAGGAAGCGCAAGAGATCCCCGGTCTGGAAGGAAATATAGAGATCGAACCAGGCAACCGCATCCCTCTCATCCCACAACATATGTTGAAGGCCTACGCGGACGTGCAGGTCACCTCGAAATTTGTTGTGGATCTTGGATTGTTCAGCGCCTCCGGTTCGTAGGCGCGAGGCAACGAAAACAATCAGCACGAACCCGACGGAACCTATTATCTGGGTCCCGGCAAATCAGATGCTACGCCGTCGTGAACCTCGGCGCCCGTTACCAGGTACATCCTCGCATTCAACTATACGTACAGGTGAACAACCTTTTTGATAGCCAGTACTATACTGCGGCGCAACTAGCCGCAACGGGATTTACGAGTACTGGAAGTTTCATCGCGCGGCCCTGTCCGCCGGTGGAGGGAGAATACCCACTGGCTAACGCCACGTTCTTTGCGCCGGGGGCGCCGAGGGGCGCTTGGGGTGGATTCGGCTGCGGTTCTAATACAGGCGGCGGCTAACACCTACAACATCAGGCGGCCAAACGACGATCTTCCTCCACGGCTATGAAAACGCGGGAATAAACAGTGAAGTGGTTCAGCGTGATCGGCCGAGGAATACGAAATGAGCGGCACGAAATGAAAAGAGACTTCTTCCGCGAAGCTAGCGTCTAGGCGCCATGCTGACAAAGAACGATTTTTCACCTGCAGACTGGACTACGATCCGGGAGCTGCCGCATCTTGTTGGATTCGCGACATTGCTCGCCGGCTCAAGCGGCCTTGGGACCGTCAAAGAATCCATGGCGATTGCGCAGCAGATTCTCGAAGGACAATCGAGCGACCTTGGTTTCATACGTGATCTTTCAAATCGCACGGAGACGCAGGCGGCACAGACCTCCATCCGCGAAATGCTGAGTGGCCTAGGCTCCGAACTCTCCTCGGATCGAATGAAAAGCCTGACTCTGGAACGAGTGGCGAATGGGTTGTCCGTGCTCGGGGCCAAAGCTAGTCCCGATGAGGTTTCTCAGTATCGCCAATGGCTCTATGCGATTGCCGAGAAGGTGGCAAAGGCTGCCAAGGAAGGAGGCTTCCTCGGTTTTGGGGGAACTCAAATAAGTGAGGGTGAGCAGAAGTTTTTGAATGAGCTCCAAACCGCTCTTCAGATCACAACCAAGACTACATAGGTTTTCCCGGTCTCCAAAACACGCCACTGGCAAGGAACTCCCGGTGAGCTCGCCTGAGTATGTCAGTCTGCATTGCGGGCTGATAGCGGTGATCGTACACATAGGCTGTAATGGTGAGCCGCATCACCCGGGAATCCCTGCCTTTGTCGGTGAGTTCCAGTTCGATGGGTCGACCCAGGCGCGTGAATGGACACGACACCGCCACTTCACGGCCAATTCGGATCAACTCGTCCGGATCTGAACCATCGGGTACCGCCACGTCTACAGACACCATGCATTCCGCTATGCCGGCATTTGCGTTGAAAATCGCATGAGTCAGTACTTCTGAATTTGGCGCTGTCACCAATGAGCCGTTGGCTGTGAGAATTTTTGTGCTGCGCAAACCGATCTGTACCACCTCACCATAGGCTTCCGCCATCTTGATGCGATCACCCACTTGATATGGCCGGTCCGCGACAACGACAAGTCCGCCTATTAAATTCTTGATTAGGTCTTGTAATCCAAGACCGATCGCTAAGGCGGCCGATCCGAGAGCTGCTAAAAACGCATCCTTGGACGGAGCGACGATCTGCGCCGCCGCAAGCAAGGCTCCGAACCAGATCACAATCCTGAGTGGCGGTTCAATCTGGCGAAGAAGAAACCGAAGCCGAACATTGTGGCTCGAGAGTCTGTCCAGGAAGCCGTTCATCCACCGCAAGAGCATCGAGGTGGTGGCGATGATAACAACTGCTATAAGAATCTTGCCGATCGTAAGTTGAGCCACTACGGACGGCGGGCCGTTCATGCGTTGACCTCGTTCATGTGAGGTTTACCCGGCGCAACAGGTCGTTCGCAAACCGTTGCGCTTCGGGGCGGACTCGAAGCCCGGGATGTTCAGGATCGGATTCGATCAATCCAAGAGCCGAAAGGCGATCCAACATGCGGTCGCTGGTCTCGCGCGTCTCGCAAATTACTTCCGCCACCTCCTGTTGCGTTAGCGAGCCGTGTTCCTGGATTGCGAGCAAAGTGAAGTGGTCTTCCTGCGCAAGTTCGTTTCGGAAACGATTGAAAGCGGGATCCAAAGGCTGACGTATCTTGAGTGTCTCTCCTTCAATCCGTTCAATCGAGCTCAGCCAGAGTTCAAAGGCGGAGCGGAAGACTCCCTCTGATTGCTGGAAGAGGGATTGGAAGAACAGCTTCTGAGGCGACTCCGTGAGTCCCAACCAACTCTTGACGCGGCTCACGCACGGATCGCCTGTAGGTGGAGGGGCGAACTCGAGATGCAATCCTGACAGCCGGTGCCGCTCCAGAATGGCTTTCTCGAGATCGTCACGAGAGACGCTCATGGCATTGATGCGATGCGAAAAGGCGCGACCCAACTGCGCGCCCGCATCCAGGACGCGGCTCGCTTTGTCGTTCATGACGATGATCCAAAGAGTTGTCGGAGCCGTCCGCTGGATCAAGTGAATCAGGTGATGCGCTGCGCGAAACCCGCCCACCTTTCGCAGGTATGTTCGCTCCGATTCCTCGATCATGAGAGCGCGTCGCTCGGCCGCTAGAGCTCTTTCGAGATCGGCGCCTTCCTCAAGACCCAGTAACTGCCGTAGGAAGGCATCAATGTGCTCTGGGGTCAATGCTCTTTCCGCGAATTGTCCGCGAATAAGCGAGCGTCCCGCAAATATTTCGGCCGCCGCACAATTCAGCAGGCTGGTCTTTCCGCTACCTCGCGCTCCGACGACCGTACATGCCGCAAAACGACCCTCTTCCCAGTCCTTGAGCGCCTGTTCGAGGCCGGCGAGTTCCTGCTCCCTACCTATCAGAAAGCGTTGATCGTCGACTGGCGCCAACCGGAACAGCAATCGATAAATCTCCGGCAACTCGCGCCTTGACGCCGGCAGAGACAGCGTGTCGCGCAGTGTTGTTCGTCGAACGACGGGTGGGATGGCCGGCCGCGCCGGGATCTTGGCTCCAAATGACTCTAGCGTGGCCTCCCATTGGTCGGCAATCCAGCGAACGCCACGCCGTCCTTTCGTCCGCGCCTCCTGTTCCTGCAACCGCACTACTGCGCGCAACAGCGTGCGCCCGCGTGGACGTTGAACGATTGCCCATCCAAATTGCGAAGCCTCGAGCGCAGCAGATCCTTCTACGGCCCATACCTGGAAAGCATCGGCTACTTTCGCGTCAAGTTCCTCAGCAGCGTCAGTCGTCTGAAGCTGATGTGAGAGCATCGCTGCGGCGTTGTGAAGCGCGTCTGAGAAAAGCTTACTCGCCTCGCCGGTGGCGCCGGTGTTTGTTGAGGATGCTTCCCGCCAATAGTCGATAATCTCTCTGGCCCGACTAGCCTCTCGCACGATCTTGGCGCTTCCGGACCAATAATCTTCTACGATGTGCGACATCGGTTCTACGGCATAGGTTGAGAAGGCAGTTTGAAATGCTTCACGCGCTGCGACTTGACGCCAGCGGGGATACAGACCCGGTATCACCAGTTCGACCCGCTCAGGGAGCAGGCGAAACGCCTCGTTCTCAATTGTGCGCGCCCAAGACCGCAAGCGCTCCTGGGGGGAAGCGAGGTCGAGGGGTATTACGTTACCAGCGACGGCTCCGCCTTCTATCCACTGAAGTGTTTCGCGTGCCTCGGCGAGAATTTCGCGGCGCTCTTTCGTCAGGCTTGCGGCAAGTTCGGCAGTGGCTTTAAACCAAGCGTATCCGAGTTGGCAGAACGCTACCTCCATTTCGAGAAGCGCAACTACGGCTCGCTGTTGTCTCCACCACAACTCGCGACGTCCCAATATTGATTTGGCGTTGGTTTTGTTTGGTGTATTCGCGGCGTTGATAGCCCATGAAGCATATCTGTCCAACAACGCCTTTGCTTCCTTTGCGTGGACGCCGCGTCGCTCTTGCCACTTCTGCTGCTCTTCCTCCTTATCGCTGCCACAGCGAATTCGCCAGGGTTCACACAGATCAAGGGCGGCCTGCGCAAGCAATCGTTGAAACCGTACGTCGATCCTGTCTCTGGCGCGAACACTACTGCCAGCCTCACCCTGATCCCATTCCTGCATTGCTTCCAGGCTTCGACGAATCGGTTGAATTCTTAAGAGTTGCTCGATTGGTTGGACCAGGAGTAGTCTTGAATCTGATTCGTATCGCTCGCGTGAGAGTTGTAGGGTTCCGCCTTGTTGCGCTTCTGGACTTCGCGCCTCTGTAGTTCGCAATGAGGAAGCTGCTTCTGCGATGCGGTCGCTAAGATCACTGATCACCGACCAGGACGAGGTCAATTCCGCACAGAAACGCTCGGTTGCTCGATAGGGAACCTGCGGCGGCTTGGCTGCCAAAGCTTGCAAAAGGATGCACCTGCGACGGTTCGGCGGACTTCGAGCGACTGACTACTGTGCTACCCGATGAACTATGCGATCGCGATGGCATCCCTCCTCCGCACGTTGTGTAGGCGCATCGCACTAATACGCGACACGTTGACGCGCGACACGGTCGTCGCGAAACAGTTCACGGTGACAATCGGCGTTTATCGGCATCAAGGGTCAAGCCGCTCAACCTTGCCTGGTCGCGCCAACTCACTACGGGTCTCCGCGACTTTTTCGGAATACTCACGGACTTCGCGAGATAAGAAGTAATTCAGCGCTGTCCGTATCACCGCGGTCGCGCCTAGCTTCCCAAGTTCCTCCCATGTGGGCGCGACTGCTGTGGAGAGAATGTCCGAAGCCAACTGAAATTCCAGCGCCAAGGAAAGATACCGACCGAAGGTTAGTCGAACTTCTGTGAAGGATTGCAGGAGACCACGCAGATGCAGCATGACGAGCTGGCTTATTGCGATCGCGAAGCCGATTGCGATCACGATCGCTCCCGTTAATTCGATGGCTAGCCGCAACAATTGGATGGCGTGTACCACCCGTAGATCAGCGAGTTCGAAGGCTTTCTCCATAGTTTCTATTAGCGAGGGAAACGTGCAAATAACCCTGCGGTCGAGCCGACCAATTCGGCGTGAACCTTAGATTGGTCAGGGGTTCGCAGGAATCAAAAAATTCCAGACGGCGAAAGGAGCAGAGAACGACGCCACTGGAACGAAACGGGAGGGGTGGGCGGGAACAGTCGGCTTCCGATCCTTATCGGAAGCCGCGCATGTAGCAGATATTTAGCTCTAGGCTCGACTGAAAATCGGGCTAGTCAACGTTCCTGTACTGTCGGAGAACGATTCCTCCTCGATGCCCAGGGATCGAAGAATGCTCAGGTACATGTTTGACATCCGCGATTCGCCTTCGCGCCAGTAATTTCCGTGCTTCAGGCCCATGTTGGCGCCGCCTGCGAGCAACGTCGGCAGGTTGTGGGAATTGTGCGTCGTACTCGCTCCGCTACCGAACAGCACGATGGTGTTGTCGAGCGCGCTTCCGTTGCGGTCCTTGTAGGAATTCAGCCTTTCAAGGAAATGAGCAATCTGTTTGCTCAAGAACAGGTCGTACTTGGCGAAGTCCGACTGTCCTTCCTTGTCCGTCGCGTGCGAAAGATTGTGATGGGTTTTCGACAGTCCTAGTTTTAGAGGGAACGTATCGCTGATGCCCATGCCATCTTCGCGGTTGAGCATGAACGAGACCGAGCGCGTGATGTCGGCATCGAAGGCCAGCGCGATCAGGTCAAACATGTTGCGGTAGTATTCGGCCGGGTTGCCTTCGTTCGTGGCATCGAGATTCAGATGCGAATAATCTTGCTTCTTCAGCGGGATATCGATCCAGCGCTCAGAGGCGACCAGCCGCGATTCCATTTCGTTCAGCGTGCTCAGATACTGATCCATTCGCTCGCGGTCGGTCTTGCCCAACTTCGAATCGAGCGAACGCGCGCTTTCGGCTACCGCGTCGACGAGCTTGATGCGGCGCTGCAGGTGCAGCCTCTCCGAGCTCTGTGACGGATTGTCACCGCGGAACAGCCGGTCGAAGATGCGGCGAGGGTTGTTCTCCGCGGGTATGGGCCTGCCATCCACGCTGTAGGAGATGGTGCCGGTACGCGAAAGGAAGCCCGTTCCCGCGTCAATCGAAAGCACTAGCGAGGGTTGCCGGCAGAACTGCTTCGTGTGCTGCGCGACTACCTGATCGAGGCCGACTGAGTTGAAAGTTCCCGGCTTCGGATTGTGCAGCGGGGCGCCGGTGAGCCACATGTCTGAGCAGATATGCGGATCGGCCTTCGGACCATTCGGGTGCATCATCCCGCCCATAAAGCTCAATTGCTTGCGGAACGGAGCCAGCGGTTCGGTCGATTTGCCGAACACGAACTCGGCGACCGGTTACGGTTGGAAACCAGCTCCACTCATTGATGCCGTGCTCGGCCTTCGGCAGCGACATGCCGTTGGCTGTGTAGATGGCGCAGAAACGGCGCGGAATCTGGTCTGTCACTTCGGCGCCCATGGCGTCGAGAACCGGCAAAGCCAGAGAAACGCCCACGCCTTTAAGGAAGGCGCGGCGGTCGAGCTTAAGGAAGCGATTCATGGGTTTCTCCGTATTCCGTTACTTTTCAAGAAAGATCTTGCTGTTTACTACGTACCGGACCATGTCCTTCATCCGGTAGCCGCCAGCCTTCAGCTTTAATCCATCCCGTTTCAGGTAGTCAAGTTCATTGTATGTCGGAGAGCGGCCCGCTGCATACGTCGCCAGATGCTTCAGTACGCTGAAGGCCACCTGATCGATGCGGTCTTCCGCAAGATAGCGCTTCAGATCGTCCATGCCGGAGACCACGGTCTGATCGGGCAGCGTGGATCGCGCGTCCACCGGCTGCTGCTTTCGCCGGCCGCCTGCATCGTATTCCTCGAGCGCCACACCCCACGGGTCGATCTTTGGGTGGCACTGCATGCAGCGCGGGCACGCTGCGGTGCTGCTCCAGCCGCTGCCGCAGCGTGAGTCCTTTCTCGTCGTCCTTCAGCGCAGGCACGTTCGGCGGAGGGTCGGCCGGCGGTTCGGCGATGATTTTGCGCGCCAGCCAAGCGCCGCGCTTGACAGGGTTCGATTCGCGGCCGTCGGACAGTCCGGCCAAGATCGCCGGCTGAGTGAGGACGCCGCCGAGATCGGGCCGGTTGTGCGGGAACCGCGACAAAGCGGAAGCCGCTCTCGGTCTTGTCGGCGAGATCGTAATAATTGGCGACCGCTTCGTTGGCGAGGATGAAGTCCGAGGAGATCAGATTCTTGACCGGCAGGTTGTTCCGGATCAGATACTGAACGAACTCGACCGGCTCCTGCTTCAGCTCAGTTCGTGTATCGCGCGTGAGCTTGGGGAACCGCTTGCGGTCGGCCTCGAGAACCTGGAACTTGTCCAAGCTCAGCCATTGGGAGGCAAATTCAGTGACGAATCGCGAAAATCGCGCATCGGCGATCATGCGGTCCACTTCCGTATCGAGTTGCTTTGCCAGCAGTCCGTTCGCAGCCAGTTGCAGGGTCTTGCGATCCGGCGGCCCGTTCCACAGAAAATAGGAAAGCTTGGACGCCAGTTCGTAGCCGTCCAGCGGCTCAGGCCCGGGCGCCGCGCTGGTCTCGACCAGAAATAGGAATTGAGGCGACGTCAAGACCACCAGCAACGCGTCCTTCACGGAATCCTGGAAGCTGCGGCCGTTGGTTTGCGCTTTGGCATAAACGTCCATCAAGGACGATTCCTCGGCGGCAGTGACGGGGCGGCGGTAGGCGCGTGTGGCGAATGTGCGCATGATCTTCTGCGCCCACGCTTGCTTGTCGCTCTTGCGTTCGAAATCCACGAAGATGTTGCTGTGGGATTTCGGCGGCCACACTTCGTAGTACGGTCCCTCGAACTCAACGGAGCGGATGACGAAGCCGCGGCATGTCGCGGCCATCGGTGTATTCACTCCGTACAGCGATTTCGTGGATGCCGGCAAGGTAGTTGACGTTGTCTTTTTCGACATGGGGGCTGGGAAAATCAGTGATCGTCCCCTCGAACACGTACTTGGTGAGTTGGTCACTTGTCACGGTCTGGGGGGATCCGACTGGACCGAACGTGCTGCCGCAATCGCGCCGCAATCCCAGGTGAACTCCCACTCTTGGCTGCCGCTTCTCAAAAGTCAGAAACCGCTTTGCGGATTCGTCGCCGGCCGCGAGCGGAGTCAACACGATGCGCTCCAAATCTTTCACATCATCGTATTTGGCGCTGATCTTGAGGGGACCAGCTTCCAGGCGCATCAGCAGAAAGGCGGGTTGTTGCAATGCGCCGGAAAATTCTCTGTCGCCTAAATGGAGCGTCAGGTTTGGCTGTTGCTGTCTGCGGTTACCGCGCTGCCGTGGGGCCGGGGCCTTGATCAACTGCTTTCCGGGTTGAACCAGAGCCTGGATTTCCGCCGGCTCCAATGGTCGTCGATAAAGCCGCAAGTCAGCCACATCGCCGCGAAACGGCTGAGAGCCGGCGAAATTGCCGATCTGCAGATCCGCCTTCGGATCGTCAAATTGAGCAGCGCCCAGATCACCTTTAGCGACCAGGTTGCCATTGACGTATAGCAGCGTTTCATTCCTGCCGCGACGCAGGACTACAGCCACATGCTGCCACGACTCGGCGCGAATTGCCCCGGGCCGCGACGAAACCACTCCGTTAGCTTCCTCGGTCTGCCCCATGGTGCGGAATCGCAACGCTCCACGGACATCCGGCAGTTCTAAGGACCAGCCGAAGTTTCGACCCGAGCCTGCCAAGCTC
The DNA here is from genome assembly GCA_963844855.1 of Bryobacteraceae bacterium. Taxonomy (GTDB): domain Bacteria; phylum Acidobacteriota; class Terriglobia; order Bryobacterales; family Bryobacteraceae; genus DASQDN01. The sequence continues at coordinate 389,138 of CAWJQP010000005.1, forward strand.
ACGATCGCGGACCTCTCGAGCTGTTTGGGCTGAATCCAGGCGGCTACCGAGAAGTCACCTTCGCCCAGGTGCCTTGCATCGTCCGTGGGAATCGCGCTACGTGGGATCACTAAGGCATCGTCGCCGCCGCTGAGCGATGCTGCCTTACCAAGCGGCGAATCAACGATTTGACCCTTCCCTTCCATCTTGCCGGCAAGGTCGCCCGCGGTTGTCATCGGCCATGTTCCGGCCAGCCCTTCACTCAGGCGTGACCCTTCCGGCCCCGGTGTCTTGCTATCTGCCGTATATACGTCAACCTGGTAGATCCCTGCTTTGGGAATGGTGACTGTTCCGGGCGCCTTCGCTACGTCCCAGGTAACGCCGCTGTTGGTCTGCGCAACGGCGCCGGCGTCTAGCAGGAGACCATCGTTGTATTTGGCAGCGGAAACCGTAACCCGGAAGCGTCCTTCGTCAGGTAATTCCCGCAGGGAAATTTTGAAGTTCGCCTTGGGCCCATACGTGCCGTCGTCATCGAACATTTCCTCCGTCGGGATCGCGGGTCGAAGCAGGAGTCCTCCCGGGACGGTCCCGTACGCGGCGCCCTTGGGATAGCCGCCGCTACCGCGCATGTCTGCGAAGACGGCATGGTAGATGCTGTCATAGTCGCGCCATCCGCGCACCGTATCGTTTCCTCGGTAACCCTCGATAAAACGATATTTCGTGCGCATATAGAAAGGCTCAAATGCGAACGGCTTAGGCGGCGTCAGTTGGGTGACCAGCACGTCAGCGTTCTCGAGGAGCTGACTGCCGGCGCCAAGGACCAACTTTTCAGGCAAGGGAGCCGGATTCACCTCTCTGCCCAGATCGACGCGGAAGTTCTGAATGGATGGTTTGACGGAAGGATCGACGATAGCCCGGTCCAGCGCTTTCTCGGCAATGTCGAAGTATGCCTCCATCAGTAGGGGAGACAACTGCAGAGTGTCCTTATGGTTGAGAAATCCGTCTTTCGAGACGGCATCGGGCGGAAGGGCGGCTGTCAGATTGTCATCTAGATACAACAGCTCACGCAGTGTATTTCGATACTGGGCCACGGTCAGGCGACGGACAAGGCCGTTCTTTGGCGACGGCCGTAACCGGGCAACCTCAAGATTGCGCGCGATCCAATCAGTCACCTGCTTCCGAACCTCAGCGCTGGGCTGCGGCTCATTCTTCGGCGGCATTGTGCCGTTGTTTACTCGTCGTCGGACGGCTTCCCAGATCTTGACGTGATCATCCTCGAATTGCGTGTCGAGCATGTCGACCTTGACACCTGCGGTGCTGTTGTCCACGTTGTGGCACCGAACACAGTTCTGCGCCAGAAAAGGTCTTACAAACTGTTCAAATGCGGGATCCGTGGGGGCGGATGCCGATTGGGCTGTAACATAGCGCGCTGTCAACGCGATAGCAGCGATCGAAAGCAAACACAAAGCCCATACCGATTGCAGTCGACGCCAACTGATTCTCATCGTTCATTAGCTATTTTCTCACGTTTAGAAAACGTTTACCTGACCGGTCCGAAACGCCTTCTAACTACACACGTTCCAACTTGATTGGATACGTGGCCCCCGAAGCGAACTGTGCAACGTATAGGCTGTCGTCCTCGTCGACGATCAGATCATGCGGGTGCGTAAACACATCCTCGGTGTGGCGCATAGTCTTCAGTTTTCCGTCATCCCCGTACTCCGGCGCCGACCCCGCCAGATTGGAGATCACTCGCAACTGCGCGTCCAGTATTGAGATGAAACCACGGCTGGCGCGATCCTTCGGCCAGTTGTCGGCCAGATGCGCCACATAATAGTGGCCCTTGTACAGTCGAATCTGTCGTGGATTTCCGCCGGGCAGATCCACCTGCTCTAGCTTGGCTCCCTCCACGGTCAACCGCAACAAGTATTGTTGGTCGCTCATTGCAATCAACAGACTCGGCGTGTTCCCTCGAATATCCAACATTCCGCCGTGAGGTCCCCAATGGACAATTCCTCCCTCAGAGCCGCCAAAGATGTTCGTCAACTTCCCTTTGGCGTCATAGCGAAGAATATAGTCCCGCCCATAACCGTCCAACACGAAAAAGGAGCCGTCTTTCATGTGCAGGGTCCACGACGGTTTATAGTCGGCTTCCTGAAGGTACTTACCTGTTGTCTTCGGCCATCCCCACTCGTCGAGTAATTTGCCGTCAAGCGTCGTCTTTGCGACCTTGTGTGTCTGCAAGTCCGTTATGTACAGGACCTCGCGAGTTCCCTCTGTGACAATCGACAAGCCGTGCGCTCCGGGAAATGTTGTTCCCCACTTGGAAACCAGCCGTCCGGCTTTGTCGTAGACGATAACGTTGTTGGACACGTGATCGGTCAGCAGGATCAGATGTCCTTCGGCGTCGCGCACCATTCCGTGGCAATTTTTCACCGGTGTCTGCTCGTCGAGCACACCCCAACCCGGCACGACCTGATAGCGATGCTGACCCTGTCCCAAAATTCGATTCTCCGCGGCGGCCCATCCAGCGGCGGCGAGTGTGGAAAGACAAGACCGGCGACTCAGCATCCCCTTCTTATACAACACTTGTCGGAGGAGCGACCTGCTATATTCGCTAGTCCGGGACTAGCTCCGAAACTCGTGACAAAATACAAACGCGATACAACGATGCGAACCCTCACTTTCCTCCTGGCCGTTGCCGCGATTGCCGCTGCCCAGCAGCCGCCGGCGCCGAAGCTACCGCCGATGCCGGCCAACGTCATTCATGAACGCGACATAGAGTACTCAAATGTCGGCGCCCGCGTCGCTCTTGACATCGTGCGGCCCACGGGCCTTGCTGCGTCGGACCGTCTGCCCGCCGTCCTTTTCGTACATGGAGGCGGGTTCCGGGCAGGGAACCGGGAAAGTTACCTGGCCCAGGCTGCGCGCCTGGCGGGACACGGCTACGTGACCGCAACTGCAAGCTATCGCCTTGCTCCCCGTCACCAGTTCCCTGCAGCCGTCGAAGACGTCAAGGCTGCCGTGAGATTTCTCCGTGCCAACGCCACGAAGTACAACATCGATGCAGAACGCATCGGAACTATCGGCGGGAGCGCCGGAGGCCACTTGGCGCTCATGCTCGGTCTCACGGCCGGCGTCCCGGAATTCGAAGGTACCGGGCCAAACCGCGACCAATCGAGCCGCGTTCAATGCGTAGTCAATTATTACGGACCCTCCGACTTCACCCAGTCCTATCAGAAAAGTGTGGATGCAGCCGTGGTGTTACCGATGTTCCTCGGAGGCGATTTGAATAACAACCGTCGCATTCATCAGACTGCCAGCCCGTTGAATTGGGTCACTCCTCGCGCCGCGCCGACTCTCTCCATCCACGGCACAGAGGATAATTATGTGGCGTTAGAGCAGTCGCTGTGGATTACAACGCGACTCGTCGATGCCGGAGTCCCAGCCGAGCTAGAGACTATTTCCGGCGCCGGCCACGGCTTTCGGGGAGCTGATGCGGAACGCGCCGAAGCGCGCGCAATCGCCTGGTTCGATAAGCATCTGAAAGCGAAGCCATCTGTCAGGCGTATCCTGATCTCCGATCACGGCCCCAAAGGCGAAATCGTGGCAATGGAGTGGCCCACCGGTAACGTTTTGTGGTCCGCGCCGAACACGCGAGGACACGATGTGCAGTCTTTGCCAAACGGTCACACGCTATTCACTATCGGCGGCCAGAAGAAGGTTGTGGAACTTGATGAGAAACAGCAGCCAGTTTGGGAGTACGGCGAAGGCCTCGAGCATCCTCTGGCAGCGCAGAGACTGGCCAACGGTAACACTCTCATTGGGGACGCGCGAGCGGGTCGCGTCGTTGAGATAACTCCGGACAAGAAAATTGCGTGGAAGTATGAGAGTGCGGATCTCGCCAATATGCGGATGCGGAATGCGCATCGCACTGCTGCCGGTACAACTCTCATTGCTGTCGAGGCCGTAGCGCAACTTATCGAAGTGGACCGCGACGGCAAGATCATCTGGAGTTGGCAAGCTCCTGAAAAGGATAAACGCAGGCTCTATATGGGCCGTCGGCTTGCGAACGGAAATACTCTGATGAGTCTCTCCGACCCCGGAGAGATCATTGAAGTCGCGCCTGACGGCAAAGTGATACGCTCCATCGGCGGAGCGAATCTAGATATCAAGATGGGCTGGGCTTCAGGGTTCGTTGAGCTACCGGGAGGTAACTTGCTGATCTCCGATTACACGGGACGCCGGCTTCTTGAAGTGGATCCGAAAGGAAAAGTTGTAAATGAACTTCGCACAGGCCCACGCACGGTCGCCAGTGTAGAGTACATCCGGTGATGGAACTGTGTGCTAGATCTCATTGTGTTTTCAAGCGACCTGAACCCGATCCAGCGAGTTTGAATTCGCGCAATCGGAGCGAAGGGTCAGATCCGTGGCGCCGAGCATAAACCTGCGTAAACTCGGCGCCGAAGAAAAAAATCTGTGAGGAATAGTAGACCCAAACCAAAATAATGATGACGGAACCGGCGGTTCCGTATGTTGAACCGAAGCTCGCTTTTCCAAGGTAAAGACCCAACAGCAGCTTGCCAACACTGAAGAGGACTGCCGTCACCGCTGCGCCCAAGAAGACGTCTCGCCAGTGTATCTGTACATCCGGAAGAACCTTGAAAAGAACGGCAAAAATACCGGTCAACACTAAAAGCGCGACGAGAAGATTGAGAGCGAATAGGAGAAATTCGGGCAATGGCAGCCAGCTGTCCATAAATTTGCCCATGGCCGCTAGCGAGGCGCTCACAACCAACGACACCAATAAAAGAAAACCGCATCCAAGCACGACAGCAAGGGCATACGACCGTTCTTTAAGAACATCTTTTATGCCGGCATCCGGATCTGCGGGCACATCCCAGATGATATTCATCGAGTACCTCAACTCGGCTACGACGGATGTGGCGCCGAAAAGTAGCGTCAACAGACCAATCAGCGAGGCGAATAGTCCGCTCTTCATGTTGCTAGCTCCCTCAATCATTTCTTCGATGGTCCGCGCTCCGTCTGCCCCGACCATTTCCCTGATTTGGTAGAAGATCTGGCCCTGTGCGGCCTCACGACCGAACGCGAAACCGGCAATTGCGATCACGATGATCAACAGGGGAGCAATCGAAAGCACGGTGTAATAAGCGAGCGCGGCGCCCAGACGGGGAGCCTGGTCGTCAGTCCACTCCTGGTATGTTTCGAACACCAGTTGCTTGATTGAGGTTAAAGACCAACCATTTTCAACGACGGGAGATTTGTCCATAAGAGGTCAGGCTCTGGCAGAAACGATTTACTCTTACCCTGCTCCGGGTAGGCCTTGCTGTGGATGTTGTGTTTCGCCTTGGCCCGCACGAAGAACACTAATGTGACCATTAGGCTCCATCAGGACGCGCTCCACCTCGTTGAGATTGTGGACACCGTTTTGACGAAGATGGCTATTAAGCTCTTCTTCTGTCAAGAGTTCTTTTTGGAGGTTTTTGCGTTGGAGCCTACCCTGTTGCACTAGCGTGATTACACGGGGTTCGGCAAAGCGGGCGAACCAAGGATATCGAAACGCCATCCAATCGATGAAATAGTTCCATCCGGCAACCGTTCCTATCAGCAGCATGGCTTCGGCGACGGATTTATATTCTCCGGATAGACCGTTCTGAGCGGCATCCGCCACCAGAACAATAAAAAGAATATCGGCGATGCCCAGTGAGCCCGCATCCCGGCGCAACGCAAACCGGAAAAGCAAAAATAGAAACCAATAGACGAGAGTTCCGCGAATAATTAGTTGCCAGGGAGGAACTTGAAATTGAAAGAGGAAGTCCATGCTCAGCTCGCGGCCAGTTTGGAGATGCGAATGGATGAGGACCGCGTGACACTCGCTACCGACATCGCCTTCAGATGGTGAAGCGTCTCGGCGTGTTCGCTGACGCTGCGTGCCGCGCAACAGTCCGATGCCACCGTGGTCGTCAAATCTCTCATCTTTGCGTCGTGGGCACTGCAGACAATGCAGCTATTCGTCGCCAGCCCACAAAGAATGATGGAGGAAACTCCAAGATAGTGCAGTAGCGTATCGAGCGGTGTCTGATAGAAGGCTGAATGCATCGGTTTCAGCACGAAGTAGTCTTCGTCATCTGGCTCGATTGCCTGTACAAATTGTCTTCCCCGCGCTTCAACACGGGTACAGTATTCCAATAACTTTCTGGTGTCCGAACGCCACTGACCAAAGTTGTCATTGACATAGATCGCGGGGATGCCGGCGCGCCTGGCCCGCGCTTTTAGGCGGGCCAGGTTCGACGCAATCGGCACGGCATTCTTTAATAGCCGCTCGCCATCTGGGAACTCGAAATGATTGATTACATCCACAAGAATTAAAGCGACATTCGAGGAGTGACGTACATCGCGCATCCCTATAGAGGCTGTCGAGTCCGATGAAGGTAACTACTTGCGACGAGAGTTGCCGCGCGCGCGACCGTTGCCCGCGAGCGCCGGCTCTGGTTCCTCGCTCTCATAAATGACTTTTGCTACTTCACTTAACTTCTCGTCAGCTACCTTCTCCTCGTTTTCGGTTTGGAGGAGGAGTTTGGCCACCTGGCTGTTTCCAACCTGCTCAGCCAAGGCTCGGGCGGTCCCATAGGCTGAGATTTCGTAGTGCTCCACTCGCTGTGCCGCTCCGATGATCGCCAGATCCCGGATCGGCCCGGCTTCTTGATCTTCGATAGCTTCGGTACCCTCCTCGAGCAACCCTTGCATTCCTTTGCATGGCTTGCCCTTAGCCGGTGTGTTCAACAGCTCGAAGACTGTCTCCAAGCGCGTAACTTGATTCTGAGTTTCTGCCAGATGGCCCTTGATGGCCTCGGCGAGTTCCTCTGATTCGCACGCCTTGGCTATTTTTGGCAGTGCTTTAACGAGCTGCTTTTCGGCGTGATAGATGTCCTTGATCTCATCGACGAGCAGTTCATTCAGCTGTTCGGTATTCATCTTGACCTCATTCCGCTATTTACGGATGAACATTTTGTCATCCAGTCGTATAGAGGACGAAGTCTTCTCATCTGTTTCTAATGTGGATGGTTAAATGACGAGCCTAACGCACGAGGGCGCCTTTTCACTGTGAAGGTCCCTGCGTTAATGACGACTGAGCGCTTAGTAGCCCGTAGTCTTATCCACTACATGCGTGAGGGCGGTTCCTCGCGCAAACCGGCGAATGTTATCTTCGATGACTCCAATCCTTCGTTGGTTGGAGCCTTCGGCGGCAGAGGCCACGTGCGGTGTGATCACGACATTCGGAAAGTTCCACAGCGAATCTTCTGCGGGAAGTGGCTCAGGATCCGTAACGTCCAGGCCGGCCCCGGCCAATTTCTTCGAATCGAGGGCCTTAACCAACGCTGGTTTGTCGTAGAGCCTTCCTCGGGAGACTGCGATGAAGTAAGCTCCCCGCTTCATTGCATCGAACTGACGCGCAGAGATCATCCGCTCACTTTTCGGTGTCAGTGGAGCTGCCACGAATACGACGTCGGCCTTGGGAAGAACTTCATCCATCCGATCCGGTGGCACGATCTCGGAAAAGAAGTTGGACACGGGCATATCCTTCGGATCTACGCCGATTACCTTCATCCCAAACCCGTTGGCGCGTTGCGCGATCTGTGTGCCAATACCCCCGGCGCCGATGATCACCGCGGTCATGCCGGGTAACTCCGTCATGCCTTCCGGTGTGCTGTTGCGTGTGCCCCATTCGCGCTTAGCGCGGTTCGGAATGTACTCGTACAATCCGCGCGTCAGCGCCAGCAACATGGCAAAGGCATGGTCAGCAATCGTTGGGCCCTGCACCACCTTGCAATTGGTGAGTTGCACGTCACTCTTCATGAACTCCGGCCAGAACGAGTAAGCCTCGACGCCCGCGCTGATCGTCTGTACCCACTTCAGTTTCTTTGCGGCTGGGAATTCTTCCTTCGTAATTCCGCCGATGATTCCGTCGGCATCGACCATTTCGCGCGCGAACTCGGCTGGGGATCGCGTCACGACAATGTCTGCTCCCGACCCGGCGGCCGCGCGATATCTTGCCAGGGCCGCGTCGCTTGAAACCCAACTCTGGCGGCTCGATCCTTGAATCAGGACCTTCTTGTCCGCCGCTAGAGCCGCTATGGACAGCAGAACAAACAAGAGGAGAAGTCGTTCCATCGTAAAAATCCTCTGCGCATCATATCTCAGCTTCGGCGATCGGCGACAAAACGATCGCTTCGAAGCTAACTATGATTGGTTAATGCTCCGACTCGCGGCTGCGCTTTATGTCACTGGATTAGTGTGTTTCGCACAAGCGCAGGCGAATGATCCTTTTCTCCTGTGGCTCGATCGCATCGCGCAACAGCAGCTTGATGAGCGCGAACGCGCAATCGCTAAGATTCGTACCAAGGCCGATGCTGAAGTTCGCAAAGCGATGGTCCGCGCCAAGCTGACGGAACTCATTGGAGGGCTGCCAAAATATGACGGACCGCTCAATCCTCGCGTCACTGGCATCCTCAAAAGCGAAACGCACACAATCGAGAAAATCATTTTCGAAAGCCTCCCGGGATTTTACGTCACCGGTAATCTCTACAAGCCGAATATGCCGGGACGCTATCCCGCGGTCCTTGTGCCTTCCGGGCACACCCAGGAAGGCAAACCCGAAACTCAGATTGTGGCCGCGAATTTGGCGGCAAAGGGATTCGTCGCTCTCTCCTATGACCCAATCGGGCAAGGCGAACGTGAGCAAACCTATCTGCCGCAACTGGGCCGTGCTCTCTCGGGCGGCGGGGGTAATGAGCATCTTGAGCTGGGCGCTCGCAGCATCCTCATCGGGCAAAGTGTAGCGCGATACTTCATCTTCGACGCCAAACGCGCGATCGACTATCTTGTTAGCCGTCCTGATGTGGATCCCGAGCGCATCGGCGTGACCGGCTGCTCTGGTGGAGGCGCAATCGCAACCTATGTCGGAGTCTTCGAGCCACGTGTCAAAGCGGTTGCGGCTGGGTGTTTCATTAATTCTTTCCGGACTCTGTTCACTGGCCCTACCGCCGATTCGGAAATGAGCCTACCCGCATTTCTTGCCAACGGTCTCGACATGGCCGACTTTTTCGAACTGGCCGCGCCCCTACCCTGGTTGATGATGGCGACCACCGAAGACTACTTCCCTCCCGACGGGGCGAAAGCAGTCTACACGGAGGCGCGTCGATGGTATCAACTTTATGATCATGAGGATCACATTCAGTTCTTCGTCGGTACCGGCCCACACGGGACGCCGCGCGACTCGCGCGAGGAGATCTATCGCTGGATGATTCGATGGCTCGCCTCCGGAAAAGGCGACCCGAGGGATCAGCCCGTGAAGCTCTACACCAATCTTCAATTGCAGGTGACACAGAGCGGCAACGTCGACGGGGAACCGGGGAGCCGAAAGCTGCATCAGATCATTGCAGACGAGTTTCGGGCGCGTAGGCAGAAGAGTGATGTCCCGAAGTTGCTAACGGAAATAAGGCGTCTCGGAGTGCCATCGACTGGGTCGGCGCCGCCCACGATCACTTCATCGAAATCCGAAGACACGGATTTACGAATGGAAGAAGTTCGCTTCGAGAGCGAACCTGGCGTGATGATTTCGGCGAGATTCTATATCCCGAAAGGCGTTGGGCGCAAACCTGCGGTAGTGATGTTTGAAGAGAAGCGGCTGCCCGTACCTCTTTATGTTCAACGGAGCCAGTCGACGGCAGCGATCGCTCAGGCTCTCGCGCGATCCGGACAGATTGTCATGGAAGTCGATGTGCGCGATTCCCCCGCTGCCATCGATGGCCGTCCTTTCCTTGGGAACTGGCTCGCGAATGAGCGCGCTGATCTGGTGGGGCGAAACCTCGCAGCCATGCGCGCTCACGACTTGCTGGTCGCCTTGGACGTGCTTGCTGCGCGAGCTGATGTCGATGCGAATTCGATTCGCGGCTATGCGAGAGGCGTTAAGGGAGTTTGGATGTTGCTCGCGGCCGCAGTAGACCAGCGCCTCGTCAAGATCTGGCTCGACCGCACGCCGTGGAGCATTGCCGCAGCGCTCGAAGGTCCGCTGACCAACCACTTGTTCGATGCAATGATCCCGAGCTTCGCGCTTCATTGGGACTTTCAGGACCTCGTTGACGCAATCGGGAATCGTCGAATACTTTGGACCGACCCCACGAACTGGATGAATCGTGTGACTCCGCTCGGTGCGGCGTATCGCTATCGCTACGTTGGCGAAGGCGAGGGCCCTTCGATCGAAGAGTTTCTCCGTCCCCTGTAACTGCGAACTCCTGGATCAACGCAGTGCGTGCCAAGCGAACCTCAGTTGCGATAAGCTGATCAACACCCAATGCTGTGGTCATGGAGATCTTATGACAAGACGTGAAGTTTTCGCCGCTGGAATCGGAGCCGGCATAGCGCTGAACTACGGCAGCGCTGCCTTTGCCCAAGGAGGAAAGAAACTCCCGGTACGCAAGGCGAAGACAACAAAGTTGTTCAAAAGTCCTCAGGGATTCCCAAATGCAGTATCTGCTACCCCAGAAGGTCTATGGATCGGGGAGCAGAAACTGTCGGGCGATCAGGCAAAGTCATATGGGCTGCCGGAACCGAAATCGCTCGAGGAATCCGCGTGGCTGGTCGATTGGAACGGCAAAGTCCTGAAGACTGTGACAACACCGTCGCGCAACACGAGCGGTATGGCTGTTGGCGGTGGATATGTCTGGATGATTGCGAACGCGGCGCCGCAGGGTGTATTCCAGGTCGATATGAATTCCAAGCTGATCAGCCACCGTCAGATCCCGCTAGGCGCTCCTGGCGGCGACGGAGGCGGCTCTCACGGGGGGCTCTGGCATGACGGCAAGCTATGGATCTCATCGTTGCGACTGCGCGGAAACGTGCGCGTCGATCCCAAGACTTGGCAGCCCGAGTACATGATCCCGTTCTATCAGTCGCACCCTGACTGGATCCGCTACCACGGGATCGCCATTCTGGATGGCGCCATGTGGCAGGTGATCGGCAATGACAGCACAGGTCACAAAGACTACAAACCGGGCCTCGTCCGCCACGATCTCGAAACCGGGCGCGTTCTCGAGGTCGTCGAGCTACTTCCCGGATCGAGCGATCCACATGGTCTCGCAGTTCACAACGGAAAGTTCATCAGCTGCGATGCGGGCATCCACCCGAACTGGCCGAACAACGATAGCCCCACAGCTGGCTGGATTTTCCAAATCGATTTCGTTTGAGGCCTGCGTGGCCGCCCTGGATCCCGGCCTTCACGCGGGTGGACACTGAGAACCATCCGATAGGCGTGGGGATCGCACGTCTGATGCCAACAGCGCCTCTACTTCTTCATTTGTGATAGCTTCTCGTCGTTCTTAATTCGCTTCTCTACGAGCTTGAGGTTGTCCTCCTGAAGTTTGATCTTACCCTTGAGATCGTCAAGCTCCTTCTTGAGTTGTTCATATTTTTCTTTGTTGGCTGTGAGCTTTGTCTTCTCGTCGGCATAGCGGGTTTTTAACGCGTTGATGTCCATTTCGTCAGCCGGCGCCTGCGCGCCGACCGACGCGCCGGTGGCAGTCAACAGAAAGAGCGCGAGCAGTCCTAAAGTCAAATAGTTTCGAGGCAAGATGTGCTCCTTTCCACACTTGGACGCATCAAGGTAACCGACGGTGCAAAACTTTTGGATGTGGTTTCTGACAGTCCCGCTGCGAAGTTGAAAACCAGAATATTCTTTTGGCGAACCTGCTTCACTGCCGTATCGTCCAACGCAACTTCACCGCCCAGTAGTCGGTGTCCGGTAATAAAAACGCACGACGATCTGCGATGGGCCGCTGCCAGCCTCGATTCCAAACCACGAATAGATCGCGCCCAGGCTGGATCGTCCAACGCAGCCGGTTATTCACTCCGAAGTTCGACGTCTGATTGTCGTATTGCGCGTAGAGCGATAAGACGAGGTTGGGATGAAACGCCATGTCCGCTCGTTGCTGGTAAAGACTCTGCACGAAATTCCCGTAAGGGAGCCGGCCGCGGGCGACATCGGCCTCGGTGAACAGCCGCAAGCGTCCCGTGCGGGATGTCCAGCTTACTGCGGGAGCATAGCGCGTCAAGCGACCGGAATAGAATGTGCCACTGCTCGCCGCCAGTTGCGCTTTCCACTGGCGATGTTCCGACGACACAAGATTTACTTCCAGAGTGTTATTACGGTAGCCTGCCGCAGGAATGGTGACATTGTCAGCAATGGGGAACGGCTCCGATAAGAATTCGTAGCCGGAGATGTAGGCCATGGATGCGTAGTCTCCTTGCTCGGTGGTGAATTGCATCGGGACGAAGGAAGCCTCGAAGCTTTGCGTGCGCCCTAACGCGTCGCGAGCCACAAAGATGTAGTTCTCGAAATCGAACTGCCGAATCCTGCTGAAGGGGCCATCCGGCCCGGGCCTGGGGCGGAAGTTAAGGGCGCCTCCATACATCCGGATCCCGCTTCGTGGAAGGAAGCCAAGCGCGGGGTCGAGCGCCTCTCCGAAATGGTGATAGTCGAAGGAGGCAAACCAGCGGTCGTTTGGATAGCGCACTACGAAGCCATGACCCGTGCGGCTGCCGCGCTGCTCTTTCCGATCATCGAAACCACGCGCCAGCCAGCCGCTCACAACCAGATTCTTGTTGCCCTGAAAACGTGACGTACGCCAAACGGCGTCTGTTCCCACCAGTGCGTTGCGGCTAACGCCATCGGGATGGCCGTTAGTAACAATCGTTCCGATTCGCAGTTCTGGGGAGACGTCGTAGGATATACGTCCGGCGAACAGGTTGGCAGCCCGAGAAACGGGGCTGTCGCCGGTCTGAACATCCAACAACGCCAACCCCCACCGGCCGACACGACCGAGCAGCTTGGCCCCTCCAGCGATCGGTACCTGCTGTCCCTCCACCAAACCCACACGGCGTGAGAAGAAAGGGATGAACTTACCCTCGTCGCCTCCTATGCCATAGCCGAACTGGAACAAGCTGGCGCCTTCCGCGAAGAAGGCGCGCTTCTCAGGAAAGAGCAGAGGGAAACGGGACAGATTGATTTGACGTGTGTCGACTTCGGTTTCGGCGAAGTCAGTATTGACCGTGCCTACGATGGCCAATTCTGGGGTGATACGGTATGTCACTTCGCCGCCCACATCCCCCTGATAAGCGTGCTGTGGTCCTCCAGTAAACTCGCGCGTGCGGCGGGCAATGACATAAGGGGCGTACTCCAAGCCAACGCCCTGGCGCAGGTGATCTAAACCGGAGAGTCGTCCGGCGCGGCTGAAATCGGTGAAATCGCCGTTGATGTCTATGTTTGCCCAGCGGAAACTGCGGCGCTCGCGAGGCACCCAGCGCTCGAGCTCGAGACTCCAGGACTGACCTTTCTGTCGGAACGCCAAGCTACGTACGGGGATCACCAACTCGGCCGTCCATCCTGTCGAAGTACGGCGTGTGCGGGCATCCCAGATGCCATCCCAATCGGAGGCGAACTGATTCACTCCCGCGATCAGGCCATCCTGGCGCGCGCCGGCGGCGTTTACACGGAAGCCGTAACCTGATCGCCGGTCGCCATATGTGTCCAGCAGAACGCCGACAAAGTCATCGCCCTCAAACTCGCCGTCGCGAGCGTATGTGTGTACGGCGATTTGGGCAGGATCGGGATCATGGCATTCAAACGCAACATAGAGATTGGACTTGTCGGAAAGCAGCAGCACGCGCGTGTGGAAAGGAGTTGTCTCGCCCGGCCTGGGACTCTGCTGGACAAGATCCGCAATGACGGCCGCATCAGCCCAGGCAGGCTCATCGAGCCGACCGTCGATCTGGATGGAACCATCGGTCCGAGCAAGGTTGATTGCAGGCAGCGTGGCCGGGGCATCCACCTGAGCGTTGCTCGATGAGGCCACGAACAGCAGTAACACTTGTCCCACAAGGGATATACGTGATGGCTGCATGACCCGGCGTTGATCTGGAACCCTGCGTCAGTCGGACTGTGGAAGGGCTGGTTTTCTCTGAGTAGGTGTCTGCGTCAGAAGGAAACCCTCAGGCCAAGCTGCACGACACGACCTTCCCTCGCGCCGGTGATCCAGCCGAAGGTGCTGCCTGCGGAATCGTTGAACGTCGTATCCACGCTACTCCATTGCGTGTGGTTGAGCGCATTCAGGAAGTCGCTTCGCAACTCGATGCGCCAGCGCTCGGTGGGAACAAAGGTCTTCGCTAACGAGAGATCGAAATTGTTCATTCCGGGTCCTCGAATGATGCCTGGTCCAGCGTTTCCTTTGACGTCTTGCTCCGGAGTAGTGAAGGCGCCAGTATCGAACCAGCGGTTGAACGTGCGTTCTCCCATCGGAAGGTTCGGATCGCCGATCCGGTTCGGCATGTTCGGTTCGAAATCGCGCGCATCGGTGACGCCGTTGTATGCAGTCAACGCATTTCCGGACTCCAGGCTGTAGATGCCGCTCACGTTCCATCCGCCCGCGATCGCACGAAGCCCCTGATTCCATCCCTGTCCCTGCGGCAATTGATAGGTCCCGGATACGACGAATCGGTGTGGATGCGAGAAATCAGCCTCACCGCGGCCGAGGCTTCGATTCCATTGCCAGTTCAGCGCTTCAACGCCAGTGCCGACCGGCTTGAACATGGCCGTGTTGGCGACGGTTTTGGAGAAAGTATAGTGCGCCACGAGCTGAAGTCCCTCACTGAACCGCCGGTTGAACTTGATCGTTCCGGAGTTGTAGAACGAGTTCAGTCCCGGTCGAAGCAACCGCACGTCGGCAAAGCGGCCGCTGTTGTTGGGTCGCGCGTCGTTGAAGGCGTCTTCCGACGTCCATCCTGTCGCGTAGGCGGGCCTGTTCACGTTCTCGTAAAAGGGCAACTTCGTGCCGCGTCCGCCCATGTAAGTGGCCGTAAGCACTGACGAAGAACCGATGCCCTTCTGGACCTCGAACAAGTAGCGCTGATAGTACGGCGTTGTGTTTGAACTGCGATCGGTCGTGGAAATGTTCGCGGGATAGTCAAAATACCCGGTGGCGACGCCCGTACTGACGGGATATTGGCCGACCTCGATCGGAACTTGGGCGGGGAAGATATCGGAAAACGACAGCGTCGGTATGTCGTCCGGCTGGCCAAACCGCGGGTTGTCGTAGTAGTCGCCTCCCATTCCAGGAACTGTGCCAATGGCGTAATCGAGACTCCCTCCAGTCGCCGCGGTCATCCCGGCCATGTAGAAGAGGCCATAGCTGGCACGGAGGATCGTGTCAGCGGGCGCGCGATAAGCGATACTGATTCGCGGAGCGAAGTTATTCTTGTCAGGCGAAATCCAGTGCAGCGGTAGACCTTCGGCCCGGCCCGGTATCTCGAGCTGCCAGTCCGGAACGTCGAAGTTGATGCGGGCGTTGCCATAGCGGCTCCCCGAGTAGACCGGGACCGGGAGATCATAACGCACCCCGAGGCTGAGCGTCAGTTTCGGTGTGAGTTCCCATTTGTCCTCGGCGTAGAACCCCCAGTAGGGCATTACGTAGTTCAACCGCACTTCGTTGGCGTCCACGTCAAACCGTTGCGATATCGAAGTGGGGATGCCGAACAGGAAATCCCCCATCGCATCGCCGCCACGTTGCTCGCCGAGACTGCCTGCTTGCGTGAACTGCTTGGTGAAAGACACGCCGCGGTTGTATCCGGTACCCATTTCCTGTTTTCTAAAGTAGTTGAAGCCAAATTTGAAAGAATGCTTGGCCTTGATCCAGCTCAGGTTGTCAGAGATCTGGAACGACGGATTGCTGGCGTCCCAGACTTCCCAGTGACCGATGGTGCTCCAGCCGTCGATGCTGATGCCGTGATAGCCGAAATCGTCCCCCGAACCGGCGTTATTGAAGAACTGATTCCGCAACGTATCCTCGCGATGCATGTAGTCACGGACCGCCGCATCCACGTTGATCATTTTGCCCCTGCCAAACCCAATGATGAATTCGTTAGTTACTGTCGGCGAGAACACACGAGCATAGTTGCCAGTAACGATGTAGCTCTTGTCTTCGATGTTGGCGAACAAGTCGGGGAACAATCCGCCGCTGTTGGCGTCGATGCCGCCTGATCTGGAAAAGTTGACGAAGACGTTATCGTTGGCGGACAACCTCAGGTCCACGCGACTATCGAATCGGTAGTTGTTTTGGCCGCGTTTGGCGAAAGTGCGATAGTTGCTCAGATCCCTCGGGTCGGCCGGGTTCACATAGCCGGTTGGCTGCGGAAACATATCGAGCATCGCGACTGCATCAGGGTTAAGCCTGCTTGCCGGTATGGCGTTGTTCACGAGAGGTACACGCGAGCTTTCGCCGTCCTCGTCGATCACCGTCGAGAACGGATCATACAAGATGTAGTTGGGATCGTCGGGGAAGCGTCGCAGCAAGTGGCTGAAGTCGCCACGGCGCTCCTCCGCCGTGGGCACGCGGTAGGTGGCGCCGGCTCCGCCGCGGTTCTCCAATGTCTGTTCGAAGTTGGCGAAAAAGAACGCTTTGTCACGCCCGTTGAAAATCTTCGGTATCACGATAGGGCCGCCCAGGTTGCCGCCAAAGTGGTTTCTCTGCAGCACATCCTTCTTCTGTCCGGGAGCGAGCTGCATCTTTGCGTATGGATCCCAGGCGTTGAGCGCGCTGTTCTGGAAATAGTCGAAGCCCGTTCCGTGAAGATCGTTTGTGCCGCCGCGCGTCGACACCTGGAAGGTTGAGATGTCGCGCCCGTTCGCCGCGGAGAAGTTTGCGACGTCCACTTTGACCTCGGCGATCGCTTCCATCGACGGAGCGTAGCTGACGCTTCCCATCCAGTTGTCATTGATGTTGACTCCGTTCATGTAGAAGCCGTTGTCTCCGCCCCCTCCGGCAATGTAGTCGGTACCGGCGATCAGGTGATGTCCGCCAATGCTCCACGAGCCGCTGTTGTTGGCGCGAGGAAAGGTGCTGATGTTGGGAGCGAGTGCGGCGAAGCCGGTGAAGTTCCGCCCCTTCATCGGCAGAGTTTCCACGAGTTGCCGATTGATGGTCTGGCCGATGACTGTCTGCTCTGTTGCGAGAATCGGCGCAGCGGCAGTCACATCGGCTGTCGTCGAGATTTCTCCTACTTCCATTTGGAGGTTCACTTCCAAGGCGCCCTGAGTGCCCACGGCAAACTGCGGCGACACGGACCGTTTGAAGCCCGGCTGTTCGACGACCACATGAAAAGTGCCGTGAGCTACGTTCGCAAACGTGTAGAGTCCTACGTCGTTGGTCGTAGTTTCTTCCTGCTGATTTCTGTTGACCTCCAACAGAACGACCTTGACGCCGGGGATCGCCGCCCCGGAAGCGTCGGACACCATTCCACGGACGGTGCTCCGCTGCGTGAATTGACCCGGCAGTTGCGCCGCGCTCAAAGCGAACAGAATCGCTCCCACAAAGACACGTTTGCTGTTCATGAATTCTCCTCGTTACGAGTGGTACCGACGCGGACCTTTCTGTCGTTGCTTCCTGTTGTTCGAGATGCGCGGGGGCCGCGCCAGCGCTTGAGGGTCTTGCTGAACGATCGGTTCCACCACATGAGTCCGCCCGTCACGGCCAGAACACTCGGAACCAGCCCCAGGCAAACCCATACCGACTTCCAGAAAGAACCGCCGAAATTCCCGTAATGCAGATATCCGGCCCACCGCAGGATCTGGTCCCCGGGGTTGTTGTAGGAAATGTCAGTCCTGTCCACTCGCGCGCTGTAAGCGTTAACGTAGGCGCTTGGATGGTGAGGAGCCCAAGGCTCATAAATCTCGTGCCTGATAATTCGCACGCGGGTGCTATCACCATGCGGCACCTCAACCCAGGTGGTAACCGCTCCAGGTGTAGCGTCTTCCGCCGCCTTCACAATGGCGTTCACCGAGGCGAACGGGATCCCGGGAATCGGTTTCGGACTCGGGGGCAACTCGTTCTCTACGAGCGGCGTCAGCGAACCTAGCGCTCGAATGAAAGGACCGGGAAAGACGAAGTAGACTCCGGTGACTGCCCACGTCAGCACGAATGCCAAAGCCCAAAAGCCGACTGCTCTATGCAAGTCCCAGTTCACTCGTTTCCACTTGGCGCTCCACTTGACGCCCATGCTGCGACGCCAATTCCGGATACCGGGCCACCAAACGACAATCCCCGTCAGCGCCATCACGAGCAGGCAGATGGCGCCTATACCGTTAACGATGAATCCTGTGTCTCCGCCGAGCAATCTCACATGGAGATCAACCAACCACTCCAAAGGCTCGTGCAGGACGATAGATCCAAGATCCTCGCCTGTGTGCGGATTCTGGAAACGCCGAATATGCTCGTCCTTGGCGTTGTGCAGAGAGACTTGGACAACCGAGCCCGGGCCGCTCGGCGCCATGAAGCCACCGACATGCCAGCCTGGATACTTCTATTCGGCGGCTTTGACCAGGAAGTCGTAATCGATTGGCTTGTTCGATGGCTCCACCCTCGGAGCCGGCAGATTTTCAATCTCCCAGTGGAAGACCAATGCGCTACCGGTGACGGAGACGACGATCAAATAGAGAGCAGCAATGATCCCAGTCCAGAGATGAACCTGGAACAATGCCTTCCGCCACCAGAGGGTCTGCGGCCGGTCTAGGAAGCCCATAGCCAAGCACAGAACAATAACAAGCCAGGGAGCCGGCTGTCAAGCAGAGACGCAAGTCAGTTGCAATTCAGCAAACCGGTTTGATTGTCCATTTGCGCGATAATATAATGTCTTTGTAAGCCGCCCAACCTTATTCGGCAAGTCAGTTGCACTGCTGGTTGACAGGCCACACTGATATTCGATATAAGTATCGGTTCGTTCCGTAAAGGAGGATCGTTGCGTTCAGTCCCTCCTTCCACCAGTAAAAACATGCGCATTGCTCTACTTCGTCCTCATGTCCGAGCCTCGGCTAGAACGGTCGAGGCTGTCGCCTCGGATTCGGCCGCGTTCTAGAATATGGCGACCTCGGCTCCCACGGCGCTGCACGTCACCAGTCGGGTCGCCGCGAGCCTGCTCGGCGGCTATTTCTTCATCTGGGGCTTCACCACGTTGGGCGTGGCCGGGAGTGTCGCTCTCGGTGCGGACTATGGGGACGCGGAGAGGCTTTTCTACCTGCTTGCCATCTTGGTGTACCTGGTCTGCTTCTTCGCCGCGTTCGTTGCGCGCCGGCTCGCTTGGGTGTGGGCGGTACTGGCCGGAGGCGGGGCACTGATGACCGGCGCGGCCTGGCTCATTGCCCGGTCACTGGTGCAAGGATAACAGCGATGTTAGGCTCCCTCCGGCTGGTGATGACTTGGCTCCATACGTGGGTTGGGGTCGTCGTCGGCTTCGTGATGATGGTGGTGTTCTTCTTCGGAACGCTCACTGTGTTCAGCGGGGAGATCGATCGCTGGGTCATACCGGATACGCGCGGCAAGTCGTCAGCGTTGCCGTCGTTCGACACCGTGTTGAGGCCCGCCTTCGAACGCCTTCGACCTTCTGGTGAGAGCCTCGCCGAGGCGCGAGAGCGCATCGGTGGGCCGATCGAAACTCCGATCTCCCCGAATTACTGGAGTGTCTGGGGCAGCCAAGGCGGCTCAATGGGCCTTTATGCCGAGTTTGTGGTCAAGAATCCGAAAGGACCTGACGACTACGCCAGCGCCGGCGCCATGCTCCATCCGGGGACAGGCGCTTTCTTGCCCGAAGGGTTCGCCATCGGTAGCGATTTCTTCTACCCGATGCACTTCAGCCTGATGTTGCACTGGCCCGATCTCGGCATTTGGATTGTCGGCGTGGTCACGCTCATGATGCTGGCCGCACTCGTCAGCGGAGTGGTAATTCACAAGAGGATCTTCAAAGAGTTCTTCACCTTCCGTCCGGAAAAGCAGGGCCAGCGACGGATTCTGGATCTGCACAACCTGACCGGCGTCGTGGCGCTCCCTTTTCATTTTGTCTTCGCGCTGACGGGCCTCCTCATCTTTGCCGGCATCTACCTCCCGATCAGCGAAACGATGCTTCATGATCTGCATGAGAGGCAGGAACACCGTAAAGCGGCCGAAGGCCGCCCGGGAACGCTGCCTCGCAAGCGTGCCGGGGTGGCTGCTGCTCTGGCGCCAGTGGATCCGATGATCGCGGAAGCCCAACGCCGCTGGGCTGCTCTCGGCCAACCGGCTGAGGTGCGTCAGATCCAAGTCATTTACCTCGGCGACACCAACAGCTACGCCAGCATCTCTCCCGCACGCATCGGCCGGTTCGCGTTCGGCGACGGTACCCTACACTTCGACGGAGCGACCGGCCGCCTCCTCCCTGAAAACTCATCGGCGGGCGCAATCATGCGCGCCACCCGATTTCTCATGGACATTCACTTGATGCCGTTCGAGCATTGGCTCCTGCGATGGCTCTTTTTCCTCGGCGGGCTAGCGGGTTGTGTGTGTATCGCCACGGGGCTACTCTTCTTTGTCGGCAAGCGCAAGCGCCGCCATGCCGCGCAAGGCGTGCGCGGCGCGCGCCTTGTCGATGCGCTCGCCGTCACGTCGGTCACCGGAATGGTCTTCGCGACGTTGACGATGCTGGTAGTCCATTGGCTCCTGCCCGACGATCTTGCACTCATCAACCGGCGCACTTGGGAAGTGCGAACGTTCTGGAAGGCGTGGCTCTTCGCGCTGATGCATGCGGCCACACGCACTGCTCCCGTTCAGGCCGCTCGTCTCGCCCCGGCCTGGCGGGAGCAGTGCTACGCCGTGGCTGTGCTGGCCGCAGCAGCCGTGGGCTTGAACTGGATCGAGACGGGCGATCATCTGGCCCAGACCATCGGCGCCCGCGACTGGCCCGTTGCCAGTGTGGATCTCACCCTACTCACGACGGCGGTGATAGCCGTCCTTGCCGCTAATCGGCTCAAGCGTCTCGAGGCGGCCGGAGTCTCGGTTGTAGGCAAGTCGAGAGTAAGAGTGAGCCCTTCGCCCGCTGAGGCG
This sequence comes from Bryobacteraceae bacterium, assembly GCA_963844855.1. Classification (GTDB taxonomy): domain Bacteria; phylum Acidobacteriota; class Terriglobia; order Bryobacterales; family Bryobacteraceae; genus DASQDN01. The sequence goes on from CAWJQP010000005.1 coordinate 410,095, forward strand.
GCGCATGATTGAGAGTGTGTTCTTCCTGCTCGCACTCGGCTTCGGCGTCGCGGGCATGGGCTTGCTGGCTCTGTCCCAGAAACAGCACTGGAATAAGGTGCTGGCGTCTCGTCCGTACGCCGTCGCAACGGCGCGCGCGCTACGCGTGTTTGGCGGCGTTGGGTTCGGGATCTCGTTCGCGCTGTGTCTCATGGTGGATCCCACGCCGCTTGCGGCGCTCGTCTGGCTGATGGTGCTCACGATGTCGGCGTTGATCATCGCGTTCACGCTTGCCTATTGGCCGCGTTGGCTCGGAGATTAGGCAGTTCGAAAATGCCGCGGCATCATGATGTCCGCAGCGCCAACGTAGATTTGAAGCGGCTGGGTTCGATGGCCTACGAACGCGACTCAAAGACGTTCGCCGATCTTCTACTGGGCTTCCGAAGGCTGCACAATTTCATCCGTGCCGTCGAAGAGAGGGTACAGCCGGAAGCTGATCGACATGAGTTCGCGATCGGCAGCTGCGCTTGTTTTTGATGCATCGAGTGCTGAAAAGCAATCGAGTGGTTCCGCCCACCGAATCATGCGTCGGAAGGGAAAAGCCACTCGATTCTGTTATCACGCCCCGATCAGAATTGAGGCTTTGTGCTGAACTGATGCTGTCTGGCGTACCCGTTCACGCTACGATAGCGGCCAAAACTTCCGCTGGTGGGGACATTGTCCACATTCAAGATTACTACCCGGCTGCATAGCGACCCGCGTGTCGAATGCGGCAGTGTTGAAAACTCGGTCCCAGGTTTGTTCGCCCTTGGGAAGGCCGATGTCGGCGTACGTCGCGCCAGGCTGCAAGACAATGTTTCCAAGGCCCAACGGGAAACCGGATTCCGTGCGATACATCACGGCAGTCTGCCAGCCGCCGAACACCGCGTTGAGTGCCTTGTTCCAATCCGATCCCCAGCGCCGCCCTCGTCCGAAGGGGACTTGATAGATGCCATTTATCTGCAACGCGTGAGTCCGATCGCTCGGCGCGATCACCTTTCTGGCGCGCCCTCGCTGGGATCGCGGAACACATTTTGATCAATCCCCTTGGCGAACGTGTAGTGAATTTCAGTGAAAGGCCCTCGCCCAAACGCTTGTCAACACCCATCTGCAGTGAGTCGTACCAGCTGCGCCGGATCATCTGATTCATCGAACCCCCCGGTGTACTGCGTGTATTGGCGCTTCCGCCGAGGGTCGTGTTGGTCGGGAGCAATCCGCGATAGGGTTCGGGAAATTGGCGTTCAGGAAGGCGATTGTCGCGTCGTCGCGAGTCTTCGAAGTCGACAAATATTCGATAGGCAGATAGTTCAAGTTTCGCGACACCGGTAGGTTGTACCCGCGGCTGGCCGAGTAAGTAGTTTCGGCCACGACTTGCCAGGGCAGCTGATGCTGGATGCCGAGGGAGAAGCGGGCGGCGCGCGGAGTTTGCACGGAATCCGCATACGGGGCCAATGCGCGGCATGAAGTTCGTAAAGCGGATGTTCCAGACGCCTCTGCGCCGGCCATCGACGCCGGCGAACAGGACTCCCCCAGGGCCCGTGAAACTGCTTGTCGGGCGTTCCGGGAGCGGATTCCGCGCATAAGCAGCCCGTGCGTCGGCATCAATAGGCAGTGGAGTCGTCAGGTCGATCCCGTTCACGGCCTGATTGTTGTCCTCTACTGTTGGCGCCTCAAGCTCGTAGCGTAATCCGAGATTGAGTGTCAGGTTGCGCGATACACGCCAATCGTCCTGAATGAATAGGCCACTGCGAGGCGATCGTTCGGTCCTGATGGGGAGCACGGCCATGTTGCCACCGCCAGATGCCCCATCATGAACGAGGCCAGCGCATGAAGCTGCGGCGCGCCGACGGAAGTATTGTACGGCCCAACCGCCCATCCCGACGTAAACGTAAGCTCCGGTGATCGGGCGCGGCCGTCGTTGACGCGAAACTCCGTGTAGTGCCGTAACTCGCCGCCCATCGCCATCCTGTGCTTGCCGCGCAGGTAGTTCAACGTACCTGCAACCGTTAACAGCTTGTCGACATTGTCCTGGCTGGCGCCAACGCCGATCGGCTGACGCCGGTTATATTGTCGATGCGAATGCTTGGAAGTACCTGCTTGTCCGGAGTCGAACTGAGGGATTTGAAGGCTCCCAGCCCATACTCATCCAGGTTTACGCCGCTCGAAAGCAGATCGAACACATCTTGCTGATACGTGTACCCGAAGCGAAGATTGAGGACTGTCGATGCTGACAGCGCATGGATATCGTCCACGGCAATCAGCCGCAGCGTCCGATCGGTCGTATTGCCCGAGGAAAAGTCATTCAGATGAAAGTCGGGATCGCGATAATTCCAGCGCGCTTCCGAATAGCGCACGAAGGCGCAGTTGGAGCTCGAGAAGTTATAGTCCACTCTTCCCGTCGCCGTTTTCCATTTGTGCCGCTCGATGAAGGAAAAGGGACGTTAAGCCGGCGCCTTCCTCAGCTGTTTAGGCTCGCCACAACCCCAGTACGCCAATCGGCAGAAATCGCCATGTCGGTTCGCGCTGCCATCGGCGAGCCAGGGCGCGATCGGGCGAGGCTGCGACCAACGATGCTGCCCCCTCCTTGTACGACAACCCGGAGACCAATGCGGACAGTTCAATAAATCCGTACTTTGGGCCCAAGGCGCCCGCGGGCCATAAGAGCAAGGCTTCTACCGATGTTAACGCTATGAACTCAGTTGAACCTTGTCAAACCTGTTCTGTTACCTCATTACGCTCAACGCTCCGGTTAGTATTGCTTCGAGATCACCGAATCGCTGTTGATAGTCCGTAAAGCTTCGCTCGATGACTTCCCGTGCTTCCCTGCAACCATATGTATGGGTGATCCGGCAAGTATTTGCGTCGGAACCAGGAGCCTGCTTATAGGTTACGAAGTAGTGGCGAAGTCTTTCCAGGATCGCATCGGGTACATCCCAAATATCGGTGTGGGAACCATATGTCGTGTCATCTTTCAGCACCGCGATGATTTTGTCGTCGACCTCATTGCCGTCGAGCATCCGGAAGCCTCCGACGGGCACACACTGCACGATCAAATTCCCATGCTCGATCTGACGGTCAGTGAGAACACAAACATCGATTGGATCGCCATCTCCCTCTAGTTGTATACCGCTTTCGTCCAATGACAATGCGGCGACACTGTCGCCGCAGTATGTCTGCGGAATGAATCCATACAGTGCCGGGCATACGTTCGAGTACTTCTGCGGTCTATCGACACGGAGATAGCCTGATATCTTATCGATTTCATACTTCACCGTGTCCGTGGGGACCACCTCGACAAAGCATTGGACAATCTCCGGAGCGAGGTCTCCCGGTGAGATTCCATGCCATGGATGCGGCTTATAGAGTACGCTCAAAAGTTTCCAGAGCGGTTGCTGAACATCCTTCATCTTAGTCCCTTGCGCCAACATTGTTCTTGACCGAGTCGAGTTCTCGATCGCTCAAGCGTTTCGAAAGCAGTAAGCGGTTCACTTTTCCATCGCTCTGGTACGACACTTCATCCATGGCTTCGCGCATAATCTGCAAACCCATGCCTCCAACGGGTAGAGATGCGCGATCCCGGGCATCAAACTCAAATACGTCTGAGCCGCTACTCAATCGAGAGACTTGTGCTGCGAGCATTGCCAAGCCAGTATCAGCAACCTCAACTTCGAGCTTGTTGTCTCGAATGCAGACCGTTACAGAAACCTCATCGCCGGCCCGGTTCCCATACGCATGACGGATCGCGTTAGTCACTGCCTCGACTGCGCACAACTCCACGCGATAGGCGTCAACCGGGTCCATCCGTAGGTACTCACAGATTTTGTTGACGCTGAGAGCGATGAGGCAGACGTCCTTCAGATCGCTGTCAATTACTAAGCGAAGCCTGCTCAACGGATACTCCGCTGTCTAAAGTGAGGGCGGCAATCGCTTCCTCTGTCGTGCTGAACATGCGAAACACCTTGTCCATTCGCGTTAACTTGAACATGCTCGCGACAGTACCGCCTGTGCCGCAAAGGACCAGATCGCCATCCCGGCCGATCATCTTGAGGCTCGACACAAGGGCTCCTAGTCCACTGGAATCGATGAACGACACGGCTTTCATGTCGAGAACGATCGATCGATTGCCTCCAGTTATGTAGCCAATAAGTTGATGCTTGAAGCGCGGCGCAACATCCGCCACGATGCGGCTATCTAGGACTTTAGCTACCAACACATCTCCCACCATGGTTTGTTCGAATCGCATATTTATCTCCTATATCGTTTCGGGTTAACCCCGCGGATCGGTCTGGTTTGCGAGGAACGCAAGTTCCCGCAGCTCCTGCTCTTCTTCTGAAAACTCCTGGCGCTTGCGGGCGTCATCAATGACCCACCCGATACCGGCTTCTTCGACGTCGATGAATCGTCCAGATGGGTCGATGCAATTGGAACCGAACATCAGGACTTTGTCGAGCCGTGCCAAGGAGCTTACGCGCGTGTATTTGCCAAGGAGACACTCGCGAATCACTGCTCCAGGTTCGATCACGGAGCCAGTCCCTATGTGTGTAGGCCCTTCAATAACGGCGCCAGCGCCAATAGATGTACTCCCGCCGATCACAACAGGCCCACGAATCGTAACCTGTGCGGGATCCCATCCAACATTTAGTCCAATATGCACGCCAGGGATAACTTCTCTTCCTGGTAGTCGATAGCCTTTAATTTTCCCGGTTAGAGCAAGCCTGCTCGCTTCCCAATAGTCGGGAACAGAACCGATATCGACCCATTCGAACGGAAGATTGACGCCATACATGGGCGCGCCCGCCGCTACCAGCGCAGGAAAAAGCTCACCGCCAATGTCGAACGGCCGGTCTGCGGGAATGTAGTCGAAAATAGCCGGTTCAAAAAGATATATCCCCGTGTTGATGGTCGTCGAGACAGCAGCCTCAACGCTTGGTTTCTCCTGGAACTGCACAACCTTCCCATCCGTCGCGGTAGCTACGACACCATAGCGAAACACTTCTTCTCTCGGCACGTCGCGCAAAATGATCGTTGCCAAGGCGCCTCGATCACGATGAAAACGGACCGCGGCCCGCAGGTCAACATCAACCAACGCGTCTCCGCAAAGAACAACGAACGTGTCATCGAAGAAGCCAGAGAAGTCCTGGATCCGCTTCATGCCCCCTGCGGAACCGATGGCTTCGCCTTCAAGCCGACCACCTGTGAGCACGCCTTCGAAGGAGTAGGCCATCTCGACGCCGAAATTCGACCCGTCTCCGAAGTAGTCTTCGATCAGAGATGCCAGGTGACTTGTGTTCACCATGATCTGGTCGAAGCCACAAGTGCGAAGGTGTTCCACGATGGTCTGCATGATGGGTTTACCAATCAGAGGGATCATCGGCTTGGGAACGATGTTTGTGATCGGCCGAACTCTCGTCCCTTTTCCGGCCGCCAAAACCATTGCTTTCATTGAATGTGTTCTCCCATGAATTCCAGCGCCAGTACCGAAACATCATCCGCAAAATCGGTAGAACCGCGCCACGCTTCCAACTTTCTTTCCAATCCGTTTAGAGTTGCGTCGAGCGGTTGGTGCGCAGTGGCGCTTAAATACTCGAGCAATCGAGCATCGCCAAACTCAACCTCGTCCGCATTTGCGCATTCGCTGACGCCGTCAGAGTAGAGGACAAGGCGGTCTCCGCATTGAAACGGAACCTCGATACTGTCGAACTCCATGTCGGGCCATAATCCTACCGGCATGCCCCCGCTGCTTAGCGCCGTCGCTTTTCCTCTACGCTCGATCAAGACGGGGTTTGGATTGCCAGCCTGCGCAAGTCGCAGGACCGATGTTTGTGCATTCAGCACACCGTAGGTCATCGTGAAATATCTGTCATCTCTCGTTTGAAAGCGCGTGTTCAGTTCGGTGATGACATCACGCGGTTCCACTGCCTCATAGCTGGCGCCTCTCGGATCGTACCGCCTTAACGGCGTTCGATTCCTGCCGTCTGGCGCGAGCTCAAGACTCAGCGCCATAGAGCACATCGCCGCCGGCACACCGTGGCCAGATACATCCAGCAGGTAGAAACCCACGTGTTTGCTATCCACCGCGAAGAAATTGAAGATGTCGCCACTCATGTAGCTGGATGGACGAAATCGCCAATTGCATGCCACTCCTAACGCTTTGAGTTCGGGCGGCGGCAGTAGGTTCATCTGTACCCAAGCGGCAGCTTTCAGATCGTCCTGAATATGTTCGTACGCGGTCTGCAGAGCCGCGTGAGCAACCTGCCAGTTCCTGATTCTTATCGGAGAGATTCCGTTCCAGGTTGAGAATTCTTTCACCAGCGCGAACGCGAACGCGAAGATCATCGATATGCACCGGCTTCACAATAAAGTCATCGGCTCCTGCATCCATCCCCTGAATGAAATGCCGCCTTCTCGCCCTTGGAAGTGCAAAGAATGACATAAACATACCGGTCCAGCGATGCGCCGCGAATTTTGTGGCAAAGGTCAATTCCAGTCAGTTTCGGCATCACCCAGTCGCTAACCACCAGCCGGATGCCTTCACTTTGAACCAGTTGCCACGCCATCTCCCCGTCTGAGCATTGCATTACTTCATGGCCGCACTTCGCTAACAGATTTGCGACTATCCTCCTTTCAAGCGGGTCATCGTCCGCCACCAGAATCTTCATGTCGCTAACCGACTATTTCGGGACGAACCGAGACGATATCCCAGATCTCGCTTGCGTATTCCTGGATCGTCCGATCGCTAGAGAATTTGCTCATGCGAGCAACATTGCGGATGGCATGGGAACTCCACGCAAGCGGATCCGAGAAGCTCCGCGATACCCGTTCCTGCGCTTGAAGGTACGAAGGAAGATCCGCTAAATGGAAGTACTTGTCGCCGTCGTCAAGCAGTATGCGTCGGATCGGATCGAAAATGCCTGGTTCTCCAGCGGAGAAGATATCCAGTGCGTCAACAATGCGACGGATGCGATGGTCTTGATGGTACCTCTGTCTGGGGTCATAACCTTGCACCTGTAGTTGCCGTACCTCTTCGGTCTGCAAGCCAAAGATAAAGATGTTTTCCTGCCCCACGGCCTCCAGGATCTCGATGTTAGCTCCGTCAAGGGTGCCGATCGTCAACGCTCCGTTGAGAGCAAGCTTCATGTTGCCAGTGCCAGAGGCTTCGGTGCCGGCTGTAGAGATCTGCTCGCTCAAATCGGCTGCCGGGATAATGATTTCGGCAAGAGAGACTTTGTAGTCGGGCAGGAACACAACCTTCAGGTTGTCGCCTACACGCCGATCACGATTAACGACGCTTGCAATGTTGTTGATCAGCTTAATGATCAGCTTGGCGATGAAGTATCCGGGAGCAGCTTTACCGGCGAAAATATGGACCCGTGGAACCTGCAACTCCTCGCCATCCTGGGCAACTCTCAAGTATTCATCAACGACTCCCAGCACGTGCAGAAGCTGCCGCTTGTACTCATGTATGCGCTTGATTTGCACATCGAACATGGCGTCAGAGTCGATGCAGATGGCAGTGCGGTCGCGAATGGCAGACGCCAGTCTTACCTTGTTGCTCTGTTTGACTTCAAGGAACGAGCGTTGGGAACTCGGATCGCCCGCGAAGCTTTCTAAATCCTGTAATCTCTCGAGATCGTCGCGCCAGGAGTCGCCGATTCGATCGGAAATCCACGCACATAGCCCAGGGTTCGCATGCATCAGCCATCGGCGCTGTGTGACGCCATTCGTCTTATTCGTGAAGCGACCGGGAAAGAACTGATGGAACTCGGGAACAAGGTCGGACTTTACCAGCTCCGAATGGAGAGCAGCTACGCCGTTGACAGCGTGGCTGCCGACGATCGCGATATTCGCCATTCTCACCATACGGGTGGGGCCCTCTTCGATCAGAGACATTCGCTCCAGACGGTTGGTGTCTCCCGGGTGGCGATGGCTGACCTGTTGCAGGAACCTGTGATTAATTTCGTAGATAATCTGCAGGTGCCTGGGTAGAAGCTTCGCGAACAGATCTACGGACCATCGTTCAAGCGCTTCCGGCATCAAAGTGTGATTCGTATAGCTACACGTGGCTTGCGTGATTTCCCAGGCTTCGACCCAATCGAGATTGTGCTCATCGATGAGCGTACGCATCAACTCGACGACTGTCATAGCAGGATGCGTGTCATTCATTTGCACCGCGACTTGCCCAGCTAGCGCCCTTACGTCGCTGTGTTTTGAAAGGAAGCGTCTGAAGATGTCACGTATTGAGGACGCGACCAGAAAGTATTCCTGTATCAGGCGCAGCTCTTGGCCCGCTGCAACCGCGTCCGAAGGATACAGAACCTTTGTGACGGTCTCTGATTGCATCTTCTGCTCAACCGCCCGCAAGTAGTCTCCGGAATTGAAGATCCTGATGTTGAATTCGTCGGATGCTCGCGCGGAAAACAGACGGAGGAAATTCACGCTCTTTCCGCCATGGCCCACAATCGGTACGTCATGGGGAACGCTAACAAGGACTTGCCAGTCCAGCCACATCGGATTGTAATTGCCAAAGCGGTCGTGGGCGTGTTCCACGCGACCGTAGAGTGGGATCACGAACGACTGATCCAGACGCTCAGTTAACCACGGCGATCGCCCGCTGGCCCAGTAATCGGGCTGCTCTTTTTGGTGGCCATCCTCGATTTCCTGCCGAAAGAGACCAAATTCGTAGTTGATGCCGTACCCGAAACCGGGCATGTCCAGGGTCGCCAGCGAGTCCAGAAAGCAGGCTGCCAGACGTCCCAAGCCGCCATTGCCGAGTGCGGCATCGGGCTCAGCTTCGAGTACGTCGGAGAGGTTCAGGCCTAACGACGCAAACGCGTGATCGAGTACGTCGTAGAGTCCGAGATTATGAAGGTTGTTCGCCAGCGACCGTCCGAGCAAAAACTCCATCGACAAGTAGTACACTGACTTCGCGTTTGCGTCGCTGTAGCGCTTCGCCGTATTCATCAGACCGTTTACAATAACGGGGCGTAGCACTGCGGCAGCGGAGCGAAAGAGTTCGTCAGGGGTTGCTTCTTCAATTCGCTTTGCGAACTGACGCCGCAGTTGCTCCTCAAGAAAGGCCGCCCAGGTTCGAGCGTCTGGCACTGCGTTGGGGGTAACGATATTGCTGGATGAGAGCCGGTTCAAGACTGGTCCTTCGTTCGTACGGAGTATCGGCGCCGTGCAGGCGCTTACACGTAAGTGGGACCGAGACCGAACTATTCTCGCGTTATGAGAGAGAAGTTATGGAGGAGCGTCGAAGGGCGGCACTCCTCCCCGTAAGTTAAAAGGAGCCCGTGAGAGTACGAGCGACCCCTCCAGAGGTTAGAGACACAGTGAACGTGTCCCCAGAAGTAGCATGCGGTGTGCCGTTGCCCCCGAACTGTGCCGCTGTTAGCCAATTCGATCCTGCAGGCACGGTCTGACCGGAGTTCAGCGCGTAGATGTAAATGATCGACGTGCCGGTTTGCCGTGAAGTCATTGAAAGCATATTGCCCCAGTAGGAATTGTACTGGCCTGAGTAAGTGACACCTGGTGTTTTCTGCACTGTGATCTCGATGGTCAGAGCCGTCAATGGCGCCCCATTCGTAAGCAACACATTTAGTTCGCCATACCAGGGACTTGTTCCGGACGCAACGCGACCTATTACAGTTATGTTTGCGCTGGTTGTCGCAGCCGGGCGCGCGGAAACCTCTGCTGACCGGGCGCTTTCACCAGCCGCGTTCAATGCGCCGACCCGGTAGTAATAAGTTGTCCCATTTGTCAAACCGGTGTCTAGAAAGCTAGTGGTTGTAAGTCCGGTCCTGTAAGGAGTTGTAGCCTGTCCTCCTGAAGAGAGTCCACGATACAGGTTGTAGCTAGTGGCGCCCGACGACGCTGACCAGCTCACCGTAACCTGCCTGTCTCCAGCAGTGGCCGAGGTACCGGTCGGGATCTGTGGGGCGGAGCCAATGGCCGGAGTCGCCGACACTTCGCTCGAGCGGCCGCTTTCGCCGGCTGAATTGACTGCTGTAACGCGATAGTAATATGTCGTTCCGTTTGTAAGACCGGTATCGACGAACGAGTTCGTGTCGATCTGAGTAAATGTACTATTCTGGCCCCCCGGGCTCAGACCGCGATAGATGCGGTAGCTTGTGGCCCCGGTGGAAGCGCTCCAGGACAAACTTATCTGTTGATTTCCGCGCGTGGCGACAAGTCCATTCGGCACTGCTGGCGGGGTAGGATTTCCCGTGCCTCCGTCGGATCCGATCCGTGGCGCCAGCAATGGTTGCAATACGGCGTGCTTGTCGCTGTGCACGGTGCGCCAGTCGTCCTGCAGAATCCCGCCTGTGTCTCCGGAATTCGGATTCCACGACCAGAACGTGAAACTCATTCCGCGCGAAGCGATGAAAGTCGCGATCGTGTTGAACCATTGACGATCGATTGGGGTCTGATAACGCGTACCAAATTCGCCCAGCAGGACAGGAGCGGTGTTGGCGGTCATGAGATAACCCCAATGGCTCTCCCAAATACCCTCAAGATTCGCAGGATAGTTCGGCGCATAGAACCAAGATTGACCGTAAATGCTGGCAGGATAATCGTGGGCAGAATAAACCAATTGATTAGGAACGTTGAGCCGGACCGGGTAAGTGCCAGCAGCGGACAAGTTACCTCCCCACCAGTAATAGTCGTTTCCGACTCGCTCGATTCCCTCGACGATGATCAAGAGCTTTGGGTTTATTGCAAGAATCGCGTTGCCGGCGCGTTCAGCCGCCAACCTCCAGTCTGTCGTACTGCTGTTGTCACCCCAAGTTGCACGTCCGTGCGGTTCGTTATGCAAGTCGAAGCCAACCACAGTGTCATTCCCGAGGTAGCGCCTGGCGAGCATCTGCCAATCGGAAATCCACCGCGCTTCGGAATATGCGCCCGTATACCAGAGCTCCGATTGCCCATAGGCGTCAGGTCGATGGCGATCCAGAATAATCTTGAGGCCTCGCGTACGGGCGCCGGCGACGAGTTTGTCAAGGATTTGCGCGCCTGTTTGTCCAGCCAGATCAGGGTTCTGATTGAAGTCAATTCCGTTCGGACCACTTCCGGAGTCGAAAAGTTGATTTGAAAATGGAACACGGATGGTGTTGTAACCCAAGTCTCGAATCTGGTCGAGCATGGATGCCATGGAGCGAGTCCACAACCCATGGGGCGCGAAATTAGTCGTTTCCATACCAAACCAGTTCACTCCGGTTAGCCGGACAGTGCGATTACTGGAATCGAGAATCTCCCGGCCGCGTGTGTGAAGGTAATTCTGTGAGAAGATTCCTGAAGTGGAAAGGAAAGCGAGCGCAGCGTAACGAACTGCCAATCCTGGTAACATCTAACTCCTCCGATTGTTAGTAAGTGCCTGGCGGTGTGGGATATGAGTTCCCACAGCCTAACATGTTACCGGAAGGTGCGTAGCGAACCAACAGGTTGTAGCAGTTTGTTAGATCACGGCTGATTGACACACGGAAAGCCATTGAGCCTAATGTCATTAAGTTCAGCTTTTTCTCCCGTGTAGTCGACAACGATACCGAAATAGGTGGATTCCTTCTCACGCAGAGAACCGTTCCAGCCTGCGTCCTTAACCGAGACCGATGGGCCGGACTGTGTGAATCTCGCGTTCCATACGTCTCTGACCTTTTGATTACCAGAAAACGACCAAGTCACAGTCCAGCCGTCAATAGGGCCGGCTCCATCGTTAGTGAAATGAAGGTCTGCCACAAATCCCGATTGCCAATCGCTGAAGACACGGAAACTCGCGGTGCAGAACTTCCCGGAATTTGAAGCGGTGGGAGCGGGAGTGGGTGTCTCGGGACCCGCCGGACTCGGATCGACTGGCGTCGACGGCTCAATCGTTACCGGGAGAATGGTCTTAAGCATGTCGAGTTTCCGCTCGTCTACTGTTATCCAATCGTTCAACAGCATGCCGTTCGTGTCCTCGGAGTTCGGGTTCCAACTCCAAAATAGCCAATGAATTCCATCCGTTCCCGTGCCGAGGTACGAGACGAGCGACTTTAACCACTGCCGATCTGATTCAGTCTCAAGCTTCGTTCCAAACTCTCCCATTAGTAGCGGAGCAATATCTTTATTGGGAATGTAGCCCCAAAAGGAGTCCCACACACCCGGTAGATTCGCTGGATAATCCGGCGCAGAGAACCAAGTTTGTTGGTAAATCGAAGACGGATAGTCGTGAGCGGAGTAAACTATGCGATCCGAGACTTGAAGCATTACCGGCGCTGTAGCAACACCTTTGAGATTGCCTCCCCACCAATAAAACGTATTGTCCTGGAACTCAATGCCTTCAACAACGATGAGCAAATTGGGATTGATTTCCAGAATTGCATTGCCTGCTCGTTGGGCAGCGAGGCGCCAATCCAGACTTTGTTCACCACATCCCCAGCACGCCGGACCTCGAGGTTCGTTGTGCAGGTCAGCGCCGATCACGGTGGCGTCGCCCTTGTATCGAGCCGCGAGGATCTTCCAGTCTTCAATCCAGCGACTTTCGGGGTATTCAGTTGTGTACCAGAGAGGAGATTGTCCAGATGCGTCCGGGCGGTGTCGGTCCAGAATGATTTTCAGACCGATCTTCCCGGCATGGGTGATGATACGGTCCATGATCTCCAGTCCGCTAAGACCTGCAAGGTCGGGATTCAGTTCGATATTGATCCCATTGGGTTTACTGGCAACATCAAGAAGCTGGTTCGAGTAGGGAAGCCGGACGGTGTTGAAGCCCAAGCTCTTCATCTGGTCCAGCATGTCTCGATAGCTTCGCACCCATAAGCCATGGGGCGCGAATGTAGATGTTTCAAGGCCGAACCAATTCACTCCGGCGATCCGGACTTGCTGCCCGTTAGAATCTAGAATCCGCTTTCCCGAGGTGCGCCAGTAGCCCGCTCCGATGGTCTCGGCAGCCGACAGGTAGTTGCTCATCAGAATGGTTGACAGTACCAGCCAGACACAACGAAGTTTTGGTGAACGAAGCCGTGAGCGACTCATGTAATGTTCTCTTCGGCCCCGTTCGACGCTTCTTTAGGAGTTCTTCTCAGTTATCGGATGTGGACCTGTACCGGATTAGAGTTTTGTCCGGCTATCGTCACCCGAATATCTACCAAACCCTTTCCAGCTAAGGCCGCAGGTAAGGGACCGATGTTTATTTGATCAAGGCCCGAAAAGAAGCCTTGCGGTCCGGCGTAAGTGACAGGGACAGGTAACCCGCCCACAGTCGCGCGGACCTGTGAAACGTTGCGGCGTCCACGAATACCGGTGCCGTAGAGCGTCAAAAACATCAATTCATTCACAGAATCAACCTTTATAGGCGTCGGCATCCAACGCGCCTCTCTGGAGTCGTACTGCGCCATAGGCACGCCGACGGCGCCCGCTCCAGAACTAAGCAGTCCCTCACCGGCTGCCACTCCGACGCCGTCTCCGTTGGCGCTGAAGAGAGATGGCGCAGTCGCACTTACCTGAATGTATCCGGAAGCCACAAGTCGGCCTGCCGATAGTAGGTTAACCAGAACCGGACCGGGCTCGACGTCATTTGTTACGACAAAATTCACTTGAGCGGGCGATACAAACAGCAGCGATGCGCTTTTCCTTGCGCCCGTAGTGTCGATAAGATCCACGCTTACACCCGATAAGCTCGTGGGGAGAACATCGTCATCCGCAATCGCTGACGGGATTTCCATATTCCGGCCGAAGCCTGCGACGATCGACCCCTGAGCCGCGTCAGGACCCAAGTAGCTCGCAGCAGAAACACAATTCAATGCCGGAACCGTGATCAGGTTCGAGACCGCGAAGGCCGGCACGGCAACGGCGGATTGCTTGAACATTGGTATCGTCTGAGTGCCCGACTCAGGGACAATCGGAGCGAGCCCGGCGGTCATGTTAACCAACCCTTGCGCGGGATTCGCTGTCTGTGCCGATATCGCTACGCCGAAGCTCACTTCCTGCAATGTCACTGGATTAGCGCTGACAACCTCCCACACCGCAGTCGCGGTCCCGTTTACCACCGGGATTTGGGCCAAGCCGTTTATAGTGGGCCGTACCGGTGTCAGCGGACCGTTTCCATTGGCATCGGCAAGGGTGAGGAGAGCGCGAGCGCTCACGTCCGAGTACTGCGTGGTTCCGGCTCGTACGTCGCGAGTGGTCACCCAGATCAGGACATCCTTGGGTACATTCTGAAATCGAACCCACAACCGCGTGCCCGTATCTGCAAGTCCGGCGGTATCCATTTTCATCACACTCGGAAGCAGAGTGTTGAGGAATCCGCTCTCTGTGTTGTAAGGGAGACCCGGGACAGCCTGCACTGTCATGAACAGCGGAGATTCTGAACTTGTACCCACATTCCGACGCCGGAATGCGCCCACGAAGCCCTCCGTGTACTTGATATTGAAACCTGGTAGCGTTTGTGGCGCGCCGACCGGTAGCGAGGCGGGTGGAATAGTGATCACCGGGCTACCGTTCAATGCCGGTGGTGTATCGGCTAACGTCCTCACTGCCACTTTGCCGCCGACCACGGCGTCAATCGAGCTTTTGTCGAAGTTCCGAACCGTGACGGCAGAGCCGTTGCTGTTCAGAATCTGAACGCTAAGCTGCGCCGCCTCACCCCTGGGCGATTGCGTTGCGAGCGCCGCAACGTTTGCCCGTAAGTTTGCGATACGAAGGATACGCGTGCCGTTGGGGCCCGGAGCGTTAATCGGAACGCTCCGAAAGGTAATCATGTTCGGCTGTACCTGTCGACCTTGAAAGATATTTGGGTTTGCCGAGCCGGCAATCGCAGGACAGCCATCTCCACTGGCTGATGTGGCGCAGCCAATCTGCTCTGGGAAAGATGGCTCGTCGATTACCAGTAGGGCTTCCGACAAGCCGGTATTGGTCGCGCCAGGCACCAGCACCCTGCTGGTAAGCGGGACCGAGGAAGTGATCATCACCTGATAGGTGGGGACCACCGAACCGAAAGCAGTGGGTGTTCCACCAGTGCACTTCAGTACGATGTCGCCGACCAGTTCCGCAAGTCCTTCCGATCGGACGGACACGGCAGTTTCGACTCGTTCGCAGGAGAGTTGCCCTTGACCGAAGCAACTCACCGGCAAGATCGCGGCTAACCAGAGCCGCCGAAGCAATGAGATAGAAAAGGTGTTCATCATCGCCTCGTGCTACTGGATTCCGAACGGCTGGCGTCCCCGCCAGTCGGGAATAGATGGAATGGACAAGTCGGTGTCCAAAGGCCGCGGCCGGAACGAGTACTTTATCGAAATACCGGCAGATTGCTGTGAATAGGATCGCGCATTGTTGACGTTCAAGAACCCGACTAGGAACCAGTTCTCGGCCACTTGGTAAGCAGTGCGGACATCAATGTTGTAGTTAATGCCTGAACTCGACAGCTTGGGATAGTATGGTCCTGTCTTTCCTTGAACCAGCGGGTCCATGGGGAAGAACGGCGACGCTTCTTCCGTGAAAGACTGCGAGCCAATACTCGTGCCCACTACATACTCGAGGCGTTTCGTTCTACCAGTCCAGTTGAGCGGTACATTGAACAGAAGGAAGCGCTGGGGACTGAAGTAACCACCGTGTCCTACCGTGAAGAACCGCAGGTTCTTGGCGTAATGCATGGCGAAGAGGTTGACTCCAGCTTTGAGCGAGCCGGCAGAAGTGCTCGCCAACTGCCAGTAAGTACCCATAGTTCCGTCGATACGGCGATTCGTCTCCACGGACTCACCGGTCAAGTGTTGGAAGCCGAGGTTGAAGTAAACTCCTGATTTCTGATCCCCCCAATTGCCGGAGGCCGAACCAGTGTTGGCGATGACACCACCCCAAACACGGCGCGTTAATGGATCTCTTGCGCCGGCGTATGAGAGGATCGTGTCCTTCACGGAGTCACGGTCAAATGTGAGCGTGATCGGGCCTCCTGCCGGACGGATACGAAAGCCACCGATGACATTGCGAACCAGGAATCCGCGAGGTGTCGAGCCAAAGTGCAGGCCGTAGTTGGTTCCGGAGATCTGAAGGTCGGCGCCAAATCCGTTCGCGCTTGGAGCCTCAAAGGTGTCGCCTTGCGGAAGCATGCCGAACTGCAGCAGACTCTCTCCACTAGGGCTCGCCGTGTTTGCGAAAACGGATTTGGCGACAACAGTCGCTCGGACGCGACCGGAAAGAATGTTGCTGCTTTCGAGAGTGGATTCCTGCAGCGTCATTCTTTCGAATCCTGCTTGGCCATTGCGGCTTTGCACCATTCCGCCTAGTCCGACGTATGGGCTGTCCTTTCCTTCGATCGTTTTGATTCTGTCGAGCATGCGATCTCGTTCAGGCGTTGCATCAATCGGGGTTCGAGGCTCCAGCAATAATGCGACCGACTGAGGCATGACATCAGGTAAGACTTCCTCGGCGCGAGCAGTCTGCGATAGATCTGCTTTCTTCGGCTGTTCGGCGATGGATTTCTTCAGATCCGTGCGACCCGCCTCCGTCTGCAGGGCGCTCAACATCTGATCGATCTCTTGTTTGCTTGAGCGCTCCTTCGGCGCCGAAACGCCCTTCAAAGCGGGTACAACCGACGAGCTCAGAACTGGAGCGGAGCGTTTGGGCGTGGAAGCCTGAATGTCGCGTCCCTTCAGCAGTTCATCGACGAGAGATCTTGTACTATCGCCGGCGATTGTCGCCTGTGTCGTCGTCCGATCACCTGTTGTTGCTGGCATCTCCCAAGGGAGTTGGTGTGTTGGCGCCGGCTTCTGATCCTTAGACCGTCCGTTTTGCACTTGAGATGCGCTGAGTAGAACGGCTGCGGCGTCATCGGCTGGATTGCCCGCTTTAAGACCGGCAATACCTTCCGGACCCGAACGCAGACTCTCCACGACTTTCATCGAGTCGGTGCTGCTTCTGTGTGAGCCAACCGGTCCGTCCGCGCCGGCGTGGGCGCCTGCGAGTGCAGCCGCAATGGTCGCTGAAGCAATCGGCTTGATGAAGACTCGCGCGTTGGCTGCACCGGACCGTCCTCTCCCTGGCCCCCTTTTCCCGTTCGCTAACCAGGTACCGTTCAAGCAAGGGGCAACCGCGGCTGAGCCACGAATTCCGGTGCGCCAGTTCACACCGCTGCCGGGTGGGTTCACAGTAACCGATGCCGGTTTCGTCCTGTCTCCAGCGACTGCCAACGTTGGCATAACCGGCGGTGGATTGTTTGAGACTGGAGGTTTCTCGAAAGTGAGGGAGTAAAGAAATGGCAACTGCTGCGCCCGCACAACAACTCTTCGCGTCGAATACGAGCGCTAACATCGGCGACTCGCTTGCGGCACGCATCAAAGATCCGCTTTGGATGCTGGCGCGCCAGTGGCAGACCGGAGAATTCGAAGCAGAGAACGGTGGCCGCGCAGCGGTGTTATCGATAATGGCACGCGAGCTTCCCATCAACACGCTTCAGCGCGCTGACGGCAGCGACGCGCTCGCTTCCGACACCCCTCTCGACTTCGCGATCGAGCGCGAGACTGACGCAGGTTCACAATTATGGCTGACCGAAGCCCTCGAGTATGGATTTAGCCTGAGTGGTGATGGAACGAAGCTCGCCGCAAGCGAGTATCACGGTCGCAATCTGGATTGGTATCACTTCGACATCGTTGAGCGAAACACTCCTGCCACACCGCTTCCCGTCACCGAGACACGCATGGTCCCCACGATGCTGACCTTTCGTGGTGCGCCACACCCGCGCTGGTGGCGTTTCGAAGAAGGCGATGCCTATTTCGACTCGCCGGAGGATCCGGAGCCCAACGTGCTCTCGATGGTGCTACCTGAGTTTTTCTTCATCGATATCAACAACTGGTACCTTGCGCCGTTGCTCCAAACAGCGGGAACCATCCGCGAGATCACCAGTCTCAAGATCGTTGACAGTTTTGGCGTGACCACTGACATTGGGCCGAGTTCGAGCGCTGCCGATCCGGGATGGGCGATGTTTTCGATGTCGCCGAGTACAGCAAATTCTCCCAACGATGGAGGTGGCGCGTTTCTCTACGTTCCTAACATTGCCGGCGACGTTCTCGACAACAATCAAGTCGAGGAGATTGTTTTTACTCGCGACGAGGAAGCGAATCTCGTTTGGGCGGCGGAACGTCTCGTGACATTTCCGGATGGCACGGAGGTACGCAATGGTGATGGAACTACGACGCCCGCGCCGGCTCCGAGCGCTGATCCGCATCCGCGATATCGTTTGCGCTCCGATGTGCCTCCTTATCTCATTCCGTACGTGCCTCGATTTCTCAGGCTCTCGCCTACCTCAGGTGAAACCTACCTGCGCCGCGGTCGGACGATCGAGAACGTGACTGCAACAACACAGTTTCGCAGTCGAATCGTCGGCGAATCGTGGCGTTTGAACGAAGCTGAAATTCCTCGCAGCGGCGTCCGCGTGCGTCGGACCCATCGGTATGCTCGCGGAAGTGACGGCAAACGTTATTTCTGGATTGGACGCGATAAGCAGACCGCCACGCGCAGCCCCGCGCCAGGTTTGAAATTCGACTACCTCGAAGAACCGAGCACGGGCGGTTCCGTTTAAAGAGAGAAATCGGCACCAAAAGAGCAGCTTCTGTATAATGCCGCTATGAATAAACGAGCAAGAAAAAGATTGAAGGAATCGATCGAGAAGAAAAACCTCGAGCGCCAAAAAATGCTTAAGGAGCAGAGTTCAAACTCTTCGCAGACTAAAGAGCGACATGGCTTTACAACGAAGCCCGAGAAGAAGCGTGGTTAATTAAGCTAAGTTTCGGAGGCTATTTTGAGTATGCTATGGCTATGTGGAAATATATTTTGGCCTCTACCCTGATTGTGATAGGGATTGTTGAAATCATTCTGGCGCTTCACCGAGGTCTACGTGAAGCGGTGATGCAGAGTAGTCCTCTACGTGTTAAGAACGCTGAATCACCGATGCTTTTATTAGCCGGAATCTCTGCGTTAGTGATGGGAATTGGGATCTTTTTCTACGGGTTATTCTTGTAGCTGGAACTTGCCCCTC
>CAWJQP010000006.1:0-24060 GCA_963844855.1 Bryobacteraceae bacterium
AAATCGAGATGCGGAGCCCATCCCGCGAAAGATGGCGTTCCATCCGGACCAATACGAATGAACTGTAGTCGCTTAGAAAGGACACTCCCATCTCCGGACTTCACATCGCGTGTCAGCAGATAGAGAAGCCACGGTTCCGTCCCTTCATCTGATGGGTCCACGAGGATGGCCCCTTTGGCGCAGCAGGTTTGTATGCTGCTCTAAAAGCGTGTCCGACATAGAGAGCATCAAAGGATGACCAGGATGCATCAGTACTGCACGACTCACGCCCGGTTTATCGGTCGGCTGAATGGCTTGACGGTCAAACAAACGCGATCGTAACGCTTCAAGACGGGCTCATACTCTCGGCGATTGCGCCCTGTAATGCGTCGATCCCGTTCTCGTATGCTCGCCGGAACGTGTGTGATCTCGAAGCGTCCAGCTTCACGGGCATGGGCTGTCCACCAAGAGCGTCTAAAGCTTTTAGAAAAAAGGCTCGCACAAAAATACGGGTTCAGCCTGCGTGCTTCCGCCTTCTCCATTTCCTCTTTGACCGCAAATAGCCGCTCCGCACTCATCGTCTCCTGTGCCAGAGCGTTTCGATTGAGCAAGGATTTCAAGTCGTCGTATCTAGTACCTGATCGATCTTTTTGTTAATCGTGCGCGAACTTCCAGCTAATCACCGTATCGTATTGCCTGCATCAAGAGATCCTTAAGACTCGTTTCTTCGAAGACTTCTCCCAAAATGTCGAACACGCGGCCCCTAAGTGCGACGCTTTGGATTTTCCAGCTTCTTAAGCAGCCGGTGGTGAGCGTCGCCTTCGCGAGTTTCCTTGGCCACCAGGTTCCACAAATGACACACCTCCGTCTGGCCGATGCGGTGGATACGCCCAAAGCGCTGCTCCAATCGATTGGGATTCCAGGGCAGATCGTAATTAACCATGAGGTTGGCGTTTTGAAGGTTCACCCCTTCGCCAGCGGCGTCCGTTGCGACCAAAACGCGAACATCAGGATGGGAGCGAAACAGCGCCTGAAGCCGGCGGCGCTCATCGCGATGAGTACCACCATGAATGGTGATGATATCCTCAGTTGGCTCTACCCAAGACACCGGCGATTTTTCCGTGCAGGTAATTTAGCGTGTCGCGATGCTCGGAGAAAATAATGATCTTGCGCTGCCGCCAGAGGAATCACGCATCTCCGGATCGTTCTGAAGGATTTTCGAGAGTTCATCCCACTTTCGATCTTGACCGGATGCGACTACAGTCGCCACCTTTTTCTCAAGCTCTGCAAGGATGCGGATTTCGGCTTCCGGCTCGGAAACTGACCGAGATGCTGTCGCCTCATCGACGAGTGTTTTCTCTCTACATCTCTGCTCCTCCGCATTGAGATCGTCGTCGTCATCTGGTGCAGCGGCAAGCGTGTCGGCCAATCAACTGACGGCCTCTAATGCCGAGCTTTTCATCGCGAAGCCGGTTTTCAA
Organism: Bryobacteraceae bacterium; assembly: GCA_963844855.1. Classification (GTDB taxonomy): domain Bacteria; phylum Acidobacteriota; class Terriglobia; order Bryobacterales; family Bryobacteraceae; genus DASQDN01. Next base: position 1,460 of record CAWJQP010000006.1, read on the forward strand.
GGCGTTCCTTACAACATTCTCAGCGATTGATAAATTGCCTCTGGACTTGATGCGAGTCGGCGCTGCAATGCTGAGCGCGAAGCCTACCCGAACCCTTTCTAGCACCTTGCAACTGATCGGCCTTCCCCATTTCTGTTTGCACGTAATGCGTGACGGATTCGTAAAGGGCCGCCTCAATGTTAGAAAGGATGTAGTTGACGGTATAAGCCTTGCGCTGGGAAATAGCGGAGCGCCATCAAATTTCACCAGCTCCTCTTTGACCATTCGACGCATAAGATCGGAGGCATCCACTTTATGCACGCCATCGCGAAACTTTCCATAAAAACGATCGGAATCAAGCAGGGAAAGAAATAGCTGATAGTCTTCCTCCTTGCCGCTATGCGGCGTGGCCGTCATAAGCAAGAGGTGGCGGGCATACGGCCACCGAGCTTTTCGGCAAATCGAAACCGCGCCGTTTTTTCGAGCTTCGAGCCGAAGTAATGAGCTGCGAGCTTATGGGCTTCGTCGAATACAGCTAAATCCCAGCCTGCAGCGCAGATCTTTTCCTGCATCTCCTCGTTGCGGGAAATCTAATAGAGCCGGACGATCAATTGATTTTGATCGTCGAACGGATTGCCGCTAGGAGAGGCCTGTTCTAAGGCAGGTGAATAAATACGAAACTCAAGCCCGAATTTTTCAAATAATTCATCACGCCACTGCTCGACAAGACTGCCTGGTGCGACGATGAGAATGCGTCGGGCATCGGCACGCATGATCAGTTCGCGGATGTAAAGACCCGCCATGATGGTTTTGCCTGCGCCGGGATCATCTGCCAGACACAAACCGCAGTGGCTGCCGTGGCAGCATTGATTCATAGACTGCGGTAATCTGGTGGGAGTGCCGTTGCCCACGTTGGACGTACTGCCATCATCGGGGTCGAATAGGAAAGCGAGGTCAATACGTTTCGCTTCGCACGTAAGCTGAAATGCCGCGCCGTCACCATCGAATGAGAATGGACGCTCTGTAGTTGCGACGCCGATGGAGGCCTCGTCCGTGACCGTCAAGAGCCGCTCTTTCATGCCCCCATCTGGGGTGCGGTAGATGAGTTGCAAAGCTCCGTCGCCGAGCGGCACCGTAGCTACCACTGTGACAATCTGTGTTGGCTCGATACCCATAAGGCTGGAGCCTACCGTAATGTCCTTCAACTTCATCTGCGGAAACACCTTTTTGTCTGCGTGAGCCCACTGCGCATGCTTGCTAATTGGGGATGATAGTGAACTCTCTAACGTACCAAAGATTCGGAGTCGAGATTGTCTGAGGTCCTTCGCGATGCGCAATGCCTCAAAGCGATTGCACAAGAAACGGCATGTGCTTGAGCTTTTTCTGAGGGGCAGGTTGTCTCGCGCAAGCTCAGAGTCTTTTTTGCAGTCAAGGCTGCGCGAAAGCGCACCGCGTCAGCGGCTTGGCCTTTACTGCCTTCTATCGGCAGACTTGGGCTGCGGGAGCAGGTGCTTTGAGCGACCAGCGGGAGCGTCCCCGGCAGGGGCATAACACCTGATCCCCTGCCTGACGGCGAGTCGGGGGAGGTGCAGGAGGGGGAACACCCTCCTGCGTTTGGGGGTCTACTCGATTCCTTGTCGGCGAAGTAGCCGAAGAACGTTTTGGGATCCGTGAATGACTCGGAGGATTTCGACGCCGTTTTCGAGAGGCCGGTAGAGGATCAGAATCTTCTCGAAACCCGTCACGCGAAACAACCGAAGTCCGTTCAGCTCGGCGAGACGGAGTTTTGGATTCCAGCCCATCTCAGGTTGAGTCGAAAGGAGTGAAAAAGTCTCGTGAGCTGCGACCAGAAAACGATGGCCGACTTCGGGGTTCGCTTCAGTGGCATAGTAAAAAGCCTGATCGTCGAGATCCTGGTCGGCTTTCGGGCGAACAACGTAACGTGCTTCGCTCAACGTGTGCCGGTGCGCTTCAGCCGTTCGTCCAAGTCGGCGATGCTTTTCTTCCCAGTAGCCGGGGCCAACTTCACTGGGTGCGCCGGAATTCAGACCTTCAAGAGCGAGCGATTCGAGTTCTTCTTCTGCGACCTGGTCGGCACTGACCAAACGCTCCACGTAGGCAGAGACGGTCAGGCCTTCAGCTTCAGCCTTCTCGCGAATCCGTCGCCTCCAGTTTTGGGTCGATAGTGATGGTCATAGTTCCCTCTTCAATCGTATCCTCGAAACATAGCAGAGATCCGGTTCACGTCAGCCGAATATCCAGTCTTCACACGCCCTGCACGTTCCGGAGGTGCGCCTGCGCAGCTTGGTACAGTGCGGAGTCTGGCACTGTGGCTCCCCTAATCTTTTGAGCTGCTGACGTTTGCAAAGGTCGGACCAAGGCCTTAGGCCGATCTTGACTTTTTTGGCTCGAAAAGAAACTTGCTTGAAGCTACTTGTACTCGTCTATCGACTGTACGGTACGCGAGCCCAAGAGCCAGCACGAAAAACGTGACTTGGCATTGTTGATGTTGGGTGCAGCGAGCCCGGTAAAGCCAGTGCCAACTGGCCTAAGGGACGCGGGACTGACCATCCTGCCGGTAATCGGAAGACTATCTGCCGCTGCTCACCCGTAGAGCTGGATGCCACGAGAGTGGCTCGTCCAGTTCGAGGGAGGCTCTTACGAGTAATCCCTTCCTTTGGCGGAGCGCCAACTCTGCCTGGAAGGAGTAATCCGTAGGTTCTATCCCATGGAGCGTGTGTGCGGCTTGAAGTCGGGCGACGGAGAAAAACCTCGCTCAGGCTGGCTGCAAGATGCAGACGGTTTGAACGTGGCCGTGATGGCCAAAGCGGGTGTAGATTATGCAACAGCTTGTTGCAAGAATCGAATCCCGTCCAGGGGGTCCGGGCCATCTGGCTCGTTCAACCTGGCTTCCGTGGGGAGTCTGCACGCGGCGACGAGTGCGGCCGGAGCTACCAGCTCCGGCGTCCGGGTCTAAAAACCCGGCGGCGAAAAGCTCAACCATGAAAGGCGCGAAAGCGCTTGGGAGTAAGTCCTGATGGAGACGGTACCGAATCGCAAAAAACCATCGCTCGTGGGTAAGGGGGCGCTTCTAGTTTCGGCTCCCAGAAATCGCACAGCGTCAGTGCGTGCGGAAACTATGCTCGGCCGGGAGGCGGAGACATAGGGCTGATGGGCTGGAGGTCGGTCCTCCTAGCAACGTGACTATCAGGGTGAAGTCATCACTAATCCGGGAAGGTCCTTTGCTGCCGCCATTGGTCTGGCGGTGCCTCGCTTGGTTAGCGAGGTGATTCAAAAGCAGAGGACTGGGAGAGTCGTTAAGTAGAAGCGGCAAACTCTCCACGTTGAGAGGTTCTGCCGGCGAGCGTGCTGCAAGGCAGTGGCAGGCTCGTTCCAGTGCTCGGGTGGCACCGAGCACGAATCGGACGACGAAAGAGCGGACGGGTAAAACCCGACATCAACAATGTCCATTACTGGTCGTAAGTAATGCTCTCCGGGAGGAGAGTCTATGTGGTCATTTGAGGCTCTCTTTGGCGAGAGGGCCTCAAGTGGCGACGAGCGGAAATCCGCTCGTGCGAAGAGAGAAAGGAGAAGTGTATCGGGAAGATGGACAAAGGAAGGAGGTTTCGCAAAGCGGAACCTCCATACTTTGAAGAACTTCTAAAGAAGAAACTAGCGCGCCGAAGGCGCAAACGCGGTGCGCGGTGGCTGTAAGCCAATGCGGGCCGCATGTGCTGCGTGTGCGAAAGCCGGCGAAGCAGCCTTCTTTAAACCGAAGCACGTGCTCCTGAATCGCACGGGCTGAGGTTTTGCGTTTGGCTTTGGGCAGTGGCACTAGAGCGATTGCTCAAAGACGTTCGCCAAGGATTTGGGCTTTGAGGGATTGGCCTTAAAAACAATCCCTCACCTTTTGTGGAGGAGGCGATGAAATACCGATGTGAGGCGACGAGCGTTCCGGGATTTATCCAGCAGCTTGCTGTTGGATACGTCGGGCGCGGATATTTCTTTTACGTTACGGGCGAGTTCCGGAGGGAAAGGACCCGCGAGCGATCGACGAAAAGCTCATTGCAGAAATACGGCATCTCGACATAGGAAAGCTGCACGCGCGCGGAGAAAAGCGCTGGGCTTCGCAAACGTGCAGTACATCCGGTTCCGGAACGGCTTCGTGCTTCTTGCCACCCTGGGCAAGCACGAGTTCTTTCTGAAGAGGCGGGGCAGGTCCAGGATGCGAGAGAGATTCCGATCAAGCTGTTCGGATACGCCGTGAGCTACCGGAACGGCCATCCGCATGTGCGAATCGAGCAACGAGCGTTACCTGGAACTGAAGGCTTGGCTGGTCGAGCTGTCCGTTCATCGAAGACGGAGACTGGCTAGAGAGGAGTTTCGGCGCTTGCGTATGAGCCATATGCTCCTATTCGTTCACAGCTTCATTGCATCCTCCGGGAGGTAAACCGACGAGGCGAAAGGCCGCACATTTTGAGCTGGTCCCCTCCTCCTGCATTCGCACGCGGCGTCGAATTGTTAAGCCTTTCTTGAACCAGACTAGTCTCAGCATGGAAGAGTCGATGTGATGCGGCGCGTAGCTTACGCATAATGCGTACATATATACGCATATTGCGTACGGCGTATGCCTCTACGAGGCGATGTCTCCGTTATGGAGGCACCGTTCGGTTCTTCTCAGCGAATCGCCAAGAGTTAATAGGCTGTTTGGCTTGTCGCCCATCGCAGGATGCTTCGTGACGTAGTCGTCGATGATGGATTGCCGAACGACTCTGGAACAGACGGTCCTCTCGTCCTTTTGGCCCTCCATGGTATTGCTGCTCTAATGAAACGGCGTGCGCTTCTGAACAAGCTCAGCTTCGATTCGCTCCTGGTCTTCTCCGGAAAGCGAATTCCAGTATTATCGATCGCCTTCCGGTCGTCCATTTACGGCTGCCGCACTGCGTCCGTTGTTTCCTTCTCCCCTGGCATCAGTGGACACCACCTTCGAAGCATTCGCGTTTTGCAGTTTGGCCTGTAACGACGCCGGTAGTCATCGGGAAGCGGAAAGTCTCGGTGATTGATCGATAGAGAAACCCTGCTCGGTTCTTCTTGAACCCGCACGTCGTTTCTCTGAGAGCCAATCAAAGAGCGAATCTTCTCTTCGATCTTTTCTGCTTCGTTTGCGAAACGATCCTTCGTGCAGAAGCGGCGCTTATTCCTCGGTCGATGAGCGCCTGAACAAGCGGCGACGTCTCGCCAATCGCGCGGCTGGTCACTTGAAGCCTGTACAAAAACGATGCTCCACTCCCCTCTTGCTCTTTCGGACGAATCGTTCTGCGTTCGAGCTGCGCTCGATGAAGCCGAGGTCTTCAAGCTCTCGAATTGCCGGCGTCAGGACGCGCTTTAGTTCGCCGTTGTGATAGTTCTTTGAAAGCCCAATGTGCTCGCAGCAAAACGTTCGAAGATCAAACTCAAGGCGCTGCCGCTGGTAGAAGCGTTTATCGAGAAACCGGTACATGCGCTTTGAAACGGCGCTTTCAAGACTCTTGTAGAATTCAAAGTCGATCTGCTTGATGTAGCCGGCTTTGAAGCTGTTAAATACGACTTCATTCCAAACAAAGGAACTCTTCCCCGCGTCGTCTCGATGTCTCTCTTTGCAGCTCGGCGCTGGCGCTCCTGATCAAGAATCTGAACATGGTCGAGAATGTGAAAGCCTTCGTTGACCCAGCTCTGCTCTTCCTTCGACCACCATGCCTTTTCGTAATAGAGCGTTACTCCAAGCCATCGATTCAGGCTCTGCTCCAGGCGGTGATAGTTCCGAGTGGTGTCCGCCCAGTTCAGAAGCTTCAGCAGTTCGTAGCGAGTAAAGAACACTCTTCGATTCCTTGAAATCGGTTCTTCCGGTCAGCTGAATAAGGCCGAGAATGACTTCATCATCCATCGCCGTTGGAAGCCCGTACTTGTCTGAGGCGGTGATCGTGAGCTTTCCTTGTAACGCGCTTGTTTACGGACTTGTCGAAGATCTCGTCTGTGAATTCAAGCGTCTTCTGGTCCTTCGGAAGTGATGTCGAAAGTGAAGCAAGCGGAAACTCTGCGAAGTTCAGTTCATCGCGGTAGTTTCCCGTCGCTGAGGCAGCTGCTCTGTGTGTTCAGAGAAGCGCGTTCATCGATGCACCTCCCCTTTCCACCAAAAAGCATCAACTCGCCTGTTGTAGAGTTTAGAGCTTAGTTTTGTACAGTTATCCGCCAGAAAGCGCAGCGATGTCCGCGCGTTAGCCTCCGCTCCGTGTATGAGATCACGGTATTTGCCGCCTATTCCGTGTATGGAAGAACGGTAGCGCCGTGTATCGATGTGCGGTAGATCCGGTGTTCGGTACGACGGTGAATCCGTGTATGAGAAGACGGTAGCTAGCTTGCCGCAGTCACTGTTCACTGACGATGCAAGCTGTGCGTCTGCGCAGACTGCGTGTGTTCGGTGTATGGAAGGACGGTAGATCGGTGCTGGGCGGAGTACCGTGTTTCAGAACACGGTACTTATATTTGTCAGCTTGGTCTTCAAGACTCTTCCGGCGTGCGTTGGTTTAACCCACTTGCACTTGTAGCAATCGGGTGTTTCTGACGTAAGAGGAAAACTTCTGCTGAGCATAAAGTCTATGCCTCTATGGAGGCAGACGACCATCGAGCTTCGCAGCTTTTCGTCGTATGCCTCTATACCGTCATACGTCTGCCTCTATAGAGTCAGACGGCAGACGGCAAAGACGTCTTCGCGAAGCTGATCGCAGACGATTCCGGATGTGCCTTGCGGCGATTGTGATTCGCGTTTACATTTCTAGCTCCTGGATGCCCAAGGAAAAGAAATTTTCGCTGCGAGTACCGGTTCAGTCCGAACTCAACGCGTCGAACGTCTCATTCAGCGGGCATTTTCAGATCGAGCTTCGAGCCATGCGCGAATTTCGCTGTCGTGCCTCTATAGAGGCATGACGCTTTGCCTCTATAGAGGCATAGCGACCGGCTGCAAATTTTCATGCTTGCTGCGATCTGCCTCCATGGAGGCATACGATTGCAATGAGATTTCCAAAGACCCAAGTCATCGCACTCGTGAACCAGAAGGGCGGATGCGGTAAGACAACTTCCTCAGTCGCCATTGCCGCGCGTTTTGCAAACTTGGGCTATTCGGTCTGCCTGGCTGACACAGATCCGCAATGCAATGCCACCGAGAGCTTCGGCGTCCGGGCCGAAAGCGTAGTGGAGGAGGGGAAGTTCACCCTCGCCGATGCATACCTAAAGAAACGGGCTGCAACGGACATCGAATTACGACTTCGGGAGCGCTTCGGCGGAAACCTGACGCTTCTCCCCGGAAACCGGGGACTCAAGCTCGGTTCCGCTGAAGCTCGAATCGGAACTTCAGATCGCAATTGCTGACGGAGAGAAGACAACGCTCGATGCTGACGAGATGAGAAGCGAACAGCGTCTTCGCTTGAAGCGCTCCCTTGATACGCTTCGCGGAAAGAGAGACGTCGTCATCATCGACACCCCGCCGAGCCTCGATTTCCTAATGGTTTCGACGCTTGGTTGCGGCGGACTGGTTCATCATTCCGGTCTTTCCGTCCGGCTACGACCTGAAGGGCCTTGAACTGCTGATGCGCACGGTCAACAAGGTTCGGGAGCGATACAACCCGGGGCTTCGCCTTGCCGGCGTTCTTCTTGGGAACTACGACCGAACAGCAACTCTCGACCGCGACATCCACCAGATGCTTAAAGACCCGCTTCGGTGAGCGAGGTCGTTTTTAACACGACTATCGGCCGAAGTGTTCGGATGCGAGACGCCACGGTGCGTGGACAGACCGATTTTCGAGCTTCCAGAGGCTGCAGCTCAGTCGCAGCAGTTCTGACGCTGATTCAGGAGATGTTGAACCGAGGATCAAAGAAGAAGGACCAGACTCTGAACCCGCTTCCGGACGAAGAGATTTTCGGAAGGTAGCAAATGGCTAAACCAGTACGAGGACTTCCTGCGGATTTCACCTTGGACCTGCCGGAAGACGACAGGCCGGTTTTAATCGGTGATTTTCTTGATGAGGCTCCCACCGGTTCACGTCCCTCGACGAGTGCCAAAGCCGGAGCAGCAGGCTACTACAGAGATTCCAGCAGCCCAGCATTTCACACCGCGAATCGTTCCAGAGCGGATGCAAGAGGAGAGGGGACACAATCAACTTCGGCCAGTGTTGCAGAAGGCCCAGCCTTCAAAAATTATTCGCTATCAGTTGAACCTGAACCCGAAGACGAAGAACATGTTCGAGGAGCTGGTTGAGCACGTAAAGACCTACAGTCCGGAAAGCGATGCCCGCGCGAGCGAAGTCTTTCAGGGCATCATCGGACTTCTCCATTCCGCGATGGATGAATTGGAGCTGGCTGATGTTCCGAGGAGAGGGGCTTGGGGATCGGTAACGGCTAAGAACTTTCCCGGTGCCCTTGGACAGTCCTTTGAGAAAGCAGTGCTTCGAGCTGCAAAGAAGAGGGGAGTCGTCTAGGCCGTGTGCCTCTATAGAGGTAATAAAGGGCAGAAAAGCCGATCGCAGCGCAGAGAGGAGGAGAGGGCATTTGGCCACCTCCTCTATCTCTCTGAACCTCTATTGCCAGCGCTCGTCAGGTGACGGTAACGAGACTGTTTGGTAACGACTTTCGCATCGCAGATTTCCAGGTAGAGCTGACTCCCCAGAGTTGCCCCACTAGGCTGCTGATACTTTCCGTGGCCCAGCCGGTTTGGGATTGACGGCGGCGATTGCCTTCTTCAAACCCTTAACGAACTTCTTCTTCTCGGTGATGCTCTCTTTTAGGTGAGCAATTTCGGACTCGGTCAGCGTGATCCGCTGCTGCATGGCGGCGGTCGCTGCTTGAACTTCGGGGAAGTCTAGCTGATTCATTGATAGTCTCCATTGTTGAAACGTCTTGGGCTTTTGCACTTCGCAGTTGTCAAAGCCGCCCATCTTGGTGAAGGGTGGACGGCCAGCGTACGCTAAAAGGAAGGAAAGTCGAACGGGTCCGGCTCGGAGCCGGGAAGAAGCGTGTGAAGCATGCCTCGCCACTCGCGAATGAGGTTCTCCTTCGCGTCGATGATCTCTTTCATCGGGGCTATCTCAGTTTCGGTAAGACTGATTTGCTTTCGTAAGGCTTCGGCTGCTGCCTGAATTTCGGGGGATACTTCTTGTGTCATACGGCTTCTCCCCCCTTGCTCGGTCACGTCGCGCAAGGCCTGTTTCAGTTCGGAAAAGCTGGAGATCTCTGGGTTCCGCCGAAGAGCTTCAAACAGTCGCTCATGGTAAACACGGGTAAAGAAGATCCGTCCATAGCCTTCGCCGTGGTCGACTCTCAGTGCATCGATTGTTGGTTGGATGTTAGCGGCGGTGACGTCGCTCGTCTCTTTGTTGGTGTTCTCAGATGACATTGTTTGCTCCAAAACTGCTCCATTAACGGAGCGCTTGAAGCAGGATGTTGAAAACAGGGTGTTTTCTATCGCCTTACATTGACACCATAGACGCTGATGTTCTTTATTTTCAAACTACAAGCCATTTCCCAAGCTGGACGTCGTGGGTTCGAATCCCATCTCCCGCTCCATGCTCTTTCAATAGTTTGCGACATCCTGACCGCTTCTGTTACTTCCGTGTACTCCGTTTGTACTCCAATTGCCAGCTGACATTCGTTGCTCCGGAATGCCCTGCGAACCCCCGGCCGGTGGACACTCTTTGAGCTGCCGGCAGACAGCAACGGCAAGCTCGATTGCGCCGAAAAGCGCGATCCGGCGAGAACGGCAGCGACGCGGATCAAGCCTGGCATCTCGATTGGGGAGTCCGTCCCTGGATCCGTCTCATCAGCAGCTTGGTTCCGCTTGAAGGTCTTCCCAGATGTCGTAAGCGCGATCTGGCGGAACTCATGATGGAGGCGGCTGGCCTTGTGGCACCCTGCGTGGCATCGCGTCCACAGATAATCGGCGAACTCTGTGAGTTTCGCAGGACGGCGACGTCGCGTTTTGCGCACCGGAAACCCGCCCGCGGTCGCGCGTGCACTGGAAGCCGGGCGTGAGGACGTGTCCGACGTTCAATTTCTTCTCACCGGGAGCGAGGTGGGACGACCTGAATCAGGTCCCGATTGGTGCGCTATGCCACCTATTGCGGTGTAATGCAGATTACCAGTTCGATCCTTTTCTTTTGACCACCTCAAGAAGTACAGTGCTGGGGCCATCTTGTTCTATCGACCGCGGAGAAATGGCACCGATTGACCGAGAACGTTAAGACGAGGCGGGGAGTCGCGCCGCGCGTGCCCTCGCCGAGCCTCTGTGCGAGTCGATGTCGATCGACCAGCGAGACTTCGCGGGCGCGGTATGTTTGCAGATTTGCGAAAGGAAGCCTTCTATGCGTGCCCTGACTACAGTTTTGCTCGTGTCGACATGTGCGCATCTCTCGGCGGCGACGCTGACGTTCGATTTCGAGGCCCTCGACGATGGGACCACCTTATCCGCTCAACTGCCCGGCGTCACGTTCGCGAATGCCGTGGTATTGACAGCAGGTTTGTCGCTGAATGAGTTCGATTTCCCGCCGGCATCTGGTCCAAGGTCATCGCCGACATCGGCGGCCCGATGACCATGTGGTTTTCTCAGCCGGTCGTCGAGTTCGGCGGTGCATTTACATATATTGAGCCGGTGACCATTGCCGCGTACGGCGTGGGCGATCTGTTGCTGGACACAACGATATCGACCTGGAGCGTGAACACCGGCTTGGGAGGCGTACCCGGAAGCGCGCCGAACGAGCAGTTGCGTGTCGCGGCGCCGGGAATCGTCCGTGTACTTATCGCCGGCAACGATCTCGGCGCCTCGTTCACTGCCGACAATCTCTTCGCGACCGAAGTGCCCGAGCCGGGTACCGGTCTGCTGCTGTGCGGTGCTCTTCTCTGCTGTTTTTGGTCACGGAAGATATTCGGAAAGATTGTTCCTCTGATCATTCTGTGCCTGCCAGGCAGTTCTGTCGCCGCGACAATAGGACCCGCAAACGTTAATCCCAGATCGCTTACCGCTGGCGTGCCTGCTGAAGTGGTTATTACCTGCACGATCGCGGACGCCGCGTTCGTCGACGGCAGTGCGAACCTGATACGGGTCGATCCTACGGGGCGCACGCTCGCGGTACTGGGCGTTCTGCGCGACGACGGTCTGCAGGGCGATGCGACAGCAGGCGACAGAATTTACACTCTGCGGATGACGTTCACAGAGCCTGCCCCCGCTCAGGTTCGCCTCCGCATCTCGGCAGCGTTTCGTGGACTGCTCCAGCGAGTGCAGTCCGACACGCTACTGGTCGATGTCGTCGCACAAGGCGGCGGTGATGACGAGCTCGTTGTGCAGCCGCGTGTAACATCAGGAATTCAAAGTACGTGGGCGACGGTTCAGGGTAAAGGCGTGATTACGGGCGTACCGGCGTCCGCTCCACCGCGAGAACGGGCACTAGCGTTTCTTGCTGCGAACGCGCCAGCATTTGGACTGTCAAGCGCGGCGGATGTAGCAGTCAAACAAGAGATTCCACGCGATGAAGTAGGCCTGGAACAAGTTCGCTTCCAGCAACTTCACCGAGGAGTTCCAGTAACCGGCGGAGAGATGTTGGTTCACCTGCGGGGTGATCGCGTAGTATCTGCCAATTCTGAGTTTTTGCTTAAACCTAGTGTCCCGACTACCCCCGCTATCTCCGCTGATGACGCCGTCAGGCGCGCGCGCGAACTCATCGGCCGGTTGAAGACAAGGGCGTGGGAGGAAGCTGTATACAGTGCTCCGAAGCTTTAGATTCTCAATCGCGGAATCTTGGAAGACAGGGACGCTCCCACGCGGCTGACGTGCCGATGGAGATAGATGATCAAGGTATTCGGACTTGTCTCGGCGCTTCTACTGGCGTTGAACGTATATACTGCGGACGTCTCCGATCTGACTCGCGAACTCGATCAGATCGCGCGCGTCGCTTCAGTGATGATGGACGGGGATGTCTGCGAGCGCATTCTCACAGCCAGAGCAGCCGAGTCGTTGCTGAAAGAGGATCCTCGGGATAAGTGGGCCGCCAGCGACAACTTCGATGTCAACCACGATGCATATATTCAGGCGAAGAAAGTCCTGATACGGCTCGGAAAGCTTGGCACACGACCCACCGATGTGAATCTATGGATGCCGGTAGGAAAGGACCGGGTCCAGATTCTGATTCGAAACGCCAACGAGATCAGCCAGTTTTGGAAATGGGGTGATCTTCATCAGCCAATGCCGGCAGAAATGAAGCGTGTGCTGGCCACAGGAAAGCGGGAGATTGTGACGGTGAAGCCGGGGTTCGTCTCCGTGCTTGCGTCTGTTTCGAATAGTCTGGGAGATAGAGTCGGGATTGTTGAGGTTGTGACGCAGATTAACCCCGACCCACACAGTAATGTGAAATAATCTGCGCGGCCAGGTTCCTCGACATCATCTTTCGAAGCTGGGTCCCAGGGACCTCTTTGTGACCCGACAATACTCAAAAACAATATTGCCCAACCAACTAACGCCTCACGCGCGGCGTCTGCCGTTAGGCTTCGTTCGAGTCGCCTTGTGGCGTGGTCCTCTAACCCAACTTTTCTCCGGATCGATCAATGTTCTCCGGCATCCCCGCACCCAGAAGAAGGCCCTCATAAAATTTTGCAAACTTCGGTCGCGCTTTCTCGCAGTATCCGATTTGGAGGTCCGATCTTGCACGACCTACTGCACGACATCAGGAACACATTCTGGCGTCTCGGCCAACTCCCGGATTTACTGCCGCACTCCTGACCCTCGCCCTGCGCTGCCTCCCTGTCATCAACCTCTACCTCTTGAAGTAGCCGTTGCGCAGGTAATTGCCCCGCCCTGTCGGCCATGGCAGGCAGTTGGTCGACGAGCCGGGAACCCGGTACACGAGCGCACTTCGGACGCCGTCTTCGCCGTTCTTGAGGCTCACCACGATGTCCAGCGTCCCATCCCGGTTGACATCGGCGATGGTGGGTACCGGCATGGCACCGCGGCCGGGCAGCGGCACCTTAGCTTGCAGAGCTCCGGTCGAGTTCAGGATGAACAGGTGCGAGACGCCCACCGCGGTCGAATAACTGGTGAAAACCACCTCGGGGATGCCGTCGCCAGATAGGTCCGCGATTGCGACGCCCCCGGTGAGCACGTCTGTGCGGGTAGTGTACTGGTAGCTCCAGCGCTCACGCCGGTCCGCGCCAACCAGGTGGATCCTTCCATCGAACCCGGCAAAGACCATATCCAGGCCCGGGATGGTGGCACTGAAATCCGCAATCGACACCTGGTTGGTCGCAGCCACGATGTTCGTCGCGCCGAGATCCTTCAATCCAGATAGGTACGTTGGCACGTGAAAGGGCGCCTGCCAGGCGGCGGGGCGAGTGCCGTCTTTATTGACCGCCCAGAGCGCGACGCCTTTTAGCCGGTTTGTCTGCGCGGCGTTCTGTACCGACGAGACGAATACAAGCTCGTTAATACCGTTGCCGTCGATGTCCGCAATGGCCGGCGCGGTGTTGGTCATGTGCGCCTGCAGATCCACCGTCTGGTTAGGGGACCAACCCTGCTTCGCCAGCGAGTAGTCAAGGAAGAACCGGAGCCCCAGGACAGTCTTGCGGCTCGGAAAGACTGGACTCGCGGGGAATGCAACCCCAGTGCCGTGATGCCAGGACATATAGGCATTGTCTTGCCCGACGAAGACGTCCATCCTGGTGTCGCCGTCGATGGGACCGATTGCGACGTTCTGATCGTAGCCGCCGGTGACATAGCATTTGTCGTCGCAGCCGGCAGTCCCAGTGGTGTTGGGCGGCCAGCCAGGCAGCTTCGTGCCGTTCGCCGAGATGGCCAGGATGATATCTCGCTGGCCGTTGGCCGCGAGTGCGTTGGTGGTCACGGCGACTATCTCTGGCTTGCCGTCGCCGTTCAGGTCTCCCGCCGCGACGCTGCGAATTTCATCGCGCCAGGTCACAGGAAAGCCCGGAGCCAGGCGTCCGTCTGCGGTGAACATGTAGATCTGGGATCGGGCGGCCACCACCACCTCCAACTTGGCATCACCGATGAAGTTCGCCACTACCGGAGAGGCCCAGATTCGTCCCGTGCCCGCATCCACTCCCCACTTGATGCTTCCATCCGGTCTCCACACCACCACCCGGTTACCGCGAGGGATGATGATCTCATTTAGTCCGTCGCCGTCGAGATCCGCCACGGCGGGTGAGGCAAGCCACGCCTCGTGCCAGCGCTCCTTCAGGGTCGTGGTTAGAACTGGGACACTCGTTTTCGGCGCCCCACCGGTGCTGGACACCGCGCAGGCTCCAGCGAGGATTGCGCTGGCATTCGTTTCGTTCGGCAGCGTCAGAGCATTCAGCGACCCCGTAAGCGGCATTGCCGTGTCTTCCGTCCGGGAAGATGGCACGCCCAGCGTCGGCTCTGTTGTATCGCCGGACGGCGGCGTATCGGTCGCTGCCACGTATGCGACGAAGTGGCCACTCGACCGGAACTGCTGGTCATACTGCCTATGCGTGCTGCTGAGGCCATCCGCGACCGAGGTGTTGAAGATTGCCGTTCCAAACTCCTTAGAATCCACATTTCCCGTCAATCGGTACGCGTACCCGAATGCGTGTGCAATCAGATTGTCGAGATCCGGCGTGCCGTCCCGGGAAAACGAACAGCCGAGGTAGATGAACGACCGGTTGGCATACAAGCCCGTTGCAACGTAGCGCGCCCGAATATCATCTACTGCCATCAGGACGAGATTCACGCGCAATCGCATCTCCCGTCAATTTGTGATACTTGATCACACCTTCCAACAGCAGCCCCGACATCCACGGAGAACTGCCCGAGTCCGTCGTCGAGCAACCTTCCGCTGGATCGTGGTCGTACAGATTATGAACCCAAGCCCTGCGTCCGTTTTCCATCTGCATGCGGTGAAGACTTGCAACCTTGGCGCGGGCAAATTCTAAGTACTTGACGTCGTTCGTGGCTTCGTAGTGGGCCATGATGCCGATAAGCGCAAATGCCGCCTCCTGTTCCGTCCAGAACCCGCGCGAATTTGGAGCCTTGTACCACCACCAATCCCAATTGGAATTCATATAGAAGTTGTCGACGATAACACCTGAGACACGTCTTGCCTCCTCGTCGCCAAACATGAAATAGTCCTGTACAAGCCCTTGCGGGAATGTATAACGACTGTTGTTGAGGTATCCGCCCGAGCACTGAGGGTGACCGATATTCGTACCACTCAGATAGATCTGATCACGGCGATGATGGAGCGCCCAACGACGTGCATTGACCAAGTACTTCAGATCGCCCGTACGTGCGTACAACTGATACGTCGTCGTGATCGCATCGTAGTATTGGTCATCGCCCACACACGGTGAAGTTCCAACTGTTTCGATCAGCGAGTAAAAGCTCGTCTGGTTCGTATCCCAAGCTGGGAAGCCCGATTGGCCCAACGGCTTCTGTTCCCAGAAGATCAGCGACTCGCTCAGATAGGCCGCCGGCAGCGTGAGAATCCGCTGCGGCAGATCCCATGTCACCGGCAGCATCGCCGTGTCCGCTGTCGTTCGCGAACGACCGATCTCGATTGTGTAGTTCTTTGCCACAGGCGCAGTGAACTGGACCAGGAGCGACCGCACGGAGCCATCCTGCGGCCACGTCGCAAGTACTTGTGTGCCGAGCGGCACCTCAGCCGTATCATCGAGAACCCGCACGTTGCGGGAGTTCAGCAGTACTCCTGGGTGGAAGGGGATGGCATTGCTGACGAGATTGGCCGGCCCGTTACCCGCATACGTTTGCACGGTACCGACGAGGGTTATAGCGCCCGACCCATGTGCTGGTGTCGGTACAGTTCCCGCGACTGATGTGGAGAGATTACCAGCGGGGGGCGTTGGGATTTGTAGTCCAAGATTTTGCGCTTGCATTGCGAAGCTGCAGCTGCAAAGCACAAGTACACCGGCTATCTTTGTAAGTTTCATTTCGCTATTTAACTCGCCGAAAGTGATGTGGGTACGTCCAGGAAAAGGAACACAAATTCTTCGGCGGCCAGGGCGAGCGTTTCCCGAGGCTCTTTCTAAATCAGCAGGATGAAAAGACATGTGAGCGTTGTATAAGTAAGCAAGGCGTGCTAGACGAGTAAAGAGCTAACCACGAAGAACTGATCAGTCGACAACCGTGCGCCGCGCAAACGTAGTTCTTGCATCTGCCGCCGCAAAAAGGTCATACTGCACAACTGTCGCGCAGAGTGCCTCTCACAAGTGAGCCCGATATTGCGCTGAAAAACTAGTACTTCAGTTTACCTAGTACCAGAGAAGTGGGTCAAGGGAAATAACGCGCGGTAGTGAGTCTCTTGAGCATCCGCAAGATTGGCTGCGGATGCTGGTACATTTGTCCCTGTGAGAAATGCCGAAACCATTGACATCAGCGGAGTTGCATTGTGTGCGTCATGGTTCGGGCTGACTCGTTAGTCGTGGCTGGTCGGCGCTGAAATTGGCAGCATATTTGGGCTGTTAGCAGATAACTAAGAAGTAGATTTGTGAGAGGTGGAAGGCGGTGTAATACCTTAGGCCTTGCGGACAATATTCATGCAGCCGTGATCGGCGTTGTAAACTGAGGCATAGATCGGAACCGTAAGTCGTTTTCCGATCGCTAAAACTGTACAGTTTGGCCACAACTGCGGCGGGCCTTTTGCTGGAAGCAGGAAGGTTCATTCGAAACTGGTCGGGTAAAGTAACTTCTGCTACCTGCGGTTGATACGGAGTTCCATCACCACGGTGGAGTCTGCGGGTTGCGAATAGTAGTTGGGTGTGACGCGAATCGCCTCAAAATCGAATCTCCGGTTGAGGTGAATCATCGGTTTATTCCGCTTGCGCGTGTTCGTCACAATCCGGTTGAATTTGTTTTGCCAAGCATACGCGATCTGCCAGCACTTCAGCATCGACCGAATCCGCAGCCTGGAAACGTGGCAGGATCCCAGTGGTCGCGATATACAGCGAGCCGACTAATCGCGGGTTCAGCCCATCGGCTCTTTGATCTTGCTGAAAGTCGACGTGTTTCTCAAACGCGCAGCAACCGATCTTTACATCGTCGATGAGCATCCAATAACTCTGAACCCGCCTCCAATACTCCGCTGAAAATCGATCGACAGCACTAAATACCTTACGGTCGAAAGCTACTAAGCTGCCGATCTCATCAGCAGTTTTGACCTTTCTAAATTCCGTGCGCATACTATGTACGTGCCGAGCGCTGCGGGCGCACTGCAAATGGTGTGCGTCGTAGCCGATGTGGCATAGTCGACACACCTACGCGACAGAATGCTGATGGCCGGCGTGAGCTTTGACGGAGTCATGCAACTGCTTGGTCACAGGTCGCCTGGGACATGACCCTGATCTCACCTGACCCAAATCAACCTGCAACGCGATATCACAGTGCTTCGCCCATCCCAGGCGCGTGACGCTGTCTTGGCTCTTCTGCAATTCCATCATGGTGACTCAGATCAGAGACCCGCATTAATGCCGATGTCTACTTAGTGCTTCCAGACCTGCAACGCTTCGCCGAGAGCGCTCGCCTCGCGAATCGCCTCGCCATGCAAACGGTAGATCGAGGATGTGTACCGGAAGGACTCCGGTAGCGGCGTAAGCGACACGATCTCGCGCGGCGCCATCATACCTGCTACCTCCGGAAGGTCAGTCACGCGGAGCACGTTCAGCAGCGGTGGTCCCTGCCAGTGCGACGATGGAACATCCTCGAGGATTACGCGGGTGATCCGGTCGTCCAAAGCAGCGGCGTGCAGCGCGAGCGCTCCCATATGCTTGCGCCCGAGTATGGAGATTCCACTCAGGCTCAGCTTCTCGTGTTCGATTAGATAATCGACTGAGCGTTGAATATCCCATACCTGCATGGACTCGATCGTCCCGCCGAGCAGGGCTGCCGTCATCCTCGTCACAGATGCGCGCGCGTTGTCCATCGGATAGTCGATCGCGCGCGGATGCAGCACAAGAACGACGTGCGTGGAGAACGCGGAGAGAAGCAGGTCGAAATCTACCGGATAGATGATATCCGCGGAACCTTTCACGTAGATCAACGCGGGATGCTTCGTCTTCCCATTGCGTGGAATAAACAGTTGACCATGTACACGCACGCTCTCTTCCGTCGTGAACTCGACATTGAAGGAGTCCGCGTAGCGGCTGGTCCACATGTCGTACTTGCCTTTCCAGGCAGCGAATGGGACCTTTCCTTCCGGCGCCGCGCGGAATACTTTCTCGCGGAGATCCGTGACCAGCTTCTGACGTCGCTGGTTCCATGCGGCGAGAGTCTCCCACGTTTCCGGCTTATGGGTCGGAATGAAACGGCGGTGAATTCCTTCGTTCATCGCATCAGAGGGAGTGCGGTCGAGCACTGTGATGCGTGCAACGTCTTCTTTCGCGATGCCGCTTTCGTCGAACGGAGTTTTGTCGTTCCGCAGCCACAGATTCAGCCACTCGTTCGCGGCCTTGCGATAAGGCGGCGTGTCGACGTGGCCCGTCGGCTGCGCGAACTCGGCTAACTTCTCCGGCGCGCCATACCATTCGTAGACGGGACGCAGGCACTGGTAAACGGCTTCGTATCCATCCGACGGAAACATAACATCCTTGCTCGCATTGACGATGTTCAACGGACGTGGAGCGATCAAGGCCCCCGCCAGCGGGAGATCGATTTGGTACGTATTCCAGAAATAGATACAGTCGCAGTTTTCACGTACGGAGTCTGCTGCGACCTGCGGCCCGAGGGCCCATGTCGCGTGGACCGGGGCTGCGGCCTTGAAACGGTCATCGACGGCGGCGGTGAACCACGTAATCGCGCCGCCTCCGGAACGGCCCGTCATGCCTGCTGAGAGGCGTCTACTTCCGGGCGCGTCTCCAGATAGTCGAGTGCCCGAATCGCATTCCAAACCTCGACACCCGATGGTGTGTATCCGAGCGACAACCAGTGCCACATGCCAAGATTATGAATTCCGTGATGAATGCCCGGAATCTCGCCGAACTCGATCGTATCGAGTACGAATGCGACAAAGCCGTTCCTGGCGAACCAGATGCCGTGATGCTGGTAGTCCGCCTTCGCTCCGGCCGGGCCGGGAGAGTGCCCCGAAACATAAATGACCGGCGGCGACTTTATTCCCGGCTTCGTGGTTGGAAGGTAGAGGTTGCCGGTGACGTAAAGCTTGGGCGGCTCTCAAATACGATGTTCTCGACCCGATACCCCGGGCGTTCGAATCCGCCGGTAAGGCGCGCATTCAGAGGTGTCCTCGGCGGCATCGGATCGAGACCGAGCATGTCGAGGAGTTGGCGGCGCACTTCCGGACGCCGCCTCTTCCAGTCCTCAAGGTTGTTGACTCCGCGAAACTGATCGCGGGTGATCGCAGCAGCCCTGAGTTTCAGGTTCTGCTGAAACAGCGCATACCGTTCCGCAGCGGTATGACGGCGGGCCGTATCGGGCGCCGATTGTCCCCAGAGCGCCGCCGTAACGATGAGGATAAGCAGAACATGCATGCCAGAAATCCATGTTTAGAAATCGAGCCGAAGCTCCAAACAGCATGGAGCGGCCGGCACCCGCCGTGGTCACCAGACCGAAGTCGCCGGCTTGAATGTTCGTGGAGGGTTGTTGAAGTTCGGGCGGTTGAAAGCATTGAACATTTCCCACCGGAACTGGAACGCTGCCCGCTCATTCGCAAGCTTCCAGTTCTTGTGAAGACCGATGTTCCAGATGGCCTGCCCTGGGCCGGTGAGGATGGACCGCGCGGAATTCCCATAGAAGCCCCGTCCTGTCGCCGGAAGCGACGAACGCGCTTCGATCGAAGATCGGCATGCCGGCTCTTGATGAATCCGCATCTCACCCGAATCGAAGTTGCCGTTGCCGATCCGGTCCGGGCGTCCGCCGAACTGGTTGGTGAACGCGGGGTCGGCGTTTGTATAAGCGGGGCTGAGACGCGCTCCTGAGAGCATGGTCGTAATGCCGGCGAATTGCCACCCGCCGATCACATGAAGTCAAGCGGTCGGGACATATCCGTGCCGAAATGTTTGCCGCGTCCGAATGGAATATCGAACACGTAGCTGAAGCGGAGTTGCTGCCTGCGCAATGCAGGATCGTCGGCACGTTCGAGGTAGCGCGCGTATTGATTCTGCTGAATGCCGGCGGTGTAAGACCGAGCGCTGTATCGGTGAGACCTTTGGCGACGTGTAGTTGACGTTGAACCATAGGCCGCGGGACATACGGCGGTCGGCTTGGGCCGTAAGCCGTGATAGGTCGCCGATCCGCCGGTTTGAACAGGCTGGCGGTGTTGAATCAGGATAGGGGCGGCGCGCCGCGCTGAACGGAATGCGTGCTGGGCCGCAGAAAATTGAGATCTTCGCTGTACGGAATATTCAGCGACCGAGTTCCGACATAGCCGATGTCGACGGCCATTCCAAGAATCTGGCGTCCGACGGAAAGATTCCACTGATGGGTGCGCTCGTTCGGGAACCGCGCGCTCAGTCCACTGATCGTCTGCACGCCGGCAAAGGCAGAAGTGGCTGCAAAAGGCGTGGGGAACTGGATCGAGGGAGTGTTCGCGTTTTCGAGGATGAACGATTCGGTCGATTGCCATGGACCTCCAGTGGCGTTCAGCGCAAGCAAACCTGGCCAAAACTGAGAGAACAGTCCGTAGCCGGCGCGAATCACAGTAGTTCGCGTCGCCGAAAGGGCGGAAGGCAAGACCGAGACGCGGGCTGAAGTTGTTCTTGTCCGTGAACATCAGGCTCCGCACCGGCAGACCCGCGCCTGGCCGCCGTGCGAATCGGCAGAGTCGCGGCGACTTGCGGAACAAGATCGGTGGGAATCGTGGATGCCTGCGGTGACCATACTTCCGGTTGACGGCTCAAATGTAAACATGCGATCGAACTTTTCAACCCACGGAGTCTGATATTCGTAACGCAGGCCGAAATTGAGTGTCACGCGCGGATGCAACTTAAAGTCGTCCTGCCTGTAGAAGCCCGAGTATGTGCTGCGTGGATAGGCATTCGGGCGGGCAATTCCCCGCGTTGCGAGGCCAGGCCAGCCGAGCAGAAAGTTGGCGTAAGCTGAGGCCGGTCAAGCGGTCGTCAAAGGTGTACGATCCGCGAATCGACAGAGGCTTATTCTGATTGTTCACTTGCAGGCGCCGGATGTCGACGCCGAATTTGATATTGTGGCGGCTTTTAAACCAGAGACGTTGTCGATGATCTGGTATGTGTTCTGAGCGGTGTAGGCTTGATTGCGTCCCGTGCTGGCGGCGAACGGAATCGGCGCCGTTGAACAGGAACTGCGGCATGCTCGCTGATGGCGGGATCATTGTCTGGATTGTCGATCCCCTGAATTCCGAGCTGGGACTGCACATCGACACCAAAGTTGTAATCCTTCGATTCGCTGTAGGTCCGGTTGAAGCCGAGCTTCACTTCGTTGACCAGCGTCGGACTGAACGTATGCGTATCGGAGACCACGACGCTGCGTCCGGGAATATTGCTCAGCACACTGGCAGAACCATATCCGTCTTTCAGGCCCGAGGTAGGTGTCTCCGTTCGTCATCGTCAGACCGACTCGCACAAATAGGAGGTTTTTCGCGCTGATTTGTGGTCGCCGCGAAACGAGTAGACATTGGAATCGTAAGCGCCTCCGGGATCGGCATAGAAGTTGTTTGCCATCCGCAAGAGCGCCCTGTCCCGGCTGATTCGGGTCGGGGGAGATAAGATCCTGGAGCTCTTGGGAGACGGGGCTGATGCGATTCGCCGGGATGTGTTGTCGGGGAAGGGCTGCCCGCCGTTCAGCGGATCCACAAGGTTGATCTGCCCGGGAAGGGAGGAAAATCTCCGCTGCGCATTGCCGGAGTGGGAACGATAGTGAAGATGCGATTGCCCACACGGTAGCGCGCGCCGCTGTAGGAGACGAAGAAGAAAGTCTTGTCGCGGCCGTCATAGACTTCGGGATAGAGACAGGACCGCCGCCATTGACGGCGAACATGTTGTGGTTGGTGAACGACGGCGGTTGGCTGTCCGCCCATGCGCGGGCAGAGAAATTGCTGTTGAAATTCCCCCAGTACAGTTGCCGTGAGACGTATTGGTTCCCGGCTTGCTCACGGCCGCAACTGCGCCACCTGCGCATATTCGGCCGAGGTGTTCGCGGTCAGAATCTTGATCTCCTGAAAGGTCTCGATGTCGCCGGAGAATCCGTTCGCGGTGTTGCGGCTGTTAATCATGTCGTTCACTGAGATTCCATCGGCAGTAAAGTTGTTCGCTGTATCGCGGGCGCCGTTCACCTCGAAACCGCTGGTGCTCTGGATGCCGGCGGTGACATTGGTGATGTTGGCCCAGCCTCGTCCGAAGACACTCAGCGGCAGTTGCCCGAAGTCGCGCGCGGTTTTGAGATTCGACAGCGTGGCAGTTTCGGTTTCAACCTGAGTGCGCCGCCTTCCACCGTTACGGTGGTAGCGACTTCGCCTACTTCGAGCTTGAGGTCGACGCGCTTGGTCTGATCGCTGGCCAGATCGATACGTGTCTGACTGTAGGCCTTGAATCCTGTAACAGCGACTGCTACCCGATAGAAGCCGGCCTCCAGGCCA
>CAWJQP010000007.1:0-78768 GCA_963844855.1 Bryobacteraceae bacterium
AACCGTATCCGTCTTTCAGAGGTCCAAGGTAAGTGTCCCCGTTCGTCATGGTCAGACCGACTCGCACAAAGAGCAGGTTGTTCGCGCTGATCTTGTGGTCGCCGCGAAATGAGTACACATTGGAGTTGTAAGCGCCTCCGGGATCGGCGTAGAAGTTGTTTGCCATTTGCAGAGCGCCCTGGCCGGGTTGATTCGGTCGGGGAAGATAAATCCTGGAGCTTTTGGGAACGGGACTGATGCGATTCGCCGGGATCCGATTGCCGGGGAAGGGCGCGCCGCCGTTCAGCGGGTCCACCAGGTTGATCTGGCCCGCAAGGGCGGAAAAATCTCCGCCGCGCATTGCGGGAGTGGGAACGATCGTGAAGATGCGGTTGCCCACGCGGTAGCGCGCGCCGCTATAGGAGGCGAAGAAGAACGTCTTATCGCGCCCGTCATAGACACCGGGGATGTAGACAGGCCCGCCGCCATTCACGGCGAACATGTTGTGGTTGGTGAATGACACCGGTTGGCGGTCCGCCCAACTACGCGACGAGAACTTGCTGTTGAAGTTGCCCCAGTACAAGGATCCGTGTGGCGTATTTGATCCCGACTTACTCACGGCGGCGAACTGCGCCACCTGTGCATATTCGGCGGACGTATTCGCGGTCAGGATCTTGATCTCCTGAAAGGTCTCGATGTCTCCGGAGAAACCATTCGCCGTGTTACGGCTGCTGATCATGTCGTTCACTGAGATGCCATCGGCGGTAAAGTTATTCGCTGTGTCACGAGCGCCGTTCACTTCAAAGCCGCTGGTGCTTTGAATGCCGGCGGTGACATTGGTGATGTTCGCCCAGCCGCGTCCGAACACGCTCAGCGGCAGTTGCGCGAAGTCGCGCGCGGTTTTGAGATTCGACAACGTGGCCGTCTCGGTTTCAACCTGCGATGTGCCACCTTCCACCGTGACGGTCGTAGCGACGTCGCCTACTTCCAGCTTGACGTCGATACGTTTGATCTGTGCGCTGGCCAGGTCGATACCCGTCTGACTGTAGGCCTTGAATCCTGTAACAGCGACTGCTACCCGATAGAAGCCGGCCTCCAGGCCAGAGACCCGATAGTCTCCGTTTTCATCCGTCTTAAACTCTCGGCTGAAGTTTGTACCTTCGTTGCGAACTGTTACGGCCGCGTTCGCGACCGGGGCTCCGGTTGAGTCAGTAACCGTGCCAAGAAAGCTGCTTTGTGTCGACTGGGCATAGAGCGGCAGGGAGGCAACAAGAGCGACGGCGACAATCCACCCGGTCGCAAGTGACAGGGAAAATCTCATAGCGGGACTCCTTGGGAAGCAGTGCTTCGCCGAATTATTTCAGTCAGTGTAATTGCTTACCGGCCTCTGTCAATGATGTTTTAACTCTGCCTTCGCATCAAAACGCGTGAAAAAATGGGAGAGTACGAGCGCCACAGCGCCCATCAGCGCCGAATCCGCTCCATGGCGGGCGGTCACGATTCGCAGTTTCTTCAAATAAAGATTACGAAGACGTTTGTGCAGTACATCCCAGACAACGTCCTGAATCAGATCCCACGCTGAGCCAAGATAATCGCCGACCACGATAGTTTCGGGATTGAGAACGTGATGGACATTGACGAAGCCCATTGCCGAGAAGGTCGCTGCTGAGCGAAGACATTCCATTGCCAGGGCATCCCCACTGCGTGCCCGGGTAACGATCTCTTCCGCCGAAATCTTCAAGGCGGTGTCTGGTTGGCGTTCCGCATAGTCGCGTTCGAGCGCCCGATCGGAGGCATATTCCTCCCAGCAGCCGGTATTGCCGCACGCGCAGAGCCGACCTTCGGGATAAAGTATCGTGTGTCCGAATTCGCACGCCTGGCCGGAAGCGCCTTGCAGTAACTTGCCGTCGATGATTACGCCCGTGCCGAGGCCGTCCCTCATGGTCACGAACACGAACTGATCCATTGGCGGGTTACCTGCGCCACGGAACCATCTTTCCGAAAGCGCTGCCAGCCGCGCGTTGTTTTCGAAATAAAACGGGGTCGCGATCCGGTCGGAGAGGATTTGTCCAGCCTCGACATCGTACCAACCGAGATTCTCCGCGGCATAAACAGTGCCCGAAGCGCTATCGATCGTGCCGGGCAGACTAACCCCGACACCCAGCAGTGATCGCGAGCGGGATATCTTTTCGGTGAGGCTGCGAAGCGCAGTGTTCACCCTGGTGAGAAGCAATTTGGGATTGGGGTGCCAGTTTACGGTCCGACTGCTCAGGAACTCACCGTTCAAGTCGGCAGTCACCAAACGTGCGTAGGGGGGGACAATCTCCACTGCCACCGCTACCATTGCCTGCGGCTTCAGCCGGAGCGCGCCCGGGCGCCGACCCAAGCCAGCGCCACCGTTGCCGCGCTCTTCGCGGACCCAGCCGCGCCGAATCATCCGGTTGACGATGAGAGTGATCGAACTCGGAGAAAAGCCCGTCATACGAGCGACATCGGAGCGGGAGATCTCCGGGTTCTGCAGGATGATATTCAGCAGAAGTCTCTCGTTGGCTTCGCGCATATCTGATTTGCGAAAAGCTCCCCGAGTAGTAAGCGTTACCGTCGCCATGTGGGTAAAAGAGATTATGGGTCCGGCGAGTTCTTTCAGTCAATGAAGAAATGCTGCTCGTCGCTCCACTTCAAGATCATTCTTCGATGAGAAAAGCTAGCGGCATTCGGTGCCAAACTCAAACAATTGCGGCCGAATCGGCCCAACACTCACTGCAGGCGCATGGCGTCTGCATGAGCAATGGCCTGGTGACACGCACATGAGACTTCCCGTTTCAGTCGTAACCGATAAGTATTTGTGCGAGTTGTAGGCCGTCGCGGTGGTGAAACGAGGTCGAATCTTCGATCACCACCTTTGGTCTCCACGCAATTTCATTTGGCTACGAGACGCCATTCCTGGTCGTCCTGGCAGAATTACATTTCAACTGTTGCGCCATCAGTTGCGCATGAGGGACACCGAGACAAAGATCGCTCTTCGCATTGTGGAGTACGAACAGATTGTTTCGTCACCCGGTTCCGGTGAAGCTGCTGGACCTCCAATGAAGGGAAATCCGCTCTGCACAGGGCCTGCGAAAGAATCCTTTTGATCGTGGCGGGGGACCGGCCGATCGTGATGGTGATTTCCAGCGAGGTTGCCGGAAGAGTGGGGCGAAGTCGACCGGTAAAGGCGCGGCTGGGGAGCCGTCCCATGGGCAAATGAAAACTTCCGGCTCAATAGCGAAGCGTCAGGGAATTTTGGACGAGTTTTCCGGACTTATGCAGCGGTTGCGGCCTTGCCTGTCCAGCACCATCTGGTCCACACCTGAACGTTATAGGCGAGCGCTACCCAGATCGCTTCCTTGGCTGATTTGGCCAACCCGCGCACTGAAAATCTTCGCCACTTCCAGTTCTCTTTGATCCGCATGTGCGGTGTCTCAGCTACCTGGCTTCGCCGCTTGTAGATCTCTTGTGTCCTGGGATCCCGCATACGTTCCAAGTAGGTCTGCATTGCCTTACTCTCAATGCGCCGTCGGAGTTGCCGGGCTCTCCCTGCTTTTCCCCAGCATTGCCGCTTATCGGCACATCCATCGCAATCTTCCGCAGCCACCGTATAGATCTCGCAGTTCTGGCCATGCCGCTTGCCTTGCCCGGTTTGTTTCAACTGCTTGCCTGCCGGACACATAAATACCTTCTGCTCCGCATCCCACACAAACACCGACGCGGCAAAGGCTGAATCCATCCCGTTCGACGCCGCAGCGCCAGCCTGCCGGGACTGCTCGTCTTTCCACGGCGCGATGAACTCGACTTGGCTCTGGGTTAAGGCTTCCACATTGGCGCGGCTCGCATAGCCATTGTCAGCCAACAGGCACTTGGGTTTCTCGCCGCAATTGGCTTCGATTCCGGCAATGGCCGGCTCGGCTTGCTGGATATCATTGGCATCCGTGGTTACGCTCACGGCCACGATCACACCCGCTTTGGCATCCGTGCTGAATTGCACATTCCGGCTGGGCGCATACGAGCCATCCGCATGCTTCATCTTCGGCGCTTCGGTTTCACTCGTGCTGACGCGAATCCGATCCCGCTTCTTGGCTGGCGTTCGCTGCTCGCGAGCCTCCAGTTCCTTCAGGCACGCTTCCAGCCGTTCCAGCCGCTCG
The DNA here is from genome assembly GCA_963844855.1 of Bryobacteraceae bacterium. GTDB lineage: Bacteria > Acidobacteriota > Terriglobia > Bryobacterales > Bryobacteraceae > DASQDN01. The sequence continues at coordinate 4,161 of CAWJQP010000007.1, forward strand.
CTGGCGGTCCGTGCTTGCGCCGCCCGATGCCGTTCATCCAACGCCTCGTTCTCTGTGGCGTGGCGATCCATCTCGTCGATATAGTTCCGCGCCGCCTGAAGTTCGCGCTCTATCCCGCCCCGCCGGCGCATCGATTGCTTTCCGGCTCGCGCGCGGATCTTGGTCCCGTCTTGCGTGACCAGCTTCAAGTCAACCAAGCCGGCCTGCTGCAACGCTGTCAGCACTTTCGCTAGCAGCGTGTCGAGTTGGCTCTTTTCCCGGATTCGAAAATCCGACAGCGTGTGATAATTCACCTCTTGATCGGCGCACAGCCAACGCAGCCCCGGTTCCCAACTCATCATCCGTTCCAGCGCACGCGCCGAGGGAACTCCGATTCGATACCCGTAGATCCACACACTGGCCAGCAGATGAGGGCAGATGCGTGGACGTCCAGCTTGGCCTTGGAAGCTTCGCGCCTCGCAATCAAAAGCCGTCAGATCGATGCCTTCCAGCAGTTTCCAGATTCCACGGGCCGGATGATCTGCCGGAACTAAGCACTCATAGTCCAGTGGCAGTAAGCGGTTTGTGACCGGTCGACCAGTAAATACTTCGGCTTGCCTACGGGATCACCCATATCTCTAGCCTACCCCGAATCTAGAACATTTAAGAATAGAAATGTTCTAGATCGTTAGGGTGAATTTTTTACAGGCCCTACAGTAGGCGGACGCATAAATGTAGTGATCTATGCGCGCGTAGCTATCCTCTTCCTCGTCGGAGGCGTGCACTCCGGAGCCGAGGCGTTCTTGATAAGGGACCAGAAGGAAGCCGCTGGCGTTGGCGGCAGCAGCTTGACGCAAGTGACTGGTGAACACTGACACGTTGTGGGTTACAACTGGAACTGGATACTCAATTTCCTACGTAAGAGAATAGTCTGATGGCGAACAGCTTTCGACTCCCCGACGACTTCGAACAGAAACTGAGAGTTTCCGTCAAAAATGCCGACGAGCGCTTGGCGGAAGCTCGAGAGATCGGCTCGAAACTGGCGGAAGGCGGTATCCATCTGAAGGCCAATCCCGATCACTTCGCGATGTTCACCGACCCACCGCGCCTTCTCAACGGACCTTTGAAGCGGCTCGGATATGTTGCCGGCGCCGACAACCGCTGTTATCCCTCACCTGTCGATGGTTGCGATTACATCAATGTCGCTGCTTCTCTTCCTCGTCATTCACTTCTGCGAGAGCAAGGTTGGCCGGAGCATATCGCGGTGGTTCATCCCGTTGACGATGCAGCTTGCGCACGTATGTTCGAGCAGGGCTACGGAAATCCGTTTATCCATCACATCACCTTCGGAATCGCACCACCTGATTCGGCCCAGCCCGACGGGATCGGTGTTGCCGAGCGGATGATTCGGCAAATGAGCGCGGTATACCATCGCATACCTGTCCTTCTCGGCCAGAATCCGGGAACCCTCATAATGGCGCTTCCGGCAGAAGTTCTCTCTGCTCCCGAGTTTTCGCGAAACTTTGGGGTATGGACGGGCAATCTCTCGCCAGAGCAATACCAGTTACAGGAAATGGAGGGCGGTGGGTATCTGCTCCAGTTCTTCGTTTTGCGTGGTGGCAGGATCGAAGTGGCTCTGCGCCACCAGACCCGGCAAACGTTCAATCCCAAGAGCGTCCACAAAATTTCTGAAGATGAATTAAGTGTGGACCAAGGAGCGGCGACCGCCGACGCAAACTAATGGTTCTCTCCGGCAAGACTGCCCTTGTGACAGGCGCCTCGCGCGGTTTGGGACGTGCGATCGCATATCGCTTGTCTCAAGACGGAGCTTCCGTCGCAATCAATTATGCGCGGCGCCGCGACGAAGCTGAGTTGCTCGCATCCGAGATTCGAAACTCCGGTGGAAGAGCCATCACGTGCCGGTGCGACGTTTCGAACGCTGATGAGGTGCAAGCGATGGTCGCCTCCATATCCGCCGAGCTTGGCCCGATAGACATATTGGTGAATAACGCCGCCATTCTCCACCGCGCCGATCTCGACCAGTACGACCAAGCCAAGTTTGAGGAGATGCGACGGATCAATGTGGGCGGAATCATCAACACGACTCGGATGGTCGCGGAGTCAATGAAACAACGCCGCTTCGGCCGGATTGTTAACCTGACGTCAATTGCCGCGTACGGTACGAGTCTGCCAGGCACGACCTTCTATGCCGCCACTAAATCAGCCGTGATTCTTCTCACGCGTCGCTTTGCGATGGACCTCGGCCCGTTCGCAATTACCGTTAACGCCGTAGCCCCGGGCTTCATCCTCACAGACATGGCCGCGGGACTCGAGAACCTGATCGAAAAGATTATCGGAGTCACGATGGTCTCCCGCGTCGGCAGGCCGGATGACATTGCACACGCTGTTGCGTTTCTCGCCTCGCCCCATTCGAGCTTCATTACGGCGCAAACCTTGACCGTAGACGGCGGCCGCATGGACTACATTGCCCACCCTTAACGCCTACGAAAGCGGCCCGGTCAGGGCAACGGGTCCGGAATCACAGAGGAATTAAGTAGGGATACTCAGACGTACCCGTGTAAGAATCGATGGTTTAGTTTAATTAGTTAACCAAAGAGGACGCTGCGAGTGAGACGTGAGAAGGCTTCTCGAAAATGCGGCGGGCGCGCTCATTTCGACGATCAGGAGGCGGCGTTGCAAATGCTGGAGACAAGCTGCGTGTGCCATAGTGGCCATTTGGCGATGATATGTGGGTTTCAGTTAACCGCGCGCCGGAGACGTTCGTCGAAGGTCGAAGTTTATGAAACGTTGTAGTTGTGCGCGTGAGAAATGTACGCAAGAATAATGGTCGCCTCTGTACTTTCTTTTTCGGGATCTTCAACCGGAACCGTAGGTAAGCTATTGAAAGGAATTGGCTCCCCAGTAATATTAGTAGCGACAGTTTCTCAGAGATCCAGCGCCGGCCGATAGTAGATCAAGACTAGAACGAAAGTACATCGCTTTTTAGCGTTGTATGTGGGTCAGTTGAAGCGAGAGATGTTGATGCAAGAGTAGTGTTTGCGGACCGTTCCCTGTCAGTCGTTGTCCTCCTCATCGATCATTTCGTACATCCAAATTCTGCCACCTTGCAACGGGTGATCGGAGCAATCGATACCTCTGACAATGGCTCCTGGACGTGCATGTCCCACGGGTGCCCACAGGTACACCGGGATCGCACCCACGTGAACTCAGCCCTCGTGATTTTTAATGGCTGTTCTTTTTGGATCAATCCTTCGCGGGAGCAGCGACCTGTCGCTCGTTTCCATGAATGAATTGCAGGTAGAGCACGTGCAACCAACGCGACAAGCTTTGTCAACTCTGCGGTGAAAACCTTTGCATACGTGTCGCATTGTTCTGTATTCTTTTGGCGAGCGCGAGCAGAGGCGCCATCAACGCTCGCGCGGCGATCTTGTTCTGCTGAAGCTGCCGCTCGTAGCTTCTCCCGTTCCTCCTTCAGCCGGCTTCTTCGTTGTCGATCCTGTTCGTTGTCCCACGTGCGCGCACGGTGGATCCGACGAAATTGCGTTGAGTATCGTGCGCACAAGCTCCGACTCTTTTTCAGCTGCTGACTCCGTCGTCAGGCTGCGTTCGCCTACCGGCATATCGCCGATACGCCACGAAAGGCTTGGTAAGCTTTCGCGCTCTCCTTCTCAACTCGCTCGAACTCAGCTATAGAAGCGCCGTTTTTATTCGACTTCGCGGTTCCCGCGAAGCTTGGAGTGTGTGAGGAACTGGTCATCGCACGTTTACTCGAGGATTTTCACGCCTTCCTCACAAGCCGCCTCGAATCGATCAAAATGGGGCCAAACGAGTCCAAATGATCGCCCACCAATGAGTCGCTGAAAATCTTCGATTAGGACTGGCATGAATACATTTTCATGCTGAATCCATCGAGCTGTGGTCACTAGACCGACTCGTTCCTTATGCCAACAATTCCCCTCAGCATTCTCCTGAGCAGATATTTCAGATCGCCGCCAGTATTCAGGAGTGTGGCTTCACCAACCCGATCCTGGTCGATTCAGCGTCGGGCATCGTGGCCGGCCACGCACGATTCCAAGCCGCACATTCCCTTTCCCTTCCCCATGTCCCCGTTATAGTCCTTAATCATCTGTCCGAAGTACAAAAACGGGCTTGTATCCTGGCCGATTGTCAGCACCGGAATAAAACGGCTGCGTTTCCACCGGTTTTGTTGTTGGCCATCGGCGGGGACGCGGTACGCACGCTATAACAGTTTCTAAAATTCTTCACCTGATTCATTAGTGCGACAAACGCCGGTATGGTCGAACGGCGGTGTCGCTATTGTGAGCGGGTCTTCCAGCCATCCAAGTTTCAGCCCGGTCAATCAGTCTGCAGCGAATCGGACTGCCAGCGGTGCCGGCGCTCCGATAGCCGTCGCCGAAAGATCACCTCTGACCCAGAATACCGGCAGGTCTGTCAGGATAGCTCCCGGAAATGGCGGGCCCGGAACCCGGAGTATTGGCAGCGGTGCCGGGAGAGCAATCCTGCCCTCGTCGAACGTAACCGCCAACTGCAGCGAATCCGGGATCAGAAGCGGAAGCTTCGCGATCTTGCCAACAACAACTTAGCTTTCGATCTAAAGCATTCCGCTACACAGATCTGGTTGGTTGGCGCCGGCCTGGAGTTTCTTGCCAACAACAACCCAGTTGCAGCGCAAGTCTGGGTTCTCGAAGTACTTCCGCCTCGCCGAAGCCCCAGCGTGAATCTTGCCAACAACAACGTTCTGGCATGGATTCGGTTTCCGCTGGATAAAAGGAAATCGCGTCATGCTCTCGACTGAACAGATCAATGACCTGCATCGTGTGTATTGGTCCGAGCACTGGCCGATCCGCAAGATCGAACGCCATCTCCGCATGGGCTGGCACACGATCCGCAAATATCTCGATGCGCCGGCGCAAGGTCCTTCCCAGCGGCCACGGACCAGCAAACTGGACGCTTTCAAAGCCACTATTGTCGAATGGCTCGAAAAGGATGCCACCGTAACCGGCGCAGTGATTCAACAACGGCTACGGCCGCTCGGCTATACCGGCGGGTCCACTATCCTGTGCGATTACTTGCAAAAGGTCCGCCCACAGGCCAAGCGGAGTCGGGCTTTTGTCCGCATGGAACCCTCGCCTGGCGAGCGTTTCGAAGTCGATTGGCGGCACTTCGGCGTGCTCGACTACTCCGGAGACAAACGTAAACTCTACGCGTTTGCCCTGGTCGAAGCTCACAGCCGCATGCTCTACCTGGAGTTCACTCACAGCCAGAGCTTTGAAACTTTTGCCCGCTGTCACATGCACGCGTTCATTGCGTTGGGTGGCGTCGCACGAGAAAGTTGCCTATGACAATTTGGCCACTGCAGTGGCCGAGCACGATGGCAGGCTGGTCCGTTTTCTACCGCGTTTTCTCGCCTTTGCGCGCGAGTATGGCTTCTATCCGCGTGCCTGCAATCTGGCAGCATGTTGGGAAAAAGGCAAAGTCGAGCGGGCCATCGGGTATACGCGTCAGAACTTCTGGCCGCTCCGCGCGTTCACCGACCTGCATGACGTGAATCGCCAAGCTCGCCAGTGGCTGTCAGAAGTCGCCAACCAACGGCAGCATCGGGAAACCCGGCAGCGGCCCATGGATCGCTTTCAACCTGCCGCGTTGAAACCACTGCCTGTCATTCCTTACGATTACCGCGATCAGGTCGAGTTGCTCGTGCACAAGGATCTCCGTGTGCAGTTCGACGGCAATCGCTATTGTGTTCCCCACCGCTATGTGGGCCGCCGTCTGATCGTCAAGGCCGATTCCAGTTCCGTCACTATTTTACGATCGCGTAAACGAGATCGTCAGCTACGCCCGCTCGTGGCGGCGTGGCCAAACCTTCGGCGCCGATCGTTTCGAAGCGGAACTGGCTGATCTGCGTCCCGCCGCCCGGCGGTCGCGGGCGCAGGAACGCTTGTTCCTGTTTCTTGATGGCCTCTGTTCCAAGGCGATGGTGGAAGCGTATCTGCGCGACATCGCCGATACCGACCGCGCTCTGTCACGGCAACTGATCTGAACTGCTAGAACTCATCCGCCAGTATGGACCCGAAGCAGTGGCCAATGCCATCGACAAAGCTTCCGCAGCACGCGCTTTCGGCGCTGACTACGTCGCCAATATCCTGCGCCAGCAGCAATCTCCGCGCCGACCGCAGCCACCGCTTGTTCTGCGTGATCCGCTGCTTAACGAACTCGCCACCGATCCGTTGTCTCTGCTGGAATATGACGCCTTCATCCTCAATCCCGGAAAGGAATCCGATGACACCCCTCGAACAGAAGCTGAATCAACTGAGTCTGTCCACCATGAGCCGCCAACTAGAGGCGACACTGACTGAAGCCGCCGCAAAGAATCTCAGTGCGGCGGCCACACTGGAGTGGCTCGCCGACATGGAACTGGAAGCTCGCTCACAACGCGCGATTGAGCGGCGCTTCCGATTCTCGCGCCTGCAGGCCCAGCCTAGCATCGACGCCTTTCAGTTTCATCATCACAAGAGCCGCATGCAGGCCAAGCCTCGACTCCTGCGTCTGCTCGATCTCTCTTTCCTTATCAAAGGAACCAACATCGTGCTGATCGGCAATCCTGGCGTTGGCAAAACATTCCTGCGCGAAACTGATCGGCTGGCGCGCCTGTCAAGGCGAATCAGCGGCGTCCTGTTCACCACTGCCATGGACATGCTCAATCACCTACTCGCCTCGCAGGTCGATCACTCTCTGGTTCGAAAGCTCAAAACCTACACCGAGCCTACACTCCTCGTCTGCGATGAGCTGGGCTATCTCGCCCTCGATCAGCAGACCTCTAACCTCTTTTATCAGGTGATCTCGACCCGTCACAGCCAGAAACGGTCGACTATCATTACGACCAACACACCGTTCTCCGACTGGGGCAACATCCTCTTCAATACGACCATCGCCACCGCCATCGCTGACCGGCTCGTCGAGAACTCCGAGATCTTCCTGCTCGGCGGCGATAGCCTGCGCAAAGCCAACAAGAATCCCGATCCGCCGGCCGAGTAGGCCGGCTCCGATCATGCGCCGCGCTGTGATGATAACCCGGCCGGAGGAGTCCGCCGGCTAACCCCACAACGGCGCTGCCGAGGCGAGCGGGAGGTTCCAACTCCCGCTCCTTCTGTCTGCCTGCCCATGTTCAACTTCAGCGCCAATCATCTGTTCCTGCTCTCGCGGACGGAATACCCTTCCTGCGCGGTGTTCATCATGCTGGACCGCGACACCCAGCGCGTTTATCGGCTGTATGACTTCACCAAACGCCTTCATCTCGCGCCCAATCGGCCCTACTGCGTGGCGGGCAAAGTCAACAGCGCCGATACACTCTACCTGGTGATCGAATCGGTCAGGCTGGACACCAAGCACGAGCGGCTTTCCACTATTCCTGTTTCTGCTGACGGCGCGGGAGGCAATGGCATGCGCTAAGCCTCTGCTCGATTCCGAACCCGATTCGATGGCTGTTGCGACTTCGTCCTCGACGGTCTGCGCACCTGTGTCTGCCAACGTCAAAACCGGTGGACTAAACAGCGTCAAAACCGGTGAAATCGACACTGTTTTAAACCGGTGCCAACAGCCGATAACAAACTCGCCGAGAACGCCTCCTGGAATGAAGATCTGCTTTGTCTCGAACTCGAGGCGCTTCGGGACGAGGACTTCGATCTCTCTCTCACCGGATTCTCCAGCCTCGAACTCGAAGCGCTGTCCGACCTCGACCCTGCGCCCCTGATTGATGAAGACGACGTTCCCGCGTCCGCTCGGGGGTTATCTGATTGAGTATGCTGCCGCCGAGGGAGGCGCCGTTTGGCCACCTCCACCTCCATTTGGTTTGCGTTCGCAGGTCTGTGCTCCTTGCCCAAACGCGCATCGATCATCGCCCTTGCCGAATTCTAAAGCTGGACATCGCGAGTTCGAACACCGTTTGGCCCCAAAACTTAAACGCTCTGTTGGGATTGACAGCATGAAGGCAGTTGTGGCATTTGACGACAGGGTCAGGAAGTTATGGCCAGTGTGCAAAATTACAGGTTGTGTGGGTGGTCTCCAAACTCGATACGGGCGTTCCCAGGAAAGACTTCCTGAATCCGATTCCGGTCGGTAGTGAACGCTTAGGATGTCGCAAACAATATCATAGTGGATCTCGACTGGGCATTGATGCCCTTCTGATGATGCGCTTCTGGTCGATGATTTGGATGAGGTTAACGCTTTCGTCAGAATAACCGCGGCGGATCTGCAGCATGTAGAATCTATCCAGAAAGACGTAACAGGAAGTTCGTGGTGGTTGCGATCCTCGCGGTTAGCACATCGGCTGTCGGGAGGGCGCAAAGTCGAAAGCATTCCAGAAGTTAGACGAGAGACTTATACTGTCAGGGATATCTGCTTGAGATTTGCTACGTCTCAATCCATCTTGGTCGCGAGTTCCAACCGCTCCATACCGGTCGGTTGCTTAGCTTTGGCGAACTTGAACGTAACGGATTCGATTGTCCCGGTGAAGGGGAACAATCCCTTCTTCTCGTAGTCGTGACACACCGGCGACACACAGTCCATGCCGACATCCATGGTCTCAGTGCCGCAGCGCATCGGCACCTGCTCGTCAATGCGCCCTGAAGCGACTTTCTTGCCGTCGACCGAGAGCACGACCGATGCGGGCGCGCCCGGCTTCGGACTGTCCGGTGTGAATTTGAGTTCGATCGTGTGCTTTCCGGCTTTCAGCGGCTTCGTATCGGTCACATCATACCGGCGGATTCCGAAGAAATTGTAATGGAAGCGAACCTTCCCTTCCCACAGGAACAGCGACCATCCCGCTGCATCGCCACCCAGGGCAAAGATGACGCCCTCGGCTCCGTCTTTCGGAATCACTACCGGCGCCGTTAGCGTGAAGGGAACGCCGACCAGCTTCGGACCGCTACCTTCCGGCAGGCGCACCATGCCGGGATAGAAGGTGACTTTGTCGCGTCCGTAAAAGAAGCTCGGGCGGAGAGTCACGTCTAGACGTTCGGCAAAACGATCATCGAGTGGCAGGACGTCGTACTTCGCGGCATCCGCCATGAACAGATCCTGCAGGCGCCGTAGCCGCTCAGGCTGCTTCTTCGCCAGATTCACCGACTGGCTGAAGTCTTCGGCGATGTTGTATAACTCCCACTCATCCTCGTCGAATGAGGACGACCCAGAGGTCTCCCAGGGGAGCCGGCCGTGGCGGCACGATGCAATCCAACCATCGCTGTACATTGCGCGGTTGCCGAACATCTCGAAATACTGTTGGGTTCGGGTGCTGGGCGCCTTAGCGTTCTCTTTCGCGAAAGTGTACGCAAAGCTCGTGCCTTCGATCGGGCGCTGGACGTAGCCGTTGACTTCCTTCGGTTCGCGGATACCAACGACCTCCATCAGCGTCGGCATCACATCAATAACGTGGTGGAATTGCGCTCGGATCTTGCCCTTGTCCTTAATGACGGCGGGCCAGGAGACAATCATGCTGTTCCGTGTGCCGCCGAAGTGAGACGCAATCTGCTTTGTCCACTGGAACGGTGTATCGCCGGCCAATGCCCAGCCCACGGCATAGTGCGGCGACGTGCCGGGAAGACCCCACTTATCCATGAAGCCGATGGCCTCCTCGATCGATGGCTGGCGTCCGTTGAGACTCATAAGCTCGTTGGGCGTGCCCACGAGGGAGCCCTCGGCGCTGGAGCCGTTGTCCCCGATGATGTAGATGATCAACGTATTGTCGAGTTCACCCAGTTCTTGTATAGCGTCAACTACGCGGCCGGCTTCATAGTCAACGTGCTCCAGGAAGTCGGCGTAATTTTCCGCCTGACGAGCGAACAGTTTCCGGTGCTCTGCCGGTTGGCTATCCCACGAGGGTATCTGCTCGGGCCGTTTTGTCAGCTTGGTGCCCGGCGGGATGATGCCCTTGTCCACCTGGTTCTTATGGACCATGGTTCGGTACTTGTCCCAGCCCATGTTGAACCGTCCTTCATTTCGGCCCCGCCAGTCGAGAGGAGGCTGGTGCGGAGCATGCGCAGCGCCCGCGGAAAAGTACGCCAGGAATGGCCGCTCAGGCGCAATTGCCTTCTGTTTGCGAATCCAGCCGATGCACTCGTCGGCGAGATCGCGGCTGAGTTGGTAGCCCTCCTCGGGACGTTTCGGGGGCTCGACTGGAGTGGTATTGCGCAAGAGCGATGGATAAAACTGATCTGTTTCTCCTGAGATGAATCCGTAAAAATAGTCGAATCCCTGGCTGGTGGGCCAGTTGTCAAACGGTCCCGCCGGGCTGGTGAGATTGTCAGGCACATTGTGGTTCTTGCCGAACCAGGCGGACGTGTATCCAGCATGCTTCAGCAGCTCGGCAAACGTGGCGCAGCCTTTGGGAATGATGCCGCAATACCCCGGGTATCCGGTAGCCATCTCCTGAATTACGCCGGTAGCGACCGAGTGGTGATTCCGTCCCGTCAGAAGCGCCGCGCGTGTCGGCGAGCAGAGAGCGGTGGTGTGGAACTGATTGTAGAAGAGTCCGTTCTTGGCGAGACGCTCGGCGGTCGGCATTCGCACGAGGCCGCCGTTCACGCTCGGCCAACCGAAGCCGACATCGTCGAGCAACACGAGCAAGATATTGGGCGCGTTCTTCGGCGCCTCCCTGACTGGCGGGAAGTCCGGAGTCGATTCAGTCGCGTACATCTCGATGTGCGCGTTCGGAAAATCCCATTCCGGTTGCGGTAGATGGTTGCGATCGACATTAAGGGGAAAGTGATTGTTCTTCGAAGACTTCATCAATTAACTCCTCGAGTTTGTGTTATTTGTTACGTCCGGTCTACGGCACGGGGTTTGTTGGTTAGAGCAAGCCATGAGTATGGCGATTTTTTTTGTTGCCCTTCGAGAAGCAATAGACTTTACAATGCAAAGTATATTGCGACACAAACTGTTCGCGGAGGGAATTTGGTAAGGAATCGGACGAGTAACTGGCTGGCGCGGATATTCGTGGTGGTGGGGCTGTTTATTGTGGCGATTCCCGGGCTTTGGATGTATATGAAAACCACTGCGACGACGCTGCACCCGGACCCGCAGGACGTGCCATCCATGACTCGTTCGGCGCCGTTGACAAACTGGACCGACGCAACGGAACAGGGACGGCAGGTCGTCCGTGTCGCTCTTAGCGAGCAGAACGTAACGGGACTATCGGTAGCGGTCGGCATCGGTGACGATATCGTGTGGGCGGAAGGCTTCGGCTGGGCGGATCTGGAGAAACGGACGCCCATCGCGCCCGAAACGCGGTTCAGGATTGGCACTGCCTCCACCGTGCTCACTTCGGCCGCGGTCGGCCGGCTGCTGGAGGAAGGCCGGTTGAAGCTCGACGACGAGATTCAGACGTATGTGCCTGCATTCCCGAAGAAACAGTGGCCCGTGACAGTACGCGAGTTGATGGGACATCTCGCCGGTGTCATTACCGACGGCGGTGACGAGGGGCCGCTTTTTGATAAGCGCTGCGGGCGACCAGTCGAAGCGCTGCAGTATTTTGCAGACCATTCGCTTTTATTCGAACCGGGGACGCAGTACCGCTATTCGAGCTATGGCTGGATTCTATTGAGCGCAGCCGTCGAAGCCGCCGCAGACAAGCCGTTCCTGATGTTCATGCGAGAGAAGATCTTTGAGCCGCTGGGCATGAACGACACGATTGCTGATGGGGTCCGCAAAGGCGCCGATACCTCATGTGGCGACTTTCTACTTCCCGAGGTTCGCAGCGGATCCCCACTACGGCCTGCACTTGATGCGCGACCTCGACTATTCCTGCTACGCGGGATCGAGCGTATTCCTGTCCACTCCGTCCGATCTTGTGCGCTTTGGAATGGCGATCAACGACGGCAAGCTGCTGCAGCGCCCTACTATCCAATTGCTTCAGACGTCACAGCGACTGGCCTCGGGCGAGGAGACCGGTTACGGGCTCGGCTGGGACCTGGAGACGGTTGAGCTGGCAGGTAAGCAAACGCATATGGTCGGGCACGATGGAGACACGTTGGGCGGGATGGTGGCATCTCTCATGACGTTTCCCGACCACGGCATTGTTGTATCTGTGACGTCGAACATATCCTACGCGGATACGTTCTCCGTTGGGCGGAAAATTGCAAAGGTTTTCGCGAAACAGGGAAAAAGCGCATCAGGCAGACCGTAGGTCGAGTGTTGCCATGCCAATGAGCGTCTCAACTATATCCAGCTCACCGTCCAGGAAAGCATCAATCGCCAACTGAAGGTTCTCTTCGGCTGATTCCAGTAAGCCTAGATCCGGGGGCGCCATCATGCGAAACGTATCGATCTGCTCGGTCAAATTATGCAAGCGACGTTCCAGGTTCTGGAGCAGACCTAAAGGGTTATTTGGGTTGAGAGAAGCCATTAAATGGTGACTGAACTAAAATAACTCAGGACCGCTGTTCGTGTCGATACATATGGTTCTGTTTCCTTACGTGCGCGTTACACCCCGCTACGTATCGCCCTGGTAGCCCGCTTCCCGTCGCCCAATCCAGCACTTCCTGCGCGAATCTTTCGTGCGGACAGATAAATCGCCCAGCCGGCGTGCTGCCGCAATTAAGAAAGAAGGAGATTCATTATGGCAGTCGGTTTGAGTTGGAAAGGATATGTCGATACGGACTTGAACTTTTCCGAGTTTTTCGAGGGAGCCCATACGCTGAGCGGCTTCTTCATGCCGCAATACCCCCTCGCGTACGAGGGACCGGTGATGGGCGAGAAGGGTGACGGCACGTATGTCGCGGGACAGGGCTATTTTAACTACGACGAGGGCAAAGGAAAGACGCAGCTCTACCTCGCGGTAGGCGGCGAATCTCGAAGCTATGCCGTGTCTCTCGTCGCGGGCCAGTGGTATCACCTCGCGGTGGTGGCTACGGCCGGACTGGACGCACGCGCCTTCACCATGTACCTCAACGGGCAACCGGTTGGGACGCCGCTGATCGTGAAGAGAAGCGATCCCGAGTTACCCAAAGGAACACTACGATTCGGCAGGCGGACGAGCGGCGCCAAAGTGAATAGCCACGATGCGCAGTTCTTCGGTTTGATCCATTCGGCGGCTGTTTATACGCGTGCTTTGTCACAGGCAGAAGTTTTCGAGGACGCGACGAAGCGCTTCAACCTTACCGGAAACGAGAGCGGTCTGCTCGCCGGCTACCAATTCTCCGGCAATCCCAGTCACCCGCGTCTTAACCGCTTCACGAAGTTCACGGGCCCGGCGATCGGGGTTGATGTTCTGGGGACCAACGATGCGGACAAGAATAAGTTCCTCCTACCGACGAAGCAAAAGGAGATGGATCTTCCGTTCGCGATTGGCGATATCTGGCGAGTCGTGAAAAGCTACGAGACCGACCATCACTCGGGATATGCGTCGTTCACGTGGGACTTCATCATAGACGCCGAGAAGAAATTAGGGGATATGTATCCGGACGGCACGGGCAACGCTCCAGTGTTCGCCGCCGCGGGGGGAGAGGCGGCGTGGGTGCGGGAGAGCGAGCCATCCGGCACGAAGACACCGAATCTCGCGGTAATCCGGCAGGCATCCGGCGAGTTCTGTGAGTACATCCACCTGGGGCAGAATGGCGTGGAACTTGTCGAACAGCAGGACGCTCTACACGGACAAAAGGTCGCGGTGGTTTATTCGACTGGGTTGGAAAACTGTCACGTTTGCCATCACTTGCATCTCGGGATGACGGATCGCACGAAGGACGAGCCAGGGATGGTGACGTTTCCGGTCGCCTTCAGCGATTACCAAATGAAGAATGGAACGGGTTGGATTAACATGGCGCGCGGCGTGCCTGCCGCGGGACAAGTGCTGCGCATACCGCCGACGCCGATGTTTCAGCAGCAGTCGCTGCGTCCCACGAGCGCGATCTCGAGAAACGTCGAGCAGCCTCGACGTGTTTGCTACGGACGTCGATGGAGTGGTCTGGACCGCGCGTTGGAAAAACGGAACCTATGCTCGCAACTGGGACCGTTGGCGAAGAGTGTTGCCTGATATCGGCGGCTCTGGGCTGCGTGCGGAGGTTGTGTCGCGGGACAACCAAAACCTTGACATCTTCGCGACCGGGACCGATCGCCTTCCTTATACGGGGGCTTGGGAAGAGTTTGGGAACAACTCGCAGTGGCAGGGCTGGCGGAAGCTTCCAAATCTGACTCTGGCCGACAACGCGCCGATCACAGGGGTTTCACGGCATCCCGACAAGCTGGATGTCTTCGCAGTGGGCGCTGATGGTGGTGTCTACACGGCAGCTTTGAATCGCCAACAAGCTAATGAGGAGTGGCGTGGATGGTGGCGCATCGGCGACTTGAAGGTTCCTTCGGGTACGCGCGTCTGCGCTGTGGCTCGTGATGCGGGCAAGCTCGACATCTTCGTTGTGGGGAGCGATGGGCAGGTGTATACGGCTGCATGGGATGTGAACGTTGCCAACCAGCAATGGCAAGGCTGGCGTACCGTTCTCGACGCGCACGTGCCTCCGGGCGGAAATGTGACTGCCATCTCGCGTCACCCGAACAAACTGGATGTGTTCATCGTGGGCAGCAACCAGGGCGCGTTCACCGCGGCATGGGAGGGCGGCGTGAACAACAGTCAATGGAGCGGCTGGTGGCGTATCGGCGATGAAGTGTTCATCCCGGGCTTGCCGATTACGCCCGTCTCGCGGCATCCCGACAAGCTGGACGTGTTCGTCGCAGGCAATGACGGTAGAGTGTGGACTGCGGCGTGGGAAGTCGGTCTGGCCGGCCATGAATGGAAGGGTTGGTGGACCATCGGTGACGGCAAAATCGCCGGCGGCTCCGCTGTGGCTGCCGCCTCACGCGGCGCCGACAAACTGGACGTCTTCGCCATGGATCCGAACGGCGTGCTTCACACAGCCGCGTGGGACGGGAATGTGGCTAACGCACAATGGCAAGGCTGGTGGCGCATCGGCTGATTGCGGGAAGAAGGGGCAGTCGCCAGCTCCGGCTGCCCAGGCTTTCGGATGTCCGCGCTCTATGTCCTGCTCAAAATTTCGTCGCGCAGAGCGCAACCTCTGCGAAAGGCCATCCCAACCTTCGGAGTTAAACTCGATGCTAACTTCAGGCTTAGCCAACTCGCCGATATAGAAGGCTTCCTCCTGACCGGGTTTCGTGAAGGCGTGATTTCAAGGGAGCCTTGTGCTGCGGGGGAGTATAGGAACGTGGGGACGTTCACCCCTGGTCCGCGTCTGATAAAGAGAACTCTGATGATCCTTCCAGCATTACTGGCAGTCATTCTCTCGCAAGCCGCATTATCGCAAGAGCACGCAATATTTAAGAGCGTTGATCGCGGCATGACCTGGACCAAAGCCGGCGCCAACCTGGCGGGAAATTCTCGGATTAACAGTTTCGGCGCAACTAGAAACAGGATCTTTGCAGGTACCGATGCGGGCATCTATTCGTCGAGCGACGAAGGCCGGATGTGGGAGAAAACGTCCGTCACGGCTCGCACGATTAGTTTCGCGACTTTAGGTAACAGCATTTATGCCGGGACACAGAGCACCGGTCTGCTCGCCTCGAAGGACCAGGGGATGAATTGGACTCCGGTCATCAGCCTGGCATCTAAGAACATTCGTTCGCTTCTTGCCGCGCAAGGCCGACTGTACGCAGGTACAGACGCGGATGGCGTAATAGTTTCGCAAGACCAAGGAATGACCTGGTTGGCGCAAAATGCAGGACTCCCCCCGCTGAGCCAGATCTTTGCCATGGCATTTGTTGACAACACGATTTTCGCGGGGTTGTACAACAAAGGCCTTTACGCCTGGAGCGACAACGAACAGCGCTGGACCAAAGCAGGGAACGTCAAACCGCTGGCGCTTGCTGGCGCCGCTGGTACGCTCGCGGTGGGTCATAATCCCGGTGGTATCTACTGGAGCGGGAACCCGAAATCCTCCGAGTGGATCAAAGCAAGCGGCGATTTCGAGTCTGCGGCGCCGGTGTGGGAGATGGCGTCGGGCGATAAGCTAGTTCTCGCCGGGATGGCTGACGGTATTTTTCGGTCCGAGGACAATGGCCGCACCTGGTCTCGCACGCTGAAAGGTCTTCCAGCCAAGGGTCCGGGCGTATCTTTTCTCGTACGAGGCGACACCATATATGCAGGCTTGGTCATCTCTACTAAATGAATGTTGGTCGGGCTAAGATACGGCGATGAAGCTTTATGATTCGTTGGCCGATTGGTGGCCGCTTCTGTCGCCGCCTTCTGAGTATGTGGAGGAGTCGGCTGTGTATGCAAAGTATCTGGGCGCCGCGGGAACTCAGCCGGCTCGTTCGATGGTTGAGTTCGGGAGTGGTGGCGGGAACAACGCTTCCCACTTAAAGAAGCGGTTCGAGATGACTTTGGTCGATCGATCCCCGAGAATGCTCGAGGTCAGCCGACGATTGAATCCGGAATGCGAGCACATCCAAGGCGACATGCGAATTGTCAGGCTTCAGCGTCAGTTCGATCGCGTTTTTATTCACGATGCGATCTGTTACATGACGAGTGCCGACGACTTGCGTCGAGCTGTCGAAACGGCTTTTGTGCATTGCCGTCCCGGTGGGGCGGCGGCGTTCGTTCCCGATTATTTTCGTGAGACGTTTCGCCCGGGTACGGACCACGGCGGGTACGACGGAGAGGATGGTCGGGGGTTGCGCTATCTCGAATGGGTGTGGGATCCGGAGCCGGCCGATAGTACGTACATCGCCGATTATGCCTATCTGCTGCGTGAGGAGGATGGAACTGTTTCGGTGGAACACGATCACCATATCGAAGGCCTGTTTGCCCGCGCCGAGTGGTCAGCGATCCTAAGGGACGCCGGTTTTGAGCCCGAGATCGTGCCTCTCGAGGCGGCCGAGGCTGAGGAGGCCCTCAATCTGGTTATCGGACTGAAGCTCTAAGTTGGTGTGTTCTGTGACTAGCGAGTACTCACGTCGAACTCAAAATATCCTTCGTGGTCGCGAAACGGCTCTCCCTTTCGGTGATTGACCGAAAAATACATGCGGCCATCGATGACCGTGGAAATCAGTGCGCCAACCGGCTTATCTTGCGCCAGGAAGCCCGGACCCGCTGCTTCCCCGTAACCCTCAGGTCCGACACACAAATCAGAACTCAGACACACTGTTCCTTTCGCAGCGTGAATCGCGGCTGTACCTTCGGCGTCTGGCACACTGATGCTCCACTCTGACGAGGCGGGCAGGATAACGTGGAACTGGCCCGGACTTTTCTCTTCCGCTGTCGGCCGATCGGGTGTGCAATGCGCCCGATCCGGAAGACAAGCCACTTGCTAAACGTGATGGTTGAATCGACGGTGAAGATATCGGTGTCAACTCGATCCCGCTCAATCGCTACGTTTACGGTAAATGAACCAGAGTTGTTATTCCACTCATAGCCATCCATGACGGCAAGATACAGCCTTGTTGCTTTTGCGGGCGCCAGGTATCGGCGGGGAGCGCCGCTGTTTGTCCTTCCGTCGCCGATAAAAAACACCTGCTTTAGTTGTGGTGAAATGCTCTTGTTATCACGCCGGATCGCTCGATAATCGAGCGGTCGCGGTGTGTCGCTGCGGTCCGGCCGGTCGTCGGTCAGGAACACACCGATCAACGCGTTCATAGGCGCGACTACATCTGAGATCCCATGTTCTGCCCCACCACGATGGCGTGTGATTTCCGCGCCATTCGGACCGTAACAATCCGGAGGGCATTCAGGCGTGTGCTGGATGGCGCCTACGGCTGTGAACGTAACTGCAACCGCGTGCGACAGCGTGCGCTCAACGAGTACTGGCGCTTGTTGGGGCGCCTCGTCACCCTCGCGCGCTTTCGTCCCGGCAGGCAGTCCCGCCAGATAAGGGTTGGAGGTCGCGGGCACGTTGACGGTCAACTCGTCAGGTTTCGGAATCTGGGCGAACAGGGCGATCGTGGCGAATGCAGCGGCGCCAAGAATGGAGATCCAGCCCAAAATGCAACGCATCTCTTCCTGACAGTTTACTGAACAGGAGTTGCGACCGAGCCGCAACATTACTTTACATGGATCCTCTTGATCGATCGAGTAGCGATACTACTCGATGCCAAAATATCTTTCAATTGGTCGTCTAACGATCTCCAGCGCCCGCCAGCGAAACCACCTACTTCCTGCGTTGGGATCGAAGTGATGCCGATTCAACACGGTCCTTCGGCAACTCCCTCTCACTCAGTCGACCGATGAACACCTGCGTCATGGCTCAGGCAGGAATCGGGCCAATCCCGTCCACAACTTTGCCCTGCCGAACGGCGCACTTCTGAATGTCAAGAGTGAACTGGCGCGCAGACGTCACCACATCGACGAAAGCTCTTTCCGAGTAACCGGCAGGGCTCGCTCGAGACGTCGTTTGAGAACCTCGGCATGGAAAAGATTAAAATCCGCAGCCCAACCAGACGCGTCAGAGTTGAAAGCTCGAGGCATGAAAGTCAACAACCGCACCTCGGACAAAATGATCGCGGACGGGTGGACCCATCGGGCGGACCTACGAAAGCGCGTGTCATGGAACTGAAGCAAATCGTCATAATCGCCTTACAACTGAGCGTGCTATGTACGGTCTTCGGCTTCGGCCTCAAAACGACAACCCACGATTTGTTGTATCTGATTCGCCGCCCCGGCCTGCTGGCGCGGTCGCTGCTGGCGATGTTCGTGGTGATGCCGGTTGTCGCAGTGTCGCTCGCGCTGCTATTTGACTTTCGACCGATAGTTGAGAGGGCCCTGATCATACTGGCCATTTCCCCTGCGCCTCCCCTATTGCCCCGGAAAGGGATCGAAACGGGTGGTGACCAGGAGCATTACGCGCTCGGTCTGATAGCCGTTCTTGCCCTGTCGGCGATTGTGGTGATGCCGCTCGAAATACTGGCGCTACAAGTTGTCACCGGACGACACTTGGAGACGGCTTTCGGCGCGGTCGTACGCGTCCTCGTCATCTCCATACTGCTGCCGCTAGCCGCCGGCATGGCGGTGCGAGCATTCATTCCTGGGCTGGTTGGATCGATCGAGAAACCGCTCGCTCTTATCGCGAAGGTACTGTTACCGCTGGGGCTTCTCGCGCTGCTCGTCCTCGTCGGGCCGGGAATGTGGGAGGTTATTGGCGATGGCACGCTCATCGCCATCATCACGTTCGTCCTAGTCGGATTCGCCGTTGGCCATTTGCTTGGCGGGCCCGATCCCGATCATTCCGTGGTACTCGCCCTGTCTACCGCCTGCCGGCATCCAGCCATCGCCTTGTCCATCGCGGCCGCGAATTTCCCGGAGGAGCGCTTCGGCGGCACCATCCTGCTTTGTCTGATAATCGGCGCAATCGCCGGCCTACCCTATATGGCCTGGCAGCGACGGCGGACAGCCCGGCCGGCGTGACGTTGTCACTTGCTCTTCCCAACCGCAGCCTTCGCCGCTTCGCGTCGGTCCCGCTGAGCGTTAAGCAGACGGTACGAGACGTAGTATTTGAAGATATTGCTAACATAGGTGACGGTTTCGCGCCCAATCCGCTCCGAGGCGACGCGCTCGACGTTGCCGAACCACACGTTGGGATCAAGGCCCCGCTCCGCCGTTTCGCGCCGGAGCTGTCGCAGGCGTCCTGGCCCGGCGTTGTACGCGGCAAACGTCATCAGGCCCTTGTTCAGATTGTCCATGGGCTCATCTTTGAAATACTGGTCCATCATGAACCGCATGTACTTCACGCCCGCATGGATGTTTGGCTCGACCTGCTGGATGTCGCCGACCTTCAGTTCCTTCCCCGTTGGCGGCATGACCTGCATCACGCCGATCGCGCCGACCTGGCTCTTGACGGTTTGGTCCAGCCTCGATTCCTGGTACCCCTGCGCGGCCATCAGCATGTAATCGAGGTCGTACTGCCCCCCGTACTTCTTGAAGATCTCGACCACCGCCGCTAACTTCTTACGCTCGGCTTCGGCTGCGGCGTTTTGCACGTACTTGACATTTTGGAGATACCGCCGCTCGACCGTATTTCGGAAGCCGTCGCCCTTTCCGTGCTTCCGGATCCACTTGTTGACCTCTTCTCGGAGCCGGGGATTGTTCTTGCGAAATGCCACAGCCAAGCTGACCGCCGGAGCGAACACTGACGTCTCCGTGCACGTTGAGTTTCGTGAACACCTGTTTCCAGAATTCGGCCAGATAGTTATCGACGATCGTGATCGGCGCCAGACCGGCGTTGACCATCTCGAGTATGTCATCGTCTTCGAGCGCGTTGGGCGCCTCGTCGATCACCACCGGCGGCTTGCCACGGGTTTTTAGTTGCTCGTTCAAGCCGGTGAGGGTCTCGTGATAGGCGCTCCCTTTTCGGACGAACACCTCCTTACCGGCCAGATCGTCGACCGTCGCGATCGGCGGTGCTCCCGGTCCGGTGACCACCACCTGGCTCACGTTGGTGCGCGTCGGCTCGGAGAAGGCGACGAGTTTCTCCAGCTCGGGCCTGACGGTTACCATGGCTGCGACCATGTCGACCTTGCCGCTCGCGAGCGAGGGATACAGCTGATCGCGCGACATCGGCACCATCACGACGTTCACCTTGAGGTTGCCCGTCTTCAATTCCGTGTTCAGATCGGTCTCGAACGACTTCAGGGCTTCGTACGTGATCCCACGCTCCTGCCCTTGATCGACGAAGTAGTGCGTCCGGTTGAACGTCACCGCAACACGAATCACGCGACGCTTGACCATCTCGTCTAGGTCGGCGGTGAACGGCTTATCCATCACTCGCCGCACGCCTTCCGGCAGCACATCAAGCGGTGAGGCCGTGGCCGGGATGGGCGCGTCGGCCGCGGAGGGGAGCGCTGCCGCCTTCGTCGCCTGCGGCGTCTCCTCTTTCCGACCGGTGCAAGCCGTGGTGGCTATTAGGGCCAGCAGGGCGACAACACCGAGGCAGACGCCAGATCGCTTGGACAATGTCTTCAAAGTCGTCGTTCCTCTCGATTCACGGCTGCAGCGATGCGGCGACGAACCGCACTAACTCGAATTCCCCGGCTTCCACGTCTTGTCGGGCCAGCCTTCAGATTCAGCCAGAGGAGACTATGCTACACGGTCTCGGAGTTCGGCGTGAGAAACAGCGACCTAGCTACTCCGTGACGAAGATGGTGTGTCTCGGTGGAACACGATCGCCACATCGAGGCTCAGCCGCGCTGAGTGGTTGACGACCCTCAAGGATGCAGGTTTTGAGCCCGAGAAGCCGCCGCTGGAGCCGCCGAGGCTGAGGAGGCCCTCAATCTGGTTATCGGAATGAAGCCGTAGTTAGTGTGATTCCTTTTCATCGATTGGCGTCACGGGGTCGATGAGGGGCCAGCAGAGGCCTCCTAGAACGTAGACCGCAGCCATCGTGTAAAGGAACACATTCCAATCATGTCCGGCATCGCGCATTTTGCCGCCGATGACGGGCGCAACGAAACCTGCCAGATTGCCCATCATGTTCATCGATCCGGATACCGTCCCGGCGTATTTGCCACCGACGTCCATGCAGGCGGACCAGGCGCCGGGCATGATGAGATCGTTACAGAAGCTCGCGAGACCCATCATGACCATCACCGTGATGGCGTCGGAAGAAGTGGTGGACATGAACATCATCCCTGCAGCGCCGAAGAAGCCGATGCAGGCTACAAGGCGACGGGCGAAGCTGACGCTGCCTGTTACCTGAGCGAGACGGGCCGAAGCGAATCCGCAGACCAGCGAACCAAGTCCGCCGAAGAACAGCGGCAGGATCGCAAGGCTCGCGCGATAGGAATCACTAAGTTCGGGATGACGGTCGCGCAGGAATGTCGGCAACCAGGTGATGTAGAAGTACCAAGGATAAGAAAGGCAGAAGTACTGCGCCCAGAGCAGCCAGATACTGCGGGAACGGATGAGCTTACCCCACGGCACGTTGCCATGGCCTGAGGCAAGATCCTCGTTACCTTTAAGAAGCGCAAGCTCGGCGGCATTGACACTCTTGTGCTCACTCGGGTTGTCACGGAACCAAGCATAAAAGAAGACAGCCCAGATGATGCCGATAGCGCCGAAGATGACGAACGCCCAGCGCCAGGAAACCCACTGAAAGGTCAGAATGACGAGCGGAGGCGTGAATGCCCCGCCCCAGCGGGCGAACATCCACATGATGCCTTGCGCGCGTGTGCGCTCATTCTGCGGAAGCCAAACTGTGAAGGCCTTGGTCAGGTTCGGGAAGCAACCGGCTTCTCCGGCCCCAAACATGAATCGCGCGACGTACATGCTGGAGAAATTCCACATGAATCCGGTTGCGGCGGTGAATGCCGACCACCAGATCACAATGCGCATCAGGACTTTGCGCGGACCCATCCAATCACCCATCCAGCCGCCGGGAATCTCGAACAGCGCGTAGGCTACCGCGAAAGCCGAGAAAATATAGCCCATCTGTGTGCTGGTGAGGCCGAGATCCCGCGAGATGACGGGGGCAGCCTGGGAGATACAGACGCGATCTATATAGGAAAGAATTGCCAGGGTTACGGCGAAGACAACAACCCAATAACGGGCTTTGGTCGGCTTCTCAGAGGTGGCCCCGACAGGGCGGGACAAGGACGGATGTGTCGCCATCGATCGTTCATCACATCATGGTTCGGGCCGAAACGCAAGAAGGTAATCGCGGGATTTTGTGGGGGCACTGACAGGCGCTGACCTGTCAGTGCTGACGGGGAGGAATCGCAAACTACTTGTTCAAAAGCTCCATGAGGAAATCGGTGGCTTCCTTCGACTTCATGTTTGATAGCATTTGGACTGCTTCCCGTTTCAACTCAGGGTTGGTCTCCTTGCGCGCGATCTCGATCAGGCCCTTGGCCGACTGAGATGCCATCAACCCTCGGATGATGTGGCGGCGGAGGTCCGGATTGGTCTCGGTCGAATAGAGTTGCAGTAGCTCCGCCTCGGCCCGCATGGAACCGAGAAACATGATCGCTTCGCGGCGGAGATCGGCGTCCGGCTCGGACTTTGCGGCCTGAAGGAGCAGGTCCTTCTCACGGTTGTGCATGTACGCGCGGAGCACTCGGCGGCGCACAGCCGGATCTGTATTCGAGCTGTAGATCTCGGCCAGAAGCGGCAAATTCTCTTTGCCGCGATTCATTCCCAAATACTCGACCGCTTTTAACTGCAGATCGGGATTACCGGCGCCCTTGGCATATTGCGCGATGATTTCGCGGCCCTGCGGCGTGCCGCTCTGGGCGAGGACGAACAGAGCGCGTTCTTTGAGACGCGGCGAGGAACTCTTCTTGAGCAGGTCGCGCAAGGCGGGGATCGCGCGTTCGGGGGCAGTGTCCACAAGCCCGTTCAACGCAATCAGCTTGAGCTCTTCGTCGTTCTGTACATCGGCCGAGAGAGGTTGTCCGGAGGCTTGCCGAAGTTCGACGCGCAGCGCTTTGGCATCGTCCAGCCAGCGGCTTTTCGGATTATTCTTCTCGAGCTCGTTGATTAACGCAACGGCTTCGTCGCGGCGTCCGACTTTCGCGAGGGCGTACGATTTCCAATAATAGGCGCCATCCTGACGTTCGCCTCGCGCCTCGATTGCCCGACTGAAATCTTCGACCGCCTGATCCCATTCCCCTCGATCGAGATGGCGTGTGCCATCGCGATAACTCCGCTCTTCATCGCGACCGCGATCCTTCGAGATCATTACATTGGCTTTGACCTGGGCCGCGATTTGGGCGCCAATACGAGCCGACACGTCGGCTTGGACCTGAGCCGCGATCAGCGGACCGTCGACAAACACGAACGGCGCGGGTTCGGGCGCCGGAGCAGGCGCCGCGGGTGGAACAGGTTGAGCACAAAGCGCGGCAGCGCCGCAAACCCCAACAATCAAACACTTCATAATGTTTCCTCTTGCGCCAAACGGGACCCGGCGACGCGAATCTTGAAAATCAGTCCTTCTGCCTTGATCCGTTCCCGCAAATTCTCCAAATCGCGGTTGTCCAACTGGTCGGGACCGTGCGCCATCTCAATCAACACGCGTTCGAGATCATCGAGCAGCGAGACCACGCGACTGTCTCCGGTGTTGACCGCGGTCTGCCGGTATAACCGATTGGCATGCACCAAATCCTGGGCGGTCTCACGTCCATCCGCAAATAGCATAGGCGTGTTCGGATCGGCATTGGCGATTTCGATCAGCAGCATTTTCGATCGTTGCAAGTGATCGCCGACGGCAACCAGAAGCACGCGCTCACGCACGCCTGGAACGGCCACTGCGACCGGAGAAGCCGCAGGTTCGCTACGCGGGGAATACTTGCCGGCAAAAAAAGCTCCAACGAGCAGCACAGCGGCCATGGCCACGGGCACCAGCTTTCTTGGATTGAACCAATTTGGATTAAACCAGGCACTCCAACGACTCCGCTGCCCGAGCTTGGGGGCCAACCGGGTCCAGACCGCTTCCTCGTATCCGGCATCCCGATGCGGCACGGGCGGCATTTCGACGCAATTTAAAACACGCTGCAACGACTGATACCGGTCGCGGCAAATTGAGCAATCGGACAGATGCGGCTCGGCTGCCGTTCCCGTCTCTCCGTAAAAATGCAATATCAGATCTTCTTCTTCAAGGTGCTGCTTCATATGAACTCACTACTGGCTCCAACGCCTCACGGATCTTGCGAACGGCCCGGAAGATGCTATTTTTCGTCGCGCTCACCCCTAGATCGAGTACCGCGCCGATTTGTTCGATCGATTGCCCCTCAAAGTGGCGCAATAAAAAAGCCGTCCTTTCCTGCTCGCTCAACAGCTGTAAGGCCGCATCCAACCGCTCCCTTACCTGAGCGCTGTAATAGATCCGATCCTGTCCCGGATCTGTCGCTTTCACAGAATCCAGAATGTCTTCCTCATCCGGGCTTTCGGTCACGCGGCGACTGGCGTGACGCTTCCGCGACCGGATCAGATCGAGCGAATAGTTCGCCGCGATCCTGTACAGCCACGTACTGAAACTCGAACGCGATTCGTAGGAATCAAGCTGTTTGAAAGCCCGCAAAAACGTCTCCTGTACCACGTCCTCGGCGTCGAACTCGTTTCCTGTCATACGGAAAGCGAGGCGAAACACACTCCGACCGTAGCGTTCGACCAGAACGCGAAAGGCGGCCGTATCGCCTGCCCTTGTCCGCTCTACCGCGGCCAGGTCGGTCGCTTCCATCTGCCCTTTAGACTACTGGATTTACCACCGGTTAGCCGTGATCGGCCGGGGATTCGAGGGGCTTCAACTCGCCCAGGATCGTCGGGATCAATTCTGAGACCGTAGGGTGGATGTGCATGGCACGCTGCAGCACCGTATAAGGCGCTTTGGCGTACATGGTGTCGAGGACACAATGAATTGCCTCGTCCCCACCGGTCCCGAGGACGGCCGCGCCGAGGATTTCCTTGCTGTCGGCGTCCACCAGGATCTTCATGAAGCCTTGGGTTTCGCCCTTTTCGACGGCTCGGCCGACCCTGGTCATGGGACGTTTGCCCATCAGGATTTTGCGGCCTGATTTCAGGGCGTCGGGTTCTGTCATCCCGGCGCGGCCGAGGGGCGGATCGATGTACAGGGCGTAGGCGGTGATTCGATCGCTTACGCGGCGTCTTTCGCCGTCGAGGAGATTGGCGGCAACGATTTCGTATTCGTTGTAGGACGTATGGGTGAAGGCGCCCTTTCCGTTGCAGTCGCCCAAGGCCCAAATGCCAGGCGCAGAGGTGCGGAGTTCGTCGTCTACCTGAATGTAGCCGCGTTCATCGCGCTTGACGGTGGTGTTTTCGAGACCGAGGTCGTCTGTGTTGGGCTGTCTTCCGGTGGCGACCAATACGTGGGATCCACGGACCTTCAAGTCGCTTGACGGGCAGTCGGCGTGAACATCAATTTCGTCTCCCTCTTTCGAGAAGGCTACGCAATTGGAATTCAGGCGGATGTCGATTCCTTCGTTTGTGAGGATTTGCTTGATTTCTTCGGAGACATCCAGATCCTCTCTCGGGATGAGTCGCGAACCGCGTTCGAGAATGGTCACTTCACTGCCGAAGCGGCGATACATTTGCCCAAATTCGAGCCCGATGTAGCTACCACCGACGATGATCAGGTGTCGAGGCAGAAAGTCGACATCCATCATTGAGGAGTTCGTGAGATACGGGACTTGATCGATGCCACGCAGGGACGGGATCGCGGCGCGACCGCCGGTGTTGATGAATATGCGATCGGCACCGAGAGTGGCATCGCCCACCTGGACCTCACGATCCGATAGGAAACGGGCCTGCCCGGCGTAGACTGTGCAGTTGGGTGTGCTTTTCAGCCATTCCTCGACTCCAGTCCGTGACTTTCCCGAGACCTGATCCTTGCGGACCTTTACGGCCTTCATGTCGACATTGACTTGGCCATCGATGACGACGCCGTAATCCCTGGCTCGTCTGGCGATGTGCGCGGCATATGCGCTGGCTACAAGCGTCTTGGTAGGAATGCAGCCGGTGTTTACGCACGTACCACCGAACCGGCCGCGCTCGACGATGGCTACTTTCTGTCCGGACTTTGCCAGGCGCGCAGCGAGCGGCGGGCCGGCTTGTCCCGTACCGATGACAATGGCGTCGTACTTTATGGCGGGCATCCAATGATCGTAGCGGGTTTCCGGCGTTGGTTTGCAGTAAACTACAAAAGGAATGCCGATTTACGAATACAAGTGCGAATCCTGCGGAAGCGATTACGAGCAAATACGGAAAATGGCGGAGGCTGACAACGGACTCGAATGCCCGAGTTGCCAGTCATCGAAGGTGAATCGGCGACTATCGTCTTTCGCGACAAGCAGCGGCGGGAGCACGGATCGTGCCCCGGCCGGCGGTGGATGCGGTATGGGAGCCTGCGGCAGCGGGGCCTGCGCGTTTCCGAACAACTAGCGCCGTTCCATTGCCTTCACTGCCGCTTCGCTCCAGAGTTCTTGTCCAAACTTCCTGGTATAGGCGTCGTTAAGTTCCCGTGGGGAGCGCTTAGTGTAGTCGGGCGGGATATCGAAGTAGGATTTCCGGGGTTCGCCTTCCTGTAGCGAGACTACTTCTTCTTCCGTGGTCGCTCCGTCGGATCGACGATCGATGCTCGGGAACGACGTATTTTTCTTGGGTCCACTCGATTTTGCTGTTGGTTTCTAAGGGCAGCCGTTCCACTTGGCGGATTACCTTGCGACCAAACCTGGTGATCGACGGCCCGTTCAATGGTTGCGGACCACAATTCTCGGATTCGAGAGATGCGACTTTCTGCTGGTACTCTCGTTTGGAATAACGCAAAATGACTGCCGATTTCGTGAACGGCTCGAAGATGAGGGTCTGCAACTCCTGTGCATCGAAGATTTCCCTCATCGACTCGGTTTGTGTGCCGTCCGGGCTCTCGCTGTCGAAGATTTGCGCGAACGAGTTATCGCTCCTTCGGGCGTAGATCACACGCCCGATAGTCGGGTTCGGGTCATCGGGAGATTTCTTGAAACGTTTCTCGATGTGGGCGACGAATGGAGTGGAGCGCGGTAGAGGCTGAGGAATCGCGGTACTTATCCAGCAACTCAGTGCTGCGATCGAAGCAGTATGATTTCTTAGCTTCATCGCTCGCTGGCTGGTTTCATCTAGGGATATCTAAACGGCCGGATCGGGCGAAAAGTATCCTGTGACGTCTTCGCCAACGGTGGTTGAGTCGGTGATAGTCACGGTCACCTGCTGCATGTCTGCAAGCGGCAACGGCTCCAACGGCTGGAGAAGGCCATCCTTATACACGGCTTGAAGTCGTCTCTCCATACGCCCTCAGTGTGATTGATCTTCAGTTCGTCGAGAGAAAACGATCAGCATTGACAACGTATTTTTATCGTTGCCAAGAACCATGACTGTGATCGAGTTGGCAGTAGTTGTTGGAAAACCGCTTTGTGGCTATGGAAGACCCTAATTGCCCGGTCATCGCAATGACGCCAAAACGTCCGCACCTCGGCCCATTTCGGACAGCGGCATGAGAGCATTGACGGAATGAA
Source organism: Bryobacteraceae bacterium (assembly GCA_963844855.1). GTDB lineage: Bacteria > Acidobacteriota > Terriglobia > Bryobacterales > Bryobacteraceae > DASQDN01. The sequence continues at coordinate 32,166 of CAWJQP010000007.1, forward strand.
GAATGCTTTCGTACTTACGAGACTGCTGGTTATCACCACTGCGAGCAGCCACGCGCAAACGCCCGAGGGCCAGAAAAAGGAGCAAGCTATCAAGCAAGAAATGCAACGATTGGCCATATATGAGGTGGATCTTGTTTTGCGCAGTGACATAGCTGCGATGGAACGCTTCTACCCGAACGACATGATCGTAACGAATCCTTTCAATCAGGTCATTGACAAGCCGAAAGTAATCGAGCGTGTTAAAGCCAATATCATCAAATACACTTCGATGACGAAGGATGTAGAGCACGTTCGCTTCTTCGGTGACATGGTCGTGACCATGGGACTCGAGACTGCAAAGGTCACGCCAAACGCTGACCGAAACGATGCAGGAAAGATGACGTATAGGCGGTTTACCGAAGTGTGGACGCTTCGAGGCGGGTCTTGGAAGAAAATCGTCCGCCATGCAAATCACTTCGAGCCTAATCGTTGAACAGAATGGCAACCTCCGTCCATGTTCTCATCCGTGTTGCCCCGGATGGTGAAGGCGGGTGGTGCGGAACGCGCATTACGCTCGATACAGTGCCGGCGGCGTTACGGGATGGCGCCACAGCAGAAGAGATCGTTCAGCTTTACACATCCGTTGAGTTTGACCGAATTGTTCGCTATGTCGAAAACAACCCGGTCACGGCTTTCAAAGCTGCCCCAAAAATACGTCCTAGGCTTCGCCGTAGTTGCGATACAACCAGCCGGGATCTTCGAGCATTGCGCGTGTGCGCTCGCCCTGGAACGCGAGTTTTCCACGGTTGATGAGCACGACGTGGGTGGCCAGTTCGAGCGCCTCGCGCAATTGATGCGTGGACATCATCACGGTCTTTCCAGCAGCTAAAGCGTCCCGCAACACGGTTTGCAAGACGGCGACCGCACGATCATCGAGGGCTGTGAAGGGTTCGTCCAATAAGAGTACTTGCGGGTCGTGAAGGAAGGCTCGGGCTACCGCGAGGCGCTGCCTCATTCCGCGACTGAATTCACGGACAAGTCCTGTGGCAACACGCTCTAATCCTACGCGTTCAAGCCACTGCATCACGGCGCGATCGCGATCCTTGATGTCGTAGAGACGCGCGAACAAACGAAGATTTTCGACGGCGGAAAGCTCTTCGTAGATGCCGATGCCGTGACCTAGAACGCCGATGAGCTGGCGCGTCGAGGAGGCTCGGACATCATTGCCGGCAATCGAGACGGTTCCTTTGGCTGCATGCGACAACCCTGCGATGATGCGGAGCAGCGTTGTTTTTCCGGCGCCGTTGCGGCCCAGTAACGCAGTGCAGGAGCCAGGCTGGATGTCGAGTGTGATGTCCCGAAGCGCCGCGTAATCACCGTAGAATTTCCAGACGCGTTCAACGGCGATTGCGGACACTCAGCGCTTGCTCCCACGCCCGGCAGGAGCTTCTTTGCGAATGAGCAGAATCAAGCCTACCGTCAACATGGAAAAAGCAAACGCGAGCACCCAGGTCAGACGATCATAGATCAGTGGCTTGCGAACATCGACGCCCGGCCCGGTGTCGTCCGACGCCCCGGATTCAGCGCCTGCCGAGGCGCGCAGGGTCCCGGAGCCGCTGACGGTGAGCGAGTACTCGCTGCCGCCCTTGAGCGTGTAGGCCATTGCGGAAGTTCCTGGAATGGGTCCTGCGTCGTCGAACGGACCTTCGATCTTGACGCCGGACGGCGCGACGAATCTGACCGGTCCGCCCCCATGCAGAATCTTTCCTTCGAACTTCACTTGGCTGGCGGTCATCGGCATCATGTAACTGACGTCGATATTGGTCTCGCCGGGCTTGATGGGATAACGAACGAAGTAGGTATTCGGCTGCGATCCCTTCTCAGCCGGCCGCGTGATCGGCATGCCTTGCGGAGCCTGAATGCGCACTTGAATGGGACCAGTCACGGCCGCCGGAACGTAAAACTTCACAGTCCCGGCGGGATCCTGGAAAGTCACGTTGCCGGAGTTCGTGTAGACGAGACGCTCGCTGACAACCATCTCCTTGCCCGTCGGCTCGAGGAGGAACATGTCCTGTGTGACGAGGGCGTCTCTTCACCTTGCTCGAGACGTCGAAGACATCGAGGGAGAGCGCGCCTGCGGCTGTTCCGGGAGGAACCATGCGGTTGTAGTTGACGCCTTGATGCTGGCCCTGGAGCAGGTGTGGAGCGGCAGATTGCAGGTCGACGGGCAAAGTGAATTTGCCGTCGGCAGCGGACGTGGTCGTTCCGAGATTCTTCATCCCCGAGCCGAGTTCTACTATGGTGACGGCCACGCCACCCTGGGGTTTGCCGGTGGTTTGATTCGTTACCACGCCTTCGACGGCGGCGAAGGCCAGGCCGGCGCCGAGTAGCGCGCAGATAAGGAATTTCATGCGGAGGCCACCATCGATTTTCCACATTCACCGCAGAATTTCAGCGGCTTCTCGAACTTTGCATTGCAATGCGGACAAACTCGCCCGGGCTCGACCGGCTTTGCCTTCGCGGCTGCCGCGGGAGCCGGCTTTTGCTGGGACTTATCGAGCTCGGCAAGAACGACGGCAAGCTCGGCCTGCATGTCTTTCTTGGTTCGCTGGTAATCGTCATCGGACAGCTTGCCGACGCGGTACTCGAATTGAAGATCCCGCAGGTTCTCGTAGATCGCGGCCTTTCGATCTTCGAGATGCTGGAGCGGATTCACCGGAGCTGGTTCCGGCAAGTCTTTGGTGCGAATGAAGACGGTGAAGAAAATTACTGCCAGCGTGAGCGCAGCCGCAATCAAAACGAAATTCACTCGAGGTCCTGAAGCTCCTTATTCATGCGGTCCAGATAGCGGCGGTCGATCTCGGGCAGAGGCGCTTCGTTCGCGGGACTGCGCTTGGCGAATCGCTTAAACCAAATGGCGACGAAGACGAGGCCCAAAGAGATGGCGATGAACGGCATGATCCAACCGAGGAGGTAGAAGCCTTCGGCGGGAGGCGTCGCCAGGGCGCCCAGACCGCGATTCCTTCACGAACGTGTCGATGATGGTCTGGTCGGCAGCTGCCGGCCTTCTGCATCTCGGCCGATCTTCTCGCGCGCCGGGAGGGAGTAGTGGCACTCGAGCATCTGAGCAGGTGGCGACGGTGTTGTTGCACGATCCGCACTTGCAGGCGAGCTTGTCGCCGACTCGGCGGATCTCCGGCGTAACCAACTGCGTTGAAGATCTGCGGCAGGCAAATCGCAGCGCAGCGCGAGCGCCAGCAGCAACCTACTTTGGGAACTTCAACATACTCTTTGGATGCGACTCCGACGACTTGGGTTCTTGCGTACTGGAGTTTCACTCTTGCTCGGAATCAGGCAGACGATGGTGCCGATGAGGAGCACCCAGAAGCCGATCCAGATCCAGGATACAAGCGGGAAGATGTACGCCTGAATGACCGCTTTGTTGCTTCCAACACCCGATCCGGCGAAGTTCACGTAAACGTCTTCGTTCAGGCGGCGCCAGATGTCCACTTCACTCGTCGGCTGACGGCTGGCTTTGTATCCGCGGCGCTCGGGCTCCAGTGTCTTGAACGAGCTTGCCGTTCTGGAAGACGTCGACCTTGGCGTGACGCCAGGAGTAATTCTCGTTGTCGCCGTCCACGAGTTCGCGGATCTTGCATCTCGTAGCCGCCGAGACGGAACTTCTCGCCAACACCGACTTCGACCGTTGTGTCTTTGTCGAAGGCTTTGCCGGTGAAGCCGATGAACATGATGCACGATGCCGATATGGACCAGATACCCGCCATAACGGCGAGTGTTGCGGTGCGTCAGCTCGACCGCCGCGGCGAGCAGATTCTGTCCGGTCTTGGCGCGAATTGCGACGGAGCCTTTGTAGAACTCGCCGAGGATCGTCCAGCTGACGAACAGGCACAGGGCAAACGACATCAAAGCATAGAAGTGACGGATGCCCGTGAGCGATCAGAGCGACGGTTAAGACAACGCGCGCCGACAGTCGGCCAGAAGAACGCGCGCTTCAAGCTCTCAACAGAACTTCGACGCCACGCGATCAGCGGTCCGACACCGGTCAGGAACAGCAGGAAGAGACCGATCGGAACGTTGACCTTGTTGAAGAACGGCGCGTCGACGGAGATCTTTTCGCCGGTGACTGCTTCGGAGATGACCGGGAACAGCGTGCCCCAGAGTACCGAGAAGCAACTGGCGACCAGGATGAGGTTGTTGAACAGGAACGTCGATTCGCGCGAGAGGACGCTCTCAAGCCGCGTTTCGGTCTTCAGGTATTCGAGGCGATCGAGGATCAGATAGATCGTCCCGGCGATCCCGATCGCGAGGAACGTGAAGAAGTAGACGCCGATCGGCGATTGCGCGAAAGCGTGGACCGAACTGACAAGACCGGTGCGGGTCAGCGTCGTTCCGAAGATGCAGAGGAAGAACGTGGCGGCGACCAGCACCATGTTCCAGACCTTCATCATGCCCTTCTTCTCCTGCATGATGACCGAGTGCAGGAAGGCGGTGGAGGTCAGCCAGGGAAGCAGTGACGCGTTCTCAACCGGATCCCAACCCCAGTAGCCGCCCCATCCGAGAACTGCGTACGCCCAGCCGGCGCCGAGCAGAATGCCGGTGCTTTGGAAGAACCAGGTCACGACCGACCAGCGGCGGGTGGTGTGAATCCACTCCTCGCCCTTCTGCTTGGTGATCAGCGAGGCCATCGCGAACGCGAACGGCACTGTGAATCCCACGTAGCCGAGGTAGAGGATCGGCGGATGGATGACCATCGTCCAGTACTGCAGCAGCGGGTTGAGTCCCTGACCGTCGCCGACATCGACGATGCCGCTGCCCTGGACGAGGACGTCAAACGGGCTGACGATAAACGCGATCAGCAGGTTGAAGAATCCCTGCACGAACATCAGAATCGCGACCGTCCACGGCATCATGTCGCGGAACTTGCGGCGATTCTGGAAAGTGATGATGGCCGAGTACAGCGAGAGAAGCCATGCCCAGAGAAGGAGAGATCCGGCCTGTCCACCCCACCAGGAGGCGAACTTATAGGCGGTCGGCATGGCGCGGTTGGAATGCTGCGCTACGTAGGCGAGCCGGAAGTCACCCGCAGATCAGCGCAGTAGACGAGAATGCCCGACGCGGCTGTCAGGAGGAAGAAAGTTGCAGTAGACGGCGCGTTCGGCGCTGAGGATGAGAAAGGGATTCGACTTTCCATTTCCCGACTGACGACTCGCCAGGATCGCGTAAAGAGAGAAACAAAAGGCGAGGATAATCGCCGAGTGCGCCGACATTTTCCATAGAGAAGCTCGATCGATACCGTTAGAGAGCAGCTTTGCTTTGTACCGGAGGAGGAACTTTATACCCCGGCTTGCCTTCGTATTTTGAAGCGCATTTGGCCTGAATGCGATTCGCCTGGAAGACGCCATCCGCGCCAAGTCTGCCATCAGCCAATGCTTGCGAACCGTCGCGGAAAGTGTCGGGCAGAGGGTCGTTGCCGACGTAGACGACCGGAAGCTTCAAGTCATTCTGGATGAGAATGAAGCGAACTTCCTTGCCCGAGCGCACAATGGAGTCCTTCTGGACGTCGCCGCCGACGCGGATGCGCCGGTCGAGGGCATCTTTGCCCATTGCGTTTACTTCTTTGATCTCTTTGTAGTAGGTCTTGGTTTCGCTGATGCCGCCGGCTGCGAGCCAGCCTAGCGTGCCGACAATGGCAACGACAAGTATCCCGAACTTCAAGTAGGGTTTCATGGGACCTCTCCCTACTTAGTATAGCGTTAGAACCGGGGATAGAACGCAACGCAATCGTAGGAAAAGCTTCTAATATCTTTCTATTAGACCGCCACCTGAGGAAAGGCCACGTCGCCGAATGCGGCCTTACGAAATCGGAATTCTCCAGCAGACTACCAGCGCGGATCCCGGCGTCCGCCGCCACCCCACCACCGCCCCCGCTGCGGTTGCCTCCATATCCACCACCGCCACCGCGATTGCCTCCGCGACCGCCACCACCGCCGAACCCGCCGCCCCCGCCTCCGCTACGCTGCTCTCGAGGGCGCGCTTCGTTGACGTTCAGGGTTCGGCCGTTCATCTCCCGGCCATTCATTGCCTGCATTGCGTTGGCAGCCTCGTTACTGTTCGTCATTTCGACGAAGGCAAACCCGCGGGGCTGACCAGTGTCCCGATCGCGGACGACGGTAACTCGTTCGACTGTGCCATAGGCGCCGAACATAGCCTCAAGCTCGCCCTCAGTGGTTTGATACGAGAGGTTTCCCACAAAAATATTCGTCATTCAAATCTCCTGGAATTGCGTTCGCTCCTCGAAATAAATGCACTGGCGATCTGGACTAGGCTGGAAATAGGCAGCAGATGAAGGTAACACGCAGCGGCACCCAGTACCTCGGCACGCAGGATACTATAGCACACGAATAGGGGGAAACAATACCCCCGTTTGGGTTTGAATGACGTGGTTGAAACCTCGAGGTCATTTCCATAGTCCTTGATACAAGAGGAGACGCAAATAATGCAATTGTTGTACTCAAGTTTGGTGCTGGCGGGACTACTGATCTTGCCTGCGTTTGGCGAAGATGTCGCCGACAAGACCAAGAATGCGGCCAAAAAGGCAGGCGACAAAACCGAGGACGTAGCCCAAGCCGCAGCCAAAGAAACGAAGAAGGGCGCCAAGGCGACAGCAGATGCGACTAAGAAAGCCGCCGACAAGACTGAGGACGGCGCTGAGGCTGCTTGGAAGGAAACCAAGAAGGGCACAAAGAAAGCAGCCGACAAGACTGAAGATGTAGCCCAGGCCGCCGCCAAAGAAACGAAGAAGGGCGCCAAGGCGACAGCAGATGCGACTAAGAAAGCCGCCGACAAGACTGAGGACGGCGCTGAGGTTGCTTGGAAGGAAACCAAGAAGGGCACCAAGAAAGCGGCCGACAAGACTGAAGACGTAGCCCAAGTGGCCGCCAAGGAAACGAAAAAGGGCGCTAAGGTAGCGGCCGATAAGACGGAAGATGTCGGCGAGGCTGCGTGGAAGGAAACCAAGAAGGGCACAAAGGAAACTGCGAAGGTAACCAAGAAAGCGGCGAAGGCCACGGGGGACAAGGCCGAGGATATCGGTGAAGCGACGGTGAAGGGTACAAAGAAAACTGCCGCAGTTGTCGGCGACAAGGCTGAAGACGCCGGTGAGGCTACAGCTAAGGGCGCCAAAAAGGTTGGGAAAGAAGTCAAGGAAGTTTTCACTAAGTAAGTAGCTCTGCCTGGTGAAGTAACTGCGTCTAGCTATGCCGCAGGCGGCGGTGTACACTGTCGCCTGAGCATAGTCGCATGAAATTTGGCGTTAACACCCTCCTCTGGACGGCGGGGTTCGATCAATCGAACCTCAGCCTTCTCCCCCCGATCAAAGCAGCGGGTTTCGATGGCGTTGAAATAGCGCGTTTCAGTTTCGATCGATTTCCCGCCGCCGCGATCCGACGCGAAGCCAACTCCCTGGGACTCGAAACCGTACTCTGTTCGGCTTTGACCGGAGATGCGAGCATCATCACCGATGACTCGGCGGTACGCTCCGCGTCACTCACCTTTTTAAAGGACGGAATTAAAGTCGCGGCTGAGCTGGGCGCCGAAGTGTTCATCGGTCCGTTCCTGTCCGCTGTGGGCCTGAAGCATGGACGACGACGCACAGAGGATGAATGGAAGCGCGCTGTCGAAGGGCTTCAGTCGCTCGGCGATACGCTAAGCAAGTTCGATGTCACGCTTGCGGTGGAACCGTTGAACCGGTTTGAGACGTACTCGTTGAATACGGCTGCCGACGCTGCCGCGCTTGCAGAAGCGGTGAATCATCCCAAGGTCGGCATTCTCTACGATACGTTCCATGGTCACATTGAAGAGAAGGACACGGGCGCCGCGATTCGTGCGCTCGGGAAGCACTTGAAGCATGTCCACACTTGCGAGAATGACAGAGGGATTCCAGGCTCGGGGCAAGTGCGTTGGGACAAGGTCTTCCCTGCTCTCAAGGAAGCTCGTTACAACGGCTGGCTTGTGATCGAATCCTTTGGACAAAACGTTCCTGAGATCGCGGCCGCGGCTTGCATCTGGCGTGATCTCGCTCCTTCTCCGGAGAGCATTATGGTCGACGGCTTGGTTTTTCTAAAGCAAAACATATGAGCACCGATTGGGTCACGTTCGACGGAAAAGGCAAACATATTGTCTTGATCAGCGGTGACGAGGAGTATCGCAGCGAAGAGGCTATGCCGCAACTCGCGCGCGTCCTCTCAAAGCATCACGGGTTCAAGGTGACGGTGTTGTTCGCAATCGACCCAACCACGAACAACGTGAATCCGGATCGTATCGACAACATTCCTGGTCTCGAGGCTTTGAAGACGGCCGACCTCGCTGTCTTCTTCATCCGGTGGCGCGATCTGCCGGATAGCCAGATGAAGTCGATCGTCGACTATGTGGAATCGGGCAAACCGATTCTCGGAATGCGCACCGCCACGCACGCGTTCAACCTAAAGAGCAGCAAAACCTACGAGCGCTGGACCTGGAACAGTAAAGAGTGGGACGGGGGATTCGGTCGGCAAGTTCTGGGTGAAACCTGGATCGCGCATCACGGCAAGCACAAGGTGCAGAGTACGCGAGCGCGGATTGTTCCCGAGCAAGCCAAGCATCCTATTCTGCGCGGAATCGGAGACGGTGAGATCTGGACGCCGACAGATGTCTATACGGTCAAGCTTCCTCTGCCCGGCGACAGTTCGCCGCTGCTGCTCGGCGAAGTGTTAGACGGCATGCAGCCGACCGACAAGGCGGCTACCGGCGCGCAGAACGAACCGAAGCTTCCCGTCGCCTGGACCAAGACGTACAAAAGCGCTCGCGTATTCACCACGACTATGGGCTCGTCGCAAGACATGCTGAACGAGGGATTCCGACGGCTGATCGTGAATGCGACCTATTGGGCTCTGGGGCTCGAGAAGAAGATTCCGGCCAAGTCTCGCGTCGACATTGTTGGAATGTACGAACCGCATGCTTTCGGATTCAAGGGCTCGATCCAGGGAAGAAAGCCGCAAGAATTCTAATTTGTCCTTCTAAACTTTGTTTTTCCGCTATTTGGAGCGTGGGAATGGTCGATCTTGATCCGCGCTGGAACGGTAGTTCTATTCCCTAGGATTATGCGCTAAACGCGCCGAAAAGCAGCTTCTTTGCGCTATATTTAGGGCTTCCGATTTTTCAGGACGATTATGTTACTGGTTTCTTCCAGGCTGACTTGCCTTTGGTTAGCGATGGCTTTCCTCGCCAGCGCTCAAGTCAGCACACTGGGTATCAATGTCGGTTGGTCGCCGATTACAGATGCCGAGCGGCGCCTGGCTGCTCCGAGTGTTGAAAAAGATGCGGGTGTGGAAGCTCTGTTCTGGCGCGTTCATGTACTCGACGAAGTGGTCGACAACAAATTGCAACGCGCGCTTCATCACTACGTGCGGCTGAAGGTTTTCAATGATCGGGGCAAGGAGAAGGCGTCCACCATCGACATCCCGTATAGCGAGAGTACGTCAGTGATGTACATCGAAGGGCGAACGGTCAAGGCTGACGGGACGGTTGTGCCGTTGCAGAAGGACACAATTCACGAGCGGGATCTGATTCGCATAGGAAGGTTGAAGCGGACCGTCAAGTCATTTGCAATGCCTGCGGTGGAACCAGGCGCCATCGTGGAATATCGGTGGAAGGAAGTCCGGCGCGACACGAACGTGTGGTACTTCCGGTTGCAATTGCAACGCGAATTTCCGGTGCAGAACGTGACCTATTTCATCAAGCCGATGCCTTCGGAGTACTCGGCCGGTTACACGCTGGGGTTCTGGCCGTTCAACTGTAAGCCCGCTCCGCTTAAGTTGGACAATAACGGCTTTAACGTGACCTCAGTCGAGAACGTGTCGGCATTTAAGGAAGAGCCGATGATGCCGGCCGAAGCCAACGTCCGCCCATGGATCCTGATCTTCTATCACAACAAACCAAAGCGAGAGCCGGAGAGCTACTGGGAGGACGTGGGTAAAGAGGTCTATCGAGAGCTGAAGCAGACCATCAAGCTTTCCTCGGAATTGAAGCAGGCTGCCGACAAAGCCGTTCAGGGAACGAAAGAAGACGAGAAGATTCTTGCGCTGATTCGTTATATCCGCAAGAACATGCGCGGGCTGTTGGATGAAAACGTCACGGAGGCCGAGCGATCAAAGGTCATCAAGAGTATGCCCAAAGACCGATGGCGCAACTCGGCCGAGATTTTCGAATCCGGCATCGGCATGCCGAACGAGTTGAATACCGTGTTCGCTGCGATGGCTTCTCATGTAGGCTTCGATGCGCGTCCGGTGCTGGTCGCCGATCGGAACGACCTCCTCTTTAACCCGAGACTCGCGGACCGGTACTTCCTGCGCAACGTCGACATGGCTGTGAAGCAGGGTGAGAGCTGGAAGATCTTCGACGTAAGCACGAAGCTGCTCGCGCCCGATATGCTCTCGTGGCAGGAGTCCGGAATGGGTGTGCTGGTCAGTGATCCGAAGAAACCATTCTTTATCGAGACGCCCATAGCAACACCGGAGGCATCGTTGACGACGCGCACGGCGCGTCTCGCGCTAAAAGTAGACGGGAGTCTATCGGGAACGGTAGAAGAAAGCTTCACGGGCTATACGGCTTACGATCGACGGCAGGATTTCACGGGGGAATCGGAATCGAAGAACGCCGAACGTATCCAGGCAACACTGGTGAGTCTGTTTCCGAAGGCGGTGGTCAGCGACATCAAAGTAGAGAATGTCGAGGATCCGGAGAAGCCGTTTGTTATTCGCTATTCGATCTCGATTCCGCAATACGCTCAACGCACGGGCAAGCGTCTGTTCCTTCAGCCGTTAATTTTCCAGCGCGGGGATACGCCGATGTTTCCATCGACGGAACGAGTCCACGACATATATTTCCGGTACGCGTGGAAAGAAAACGACGACGTATCGATCGACTTGCCCCAAGGATTTCTGCCGGACTCGGCGGTGAGTCCGGGAGTGTTGAATTTCGGCGAGCCTGGGTCGCATGTTGTTCAGTTGGGTTTGAAAAACGGTACGGTTCTCACGGCCAAACGGTCGCTGACATTCGGCGCGAGTGAGACGTTCTGGTTCCCGAAGACGGCTTATCCGCAACTGAAGAAAGTATTCGACGAGTTGCATCGGCGGGACACGCTGACAATGGCCTTGAAGGCTCCGGAATGAACTGGATCGCTGCTTTCGTTGCTGCGCTGCCACTCTTGGCGGCAGACGCTCCTCCGTCCTGGCTGATGGAAGCGGCGGCACAAACCACGCCGGCCTATCCCTCGAAGGTGACTCGGGCTGCGCTGCTGCAGGAAGAACATCTCACGGTGGCCCCGGACGGTAAGCGCGTCATTCGCGATCGAGGCGCATTGAAGGTGCTCCAGCGGGATCGAGGGGCAGTGACCGCGAGTCGATCCTACAACACAAAAAGCGGTCGTATTCGCGAGTTTCAGGGTTGGGTGATTGCTCCGGACGGAAAGACGACGACGTTGAGTAGTAAAGACCACGTCGTGGATATTGCGCTATCGCAAAACGAGACGTATGGTGAGTCACGCGCGAAAGTTCTCCGATTTCCCAAGGATGCGGCGCCGGGATCGGTGTTGGGCTGGGAAATCGTCGAAGAAGAAAAGACGATCTTCACGCAGTACTCCTATGAGTTTCAGCAGACCGACCCGGCGTTAATTTCCCGCTTTGTCCTGACTATGCCGCAAGGATGGGAAGCGCGCGGGACAATGATCAACGCCGATGCCCTTGCGCCACGAGTTGCGGGCGATTCCTCGACTTGGGAGCTACGGAATCTGCCGTGGATCGCCGATGAGGACTACAGGCCGGATACACACACGCTGGTTCCTCGACTCGGCGTGAGCTATTTTCCGTCGTCCTCGGCTAATTCCGCCCTTAAGCCGCTGAGTTCGTGGCCTGCCGTGTCGATATGGCTGACAACGCTGGTCGATCCTCCTGCCGAGGTGACGGCAGCGATTCGGGATAAAGGCGCGGAGTTGAGCAGGTCGGCGAAGACACCTCTAGAGTTGATGCGGGCAATCGCAACATTTGTGCAGCAGACGAGTTATGTCTCAGTGCAGATGAATCTGACACGAGCAGGAGGCTACACGCCGAATCGCGCGGAGCAGATTTTGATCCGCAACTATGGTGACTGCAAGGATAAGACGACTTTGATGCGGGCGCTGCTGAAAGCAGCCAATATCGAGTCGTTTATGACGGTGCTGTACTCCGGCGATCGCGACTTTGTTCGCGCCGAGTGGCCGTCGCCCTTCCAATTCAATCACGCCATTATCGCTATTCGCGTGCCTGCGGACACGAAGCTCGGAGCGGTCGTGGAGCACCCGAAGCTGGGGCGTCTTTTGTTCTTTGATCCCACTGATCCGGTGACGCCCTTCGGCGAGCTGCCGGAAGAAGAACAAGGTAGCCGAGCGTTGGTTGTTGCCGGCGACGCGGGAGATCTAGTCCAGTTGCCTTTGCTCCCGCCGGATCGGAATCATGTGGAAACGGTCGTGACAGGCGAGATCACCCCAACTGGGGCGTTGAAGGCAAAGCTTGTCCGAACGTATTCGGGGCAGGGCGCTTCGTTCATGCGGGCTCGTTTGAACGACGACATGGCGGTTAAGCAGATGTTCGAGCGCTCGCTATCGTATCGTCTCGGCGGACTCTCGGTGAGCGCTGTGTCGTTGAAGCCGCTGGAAGATCAGACTCAGTTACAGGCTGTCGTCGACTTTGATGTAAACCAGTTCGGCCAACTCATGCAGGATCGCCTGCTGGTTGTGAGTCCGGGCAACATTATGCCCGATAGCGACTATCTTTTCTCAGACGAAACACGAACGCTGCCTGTCAAGATCCGGGCTCGGTCCCGGCGAAATTCGGTGAGGCTTACGTTTCCACCGGGCTTTGGTCCCGATGAAGTTCCCTCGCCGGTGAAGGTGAATTCCGAGTACGGAAGCTACGCGGCATCGTGGGCAGTGAAGGACGGCGAGATCGTGTTCGATCAGACCGTCCGTTATAAGGACTTAACTGTCGCCGCTGATGGATACTCCAAGATCAAGTCGTTTTTCGATGAGTTTGCGGGTGCTCAGGGTAGTTCCGTGGTGCTCATTCGGAAGGATTAAGGCGTCAGAGGCTGACGCCGGTATCCATCCACTTTCCGGAGCGCGCGGATTCGAGAACGGCATCACAGACTCGCTGCGTTTGCAGAGCGGTGCGGAAATCGGGCTGCGTGGGCTTACCAGCTCTCGATTCCCGTGACGAAATCGGCAAGAGCGTTGAGGAACGTGTGCTCGTAGCCGATGGTCGTACCCGGGACCCAATAGCGATCCATGTATGGGTGTTCGGAATTGGTCGTGTGAATTTTGCGCCAACCGGTCAGATGCGATTCGGTCTTCTTTCCGGATTGCTGCTGCGTGTATTCGAAGTACTGCAGATATTCAGGCTCTTCGAGATCGAAGTACACGCTGCCATCGGCGCCGTTCATCTCGAATGTGTTGAAGTTCTTGCGGCCTCGGGCATAGCGTGTGGATTCGAAGGTACCCATCGATCCGTTGGCGAACTCGGCGAGGAACATGCAGGCATCGTCGATGCCGACAGGCTCGACTTTGCCGCTGACGGCGTGCTTGCGTTCCGTCACGAAGGTCGCTGTCTTTCCGACAACTCGCGTGATCGGTCCGTTCAGCCACATGGCCGTGTCGATCGAGTGGGCCAGGAGATCGCCGGTCACGCCGGACCCGGCGACATTCACGTCGAGACGCCACAAGGCCTGCGCCACCTTGCGGCACATCGGGCGAGATGGTCCAGTCCTGCAGATACGTCGCGCGATAGTGATAGGCCTTGCCGATCCGGCCTTCGTCCACGAGCTGCTTGGCCAGAGCGATGGACGGCACACGCCGGTAGTTGAACCACACCATGTTCGGCACACCAGCCGCTTCTACCGCCTTCACCATTTCTTCGGCTTGCTTCGACGTCCATCGCCAGCGGCTTCTCGCAAGCAATCATTTTGCCTGCTTTGGCCGCAGCGATCGCGATGTCGAAGTGTGTGTCGTTCGGAGATCCGATGTCGATCAAATCGATATCGGGAGCTTCCACAAGTTTGCGCCAATCGCTTTCGACCCGCTCGTAGCCCCAGTTGTCGGCGAACTGCTTCGCCTTTTCGGGATTGCGGGCGCAAACCGCTTTCAATACCGGACGGTGCTCGACAGGAAAGAAATCATTCAGCCGCTTGTATGCGTTCGAATGCGCTCGGCCCATGAAGCCGTAGCCGATCATGCCGACGCGAAGCTCTTTAGACATTCGCCGTCGGCACGCCTCCGAACTTCAGCGACCAGAATCCGTCAACGTACTTCTTGCAGACTTCGGTCGCAGCCCAGGCGTCCGGCCAGAAGCAGAGATCGATGGTCCACCAGTTGTGGGGCACACGAGCAGCCTTCAACAGCTCGGGCATGATCTCATCGAAGTTCAGGAGGCCAAGACCGAAGGGCGGATGGGCTGACGTTTCATCCTGCCATCGTCCGTCCTTGTGACAGGTGTTATCGGAATCGATGAGGTGGATGTGATTGATGCGCCCGCGCAGCCTGCGGATGAGCTCGATCTGATTGCTGACCGTTTCCTTTTCACCTTCCTGCCGCGCGCCGACGACGCCGACCATTTGCCCGTGACAGGTGTCGTACATCAAGCCGAAGTTTCGTTTATCGACGGCGTCGTGAATGCGAACGATGTCGCTCGGTTTGTTGAAGGCGAAGCCAGGCTCGAACTCCCAGGTGACGTACTGGCCGTTGTCGGCGGCGATGTCTGCGCACGTCTTCCATGTGTTCACGACACGCTTCAACGCCGTCTTGTAATCGACTTCGCGATGGATTGTGGGGGGCTGAACGCAGTCGACGCGCATGCCGGCGATGCCGAGATCGCGGGCAAAGTCGGAGTTGCGCCGGAACTCGGCAATGTAGTGCGATTGATCGTCGGTGTTGATGAGCTTCTCGCCCCAGAGATTGGCCGCGATGCCGCTGAACGACAGTCCGCGCTCCAGCATTCGTTCCATCAGTTCGTCGCGCTGCGATTTCTCCGGCAGATCGTCGGGATTGGGATGCGGTTTGAAGGAACCGAGCTCAACTCCATTGAACCCGAGTTCTTCGAGGCGATCGCAAACTGTTTCGAAATCGACGGGGTTTTCGCGTAAGGACCGATCGTGTACGCCCACGAGCCGATAGAAATGTCCTTTACTCATGCCTTGCTCCTGATCAAAGATTCCGCTTCCGGATTTCCCGGCCCGAAGTGTTTCAGCATTACGAGGTTTTCCGTCTCACTGCGATTCGTGATGACGATCACCAGTTCTGACGCTGCATCCGCGGTGACGAAAAGCTCATCCTTCGTCATTTCCCCAAATCGGATCAGCGAAGGTGTTTCCACTTCCATTTTGCCGATGGACTGCCCCAACCCTGGACCACAATCAGACCATAGGCCGCGGCATCCTTGATTGTCACCGAGCGCTTCGGGAAGACTGTAAGTTCCTTCGCCGAATAGTAGCCCGGTCGAATAGACAACCCACTTCTCCGAATATCCGGCGGCTCGCATCTCGGCTCTCCGGCGCGCACGGGCGACGGGTGGAAGAGACGATGTCTTGGCGAATTCAGGATCGACGTTTGCGTCCCAGTCGAGCATGCTGATGATGTAGTCGAGATCGTGGTGGTGCTCTGGCGGGACGTCTTTGACCAGGAGATCCCACGGCACAGCGCGGCCTTCGACCAGGGATTGGAACATTCCGAAGACGTCGGAGTTGACCTGAGGCTCGTAGGTGACGAGCGAACCGGGCGCGTGCAGAATTCCGGCATCGATCTGCCAGCCAGTGCCGGGCTTCAGCTTGTAGGCCTTCGAATGATAGAGGATTCCGTTGTCGCCTTCATTCCAACGCTCGAGGCAGCGGCGAATGTCGTCCTTTGTGGTCCCGGGCTCGAGTCCCATGAACGTGTAGGGGAAATTGTTGTCCTTGAAGTTGTACTGCGGCGGGAAATAGTATGCTTCCGGCTTGCCGCGCCTGCCGACTCGCTTGGCGTCGGCTTCGTTCTGATGCATGTGGTGCGGGATGGGGCCGAGGTTGTCGAAGAACTTGCAGAGCAGATTCCAACCGCCATGCTCGCGCATGACATCGGCGCCGAGAAACGCGTCGCCCTGCGTGTCGATCGCTTCCTTTAAGCAGCGCTCGTTTGCCGTCGAAGGCAATGTAGCTGAGTCCCTCATCCTGCGGTGTTCCGGGCCCGTTATCGGCGTTGGTGGTCGAGGAAAACCAGCGCTCGTCGATGCCGCCACGATGGGCTCCGAGGGCATAGAGGTCGCGCGGGTCCAGTTTCAGCCGGCCACCCGGCATCAGAAAAGATCGGGGAACCCAGCAGGGCGCAAGCCGAACAAGCCCGTCACCGGCGGTGAGGGCGTCTTTGATCAATTGTTTATTGGACATCGGACGCTCGCACGACATGCTATCACGGCGCGTTTGGGCTTTTGAGGCGAGCGGTGGGCGCCCCGGGTCACTCGTAGCGGAGGACGGAGTTCGGCTGAACGCGCGAGGCTCGGCGCGCGGGGAACCAGACGGAGACGATGAGGATTAGAGTCAGCGTTGCCAGGGCTATCCAGAAGGCCATGGCGTCGACAGTTTCGACGTTATAGAGCAGTCCGGCGAGGGACTTTCGCGCGTAAAAGGCAATGCCAAGACCGATCGCGATGCCAACGCCACCCGCGAGCAAGCCTTCCCGCAAGAACTGGATCAGCACCTGACGGGGAGCGGCTCCGAGCGCCATCCTGACGCCGATCTCCGGCACGCGCTCTCCAACGATCTGGGAGACGACGCCGTTGAGACCGATGCCGGCGAGGACCAGGCAGATCGCGGCAAACACGCTGACGAGTCCTGCGAGCAGGCGGCGAATCCCTTGCGACTCCCGAATGCGATCTTCCATGGATCGAATGTCGAAGATCGGCGTTGCTGCATTCGTTCCGCGCACGGCTTCGCGGATGAGAGCGGTCGCGGGAGACTGCGTTCGCAGTATGATCGCCGTCTGAGGAAACAGAGGGACTTGCGCGATGGCGTAGTACACAACCGGGCGTGAATCCTGCTCAAGGGAGGCGCTCCGTATAGTCGGCACGACACCGACAATCTCCGCCCAGCCACGATACATTGCGATGCGTTGACCGAGGGGATTCTGGTTCGGAAAGAAACGCTCAGCCAGTTTGGTGTCGATAACGCAGACCACGGGCGCGGAGCCAGAATCGGCATCGGTGAATGTTCGCCCGCGAAGCAGTCGTATTCGCATGGTTTCGAAGTAGCCGGGCGATACGAAGTATGCCTCACCATGCCACTCGGGTTCCCCTGGCTGTCGCTGGCGATTTTGGATGGTGAAACTGCTGGTGAGGCCGCCGGTGCTGAAAGGAACGGGGTACGCCAGCGCAGCGGATTGGACTCCGGCGGTCGAGCGCAGTTTGGAGTCGAGGCGCTGGATAAAGCTCGGATCGTTTCGCGGCTTGATCAGATATGCCGTCGCGAGCGACTTCGGATCGAAGCCCGGGTCAATCTGCCCGACTGCCCAGAGGCTTCGCAGCAGCAGTCCTGTCATGATTAAGAGCACAAGCGCAGCAGCCACCTCGGCCGCGACAAACACATCTTGAAATCGATGGCGACGTCCACGCGCCATTGCGGTGGTCTGGCTCTGACGGAGCAATTGAATCGCGGGAGCTAACCCGAAGACGAGACCGCTTCCTAGAGCGAGAGCCAGACCATACAAGATGAGGTCGCGATCGAGTGCTACGAGAGATAATGCAGCCTTGCTGGGAATCGCGAGTTGATGAACGAAGGACACGGCTGCTGACGCGAGCAGGATTCCACCAACACCACCGACCAGGCCTAAACACAGACTTTCGATGAGCAATTGTCTGAGGATCTGAACGCGGGTTGCGCCGAGTGAAATGCGGATTGCCATCTCTCGCTTTCGTCCGGCTGTACGAGAGAGGAGTAGCGTCGCAATGTTCGCGCATCCGGTAAGAAGCACCACCAGCGCTGCCGCCCATAGCAGGAATAGAGGCCGTCGAAGATCGCCGGCTATAAATTCGTCGAAGGGCGTGAGATCGACAAAGTAGCCGGAGTCGGGACTATTCGCCTTCATGGCGGCGACGTAGCGATTGACGCGCTCGGCCGCGAATGCCGGCGAGACGCCATCCTTCAGGCGGACCAGAAGGTTGAGGATCATGTTGTTGCCGCGGCGTTGCAGCCGCTCGGGCGACAGGTAGAGCGCCGTCCAAATCTGCGAATCGGCGGCGAATTGGAAACCGGGTCCGGCGATACCGATGATCTTGTGAAGTTGTCCGTCCAGGATTATGGAGCGCCCAATGGCCGAAAGATCGCCGCCAAATTGGGATTGCCAGAACTTGTGGGACAGAACGACTGTGCTTCTTTCGTCGGCCGCGAAGAATCGACCTGCGAACGGCTTTTCGTCGAAGACCCGAAAGAAATCTGTGGTGGCTGCTCTGCCGAGCACGCGTACCGGTTCGCTGCCGCCGTCCATGGTCCAGGACTTGCCCTCTGAGGCTGCAACCGTCGAGAAGACATCGGTCATCGACTGCAGTTCTCGGAACTCGACTGCGGACGTACTCGCTTTCCGCATGTTGAGTTTTTCGAGCCGAACTGTCGCAACGTTTATCCTGTGGGTGTCCTTCAGGCCGAGTGGATTTAAGAGAACTGTTTTGAGGACGCTCACGATCGCGGTGTTAGCGCCGATCCCGAGGGCAATTGTGAGTGCGGCCGTGATAGTCAACGCAGGCTGCTTGACGAGCCTTCGTAAAGCGAACCTGATGTCGCGTGTCAGAGTGTCGAGCCAAGCGAACTGCCACTGCTCGCGGCTGGATTCCATGAAGGTAGTCGTATTTCCGAACTCTCGCGAGGCAGCAAACTTCGCGTCCTCAGAAGACATGCCCTGCTCGATGAACTCGCGCTCGATCATTTCGCGATGCGCTGTCATTTCATCGTTGAGGTCGTGCTCGAACGGCCGGCGGTCGACGAGCGAGCGAAGGCGGTTCCAGATTCTCATACGGCATCCATAACGCGCGCGATTCCGGCGAGTAACCCGTCGAAGCTTTCCACTTCCTGTTTGAGCTGCTTCTTTCCGGAAGCTGTGATGCGATACATCCGGACTTTACGGCCGGTGTCGGATGATCCCCATTCGGCGAGGACCCACTCGTTTACCAGCAGTCGTTGAAGCGCGGGATAGAGGGAGCCCTCGCCGATCTTTAAGGCTTCCTCAGATGTGCGGCGGATGTGTTGGGCGATGCCGTAGCCGTGGTTCGGCCCGAGTGTGAGCGTCTTAAGGATGAGCATGTCCAGCGTTCCGGGCAGGAATTCAGCGTTTTTGGGCATATGGCTATGAGGCATCGTTTATCGATGCATCGATAGCAGTATGCTCTGCGGCTGGGCACGCTGTCAAGCGCGATTGGTGGGTTATTTCTTTTCGGGAGCGGTGCGGGATTTCTGGGCCGCCTCGTCCCAACCTTCTTTCATTTCCTTACCGGCCTTCTTCAAGCCACGGCCGATTTTCTCGGCGGCTTCTTTGGTCTCTTCCGCGACTTCATGCGCGACTTTGCCGGTTTCCTTGGCTGCTGACTTGGACCCTTCTTTGATCTCACGTCCGGCTTCGCGGGCTTCGCGGCCGGCCTCGCGGGCATTGGAATCGACTTCGTGGCGCGTGCAGGCGCCGAGGCCTAACGCAAGAATTGTCAGCAGCAATGTATTTTTGAGTCGCATGCGGTTCCCTTTATATGGATGCATCTGTGCGAGAGCTTGTTTCCGCCGACGAGCGATCGATCCCATCTTCTGCGCAAAGACGACCGCGAACCCGGGCGATCGGGCGGGCCTCGGCCCGGGTCCGCGATACTGGATGAAGCCTACTTAACGGTCACCATCGCGGTGTTGCTGCGCTCCCCGTTGACCGAGACCACCAGAGGATAAGTGCCTGCGGCCAAGGATGGGACCTTCAAGTTAAGCTGGGTGAGCCCCACGTACTCCGGGGTCAATCCGGCGAACACAATCTCGACGCCAGTGCCGTTGATCGTTGCTGTAACCGCTCCTTTGTGCTTCGATAGCGGAGCGCTTCGAGCTATTGTCCCGGTTGGAACCGGATTGTCGACCTCTCCCGCTCCGGTCAGATACGCGACGACGTAGCTGTTCGCGGCGGCGCCGTTGTCGGCAGTGTTTACGGTGTAGTCGCTATTCTGGACGACCGCTCTTCGCTCGCCGAACTGGAACACTCCAGGAGCGGCTCCCATCACGTTGACGTTGGCGACGGGGCTCGCCTGGCCGTTGACGGTCACGATGACCGGAACCCGCTCACCCATCGGGGCGTCATACGGGACCTGCGCGTTGATCTGGCCGGCGCTGACGAAGACGAGTGGAGCAGTCTTGCCGCCGACGGTGACGGATGCGCCAGCGAGAGAAGTCGGCAGAGGAACGGTGGTCGCGTCCTGGCGCGCCATCGCGAGGTCCGTACCGAAGATACTGAAGAGCGATCCCGGCGCCACCTTTGCGACGAAGCTTGCGCCGTTCACGACACCGCCATTTGAGATCTGCGGCGGCGCGGTCACTTCGACGGTGAATTGTCCGACGTAGTCCATCTTGGAGTTGCTCTTGGCTTCGAAGGGGCTCACGCGATCCTTATTGAATAAGGACGGCGCTCCGATGTGGAAGCTTACGAGTTTCACCGTCGTGGCGCCTTCCTTGTGCTGCAGAGTGTTTGGCGCTTTGACGGAGTGGCCTTGCAGGGTCTCGGTGAACTCTGCGTTCGGTCCAGATGGCGGAAAGAACTGCGTCGAGTTCGAGTTCAACGGAGCAAGCACGGAGATTTGCGCCTCATTGGCGTTATCGAAATGCAGGTTGAGCGTGTAGTTGTTCCAGCTATAAGAATTGGCGTTCTCCGCATAAATCGTATAAGTATGAGTGCCGACTGAAAGATTCAAATTGACGCCGTTCTGAGTAGGTCCAGGGCCGTTAATAATTGGGCCGTTCAGATCCTCTCCTTCGACCACGTAGAGGCAGGGCTGCCCACCGTGATTCGTGGTCTTGAATCGATGCGCGCCGACGCCTTGAATCTTGCCGCTGGCATCGGTCGAGATCATTTGCAGCGCGGTGATCTTTACCGCTGCTTGCGTCTGAATGGCGCCAAAGACCGCTACACTGAGCGCTAGAAATGTTTTATGAAGATTAACCATAGATGTAATCGCCCCTCACTGGTTGAAACGCGTGAGAGCGAATACATCTGGCTCAGTTCACAAAAACTTTTTGTTACGAAGTTGTTACGACAGCGCCGCCTTGATCGGGTTACCCGAGACATCGGTAAGGCGGAAGTCGCGTCCCTGAAAACGATAGGTCAGCTTCAGGTGATCGATCCCGAGCAGGTGCAGGATGGTGGCTTGCATGTCGTGGACGTTGAACTTGTCGCTGCCGACGGGAGAGAAGCCGAACTCGTCGGTCTGGCCCGACCGTCGTGCCGCGCTTGACGCCGCCTCCGGCCATGAACATCGTGTACGCATCGATGTGATGATTGCGGCCAAAGCCAGCCTTCGGACGAAGTTCGCTCATCGGGGTACGGCCGAATTCCCCGCCCCAGACGATGAGTGTCCGGTCGAGCAGGCCTCGTTGACGGAGGTCCTTGATCAACGCAGCAATCGGTTGATCGACTTCCTTGCATACACCTTCGAGTGGCTTCGTAATGTCGTCGTGATGATCCCAGTCGGTGTGATAGAGCTGGATGAAGCGCACACCACGTTCGACGAGACGCCGCGCCAGAAGACAGTTGTTCGCAAAGCTGCCCTTGCCTGGTTCGGCTCCATACATGGCCAGCGTTTCTTTGGTTTCTTTACCGAAATCGATCAGTTCGGGTCCGCTGGTCTGCATACGATAAGCCATCTCGTAGGCTTCGATGCGCGTCTGGATCTCGGGATCGCCGGTCGCTTTAGACTGCAAGCGGTTGAGGTCCTGAACCAGGTCGAGTGTCTGCCGTTGTTGTTGTCCACTCACGCCGCTGCGGTGTTGAGAGGTTGAGGATCGGATCGCCGGTGGAACGGAACGGAACACCTTGATACGCGGTCGGAAGGAAGCCGCTCGACCAGAGCTGCGCTCCGCTGCGGGGACCACGCGGTCCGGACTGTAATACGACGAAACCCGGAAGATCCTTCGATTCGCTGCCGATGCCGTACGTGAGCCATGAGCCAATGCTCGGCCGGCCCGGGCGAATGGACCCGGTGTTGACGAAGAGCTTGGCAGGGCCGTGATTGAAGTTCTCAGTGGACATGCCATTGAGAATGCAGAGCTCATCGGCTACGCCGCGAAGGTTCGGCAGGAGATCCGAGACGTAGTTTCCGCCTTGCCCACACTGCTGGAACTCACGACGGGTTGCCATGAGCTTCGGTGGATCCTTCGTAAAGGTATCCATGAAGGCGAAACGCTTGCCTTTCAGCAACGAGTCCGGCGCAACCTGGCCATCGAGCTTCTTGAGGGCCGGCTTATAGTCGAACATTTCGAGCTGGCTGGGGCCGCCGGCCATAAAGAGATAGATGACCGAGTCGACCTTGGCTTCGTGATGTTTGCCCTTCGCAAGAGCGCCATCCGCCAGCATAGATGCGAGCGCTACTTTGCCCACTCCAATGCCACAGTTTTGAAAGAATTGACGGCGGGTTTGTTCGATAATCATGGGCGTGTTAAGAACTCATCTGTATTGAATAAAGCGCGGGCTACAGCGGCCCATGTCTTGTCTTCGGGGATTTGCGAGTCGCGCCACACGGCAACGAAGCGCAGGATTCGATCGCGTTCGGCAGGAGTCGGTTTGCGGTTCAGCGCGCTCACATAGCTCTGCTCGACCCGGAGGGCGTCGGCCGCCGTGGCTTGCAGTCTCTGTCCCAGCACATTCGAGAACTCAACCGCAGTCTCATCATTTAAGAGCATCAAGGCCTGTAGAGGCGTATTGGACCGGATCCGACGCGTGCACGTGGCAGAAGCGTCGGGTGCGTCAAACAACGCCAGCGAAGGATGCGGCGCGGAACGCTGCATGAACGTGTACAAACCGCGCCGATAGCGATCGCCACCCTTACTGGTTTCCCAAGGACGGAGAACCTGCGTAACGGTATTGGCTCCGGCGGGAAGAGGCGGGAACACGCTAGGGCCGCCGACTTTGGCCTCGAGCAGGCCGGATGCGACGAGGGCCGCGTCGCGAATCAGTTCGGCATCGAGGGGCATGCGGATCTGATGTGAGAGCAACGCGTTGCCGGGATCGACCGCAGCAGCGTCCGGGCGATGGTTCGAAGACTGTTTATATGTCTCGGAAGTCACGATGAGTTTATGGATCTGCTTGCGGCTCCAGCCGCGGTCCATAAACTCGACAGCGAGCCAGTCGAGCAGTTCAGGATGCGAAGGCTTGGCGCCCTGCAGTCCGAAATCGCTTTCGGTTTCGACGATGCCGCGTCCGAAATATTTCTGCCAGATGCGATTGACGGTAACGCGAGCCGTTAGAGGGTGATCGCGGCGCATGAGCCACTGGGCGAAATCGAGACGATTGACCCGCTCACCGGCGGGTTTGAGAGCCGGAAGCACCGCAGGCGTACCGGGACCGACGGTGACACCGTGGCGCGTGAAATCCCCGTTGAGATGTATGTATGCCTCGCGCGGAGTGGGAAGCTCGCGAACGATCATGGCCCGGTTGTACTTTGGCTTTGTCTTGCGGTGCGCCTCGAGAGCTTTCTTCATCTCAATCGCTTCGGGACGGGACATAGCCTCAGCGCCGTTGTTCTCAAGGAACTTGCGAAAATCGCCGTCCAGCTTTTCAAACGTCTGCTGCCAGGTGTCGAGCGCGGCGATCTGTTCCGGCGTTCCGAGTTCAAGAAAAGGTTTGTTGAACTGCTTTCGATCTTCTTCTTTCGCTACTTCATCGAAATTATTGAAGATGGAAAACATCTGATAAAACTCGCGCTGCGAGATGGGATCGTACTTGTGATCGTGGCAGCGCGCGCAACCGAGAGTGAGGCCCAGAAAGACCGCGCCGTTGGTGGCGATGCGATCGGCGACCGATTCGACACGATACTGCTCATGATCGATGCCACCTTCGAAATTGCTGGGGGTGTTGCGGTGGAAACCGGTCGCGATCAACTGCGGATTGCTCGCGTTGGGAAGCAAATCGCCCGCGAGTTGTTCCGTTACGAAGCGATCGAAGGGCACGTCCCGGTTCAATGCGTCGATCACCCAATCGCGGTACATCCACATCTCCCGAGGAGCGTCGATGGTGTAGCCATCGCTGTCGGCATAACGGGCGAGATCGAGCCAGACTCGTCCCCATCGTTCGCCGTAGTGGGGCGAAGCAAGCAAACGATCGACGAGGCGCTCATAAGCGTCGGGGCGATTATCGGCTACGAAATCCGCGAGCTCGGCTGAGGTCGGCGGCAGGCCGGTGATGTCGAGGCTTACGCGGCGAATCAGCGTTGCGCGATCGGCTTGTGAGGAGGGCTTCAACTTAGCGGTTGCGAGGCGATCGAGGATGAAGGCATCGATCGGGTTCGCCGTTTTACGCGGAGGTGTTGGTTTCTTCGGAGCCTGAAAAGCCCAGTGGTCGGCACCCGGGTTCCTGACGGGCACGACGGAGGTGGGCATCGGCGCGCCTGTTTTGAGCCACTCTTCAATCGCAGCGATCTGTTCGTCCTTCAGCTTGGCGCCGGGCGGCATTTTCAGATCGCCCGTGTGGCGGATTGCCGAAAACAGAAGGCTTCCGCCCGGGTTCTTTGGGTCTAAAGCCGGACCGCGGTTGCCACCTTTGATCATGGCTTCGCGCGTCGCGATGGACAGGCCGCTGGTCTGATTCGTAGGTGAGTGACAGGCGACGCAGTTCGTCTTAAGAATCTGCTTGACCGAGGTCTCATACAAGTCACCTTGCGCCAGACAGGAAGCGACGGACGCAAAGGAGATAAGCGATTTTCTGAACCAGTTTTTCATTACGCGCGCGTGAGCCCTAGCTTACTCCATTCTACCGCCAATCCTATGTCTATCGGGAGGCGTCCGCCTCCGTTTCCTGGGTTCGTTGGGCAAAATCGCTCGCCCTCCGGCGTCGGGCGCGATGGCTGTCAAAGTTACGAACGCCGCTCGGGCGGCACGGGTCTCATAGCGATCGATGAGGTTCATCGTTCCGCTCAGTCCCATCATGGTGGAAGCGTGACGCAGTGGCTGATCAGGGTTTGCGTACGTTTCTTCCAGTTGCTGAGGCTACTTGCCCATCTCGAGATCGATCATCGCCGCTTCGACGAACTTCGAGCGGCGTAAACGCCAGGCGGCGGCTCCAATTTTCGATGACTAATTGGAAATTCGAGCTTTGTCTCCGGCTGGAATTCGCGCACATACTCGTCAACATTATCCTGCCATTCCTGGGCTGATTCTCCCTCGACGACTATCAATTTATGAGCTGCGAGGCCATTTATGAGCTGCGAGGCCATTTATGAGCTGCGAGGCCATGTTTTATCGCGTTCTGCGCGGAGCGCGCAGTTCCTTCGTCAGTTATTGGACCCTTTTATTTTGTCCCATTTAATCGTGAAGCCTCGATTTGAGCCGGTGTTCGCATGAACATTCCTCCTTCTTCGAACGTAAGATGGAGCGCAACGTGTTTTCTTGTCTGTTATTGATTTTATTGATACTTGGAGCTGTGAATGGCCGCAGATGACCGCGGATAAACGCAGATTCACGCTGATCCGGCGAGTTTATTTTTGTTTTGTTTTGAGAAGGTTGCGATTTTGACGAGTTGCAATAGCTATTTCGGATGCTCTTATGAAATTGTGACGTGGGCTATGCCAACCATTTTCGGAGACGATCCAGAACCGCCGCGGTATTTTGTCTGCGAGCAGCCGGCAGTGGAAGGGACCAAAAGTGAATTGCCGGATTGGCGGCAGTTCGTTCTTGTCGTTATGCGCCCGTTGCTGCCGTTTCCGGAGGCCAAGGAGGCGGTGCTGTTGGCGTTTCGCGAGCATCGCCGTGAAGGATGTGAAGTATGCGTTCGATGCAGCCCTGTTTGCACGGGAGAGGCTGGAGTTCCAAGTGGATGCTCAGCAGGAGAAGGTTCTGGAGCTTGGGCATTCGCGCGGGATTTAAATTGTTCGCGGCAATGGGGGAAGTCGACCACGATGGCGATCAAGGCGGTCCATCGCACTTATTTTGTCCCGAAGAGCCAGGTGCTGGTGGTGGGGCCATCGGAGCGTCAGAGCGGAGAGTTGGTAGCCAAGGCTCGGGAGTTTCTACGGATGGTGGGTGTGAAGCCGCGCGGGGATGGACGGAATGCGACGTCGATTTTGTTACCGAGCGGATCGCGGATTGTGGCGCTGCCGAATGTGGAGAAGAACATTCGTGGGTTTACTGCTTCGATGCTGTTGGTGGATGAGGCGGCCCGGGTGCCGGATGACTTGTATGACGCGGTGCGGCCGATGCTGGCGGTATCGCGCGGTGAATTGTGGCTGATGAGCAACACCGGATGGGAAGCGCGGGTTCTTCTATGAAGAGTGGACGAATGGCACGGAACCATGGCTGCGGATTGCGGCGACGGCGTTAAAGTATCCGCGATATCCGAATGAGTTTCTTGCGATCGAACGGAAGCGCAACGAAGCGAAGTTCCGGCAGGAGTACTTATGTGAGTTTTCTTCCAAGAAGGCGTGATGTTCGATGAGGCAGTGGTGCGGCGGAGTTTGTCGGATGAGGTGGAGCCGTTTGTACCGCGCGGGAAGAAGTTATGGCGGTGACTCGGAGTACGTACGTGGTCGGGTTGGATCTTGGGCAGAAGCGTGATTACTCGGCTGTGGCGGTGCTGGAGTTGGCGCAGACGGTTCACGAAGATCGGCGTGATCCGGTGACTTATGGAGCGTGTCGAGCTGGGCACGCCGTACCCGGATGTGGTTGAGCATGTTTCCGGGTTAGTTGCCGATGACCGGTTGGCAGGCTGCACGTTGGTGCCTTGCCGATTGATGCCGGTGATGATTACAGGCGGCTCGCACGATACGCCGGGTCCTACGGGCGGGTACCATGTGCCTCGGCGGGAGGTTGCTGACGGGATTGCAGGTGATGTTCGATGAAGGGCGCTTGCAGATTGCTCGGAGGATGCCGATGGCGGAGGCGCTGGTCCGGGAATTGACGGGGTTTAAGGCCGGATCGCGAGATGACTTGATGTTGGCGACTGCGCTGGCCTGGTGGTGGGCTCGGAAAACTGAGGCTTGGCGGGGTGGGGTTGGGCGGGTGTGTTGAGGATATACTAGAACTAGTATATGAAGCGGCAGCCGCGGCCGACTGCCGCGCAGTTGAAGGATGTGATTTGGATTGGCGATTCGCTTGACGCCGTCCGACGCTTTCCAGAAGAGGTACGCAGTGAGGTTGGCTACGCGTTGGAGGTGGCGCAACGAGGCGAGAAGCATGTTAGCGCTAAGCCGATGCGTGGATTAGAGATAGTGGAAGTCGTTACGGATTTCGATGGCGATACGTATCGATCGGTGTATACCATCAAGCTGGCGGGGTGAAAGTCGAGAATTCGGGCTGGGGAGCGCCGCGCATCCATGGCGAACGAGACTGTAACGGGAAGTGTGTAAGTAGGCGGAGCGGTTATATCGGTTAAGCATGGATCAACTCGGGTTGGAGCCGACCGCCGAAAATCATCATCAACTGATTCATCACTATATCCCAGCCCTGACGTTTGGTCCTGCGATTTGTAAAGTTGCGGATATTCAAGAACAGAATTTGATGACAGACTCGTCGGTCGGAAAGACCTTGCGATTGGAGATGTTCTTGCGCATCTGCGAGTGCAGGCTTTCAATGGCATTGGTTGTGTAGATCATGCGCCGGAGTTCGACCGGATACCGGAAGAATGTAGTCAGGTCATTCCAGTGATTGCGCCAAGCTGCGACGGACATCGGATAGCGAACTTCCCAGGATTGGGCGAAGCGATCGAGTGCGAGTTCGGCCGCCTCGATGGTAGGCGCCGTATAGATCGGCCGCATCGCCGAACACAAAGGCTTGCGATCCTTCCAGGAAACGAACTTTGTCACGTTGCGAATGTGATGCACGACGCAAAGCTGGACGTCGGCATGAGGAAAGACGGATTCCACGGCATTGCGCAGGCCGGTCAATCCATCCCCGCAAACGATGAGCGCGTCGTGTACACCACGGGCTTTGAGATCATTGAAGACCTTGAGCCAGAAGCGGGCGCCTTCGGTTTCTTCGATCCAAAGGCCAAGCACTTCCTGCCGGCCGGAAATGCCGACTCCCAGGACGGTATAGACACATTTCTTCAGAACGCCTTTGTCCGTGCGTATGGCTACCCGCAAACCATCGACAAAGATGATCGGATAGACACTTTCTAAAGGTCGGCTCTGCCATTCCACAATCTGCTGCTGGAGTTCTTCGGTAACGCGGGACACAAACTGCGGTGAGATCTCCACACCGTAGATATCTTTGACATGTTGCTCGATTTCGCGCGTGGTCATGCCACGGGTGTAAAGCGAGATTACCGCTTCACTGAAGTTGCCGACCGAGGTCTGACGCTTGGCGACGATCTTCGGCTCGAAGCTGCTATTGCGGTCGCGTGGACTTTCGATCTCCACTTGGCCGAAGTCGCCACGCACTGTTTTGCTCGTGGCGCCATTGCGGGAGTTGCCGCTGCCCCGGCCTTCCGGATCGTGCTTCGGATAGCCGAGGTGCTCTTCCATTTCCAATTCCAGGAAGGCCTCGAGGGTGTCTTTTACCAGCGTCTGAAACAGCTGCTTGGTATCCATCGCCTGGGTACCGCCGCCAGCGCGCACCTGGTCCATCAGCAGTTTCTTGAAATTCTTCGAATCCTCCGAACGGGAGGAAAGAGCCGCATTCAGCGGTTCTGTGGGAGTCATGGAGCCTGTTCCTTTCTTCTTCATCGGGTTAAAGGTGAGCTCCACCTGTTTCAGACCCGGTTGAGCCGCTATTGCCAGCTTACCCAAGTCCAAAACAACTTACACAGATTATGTTACAGCGCCTGGCGAACTGCTCCAACTCGGGTTCGACGTGTCCGAACCAACGGTTTCTCGCTACCTGCAAGGTCTGAAGCGACGACATGACAAGAATAAGGCTAAGCGGTGGCTCGCATTCCTCAACAACCATCGCGAGATCATCGCCGCCTTCGGGTTCCCACCCTGAAGTTCCGAACTCTTTATTGCTTCTTCATCATCGAACACGGCCGGCGAAGAGTTCTGCACTTCAACTGCACGGAACATCCCACCAGCAATTGGATTGTCCAGCAACTCCGGGAGGAACTATCACTGCCCTGCCCCTACCGCTATGTTCTGTTCGATCGTGATGCGAAGTTCGGAAGTGAGGTTCCCGCCTTTCTGGAGTCGAGCGGCGTCACACCGAAACGAACGACCGTGCGAAGCCCTTGGCAGAACGGGACTGCTGAACGTTGGGTTGGTAGTGTTCGCCGCGAGTTACTTGACCATGTCATCCCGCTCAACGAGCACCCACCTTCGACGGCTTGGGCGTGAGTATATCGCCTACTTATCCACGAAGACCGAACCCACATTGGGCTGCAGAAGAACACGCCAGCCGGTCGGACCATCGAGACACGACCAACACGATCAAGCAGAGCCCTGCCTCAGGCCCGCATAGGTGGTCTTCCCCATCGCTACACCTGGACAGAAGTAGCTAACCGAGCGGTAAATAGCATCCTAATAACAAAGCTACCGTTGGGATACGCTCGACACCGGCTTCCATTCAGATCGCCGGGTGAACCACGCACACTCGCGCTGCCACTATCGAGCGCCTATCAACTTGCTTGGCCACGTGAAGCATGCGGTCGCTGCGCGGGACTGAGTTTTGATGAATTGAACCTGGGTGAACTTTACCTGGCTGCCGGACGGCCGGGTCAAACTGAGGATGTCCTCCGCCGCGCTCTGACTCTGGCGACAACAACGATTGGACCTGATGCCCCCGATCTCGCCAACTACATCTATGTACTCAGGGTGTAACGCATGCGACAAGGTGATTGTATGTGTGCGCTGCAGCGTGGGCGAGATAAAATCCCGCCCAGGCGTTCTGGAGGCGCCGCTGCAGTATGGAAAAGTATATCGGTTGCGACATGCACAAGAAATACTCGGTGTTTGTCACCCTGGATGAGAAGGGACGGTTAGAGCCTGCCGTCAAAGTCTCTAACGGCTTACTCGAGTTGCGAGCCTATCTGGCAACCCTACCGAGTGGAGCGCCCGTCGCGGTGGAAGCCACGGGGAGTTGGTACTGGTTCGTGGATGAGTTGGAAGCAGCCGGGCTGGAGGCCCGTCTGGTCAATCCGCTCGAAGCAAAGAAGCGAATGCCCGGCACCAAGAAGACTGACCCTGGCGATGCTCGCGGGCTAGCCATGCTCCTGCGCAATGGAACGCTACCAGAAGTCTGGATCCCATCGGCACAATTGCGCGATCTGCGTGGGTTGTTGCGGACGCGGTTGAGTCTTCGACGGCATACGACCACTTTGAAGAACCGAATTCACGGCGCGATTCGACGCTATGGCCAATACGAGCCGGGAGAGCCAAAAGACCTTTTTGTTGGCAAAGGGCGCGTGCAACTAGCGGTCTATATTGGCGCATTACCCCAAGAAACGCGGCTGTCCACACGGCACGAGTGGCAACTGGTGGATGAAGTCGAAGCGCATATCCAGGCTCTCGAAACACGAATCCGCCTGGGCATCGGACAACTCGGATGGGTGCGCTTGCTCAAGACTCTGCCCGGCGTAGGCAACATTTTGTCCGCTACCATCTTCTTGAGATCGGAGACGTCGAACGTTTTCCTACACCGGCGCATTTGGCCAGCTATGCCGGGCTGACACCTACCGTCCAAGCGAGCGGAGGGAAGGTTCGCCTGGGCAGAACATCGCCTGTGGCCAATCACTACTTGAAGTGGGCATTGGTGGAAGCAGCCAATTGTATCGTGATGCGCAAACAATGCTATGCAGGCAGCCATGTTGTTGCGCTCTACGAGCGGCTGCGAGCGAGCAAGAATCACGGCAAAGCAGCCGTGGCTGTGGCTCGCCATTTGGCAGAAGCCAGTTGGTGGATGCTCACAAAAAAAACAAGCTTATCGAGAGCCGGCGCCGGCTTCGATGCCTTCGTCCAATACCGGGTCAGCGCGGAATCCATCCTAGCGGACCTAAGCTGTTTGTGTGATTGCGAAACCCGGGACGAAGCGATGCTCATGCTCCTTGAGGGCGGATAGATGACTGAGCGACGAAGACGTCGAAGTAGCGCGCTCCGGACGAAAGAATCTTTTTCGGGAGGTACGAATAAATAGTTAGAACTGGGGCTCCGCCCCAGACCCCGGCGTTTAACGCTTTGATGCCGGGATTTGATTCCGGTCAGGGCCGCTGCGTATCTTGTTCGCGACCCCGATCCCGGCCTCCGGACCGGCGCTCGGGTCGCTCGCCAGCGTTGCCCTGTCCTCCGTCCGGCTCACTCGAAGTGTATCTTAATTCATGAAATTCGACTTCAAAACCGCTGTTATTTACTCATTGACATCGGCAGCGCACACATAGAGGATCGGAAAGACGCCCCACAGCATTTCGAGCGCGCGCTTATGCTGGCGAGAGACGGGAAGATACGTCGTGGAATCATCCCGGGAAATCTCGCCGTGCTGTACGGGCGCGACAAGAGCAGTGGCGGCAAGCCAAGGATGCGATGTTCAAAGCCGTTCCCTTGCTTCAGCAGAACCTTGCATCTGGTCATTCTGACCTGATTTGGTTTTATATAAACCTGGCGGCAACTACGAGCACTTCAAGGAGTGGGATTTGGCCTGCGCGAGTCTGGGGAAGGCTCGGGTTGTCGTCGTAACTCGCCTGAGACCCGAGCGCCCGTACATGCCGGCCATCCTCGACGCCCAAGCCGAAATTTTCAAGAAGCTGCGGTACCAGTCAGAAGCTAAAGAACTTAGCCGGCGAGAGCATGCCGCATCGCATCCACGCGACTTGGCCGACGAATCCTCGGTTCACATATCGGACTTGAAGGATTGATCGACAAATGATCTCATGCTCGATGGAACGGATCTTATATCGTAGGCTGTACGGGGAGTGCGGAAGATTCCGTTTCACTCCGAGCCTCCTCCGCCGACTTTGACTCCCGTTCCAGCGACTCCGCCAGGAGCCGTAGTGATTGGTTCTCACGGAATCCACTCCCAGTTCGGATGCAAGTTGTGCGCGCCAGTTCCACGAACACTTCCACAATGGCCGGATCGAATTGCTTCCCGGCGTGCTCTTCGAGGATACGAAGCGCATCTTCCGACCTCATGCCCGACCGATAAGGACGGTCGGAGGTCATTGCGTCGTACGCGTCGGCGACGTGGACGATGCGGGCCGCGAGCGGAGTTTCCTCACCGACGAGGCCATGAGGATATCCGGTGCCGTCCCAATTCTCATGATGCAGTTCCACAGTGCTGAGGTATGGAGCAAAGCCATGCACCCCCTGCAGGATCTTGCGGCCGATCTCCGGATGTTGACGAATTCGGCGCAGATCCTCGCCGGTAAGCTTCCCTGGACTTTGGAGAACACTATCGGGAACTCCGATTTTTCCGATATCGTGCAGCAGCGCTCCGATGCGGAGCTCGTCGAGTTGCACGGAGTCGAGACCCAGACTTTCCGCGATTGCGCAGGAATATTCGCTCACCCGATGGCTGTGCCCGGCTGTATAGCAGTCTCGCGCATCAAGAGCACTCGCCAAGGAACCAACGCACTCGACGTAGGCTTGGTGAAGATTCTCCTGGCCGTCACGAATAACCGTGGCTGCGCGACTAAAACTGTTGATCAGTTCGCGTACTTCAGCGATGTGATCCCCTCGAAAATGCTTTCGAAGGCTCGAATCCTGATGATCGTCGGAGATGCTGGGAATGGTGGCGCTGCGTTCCCACTCACGGAGTTGGATGACGACTTCTTCGATTGGCCGCACCATTGCGCGGCAAGTGACTCGGGAAACAACGAAAGCGACTGCAAGGAGGATCAAGCCACTCGTCAATAGAACTCGACGAACCACGGATGCTACAGGCGCAACGGCTATGTCGAGATCGTGTGGGCGCCGGTAATCGGATTCACTTGATACCAGCACAGATCGAGCGGCAGAAGAGTTGCGGTAGGAATCCCCGGCTGCGAGAGACGACCGAAAGGACTCTCGGACCGCAGCGACTACAGCCCTTTCCAATGCCCAAAAGCTACCCACCAGTAGGACAACCAGGGGCACAAATGAACAAAGAAATGTGCGACTTGCCAAGGCCATGAGGTTATTCCCTGATCGCCTCGACAAGTCTGGGCTGTAAGCGCGTCACGATTAGGCTCATCGGCACGCGCAAGAGCGTCTTTAAGATTTTTCCTTGGAACTTGAGCCGGGCTGATTCAGCGAGAATGTAGAGCGGGCGTTCTCTGTTAGCGAGTACATAGCCTCTCTATGGCCCAGTTTGGACAAACGTAAAGTCGTGACTGGTAGGGAAGAAGTCCCGCAGAAGCCGCACGCAGCTGCCGACTCTTTGTCGAAAGTGCCCTGAGAAATGAAACATTCCGCGCGTCAGTCTACTCCCGCCCAGTCAGGAAATTTCGGGTGATTAACCCTGCCGCATCTGCTCAGGGCTACCGCAAAAATTGAATCGGAACGGCGGACATATTGTCTAAGCTGCGGCTATTAGTGTCTTGCAGGCTGATTCAAGCGTAGGAACAGACACGAGAAAGGCTGAGGCATACGGGATTACAAACATGAAAGCGAAGAATACGAAAGCCGAATCGACATTCAGCTCGACCGATTTGGCCGAGCGAACAATTCATCGTCGCGCGATGGAGGCAATTAGCTGGGGCATCGGCGCTGTCAACTTCGACCTGATGTTTCAGGCAATGGTGCGCGACGCCAAGGGCTCCGTGAACCAGATCCTTTTCTGGTCACAGCCTTGCGACTGGAAGAATCAGTTTCTGACGCCGAACCCCGACACCATCTACTTCATGCCGTTCTTCAATACAAAGGACGCAGGACCTATGGTGGTCGAGATCCCACCGGCGGATGACGGCTCGATCACCGGCACGATCATGGACAGTTGGCAGATGGCGCTCGAGGATGTCGGGCCCGCTGGCGTGGACAAGGGCAAAGGCGGCAAGTATCTGATCACTCCACCCGATTACAAGGACAAGGCGCCCGATGGCTACATTCATCTGCCATCGCAGACCTATCAGGGTTACGCCCTGCTGCGCTCGATCTTGAAAAGCCGCAATGAAGCTGATATCGCCAAGGCCGTGGCGTACGGCAAACGAATCAAGCTCTATCCCCTGTCCGCCTCCGCAAAACCGCCTGAGACGACCTTTGTCGACGGAGTGGGAATTGTGCTCGACGGCACGATCCCGTACGACGTCCGCTTCTTTCAGTCGCTCGATCGAATGATGCAGATCGATCCCTGGATAGAACGCGACCGGGCGATGATCGACCCGCTAAAAACTCTCGGCATCGAGAAAGGCAAGCCGTTCAAGCCGGACGCCAAAACTACCGAGATTCTGAAATCAGCCGCCGAGGAGGCTCGCGCATTGTTCGACATGCGGTACGAGACCATTTACGAACCTCATAACGAAGGCAAACACTGGTTCCTTCCTGCTGATAAAGACCTGATCGAATCGGTCCAAAACGGATTTAGCAAGACCGAGATCTATCCTACCGACAAACGCGGGATAGTCTTTTACTTCGCGTTCTTCACGGTCAAGCACCTCGGATCCGGTCAGTTCTACCTTTTCGTCAGTCGCGACAAGGACAGTAATCCACTCGATGGCGCCGCCACGTATCGCCTGACGGTGCCGCCCAAGCCGCCCGTGCGGCAATACTGGTCGGTCGTCCTCTACGACTTCGCAACTCACTCTCTCATTCGAGAGATGCCGCACGCGAGCCGCTCGTCACAATCGCCTGAGCTCAAGACCAATCCGGACGGATCAGTAGACGTCTACTTCGCTCCGAAAGCTCCCAGTGGAAAGGAATCGAACTGGATTCCCACCGACGCCAAAGGCAGATTCGAAGCGCTCGTTCCGTTTCTACGGCCCCGAGAAACCGCTGTTCGAGAAGACGTGGGTGCTGCCCGACATCGAGAAGATTAACTGATCGGACAAAGCAGAAAGATCATGGCTAGTAAAGCAACAACTGAGAAGTCGGCGGAACGATGTCTGGGGAGCAAGCCCGGGAAGAAGCCGCCTATACATTAGGTGTTCAGGCGTATCTGTGGGGCGTGCCGATTTTCGAGTATGGGAAAACGGGGGTTGGTGGCCTCAAGGCTCGTGCTGTTGCCCTGAGCAGTTTCCGAAAATATCCCACGCTTAAAACGGCGAAGGACCGCTTTATCGTCACACCCAACAACGTCACCATCGACGGCTATGGCATCTGCGACCTAAGGGACGAACCGGCAGTCATCTTCGTCCCCAAGCTCACGACGGAGCGCTGGTACATCGTCCAACTCGGCGACTACTACGACGAGATCTTCCACAATATTGGCGGCACAAAGGGGCAGCAGTCGGGCGTCTACATCGTCACTGGGCCGGATTACAACGGCGCGATTCCAGGCGAGATGATACAACTGCGCTCGCGGACGCGATGGTGTGCGACGGCGCTGCGCGTGTTCGTAAAGGCGAAGCCGATCTGCCCGCAGCAGTGGAAGCGCAAACGGGCTTTCACCTTATGCCGCTGTCCGCCTATCTGAGACATGGCCTCGCCTACAAGCCGACGGAAGAGTCGATGTTTGCCCTGCCGCCGCTTCCTCCCGGTGAGGCGCCGGCCACCCTTCGTTTCTTCGAGGAGTTGGGCCATTGGATGAACTTCTGGCTACCGGCCACGACCGACAGCAGCGACTCACTGGTAAATGCCTTTCAACAGATCGGCCTCAGCGCCGCAAGAGGGTTCGCGTGGGGCACGCTTGACGAACCAGTGAAACGCGGCCTCGCCCGCGCCATCGAAGCCGGATCGCAGATCGTGGATGCAGCATGGGCGTCCACAGGCGAGACGACGAACGGCTGGAAGTACACTCTCGCAGGCGGACGCGCAGGACATGATCTGGCTTTACGGGCAGCGCTCGCCAAGTATGAGCTTGGGGCTCAGCTCAGCGATCAGGTTATCTACCCGAACTGCACCGTTGACGACAAAAACAAACCTCTGGACGGCGCAAACAAATACGTCCTTCATTTTGAAAAGGGAAAACAGCCCGCTGTATCTGTGTTCTGGAATCTGGCGATGTACGCATCCGACATGCTCTTCTACGAAAATGATTTTGGACGCTACAGCATCGGCAGCACGACAGATGGCCTCAAAGAAAACTCCGATGGTTCGCTGACTCTCCATATCCAGAACGCGAAGCCGGACGATACCTCCAACTGGCTGCCTGCTCCGGCCGGCCCGTTCAACGTGACGATGCGCTTTTATGGACCGCGAACATCCGTTCTCGACGGTTCCTATCGCCTTCCGCCTGTGACGCGCCAGGAATGAACAATATAGGCACGCGAAAACATGCTGAGGTAACTGTAGGGGAACGCCTTCTCCATTTCCAACTGAACCGGAACTTGAGCCGGGCTCGTCCCATATTTCTTGAGTGGAGCCCGGGTTAAGAGAAAGCTTAGAGGTTTATTTCCGCTTTGCTTCGAACGGTCGGGCCTGACCGCCTTCGCGTTCCGCCGTGCCCTTGAGAGTATCGCCTTCGACGGTTCCACTGTAGCTCATCTTCATATCGCCATTCGGCGTTTGCATCACTGTAGTGAAGGAAAACTTTGACCCGTCAATCTTTCCGTCCTTAATGTCGATTGCCGGCGGCTCGTTGTCTCCGAACTTCATCGAGAGCTTGCCTGTGAGATTATTGCCTTCGGCCTTCAGGTCGAATGTCTGGACGATCGTGAACGACTGGCCGTCTCGCTCAACCTTCCGCTCGGCGACCCATTTGCCGTCGATTTCTCCGGCCATCGCTATGCCGGCCAGCAAGAATACACACATTGACAGAACGGTCAAAAGTTTCATGCCTGCTCCTTTTCATACCTATTCCTTCGACAGTCGGAGTATACAACACTCGCCGTACACGCTTTAGTGGGTCATCGCGTAGACGATATAGTTGACGCCGATCCGGTAGGCGAGCGATGCATAACGCTCGGGATATTCGGGCAGGTCAGCCCATTCCCAGGCATCTCCCAAATCCATGTTGAAGCAGATCGCCACTACTACCCGGCCCTGGGAATCGACGACACCGCGCCAATGCGGAAAGACTCCGCCTCTTTCGATTTGGTCTCCGTGAACGACGTTGAGTCCTGGGACGCGGAAACGCTCGGCCAGATTGTAGACGCTGTGAAAGATCGGGTCTGTATTCTCAAGCTCGACGACCGAGTGTTCCGGAAGGATTCGTTCGATTCCCGCCATGAATCGCGACCACTCCCGATCGTTGTGGAAGTCGTCGACCATCAGAAAACCACCACGATCGAAATACGCTCGAAGGCGTTTTACATGAGACTCGCTGAGCGTCCAGTCGCCGATGCCGACGGCATAAAGCCATGGCCAGTCAAAAATATCGTCGCTCTCAATATCAACGATTTGCTCGACACTGCGCGCATCGATACGGGTAAGCCGGCGCAGTCCTTGGATGAACTGGCGTTCGGATTTGTTGGCGTCGGTGCCCCAACGCGATCGGTAGTATCCATCGCGATCGGATCGGTAGCGCAAACGGGCGAAGGCAAACTCGGCGGTCTCCCAGGCGTCGGGCGGATCATCGGCCGGATTCTGCATCTCGCGCTCATACTGGGCCCAGCGCCGTCCGCGACCCGATTGCGCGGCGACGGCGAGAATCACCCCGATCAGAAGCACGGCAGCGATGAGACGCCCGGTCATCGATATGATTGTACGCACCACAATGTTTCGCTGCCGCGTAGCCTCGGGCGCGGTCCGTTCCGGCACGGGAGTAGACTGGTAGCGATTAACTTTCTTAGGAGAACCGCAATGCACCGATTTCTTGCTGCGCTTTGCCTGTGCGCATGCGCTCTGAGCGCGCAAACAAAGAAAATACTCGCCATAAATGCCGATCAGGCGACGCTGGCAGCCCTTGAAGGAGCCTCGCCGAAAGCGCGCGTCGTCGCGGTGACGCCGGACACCGTCATGAAGGAGATCGCCGACGCGGACGCTTTTATCGGAGAGATCAAGCCCGAGCACGTACGCGCGGGAAAGAATCTGAAGTGGGTTGCAATCATGTCTGCGGGAGCCGAACGCGTGCTGCACTTGTCGGGCGGCAACGATCTGCGCGACAGCAACATCATCTTGACGAATAACAAGGTAGTTCAGGGTCCTGAGATTGCGGATCACGCGATGGCGATGTTGCTTACGTTGACGCGTGGCATCAACATCTTTATCGGTCACCGGCAGCAGGAGATCTGGCAGGGGCGTCCCTATTCCGGTATCGAGCTGAATGGAAAAACCGCAGTAGTAATTGGAGTCGGCGGCATCGGAACTCAGATCGCGCTACGTGCCAACGCATTCGGTATGGAAGTGATCGGCGTCGATCCCGAGGATCGTCCGTATCTGCCGTTTATCAAGAAGTATGTGAAACCGGATCAACTCGACGAGGTGATCCCACAGGCGGATGTGGTCTTCATCTCTGCTCCGCATACGCCCAAGAGCCACAAGATGATGGGCGGCAAACAATTCGACATGATGAAGAAGAACTCCTACTTCATCGCAGTCAGCCGTGGAGGCATTTACGATATGACGGGCCTGGTTCGCGCCCTCGATAGTAAGCGGCTTGCAGGAGCGGGCGTCGATGTCACCGATCCGGAACCGCTGCCGAAAGGACATGCGCTTTGGAAGTTCGACAACGCGATCATTACGCCTCATATCGCAGGCCGTTCGGATCTCGACCGCGGCCGAATGGTCGGAACGATCACCGAGAATATCCGCCGTTTCGTCGATGGCCAGCCGCTGCTGAACGTCGTAGA
Source organism: Bryobacteraceae bacterium (assembly GCA_963844855.1). Classification (GTDB taxonomy): domain Bacteria; phylum Acidobacteriota; class Terriglobia; order Bryobacterales; family Bryobacteraceae; genus DASQDN01. The sequence continues at coordinate 71,191 of CAWJQP010000007.1, forward strand.
TAAGACGAAGGGTTACTAGCGGAAGTTCGCTGCTGCGAGGCTGAATAAGGCGAAACTTTTCACAACAAGCCGAGCGCCCGCATCTCATCTTCTTGATCGCGCGCAGACACGTAGCCAAGCACGCGCCAGCTTTCCTCTGCGCGCTCGATCAGATACGCAATCTCGAACTCGATGGCGCGATCGCCGGTCTTCCGGAACCGCGCACTCCACTGCACCCGCGCCAAGACGTGCAGCGGACTGAGCACCTCCTCCTGTACCGCGGCTGGCGACAATGCACGCATCCCGTGCTGACGATTGAACGCGCGCACTTGCGCCAGCCAGTCGAGGAACCCTGCGTCATTGGCGAACATCATGCTCCCCTTCGGCCCGGCGACGAAGAAGCTCGGGGCATAGACGGCAGCCATGGCGCGGTCATCGTCGCCCATCGACAGTGCCGCGTAGCGCGTAAAGAACTGTTCAACTGTCATTTTTGTGGTCCTAAGAGGAACGTCGCCGGCGTCTTACTGCTTTTCGATTCTATAAAGGTACTTATCGCTTCGCATGAAAAATGCGCCGGAAGACACCGCAATCGAAGCTAGAAACTTTCCATCGAGTTGATTGGCGGCAAGCTTCTGAAACGCTTTGCCATGTGCAATGACAGTCGTCTCGCCGCCTTCGCTCGTAAAGTAGATTCGTCCTTCTGCGTAAATTGGCGAAGCTGAGTAGCTCTCCCCGAGCCGCTGCCGCCAGTAGTCCTTTCCGGACTTCGCATCGAGACACGTGACGATACCGTTGTCCGAAACGATGTAGATCAAGTCGTCCACCAGCAGCGGAGTGGGTGTCAACGGTACGCCCCGCGCAAAACTCCAAACGACATGAGTGGAAGTAACGTCGCCCGCGCCATCCGGACGGACCGCCAGGAGTTGCGGCTGATAAAAGCCGGTGCAGAGGTAGACCAGTCCATGACCAAAGACCGGTCGTGGGACATTCGAGAAACCGTCGCCATACTTCACTGACCAGAGTTCGGCGCCGGTGCGAGGATTGTACGAGACTGCGCGCTTTCCTCCGGTGCTGACCACCTGCGGTCCTTTCGGAGTCTGAATCATAAGCGGTGTCGAATATGCCATCGCGCCAGCTCGCGGCGAGCGCCACGCGATCTTCCCGGTGTTTTTGTCGAGCGCCGCTACGAACTGCGTGTCATGGCCGTCGGCGTTCAGTATGAGCAGATTCTCGAACAACACAGGCGAGCCGCCAGGCCCGTGGACCTGAGCATACTTCAGTTCCTGATTGCGCCAGAGGATTTCGCCATTGCGGCGAAGGCAGGCCGTTCCGTAGGAACCGAAGTGCACGTAGACGCGATCCCCTTCGACGATGGCCGAAGGAGATGCGCCGCTGTTCTTCTCATGACCCTTGACGGGACTCGGCAATGCGAACACTTCGATGTTCTGACGAATCTTGCCTGTGGTCGCGTCAAGCATCAGCGCGCGCAAAGATCGCGAATCTTCTGTCGCCGTCGTCAGCCAGATCTCGTTGTCAACCACGACAGCAGTCGACCAGCCGCGGCCAGGAAGTTCGACCTTCCATTTGACGCCCTTCGATTCGCTCCAATTAATGGGGAGATTCGTTTCTTTGGAATGCCCGTCAGCCTCAGGTCCACGAAAATCGGGCCAGGAAGCAGCGAAGACCAGCAGACAGGACGCCAGAAGCAATATTAGCTTCGAAGCAACGCCCATCCCTATGCGCCGACCATATGACGTCCCGCCGAAAGCCCGGCTTTTTGCACCAGTGAGACCAATCGCGAGTCCTTTCGCAAAGGCTCGAGCGCCGGGTCGAGCAGAATCGAAGGCAGCATAGGATCGCGTTCAAACACGGCTCGATCCAACGCGCCGAAGGCCTTCTCTAACTCGCCCTGCGTAAGATACGCTGTTGCAAAGAGGGTGGAGGGAACGTACCGGGAGTCGCTCTGCTTGATCAAAGCGTCGAGCACGGCCTGGGCAGACTCAGGGCTCCGGCGAGCGAGCACACCTTGCGACCACAAGATACCCAAGGGAGGCTCGGAGGCGGGATCGGCGAGCGCTTGTACAAATGCCGCCGGCCAAAAATGGGAATCGCTATCGAGCGCGCCCTCAGCATACTGAAACGCGGTTGCTGAGTTCCCTGCCAGATACTGGGCCATCGCCCGGTATGCCAGCGCGCCGGCCGATCTGCCTCCGGGAACCTCACGAAAACCCGGCGCAAGAACGAACAGGAACGGCTGAAACACCGTTGCCTCATTCTCGAGTACACGGCGAAAATGAATGACCGCCTTGTCCCATTGGCAATGTGAGATCGCTTCGACAACGGCGAGCGCCGCGTGCGGACCCGGGTCATCGGGATCGAGTTCAAGCGCGCGTCTTGCCGCCCACTCTGCCTTGGGTAGCAGTTGCTTCGGCTCGCGGACGGCAAGCACGGCCGCAGCCGCATAGTAATCCGCCATCGCAACGTAGATTGCCGGATTATCCCGATCTTCGCGGATGGCTCTTTCAAAGCAATCCCGCGCGAGCGCCAGGGAGGCGGGGGTAAATCGTTTGAGTTCGAGGAGACCCTCAGCTAACACCGGCGGCGTCGCGGATAGCTTCTTACGCACTGCGCCGACAATCAGCTTCGCGATTTCTTCCTGGGTCGTGAACAGGTCTGTAAGTTCGCGGTCATAACGCTCAGTCCAGATCGGCTGACCGGAGCCAGGCTCGACCAACTGGGCCATCACACGAATGCGAGATCCCGATTTGCGAATGCTGCCTTCGAGAATTCCGTCCGCATTGCGCCCACTCTTGGACGTGACGCGCAGGCCAGGAGCCGCGGCCAAAGCGGCCGCCAATTCCTGCATCAGACCCGCTGCAAAGTAATCGTTGGCTTCCGTCGTGAAGTTCTGAAAGGGGACCACGGAAACGGTCGGCTGGCTCGACGTGCGGACGACCGGTTTCTCGAGCGCGGCGTCGAGTTCCTTCTTCAGGTCGGCCGCGTTCGCATATCGTTCTTCCGGATTCTTACGAAGGCATCGATAAACGACATCAGCAACCGCTTGCGGCACTTCGCGATTCAGAATGCAGATGTCGGTGGGTTCGTCTCGCAATACCGCGGTGAGCGTCGAAATCGCCGAGTCGCCGTCGAAAGCCCGGCGGCCGGTCAACATCTCATACAGAACCGCGCCCAGACTGAAGATATCCGTGCAGGAGTTAACCGGCTTACCTAAAGCCTGTTCCGGGGCCATGTATGCCGCGGTCCCGACAATGCACCCCTCGGCTGTCACAGGCGAACCGACGCCGGTTCGCAGTGGATCCAAGTCGCCAGGTCCTGGATCAGTCAACTTGGCGAGCCCGAAATCGAGAAGCTTTACATGACCGGAATTGGTGACTACGATGTTCCCCGGCTTCAGATCCCGATGGATGATACCGTTCTCATGGGCCGCCGATAGGGCATCGGCGATTTGCGTTCCGAAACGCACCGCAAGATCAGTCTTCAGCGGACCATTCAGAAGTAGCCTGTCCATCGGGGAGCCGTTTACGTACTCCATCACGATGAAATCAATACCGTTTTCCGATCCGATGTCGTAGATCGTGACGATGTTGGGGTGATTCAGGGCCGAGGCCGCTTGAGCCTCCTGGAAGAACCGCCGCCGAGGTTCCGCATCCCGAGCCTTTTCCGGATGTAGAGCCTTTATTACGACCGTCCGGTTCAGCCGAGTGTCCTTCGCACGAAACACTACGCCCATGCCGCCTTCTCCAAGCTTCATGAGGTCCGTGTAGTGCTGAATGCTCTGGCCGGGCACGTGAGTACCCTCCAGTATACGTGTTTGGCCCCACAGATGCGGGTATCCACCGCCATGGCGGCCACCATCTGGAAGGGACACCTTACATTCGGGTTGATTTCGATCCCGATCAAACTGCATCGCGCCGCTCGCGCCGAGCGGGTGAGCTTCCGGCAACTGCACGGGGCGACAGCCTCGCGCGTCAAGCAAGTCTACGTCTCCGAGGACCAGGAGCCCGAGTTTCCATCCTCATCAACACGGTACGAGTCGCCCACGCCGGAAAAAGCCGCGTTGCGTTCCGAACCCGTTCCAATTCGTGGGCGCATCCCGGTCGCTCCCCCGCCCCCAGAACCAGCGCAGGCGCCGATCATTGCCAGATCCGAACTGGTGAAAGGCTACGAATACGAGAAAGGCCGGTATGTCACTGTCTCAAAAGAGGAACTGGAAAAAATTACTCCTGAGACGGCTCGCGAGATGCAGATCCTCGAGTTCGTACAGCTGGCAGAGATCGATCCGAACCACTTCGAGGCATCCTATTATGTGACTCCCGATCGCGCAGGCGAACGGGCCTATGCGCTGCTGTTCGAGGCGTTGCGACGCAGCGGGTCGGTTGCCATCGCGCAGTTCGCGATGCATAACCGTGAGCACATTGTTACCATTCGACCCGGCCGGACAGGAATCGTTCTTCATACGATGTATTACGAAAACGAGATCCGCCGCGACGATGAGTATCGAACTGACACATCGAAGGTACAAGAGAAGGAGTTGAAGCTGGCTCTGATGCTGGTCGAGAGTCTGTCGGCACCGTTCGATCCTTCGAAGTATCGCGACACGTACAAGGACAAGCTCGACGAATTGATCGCGGCGAAGATCGCAGGCAAAGAAGTTGTCGAGTCTGCTGCGCCCAAGGTTAAAGCTCCGACGGATATTCTGGCGGCGCTCGAGCGAAGTCTGGCGCTGGCTCGCAAGCCGGCGGTTTCGGAAGGCGCACTCACGCAGGCCGCGCCCAGGAGACGAAAGACAACGTAAACTGTCCTTTTGGACGACGTTAAGTTAGAACCACGACATCTTAAGGGTGGCTATGCTCGCGGGACGGACTTGCCGAAGGGAGCGGATGGTCGCAATCTGTGCCGTTGGTGTGAGCTCGAAGTGCCTAAGGGCCGTTTTACTTTCTGCTCGGATTTCTGTGTGGAAGAGTGGCGACTCCGCACCGATGCGGGCTTCCTTCGTGAGAAAACGCTCGCGAGGGATAAAGGGATTTGCGCTCTCTGCAGTGTCGACACCGTGGCCGCATATATTGCTCTGAAACGCAGTCGCGGAGCGGCGAAGGTTCGGCTGTTGCAGCACTGGGGTCTGAAGACGATCACTCGTCGGACCTTGTGGGATGCCGACCACATCGTTCCGGTGGTGGAAGGCGGCGGCGCATGCGATCTGTCCAACATCAGAACGCTATGCCTCATTTGCCATCGCGAAGCAACGAAGCAGTTGCGCGACAGGTTGTCTGTACGACGCGTTAGCCTTCCCTGAGCGCGGTGGCAGGATCGATCCGCTGTGCGCGCCATGCCGGAATCGAACTGGCGGCCAACGCAACGATGACGAATAGTAAGGCGACAAGGGCGAATGTCGCGGGATCGGCAGTGCTGACCTCAAACACGAGCGTCTTCATAAGACGCGCCAAAGCAAGCGATCCGACAAGACCGAGCATGACGCCGGCAACTGTCAGCACAAGCGCGCGTTTCAAAACCAGCATCAGGATGCTATTCGGACCCGCTCCGAGCGCCCGACGAATTCCTAGTTCCTGCGTGCGTTGCGTTACTGAGTACGCGATAAGGCCATAGAGACCAATCAACGCGAGCAGGAGCGCTGTGCCTGCAAACGCTGTTAGCAAGAGCACGGTCAGGCGAGGACGTCCCAGTGTGCCATCGACTAACTCGTTCATGCTGCGAACGTCGGTTACCCGCTGGTCTCGATCGACGGCCAACACTTCCCGGCGAATCGCGCTCGCAAGCTGCAATGGATCGCCGGCGGTTCGAATGAGCAAGTAAGCGATCTGTGGAGCGTGCACTGCAATAGGCACATAGAACTCGGGCTTCGGTTTGACGTCGAGCCCTCCTTCATGCACATCCCCAACGATGCCGACGATCTCGGCAGAAGCGATTTTGTCGATGCCTTCGCCCATGTGTTGGCCTACAGGATTGAGTCCTTCGGGATAGCTGGGCCAGAAACGGCGGGCGAAGGTTTCGTTGATGACAAAGACCGGCTGCGATCCAGGCGTGTTGTCTTGAGCGGTAAACGTGCGGCCCCGTCGTAGCGGGATCTTCATCGCGCGAAAGTAATCGGGCGTGACGCTTTGAAATTGCACGCTCGGCTGCTCCCTTGCTTCGGCTTCAGGCTGCCCTTCGACGCCCACGTTGGTGAAGAACCATGGGGTAGTGGGAATCGTCCGTGCAATGGCGACATTTACTACGCCCGGAATTGCCGCGATCCGCCTTTCGATTTCCGCATACAGCATCGATCTTTTTTCGCGTGTGTCATAACGGGCAGCGGGGAGAGGAATCTTCATCGTCAGCAGATTCTCGGCATCGAATCCCGGATTAACGTTGCGTAGCCGCGCGAAGCTCTGGATGAGGAGTGCTGCGCCGACGAGCAAAACAACGGACAGTGCAACTTGACCTGTAACGAGAACAGTCCGGCGCCAGGAGACGGACAGCTTCGCCGCTGCGCCGCTCTGCCTTAGGGCATCTACCAGATTTGGCCGGGATGCCGCCAGCGAAGGGAGCAGTCCGAACAACACACCGGCGACGGCTGAGATTCCGAGAGTGAACCAGAGAACAACGTTGTCTATTTTGATCCCTTGCGCAAAAGGAAGCCGCGCTTCGATGCTGGGGATCACGGTCAAGATCCATTGAGCCAATAACACGCCTGATACTCCACCCATCAGCGCGAGGAGCATGCTCTCGGTGAGAAGTTGACGCATCAGCCGTCCTCGTCCTGCTCCCAACGCGGCACGAACCGTAAACTCCCGAGTTCGCGCAGATGCGCGCGCCAACAGCAAGCCGCCAAGATTGGCGCATGCAATCAACAGCACGAAGCTTACAGCGCCAAACAAGATCCATAGCATCGTTCTGACTTTCGCTACCAGACGATCTCGCAGCATCTGCACCTTGACGACGGTTCCGGGTTTGGCATCGGTCCACTTAGGATTGGCGCGCATGTATTGCTGATTCATGACTTCCATTTCGGCTTTTGCTTGATCCAAAGTGATGCCCGGCTGGATACGCGCAAAAAGAATCTGCGTAGTGATGAACGGCCAGAACTTAGCGGGAAGCGCTGACATCTCAGTTGGCTTCGTTACCCAGACGTCTAAGCCGGCGAAAGGAAAGTCGAATCCGTCCGGCAGTACACCGATGATCGTGTAAGGCTTCGCATCGAGGGATATCGGTCTCCCCGATATCTGCGGGTCCGCGCCGAAACGGTTCTTCCATAACGACGCGCTGATCATCGCTACAAGAGCGCCGCCGGGTGTATCTTCGTCGATCGAGAAACTACGGCCGGCTATGGGAGTGGCGCGAAGGACTTCGAGAAAGTTGGCTGAGACGCGAGCGCCCTTCAACGCTTCCGGCTCTCCAACGCCCGACAGGATCATGTTCTCAGGCATGCGGAGGAAGCATGCGACGCTCGAAAAAGCCCGTGCGGTCTTTTTCGTGAGTTCATACCGAAGCTGAGTGAAACCGAGATCGAGCGAATTCTGGCTCGGGTTCTCCAGCGTCAAAAAGACGAGACGATCAGGTTCGTGGTATTCGAGGGGCAAT
>CAWJQP010000008.1:0-33826 GCA_963844855.1 Bryobacteraceae bacterium
CGATGCACAAACGATGGCGAAATGGATGCGCAGCTCAGCGTCTTAGGACTTCTCAGAACTTTGTTTTCGAGGTCCTCCAAGTTAATCTTTTCACCGCCTACCGTGTGTTTGGTGAAGCGGAAAAAGCTGCCCCGCGAAAGCAAAAGAGGCCCCAATAATCTTGACCGGGTACTTTTTGACCACGGCCGACATGACCACCGCATTGTAGGCGTTGATATAGTATGCCAATTGATCCGCTTTGGAGAGGAAGACGTCGGGCTGGTTGCGCGGACTGCTCTTTTCGATTATCCCCACATACCGTTCCAGGTCCGTGTTGCCCTTGAGTTTGGCATAGTCAACTTCGCCAATGTCGTTCACCGAGGCCTTCAACACTCGGATCCCAAAGCGAGTGATCGAAGGAAGCCGCGTTGAGGAAGGCGGGGACGAGCAAGGAAAGAAAAGCGTGTCTCATCCTGTTTGGAGAATACACCAGGGGAGTCGCTTATCTCCCTCAGGCAATCGAATGCGGGCGAACGGGCGGCGGGAAGGCGGTAGCCTTGCAAAAGAACAGTATCGGATGGACATAACGCGAGAAGGAAGTTCCTGACGAAACTCCTCCCTGATCTTGCGCGAGGAGCCGGCTACCGACCTCCATCGCGCAAGCAGGCCCGAATTGGCCGCGCAAATCTCCGGCCGCACAGTCGTTGACCGCTGCCGGTGTGGTTCGGAAGTCTGAGGCACGTTGATTCAAAACGACGGTCCGGAATGTGGACCTTGGCTGGCTGGGCTTGCGTCGATAACCCGCGATCAACGGCGCAGTACTTTCTGATAACTCGAAGATGGTCGGCAATCTGGGCGTTGGGAACGAAGAACGGGTTAGCGAGAAAAAAGATGTGGCGCAGCCGCGAAGGTGACTCCTGCTGGACGCGTAGTGCACATCAGATGTTGACGTCCGGGCGACGACCACCAGCGCCTAAATCGTCACGCGCTAGAGGCACATCTACGACTTGCCGACTTTACGGACATGTGGATTAAACCTTACGCCATTACTCGCGGGTAATTCAATTGACTGCTCCAAACATCCGGCGCCTTTCTCATTGCAGATGTGCCTTCCGTTCTTTTGATTCCGAACGCGCTAGAATTGCTGGACACCTATGGCAGTTGCTGCGGGTGACCGGCTGGGCCCATATGAGATACTAGCGCCGCTCGGCGCCGGCGGCATGGGCGAGGTTTACCGGGCGAGAGACACTCGGCTGAACCGTACTGTCGCAATCAAGCTGCTTGGGCCCGAGCAGACGAGCCGACCGGACTTTCACATCCGTTTCGAGCGAGAAGCGAAGGCCATTTCCCGTTTCAACCATCCACACATCTGCACAGTCTACGATTTCGGAACGGCGGAAGGCCGGCCGTATCTTGTGATGGAATACCTGGATGGAGAGACGCTGGCGGATCGCCTGCGGCGAGGGCCCCTGCGGCTGCAAGAGCTTCTCCGTTGCGCGATGGAAGTGGCGGACGCGCTCAGCCACGCGCACCGGCAAGGACTCGTTCATCGAGATCTGAAGCCGGCAAATGTGATGCTGACAAAGTCGGGCGCCAAGGTGCTCGACTTCGGCTTGGCGCGCGCGGTACGGTTTGCGGGGGCTCAAGAGGCAGAAACACTCACGAAAGCACTGACAAGCGACGGCACGATCATGGGAACGTACCCGTATATGTCGCCGGAGCAGTTGCAGGGCCGCGAAATCGATGCGCGCTCAGACATTTTCTCGTTTGGCGCCGTGCTACACGAGATGGCAACCAGCCAACGGGCGTTCGCCGGTGAGAGCACAGCGAGCACCATTGCCGCCGTCCTGGAGCACCATCCGGCGCCTGTGTCGCAACTGCGGGCGGGTGTGCCGACTTCGCTGGACTGGATTGTCCAGGCTTGTCTCGAGAAAGATCCGGAGGACCGCTGGCAGACGGCGCATGATCTGACGCTGCCGATCGGGCGGTTGCGTGACGTTCAATCCGAAACGGCATCGATAGCGAGTCCAGCGACGAAAGGTCGCAGTTGGGCCAGGGTAGCAGCCGCCGGTCTCGCCGTGCTGGTTGTAGGTGGAATGCTGGCCGGCGCGTGGTTCCGCTCGTATCGCCGGGAACTGCAGGCGAGTGTGCTGCGGTTTGAGATTGCGCCGCCGCCGCGTGGTTCCTTCGTTGTGTCCCCCAATGCAACCGTGCCGGTGATCGACTTTGCCGTCTCCCCGGATGGCAGCAAGATCGCTTTTGTCGCGGAGCAAAACGGCGTGCCAATGATCTGGATACGCTCGATGAGCGAATCCCTCGCGAAGCCATTGACCCCAACGGAGGGCGGGCAGCAGCCATTCTGGTCACCGGAAAGCCGCTCAATCGGGTTCTTCGCTCAGAGCTTATTGAAAAAGATCGACATCACCGGCCGAGGTCCAGCGGTAACACTTGCAGAAGCTTCTCCAGACCCGCGCGGTGGAGCCTGGCTCGGCCCGGGAGTGATTGTTTACGCTCCGAGCAACAGGGAATCACTGCTACGGATTCCCGCTGGAGGTGGCCGGCCGGCTCCTATATCCCTCGACAAGACAGGCGGGCAACGCTGGTGGCCGTCGCCTTTACCGGACGGACAACGTTTCCTCTTTTATGATCGCTTGGGCGGAGGATTGTTCGTTGGTTCGCTTGATGGCTTCGTGAGTGAGCGCGTGGTTTCGACGAGCTGGGCGGGTGTATATATCGACCCTGGCCATCTGCTGTATTTGCGCGATGGTGTGCTGATGGCGCAGGAGTTCGACGAGCGCTCGGCGGTCTTGCGCAACGAAGCGGCACCTGTCGCCGAGCTTGTAGGGGGAGCGACGACTTCGATGCCCGGGTTTTCTGCGTCTCGTTTTGGGGTTGTGGCACATTCAGGCATTCTCCTGGATACCACGCGCATCGTCTGGTACGATCGACGCGGTGCGGTGAACGCCCCACTCACTGAACCAGGTCAATATACAGATCCAAGGATTTCACCCGATGGGCGGAAGGTCGCGTGGAGCCGTGTGGATCCTGCACGCCTTGCTCCGGACATTTGGGTTTTCGACTCCGAGCGTGGGACTACGACGCGAGTGACTTCCGATCCTCTGCTCGAAGCATCACCGATTTGGTCGCGTGACGGCGCCCAGATCCTGTATCGATCCAATCGCACTGGACCGCTGAACCTGTATGTCCGCGACCTCAGCACCGGGGCTGACCGCGCCCTTTTCAACGAGCAGCAGTGGCATGCCGTCCATACCGGCACACGTAACGCGGCGCCGAATGACTGGTCGCCAGACGGGCGCACGCAATTTACACCGTCCCGGGCCGAACCGGTTTTGATCTTTTCCGAGTTGCACTGGAGCCGAACTCGATGCCGGAGGCACTGGCGAAGTCAGCGTTTAACGAGATGCACGCCGCTTTGTCACCCAACGGACAGCGATTGGCATTCGCTTCCGACGAGTCAGGCCTGTTAGAGGTATATGTGCAATCCTATCCCGCAGGTAGGGACAGGCAACTGGTATCGGCAAGAGGGGCGTCGAGCCGAAGTGGAGAGGAGACGGCCGCGAGTTGTATTTTCTGGATCCCGGCGGGAAGCTGATGGCGGCGAGTTCAACGCCGCGGGCGACGCGGGAAGGCCACAGGAATTGTTTACGGTACGGACGGCTGCCCCGACTCCGTATAGGCAGAATTATCATCCGTCATCCGATGGCCAGCGGTTTGCGATCAACGCAGTCGCTGAGCGTAATAGTTCAGCCGCCATCACCGTGATCGTCAACTCGCCTGTCCTGGTGAAGTAGAGCTGATCCGGACTGAGAAGATCCCCTCCCGAGAAGTGCAAACGATTGGGTGACCCGCGCCGCACGCAATTTCACGAAATGTCACCGGCCCTCCAACTGGTGATTACCCGTGACTGGTCGGCAAGGGTTTAGAACGCCACTTGGTCGTATAACGGCCGAACCGTAGAGCCACCATCACGTCGGAGAGCGTCGCGGCAGAAGTCAGCAACGGCGACTTACCGTCAAAGTGGATTACTTCCGGATGGTCGACGATTCGGGACGGATCGCGGCTTAAGTGTGCGGAGTGCTGTGTTTTTGGGGAACAACAACTCCCGTGATCGAGCTATGTCCCTCGCTTGGGAGGACTATAAGGATCCGGCGTACCCATCGCAATCGGGGGATACTTCTTCAAGCTCTCCTCAAGTTCATTTATGAGTTTCGTCATCGGGTGGGCAACCCAATTGGCGTGGACCAGCAAATCACGCTCTTCCTTAAGGTCCGTGAGCAGGTTGACTATTTTCGGCAACGGCAGTTTTAGGGGTGGATCGTACATGTTGACCTGCCAAATGAGGTGCATTTTCCAGTTCCGCCATTTCACCGCGTGGAGCCGATCAGACACGTAGGCGACGAACCCCTCGCGATTTGACTTTTCCTGTTTGCCAAGGAAAAACTCCAGTTGATCGACACCGTCAATGGCTCGGTCTTTCGGGGTTTCAGCTCCTCCGATGTGGGCAAGCGTCGTGAATAGATCAACGATGTGTACAATCTCGTTGTTTACCCCACCAGCGGGAATCTTGCCCGGCCAGCGGATGATGAATGGCGCGCGTAGCGAGGCCTCCATTGCAGTGAAATACGTACCACGCCATGGACCACTGTCGCCCTCCCAGGGGTGGGTTGCCTCCGGACCGTTATCACTGGTGAAAATGACGACCGTATTGTCTTCAATACCCGCTTCTTTGATCACGTCGAGGATCTGGCCTGCCCGATAGTCCATCTCGGCTAGGCAGTCAGCCCAAGACGCCATTTCCCGTCTTGCCTGCGAACTCGGGATTCGGCAATGCCGGCTGATGAATTAACGAGAATGGTATATAGGCAAAAAACGGCTTGCTCTCGCTCGCGTTCCTCCTGATGAAGGAGATAGCGCGCGTCGTGATTTCCTTTTCCATCGATAGCCGCTGATCCAGGTTTAGTTCCCCTACCTTCCGGGGCATTTCACCCTTGCGGGCCTCGTAGATAGGTTGAGCTGGGACCATCTTTGGGTCCCAGCCTTGTATTGAACCAACGGACGGCCAGACAGAATGGGTGTCGTTCAGAGCCGGCCAGAAGGCCTCGCTGTAAGTTCGCGGGATACCGTACCACTCATCGAAGCCGCGATTTGTCGGAAGCCGTGCTTGGGCGCTGCCCAGATGCCACTTGCCCCAAATTCCAGTGGCATACCCTTGCGCTGAGAGGAGTTGTGCCAGCGTAACCTCCCACAGCGTCAGCCCTTCATGAACGCCGCCTCTTGGAACACTGTGGGTGCCAGATCGGATGGGATAACGGCCTGTCATTAGCGCCGACCGCGATGGAGTGCACTGGGCCTCGACGTTGAAATTCAGTAGCCGCATACCCTCGCTGGCAAGTTTGTCGATGCGCGGAGTAGGGGCACCTCGAAGGATACCGCCGCCGTAGACGCCGAGTTCGCCAAAGCCGAGATTGTCCATGAGCATTAGGACGATATTGGGTTTTGTGGTTCCGACGCCCCGCACCTTCGCCTGCGATGCCGCCGGCCGTTGTGAGTGCAGGGGGAGAGCATAGCAGAGCCCAGAGCAGTCTTGGCTAGGTCGCGGCGAGTCATTCAGTCAGCGTACTCTAATTAAGTTCCCGGCGACGATGCGCGATTGTTCCCGAGCGACGGGCTATACGGCTATACGGAAGTAATTCACTCGGTCGTATAACGGCCGAGCCGGAGATGTGCAGCCAGTCGAAACGGCCAGCAGCCCGTTCCGAGCAGTTGCCGACGCCAATCGCGGCACCGTCTCAGCTAAGGCTATCGTCGAAGAGTTTGCTCGACCACTCGGCGGTTAGTCGGTATCGATGTTCGTGCAACTGGCTTCCGGCCAGCGGTGCGGATTCCGCGGTTCGCATATCAAAGGCGGGATGACGTTCGTGATCCTCAATGCGCTCTCTGATGTTCTCGTTCGGCCGACCTTATTTGGTACTTCCTTCCCGTTCTAACCCGTGTGCCGAAACCCCCGGTCCTCAAAGTGGAAACGTGTGTTGCAACAACGCCGTCGACAAGCGCATTCGAATACCTTGCCGCAAACAGTTGGTTTCGGCAGCGTTCAAGGGCCCTAGGCCGGACAACCGTCCAACGCTTGCCGGTGCTGCTGAATTGACAAAAGTTCGCTCATCGAAGAAGCGAATTGCGTTTGAACGAAGCCGCTAATGCGACGGACGCCTGGCGGCGTGTATCATTTGGCAGGGCGACTGCGATGCCGCCGAGTGCTGTGTAACACGATTTCAGCCTTCAGTATCACAATCGCGATTGAAAACCCAATAAGCAATCGCCCTGCCAAATACAGGGCGGCTTCCTTCAAACGTCTCTATCCGAAGTGAGCCGGCGCTCAAATGCCGCCACTCCCCAGCAATACCCCGCCGCGTCACTCCAGATAGAGTCATAGCGTTTATCGGGAGTTATCACGCCCAGTCCTTTCAAGTTGTAGACTTTATGGCCTTTGCTTCGTCCGTAGACGCAGTTACTTTAGACCTGCCATTGGGGAGATAACGTTTTCGTCTTCAATCTTGCGCCTTCGAAAGCAGGCATGAAGACCGCCCGTACACCAGGATGAAACGGCGGTCGGGTTCCCGCAAGCTTCGGCCGGCAACTATTAATGCAACTTGGATCCATTGACGTCAACGAAGGCGTTCCCCCTGGTTTCTTCGACTTGTTGGGGAATGATGACCAAGGTCGAAGCGGCACAGCAGATTGCCGGCGAAATCAGCGGGCTCGCAGACTACCTGAAATTGGAACGAAAGCAAGTTCCGGACGATGTCCTCTATGAGGCTGACAGGTTGCACTGCCTCCTGTTCTCCGAATACGACCTGTATTTCGAGGGCGACGAACCTCCCCGTTAATGACAATGGTTTATGACAATAAGGTGTGCCCCGTCCCAAAGTTGACTTTCCGTAATCGGACAGATCGGGCGCAATCGCCGGCGAGTCTCGTCAAGGGCGTTTTACGGTCCAGTTGTTTTGCACGTTCGTCAATTGACGAATAGTAGAGCGGCAATCCGTGAGCTCCATGAACCAGCGTGAGCCTCACTGTAGAGTGGACCACGTTCGCCGCCAGGAAGGTGTAGACTCCGTATTGATGCCAACCAGGGAGCCTCAGCCCGGTCGGCAGATCGGCCGTTCCCGGTGAAAGCGATAGCCGCTGGGATGCGATCTGGCAATTGGTCCTCAGGCCGAGCAACTTCCGGCCGGGGAACGGCGCGCCTTCATGCAGTCGGCTGAGACCGATCCGTTCATCATCCGGCAGGCGGTGGCGATCCTCGAAGGAAGCGAGAGCCTCGCGACCGCGGCGGCCTCATTTCCGCTCGCGCCGGAAGAGCGATTCGTTCCTCAAACCGGCATGAAGATCGGCCGGTACCGCGTGGGTACGCTCCTGGGCTCCGGCGGAGCGGGCAGCGTGTATGCCGCGTTCGATGAGGAGCTGAATCGCCCGGTTGCGATCAAGTTTGTTTCATCGCGCCGGAGTGGAAGTTCGGACGCGCCCGCACTTCCCTTGCGTGAAGCGCGAGCCGCATCCGCGCTCGATCATCCGAACATCATCATGATCCACGAGGTGATCGAAACGCAGCGAGACGGCCGCCATCGTGATGGAGCTGGTGAAAGGCGTCACGCTCCGGGCAGCAGCCCGAAGAGGTCCTTCTCTCGATGAAGTCCTTCGCTGGAGCACCCAACTCGCGAATGCGCTTGCTGTAGCTCACGCTCACGGGCTGATCCACGGCGACATCAAGCCCGAGAACGTGATGGTGCGTGACGACGGCTACATCAAACTGCTCGATTTCGGCCTCGCCCTCGATGCGCAGCCTTCAGGAGACACGCGGGTCGCAACTCGGCGGAACGCTGCGTTATCTGGCGCCGGAGCGGTGGCTGGGACAGCCGCCCACGCAGGCCGGCGACGTCTTCGCGTTCGGCGTGATCCTCTACGAGCTGACAACCGGCCGGTATCCGTACGAGTCGGAAAACACTCTCGCGCTTCTGCAGGCCATAACCGAAAAGGAAGTGCCGCGGCCGGCGACGTTCCGCCCCGATCTGCCGGCAGCGCTTGATCAGCTGATCCCGGCGATGCTCGCCAGAAGTGCGGAGGCGCGGCCCACCGCGCGACAGGTGGCCGACAGGCTGACAGAGGCGGCACAACCGACACCGCGACGGCCCATGACCGTCTGGCTTGCGTTCGCCGCCGCTATTGCTCTTGTCACGCTCCTTGCCGCTGCGTATTGGCTTCGTAATCCGCCTGGCAGCGGCGATTTTTCGCGCATGACGGTCCGCCCACTGGCTTCTCAGCCAGGGCTGGAAGACAACCCGTCGATCTCACCCGATGGACTCTGGATATCGTGTCTGTATCGAGTCCAAGCGACTGACCGTCCGAAGTTACAGGTGCATTCGCTGCAAGGCGGGCCGCCCGTAGAGATCGAGACCGGCGGACTGGTCGTGCGGGGACCGGCCGCATGGTCGCCGGATTCGAGTGAGCTGGCATTCGCGGTGGTGGAAGGTTCCCGCGATCACGCCATTTATCGAGTGAGCCGGACCGGGGGCGTCCCCACTCGAATTGCCGGGTGCAAGTGCGCGAACAATGAACGTTGCGAGATTGACTGGTCGCCGGACGGAACAACGCTGGCGGTAGCCGATCGCTGGCAGGACAATTCGGAGCTGTATCTGGTCGATTTGGCCAATGGCGGACGGCGGGAACTGATTGCGCCCGTCAAGGAGTACGTGACGAGGCCGCGCTTTTCGCCGGATGGCAAATGGATCGCCTATTCAAAGCGAGTCTCGCATGACGTTTGACGATCTGTATGTCGTTGCCGTGGCAGGCGGGCAGCCGCGGCGCATCACTCGGAACCCCCTGGTTCAGAAAGGTTTTGTCTGGAGCACCGATGGAAAGCGCCTGATGGCGATTGTGTCGCGCCTAAGCCACAAGCTTCAGATGTTGCAGTTTCCGCTGGATGGCGGCGAGCCGTCCAGCGCCGGGGAACTCGACGTGACCCGCGGCACTCAGCCGACCCTGTCCCGCGGGAAAGGCTCTCTTGCCTGGGTGCGCGACCTGAGCGCGAACAGTCTTTGGCGAATGCCGGTGGATCGATCCCGGCGGCCGCCGGAGCCTTTGACGAATTCGGCGGCCCTTGACTTTGACCCGGAATGGTCGAGCAACGGACGAATGGTCTTTCGCAGTGACCGCTCGGGTGTTAACGAACTCTGGATAGCGCGTGCCGACGGATCCCGTCCGTGGCAGGCAACGCGGTCTCGGGGCCCGTTCGTGGGCGATCCTCACTGGTCACCCGATGGCCGAGCCATTGCGTTCACGAGCCACGCCGACGGCAACCCTGACATATACCTCATGCGATGCGAGCAGGATGCGGTAGCCTGCAGCGAGCCGCGCCAGCTTACGCGAACGCCGGCAACGACGCGAATCCTACGTGGTCGGCCGACGGCCGCTGGATCTACTTTTCTTCTTCGCGAAGCGGAGACTCTGCGCGAGGCGGAGACTATGAGGTCTGGCGAATGCCGGCCGACGGCAATGCTGAGCCGGAGCGGATGACCTGGAATGGCGGATATATGGCTCGGGAGTCGGCCGACGGGAAGTGGTTGTATTACTCGAAACTCGCGTATCCAACAACTGCTTTTTGGCGAATTGCGCTTCCGGCCCGCGGCCCTGGGCAGCCGGAAACGGTGGTCACTCCCAGGGTACCGTTCTGGGCCGCGGCCACCTGGGCGCTGGGCGCACGGGAGTTGTTCTACTACCCCGCTGTCGATGATCCCGCGGTCCGGTTTCCGCCAGTGCGAGCCGTCGATGTGGAAACCGGACGCACCCGGGATCTTCCGGTGGGAAACATACGCCTTGGGAGGGGCTTATCGCTCTCGCCGGACGGGCACTGGCTGGTGCGCTCGCAGAACGATCGCGCTCTGACGCTCGTAATGATCGCCGAGTGAAAAAGACAGCCGCGACCCTGCTGATAAACTGAGCATGTTTCGCCATGGGGGACCCGACCCATTCGCAACAGCGCATCACCCGCGCGCTGTCCGATGCCGCCAACCGAACCCTGTCCGGGCCTGAACAACTCATCGAAGCTTTCTATCCCGAATTGAAGCGCCTGGCCGCCAGCAAGATGAGGCGGCAGACCCCGGACCACACCCTGCAACCCACAGCACTGGTGAACGAGTTGTACCTCGAACTTCTGAAGGTGAACGCGCTGCGTTCCGTGAAGTCTCAGGACTCGTCGCGAGAAATCCGCATTTTTCGCGCTGGCGGGACAGGTGATGCACTGGCTGCTGGTCCGCCACACCCGTCGGCTTTCCTGGCAGGTAGAGATGCAGGAGTTGCCGGAATCTCTCGCCGACTCCTCGGCCGGCATACAGCGCCTCACAGAACTGGACCGGCTTCTGGGGCAACTCGCGGCTGTGGATCCGCAACTGCGGACGGTCGTCGAGTTGCGCGTCTTCGAAGGCTTATCGATCGAGGAATGCACCGAACGCCTCGGCTGCTCGGTGAGTACGATCACACGGAACTGGCGCTACGCAAAGCTCTGGTTGCGGGACCGCCTGGCCCCGGGCGCCGCTGCCGGCGAAACGGCTGGCGAAGAGTAGCGCGCCAAGCGTGCTGGTCTTTTAAAAACACTGTTCGCGAAAAAGATTTCCCGCCAGCCTGACCAGTTTTTGAGCCGTGCTCACCATTTACTAAACACGAGTGTGACCGCAGCGGAAAACAATTCATCAGCCAAAACTTGTCTGCGACCAGGATTCAAGACGCGCCACCACGTACAGAGTTTCGGCTGGAAAAAGCTGGAAAGCTTTGTCCGTCTGCTCGCCCATCCATCCGGCCTATTGCAAACGTGCAATCAGCACAGAACAGGAGAATTCCAGTGAAGTTTACTCATCACCGAAACACCAGCAGCCGCACATTGAGATACGAGACGAGATACGCGACCTTCGTACTTGCACTCTCGTTCTGCGTCGCGGTTGTTCCTTCCGCGCTCGGGCAGACCACCTCTACCGATCCGTTGCGGACGATCATTCCCGTGCTCTTCAACGGAACAAATGGCGACATCACTATCGGCAGCACAACATACAAGGGCCAGAACCCGGGGTTTCACCTCGTCGCGCTAAAACGGCAGCCCAATACGGCCCATCTGGACGCGCCAGATGTAGTCCTCGACAAGAACTATAACTCATCGGCGCCTATGATTCAGGACCTGATCAACGTTCAAAAAAGCTCGCCGGATGCCATGATCATGGTGATCGCGGTCGGTCAATCGTTCAGAGTGAGCGAAATCGCCACCAAGCTGAAGGAATTCGGAGGGGGTTCTGACTTGGCCGGCGTCGGCAGTGCCGCGTTTGCGTTTATCGGCATCGGCGGGCTGGGAGAGGCGGCCGCTCCCCTGAGTCGCGGGTACAGCACGCGCGCCGTCAATGGCTTCCTGGCGCCGGACTCCAACGGCAATTACGCGTTCCTTCAGAACGATTTCATCCGCTACGACATCAATCTGAACGGCGACATCACCGTGGGCAACAACACCTATACATACTCGAATTCTTACCAATATTCAGGGTGCAATGGCCAGAACGCCTTCCGACTCGTCGTCGTTGATCGCGAAGACCCCAACGTCAGACTCGCCAATAACACCTATTGCACAGGCGTGTCCGACGACCACTCCAGACAGTTAAGCATTGACATCCGCAATGTGGTGAACGCAGGGGAAGGGATGCTGGTCTTTATCGGCAGCATGGGCAAACCGATCCCGGCCAACTGGAACTTCGGCACC
The DNA here is from genome assembly GCA_963844855.1 of Bryobacteraceae bacterium. Lineage (GTDB taxonomy): Bacteria > Acidobacteriota > Terriglobia > Bryobacterales > Bryobacteraceae > DASQDN01. The sequence goes on from CAWJQP010000008.1 coordinate 11,795, forward strand.
GACGGCGATGCGCGCTTCTACCCGCTGGCGCAGCAGGTCCGCGCACTCGGCGGGTACTTCGAGACGATGGTGTATCTCACGCCGAACGACACGTACTCGCTCGTGGGAGCCTCGCCGCCGCCAGCCTCCGCAAAGAGCCACATCAGGCGAGGGCGCGAAGCAAGCTCGGTCTACCCGGAAGTCAGGCAGGGCCAGCGGCCGACCGGCGAGTTGCACGGAATACTGGCGCGCGGCCGCGGCAACTGGTACAGTCCGCTGAACGCCGATGCGAGCGGGAACGCGAACCTGGACTTCTACAAAATACTCGCTATGCCCTCCTCGTCCTTTCCACGTCCGGTCGGAGCTGCCGAAGTGTCCGCCTTCCAGTACATCAACAGCAAGCTCTGCACCAACTGCAACATCCGGGACCTGTATGATGACCACAACCTCGTCTTCAGCAACTACGTCACCGTGCTGCAGAGCATGAGGGATTCCAGCGACCGGAGTTGCGACGTCTCCAGCTCGAATGCCGACACCAACTTCTGCAACGTCCGTGCCCAGTTGCTGAAGGAGTTCATACACGTCAACAACATCCGCGCCTTCTTTGCGAATCTGGACAACCTGTGGATCGCCAGCGGCCAACTTTCAATCAGCAACCAACTGTCCGCCTACAACACAATCAAGGCCCAACTGACTCCGCCGGATACGACTCCATCGGAGAACCTGGGCTTAAAGATTGCGAACTTGTTTCTCGAGGTCGCCAGCGGCATTCCCGAGGTCGGCGAGATTTTCGGCGCGGCCGACGTCATTTTAAACTTTGCCACCGAGCTAGTGACGGATAAGCAGGGCAACAAGACCATCGATCTCAGCTCGACGATTGGTAACGCGCTGGAGCAGGCGAATCAGCAGTTTATTGCCCAGCGGGCCACAATGGGCACGCTGTTCCAGCTCATCTACCAGGACTGGGGCAAGCTTAACGCGCTGGGCACGGCACTGGCCAGCGCGACAAACCAGTCCTCGCCGTGGTACTGGTCTTCCACCACCACCAGTGACATCTTGACTGCGTTGAATCCGACCATTCAGGCGGCGGCCTACCAGACCATCATGGCCGGAGCCTACGCGATCGGTTGGTATGTGCCTAACAGTGGTTTTTCCGATGGTTTCGGTTGGGGACGGACGCCGTTGTCGAGGCAGCCTCATGCCTATTCGGTCCTCGTAAGCAGGAGTTCTCCCTCGACACCGAAATGCCGGCCGTTTGACATTCCCGCCTACATCCCCTTCACCTACCCCACGGATCTTTCCAACGAATGGATGAACGATCCCCGCACCGCCACGCTTATATCTGACGGCGCCTGGCTGGGCATAAGCGCCCTCAACACTCCGTGGAACAGTAACTACGATGCGTTCCAATACTCGCCCCCGAGTCCGGATGTACTCACCAAGCTCTTCAATCCGGTCTGGAAGGGCGGGCTGGGCGTCTACCGGCCAGCCTTCTTCAATGGTTGGCCGTTTCCCCGCACGCAGTGCTCCCCTGGATTGTCCAGTCCGGGGTACGGGGGTTCAGGCGGCTGCGATTGGAGCGCTGCGGCGCCGGCGCCCACCGCCCTCATGTCCGTGCAGCAGCAGGTGACCAGTCTGACGATACGCGCCAGGAGATTGCCGGTGCAGCCGCAGCGGCCGGAGGTCGACGTCGAGCTGACGGTCCACAACGACGGCACCACCGATCTGGTGTCTTTCATGATCGACTCGATCGCGGTGCGCACGCTGGGCGGCGTCGGCCAGGCGACGCTGGTCAGTCCCGCGCTCCCGATCCGGTTGAACAATCTGGAGCGCGGCAAATCAACCAACGTGTTTCTGAGGCTTAACGTCCCATCCGGTGTTACACGGCTCAGCCTCACTGAGCAAGGGACGCACGTAAGCACGCTGGGGCCAGAGGCGTCACGGTTCACCGAATCGCAAGCGCTGGTTCTACCTTAGAATGTCCGCAGTGGAAGTCAACAGGAGACTCTAGATGAAACTCTTTTCCGTAGTGGTTCTTCTCTTCGTCGCCGTCCCTGCGTGGGCCGCCGAAATCCACACCTTCAACCTCCTGCCCGCCGACGGGTCCATCGCCGGCGCCGCCGGTGAAACGGTCGGCTGGGGCTACTCGATCGAAAACCAAAGCACGACCCATTGGCTCCTTACCTCCGCTTTGGCCCCGGGCTCTTTCCAGTTCGGAATACCAAATCTCATCTTCGACTTCCCGATCCTGGCGCCGAGCAGCAGCGTCACGGCGCCGTTTGACGCCGCGGCGTTGACCGGCCTGCTGGCGTTGACCTTGGACGCTTCCGCACCTCTCGGAGCGGTCGAGTTCGGAAACTTCCTGCTGGAAGCGGAATGGTGGGACGGCGACCCATTCGCCGGCGGCCAGTTCGCGTTTGGGGCCGATCCTCTGAGCCAGTCCTACCAAGCCACGGTGGCGCCGGAACCCGGGACGAGCGCTCTGCTCGTTCTGGCCCTGCTCGTTGGCGGTGTCGCTCGCGTGCGGCGCCGGCGAGCCGGGGCTAACGCGTTGCGCTGAGGGCGCAGTTTGTTTGATCGGCGGTTTCGCCAACCATGCCGGGCTTGGAGCGGGCATGGGCAGTGTCGGAGCCGCCGCTTCAATTTTCAACAACCATCGGGACATTCCCGAAAAGGAGGACGCGAACATGAAGCTCTCAACGAAGCAACACATCGGCCGCACGCTGTGCATCGTCGGCTTGGGGCTGACACTGACCGCCCGGACAGCGGAGGCGGACGTCATTCTCAGCGTCCCGGATCCCCTCGATGGGGTCTTCGCCGCTACCCGAACAACCGCTGCTTTCGGATCCTCAACGAATACCCCTGCACGTGCCACCGTGACCGGAGCGGTCGCCAGTATGCGCATACTCGGCTCGGAGCTGCGCTTCTCGGCGAACATCAATGGCCATTGCTGTGACAACTTCATCGCCTCCACCGGGAGGGGACCGCAAAACATAGCCGACTACGCGCCGATTACGGTGCAGATCCTGGGCACGGGAGGAGAGGCCAGCGGCACGCCCGTCTTGATCAACCTGACTTCCGGAATGTCCGGGGGTGGTGTCACCCTTACGCACATCTTCAACAATACGAACTATCCTCTCGGCACATCCGTTATCGGCGGGTTGGGAGTCGGCGACACTTTCTCTTTCTGGGGCATGCTCAACGGGACTGACGGCGTCAGCGCGGTCCTGACGAGTTCGCTGACCGTGAGTCGGGCCCCTGGAGCGCCGGCGCCGGTGCCGGAACCGGGCACCTTTGCGCTGCTGACGTTTGGCGTTGTTCTTGGCGGCCTCGGATTGCGACGCGGAGGGTTGCGTCATTAGTGCCGGTCCATCGTACGGGACGCCATGGTGGGTTCCCAATAGTTAAAGCAGAGCGGGAGTTGTGCAGGCTCCGTGCGCTTCGCCTAACGGCTCCTCTCCGCCATGACGATGTTGCTCGCTGGCCGTCAAGTTGCGAGTACAAAGTTGACTTACCATCCTTCGAAACGGATACTCCGATATCGCCGCGATCTGGGAACACTTCGGTGAGATCAAGAATCGAGCGGACCTTCCCCGAATGCAGGTTATACGCACGAATCGCTGCCGAAACCGTCTCATCGGAACGCTCGATGAACACGACCGTATTTCCCGTAACCGCTCAACTGTTGGACTGAGCTTTCTTCGCGCGATCGCCCGAGTGGCCGTCATGATCAGCGCGGCCGTTGCTGGGCGCGGGATGGATCGGCAACGCAAGCGCGACTTTTTCGGTGTTATTGAAATATGATCGACCAGTCATCACTGGGACGAATAACGCTAGGTCCTTATCGGAAGTGCCTGTCCGGATTACGACTGAAAAGTCGGCATCGCAACGGCGATCCTTGAACGCACTTCAACGACTAAGGCGTTTCTCCGCCAGGTGATCAGTGCTCCGATCATGGCCTGCAGTAGCGGCAGTCGCAGATGGTGGTCGTCAGCAGGTTCGGTCGGACTGCGCGGGATAGACTGTCACAAGCCAGGGAAGCCACAGACCTGGCTCTGCTGGGGTTTCATCTCTCGATATGAACTCGGCACAGCGCGAAGCGTCGCTATAGGATTGCACGAATCCATGGCGATTTGTAGTAACGCCTAATTGCTTCGCGCACTCTTTCTCCAGACCATTGCAGAGCCACGAACACGTGAGCATTCCAAGATCGGTAACCAGGAGTTCGAATCCCGCCACATCACCACCTGCGACGACCTTCTTGCCTCTGCTGACACATTGAAAAACACCTGCCTCGCCCGCCGGGGTACATCCTGGGGTAGCGGGGTCGGGCTTTGCGGCCCGCAGGAAACCCTCGACATCGGAGCGGTGCAGACCGAGACCAAAAATGACAATTTCGGCATCATGCGGCAGGAATCTCTGACGAGCTTCCTGCGCTGCCTCCAATGTATAAAACGCATTTGGCCATCCGAAGGATGTTGAGAAAGATTCAGTTGCCCACGTTACGACGTTCTGAAGGTCGGTTGCGGAAACGCCAAGCGCCGAAGCTCTTTTCAGTCGCTCCCCGAGGTTTTCCGATGTCCACTCAATCGCCCAGGCGTCTGGGAAAAACTTACAGATACAAGGGGACGCGCTAAGAACCTTGCTGGGCATCAACTCCGGCGACATGTACTCGGCGCGGCTTGAGAGGCGAGCCACGTAGAAACCACCAGACACACACATGTTCGCCGGACTGTCCGCCTCCTGATACATTCGGTCCCGACCCTCTCAACCATTTTGCTACAGGCAGCATTGCGTGGCCGCCCGATCGTGTAGTCGCTATCTCCGGATGTGGCGCTCAAGTCGCGACCGTTCACGTTCGCGAATCGTCCCACACGGGAACTTGTGACAAATCTGACAGATCAATACAGAATGTCCGTACGATTGAAATCGCAAGAACACAAACGATCGAATAGAGTTCGTACTGGACACCGGAACTGTTCAGGGCCCGCGTCGGTTACGAGAATTAAATGGGTCGGCGGACCGTTGACCAGACAGCAACCGTGACAGCAACGCGAACGTAGAGTTATAGATAACAATGAACCCACACGTACGCATGCTGCATGTAAGTAGTTGATTTTGGACGGTTATGAACGAGTGTGAACGCGTAACTCAATAGCTACGAACCATAAGGTCGACGTTTTCACTCGCCAATAACCGCAAGGCTCACCAGTTTTTTCTGCTTTGCTAGTGGCTTTTGAGCCGACCGTGTCGGAAGCTCTCGAGTTCTTCCCCGCAGCAAACATGAATTCCTTACCCGTGCGCAGCATACTAGATGAGGGGGGCGATGCGATTCGGGAACGGCTCAGGAGGCTATGTGTCCTCCGTTGAAATCGCTACAGAAACCAAGTTATGGCGACTGGAATTCCGAGATCGCGTTGCATTTTTGCTGGTCAAGGCCAACGAACTGTTGGTGGCATCGGCGGAGCACATCGCGGCCGCTGACCTCGTTTTATCCAGGGCGAGCCAGAGACAATTGCATCAGAATAAACGTGACGGTACAAATACGGCGTACGCTCCCGATGAATGCAATCCAACCATTGAAGAAATCAACGGTTGGACCGCTGAGATTGATCGATTGTCTCCTCTGTTGGCCAAGGTGGATGACAGTATCGAACCGTTCTGTGTTGAGCTAAAACAGTTGCTGGACGCGGTGCCGCTAAATCTGGACCACCTTCGGAATATACGTACCGAGCTTGAGCGGCTCGCTTTATTGTCTCGGGAACGCCCGCGCGGATTACACAACCTGAGGGGAAGCTTTGCCGACCTGGCAATCATAAGAGGCCGGCTACTTGAGCTGCTTGATGCGTTGCCGGACTCTCGCAGAGCCGATGTAGTCACTCTCACCGCTCCTACCGGCACTACTTGGGCCGATGTCGATATTCAGTTCCTCAGCGATCACAGGATTCGCCTGACGATTCACCAGGAGAGTTCCGTGCTCAGCTACGCCGAGGCTGGATTTTGCAACAAGAAGAGCAACAATCCTAACAATGCTTGGTGTCTCCTTCGTGTTCTTGCCGAAAAGGGTGGCAAAATCGTACCAAGCAGTAACCCCGATCCCAAAGTGGTCAAGACCATTCAAGCCATGAGAAAGCTGCTGAAGCGACTTGCTCAGCTGAAGGATGATCCATTTTGGCCATACAAAAAAGTCGGTGGCTACGAATCGAGATTCAGGGTCTCCTTCAAACAATCTCACCAAATCTGACGCAAAGTGAAATTTCATCAGGGCGACCGCTTCTGCCTAAAATAACCCGTTTCTTCGTATAACTCCTTATATTGCTTCACTTCGTGACTCTTGAAACCAGTGGTGGTCGATGAAAAAACGAGCTCGCGAATGAAATTTCGCCAGTTAGTAAATAGAAGAAGTTTTTCTGAGAGGACAACTCATTGAGTGGAGATCAAATTCGGGAACTACGTCAAAGAGTGCGGCTTTCCGGCCATATGATTTGCCAGGTGGCCGGCATCTCCAGGAGTCGCCTCAGTGACATCGAGCGCGGCTATGTTCAACCCTCAATCGCGGAGATGCAGCGACTCGAAACTGCTCTGAATAAATTGCTACGCGCTAAAAGGGCTATGGAGGTGACCGCAGCGGAAGTGGGTTGGCCTCTCTCAGCCTTATAAACAAGATTTTATTAAGGAGGGCCCGTTGATCGACTGCCATCAATCAACGGGCTGTAGTACCTATGTCACTTTTAGGATACCAGCACGTAAAGTCACGCGGAAAAACAATTACCCACCAGTGCACAATCGTTGCCGGTGTCGAGCAGACCCACTCGAAGGCCGGTCAACCAAGTTTCAAGTTCTACATATATGTACCGTGGAGTATCGCCTGGGACACCGAGATCCGTTGGACGTTTAATACTCCCGCAGCACAGGCCCAGTGTGCATTTGAGAGTCTGACGTATCGATCAACAGCCGCAGCAGTAAAGCAAGCGAGGCGTAGCGCATCGTGAACTCTCATCTGGAACACGTCTTGCGCCACTTCGCTGGCGTTAAACGCAGAGGCGATCAGTACATGGCGCTTTGCCCCGCTCATGAAGACCATACTCCAAGCCTATCCATAGCTCTGGGCCACGAGGGGCGAGTACTCCTCAAATGTTTCGCAGGCTGCGAGATCGAGCAGATTCTTTTGAAGAGTGAGCTTTGCTTCCGCGATCTGTTTGAAGAAAAGAACCGCGATGGATCGTCCACAAGGCCTGAGCGCTTGACCGTCCACAAGCTCGCTGAGTACAAACGTATCCCGGAACGGTTCTTACGAACGCTGGGTCTCAGCGACACTCCCGAAGGTGTCGTAATTCCGTACAAGGGCCTTGACGGTCAGATCGTCCGTGATCGATTACGGAAGTCCTTGAACTCGAAGATGAGCAGTTGGATTGGCACCGGAAAGCCAATTCATCTATACGGCCTCTGGCGCTTGGCGACTATGTCCAAGAAAGGATATCTTGTATGCGTTGAGGGTGAATCCGACACCTGGACGTTGTGGTCAAGAAATTTTCCCGCTTTGGGCTTTCCAGGCGCTACTACCTTAATTTGCTCGAACGCGAGCACCTTACCAACCTTAACCGTATTTACATCGCTTACGAACCCGACTCGGGGGGGCCGGGTTTTTCATTCGGCTTGAGAAAGCGGCTTGAGGATCTCGGTTTTCCGGGTGACATCTATGAAACGCGGCTTCCGGTGGGAATCAAGGATGTCAACCAGTTGTTGTTGCTTGCTCCCGATTGCTTTCATCGTTCCTTTAAAGAATCAATTGACGCGTCGATCTGCATTCGGCCCGCGCTTCAGGCGGCACTGGGTTGGGATCTGCCGCACCCATTTGACGCGATCCGGTTACCAGCTTTTCCCGTCAACGCTCTTCCGAAAGCCGTTGCAGGTTTTGTCGATGCTGAGGCGGAGGCAACTCAAACGCCAGTAGATCTTGCCGCGATGTTGTCGCTTGCTGTATTAGCTACAGTGTGCGCAAAGAAATTCGAAGTCGAGGTTAAGCCTGGCTACATCGAACCGACGAATTTGTTCGTTCTCGTTGTCCTCCCACCCGCCAACCGTAAGTCTGCTGTGTACCGCGATGTGACGCAACCGTTGGTGGACTTCGAGCAGAGCGAAGTTCAACGCTTATTGCCGGTTGTAGCAGCAGAACGGGAACGCATCCATATCGATGAAGAAACTTTAAAGAAATTGAGAGAGCAGGCCTCGAAACCTGACGCCGTCAACAAGCACGAGTTGCTGACCAAAGCTCAAGCGCTGGCAGAGCAACTAGCGACTACGAAAATGCCCCGGCTTCCCCAACTCATTGCGGATGACTGTACACCTGAAAGACTGGCTACACTCTTGAGCGAACAAGGGGGCCGAATGGCGGTAATGAGTCCGGAAGGTGATGTGTTTGACATCATCGCTGGAAGGTACTCGCATGATCGGGGTCCGAACCTCGGCGTTTATTTAAAGGGCCACTCAGGTGATGACTTGCGTGTCGAGCGCAGTTCGCGCGAAGGGGAGCACGTCCCCTCGCCTGCGATCACTATGGCACTCACGGTTCAACCATTAATTCTTCAAGGTCTGAGCGCCCGGCCTGGCTTTCACGGTCGCGGTCTTCTGGGACGATTTCTCTACTCCCGGCCCAACAGTCTACTAGGCAGCCGTAATCGAACCCGCAAGCAGTAGCGTGTGACGTTCGAGAGCAATATCAGCTGACAGTCAAATGCATTCTGGCATCCTCGAGCGCATCCTTAGATCCGACCAGACTTCGATTGGCGGCTGATGCCGCTGCAGCGCTGACAGATTTCCAACAATGGCTCGAGCCAAAGCTCGGAGAATTTGGCGCGCTTGGATACATGAGTGACTGGGCCGGCAAGTTGGTTGGTGCGATTGCGAGACTTGCTGGCATTCTCCACATAGCCACAGACGTCAGAGTTGATTGCCAGCAATTCCCGAAGATCATCTCAGCAGAAACGCTACTAGCCGCCATCGACATCGGTATGTATCTGATCCCCCACGCTCAGTCCGCATACCTCGAGATGGGTGCTGACCCGATCATTGCCGATGCGAAATATTCCTTCGCTGGATTGATGCGAAACACATAAACATCTTCAATAAAAAACGGGAACTGCATCAGAACAATCGTGGCCGGTTCAAAGACATTGATCAGGTCGACGCGGCTTTGACGGTATTGAACCATACAATTACATCAGGCAAAAACAACCAGAGCCCACCAACGGTGTTGGCCGAAAGAAAAGCCCAGAGTATGAGGTTAATCCGTTGTGGCAGGCCTACAGTTCTCAGAATACTCAAAGTGTGGGGATTATAGGGCATTCTGAGTATTTTGAGTATTCTCAGAAGTCTGAGGAAAAGGCTTCAGAACTGGATTCAGCTCCAGAATGCTGCAATAGCTTAGATTCGGCTTCACCTAGGGACGGTGAGCGATGAAAAGAAATCACCGGTCGGTCGAAACGTCGTCTCCCATCGATGCTGGCGATAGCAAGGCCTTTCTTTCATTCTGGCAAGCGCAATCCGGAAAGCACCTGACACCAACAGATGAACTTCAAATCGTAGTCAATTTGGCAGGGTTTGTAAGTCCTCATGCAATGGGAAGAACGAGACCGTTTAAAACGCGAGGACGCTGGTAGACTACGGAGTTCACATGCCGATTCAACAAGCTGAGATTCGGGGTCTACGCACGGCCGTGTTGTATGCACGAGTTTCTTCACAGGAGCAAGCGAAAGAGGGTTTTTCCATCCCGGCGCAGGAAAGGCTTCCCGCGAACATGCGCAGGCGCACGGGTTTAGGATTGCCGCTGAGTTTACAGATGTCGAAACAGCCAAGCGAGCTGGGCGAACGGGCTTCACTGCAATGGTTGCCTATCTACGCAAGAACTCCAGATGCCGCGTTCTCTTGGTCGAAAAGACCGATCGGCTGTACCGCAATATGAAGGACTATGTCACTATCGACGATCTTGAGGGATTAGAAATTCACTTCGTTAAAGAGGCTACAATCATCAGTCGGGATTCCCGATCTTCGGACAAGTTCATACACGGCATCAAACTCCTGATGGCGAAGAACTACATCGACAACCTGAGTGAAGAGGCCCGCAAGGGCATGGTCGAAAAGGCGGCGCAAGGCATCTGGCCGTCTTACGCACCCATCGGGTATAAAAATGTCGACGGCCTCAATGGAAAGCGCACGATTGTACCGGACGCCGACTTAGCGCCACTGGTGCGGCGGTTATATGAACTTTGCTCTACGGCCAGGTACTCGATCAGAGAACTGGCTGCTATTGCACAAACCGAACACCTGACCCGCGGTGGTCCTATACAAACGTCCACGGTGAACAAGATCCTCCGTAATCGGGTGTACTCCGATGAATTTGAGTGGTGTGGTCAGCGGTACATTGCGGCGTATGAGCCTATTGTTCCTCGCGATCTTTGGCAATTAGCTCAGACAGCGCTGGATCAACGGCTCGGCAAGCGAGCAAAGAAGACGGGGCATTGCTTCCCCTTCTCTGGACTTCTGACATGCGGATCATGCGGGTTTGCCATGGTCGGCGAACTGAAGAAGGGCAAGTACGTCTATTACCATTGCTCGGGATCGAGAGGAAAGTGTTCGCAGCCGTATGTTCGCGAAGAGGCGATCGAGGAGAGCTACGCGAAAATGCTTCAACGTATCTCGATGGACGAGGAAATGGTCTCTTGGGTCGGTGTAGCACTCCGGCAGAGCCGCGATGATCAGCGACGGTTCCTGGACAAAGCGTTAGCGAGACTCAAGCGCGAGCACCTACGCCTGCAAAACCGGATTGACGCGATGTACGAAGATCGGTTGGACGGAAAATCGAGGTTGCGCTCTATGATCGGAAGGCGCGCGAATATCGGAACCAGCAATCGGAAATCGTTGCCGAGATTGATCGGCACGGTGCAGCAGACGGCGAGTACATGGAAGCTGGCGTCCGGCTGCTGGAACTAACCCGAAACATGCATCGGCTGTTTGCGATGCGATCTGCCGCTGAAAAACGTCGCCTGCCTAGATTTCGTCGTGTCGAACCTGCATCTGGCGCGATGAGAAGATCGAACCCGCTTGGCGTCAACCGTTTGACATGATTGCACTTACAAACGAAGGATACCGGACCGAGGAAGGTCTGGCTTTGGGCCGAGGCGGACCAAAAAGCAAAATGGCTCCCTGGCATGGATTCGAACCACGATGCACGAGAACTCTCGCCCATTTAGTACTGCGACATGGTCGCGCTTTCCTCTACAACTTAGCTGCCGGACAAGAGGGGGGTGAAACGAGGTTCGAATCCACACCGGCCAGCCACAGCTTTCACTCTCGCTCTCACGTATGATTTCGGTACCCGTATGTGGCCCACTTCGGCGCCGAGGGTGGCCCACCGATGCTCGAGTTCATGATCAACGATGCGCTGCACCTAAACACAAGCAAGGAAAGAAAGACGGCGACGACGACGATTTTCTAGTCTCTGTTCGGCACGATTTTCACACGAATGGCCGATCTACAAAAATCAACGGCTTAGCCTTGGCCACCGTCGGCGCCAAAGTGGGCCAAGTGTAGCTGCCCGAAAGCACACGTAACCCATGTGTTACCAAGGAGCGTCGCGGTTCGAATCCAGACCGATCGAGGCTCGCCCCTGTCGTAGTACTAAGTGCAGAGAGTTCTGTACAACGTGGTTCGAAGTCATGCCAGGGAGCCAAGATTTCAATTCTCACTCTCACGTACCAAACATCTACACGGCTCAGATGAATGTTCACGGCCTTCCCACTCCGGCTACCGCGTCCTATCAGAAACGAGTACGTCGGAGAAGAGGATCGCACTGCGCAGCGCCTTCTCATAGAATGGATCGTCATGCCGGTGTCCACAAACGCTGCATTCGATTTTGGATATCCTTGGTGGCTGAGCTACGGCCACCTTGTTGTGCTCCTTCCTGCCGCCCTTCTGTTGTTTGTTGCGCTTGTGCGCAGATGGTCCAAGTGGCTGGTCGCCGGACTCGGTGTCGTCGTGCTCTGGTCAGGTGCGGCGCTAATAGTAACCCGGTTCATGTTGAACGTTCATGGAGGGGCCTCGCTGCCGACCGAAAATTTCCTTCGAAATGGTACTGGAAGGGTTCTAGATATCGGCGCTGGGACGGGCAGATCCTCGATTATGGTACTGCAATCTCGCCCTGGAGCAACGCTCGTTGCGCTGGACCTTTTTGGCGAATCGTTCGAACACCATTTTGGTCCAAATCAAGCCCACAGCAGAAACTACTAGCGAACTTGAGGGCCGCCGGCGTCGAGCAGCGCGCCACGATCAGGACCGCTGACATGCGTCAGTTGCCATTTGAACCAGCCGAGTTCGATGCGATTGTGAGCGCTTACGCTGTCGACCATCTGAACGGGGCGGGGATTCGTCAGGCCCTCACCGAAGCTGCCCGCGTCGTCAAGCCAGGTGGAGACTTCTTGCTCGATCTTGTCGCAAACGATCAGTGGGCCAAGTTCGCGTTCGGCCCAATACTGTCGCACGGCGGCACGCGCGGCGCTGAATGGTGGACCGCACGCCTGCGGGAAGCCCGGTTCGATGTTCTCGAGGACGGGGCGCGACCGTTGACGCTTTACTTTCTTGCGCGACGAGCGTGACGACTTACTGCTTACCTCGTTGTGCCAAAAACTCGATCTGATTGAAAGCGCAGTGGGAGGCGCATTCGCTGCTTGACCAACCGTGAAGACACCATCCGCAATCTGTTTCGCCGCTTCGGCATGGGCGAAGTGGGGAAAACGGCCGACAGGCGGACTCCAGAGCTTTCAGCGACGTGGTGGGCGCATCGCAGACGCACACCACCTACTCAATTGCCGGCGACGGCAGTGCCGGGGTGCTTGAAGCGGCACCCGCGGCCTCCGGTCAGGCGGCCTCTACATTCTCGAGCTTCGACGAGCTGAACGAGGTCACGAGCGAGTGGCCCATGCGCACCTTGGTGAACATCTGGAACAAGCTTCCGGGCCGAAGCAAGTAGCTCGCTTTGAGAACCGCCGAATCGCCCTCGAACGGCTGTGGCGCGAGATCCAAACGCTTGCCGACCACGTCCGCCTTCTAGACACGACAACGAGGGCAAACGAACTCGGCATCCGAGGACGAAACCAAAAGGCGCAATGAGGGAAAGCAAAACGAAATCTGTGCTGGATCTGCTAGGAACGCCCGGCGGCGCGACGCTGGCAGCTCTGATGAAGGCGACGGGCTGGCAGGCCCACAGTGTGCGTGGATTCTTGAGTCAAAAGGTATCCAAGCAGCTGGGTCTGCCGCTTCAATCGGTTCGGCTGGATGGGCAGCGGGTCTATGCTCTCATTTCTCAGGATCAGGAGAATCGTCTGCGCACCCACCGTTCACTGACTCCGATCTTCTCGGCCGCCTCGCGCTGGCTGATCACTTTGTCCCGCGTCCGCTTCAGCCACTCCAACTTGTCTCGTTCCTCTTGGCTCATCCCAATCCGTTCCACTCCTTCAGCCTTGCGGCTGTCAATAGGAACGTTCTACTTTGGCCAATTAGGAACTTCTCACTTTGGCGCGACAGGGTAATTTTCGCGGCTAAACTCCTGCCGATCAGAATGATAGAATCAACGATCTAGTTTCAGCTCCTCAGCTCTGTCCGCTGCGTAGCCGCCAGCTCTGTCGCCGGCAATACTCTAACGGACGGTGATTGAGCTTGAAGACTTCTGTCATCTGGCTGCGGGTCGCGGACTTTCTGCGAAAGTATCCACCCTTCCAATATTTCAGCGAAGCCGATCTGCTTGAAATCGCTCACAGCGGACGTGTCACATTCCACCAGGATGGCGAATACGTCTTCCGTGCGGGCGCTCCGCGTCGTGAATGGATTTGGGTTGTCCAGCAGGGCTCAGTTGAATTCACCGATCGGTCGGAGCGCGTAGTCGACATTCTGGGACCCGGGGACATTTTGGGTTTGGATGGGTTTGCGACTAGAGAAGCATACGCCGACTCGGTAAGGACTGCGGGCGACGTGATCCTCTACGCACTCGACGCCGAGCGCATAATCACCATTGTGCGCAAATATTCGGAGGCGCTCCGTTTTGTAGAGGCGTATCTCGCCGTGCATGGCGGGCGCGATGTCGACCCTGGCCGTCGGTCTTGGTTTGAAGAGCCCGGTCCTCCGGTTGCTTTCGCGCGGCGGCGAAACGTCGTCGCAGCGGTTGGAGCCCAGGTGGCGCGGCCAGATCTCACCATAGGCGAGTACTTGTTGCGCGCTCTTCGGAGCGGTTGCGACCAAATCAAAATTACCAGCGATGGCGAAACCTCCTCTCCTGTGGAAGCCGTTTTCACAGCGGAGGATCTTGCGATTAGCGCTGGACGGGACGTTCTCGGACTCTTCCGCGCCATAAGGAGAGCAGGGGATCTCGAAGAGTTGTCCTACCTCACTTCGCGTGGCGATACGCTGGCCGAATCCAGCCTTGGTAAGCCCGACGATCTACCGTGGTGTGCGGCTTTCTGGTCGGAGCTGACGTTTGCCTGCATCGGTCAGTTGATCGCGTTCGCTACTGCGCAGCTTGGGCCGGCGCCCTCTGGCTACAGTGTCGTAAGCACGGGCAGCACGGCTCGACACGAGTTGCTCGGCCGGCAAGCGCCTGAACTGGCCATCTTGTGCGAAGAATCCGGCAGCGCTTACTTCAGTCAGCTTGCGCAGATGCTGCAATCCGGCCTCGAATCCTGCGGTCGCCGACCGGACTGTATTTCCATAAAGACGATGAGTGAATGGACCCGCCTCTACTCCGGGCTCATCGAGGATCCTGTGATGCAGGGCGCCTTCATCCAACGCGAGTTATTCGATCTCTCGCACGTCGCGGGTTCCGATGCGTTGACCTGCGAATTGCGCCGGTACATCGGCGACGCGCTAGGGCCGGACAATATATTTGTTCCGGTGCTTGCCAATGACACAATGTCGAGCCTACCGCCATTGACCCTGTATGGCGACACGGTTATCGAACTCGACGGCGACCGACGGGATGGGCTCGACCTGCGCGGCAACGTCATCCGTCCATTGATCGATGTCGGACGCGTACTTGCGCTTCTGCAGGGCGATCTCATTACAGTGAATACCGAAGAGCGTCTTCGATCCGGAGTTGCAATCGCGCCGCAAAATAGCGAGGTGTTTCGGAATGCCGGCGAGGCGCTCAGGGCCGCCCGCTGGTACGAATTCCGGCATGGCTCAGTTGTGCGGCCGAGTGTTCTGAGTGCCTACGACCGCTCAGTGCTGAAAGCAGCGTTTCGATCCGTACTCAGCGTGTTGGAAACTGTCTACTCGCATTTTGAAGGACGGTACGCGTGAGCACCGGCATCGCCGCAGCTTACCTGAGCAAATTCGACGACACTTGGAGCACTCAGGATGCGATCGCATCGGTCCGGTTCGTGGTACTCGACACGGAAACGATGGGGCTCAACCCGAAGCGAGACCCAATCATTACCATCGGCGCCGTAGCGGTCCAAGACCGCCAGATCGTGCTCGAAGATTCACTGGAACTCCTGCTGCGGATTCCCTACAACGGAGCGTCGGTGACTGTGCACGGCATCACGCGCGACCAGGCCAGCAGCGGGTTGACGGAAGCGGAAGCAATGGAGGAATTCCTGGTTTATCTCGCCGATGGCGTGATCGTCGGCCATCACATCGGCCACGATGTGATAGCTCTCAATGAGGCATGCCGGCGTCATTTCGACCTGGAGTTGCGAAACCCCGTGATCGACACGATGGACCTCGCTCTGAAATTGGTCGACGACGGGTGGTCGCCGCCGGGTGGACTTAACGGCTTCTCGCTTGATGAGTTGTGCCGCACCCTGTCTGTCGCGCCTCACGACCGGCATACCGCAGGAGGCGACGCGTTCCTTACCGCGCAGATCTTCCTCCGTTTGTTGCGGGTAGCTGCTGCGCAGGGGCGTGTCACTCTGGCGGACATCCTGGGATCATCGCATTGAGCGAATGGGTTCAGTGCGGTAAAATCGACGAATACTTCTATCGCTCCCGGTGAGAGGAAGACGGAACCAGCAGTAACTTTATGGGGCCAGCCGCAGCAAGGTGTCCTACCTGCAATCACAGCAATCCCGCGGGTACCGGGCACTGCGCCTTCTGCTCGAGCGCACTTCCCGACCAGACAGCAATCCTCACGAGCGGGGATTTCCGACGACCGCCTTCCGTAAGCAACCCCGCTCTCCGTCTTGCTACGGGCACGCTTCTCGCCCAGCGATACGAGATTGTAGAGTTGCTGGGCGAGGGTGGCATGGGCGCGGTCTACAAAGCCCACGATCGCGAACTAGACCGCGCGGTCGCGCTCAAGATCATCCGGCCTGACCTCGCGCACCAGCCTAAGATGCTGGACCGCTTCAAACAGGAAATCATTCTTGCGCGGCAGGTGACGCATAAGAATGTCGTACGTATATTCGATCTCGGGACTCACGACGAACTGAAGTTCATCACGATGGAGTACGTCGAGGGCCACGACCTCGCGACGATCCTCGAGAAGCGCAAGTTTGCGCCGGAAGAGGCGGCGCGCATCGTGCGACAGGTATGCCGCGCTCTGAAAGCCGCCCACAGCGAGAATGTTATTCACCGGGACCTGAAGCCGCAGAACATAATGATCGACGGCAATGGCCGAGTTTGCGTCATGGATTTCGGACTGGCGCGCTCTGTCGAACTCTCGGGCATGACCCATACAGGCGCTGTAATTGGCACTCCAGCTTATATGTCCCCGGAGCAGGCGAAGGGGATGCCGATCGATGCCCGGTCGGACATTTACGCTGTCGGTATCATTTTGTACGGCATGCTCACTGGGACGCTTCCGTTCCAGGCTGAAACGATGATCGCCAGCCTCCTGAAGCGGACTCAGGAATTGCCGCTATCGCCCAACTATTTGGATCCTTCGATTCCGAAGGACCTCAGCGACATTGTCATGAAGTGTCTGGCGATCGAACCGGCGGACCGCTATCCAAGAACATCCGATGTGATCGCCGATCTCGACGCCTATCTTGAGGGGAAGTAGCTTCCGGCAATGACCGCGCAGTCGGTCATAGTGATGCCTCCCCCGACTCCGCCAGCTAGGCGAAGCCGGCTCGTGCGAGCCGCCGTGGCTCTCTTAGTCGCACTCGTTGTGACCGGTGGTGTGTACATGAGCAGGAGATGGACAGGGAGTAGGAGTGCTTCGACTCCCGCGCCAGTGACTGCGTTGATCGCCGACGTTGACAACCGTACTGGGGATGCTGTGTTCGATGGAACGCTCGAACCTGTGCTCCGACTTGCGCTCGAAGGCGCTACGTTTATTAGCGCCTATGATCGGACAAAGCTGCGGGATCTTGGCGTGCCGCCGAGGACGACAAAGCTTGATCAGGCTGAGGCGAGAAAGCTAGCGATGGCACAGGGACTCGGCATCGTTGTCTCTGCGGCCTTGACTCAGGAAGGCAGCGCGTATAAGCTCTCGGTCGAGGCGCTTCAACCGGCGACGGGCAAGATCATAGCGCGCGCCGAGGCCAACCCTTCTGGCAAAGCACAGGTGTTATCGAGTGTCGGTACGCTGGCTGAGGCGGTTCGGACGGCACTTGGGGATGCGATGTCCGATGCCGAACGTCGACTCGCGGCTGAGACCTTGACGGTAGCATCGTTGGACGCTGTACACCAGTACTCGCTCGGCATGCAAGCGGTTGCCACGGGCAATTTTGAAGAAGCGCTACGGAACTTCCAAAAAGCGACTCAGATCGACAGCACATTCGGGCTGGCTTTTGCAGGCATGGGCGTTGCGGCTCGGAACCTGGGTAGGCTCCAGGACGCAGAAAACTACGTCAAACTCGCGACCGCACAGCTTCACCGCATGACCGAGCGCGAGCGATACCGTACGCGCGGATTCTATTACGCGCTCATCGGTGATCACGCCAAGTGCATCGAGGAATATGGCGGGTTGATTTCGCGGTATTCGGCCGACACGACTGCTAGAAACAATCTAGCGTTCTGCCTGACGCAGGTCCGACAGCTGCCGCGGGCGGTGGAGGAGATGCGAAGCGCCATTAACATACTGCCGAAGCGTGTTTTGTATCGGAATAATCTAGCTCTGTACCAGGCTTACCGCGGCGATTTTTCCTCAGCCGAGCAGGAGGCGAACGGTGTCCAGCAGCTTGCCCCCAAGTTCCCGTTGGGTTTCGTATCGCTCGCCTTCTCGCAACTTGGGCGCGATGACCTGGTAGCAGCAGAACAGACATATCGCCAGCTTGAGCAGATTAACCCCTCGTTGGCGGCTTCCGGACTGGGCGACCTGGCGCTGTACCAGGGACGGTTCTCGGAAGCCGTGCGCCTCTTCGAACAGGGGGCAGCGGGCGATCTGGCGAAAAAGAACCCCGATTCGGCGGCTTCGAAGTTGGTCGCGCTCTCGTATGCGGAATTAATGCATGGACGGAAGGGACCGGCCCGAGTCGCCGCGGAGAAAGCCATCGCCAACAGCACGGACCCGGGTATACGTTTGTTGGCGGCGCGCGTACTGGCGGAATCGGGCGAACTGAGGCGTGCTCGCACGCTGGCGGCAGATCTCGGAGCGGGATTGCAGGTTAACCGCCAAGTGTACTCAAAGCTGATCGACGGCGAGATCGCGTTAGCGGAGAAGAACGGGAGAGCGGCGGTGAAGTCGTTCAGCGAGGCGAACGGCCTGATCGATACGTGGCTTGGCCGTTTCGGATTGGGTAGAGCATATTTGCAGGCCGGCGCATTTCCAGAAGCAGACTCGGAATTCGATCGATGCCTTCAACGACGAGGCGAGGCGTTATCGCTGTTCCTCGACGAAACGCCAACCTTTGGCTATTTCCCTCTTGTGCATTACTACCAGGGCAAGGTGCGCGACGGGCTCGGGAGTAGTGGATCTACGGATTCTTACCGCACCTATCTAAGGATCAGAGGTACTGCCGGCGAAGATCCCATTGTTGAGGAGCTCCGCCGGCACGGCAGGAATTAACTACCGTTCCACGGACTTCATGTTCGAGCCGGCGCTCTGATTGCCCGCCTCATCATGGGCAGTCACGAAGTAAATGTACGTCCCGTTGTTCCTCACGTTGGTATCGGTGAATGTAGTCTCGGGCGGAGTGCCGGTGACGGTACCGACCAGTCCGAATCCAGCCCGATGTCGGGCGTCGGGCGAGCGCCAGATTCCGTACTTCCGAACTGAGCCAAAGGCCGGGCTAATCCAGTTCAGGGTCACACTCCGGCTCGCTTGGGTCGCATCGAGATCGGTCGGAGAGTCTACGTTCGCACTGGCGGTCTGGAAGTCGATCTCGCCAAGTTCCAGAGATCCCAGTTCGAGGGAACCTAGTTCGAGCGACCCTAGCTCGAGGGAGCCAAGTCCGAGTTCGAGGGAGCCCAATTCGAGCGACCCCTGCTCAAGCTCAAGCGAGCCAAAATCGAGCAATGGCCTAAGCGGATCTGCAACGTTAAGGTCATCGAGACCGACGCCCGCTGAGAGCACAAGCATATTGGATCGAGCTCCGATCTGGCGGAGGTCCAGATTCGCCCAATCGTTGTAGCCCTTGTACGGAGCATCTGAAAGCGCGTTATAGTTCAGGTCTTGCGCATTCGTGAATGCGACGGAACTGATAACAGTGTCCTGATTCCAGTCGATGCCACCAGTTGCAAACTGGGTTTCGGTTCGTACCATCTGCTGTGTCCCGTTGGGTATTGGCGACCCATCGCAAAGTCGGGTTGAGGCGCGGCGACCGGTCGCGGCAAGTTTGCTGTCGAGTTCTGATAAGGGCGCGAACCACCGGGTTGCGTATTTCGCCTCCGCGCGGAGACCTTGGGACTCGATAAGGCCGGCTTCGCCAAGTTCAGGCAGTTCTTGGCTTGAGTAATCGACTTGGGCTCCGCCAAGCGGGCCACCGAGGAGTCCTCGCACCTGGAATAGGTAATTCATCACGCTGAGATAATTCGGCTTGCAGTTGGGGAGCCTGGACCCGCCACCGTGGCTCAGTCCGAATCCGTGCCCCATCTCGTGCATCAAAGTGCCCGCCTGAACGAGTGCTGATCCCACCTGATCATTGCAGTACACCTGTCCTTGAGAAAGCGGCTGTGAAGAATCCTTCTGACAGGTGGCGGGATCGTCAGTTCGCCAGAGTCCGAGCGTGACCATCAGATCAGCGGCGTCTCCAACCCCGGAAACACTTCGAGGGAATCCACTCACCGGATCTGTTGGGACGCCGAAGGCGTGCGCAAACAGCGCATATCGCCAAGCGTTTCTGCGCCCGGACGGGAAGGTGACGGATCTTCCGGCATCAATCTGTCCAGCATCTCTAAGAACTTGAAAACCGCTCTTGAAACCCACAACGCCCAGCGTATTTGGGAAGTCGCAGCCTCCGGCGACTTTTACAGGGCTGCAGAACGTTTCCATTAGAACCTGCCCGCCAAACGCAAACTCCGCAGGGACGATGGCAGGATGCAGAGGCTGCGACTGGTAATAACGCCCGACATCGAAATGCACGTTTATGGGACCGTTTGGCGACTTCTGGAAGGACTGATAGACCATGTTGAGCGCCTGTAGCTTAGGTAGGTGACTGTGGCCGTCAGGTCCTTTCATGAATCCGAGTTGAACGTAGATGTCCTTCTGGGAAGGGTTCGCTCCGGGCAAAGCTACTCGCTGTGGGCTGTCGGCGTTGCTGCTCAGGACTTCTCGAAAGCCTTGCTCACCTTCCCAAACATCCAGGAGACCGTCCTTGTCGGTGTCCTGGACCGTGGTGCTGAAGATCACCGCGCCCCAGGAGAGGCAGTCGGAGGAGCCGTTGCCGGAGCCGGGCGGACCGTCGTGACCGCCGAACGGTCGTCTCCACCCATACTGCCGCTTACGTCGAATGTGGCGTTGTCCCATGAGGGGCCAAGCGCGCTCGTGAACACACTTGGGCTCGCGACGACCGAGGTTGGACTGATGGACTTGTCGCCGCGGAATGTCAGTTCCTCTCCGAAATTCGACTGCCCGTCGGCCACGATGTGCGTTATCCTCGCGGATGGCCCGGAGGCGGAGGCCTGGTAGAAGCCGCGGATCGTCTGACTGAATACCGGGTTGTTATTGTTCGCGGTGTAGGATCCGTCATAGATCACCACGGCCCTGAGGGGCGCCGCTTGCGACCGTAGCCGATATATTACGACGAGGGTGGCTCCCGCGGTGAGCGGCCTGGTGTTTCCGTTGCTGCCGCTGTCTGGCAGCTTAATGACGAACGGACCGTCAGCGCTGCGATGACCTCCGATAACGGGCAGGTTTCGGAAAACGTCCGCGCGGTAAACGCGGAGCACGGGACCGCCCGTAGCTCCTCCGGTACCGCCTCCAGAACTCCAACAGGCTGTCGTTCGGTCGGAACCAATCTGCTTGCCAATGATCAAGCGCAGTGGCTCGCCCGAAACCTGAATCGTTCCGACTGTAGATGATGGCTTTTCGGTGCTCTCTATCGTTCCCCAGTAAAGGAACGCTGCGAGAATGTCCGCAGGGGTTCCGTCTGGATTACTGGGAAGTCCAATGACGCCGAGGCTGGCGGTTACAAACGAATCCGGATAAGCGTCCAATTGCATGGATCGCGGCGCGTTACGGAGAATAAATGTGCGGGTAGCGCTATCCCGGACGCCCTTGCCCTGCATGCCGGCGCCCGCAACCGCGTAATCACCAGTCACGAAGTAGTTCTTAAAAAAACTTAAAGGTTGTTGGGCAAATGCAGCAGATGCAAACAGCATCAAGCCGGCCGCCGGGGCAGAGAAAGCAGATCCAATCAACAGGCGACAGACGCCACGCGCTCGCGTCCTAAAGCTTACAATCATGAGCATCTCCTATTCAGCGAGTAAATTGCCGCCTAGGATAGCATGAACTGCCCGATGGGCCACCGATCAGGTTGGTACACGGTCAGCTTGGAACGGGTGTGCTGGGCCGCAAGATCTGCATCAGCGTAAGACCGGCGCGAAAGGAATTCTCTCTACGGACGGGTACCTGTTAACAATTCGAACGTGTTACGAGATCAGCGATGTTCGATCGCAACCTGT
>CAWJQP010000009.1:0-154827 GCA_963844855.1 Bryobacteraceae bacterium
AACTTTGACAGCTACTTACAACCGTCTGGCAGGCAGAGATTTTTCCCTTCGCTCGAGAATCACCGCTGAAGAGGAACGGGACGAAGCCGCGCGCGCGCGGAAAAAACAACTTGACAGCCGTAAGCGGCTCATGGAAATCGGCATGAGGATTTCGCGTTGTGTGTCATTTTCCGGTAGCGCCTGTACCCTTTTGACTAGCTGTGGAATGAGATAGATCATTAGGCAGCTCCGCCGCCAGACGGGAGCGCCACGGTGACGCCTGCGAAGGGTTTCGTAAGCGCCAAGAACGGAGTTGCGCCTCGCTTGGTTGGTTCGTAGTCGAAAGTCCCGTGGGGAGTTTGCGCCATCTGAGCGCCTGTACAGGGCCGACGTTGACTACGACTGGCTGACGTCTGAAGTAGGAGGTGTCTGTGGCGTCTGAGTTCGCTTTCTTTGTTGGCGTGGATTGGGGAACGGAATCGCATCAGATCTGCGTCATGGACCTGGAAGGCAAGATCATATGCGAGAAAAGCGTTGAGCACAGCGGTGAGGCGATCAATACGTTCTTGTGTTTTCTGGATACGCTGACGCGAATGCCGCCGGCGCAGATAGCGATTGCGATCGAAAGTGCCGCGCGGTCCGGTATGGGGTCATCTTTATTGACGGTAGTGGATGGAACGCACCACAGGCGTATGGAGCGTCTCAGCTTAAGACCGGCATGCGAGGAGGGTACGGTCAGCGTCTCACTGAGAGCGGCTATACAGTATTTGCAGTAAACCATCGTACAGCTCCGCGGTTCCGATATCCTGCCGCCGTTGAGGATGTTCAGCGAGCAGTACGATTTGTGCGATACAACGCCGCCTCATATGGCGTTCGTGCAGATCGCATAGCAGCAGTCGGTGGATCGTCAGGCGGCCACCTCGCTTTGCTGCTGGGCACGATGGACGGTACCGGTGATGCAAAAGATAAGGACCCAGTCAACCGCGAGAGTGCCAAAGTGCAGTGTGTGGTAGCTAGGTCTGGAAATGCTGACTTGGCGAAAACGGTACAAGACGGGCGAGCCGGCGCAGTTGTTTCGTTTCTCGGTATGGCTCCTCCAGGAGGAATCGGAATGTCGCCAGAAAATAGAGCCCTCGACACAGTTGAAGACACGACATATCGAGGCGCATCGCCCATACAGGCGATGACGCGCCTATCCTGCTAATGCACGGTGATGCTGACCCTGTGGTGCCGTTCTCCCAGGCGGAGATGATGGAAAAGGCACTTAAAGCAGCAGGAGTTGCCACAAAGCTTCGTTCGCGTACGCGGAGGGGTGCATGGCCCCACTTTCGGGGATCCGCCAAATGCACCGGATTACCTGAGCGAGATGGTGCGTTGGCTTGACCAGTATCTCAGGCAACCATAAAGAGCAGGTTGGACATTGGACACATGCGAAAAGTCCGCTCTACCTTGCAGTCGTGGATTCTCTGCGCCCTGAGCTATCGGCTGAAACGGGCGTCGCACCCCCCCTTACGAGTCACCTTGCTGCCCGTCCCCAAAACGGTCGTTTTCGCGACGGGTCTGCCAGCAGTGGTGGAGATGCAGCAGGTGCGCGAGTTGTTAGTTTCCGGTAGCGCCACCTACCAGGCATAAACTCTGCGTGACGTGATACTATGACGGACCGTTGTCGCTCTTCCGAGGTTTAGATCGTGCGGCTCCCTAACCCCGTTTTGCTCGTGCTCGCTATCTCGGCGGCGCCACTTGCAGCGCAGTCTGTGTCGGAAAACGACAGTTGGCCCTTCCGATCTTCCATACCGAAGCTCTGGGACGAGAAGGAACTCGCTGCGATGACTTTACCGCCGGCTCGGCAGGAAGGTCATATCGTATATGTCTCTTCTGAGTACTTTTATCGAACACCCGGCCTCCAGATCTACAAAAGCTACCCCGTCTATCGTCCCGATCGTGAGCCGGCCGGTTATTTCGACTCGCTGAAACAGCGCGAGCCCATTCTCGATTTCGATCCATCCACACTCAAGACAGAAGCCGACTGGATTCGGGCAGGTGCGACGGTGTTTAATGCGCCGACTTACTTCGAGTCCATCCACGACGTTCGTGACCCGGCGTGGTACGAGCGGCTCCGCGTGCCAGTCACGAAAGAGGGGATCGTCCCTGGTTATTATTACGTCGTTAGGAAGAAAGGCGCTGTTGAGTTGGGTGTTTTTTCCTGCGCAACATGCCATAGCCGAGTGTTGCCGGACGGCACAGTCCTCATGGGCGCGCAAGGAAACTTCCCCATCGAGAGCGCATACGCTTACGCGCTCCGGAAAGACGGTCCAAAGAAGGTCGAGGCGAGGCTTGAGGAGGGGCTTAATTTCACTCCGTCAGAAAGGAAGCGCCTCACCAGTTCGCTATATGACCGGCCGGTAGAGGAGATTGCCTCGATTCACGAGGCCATGATACCGGGGATCGCGATGCGAACGGGTTTCAGTCACCTCGATCCGCCCAAGATCGCGGATCTGATTGGCCTCAAGGAGCGGAAGTACCTCGACATGACGGCGCGGCTCGAACACCGTTCTATTGGCGACGTGATGAGATACGGAACCATGAATGCAGGAATCAACTACTTCTTCTCGGCGAGCGGCCCCGTACGCCCAGAAAGCCTGCCAGATCCGAAATCTCTATTCCGTTACACCGACGAGCAAGCGTACGCGTACTCTCTGTTTGTCTACTCGCTGCGTCCCCCACCGAACCCAAACCGACCTAATACGTTAACAGAACAGGGCAAAAGGATCTTTGAAAGAGAAGGGTGCACGAGTTGCCACACACCCCCACTCTATACGAGCAACAAGCTGACGCTGGCAGGTGACTTCAACATGCCCGTACATCATGCAAAACGATACGACACGCTTCCTGGGCGCGTGGGAACAGATCCGCGTAGCGCGTTGGAGAGCCTGAGAGGGCGGGGGTACTACAAAGTTCCATCCCTGAAAGGAGTATGGTATCGCGGTCCCTTCGAGCACAACGGAAGCATTGCCACACTCGAAGACTGGTTCAATCCAGCACGATTGCGGCAGGATTACGTGCCGACCGGCTTTAGAGGTTATGGTGTGAAGACACGTGCCGTACCCGGCCACGAGTTTGGCCTAACGCTCGATAACGCAGACAAAACAGCCCTCATCGCATTCCTCAAAACCCTGTAGAGTCTCGGATCGATCCATGACGGGATCGCGCACATCGGGGAGAAAGGCGTTACATCCAAATGCGACAGCGGCCCACACGAGAATCTCACATTACGAGAACGCCACACATCGGGCACTACCTGCCACGGCACCAAAAATGGGCGTTCTACGGCAAGTGATTTCGCGCTTCCGCGATTCGTAAACGCTACGCTACTAAGGCGCGTACTTCAACAATCGTGAACCAAATCGCCGCTCGTTACACCAGGATGCGAATTGGTGAGGAACTTCTCGTGCCCAGGAAAGTATTTCCTTACGCCGGGATCGCGGTTCATTTCTACGAATCCGTCGCGGTCCTCGGGTGCCAAGCGCCTGCGCACCGCTCGCTGCTCTGCGCGGCTCACCACCTCATGTTAGCGTTCAATCACAAAACGCTTTGACTCTATCTGGAGTGACCCGGCGCAGGACTGCTCGGTTCCTGTGCAGGACTGCTCGGTTCCTGTAATGTTAGCCGCAGCTTGGAAGATCGGCGGTGGCCATCTGACGGCCACATTCTTTGAACGCCGTCCTCCGCAAAGCTAAATGCTGGGCGATCACCGCTCACGCGTTATGCGAGTGCGGCAACCAGCAGGTTCCACCGTGATCGGCTCACGATCACCGCAAGCCGTCGAGCAGCATGAGGTCGCTTTCGCTGCCCGCATCGATGCTGGCCAAGGCCCACTTGCCGTCGCGCGAAACGATGAACCGCCCAGGCAGCCCCGTGACGCGATACGGCAGCGTCCCCAAACGAACGATCTTCCGGTCGGCAAACCGGTACATCTCTACAGCATCGACACGGATGGGGTCGATCTGCCTTATTTTCCGCTCGGCTGCACTAAGTTCGACAAGCTTCAGAAACACGACTCCGCGATCGGTCACAGACCAGTAAAACGGCGGAACCCGATCATGGATCAGCTCTGCGTCGCCGCCCTCGACCGGCATTCGCATGAGGCGTGCAAAAACCTGCGTCGTGCCTATGCTGGCAGGCGGCCTGTCGAGGTAGTAGAGATGGCGGCCGTCCGGCGCTACTTTCGGTTCGAATCCACCGTTGTGCGTGACCGGCTGACCCGCCCCGCCCTCGGCCGGAATTCGCCAGATGTTAGGCACCGGTCCGTGTACGTTAGCCGTGTAGTAGACCCAGCGTCCATCGCGCGACCACTCAGGGAGCCATTCCACGGCGGGACTTGTCGTCAGCCGCGTGGCGCTTGAACCACCGGAAGGTACGACGTATAAATCGGAGCTGTTATTAACAACCGCCCTAACAATAATCCTTTTTCCGTCGGGTGACCAGGCGCAGGCGCCAACTCCGATCCCCTTCAGGTAGGTAAGCTGCCGCGCGGCTTCTCCGTCGCCATCAGCAATCCAAAGCTCTGGATTTGGAGTCGCGCGATCCGACCAGAACACGACCTTCGTTCCATCGGGTGAAAACGCCCCAGGCCATTCATTGCGCGTCGTCTCGGAGAACGGGGTACCCCGGGAATAAGCCCCTCTAACCCCGCTTTGCAAGTCTATGCGGCGGATACTCACGTTAGTGTGTTCGGTAACAAATGCGAGGCGCGCCCCTTGCCGGGATCCGGGGCGTGAAATCGAAAACTCGCCGGCCGGCATCGGAATATGCGGTACCAGCAAAGGCTCATGGGAGAGATCCACCGGAACCCGCCACAGGCGACTGATGCCTCCCGCTGGGCATGCGTAGATCAGTTCCCGTCCATCCGGCATCCATCCGACGTCCCGTAAACCCGCGCAGGAGTCTGTCAGCCGCGTGGCTTCACCACCGTCCATACCAACCGTGTAGATAGTTCCAACCCCAGCGTGGTCCCTACGTACGAACGCCAAGCGTTTTCCGTCGGGGGAAACGTCAAACCGCCCGTCCATAAAACCCGCGGGAGGACGGGTTAATCGACGCCGTCGCAACGTCTCCAGATCAATGCGAAAAAGGCTGGCCGGTTCACTTCCAGGCTGGTTTCGGATAACGACCGACCTGCCGTCCGGGGTCCAATCAACGAACGTCCCAGTCTCGGAGATATTCTTCTCTGCCCCTCCGACACGTGCGATGACGAACACGCCCATCTCCTTGGATCGCAGTGCGCGAACGAACGCGATTTCTTTGCCATCGGGTGACCAGGCTGGACTATACTCACCGACGGGCGTTTCGGTGATCCGGTGGAACGCCTCATTATCCACCGCCTTTACATAGATGTCAGGCGGCCCAGGTGGCCCAGGTGGTGTGCGACTGAATGCCACGAAATTTCCGTCAGGTGACAGCGCCGGCCCAAATTCACCTCCCGGATAAGAGGTCAGAGGCGTAATCCGGATCGGTGGATTTTGCCGACTGGTTGGTTTCGACGTGATGGCGATGCCGATCACACTGACAGTGGCGGCCAGCACCAGCGCCGGCCACCACCGGCGTCGCCCGCCAAGCGGAGCTTCCGTTCCAATTCGTCGAGAAGAGCTCGCTTCCTCCAGTGCGGCAACAGACGTGTTCCATTGGTATACGGGAGCATAACCACCCTTTGGCAACGCGATCAGCACGGGCTCCCTCGGTAATTCGGCGTAGTATTCGCGCAGCTTGTCCCGAAGGCGACGTGCATCAACTCGCACGATCGGATCTGCCGCCGGATCGAAGGCACCACCCCTGGCGTACAACTCGGACGCGAGCACCTGTTCTTTCAGCTCAGCCGCCCTGCCACTGAGTGACTGTTCGACAACGTAACGCAGAAAACGGCTCAGGCGGCCCGAGCGCTGGAACAGACGATTGCTCAGAATCCTATCGACCTGCTCCCGAACCAGTGACTCGGGGATACCTGTCGAGGGTCGGACAGCCTCGGGCTCAGATGCCATCGGTCGCGCTCCAATGCCTGATTGTATTCCAGCCAGCCCTCGGTAAGGGGCACTTTCATTCCTTATAGTCCATCGACTTAGCGCTGTTAAACACCTGGTAAGCACCTGTAAATACCTGTCCGCACTGGCAAGAAAAGCGCATTGTGTGCACGATGCGAAGTTCTGCAGCCTGGATTTCGATGGCGCTCGCCGCTAGCGTTTTCGTGCACAACCTTTCGGCGTCTGAGGCCGGAAAGGATGTGAACATTTGGGAGCAGGCCCTCTGGGCGGCGCACGAAGCGGCTGACAAGGGCGAGTTCGATCGAGCGCGCCAGCTTCTGATTACGGAGGTGGCGAAGCTGAGGCTGGAGACGCCCCCTGCAGATCGGTCCCGCCTGATGATCACGTTGAACGAACTGGCCTTGGTTTACCACTCACTCGGTGAGGTCTTAAATGCCGAACGCACATACAACCGCGCGATCCAAATCGCGCAAGAGCCACCCGGGGCAGGAGGTCTGGCGTTTGCCAAATTACTCGACGGTCTGGCCTCCGTTTACCTCAGCATTGGCCGTTATCCCGAAGCTGAGCGCCTGCGCTTGCGTGCGCTGGAGGGGCTCCCGTCCGACATGCCTCCAAACCATCCCGAGCGCGGGCAGATACTTTCGAATCTCGGAACACTGTATACCGCACGCCACAGACATCAACAGGCACTGCAAGCCTATCAACAGGCGCTCACGATTTTCGAAACCGCGTACGGTCCCGATCACGACCATACTTGCCGTGTGGTTCAGAATCTCGGCGTTCTCGCCGCCCAGATGGGTCTTTACTCGCAAGCCGCCATATATCTTGCGCGCGCACTGTCAGGCCTTGAGGGGCGGCTGGGAAGTTCCCACCCAGTGCTTGTGAGGCCTCTCATTAATCAGGCGGAGGTGCATCTGCGCTTGAAAGAGCCAACGGCAGCGGAGGCTTTTGCGCTGCGCGCTGTCAGGATCGCCGAATCGGCATACGCTCCCATGCACCCGTTGGTTGCGGCCGCGGTTATGGCTTACAGTGAGACGCTGCAAGCGACCAGACGGAAGGCAGAGGCCAGGAAGATGCGAAGCCGGGCGCTCGCAATTCTGCGGGAGAATCGGGCGGATCGCGTTGCCGCCACCGCTACTGTGCACCTATCTGACCTGCTGGCCGGGGTCGTTTCGCCTGATTTCGCTTGCTGGCGACACGGGCCAGTCCAATGATCAACATCGCCATGTCCAAATACATCCTCATCGGGGGCGCAGTACTCGCGCTCGCCGCGAACGAAGGGTGGCTTACGCATATTGAAGCGGGGCACCGCCTTCGGAGCGCGGGGCACTACCGGGAAGCTCTGCGAGGGTATCAAGAGACACTCCAGCGTGCCGAGCGTCTCGGCTCTGATCAGAAGGCAATTGGCACCGCACGGAATGGCATCGGTGTGGTCTTGCTCCCGTTACACGAATTCCGCCGGGCCGAAATGCAGTTGCGACAATCTTTTGCGGCCTTCGAGGCTGCGGAACCAGGAAAACCGGAAAGCGCTCGTGTCCTCCTCAATCTGGTCACCGCACTCTGTCATCAGCACTGTTTGGAGGAGGCCGACGAGGCGAATCGCCGGGCCACCGCTATCCTCGAGAACTCGTTTGGTCCTCATCATCCCGACGTGGCAGCGAGCCTGGTCAACCGTGGGGAGCTATACCTGCAGATGTCACGTTGCAGCGAAGCAGCCAGTGCTTGTAACGGAGGGCGACGCCTGTTGGGCTCGTGGCTTACTGCCGAGCATCCGGTTTTATTGGCGTCCGTTCACAATTTGGGCACGGCACAGTTGTGTCTGGACAATTTCGGCGAAGCGCATGAGCTGATCGGCACAGCACTGCAACTGCGGCAAGTGGTGCTGCCATCCGGACATCCTGATATCGCAATTCCTGTCCACCCGCCTAGCCGATTGACAGGACTGGGGTTTGAGTTGCGCACTAAACTGCCGTGTCGCGGCAAAGGAGATCAAACATGACATGTCTAATTCATCGCCTGCTGATGCTAAGTGTGCTCGCTGTAGTTGCGCGCGCCGCGCAGCCTGGCACGTCGGGAAAACTCTCGGATCAGGGCTATCCGAACGTGGGGGCATTCCTCGTCTGGGCTGATCCGAATCCAGCAGGGCTGCCGGAAGGCTTGTTGACTATGTGCAGTGGAACGCTGATCCACGAACACGTGTTCCTCACCGCCGGACACTGCGTAGCATTTATCAAATTTGGGTTGCCGCCGTTTATTAGGTTTTTCGTCACGTTCAACGCCAATGCCCTGGACAAGTCGAGTTGGATCCCCATGGCGGGTGAAGCAACGCATCCGTCGCTACCCCCGTGTCCTCCACCGCAGGCATGCAACGGGGTCTTCGATGGGCGCACCATGTTATGTGTGCACTATGTTGTGGACAGCCTGTTTCTGCTCTGACCGCTTGCGATGCGGAACGTGTAGACGTCTCGCGGGCCACCGTATTTGTGTGAGAAATGTCGGTAGCCACAATCCTGATCATCACCTCCCGGCAACGGGCCTCCAGAATCAGTGTTTCGATTTGGAAAGGTCCTCCTCACTCACGAACGGCGGCGGCTATGATTTCCCGTCGGTGAGTGTCTCCCGAGTTACGACTTGAATGCTCCTATGTAGCTCCCGTCCTACGTCTATGGGGCTTTCCACAAGAAGGTTCCTGCTTTGAACTGACCTTGCATTCAAAGCAGTACCGCCAACATGCGTAAAGTTAATGCGATTCCAGCTTGTTGTCTGATCAATATTGCTCACTCATTCACATTCAAGGAAACTGTAACGGTGGAGAATAATGCGTGAACGTTAGAATCGGCCGTGCCTATTAACAGGCTGAGATGACGACTGTGAGGTTAGCCCGTGGAGAAGCATTGTATTTGTTCTGTCCGTGATACAGGTGGCACGAACAGTACTCATCCATTCCGATGTCTCCCGGGAGGTATCGTCCTTGCCGACAGACGGTCTGTTGGGAGAAGCCCTGTCTGTGATTGCTGCGCCGGTCTCCATTGTTCAGGCTGGCGATCAGGTTCCCGATAGCCAGGACCTCGATCGACCTCAGCGTTCGATCACGCTGCAGAGTGCCAATTCATTGCGGTTCCTCTCAACCCGAAACAATCAATCCCCAATTGCTCGTGAGCGGCTCCGTCCGAGTCGGATCATCGGTAGTGCGGCGGCGGTCGAGACCACGTTGCATTCAACATTACAGCCCGCCGCACTGCCGATGATCCCTAAGGACTTCAGGAACAAAATTTTAAGATAGTGCTGTACTGTGTCGTCCATGACGTCGTAGACACTGGCTCATCGGCGTGGTGCTGTCACCGTGAAGTCTTCTTGAATGGTGTAAGGGAAATTGTTTTTGCGAGATGGTAAGGTGTCCGGACCTATCCAACAATCGACATGAAGCGCTTAGATCTTAGGGCCATCCGCATGCCACAGTTTCGTCAGACTGCCACCAGTTGCACACGCACGGCAATGATAGCTGTTGTTATGTTCATCTCCGGAAATTCCGGTGTCACGGCACAGGATATCTCCTGGCAAGCCGATGTACGCAAGCGCGCTGCTGATGTGGAACAGAAGCTGATCGCATGGAGGCGCGACATTCACCGGCATCCGGAACTCGGAGATCAAGAGAAACGCACGGCGAAAGTTGTAGCGGAACACCTACAACGTCTCGGGCTGGATGTGCGTACAGGCGTTGCGCGAACTGGCGTTGTGGGCGTGCTGAAAGGAGCAAAACCGGGACGCACTGTTGCATTACGCGCGGATATGGATGGCCTAGCGGTCAAGGAGACGACCAGCTTGCCTTTCGCGTCCACGGCGACCGCTCAGTACAAGGGTGCGCAAGTGCCCGTAATGCATGCGTGCGGGCACGACGCCCATACTGCCATGCTCATGGCGACATCGGAAGTCCTGGCGGGAATGAAAAGCCAGATCGCAGGAACCATCGTTTTTATCTTCCAGCCTGCCGAAGAAGGCTCCAGCGTAGTGGAGCCCGGCGCCGGGACTTGGGGAGCCAAGCTCATTCTCGAAGAAGGATTGTTTAAGGAACTGAAGCCGGAGGCAGTGTTCGGCCTGCACGTATTGCCGGGGCCGTCAGGACAACTGTTCTATCGAACTGGAGTAACGATGGCGAGCAGCGACGACCTCAAGATCCGGGTAACCGGGAAGCAGGGCCATGGAGGAATGCCATGGAACACCATCGATCCTGTCACCACGTCCGCGCTAATCATCTCGGCTCTGCAAACGATTGTCAGCCGGCGTGCCAACCTTGCCGTCGCGCCCGCGGTCATAACAGTCGGCAGTATCCACGGCGGAACGAGCCCGAACGTTGTTCCCGAAACCGTCGAGATGGGGGGGACGATTCGCAATTACGACGAATCGGCAAGAAAGCAGATGAAAGATGACATACGGCGGACCGCTGAAAAGATCGCGGAAAGTGCGCAGGCCAAAGCCGAGGTAACGATCACGGATATGTATGCCACCACGGTCAACAACGACCAGTTGGCCCGGCATATGCGGCCGGTGTTGGAGCAGGTCAGTGGCAGACCTGCTTCGGTCGCACCGTTGCAAGGCGCATCGGAGGACTTTTCGTTTTATGCCCAGGTAGTACCCGGCCTCTTTGTGTTCCTTGGCATCACTCCGCGGGACCAGGATCCAGCTACGGCGGCACCGAATCACAACCCAAACTTCTTTGTAGATGAGGCGGCACTCGTGGTCGGAGTGCGAGCAATGTCGTCAATGGCGCTTACCTTTCTTACAGACCCGGGGCTGAAGAGCACCGGCGAGCAGCGGTGACAGAATCCAATGACACAGCGTGCTTATCACTGCGAGGGCTGGCGGAGTTTGGTCTGGCCATCACATACTCCCTCGCCGCTGACGGCGCTCGCCTGCACATGCCAATATAAACGCGGAGGCTGCAAGAAATCACGAAATCAATCCGGTACGACGCGATAAACGGGACTCTAGCGCGTATCAGTAAGTTGACTGACGTGGAAGAGACTCTTCGACCAGGGAGACGTGATCTGCTGGTCAACAACGCCGGCGTCCACGCACACAGTTCAGTGCCAGAATACTGCGTGAAATACTTTTGCGCGATTGATGCAGCGCGGCGATCGTAGCTGCAAGCCGGAACCGGGCTCATGTTCTCGACCTATTTCGCCGGTAGCGGACTCGACACTATGCAACTACACAGAGTTGGAAAAGCCCGCGACCTACTTGCCTAGCAGCCTAGCAGGCCCCCCTTCCAAGCGCTCTTGTCGTATGGCCGCGACGCGGGGTCAAGGACCGCTCTGCCCGCAGAGAAATTCCACTGCAATAGTCCTGGTTTGAAGCGTCTAACGGAACCGGCGGCGTCCAGGAGGTGTTATGGACCCAGCAATCCCCGCTCACACTGATATTAAAGTTCGGGTACCTGGCACAGAGATTGCACTGCCTGCATTCGCTACTCCGCCGGTGTTGTCCGCTGCGCGTCTGTCTATTCGTGGTCTTGTCCTTGAGCAGCGACTGTCATTCTCGTAAACCTCAATAGTTTGCCGGCATACCGGTTCGGAGAATCTACCGAACGGTTCGCGAACGGTAAAAACGCGGATTATTAGCTGACAGGCTGCGCCGCTGGCTCGAGTCTAAAATGCTGATTCCAAATCTGCATCAATTTTGACTACCCACAGGTCGGAATCTGCGGTGGTTAACGAACAGCAATCGTAATGGCTTCCGAAGTCGTAATCCCGCCGATGCTGATCTGCAAAGGAACAGAATCCCCGAGAGGTGAGTTCTCCGGCACGACCACATTCAACTGATTCACACCAACAAACTGTGGCGCTAATCCAGAAAACAAGACTGGAGCTTCAACCCCACCGATCAAGACCGTAGGAGTCGTTATAGTGTGGATAACTGGCGCCGCTCCGACATCTCCCGTAGGAACAGGAGTGTCGACCGGTCCGAGCCCATTGGCGTATATAATAATCGTCGTCCCAACCGATACTGGCCGTGTAATCAAACCCGGAACGCTGCCATCGGGTTGTGTTACGGTCGAATCGATTGCGTTTACGGCGACAGCATATCGGTTAGAGAATGCGAATACGCCCGGCGAGTAATGCTGCACCGTAACATTCATCGGTCCCGACAACAGTCCGCCACGCGTGACAACTACCCTGACCACTTGAGTAGTGCCGAAAGGCGTAAAACTCGCCACATCCCAGGGAAGCTGTGCGTTGATCTGATTCCCGGAAACGAAAAGAAGCGGAGCCGGCTTGTCATTGAATGTGACCCTGACGCCCTGCAGGGATATCGGCAAAGGAATACTGCTCGCTTCCTCTGCGCCGGCCGCCAGTTGATCGCCGAAGATGGATACGAGAGATCCAGGCGCCAGGGCGTGACCGGGGTCTCCTGGCAAAGCGAAGCTTGCGCCGTTCAGCACTCCATCTTGGCGCAGTACAGGGATCTGAGCGAACAAACTCAGCGCCCCCAGAAACGGTAAAACGGCCAGCAGACTCCGCACTTCCTGAGCCTAACAAAGCCTTTCGCCGCTACCGAATCACGTACAGATCGAGATCCACCTTCGGACTGGAATTGGACTCCACCTGGATTGACGGCGCAGATGCGTTGGTCATCACCGATTCATCCGGTTGCTGATACTCAAACGTGGACAAGACCCGATAGACACCAGGCGGCAAACCGTCAAACCGATACGAGCCACGCATGTCCGTACGGGTGGACCGCAGCTCGTCGACTCGCTGCCGAGTGCTTGAATCATATGTCTCGAGATAGACCGGCGCGCCGGCCACGGTTTCTCCCGCGGATTTGACCGCACCATGAATCGATCCTGCTCCTGTTGCTAGTGTGAAACGAACATTTGCATACGCGCCGGAGCTCAACAGGATTTCGTTCCATCCATCGGGACGCGACTTACCCTGGACACCGCGCGTAGGACCCAGGAAACCCGACACGTAATGACCGGCCGGAGGTCGGGCCATCACTTCCCACCGGCCCGGCGGCAACGGCGCGCGATCCGAACTCAACTTGATCAATTGCGGCTGCTCGACGCCGGCGTAGTCCTTGCGGCGAGCGAGGATTTCCATCGACGAAGTATCCGCAGGGCCCGAAGCATACTCGAAACGCGTCTCTCGCACTAGCTGCAGTGACATCTCCACTTCCCGTGGCGGCGCGAAGATGCTCATTTGCAAGTATGCCGCCTGAAACTTCCACCCCATCTTCTGATTCTCAGGCGACTCCGCATAAAGTTCGTAGTGGCCCGGAGGCAGCGATTCGAAGCGAAACGCGGGTCCTTGTACTCTCAGCCGTCCTGTGTCGGAAGCAAGCACTACCATAACCGGGCCTGCCTCTTTGGGAGACGGCTCTACAAAACCTGACAAACTAAAAAGCCTGCCCTGCAGTGGTCGAACATCAGCGCCCTTGGCATCTTCATCGAGGTACACCTGCATCGGACGAGCTTCTTCATAACGCTGCGTCTCGCGCGAGAACGTCGGCACATACTCGATGTCTTCATCCTTCTTGCTTGCGCTACGAACAACGTAGTTTCCGGGCTCCAATCCGAATATCCGGTAAACGCCTCGCTCGTCGCTTCTGCCGCGAGCGGCCATTCGAGGTGGTTGCGTCGCTCGATAGGCAATTACCTCGTGATCGGAAAGTCCGACTTCATGCTCGTCGATAACCACTCCTGTAATTGCTCCGTAGCGAGGTAGACGGATCGTTACAAATGGCGAATCTTCCGCCCCCAATGCGATTGGCACACCGGCTGAGTCCCAGCGTTTCTGTCCGTACTCCGTTGGCACGAAGCCTCGCCTTGTTACTTTGAGCACATAAGCTCCGGCCGCAAGATTGGCGAACGTGAAGGTCCCGTGATTGTTCGTGCGCATCGACACCGGAACTCCGGGTGTTCCAGCTACCGGCTGCAAGGCAACGAATGCTCGGGAGAGCGATTTCCCGGTTTGGTTCTCGACGACAGTACCACGGATGCCGGCAGCACTCAGCGTAAAGTACAGCGACAAGCACCCGACACAGGTTCTCATGGAGTGGACGATTTGGACTGCCTCCTCCTCCGATGACGCGAATTCCGTGGCAAACGTTGAGTGTTACGTAACCTTGACCTCGCCAGTAACCGACTTGCCGTTACGAAGCAGTTGTACGCGCACGACATCGCCAGCTTTCTTTCCGATCAAAGCGTAGGTCAGATCAAACGTATCGTTGATCGGTTTCGCGTCAATGGAGACGATCAAATCGCCCGCCTGCAAACCCGCCGACGCGGCAGCGGATCCGGAGGTAATATCGTCGATACGCAGCCCCTTAGCTGCGGGCTTATAGTCCGGTGTTATGCCGAAGTATCGGTCAGCGCCGCGGCGGCGAGGCGGCTTGACAAACTGAGGCCGAGGCACATCGGCGGGAAGTAAGCCGGAAACAACATCCGCAACAATATTCACTACCTTCGATGAAGCGGCGGTGTCAATTTTGTTCCAAGTATCGGTGGGCTTGTGGTAGTCGCTATGCAAGCCGGAAAAGAAGAAGAGAGACGGGATGTTCTTGTCAACGAAGGAAGCATGATCGCTCGAAGATGAATTCTTGAAGCTCTGTTCCACTTTGAAGTCATACTTTCGCAGAACGTCTTTCAAGATTGCATCGAATGTCGACCCCGAACCGACGCCTCCCACGAACAGCTTTGCGCCGTTGACGCGTCCGATCATGTCCATGTTCATCATCGCGACAGCGTTCTGGAGTGGGAGCGTCGGCTTCTCAACCCACTTCGCAGAACCGATCAGTCCTACTTCCTCACCCGCAAACGCAGCAAACAGAATTCCCCGGTCGAGTTCCGATCGACGCTCGGAGAACATGCGCGCAAGTTCCAACAGGCCTGCTGTACCGGAGGCATTGTCGTCGGCGCCGGGATGAACTTTTCCAGACTGATCGGGCGCCATGGAGCTGTAATGACCATAGCCGATGTGATCGTAATGTGCGCCGATCACAATGTACTCCTTAGACTTCCCTGGCAAGTAGCCAAGCACATTCTGAACCGTCGTCTCCGGACGCTCGATATCAACCTGTAGCGACAATTTGAACTTTTCTGGGAGCGCGATGGACGCCGGGGCCTTCTCCGATTCAATCTTGTCCTGAAGACGAGATAGTGTTTGCCCGAGCGGCTTCAGCCATTCATCGACAATCAAACGCTTCACCTGAAGGATCGGGATACGGGCGTCATCCGGCCCAGCAACCCTGCCGAACTCGATCAGTTCGTCCTTGTCGCCGTCCGCATTGACTAGCAGAACAGCGCTGGCTCCATGATTGCGCGCGTTAATCGCCTTGTTTACTACGTGCGCATGGTGCGTAAAGTTCGGCTTCTTCCCTGCCTCGGCCTTTCGAAAGCTCTTCGGTTCATAGCGCAAAACGATCACGATCTTGTCTTTTACGGCAAGGCCTGCGTAATCGTCGTAGTTGAATTCCCGAGCCGTGGCGCCATATCCAGCGAATACAACGCCGGAATTAACTTTCCCATTCGCCGAGAAACTGATCGGCCGATAATCTTCATTCAGTCTCAATTTCTCGAGCCGGTTTGCGGCCCCCTGCTTGGCGCCGGTCGATACGGGAAAGGCGTGCTTGTAAGAACCTCTGTCCCCGACCGGTTGAAGACCCATCTGCCTGAAATGGCCGGCAATGTAGTCTGATGCCCGTTCGAGACCGGCTGTGCCTGCGCCTCGTCCTTCCATCTCGGGTGCTGCGAGAAATTTCAGATGCTCGACATACCGCTGCTCCTGAGCAAGCTCGATCTTAGGCGGCGGAGCCGCGGTGACAAAGAGAACCGTTGTCGATAGAGCGAGAAGGCGCACATTTCTCATGGTCGGACTCAAACTACTCAGTTTGACGTATCGAGCGGCGTTTTGGCGGTACACTCCAGGCAAATTACAATGAACAAAACTATGCGGCTCACGTTTCTGCTTCTCGTTGCCCTCACCATATCCGCCCAGACCCCGTCGACGGAGGTCCTGAAACAAGCAGCAAAAGAGATGGCTGAAGCGCGCGCCACTTTTACGCAACAGATGGTCGACTCCATCTTCAGCTTCTCTGAGCTTGGTTATCAGGAACGAAAGACGTCGACATACGTCCTCGGGATTCTACAGAAGGAAGGCTTTCAAATCACTCGCGGAACTGCCGGGATGCCTACCGGCTTCGTTGCGAGTTGGGGCAAGGGTTCACCGGTGATCGGCTTTATGGCCGATATCGACGGACTGCCGGAAACATCGCAGAAGCCTGGTGTCGCCTATCACGATCCGCTGATTCCGAACGGTCCTGGCCACGGTGAAGGGCACAATGCCGGTCAGGCCGTCAACGTGACGGCGGCAATCGTCGTAAAGAATCTGATGCAGAAGCACGGACTCGCCGGCACGATCCGCGTTTATCCCGGCGTCGCGGAAGAGCTCCTCGGAAGCCGGACATATATGGTGAACGCCGGCCTCTTCAAGGATGTGGATGTGATGCTGAGTTCTCACATCGCCAATGATTTCAACACGACATACGGTCCTAGCGGCTCAGGTCTCGTTTCTACTCAGTACAGCTTTCATGGCCGGAGCGCACATTCCGCCGGGTCACCCTGGGCAGGACGGAGCGCGCTTGATGCTGTTGAATTGATGAACATCGGCTGGAATTTCCGGCGCGAGCATCTTCGGCCCGAACATCGTTCGCACTACGTAGTCACACACGGCGGCGACCAGCCAAATGTGGTGCCGCCCGAAGCCACTGTCTGGTATTTCTTCCGCGAGTGGGAGTACCCTCGCATCAATGAATTGCACGAGCTAGGAACAAAGATCGCGAACGCTGCAGCGATGATGACGGACACAACGATGACCGAGCAGGTCCTCGGCGCCGCATGGCCAGGTCACTTTAACAAGCCGATCGCCGAGACGCTGCATGCCAACATCAAGGCTGTCGGAATGCCGGTCTGGTCCAATGCCGATCAGGAGCTAGCGCGCGCCGCACAGACCGAACTGAAATCGAAAGTAGAGGGTCTGCGCACCACCATCTCCGAGCTCAAACCGTCGCCTCCCTTCGCCAGCGCGGGTTCTGACGACATCGCCGAAGTGTCCTGGAATCTTCCGACCGTGGTGTTGCGCTACCCCGGCAACATTCCTGGAATGGTCGGCCATCACTGGTCGAGCGCTATTGCTATGGCCACGCCGATCGCTCATAAAGGATCCACGGCGGCAGCCAAAGCCTATGCGATGACTGCCATCGATCTGCTGACGAAGCCGGAGATCATAAAGGCCGCGAAACAGTATTTTGCCGAGCAGACGAAGGACACCAAGTGGCAATCGCTGATTCCTGTAGATGCCAAGCCTCCGATTCACCTCAACCGCGAAAAGATGGAACGATTTCAGCCGGCGCTCGACAAACTGCAATACGATCCGACGAAGTACAAAACGTACCTGGAGCAGTTGGGAATTAATTATCCAACGATTAAGAAACCCTGACTCTAACTACCTGACTGCTTCTTGGCGACCATATCCATCGAGCGCTGTTCATTGAACACCGCTTTCATCTTGATCTCATCGCCGCTTACAGTACCGGTGTACTTAATCGTGAACTCATTGCCATTGAAGTTGCGCACAGCACTGAAGCTGATGTCGTCGCCCTTGATAACGCCGTCTTTGATCGGCGCCTCGCCCATAGCGCTGACAAGTTTCCCAGTGAGCTTTTCGCCCTCTGCCTTCAGATGAAATGTGGTCGAACGCGTACTGCCATCTGGAATCGTATAGTCCGCTTTCCAAACACCCGTCGGATCGGCGGCCGACATTATCGCCACAACGAGTAGTACAAGAAAAATGAGTTTCATCAGGCGAACTGTATCACAAAATATTAAGTCACCGGTCCGGGGTTGAACAACGCTAACGCATTGCTGAGTCCCCAGTGCTCGGCCCAGGTTTTTCGACGGCCAGAAGCGCAGTCGAGAAGAAACTGAAACAATTCCATTCCGACTTCCTCCTTCGTTGCCGTGCCGCTAGCGATGCGTCCGGCATCGACGTCGATCAGATCGTGCCACTTCTCCGCGAGCGCTGTGCGAGAGGACACCTTCACAACTGGAACCATCGCCAAGCCGTAGGGAGATCCTTCGCCCGTCGTGAACACATGCATATTCATAGATGGGAGCTGTTGTGCGCCGCATATGAAATCACTCGCAGGCGTCGCCGCAAATACGAGGCCTTTCGTTCGGACCTTCTCGCCGTGTGATGCTACGGAAACAATTGCCGTACTCCCAGCCTTCGCGATCGATCCTAACGCTTTCTCGACAATGTTCGACAGGCCGCCGCGTTTATTGCCCGGGGTCGTATTAGCGCTCCGATCGGCCATGCCTCCAGCCAGGTAATCGTCATACCAGCGCATCTCGCGAATCAGATCCCGCGCGACATCTTCATTCTTCGCGCGCGGCGTCAAAAGATGAATCGCGTCGCGCACTTCGGTGACTTCGGAAAACAGGACCGTCCCACCCGCCCGAACGATCAGATCGGCCGCTGCGCCGACCGCCGGGTTGCATGTCACGCCTGAGAATGCGTCGCTGCCACCGCACTGCAATCCCACCGACAGTTCCGAAGCAGGACAAGTACTGCGTCGTCGCTGATTGAGAATCTTGAGTCGCTTCTCAGCCGCCAGCATGATCGCCGACACAATTTCCGCGAAGCCGCGATGATCCTGAAACCGCACCATGCCATCCGGTTCCAGCACAGGTAGATCCGAAGGAAACAATCGCTGGGGCTGAAGCTTTTCGCATCCCAGACCAACAATCATGGGCTCGCCACCGATGTTGGGGTGAAGCGTCAGATTGCGAATCGTGCGGATAGGAATCGCAGCTCCTGGCGCGTCAATAGCGACACCACAGCCGTAGTTATGGGTGATCGCGACGACATCGTCGACGTTTGAATAATGGGGCAGTATTTCCGCTTTGATTCGTCGCACTGCGTAGTCAACGGTAGGAGCGACGCACTGAACGGTTGTCGTGATACCGAGAATATTCCGCGTACCGACGGACCCGTCCTTGTTCCTGTAGCCTTCAAAAGTGTAACCTTCAAGCGGCGGAAGTTCCTTCGGTACCGCTGTCGAAAGTGGCAACTCATCAAGCGACGGCGGCTCGGGCATGTCGACCATCTCTGGCCGAATCCACGAGCCTTGCAAGATCTCGGCCTTGGCGTATCCGATTGTTTGCCCATAGCGAATGATGGGCTCGTGCGCTTCGAAATCTTTCAAAGCGATCTTATTGGACTGCGGAATGTGCTCGCGCGCCGTCAGACCGGCGGGATCGAGAACGATGGCTACGTTGTCTCGATCGTCAATGCGTATGTAGGGCGGTGGCAAACCACGATTCTACGCCTACCTACGGCGTCTGTTTGTTGACGAAAAGGAATACGCCACTCTTGCCGCCGACTGCGAAATCGAGATCGCCGTCGCCATCGAGGTCCGCGACGGGAATCTGCATGCCCGCGCCGGTCCGGCCTCCGTAATCGATCACGTGACGCACCCAATCGATCTTGCCCTTAACATTGATGCCCTCGTACCAGTAGATGCCTAATGACTCGCGCTCCCCTGGATCTTTGCCGTTGTGCGCCATGAATCGTTTTCCGGTCACAACGTCAAGCTTGCCGTCTTTGTTAAGATCGACGAGCGTCACTGCGTGGCCCTGAGACCAACTATCGTCGATGATGCTCTTCGTCCACTGCTCATTCGGACCTTGTTGAAAGTACAACAATCCGTAGTCATGGGCGTTCGACGTGACGACATCGTTGATTCCGTCGCCATTCACATCGGCAACGTGAATGAAGGATAGCGACCCACCACCAAAAGCCGGGTGAAACTTCCAATCGGGCGCTTCGAACCAGCCATCCGGTGTCAAGACGTCGTTCTTTCCATCCTTATTCACATCACCGGCGCCGATGCCATGGCCATGACTGTTCTCATGAACGACGTGCTTGATAAACTTGCCGCCCTTCAATTCGTACCAAGCCAAAGGCGTCTTCTTATCGCCGAACTGCGGGAGCAGCTCACGCGCCTTACCGTCGTTGTCGAGATCGACAAGAAATGCAAATTCCACTGAAGTTCCGCTGTCGATCGGATGTTCGGTCCAAGTGGCTCCAGCGCGTCCAGGATTCTCGAACCATACGATCTTCTTCGCAAACCAGGAGACGCTGATCACGTCCATTTTCCCGTCCGCGTTCACATCAAGCGGAAGATCGCTGAAGTTATCGATATAGTTCGCCGCAAAGGCAATCTCGCGAAACTTGTGGCGCGTCCATTTAGGAGCTTGATACCAGTTCTCTCCTGATATCACGTCCAGCTTGCCATCGCCATTTACATCCGCGAAGGCGCAAGTTTCATTGGCCCCGAGATCGAGCGTCAGCTTCTCAAAGGGGATATCGGCAGGACGTCCACCGGCGAAACACAGAAACGCCGTGGTCAATACTGACGCGGTAAGGAATGTCTTCAATGTTCGGGAACCTCGCAACTTGGGAACTGCGCCAGTACGGCGCCTCCAGTGAATCCTAGCTCAGTCGACAGACCGGCTTTCGACGTGTAGTAGCCGTCCGCGGTCATATTCTTAATGGCACGGAAAAAGATCTCGCCTGCGGTGCTCGCCCTGCCTTCATCGGCAGCGACGCAAAGCGGCTCCAGGATCGCGATCTGCTGGGCTTCGGTCAAGTCCATGAAGCGCTGCGACTCAAGCCACGCCAGGCCTTGCCTGTAAACAGTTTGATGCTCGATGTTACGGCTGACAACCAAGTCGATGTAGGAAGGAACGCGCGCCAGCAGCGCTCCTGGCGAATCGGTCGCGGGAATGATCAAGTCGGCAACCCGCGAGAGCATCGCAAACTCATTCGCCTTGAAAAACACCGGGGGACCAAACTCGGCCGCTTGGCCCGCCACATGTACATGCTGGCCGTATAGCTCATCGGAGGCGTAAGGAAACGCGCACGTCGCTCCGATCGCGCCGATGATCTTCAAGGTTTCGCGGCGGTTTGTACTCATAACTCCCCTCGCTTCAATCGGCTCGCGATGTGGTCTGCCGTCCTTGCCGCC
Organism: Bryobacteraceae bacterium; assembly: GCA_963844855.1. Lineage (GTDB taxonomy): Bacteria > Acidobacteriota > Terriglobia > Bryobacterales > Bryobacteraceae > DASQDN01. The sequence goes on from CAWJQP010000009.1 coordinate 21,102, forward strand.
AAGGCCATGATGGTATGCGTCGGGTTCTTTTCCGATGCTGAGGTAAACACGCTACCGTCCACAACAAACAGATTCGGAATGTCGTGTGTCTGGCAAAATCGATTTACAACTGATGTCTTCGGGTCACTGCCCATGCGGCAGCCGCCGAGTTCATGGTTAGTGCGCGGCTCGGTGGCAATATCCAGAATTTCCGCTCCCGACGCCGTCAAAATATCCTTCGACCAGCGCTGCATGTCGCGAAAGATCGCCATATCGTTGCTATTCCAGTAGACATGGCGCCGCACTCGCGGCAAACCCCAATCGTCCTTTGCAACTGGGTCAAGGTCGATAAAGCTACGGTCGTCAGCAGTCTTCTCGCCGTAAGGAGAAAATGTCAAAAACGCCGGATAGCGATCTTTGATCGCTTCCTTATATGCCTTTCCAAAACCAGGAATCTGACGCGTCCAACCGACACCTCTACGATTCTGATAGTTGAACTGCACTCCGAAACTGCGCTCATAGTCGCGTTTACGATTGTGCATGAAGGAAGGAATGTAAGCGTGATCAAGAAAGCCGTCGTCGTTCTTGAGCGGCTTGCCGATTAGCTGAGTGAGGAAGCACTGAACGCCGCCCGTCATGTGCGGAATGAAGTACTTGCCGAGTTGTCCTTGGGAGTTTGCAACTCCCGACATCATGAGCAGCGCAACGCTTTGCGCGCAAGCGCAACACGATACGACGACCTTGCCGCGCACCTCGCCATCGGCTTTGCTCACTCGATCGATGTACTGAACACCCGTTGCGCGCTGCTCTTTGTCCACCATCACCTTACGCACGACGGCGTTCGAAACAATTGTGAGTTTTCCAGTGCGTAACGCGGGAACAAGATGCACATCCGCCGAATTGTACTTCGCGACTACATCGCAACCAGCCATGCAGTTGCCGCAGAAATGGCACGCAGGACGCGTGCGCGTCGGCCGTGACAGTGTCGACTTGCGAACGTGAACCACTTTCACACCGAGCTTCGCAGCGCCGCGCTGAACCAGAATGTCGCTACACTTCAGCGGCACCGGTGGCAGAAAGATACCATCTGGCAAATCTTCCAGATGATCGAGATTCCCACAAACGCCGACTTCACGCTCGATCCGATCGTAGTAAGGCGCTATCTCCTTATAATCAATCGGCCAGTCCTCAAAATCGCGTTGACTATATCGCAAAGCCACGGCATTCCACAACAGAGTCTTCCCGCCGATCCCGCGCGACCGCTCGGAATCGAAGCCGGCTTTTCCGGTCTTCATCGTAGGAATGTGCCTGTTGGGAAACTCGTACGGCATCGCGTGCGTGTTGAAATCGGTCCGGGTGTTCACCTTCGGACCGCCTTCGACAATCGCGACGTCCACACCTTGTCGCGCCAGATGAGCCGCAAGAGTTCCACCCGCGGCTCCCGAGCCGACGATCACTACGTCGTAGATCTTTACCGCCATTTAATTGCTATCGCTTCGCTTTCGCCCGCTGCTGTATAGGCGCGGATTCTTTGACAGGGACAGCTTTTGGCTCGAGCCCCATTTTCGCCAGGATCGCATACACCACAAAGCCAGTGATGTAACTGTAGACGACGGCAGGTTGCGCGATCGATTTCAACCCCTCAGACACGGGCAGGAATGGCAAAATACCGACCAGGAACCCGAAAGCCCAAGCGATATATCCAGCCATACTAATTCCTTCCCTCGGACCGGCCCAACGCTTGCCGCTCAGAATGTAGTCGGCGGTCATCGCTCCACAAATCGGTCCGAAGGACGCGCCTACGATCGTGAAGAAGCCAATCAGATCAGCCGCGATGCCTGTAGCCGCCAGAACAATCGCGAAGGTCACCGCCACCATCATCGATGACATGCGCTTTACTCCCGGAATCATCGTGGAGAAGCTGTTGCCCGCTATCAGCGCGCAGAAACAAGCCGATGGAATCGATGCAACCGCAAACAGAAAGAACATCGAGCTGGCCAGCGTTCCCCCCAACGAAGCAATTACAGCGTCATAGCTGAACGAAGTGATGTTGGCATCGAGCGCTCTTGCTCCGGCAACCGAAAGAATTGGCAATCCGCCGGCATAGAGAATTGCGAGCGCGATGCCTGTAAATCCACCCATACGTACGTCGCCTTCATGACGACTGTTCATGCCGAAATCCGCTCCGGCAGCGCCGGCGGTCGCGAAGAATCCGATAACCGCTTGAACCAGGAGAGCAAATGCCGCAAATGGGTCGGCTTTCGTCGGGTCGACTGTATGCTGGCCGATGCCGCCTGTCGTTTTCATGAATACAATCAGCACCATCAGGAACGAGATGCCATTCAGATACAAGGCTGTCTTTGCCACATACTGAATGCCCTTGGCGCCGATGTACGCCATCGTGTAGCCCCAGATCACAGCGATCGCCGTGAACAAAGCACTGCCCGGTTGCGCGTCGCTGCCTATGCCACTGAGAATAAACTTGGTCGCAAAGAAGGTCCCTACCGCAAACCAACCGATTTGCAAGACACCCATGAGCAACCCGGGCATTAAATAGCCACCCGTGGTTCCAAACGTCGAGCTTCCTACGACGTAAAGCGGATAGCCGGTCTTCATGCCAAGCATTGCGGGAGCGTAGTAATACAGCGCAAAGCACAACAGGCCTGCAACGGCCAGGGCGAGCATGCAAACTGCAAGGCTCGCGCGGTCTATCGTGCCTGCCGCAAGTGACTGATAGAAGGCGACCCAGAGGAAAATTCCCGCATAGGTCGGCGCGGTGTTGACATACCAGGGCGCCCGGTTCGTGGACGGGTTAGGAACCGCTTTAGCGATGTAGTCAGGAAGCATCGTGAGCGATGCTATCACTGCGGGCGCCGAAAATCCAGTTAACCTGATGTTGTGCAGCCGAAATGGATCGCAATCGGAATAGCAATCGGGGTGGCCATAGGTGTGGCGTATGGCAACGTCGCAAGTGGCATCGGCATCGGACTGGCTCTCGGAATTGCGATCGGCATCGCACAACGTCCAAAGCAGTCTTAGCTATCGCATTCGCATCCACTCGATATTCATTGAGCTGACTAAGGCCGCATTATCCTTGGAAAGAATGCACAAGTCCTCGGACTCCCGCGTCCTTCTCATCAACATCACCGGTCACGATAAGACCGGAGTAACTCATTCGCTCACGCGGGTATTGGCAGAGTTTAATGCGAGGATTCTCGACATCGGACAGGCCGTTATTCATGACGCGCTCACACTCGGCATCCTGGTCGAACTCACAGAGGACATGCGCTCCTGCCCCGTCATGACGGAACTGCTTCTCCGTGCGCACGAAGTCGGCGTCCAAGTGCGATTTACTGCGATTTCGGCCGAGGAATATCAGCATTGGGTCGAGGGATCGGGAAAACGGCGATTCCTGATAGCGGTCCTCGGGCCTGAAATCTCCGGAACACATCTCGCCGCCGTCAGCGGAATCGTCACAGAATGCGGGTTGAATATCGACCGGATCGATCGGTTATCGGCGCGCACTCCCCTCGAACTCCAAGATCAGCCAAGCCGTATGTGCGTTGAACTGGCTGCGTCCGGTGAACCCGAGAATGAAGACGCGATGCGAGCGGCCCTTGCGCGGCTGACGGAAGAGCACGACATCGATGTCGCCTTCCAGCACGATACCGTTTTCCGCAAGAACCGCCGCCTGGTCTGCTTTGACATGGACTCGACACTGATCCAAGCCGAAGTTATCGACGAATTGGCGAAGCTCGCGGGTGCCGGCGAGGAAGTCCAGCACATAACAGAGGCGGCTATGCGGGGAGAACTCGATTTCCAGGCAAGCTTCCGGAAGCGTGTCGCGTTACTAAAGGGACTACCGGAATCCGCACTTGACACAGTTAAAAGCAGCGTTCCACTAATGCCTGGAGCCGAGAGGTTGATTCGAACATTAAAGCGGCTCGGTTACAAGACCGCGATTCTGTCCGGCGGATTTACCTTCGTTGGCCGGGAACTTCAGCGAAGGCTCGGAATCGATTATCTCCACTCCAACGAACTCGACATTTGCTCAGGCCGGGTAACCGGAGAAGTAGTGACGGAGATCGTCGACGGCGGCAGGAAGGCGCACTTCCTTCGCCAGATCGCCGAGGCGGAAAACCTGGATCTTGAACAAGTTATCGCTGTTGGAGATGGAGCGAACGATCTGCCTATGCTGAACATCGCGGGTCTTGGGATTGCCTTCCGAGCCAAGCCACTCGTGCGCCGGAGCGCCAGCCAAGCCATCTCGACACTCGGGCTGGATGGGATCCTCTATCTGCTCGGCGTTCGAGATCGGGAAGTCCTTAACCACGCGATAGAATAATGGTCGAATTGCTCACGGACACTGAGCTCGCGATCCGTACCGTCGATTTGACCAAGAGCTACACGTCCGGAGATACGCAATTAGTCATCTTTGATCATCTGAACCTCGATGTCCCCTCCGGCGAAAGGCTGGCGCTAATCGGCGAGTCCGGAGCGGGCAAGTCCACTCTTTTGCACCTTTTAGGCGGACTCGACCGTCCAACAAAAGGAAGGATCTTGTTTGGTGGTAAGGACATCACCGTCCTTGGGCAAGCTGAGTTGGCAGATTTTCGAAATCGTCAGATTGGGTTCGTTTGGCAAACTCATCATCTGTTGCCAGAGTTCACCGCGCTCGAAAATGTGATGATGCCGCTGCTGGTTCGTGGCGTTAGTCGAACGGATGCTGCTCCGAAAGCCCTTGATCGTCTGAGAGAAATGGGCTTGGGCGCACGCGTATCTCATCGCGCCGGAGAACTTTCGGGCGGGGAGCAACAGCGAGTCGCCATTGCCAGGGCCTTGGTCACCGATCCGCAGGTTCTACTTGCGGATGAGCCAACAGGAAATCTCGACTATAAGACCGGCCAGAAAATTGCCGATCTATTTGATGAGATACATCGGCAAAACCGATTAACTTCAGTTTTCGTAACTCATAGTATTGGGTTCGCTCGCAGTTGTGATCGAATTCTCAAACTTGAGGCTGGCATCGTTGTCGAAGAGGACTTCCGCTCCGGGGCTATTCGAAGCGATAATCAGGATATAGGGCGGGACCTCTTCACTGGCTTGCAGAGTGAAGATGCGTCCCAGAAGACTGCAAGGGGAGAAGACGGTACAAACCATGTTTGAACGCTATACCGAGAAGGCCCGGCGCGTAATCTTTTTCGCGCGGTATGAGGCGAGCCAGTTCGGCAGTCCGTACATTGAGACCGAGCACCTTCTGCTTGGTCTTCTTCGTGAGGATAAAGCCTTGGCGAACCGCTTCCTCCGCTCACACGCCGCCATCGAGTCGATCCGGAAGCAGATTGAGTCGCATACGACAATCCGCGAAAAGGTTTCGACCTCTGTGGATCTGCCGTTGAGTCATGAGTGTAAGCGAGTGCTTGCTTATGGAGCCGAAGAAGCAGAGCGCTTGAGTCACAAACATATCGGCACCGAGCATCTTTTGCTCGGATTGCTGCGGGAAGATAAATCGTTCGCCGCTGAGATCCTCCACGAACGAGGGTTGCGGCTTTCCCAAGTGCGCGAGGAGATTGCGCGCCAGTCCTCAGAGAAGATGTCCGCCAATCGGCCAAAGGAAAGTTCACTGCTGGCAGAGTTCAGCCGCGATCTCACCCAGGCGGCCATGGATGGATCGCTCGATCCTCTGATCGGTCGTGATTACGAACTTGATCGCGTCATTCAAATATTATGCCGGCGTACTAAGAATAATCCGGTGCTCATCGGCGAACCCGGTGTCGGCAAGACAGCAATCGTGGAAGGTCTCGCTCAGCGAATTGCCGAGGGCGATGTTCCTTCGTTCCTCGCCGACAAGCGAATCCTTGCCCTCGATCTTTCTCTGATCGTAGCGGGCACAAAGTATCGCGGTCAGTTCGAAGAGCGTCTCAAGACGATCATGAAAGAGTTGATGGAGAACCAGAACGCCATCATCTTTATCGACGAGTTACACACGCTCGTAGGAGCAGGATCGGCTGAAGGTTCGCTCGATGCCGCAAACATACTGAAGCCTGCCCTCTCCCGAGGCGAGATTCAGTGTATCGGCGCAACGACGCCTGGTGAGTACCGTAAATCGATCGAGAAAGATCGATCGCTCGAGCGCCGCTTCCAGGCCGTCAAAGTTCCGCCACCGAACGAAGCAGACGCCATTCGAATTCTGTTCGGAATCAAAGAGCGTTACGAGAAGTTCCATGCCGTCGCCTACACGGATGATTCGATTGAAACGGCTGTCTACGCCTCCTCGCGATTCATCCCTGACCGCTTCCTTCCGGATAAGGCCATCGATCTGATTGACGAAGCCGGGGCACGCGTTAAACTCCGTCAAACGACTCTCCCACCCGAGGTCGCTGATATCCAGAAGCGAATCAAGTTCATCGTCCATAGGATGGAGAATGCGATCGCGAATCACGAGTTCGAAAAAGCCCGGTTTTATTCCGACGAAGAGCGGAAAGAACGCGAGAACCTGCGCGTTCTCCGCGAGAAGTACAATCTCGACGACACCTCTACCGGCGTGGTGACAAAGGACGACATTGAGGACGTTGTCGCCCGCTGGACCGGCGTTCCGATGACCGCGATCAAAGAGGAAGAGGTCAACAAACTCCTTCGTATCGAAGAGGAGTTACACAAGCGCATTATTAGCCAGGAAAAGGCGATCAGCGCCCTTTCGCGCGCAATCCGACGTTCTCGCGCCGGCCTGAAATCTCCGAAACGACCCGCGGGCTCATTCCTGTTCCTCGGGCCCACAGGCGTCGGCAAAACCGAAGTGGCCCGCGCCCTGGCGGAGTTTCTCTTTGGAAGCGAAAAGTCGCTAATTCGCTTCGATATGTCCGAGTTTATGGAAAAGCACTCGGTCTCGAAGTTGATCGGCTCACCTCCCGGCTATGTCGGCTACGAGGAAGGCGGCCAGCTTACCGAGCGGGTGAAACGCCAGCCCTATTCGATCGTTCTCCTGGACGAAATCGAAAAGGCGCATCCAGATGTCTACAACATCCTCTTGCAGGTATTTGAAGACGGCCAGTTGACCGACGGTCTCGGCAACACCGTCGACTTCAAGAACACGATCCTGATCATGACTTCGAACCTTGGCGCAAGACACCTTGAAAAGCGCCAGGGCATCGGCTTCGGGGTACATTCCGATGCGATTCCCGCGAAAGTCGAAGAGATGGTAATGGCCGAGGTGAAGCGAGCGTTCAATCCCGAATTCCTCAATCGTCTCGACGAAGTCATCCTCTTCACATCGCTCGTAGACGAAGATTTGTTGAAGATCATTCACCTTTTGGTGGAGCAGATCAACACCAACCTTGTCGCCAAGCAGATTAGCATCCGGCTCACGGACGATGCTGCGCGCTACGTGCTCGAAAAGAACTCTGATAGGGCATACGGCGCCCGACCATTGCGCCGGGCGCTCCAGAAGTACATCGAGGACCCGCTTTCCGAGGCGATCATTCAAGGTTCGCTGCAGCGACCCGCGGAACTCGAGGTCTACCTCGGTGACTCCGGCATCTTCTGCCGTCCGATCAACAAAGACGAGAACGGGGAAGAAGTCGCCGTCGGAGCCGTCGCTGAAACGCCGGGTACTCCGCTGTATATTTTTTAAGCTTGACTAAACGTGAAATGAGGCAGGCGAAATCGCCTGCCTCATTTGCGTTGTACCTCTCCCGCGGGCCTCGAGATCGAAGTTTGTCAACTCAAAGAGCGTATCGCCTTTTGGAAGCAATGGTCCGTCATTCCAAGGACCTGCTGTTCAGGCTAGCCCCAGACCGAATTGCTGCCAAAAAAGTGGTCCTTTGACGCCGGTAGACCTGCACGTCCCGATCCACGAGGTCGTCCAGGTCTTTCACCCCACAATAGACAAGAAAATTAGCGTGCGCGCATAGGAATCCGTGACCGGATTATCGAGCCTTTCAGGCATGGGACTGGCCACGGTCCAGCGAATAGGCCAAGCGGCACCAAAGGAAAAAACTGTACGTTAAAGGCACAAGGAGCTCCGGGCGGCGTAGGCAGCGATTCCCAGAGCTCACGACACGAAAGCAGTTCTGACACGTTGATTCAAGGGTGCCTGCGTAGCCACGTACGGTACCACCGTGCCAGTCCCGAAAACGACCGTTTTCCGGACAATGCGGGTATGGTCGCTAGGAAGGGCTGCGCTCACCCGACATGGCAGGCGCACAAGGTTAAACCGACTTCAACAGTCTGTTCACATCCTGCACTAAACGGAGTGGCCCGTGGATCAGAATTGAAAATTTTCGACAACAGCAATTCGTGACGCCGCCGGTTCCGTTTAGTGTTTCATGGCGTGTTCGTAGGAAGGGTTGTGGGTCACTGCACACCAATGGTGACTTCATTACTCGCCCGATCCATGTACCTTAAGCGCACCGGGACAGCCGCTCCGGGCAGGACGCCACTTGGCACACGGACATTGATCTGGTTTAGCTCTGGAAATGCTGGCGTATTCCCGAACCACAGAACCTCAGCCATCCGGCCGCCGATCGATACTTGAGGGGGAATAAAACTGCCATTCGTCAAGCCCCTCAAATAAATTTCTAAATACTGACCGGCCACGGCGGGATCGCTTGAAGAAGCAAGCCGGGGTGTCCCAGCGTGCAGGATCGCGCCCTGCCCTCGTCCGTCGCCGGATAAAGAGAGAAGCGCGGGCGAGGGAATCAGAAGTCCGGGACGATAGATTTCAGCGCTGGCAATGACAGCAATCCCTGTCCAGCCGCCTGCTAGCAGGACCGTACCGTCCGGAAGCAATGTGGCGGTGTGGGAATTTCGGCGTGGGTTCATAATTTCCGCGAATGTGCCGTTCGCGGGCAAATACATTTGGGCGTCCTCGCCGGTAATCAGGACTGTTCCATCGGCGATCACTGTGGCCGCAGAATAGTACTTGACAGCGATCGTCCCGCCTGTTGTAAATATCTTGGTCGCTGGGTCATATAGTTCTACATCGACAGGTCCGTCTTCGCCGCTGCCAATAAATAGAACTTTGCCGTTCGTGAGCAAGCTTGCCGTGTAAGCGTAATAACCGGGTTGTTGACCGTTTGCCGTCCAAGAGTAAGAAGAGCATTGGCCTGTCATATCTCCCGTAGAAGTGAACAACCCAGCAGGGGTGAAGAGCTGGGCTTTGCAGCCGCCCGAAATCAAGACGCTGCCATCAGCGAGCAGCGTGCTCGTACCTCCCCTCCCGTCTCCGCTTGGTCGAATCTCCGGCGGCGTGCCGACTGTCCTCGCGAACTCCCTCGTCCGTGGATCGTAGAGTTCAGCGACTGCAGAGTTGCAGGGGACCGCGCACCCGTTGATCAAGACCCTGCCATCGGCAAGTAAAGTTGCACTAAACAGACCGAAGGCCGTAGTCATGCTGCCTGTTGCGCTGAATGCACCCGTTGTTGGGTCGTATACCTCAGCGGTTGAATAAAACTGAGCTGCGCTACGTTCCGGCGCGATCACGTCGAACCCCCCAGCTATCAAGACGCTGCCGTCGGCTAGCAATGTGGCGGTGTGACCGACTCGCGGAGTGGTCATCATTCCTGTTGGGGTGAACGTGCCCGTGCTCGGATCATACAGCTCAGCGGTAGCAGTAACGCGTGTGAAATCATCGTAGGCGCCTCCCGTGATCAGAACCTTGCCGTTGGACAGCAGAGTTGCAGCGTGGGATACACGCGGCGCGGTCATGCTGCCCGTTAGGGTGAACGTGCCCGGCGACTGAGCCAGAGCTATACAGGCGAGAACTACCGCCAAAGACAGAACGAGGACAAGTTTCATGCCGACCCCGCGCGTCTTCCGTAATGCTGAGGCCGGGCCGTAGCCGTTAATGAGTGACATCGCCTTCTCTCCTTGTCGAAAGAGAGGAGGGTGGCATCCACATGTCACAGCTTTCGGGGCGACCACTCGATCGGCACCTAATTATATGTGATCGTGCGGTTGCGAAATCGGCTGCGACAGATGCTTGGTCAATCAACGTTAACGGGCCGACTGGGGTTAACCGGTCCGGCGCGAGAAAACATCGAATTGGCGTCAGCTCTGGAATGCTGCCCTTACCTAATCGAGCTCCGTTTTTAACACTTGTTCCGGGAAACTGTTCACCAGCACGCACAGCCTTGTCCCGAAAACGATGTTTTCGGGACACCGGCCGAAGGACGCCGTCGCCACCGTCCTTACCGTACACTTTCTCCTTTTGGTGCCGCGTGGCCAAATAGCTGTTCTTTCAGCGGATACGGCGCAGAGAGAAGAACTTGGGTGCCAAACCCCTATCAGCCGGAACAACTCGCGAAAGTCGTGCAGCGCGCAAGGACCAATAGACCTCTATAGCCTTTGTAAGCTGATGCTGCCGTTCGACGTCGACAGGTCGACCGAAGGACCGCCAACTCCAATCTGGCCGTCAGCGTGGTTCTTTTTCATCGTGCCCTGAACCGGCAAATCGCTGCTGATGTGACCGTTAGACGTATCCGCTCTCAGTTGTGCGCCTGCGTTATCCGGCAACGTCAGATTGATGGAAGCGTTTGACGTGGATAGCCGGATGCTGTTCCGATTGAAGGACCTTACCTTCAGGCTGATTCCACCATTGGAGCTTTCGAGACGGATCGGTGTTCCCTGCTCCGGCTCCGTCAGGTCAACACTAACCCTAGCGTTGGATGTATGTCCTGTTATCGCGCCGCGGTGATCGTTCACGTCGATGGAGCCGTTCGACGTCTCAATTTCGAGAGATCCCTTTGTGTTCAGGATTCGCACGCCTCCATTCGAAGTCCGGATGCGTGCCGGGCCTTCGATGTCGCGCGCTTCAACATGGCCGTTTGAGCTGGCTATACGTTCCAGCGCGACACGGCGTGGAACACGCAGCCTGTACCTGGCGCCGTAATTTCCACGAACGGAGCTGGGTCGGACCGTACGGATATCGATCGCATCCGAAGATTGTTGAATATCGATCTTCAGCGCTCTCAGCAGGTCTTCCGTAGCGGCGTATTTGGCCCCCGTAATCTCAATCGTGTCCTTGTCCCAACCCGTAACCTCGACAGATCCATTAAGGTTCTCGATCGAAACGCGCCCGCCCGGCTTCAGCGAATAGCTAAATGAGAAATTCTCGGTAAATCGATCCGACCGGTCCCCCCAGACCACGTCCTCGCAACCGGCCAGAAAAAATGAAAGAAGACCCACACTTAAATAGGCAGATTTCATTACAAACAGCTCCTTGCCAACTCAATACGAACGAAAGGTCAAAAGAGTTCCCCATGTTACCTTGAGGGATATCCCATGAAAAAACTGCTGGCCCTGAATCGCGGTGAGATAGCGATCCGCATTCTCCGAGCGGCGACCGAGCTTCAACTGCGAACCGTCGCAGTCTATTCACAGGAGGATCGCCTCAGCCTCCATCGATTTAAGGCGGACGAAGCATATCAAATCGGCCAAGGTAAAGGACCGGTTCAGGCATACCTGGACGTCGATAATATCGTAGCGCTTGCAGCAGAAAAGGGTGTCGACGCAATTCATCCTGGATACGGATTCCTATCCGAAAACCCCGCTTTACCGCGAGCGTGTGAGCGCTTCGGCATCACGTTCGTGGGCCCGAGCGAGCGCCTTCTCGACCTGCTCGGCGATAAAACGGCAGCTCGTCGGCTCGCCGACCAGGCGGGCATCCCCACAATTCCGGGAACACCCGAAGCCATCACGGACCCTGCGGTCGCTGTTGAGACCGCGCGACGCATCGGTTTCCCGCTCATTATCAAAGCGGCCTTTGGCGGCGGTGGACGGGGCATGCGTGTCGTTGACCGTCCTGAGGATTTCGAAAGCCGCCTGCAGGAAGCTCGTCACGAAGCCGGAGCCGCCTTCGGTAACGATGCAGTCTTTCTCGAACGCTATATCCGCCGAGCGAAACACATCGAAGTGCAAATCCTCGGAGATAAACACGGAAACATTCTGCACTTATACGAGCGCGATTGCTCCGTCCAACGCCGCCACCAGAAGGTAGTTGAAGTCGCTCCGGCAGTCAACCTCGATCCGCGCATCCGCAAGGAACTCGCCGATGCTGCGGTACGCCTGGCGCAGACCGCTGGTTATTACAATGCCGGGACGGTCGAGTTTCTGGTCGACATGGATACGGGCGAGTGGTACTTCATCGAAGTCAACCCTCGCGTGCAGGTGGAACACACGGTCACCGAGGTTGTGACCGGGATTGATATCGTCCGCTCGCAGATTTTGATCGCGCAAGGCGAACAACTGCACGGCCCCGTCATGCGTCTGCCGCAACAGCACGAGGTACCGCTACACGGATATGCGCTCCAGTGCCGCGTAACTACGGAAGATCCGTCGAATAAGTTCGTTCCCGACTACGGCCGCATTCAGACATACCGCTCGCCCGCCGGCTTTGGAATTCGCCTCGATGGCGCGTCGGCGTATGGCGGGGCTGTCATCACGCCATACTACGACTCGTTGCTCGTCAAGGTCACGGCATGGGGTCGCGATTTTGAGAACGCGTGCCAGCGAATGGATCGCGCACTACGCGAGTTTCGAATCCGGGGTGTAAAGACCAATATCCCGTTTCTTGAAAATGTCGTTCATCACGAAACCTTCCAGGCGGGCGAGGCAACAACGCGATTCCTGGACGATACACCGGAACTCTTCCAGTTCACTCAGCGGCGCGACCGGGCGACAAAGCTACTCACCTACCTCGGCGAAATCGCTGTCAATGGGAATAAGGAAGTTGGAGGCAAGCCCAAGCCAAAGAACCTCCGGCCGGCTCCGATTCCGGCGCACGATGCATCACAGCCGCCTGATGGTACACGGCAGTTGCTCGATCGCTTGGGTCCCGAGAAATTTGCGGAATGGACCCGTTCTCAGGAACGGCTGCTTCTAACCGATACAACATTCCGCGATGCCCATCAGTCTCTGTTCGCCACGCGCATGCGGACATATGACATGCTTGCGATCGCCAATTTTGTCTCTCATAACCTCTCGAGTCTTTTTAGTTTGGAGATGTGGGGCGGCGCGACATTTGACGTTGCCATGCGCTTCCTTTATGAGGACCCGTTCGAGCGGCTCCAAGTCTTACGGAAAGCAGTCCCCAATATCTGCTTCCAGATGCTGCTCCGCGCTTCGAACGCCGTTGGATACACCGCATACCCTGACAATGTCGTAAGAGAGTTCATCCACGAATCGGCCAAGCAAGGTATTGATATCTTCCGCGTGTTCGATTCCTTGAACTGGCTGCCCAATATGAAGATTCCGATGGAGGCAGTCCGAGATACAGGCCGTATCTGTGAAGGAGCGATCTGCTATACCGGCGATATCCTGGATCCCAAAAGAGACAAATACACGCTTCAATACTACGTTCGTATGGGGAAAGAACTCGAACGAATGGGGGCGCACATTCTTGGCATTAAAGACATGGCGGGAGTTTGTAAGCCATACGCCGCAGAGAAACTTGTTCGCGCTCTCCGGGATGAAGTTGGCCTGCCGGTTCATTTCCATACGCACGACACAAGCGGCATCAATGCATCTTCCATCCTGAAAGCCGCCGATGCCGGGGTCGATGCGGCAGACGGCGCCATCGCGTCGATGAGTGGTACGACGAGCCAACCCAATCTCAATTCCATTGTGGCCGCGCTCAATAACACGATGAGAGACACAGGCCTCAACGTCGAAGCCCTCCAGCAAGCAGACGATTACTGGGAGGTAGTGCGCGGCTACTACGCGCCTTTCGACTCGGCGCCAAAATCCGGCACTGCCCAGGTATATCTACATGAGATGCCTGGTGGACAATACACCAATTTGCGTGAGCAAGCCGAATCGATGGGCCTTGGCGCTCGCTGGCCTGAAATCGCCAAAGCCTACGCTGACGTAAACATGGCTTTTGGCGACATCGTCAAAGTAACGCCGTCGAGCAAGGTTGTTGGTGACTTGGCGATCTTTCTCATCAGCCACGGCATGACCGTCGAGGAGTTTAAAGCTCTTGGCCCGGATCACACCGTGACGCTCCCGAACTCTGTCGTAGACATGTTCTCGGGTTCGCTCGGTGAGCCTGAAGGCGGATGGCCAAAGCAAGTTCAGGACGTCGTCCTTCGTGGAGGTGAGCCGAAATATGGAAGGCCCGGCGAACACCTGCCGGCTGTCGATCTTGAAAAAACCCAACAGGAGTTGAGTGAAAAGATCGGCCGGGAGGCGACTCACGCCGAGCTTATGAGTTACCTGATGTACCCAGAGGTATTTCTCCAGTTCGAACGCGCCCGCGAAGCTTATAGCGACCTAAGTGTAGTTCCGACGCCGGAGTTCTTCTACGGAATGGATCCCGCGACCGAGATCACGATGGAGATCGAGGAGGGCAAAGTTCTCATCATCAAGTTCCTCACCATCGGAGAGGCGCATCCCGATGGAACTCGCACGGTCTTCTTCGAACTCAACGGTCAACCACGCGAAGTCACCGTGATCGATAAGACCTTAAAAGTTGAGGCCACGCAACGCCAGAAAGCGGATCCGGGAAATCCTGGACACGTCGGCGCTCCGATCCCTGGAGCGGTCACTTCAATCACACACGAACCCGGTCAGAGCGTTAAGAAAGGCGAGCGGCTCCTCATCATGGAAGCGATGAAAATGCAAACCACCGTGTATGCTCCGATTGACGGCAAGCTGCAGGACTTGCTAGTCAAGGTTGGCGACACAGTTGATGCAAAGGATCTGCTCGCCGTCATCGCTTAGGCGCGTTAGAGATTCTCCGGGATATCGTACGGCGCCCTGTAATCGCGGGTCGCAAGCGAGTTCGCCTCATCGTCACCGAGAAACATTCCCGTCGACTGATTCAGTCTCACAGTGCGTCCAACTCGATAGGCGATGTTCGCCAGATGGCAGAATGCGGCCGACTTGGCGCCGATTGCGATCTCAGCGTTGAGCTTCGTGTAATCGCGAGACCGGATCGCGTCGAAGAAATTTTTCATGTGCTGTTCGGTCGGCTCGTCGGTGTTCTTCTCCTCTGAGACCTTCTCGTACTTCTCGCGATTCCCTGCTCCGGATCCTCGAGCCACTTCCCCGCTCAGATCCCCAGCGTTGCTCTTGTACAACTCGTAACCGGTGTGGTCCACGACCATGAATCCGAGCGTCCCGAAGAAGATATTTCCCACGTAGTTCGGACCTTTCAATCCTCCGAGTCCTTCCGGCGGCGTCGGCAGATTCCGCACTTCAAAAGTCATTTGCGCATCGCCGAAGTCGAAGGTCACCTGCTGCGTGTTCGGAGTTTCCTGATCGTCGTGCCAAGTGAACTTGCCGCCGGTCGATGACACCGAAACCGGCCATCCCGACCGGCCCAAGCCCCAGAGGGCAATGTCCATCTCGTGCACACCCTGATTCCCGATATCGCCGTTGCCGGTATCCCAGAACCAATGCCAGTTGTATGCGAACTTGTTCTTGCTGTATGGCTTGTATTGCGCAGGTCCAAGAAACTTGTCCCAATCGAGCCCTGCGGGAACAGGTTCATCCGGCGTTCGTCCAATCGAAAAACGGCGACGGAAGCAAATGCCGCGAACATGGTACACCTGTCCGATGGCTCCTTCCCGGATGAGTTGAATTGCCTTCATCTTCTTCGGCATGGAACGGCTCTGCGAGCCCACTTGCACCATGCGATTGTACTTACGCGCGGCTTTCACTAACTGCCGGCTCTCGTAAAGGTTGTGGCTCGCGGGCTTCTCGACGTATACATCCTTGCCGGCCTGACAAGCCCATATCGCGGCGAGCGCGTGCCAGTGGTTCGGTGTTGTAATCGAAACGGCGTCGATCTCTTTCGAATCGAACATGGCGCGCATGTCGGAGAACTCTTTTGAATCGTAGCCCTTGTTCTTCTTCACGAGGGCGATGGCGCGCTCGCGTGCAGCTTGATTCACATCGCAAAGTCCGGCTATCCGGCTGTCCGTATCGAGTGTCGAATAGAACTTAATGTGATCGTTTCCGCGACCGCCCAGACCGATGATGCCCAGATTGATGCGGTCATTCGCGCCGAGTATCGGGTGTTGCGCCGTAGCGATCGCGGCTGCGGTTCCCTTTAGAAACTGTCGTCTACCAGGACCTTGCGTCATTGCAAAAGATTCTCCCCTCGAATGAGAGTATACGATCCCACAAGAACTCATAATGGTTTCGTGCTTACGATCCGCAACGCCGTTGTTGAAGATGTTCCGGCCATGCTCGAAATGTTGAGCGATTCAGCCTGCGATCAGGGTTTTGAAGATGAAGTCGGTGTCACCGCAAACGACTTGATCTCCGACGGGTTCGGCGATAACCCCAAGTTTCTTTGCGTTATCGCCGAGCTGGACGGCCAAATTGCAGGCATGGCTCTGTTTTTCCTTATTTACTCGACTTGGGGCAGCAAAACCGTGCTGTATCTCGAAGACCTCTACGTCAGGAGGAACGTCCGCAGCATGGGATTGGCCCGGTCGCTCCTGGAGCATCTGGCGCGAGTCGCGACTGAGAAGGGCTGCACTCGCATTCAGTGGCTTGTGCATGCCGAAAATCTCCCAGCAATCCGGTTTTATGAGTCGATAGGCGCGCGCAGTCTGACGGACTGGACACTCATGAATCTCAAGGACGAAGCAATTGAACAGCTCGTGATATCGTGACGGTCGGCGTTATGAAAATTCGATCCATGCTCCTTCCAGCACTGCTGCTCGCCGGTTGTTGCAGTGCTGCCGATTCGGCGTTCCCCGAAGCGCAGATCTCGAACGGAGCCATCACAGCCAAACTGCTGCTTCCGGATGCTGAAAAAGGTTATTATCGCGGGACGCGCTTCGACTGGTCCGGACAGATTGAAAGTCTCAAGACCAAGGACCACGAGTATTTCGGGAAGTGGTTCGACGAATACGATCCCAAGTTGCATGACGCCATCATGGGTCCAGTGGAAGAGTTTGCCGAATCCCTCGGATATGAGGAAGCTCAGGTTGGTGGAACATTCGTTCGTATCGGCGTAGGAGGTTTGAAGAAGCCGGAAGAGCGGCGCTTCGAACGATTCAAAACTTACGACATCGCTGATCACGGAAAGTGGTCCGTAAAGAAAGGTAAAGACTGGATCGAGTTCACCCAGGATCTCGGGGACCACATCGGGGACCACAATGGATACGCGTATAGGTACACCAAGCGCATCGCGATGGCCAAAGGCAAACCCGAGATCACGATTCATCACACGTTGAAAAACACGGGGAAGAAAGCTATAGCCACGACACAGTACAACCACAATTTCTTCGTTCTCGACGGAGAGCCGACAGGGCCGGACGCCAGCGTGACGTTCCCCTTCGAGCCGCGTCCAACGCGCCCGATGCCCGAAGGTGTTGCCGAACTGCGCGGCTCGCAGATCGCATACCTCAAGGAGTTACCGAAGGGACAAAGCGTTTACAACGAATTCGAGGGATTCGGCAAAACGGCATCGGACTACGACATCAAGGTGGAGAACAAGAAATCCGGCGCCGGGGTTCGCATTCAAGGCGACCAACCGATTACGAAGATGGTGTACTGGTCGATTCGCACCACGGTATGCCCCGAGGCATATATTGCATTGAATATCGCTCCCGGAGCCGAGTCCAAGTGGAGCTATCACTACACCTTCTACGACACGCGCAAGCCGTAGGTCCGCCGTTCAGGCAAAGCCGACTATCTTGTGCGGTATGTAAGGCTCCTCCAGCGAGTTGATTTCCTCGGGCGTCAGTTGTAAGGACAGCGCTGCTACCGCGTCATCGAGGTGATGTGGTTTGGATGCGCCCACAATTGGCGCGGTGACGAATGGTTTGTGCGCCACCCATGCCAGCGCGATCTGGGCTCGGGGCACACCGCGCCTCTCCGCGATCTCCGTTACTCGGTCGAACACGCGACGATCGGCATCGATTGTAGCGTTATAGAGTTTCTTACCGACCTCGTCTGTTTCGATACGATGGCTACGCTCGTCCCAGTTCCGGGTCAGACGCCCTCGTGCAAGCGGACTCCATGGAATCACACCAATCCCTTCCGCCTCGCAAAGGGGCATCATCTCCCGTTCTTCCTCGCGATTGAGAAGGTTGTAATGGTTTTGCATAGTGATGAATCGGGTCCAACCATGAAGGTCTGCGATATAAAGAGCCTTGCAGAACTGCCAGGCGTGCATCGAAGACGCGCCTAGATAACGAGCCTTACCCATCTTCACGACGTCATGTAAAGCTTCGAGAGTCTCTTCGATCGGCGTTTGGTAATCCCAGCGATGGATCTGGTAGAGATCGACATACTCCATCCCGAGCCTGCTCAGACTAGCGTCGATTGAACTCATGATCGCCTTGCGGGACAATCCGCGTCCATTCGGACCGGGATACCACTGATGAAAAACTTTAGTGGCGACGACGATCTCGTCACGCCTTGCAAAGTCCCTTAGCGCTCTGCCCGTGATCTCCTCGCTTGTCCCATCGGAGTAAGTGTTAGCCGTGTCGAAGAAGTTAATGCCGAGTTCAACGGCTCTCCGAATGAAGGGACGGCTCTCTTCTTCGCCCATTGTCCATGCGTGTGCGCCCCGTTCGGGCACTCCATAGGTCATGCATCCAAGACAGAGTCGGGAGACATCCGTTCCGGTCCGGCCTAGCTTCGTGTATTCCATATTTGAAACTCCCAGCATACGACGGAGTCAGTTTGTGTTACCTTCTGAAACGGCATATCGGAGGCCGAGCAAATTCCAATGGCCGACAAATACCCTAATTTCGAAACTCTCGCGCGAAATGAACGTGCCGGAATTGATTTTCTTGTCCTGGCTCGCAGCGCGTTACCATCGTTTGCGCTTGTCGCTCCACATGGAGGCGGGATCGAACCGGGAACATCGGAGATAGCCGATGCAATCGGCGGCGAGGATTTGTCCTTCTACACGTTTGAAGGTCTGAAGCCCTCCGGGAACGCCGATTTGCATATTACCAGCACACGTTTTGATGAACCTGTGTGCCTCACGGTGATTGGCCGTTCAGAGATCGTTCTGACCATCCATGGTGAGGAGTCCGATTCGGGAGCTGAGATCGTATTCATCGGCGGGCTCGACGACAGGATACGTCGGCGCGTTGGAGCGGCGCTCAGAGCAAGAGACTTCATTACTCGAAAGCACCCTGACCCAAAGTTGCAAGGGCTTGAGCCGGAGAATATCTGCAATCGAGGCCTTACCGGAAAAGGCGTCCAACTGGAGCTATCTCTTGGCGCTCGCAAGAAAATGTTCCGTTCGCTAACCCGAAAAGGAAGGCAATTCAAGACGGCCAGATTTCACGCCTTCGTTGAGGCTATTCGCGTCGTGGCCGGCAACTAATCTCGTTGCAAGCCGAGAGGAATGACCGCTGGATCGGGAACATCCTCAAACTGGACTTCCCCACCCGCTGTCCGCCATCTGATTGCGAATAGCGCTATCCCCAAAGCAAGGACCAGAACGCTATATGCGAAGCGGTCATCGAGTGCGCGCCGCTCAACGATAGCTGCCCGGTTGATTAAAGGGATAAGGAAAGAAATGCAAAGTAGGAACGTGATGTGAAAGTTGGATTTTCCGGGCAAGTAAGAACAGGTAAACGGAATCTTCTGGATGCCCTGAAGACAGAGTTCAGCAAGAATCGCGCCGAACAACCCAATTAGCGTCAGATGGGCTATGGCTTGCTTCAACGGGAAGAGCGAGAAGAACCGTGCTCCGAAGCATACGAGAGCGGGCGCGATCGCCAGCACGAACATCGCTCGCCTACGGGCAGACAGGCAGTCGATACCTCCGCGAATTGGTATGACACGAAATATCCAGTTCGCGCGCAAATCCAGCGGTATAGAGAACACGACACGCGTTCCCACCACCCACAAAATCATCATGATGATGCTTGCAGCCAACATCGGAGTCAGCGTTGGTTGTCGTTGCGCAGGCTGGGATCTAAGGTAGAGAACCGAAATCGCAAATCCCATTCCAAGGTAGAAAGCGCAAACAACGCGATGCTGCCGGCTGCGTAGCAGAGTGCGGATACTGAACTGGACGACAGCAGTTTCGAGTGGCTTGCCAAAAGATGGCAGCCAATGAAAGGCTGTCGTTCCCGGCGTGATATCTGGTTCTTCGATAATCCTGCGCAGCGTTCGGAAATAGGACAGCGTGTACACTACTGCTGTTCCGCAAATTGTGACTGCTAAGCCTATCCACGCTCTCGTGCTCAAGCCGGCGAGCGCGGGATGCGAAGACCCGTTCAGGTCGTTATAAAGGCCCAGAAACCAATAGGAAGGCAGCCAGTACAACGATCGTTGGTTCTGAGGCGCGGCGAGCGCTTCAGGCGTCGCTAACGAGGGTTGAAGGAAGTACACCGTTACCAGCAGGCAAAATGCTGCCATCTGCAAGAAGGCCGAAACACGGAGAAAGTAGCGGCGACGAAGGATCTGCGCCGACAATCCCTGGACACTCAACACCGCCCCAAAGATGAAAGCGCCGGCCGATAACATCGTGATCCAATAAGCTGCAAACGAGCGATACATCGCCGGCGACAGAATGAAATCCAGCAGATTTCGGCTTTTAGGGGCCATTGCCAACGGCCAGATGAGGCCCGTCGAAGCATTCAGGGCGATCACAGTCACGCCTAAGGCCGACGCCGAAGCAGCCACTTTGGCCAAGAATAGCGTTCGCGCCCGTACTGGCAGGGGAGCCAGCACCAGGACATCTCGCCGGTCCGGAAATGTCGACTCCCAGCTCAAGACACCGAACAATCCGACGACCAACATTGTGCTCGCGATCAGAACGTGCTCGAAGGGCCAGGCTCTAATGAGCATGACCTCTCGAGGCGTGTCAGTTCCACCGAGGCCCGTAGCGCCAATCGTGAATAGCAACCCGACGAAAATCAGCAGCGCCGCAAACTGGCCCAAGAGCCTGCTCATGTCTCCTTGAGCCGACAAGAGATCGAGATCGATGACGCGGAACAGGAATTGGCGATAAAGGATAAGAAACTGGACTCTGGTCATGTCAGTATCAGGTCAGCGATTTCGCGTGAGACGGCCGTGGTGTCCTGCTCCACCGCAAGCTGCGAAAAAATTCCTTCGAGAGTTGGCAGCTTCATTAGAGTTCGCAGGCGCTCGATCGAATCATCCGCTACTATCCTTCCGTGATGAAGGATGACAACACGGGAACAGACCCGCTCCACCGTTTCGAGCTCATGAGAACTGAAGAGAACTACTTTGCCCCGTGCGGCTAGTTCCTGGATCAAGCTGCGCAGGATGAGGCCCGAAGCGACATCGAGTCCCGAGAAAGGCTCGTCTAGCAGGATGAGATCAGGATTATGAAGGAGCGCGCCGGAGAGAAGTACCTTCTGGCGCATTCCCTTCGAGTAGGCCGATATAGGCGCATGGCGGTCGCTATGGAGCGAGAGAAGTCGCAGTAGGCCATCAATTCGGTCGCCCGTTGGCTTGGACGGAAGTCCACGCAGCTGACCAACCATCACGAGATACTCGAGTCCCGAAAGGTGCCCGTAAAGATGCGGCTCTTCCGGGACATAGCCCATGCGCTGTTTATACGCGATCGAATCACGGTCGATACGGGAGCCGCCGAACAGAATCTGACCCGATGTCATTTCCATCAGGCCGGTGATCATTTTCATAGTCGTGGATTTGCCGGAGCCGTTTGGTCCAAGATAGCCGGTCACTTCCCCGGCCCGCGCTTGGAAGCTGACCTTGTCGACCGCGACAATTCCAGTGAATCGTTTGCATACATTGATCAGTTCAAGCATGAGAGGCGCTCACAGATGCCTACCCTATGTAGCATTCTACTCTCAGCCTTGTCAAGTAGAATGCTACATAGGTATAATTCGATTGTGCCAGCCGAGCCGAAACTCACACACACCGCGGCAATTATTCTTCAGGCGATCCACGCCGGTTTCGTCTATGGCTTCAGTGTTATGGAAATGACCGGCCTTCCGAGCGGAACCGTCTACCCCGCCCTGCGACGCCTGGAGCGGGATGAACTCATCCGGTCGCAGTGGGAGCGGAAATCGATTGCGGATGAAGAACAGCGACCGCCGCGCAAATACTACAAAGTCACACGCTCCGGTAAGTCAACACTAGAAGCTGCCCAGAAACGCTACCCGCTCTTGGCGAAGTTAATTCCGACTCCGGAAGTCCAGACAAAATGACGCATTCTGTAATCCTCCTCGCAGCCGCTGTGGTAGTCCCCAAAGAACTGCGCCAGGAGTGGCTCAACGAATGGCGATCGGAACTCTGGTATGTCCGCGAGACTTGCAGCCATTGGAAAGCATTCTTCTTTTGTCTAGGCGCTTTCCGCGACGCGCTCTGGCTAAGACACAACTGCGACGGTGCCGATGAGTCGAGGCCAGCTTGGCTGGAGTCGCCAATGCGTTGCCTCTTGCTCCTGGCATCTCTTGCGACTATCGCTTTACTTCTCGCCTTTCACTTGGACGGCGTGCGGAACACAATCCTGCCTTCGCCGTACCAGGATGCGCGCAGTCTCGTGATGATTTCACCGGGTGACCAATCCGGGCAGCAAAGTCCCCGCTTCTCATTTACTGAGTTTCAATCACTCAAACAGCGCAGCGCGGATCGATTTGCCGGCCTAGCCTTCTACACAGAAGCTCCAGTTCGGATCGGCGCCGCAGAACTATCGGTCGCATTTGCCACCGGCAATTTGTTCGAACTGCTGAACGTTCCGTTTTCTTCGCGCGACGGCCAGCCAATACTGATCCTGAACGCAAGAACGTGGAATAAAGATTTCGATCGTGATCCGCATGTGGTCGGCCGCGTTGTGGAGATTGCCGGACAACCAACTCGGATAGGCGGAATACTTTCGTCTCACCAATGGCAGCTTCCCGGCCAGTTTGACGGTTGGCTCTTAACCAATAAGCCGCATCTTTCTCCGGCGAAAGCATCCGGCTCGGGATTTGTCGTCGCACGACTTCAACAGTCGCCGCTTCACAAGCAGCCGAGATGGCATGTTTGGATATCCGAGGATCGCTTCCTGTGCACCTCGCTTGGATGGAAGCAGCCAATTCTTCCGCACGTCTTCATGCTTCTGGGAGCGTTCCTGCTCCTGCCGGTTACGACATCCCTGTCCCTCGGCGAGTATCCGGCGGGTCGCAATGCGCCGCCGCTGACCACCAGACTTCGCCGCTGGTTTCTGCTGGGAGCCAAGATTGCCCTCCTGATCGTGATCGTTCTCTTCGGATCCCTCGATTTAGCGGCAATGAGTCCTATACAACCTCATGGACTGCTCGTAGGCTACGTTCTGGCATTCCGCTGGGCGTGGATAGACCAGCGAAATCGATGCCCTGTGTGTCTGAGGTTACTCTCCAATCCGATCAATGTCGGCTGGTCCTCGCAAACTTTTCTCGAGTGGTACGGCACGGAATTGATCTGCCGAAAGGGACACGGCTTACTCCACGTTCCCGAAATTCCATCCAGCTGCTACAGTACGCAGCGGTGGCAATACCTCGACCGGTCTTGGAACAGTCTGTTTGTGCGGTGAACCGGCCGATTGAACTAATTCACGCCAATCCGGCCATTTGGGTCCCTAACGTGATATCGTGTGTTATTCGAAGATGAATCCATACTCGCATAGAGAGACAGGTGTCTTCTCTGCAAATTAGCCTCAAAACCGTCCCCAAGACAGGCCCGGGTGAGCGACGATTCATTGGACCCTTTGAGAGCAAGAGACGGCGCTCCATATTATTGATAAATAAGGCTCTTGCCTTCGTCCGATCTCACGCTAGCGATTACAGTTTAGAGGATCAATATTGCGAGTTCACTTAATTAATCCCAGCGACACTGCCTTTGGAACGGCTGTAATCACACCTCGCTGGCTTTTTGTATTGGCCGCGGCCACGCCGGAACAATTCGGCGATCCCATCCTCTGCGATGAAACTGTGGAAGCGCTCGACATCGCGACGATCCAGCCAGGCGATGTTGTTGGTATCGGTATTCATACAGGAAACGCTCTACGTGGCTATGCCGTGGGCCGGCTAGCTAAGGAGCGCGGGGCCTTTGTGGTCTTCGGAGGCATACACTCCACTCTCTATCCGGAGGAAGCGTTCGAACGCGGAGGCGCGCATTGCGTCGTGCGAGGCGACGGTGATTTGGCCTGGGGCCAGGCTCTTCGCGATCACATCAGGGGCGCTTCAGAGCGTATCTACGATGGTGGACGCGTGGAAGCCGACCAGTTCAAGGCGGCGCGTTGGGATCTGCTGAATCAGTCTCACTATATGTGGGCATCGGTGCAAACTGTGCGCGGATGCGCGAAGCACTGCTCGTTCTGCTCGGTGTGGCGTACCGATGGCCAACGTCCGAGACAAAGGCCTTCCGACCCGGTGATCGAAGAAATTGTCGAACTCCGTCGCCGTGGGTTCCGATTCATCGCCTTGGCTGATGACAACTTCTACCCGGTTTCGCTCACGGATATCAAGCTGGCAGAGCGGCAGAACAATGTGGGACGGGTCGCCCAATTGAAGGCGATTCGCTCAGAACGTTTTGAACTGATGGCGCGCCTCGCTGAGTTGCCGAAGGATATGGTGTTCTTCACTCAGATCACCATGGAGTCGGCTGAGGACCCTGAATTTCTGGATGCGATGCGGAAGGCGCGGATCAAAGGCGCTCTCGTAGGGGTCGAGGCCGTTACTGCAGAAGGCTTAAAAGCCGTCTACAAGGATTTCAATCTCTCCGGTGAGAACCTGGTGAATCGTCTTCGTCAGTTCCAGGAACATGGCGTCCATGTCCTCGGATCGTTCATCTTCGGTCTTCCGACAGATCGCGAAGATACTTTCAAGGCAACCGAGGATCTCGCATCTCGTTCCGGGCTGACCTTTGCTCAATTCGTGATGCTCACGCCGTTTTGCGGCACCGTCGACTTCGAGCGATGGGAGAAGGCGCAAGGCCCGAATCCGCCATCCGTAGACGGGATACCGATCACGCGCTACTGGCTGATACCTGCAGACAAACGGCCGAAGATGTTCATGCCTCATCCGACAATGAGCTCGGACGAAATGCGCGAACGCACACAGGGAGTCTGGGATAACTTCTACAGCTTCTCGGCAGTCTGGAAACGATCGCGCTGCACTCCAAACTTGAAAGCGCGCCTCGCGTTCGTATTCATCTCGAAGTTGTATCGCCAGATGTACGCCAGCACGGGCATCGCGACCGATAGCGCGCGTAGGGAACGAGCCAACCTCTGGGCTCGCCGGATCGCTCGTCTGACGAGACGCCTGTTTCAAGCCGAGCCGATGCCGGAACTACAAGTTCCACAACAGACCCCGGCCGTCCAAAACCGCAATCCTCTGCATGTTCTGAACTAGCCTGTCGATGCGGGGTCCATACCTTAGGACCCCGACAGTCCAAATCAGCTAGAATGGCCAGGGAGGATTGCGAATGCAACATTGGTCCATTGCAGCGCTGACTCTCATCACAGCCGCGAACATTGCGAGCGCGCAAGTCTATCCGCCCGGCCAAAACCCGACAGGACAATATCCGCCCACGAACTACCCTCCCGGGCAATATCCTCCAACCCAATACCCGGGCGGCCAATATCCTCCTGGTCAATATCCACCCAATCAGGTGCCCGCTAGACTCCCTGGTGGTGTAGGGCTCGGCATTCCTATCCCGGAAATCAAAATACCGAAACGAGAGAAATCAGATAAGGACAAGAAGCCGGAAAAAGCTAACGACAAAGAGATCAAAATCACGCTGAAGACGATCGACGGCACGTTACGAGACCTTCGAGAAAAGGACTTGATACTCGAAACGGTCGAGAAAGGGTTGTTGCGATTCCGTCTTTTAGCGAAGACTCACTTCCGCAGTAAGGATGGCGAACCTGTTCGCGATTCCCTGCTCAAACCGGGCGACCAGTTGCAAGTCAACGTCAATCCGGATGACGAAGAGACCGCCTTCCGGGTCGTCCTATTGCGAAAAGGCACTCCGGCGGAAGTCGCCGCCGCTTCGAAGCCTGTCGACGCCGCAGCCATTAAAACGCCCGAGGGTTTGAGTCCGGATAAACCCGAGTTGCAGCGCAAAGAGACTACGTCCGCTGCGCCTGAGGCTCCTGAAGATGCTCCTCCCAAGCAGCAACGCAAACCTGCAGTCGCGGACGAGGAAAAACGCACCGGTATCTATGAAGGCAAAACCGCTACTGAGAATGAGAGCCTTTGGTTCGATAAGGGCGACAACATTATAGAAGAAGCGCGCGATGTAGCTGGCGAGTACTCAGACGGTCTGCCCGACTTTGTGGTCAATCAATTCACGACCCGGTATGCAAGTAATTCCCGCCCACCACAGTGGCAAGCGCTGGACATTGTGTCGGCAGAAGTAGCCTGTGTGAAGGGTCAGGAGGAGTACCGGAATGTCGCGATTAACGGACGCGTCACGCGACGCCCAATTGAGAAGTCTGGCTCGTGGTCAACCGGCGAGTTTGTAACAGTCCTTCAAGACGTTCTTTCAAGGATGACTAACGCCGCCTTCGTGAAGCGAGGCGAGGATCGCATCGCTCAGCGCAAAGCGTTCGTATACGACTATACCGTCAAGCAGCCGAACTCGCACTGGACCATCGTGGGAACCGATGCCTCGTATCGTCCGGCGTATCAGGGGGCAATTTGGATCGATAAAGAGACACATCGCGTACTTAGAATCGAGATGCGTTCGCTCTCCCTACCATCCGACTTCCCTTTTGAGAAGGCGGAACTGATTCTGGACTATGATTCCGTTCGGATCGACAACGGCGTATTCCTCCTCCCTGTTCACAGCGAGAACTTACTATGCTCGCGGGATTCTGATCTCTGCAGCCGGAATGTGATTGACTTTCGCAACTATCGCAAGTTCACGGCCGAATCGAACATTCAGTTCGAGCGCAAGCTTACTTCATTGCCGATTCAATAGGCGCTATTCATCGTCCGACAGTGGCTCGGTAAATTTAATCTCGTTACCAGAAGTATCCTTCACACGGAAATCCCGGTTTCCCCAGGGCTTTTGAACGATCCCTTGCAACACACTGGCGCCGCGCTGCACGAGTTCGGCATGTAATGTCGTCAAATCGCGCGTGAAAATGTGTATTCCTACCGGTGAACATCGCCGCGCATCGTCTTGGAACAGGTGAATCGCAACGTCATCTCGCTCGACGATAGCGTAGTCCCCACCCGGCATCTGCATCGCAAGTCGAAAACCTAGCTTCTGCTCATAGTACTCAATGGATTCTCGCAGGCTAGAAACCGGAAGTTCGGGAGCAATCCGTGAAAGTTTTGACATCGCTCTTGTCCTGAAGATCGCAGTTCGTCATAGCGAACCGTATATTAATGTACCTCGGAGGTAAGTCATTGATTGTGCCCCGATAGCGGGTCACAGGGCTTGAAACTTGTCCTACCGAAATAGCTTCTAACGGTAAGGTGCACCACCGAGATTGCCTCCAGATTCGAAGATCACTAGCATCAAATTGCATGGCCAGGACTTGTAAGGTATCTTCCTCTGGTGCTCACAATCAACGGCAAGGCCGCGCTGGTGGTTAAAGACGTTCATTCGTACCAAAAACTGTGTGATCAGGCTTCCGGCTCTTCAATGAAACCGGTTAAAAGAGGACAGAATATAGATGGCTAGCCTTGCCAACAATGAGATCGCTTCCGAATCGCTTTCCAGTGGTGTTTCAGGTCTTGATGAGGTGCTTGCCGGAGGGTTACCCGCAGGTCACCTCTATCTAGTAGACGGGGACCCGGGCACCGGCAAAACAACCCTCGGTATTCAGTTTTTACTGGAGGGAGTTTCTCAGCAACAGTCGGTTCTATACATAACGCTCTCAGAGTCTGAGAAAGAGCTTCGCCAGGTGGCCCGATCCCACGGCTGGGACCTTACCAGTATTGACATCTTCGAACTGCTACCGATGGAGGATAGCTTAAAGGCAGAAGAGCAGTACACCGTTCTTTACCCCGGTGAGGTGGAGCTGTCAGCCACGATAAAGGCAATCCTGAAGCGTATTGAAGAGACGCAGCCGAGACGGATTGTTTTCGATTCTCTGTCAGAACTTCGACTGCTCGCTCGAGAACCTTTGCGATTTCGCCGGCAACTGCTTGCACTCAAACAATACTTTGCTGGCAGGGAGTGCACGGTCCTGCTGCTTGACGACCATTCGGGCGGCGCTGACGAGAGAGATCTTCAAAGTATCGTTCACGGAGTCATCCGTCTGGAAAATCTCGCCCGTGATTATGGCGCGAGGCGCAGAAGGCTCGAAATAGTAAAACTGCGCGGCGTCCAGGTTCGCGAGGGCTACCATGACTACAATATCCGCACTGGCGGCTTGGAGGTTTATCCGCGGCTCGTTGCAACTGAGCACAGCCGTAACTTTGCTCCTGGCGTCATCGTTAGCGGTCTAGTCGAACTTGATGCTCTCTTAGGCGGAGGCCTTAATAAGGGCACAAGTACCCTGCTGATGGGGCCTGCGGGCGCTGGGAAGAGTACGATTGCGCTTCGTTACGCCGCAACCGCGGCGGAACGCGGAGATTACGCCTATTTCGTTACCCTCGATGAAGGTTTGCCGACACTGCTCGAACGAGCTGAAGGCCTCGGTATCCATGTCGAACCGCTTCTCAGATCCGGCCGATTGCAAATAGAGATTATAAACCACGCAGCGCTTTCTCCTGGACACTTCGTCTCTCGTGTCCGAGCTGAAGTCGAAACCAATCATGCAAGTGTCATTGTCATTGACAGTCTGAACGGTCTTTTGGCGGCAATGCCGGGTGAGGAGTATCTCACTATTCAGCTTCATGAGCTACTCGCTTACCTGAACAATCAGGGAACAACCACCATTCTTGTGATGGCCCAGTACGGGATTCTGGGTCAGGGTATGGTCAGCCCTGTAGACGTAAGTTACTTGGCCGATACGATCCTGCTCCTGCGCTACTTTGAAGCGACTGGCGAAGTTCGCCAAGCAATTTCCGTTGTTAAGAAGCGCAGCGGAAAACACGAGCGCACTATTCGGGAGCTACAACTTGGCCCAGATACAGTCCGTGTCGGAAGGCCTTTGACCGAGTTTCAGGGTGTGCTTACCGGTGTGCCCACTTACGTCGGCCAGCGAGGTCCGCTGATGCAAGGGGCAGGTGATGAGTCCCAGCCTTAGTTTGGCGCGAGATTCTCTGATTCTTATTCACGCTCCTGTTGGACGGGATGCTCCACTCCTTCACGATCTCTTCGGTCGCGCGAAACTCCAGTCGCAAGTGTGCTTGAGTATCGAGCAGCTCTGCCAGGAAATTGAGCTCGGAGTCGGCGCGCTTTTTGTTACAGAGGAAGCGCTTCAGCCACATAACATAGAACGCCTCGCTGAAGTGCTACGAAAACAGAGCGCATGGTCGGATCTTCCCGTGGTGGTTCTCACAGTCGGTGGCGAACCTACCGTCGCGAGTCGAGAAAGACTCTCCCGGCTTGAGCCTCTGGGCGGTCTGACCCTTCTTGAACGGCCGCTCCGCTCCGACACTATTGTGAGCGCCGCGCGTACAGCGGTCCGTGCCCGGTTCAAACAGCATGAAATACGACGACGCGATGCGGAACTGCAACTGGTCACCGACAACGTGCCGGTTCTTATCTCCTACATCGACGCCGATCAAGTCTACCGACGGGTAAATCAGACTTACTTCGAATGGTTCGGAAAAACTCCAGACGCCATAGTGGGTCTCACGATCAAGACAATTGCCGGCGAACCTCACTATTCACACGCTCAACCCTACATCGCCCGGGCACTTGCCGGTGAAAGAGTAAGTTTCGAGTCACAGCTCTGGGACAAAGATCGTAAACTGCGTGACGTCAGTGTTTCTTACGCGCCGGATATCGCTCCAGACGGAGATGTCCAAGGATTCATCGCTCTGGTGCAGGACATTACCGAACGGAAATGGAGCGAGCGCCGCAATGCTTTTCTTGTCGAGCTCGATGATGCCACACGACCGTTAATCGATCCCGACGAGATTACCCAAAGCGCTGCGCGGCTGCTGGGTGAGTGGCTGGATGTCAATCGCTGCGCCTACGCCGACGTCGAGGAGGACGAGGATACATTCAATCTAACCGGCGACTACAATCGCGGTGTTCCGAGTATCGTCGGCCGGTACAAGTTTGCGCTGTTTGGCGAAGAATGCCTCCGTTTAATGCGCGCAGGTCAGCCATACGTCGTCGAAGATTCAGAGATCGATCCGCGCACCGCTGATGTACGCCATTCCTATCGAAGCACCTTGATCCGTTCCGTAATTTGTGTCTCCCTTCAAAAGCAGGGCCGGTTCGTTGCCGCCATGGCGGTGCATCAAGTGGTCCCAAGGCGCTGGCGGCCTGATGAAGTCGAACTGGTCCAGCAGGTGGCCAATCGCTGCTGGGAATCCATTGAGCGAGCCCGGATTGTGCGTGAGTTGCAATCGAGTGAGCAGCGGTTCCGTACGCTGGCAAATACCATTCCGAATCTCGCATGGATGGCCTACCCGGATGGACACCTCTTTTGGTACAACCAGCGCTGGTATAGCTATACCGGCACAACCGCGGAAGCGATGGAAGGCTGGGGTTGGCAAAGTGTCCATGACCCTGACGTGCTTCCGAAGGTCATCGAAAAGTGGAACGCGTCCATCGAAAGTGGTGATCCTTTCGAAATGGTATTTCCCTTAAAGGGCGCTGATGGTGGCTTTCGTGAGTTCCTTACGCGGGTCGAGCCAGTCAGGGATACACACGGCAATGTCTTACGTTGGTTCGGCACCAATACCGATATCACCCTCCAAAAGGAGGCCGAGAATGCGCTGAGAGAAAGCGAACATCAACTCCGCATTGCGCTGGAAACCGGCAGACTGGGATCGTGGAGCCGCGATTTCGAAACGAACAACCTGAAGTGTTCGCCTCAGTGCTATGCGAATTTCGGGGTGCAGGAAGACGCCACCTTCACCTACGAATTCCTTCTTGCAATGATTCATCCCGACGATAGGCCGCAAATGCAGGAAGCCGTCGAGAAAGCTGTCCAAGGGCATACTGACTACAATGCTGAGTACCGCATAATCCGTCCAGATGGCACAACAGGCTGGATCGTCGCCAGCGGGCGAGCGCTTTATACCCCAAGCGGCAGGCCCTACCGCATGGTCGGAGTAACACTAGATATTTCAGAACGTAAGCATGCAGAAGAAGAACTGCGCCAGTCGAACGAAGAGCTGACGAAGGTCAATAAATGCCTCGAAGAGTTTGCCTACGTTGCCAGTCATGATCTGCAAGAGCCCCTGCGCATGGTAAATAGTTATTCTCAACTTCTTATCAAGCGACTGGGACCACAAGAAAACCCCGACCTGCAGAAGTACGTCACGTACATCCGCACGGGGGTTAGGCGAATGGAGGACCTGATACGAGACCTTCTAACGTACTCCCGCACTGCCCACATCGATGGCGATACACCAGCACATTCGGCAGACTTGAACACTGCTCTGAAACAGGCTCTCAATCTTGTTGATACTCGAATGCAGGAGAATCATGCCACTGTCAGTTTCGACCCGCTCCCGGTGGTTTCCGCCGATGAGGGACAGCTCTGCCATGTGTTCCAAAACCTTCTCTCAAACGCGCTGAAATACCGAAAGGCGGACGAACCGCCCCGAATTCACATCGGCTCCGAACGACAAAACGGCCATTGCATAATGAGTGTCCGGGACAATGGCATCGGTTTCGAGCAGGATCAAGCCGAGCGTATCTTTGGGCTGTTCAAACGCCTTCACCGGGATGACGAGTATCCTGGAAGCGGGCTGGGATTAGCTATCTGCAAACGCATTATCGAACGCTATCACGGCGAGATGTGGGCTGAATCCAAACTGGGCGTGGGCTCGACATTCTACTTTTCACTACCGGAGCGCCCGAATGACTGAACCGGTCTATATCTTTCTCGCTGAGGATAACCCTGGTGACGTGGACCTTTTGGAAGAAGCGCTTCGCGAGCACAACATTCAATACGAGCTCTTCATTGCTAGAGATGGAACGGAAGCGAAAAGGTTTATCGATCGTATCGGAAAACATCCTGACGCTCCGTGTCCGGATTTCATCCTACTGGACTTGAATCTACCGAGTGCCAGCGGCTTCGAGATATTTAGCAGATTTCGCGAGCATCCACTCTGTACTGAAACACCTGTGATCGTGGTCACCTCCTCCGACGCGCCGAAAGACCGTGAGCGAGCGGCACAACTCGGCGCGGCGCGATACTTCAGAAAGCCTTCCGACTTTGAGGATTTTCTAAAGCTGGGCGCTCTCTTGCGTGAGGTTGCCGATGAAAGAGGTCTCTCTCATCGACTCTCGTAGATCTCAATTCAATTCGGAAAGCTGCGACTCTGCTGGTGGCAGCGCTATAGAGAGAGCCATGACAGCCCAGCTTGTACCGGCGGCTGAGATCCACTGATCCTTGCCGTAGGGGAAGCCGCTCTCCTTGTAGGGTTGAAACGGGATTGATCGAGTGCGCACCAACCATGAGCCATCCGGCCGTTGCGTGCGAAGAAGGAAAGCAGCACCGCGCTGATAGACTTCTTCTGAGACCGCAATCACGCCCGCCGAATGT
The DNA here is from genome assembly GCA_963844855.1 of Bryobacteraceae bacterium. Taxonomy (GTDB): domain Bacteria; phylum Acidobacteriota; class Terriglobia; order Bryobacterales; family Bryobacteraceae; genus DASQDN01. The sequence goes on from CAWJQP010000009.1 coordinate 53,599, forward strand.
AGCGCAGTAAGGGCTTGTCCAGTCGCATAAGCGTCGCTCTCGAGCCCCGGTAACTGACCCCAACCTCCATCCGGCCTCTGTACCGCAATCAGTGACTTTGAAGTCGCTTTCAAATCCGACGGCTGAGCTTTCGCCCAAGCTAGACCAAGCAATTTCATCGCGCCTTCTTCCGTTGTCTTTGGCTCGACCGACAACAACCACTCTCGAGCCTTCGCGACAGAAGACTCCGGGTTCTTGCCGTACAACTGAAGCGCGCGCAAACTCAATGCAGTAGCCGACACTGCGCTCGACTGAACGGGTGGCCGAGCTCCGAAAGAACGAAAACTCCCGTCAGTAAGCTGCTGCGTGGCGACTACATACGCCATCGCTTCAGTCGTCTCATTCGCCTCATACTGTTCGGCGCCCAGACCGAGCAAGAAATACGACAGGCTGTTGGCGGGATCGGGAATACTGGAGCCGCCCTGCATCATCTTCTCGCGATAGGGCTTGAACATCGCAATCACGGTTTTTGCTTGTTTGTCTGCAATCTGGGCGTCTACAGCTACACCACGTAATCTCGCGGCCGCAAATGCCATTTGTGGCAACGCTTGATGATGGCAGGACGTGCAGCCGGAAACCTTTATGAACTCAGGTCCACTCTTCTGTAACAAATCAACTGCGCGCTGCACGGAATCGCGGAAGAGTCTTCGATCAGTTGCGCCATGCTGCTTCAACGTTGCGACCATAGGAGTGTATCCACGCCGTAGCGCCCACGTGAGAGCTGTGTCGCCGCTCTTGTTTACGGCGTTCGGATCGACGCCGCGTTGTAATAGATCATTCACTATCGTGAGATCGGAGCCTTCGTTTGTTGCCGCCCACATCAGGCTAGTGGAGCCGGCCCCATCCACCGCCTTCACGTCAGCTCCCTTGTCAATTAGAGCCTTGGCGATCATTGGATCGCCCTGCATCAGCGCGATGATGAGAGGCGGAGCTCCTAAAAATTTGCCTTCATTCGGATCGGCTCCGGATTGAAGTATCCGGTTGACGTCCTTTACGTCGCCTCCGAGAACAGCCCGGAATAGAGATGTGGGCGGAGTGAAATCGGGTATTTGCCCCGGCAAAGAAAGTGTTGCCGAAATTGCTAAAGCGATCCATCGGACAAGTCGCATCTTCTGCCTCGTCGAAAAACGCGTGAGACGAGGTGTCGAATGGCTCAATGAGAACGGCTCTGTACGTGAGCAAGTCATGCACAGAGCCGTAACCTTCAGAAGTAATACTTCAAGGCGAATTGGATCTGTCGCAGTTGGCTTGTGCTTCGAATACGTCCAAACGCGGCGTTTGGATTCACACCTTGTGTGCCCCAGTTGGCCGAGGGTCTGCCCCATGCGGGGTGATTGGGCGCGTTGAACATTTCCATCCGGAATTGTAGAGCGTGCCTCTCATTGAACCTGAAATCCTTCATCGCCGAAGCATCTACGTTCCAGTTCGAAGGAGCGATCAAACTGTTCCGACCGCAATTGCCAAACTCCCCAGCTACTACATTTCGAAATGATTCCCGCGCAAAATATCGGTCTGGGTTGGGGTTCTCCGCCACCGGATCGGCGCCCGCGACACAATGCAATCGGTTAGAGTGAGGGAACCCGGCCCCCATTCCAGCCGAGTCCCATGATTCCGGATTGATGGAGGTTCCACTCTGGACCGTTGCGATCGCGCTCAGTTGCCATCCGCCAATGATCTGGTTTAGAACCCCGCCCTGATCGAGGAACTGCTTGCCCTTTCCGAATGGCAGCGCGTACAACACAGAACTGACGAAGCGGTGAGGGATATTAAAGCCCGAAGGACCGTAGTCGCACGATCGGCAGCGCTGATTCTCCAGTGTGAAGTCCGAACCGGTTCCGCGGATAGCGCTATTCTCGTCGAGTGCCTTCGACCAGGTGTAGCTGAACATGGACGTCAAGTTGCCGCCAAATCGTTGCGTCAGTTTGCCACTCAGAGCGTTGTAGTTGCCGATCCCGTCACCCACGAGATATTGGATTCCATGCCATTCCGGATAGGGCTCACGAGTATCGAATGGAGTAATACCGGGAACAGGAGCATTTGCGTTCACCAGATAAGCAATCTTCCGGCTTTGATTTCCCGTGTATCCGATTTCAAGTGTCGAATTCGTTCCGATTGTTCTTTGCACGTTGAAGAGATACTGCATGGTGTAAGTCGTGGGCAAATTGTAATCGGCTCCCCACGTGAGTCCGGGCGCGAATGACACCGGCAATTGGCTGGTATTGATAAAGTTTTGAAAGGTCAGGGTCGAGACGCCCTGCTGGTCGATAACCGGATTGGCGCGGCCGCCTGCGGCCCGACTCATGTCGAAAATTGAGTTCTTGCTCTCCTGGGAAAAGAAGACTCCAAACCCAGTCCGGAACGACCATTTCGCCGAAGGACTATAAGCTATACCAAGACGCGGAGCGATGTTGTTGTAGTCGGTTTTGATGAGACGATCGCCAAGACGTCCATCTCGCGCGAGTTGTACCGGACCGGTGAAGCGGAAGGCAAGATCCTGATAGAAATCCCCTGATCCGGTTCGGACAAGAGTCGGATGTTTACTCGCATCTGGCTCCACTCCATATGACGGGAGCGCTTGCTTAAGCTGGAAGTTCGGCTGTAGGCCAAAATTGTCCAACAGCGGTTGAAAGACTTCCCACCGTAGTCCCCAGTTCACGGTCAGGCGCGGAGTCATCTTGTACGTGTCGTCGATGTAGAGACCAAATTCGTGGTTGCGGAAATCCCCCTTAGCTAAAGCGACAGCGCTCTCAATCGTGCTGATAGCGCCCAAGAGAAAGTCGGCCCCGTTGTAACCGCCCGTAAGCGTGTTGCCGTTGCCAGTGAAACTTCCCGTCGATGTGAAGCGACCGCGCGCGAATTCGTTCCCGATCTGAAGAAACTGGTTATAGCGCCAGTCTCCACCAAAGCGGAAAGAATGTTTTCCCGCGATCCAGGAGAAGTTGTCCACAACCTGGTAAACCTTGTTGTCGATCGTGAACGGACCATTGGCGTCATTACCGAACCGATTCAACGTGCTGCCGGTGAGATTGATGTCCGGGATGCCCCACGAGTTTGGATCGTCAACTTTTACAGGGGTTCCGATCTTCTCGTTAACGTTCTCGACTCCAGATAGTTCCTGGCTGATGTTGTTAAACAGAGAGTTGTAGCCAAACCGAAACTCGTTGACCTTTGAAGACGAGAAAACACGAGTGTTGGCGAGAACCCATTGGCTTGCCTTCGTGTAGAGAATTGTACCGTTCAGTTGTACACCCGGCGTCGCGGTCAGTTCGTCGGTCCAACTGTACCTGCCGAACCACTGAGAAACAGTGCTCTCGTTCAGATCGATGCGCCCAGTGAACTGATCCTTATCCACCGGCACTTTCTGCACGTATTGATAATTGCGATTCGGAAGACCAGTCTGGTCAAGGTTCGGCAGAGGAGCGAAACTCTCCAGTAGGTAAACAGAAGCCGGATTAAAGCGGCTTGTAGGAATCTGATTGTTCGGGAATGCGCTCGAAGTTACGGTAAATCCGCTGCCGCTCGGATTCGGCGTTCTAACGCGAGTATTCGGATCCTGCAGCGGCGTGGGCACTGCGGAAAAATCGCCGGCTCGCATGGCAGGCGTCATCGTGGTGAAGAACTGGGGAGTCGACCGGCGCGATTTGAAGCCTTCATAATTGGCTAGAAAGAAGAGCCGGTTCTTGCCATCGAATAGCTTCGGAATTTGGACTGGCCCTCCGAGCGTAAAGCCGTACTGATTCTGACGATAAGGAGCTTTCAATGGAGCCGTCTGCGTTGGACTCTCCGGATCCTTAAAGAAATAAGGCCGGGCATCGAGCTTGTCGTTTCGAAGAAACTCAAAGACGGAGCCATGGTATTCGTTCGTGCCGCCCTTTGTCGATACGTTCACCTGCCCGGCTGTACGTCCGAACTCCGCGGGATAGACACCGGTTTGAACCTTGAACTCCTGCAGCGCCTCAACGGACGGGAGCACGATAAACAGATTGAAGTTGATATCCGTATTCGTAATTCCGTCGAGAGTGTAGTTGCTCCATGCAGACCGCGCTCCAGCGAGCGACATCGTGATCTCAGAACGTGTCCCGCCCTGGCGTCCTGCCGCTTGCGCTGCCTGCGCAAAACCATAAGTCACGTTCGGACTCAGAGCCACTAAGCTTAAGAAATTTCGCCCGTTCAGCGGCAGGTCGGTAATACGCTTTTGTTCGATAACGGTTCCCACTGTTGCATTCTCAGTCGTGAGAAGAGGTACTGCCCCGGTCACTTCGATGGTCTCGCTTACCTGACCGACTTCCAGTCCGAAGTCGATACGGGCAGTCTGCTGCACTTGAAGTTCGATACCGCTACGACTGGCAGCTTTAAATCCGGGCTTTTCTGCCTTCACGTCATACATGCCTGGAACAAGGGCTGGAACGTTGTAGATGCCGTCATCGTTCGTGGTGACGAGTCGAACGCCATTCGTTGCTGTGTTGGTGACCGTTACCGTGGCGCCGGCAACCGCTGCGCCACTCGAGTCTTTAACTTCGCCGGTCACAGTACCGAGCGTCTGCGCGTGCAACGGCCCAGCCAGCAACAGCAAGAAGAGTGCCGCAAAATACACGAATAAGTGACAGGGAGACCGCATGGTTTGCTCCTTTGGCTATGAAATGATGGCCGCCGTAGATACTATCACCATTGGCTTGAACGTGCCATCCCCAAGTCATTCTACGCGTACTAGCAGGTACCAGCGGATCGAAAAGAATGGTCTATCGATTGCTTCTTCATGAAGCACTAAAGGGAAAGATCGATGGACTTGAACAGAAACTGCCTTTGTTGCCGCAAAAAGCTGGGGCTGAAGGGACCCACAGTAGCCCGGTTTTGTTCCGAAGAACATGCCAATGCCGATCGAGCAGCAACAATGGTTCAGCGATTGAAGGTAGCAGTAGCGCGATTACAAGCAAACGTAAGGCGACCCAAGGACGCATTGACTTTGGCTATCGCGAGCTAGTAGCTTCTTGATGATGCGCTCTAATATCGTATTCATTTGCGCAACGTTACCAATTCTCGCCCAGTCTCTTCCTCACTACGACATTCTCCGGACGAATGACCGCCTAGAGATCGATGGAAAACTCGATGAACCAGCTTGGAAACAAGCTGCGGCAGTAGGCGACTTTCATTTCAACTGGTGGAAGTCGGGGGTGAAGGAACCGACCATCGCAAAACTGCTATGGGACGATGAGAACCTCTACGTGGGCTACTACTGCCATGACAAGAACATCTCAGCGAAAGTGGTCGAGCGGCATGGGCCGGTTTCCCTTGACGATAGTGTCGAGGCATTCATCAGCCCGAATACCGGAAAGATTCGTAACTACTACGGGTTCGAGATCAATGTCATCGGCACGATGCTGAACTTTATCCGAGCCGACTGGTACAAGGGACCATTTCACTGGGAGCCATCGGGTGTTCGGTACAGGACTTCATTCCACGGATCACCCGTCAAAAACGATTCCGTCGCCGACAATCATTGGATTCTTGAGTTAGCGATTCCATTTAAGAACTTCGAGAAGGATGCGCCAAATACTCCGCCGCGCGACGGCGATACATGGCGACTAAACCTGAACCGCGCTGGCGGTACGACCAATGCGCAATACAGCACGTGGTCTCCGGTTGCAACGGAAAAGCCTAACTTTCATGTACCGGAAGCTTTCGGATCGGTTCGTTTCGTAAATCGTGTCGCAGGTAAATAAGAACAGCTAACTGACGCGTCGGCGCCGATGGAGAAGCGCGAGTGCCGCCAAGGCGGACGCCGAGAGCGCAATCGATGCCGGTTCCGGCATTCCGATGGATACCCCAACCCCATCCATGCTTACGAGATCGTTACCTGTCTGCCAGTCGGCGTTAATCGCGAGCCACTGTAGATTTGACAAAACGCGCATGAGGTCCTCTTCCGTTGCTGCCGGACCCGGATCCCCACTGCCATTGCCAATTTCCCAACCAGCGGAAGCAACGAGCGGGATTTGGTACGTCGTCCAATCCGTACCAGGAGGCGGCGTCCGATACTGGAGCTTAGTGGCGCCGCTGACGAGGGCGATCAGAGGCAACATAGCACCGTCAGACGAAAGCACCTTCTGCTGGATTCGGATTTTAGCGCCGTATAGACGTGATTGATCTCCGAGCCAACTTGGCGGAGCGTGAAAGGCATTAAAGCCATACACGTCACCCGTTTCAATGTAGCCGCTTCCACCGACGCCACCGAAAGGGACGTAAGTCGGCAGCCAGCCGTGTGTGCTGTTGAAGAATTCTCCGACGGACCAACGCTGATCGCCGGTCTCGAAATCGCTCCGGAGCAACGTCGTCGCATCGCAAGCCATGACGAAGAGAGTTGCGACAAAGACCAAGTTCCAAAGGCGAGTAATCAGGTGTTCCTCCGCGTGCTGACAGTGTAACCCGCGGAGTTTTTAAAAACAATAGACTTAGTTTCGTTTAGGTACCGCGACCCTGAGATCTAGGGTATTACTAAGATCTCAGGGTATGTGACATTACGGTTTTACGGCGATGGTGGTCTTCAGTATCTTGCCACCGGTTCCGACATTGCTGTTGGTGCTTCGCGTTTGAACGACTACATCAACCGCTACGCTCGGCGCCACAAAGTCCGGAATTCTGATGTTGATCTGATAAACGCCAACCAAGCCCGGAGCGAGTCCAAAGTACTGAATGTCGCCTGGATCGAGCCAACGTGTCCCAACAAGGACACTGATCTGCTCTTCGCCTGGGAGCGGTCCGGTTGGCGGCATTCCTTCCGCAGGAGCGCCTGGGACGAAGCCATATCCGGTTCCGAACAACGCGACAACCTGACCCTTGGCTATGGCATTCGTCGGATCGTTGACAGTTCCATCCGGCGTGTTGATGGCTGCGATCGTTCCCTGCTCCTGCCCGCCCTGTATAAATAAGGAGGGTGCAACGCGAGCCAGCGTAACCGATCCCGCGCCAATGATTTCGCCCACCGATTTACGGACTACTTGCACTTCGGCCGATCCCGACGATGCGATGTCCATCGGTATGAAGAAGTTGATCTGCCCGGGAGAGACGAAATACAAAGGCAGTGAACGGTTGTCGAGAAGAACCTCAATGTCGGCCAATTCCTTCGGTAGTGGTATTGGATTGGGTAGTTCGTTAAATACCTTTGTTTCGGTGGTAAATGACACGTTGGTTCCCCGAGGGTAAACGATGCCGATTCCGCCTGGCGTGAGAGGTCGTTCCGCGTAACTGCCTGCGACCTGCGTCCGCAATCCGTTGAAGTAAACAGCGGTGCGATTGACCGCTTCGGCAACGAAGAGATTACCGGTTCTGTCCTGCGTAAGCGCAAGCGGTGTACTTGATGGAATCCGGTAGTCCGATGTGACTCCTAGGCTCAACTGGACAAAACGCGGATATCGAATAGCTTGATTTCCGCGTGTGTTTGCGATCCAAATTTCTCCAGTGAGCGGACTCACCCAAATTCCCTGCGGATTTGACAATGACTGGATAGTGAAGGCGACCGGCGGATCGTTAGCTGCAGAAGGAATACGATCGAAAATCAGAACGCGATCATTGCCACTATCGGTTACGTACAAACGGTCATCTGTATCGAGCGCGATGTGACGGGGGCTGAACATCCGGTTGGGACCCGTAGCCCGGGCCACGGTGAAGAAATCGGGTTGGCCGATGACCTTCTCTGCAGCCATCCCGTTTGTGAAGTCGGCTCCGGCGGGCTTCTGGAAATAGAGCACACGATTGTGAGCCGCATCAGAGACGACGAGGTGCCGCTCAACTGTCAGCGCCAGGCCAAACGGATACGCCATGTTGAACCGCGAAGGATCCGTAACTTTGGTAGTGAAATTCCGCTGACCGAGAACCAGGTTCGCGCGCGGTCGCTCACCCGGAGCCAGGGTTTGCGCAAACGGTGATGGAAACCGAAGTACGCGTCCGTTGCGCGAATCGGCGACGAACAAGTCGCCATTTGTATCCACGACCAGACCAGTCGGCAAGTTCAAACCGGAATCGGTTTGAATGTCCTGATTATTCTGCGGCGCATTTACCAGAGCTCGTCTGAGGTCGTTTTGGCCGATGACAATATCCGCCACGTCGTTGGGACGAACGTTTCGCGCGTCCTTATAACCCAGGATTCGATTGTTGTAGGTGTCAGCAACGTAGAGCCGTGGTGGGTTCGAACGGGTGTCTATCGCGACACCACCGCCGTCGGCCAGGTTCGTTCCACTTGTGAAGCCATTGTAAAGAAACATTTCGCGGCCTTCAACGATGTTCGGAGAGCTGAAGTTGAATGCAACTTGTCCCAGCACCCGATTTGCTCCCACAGTTGGGCCGAACGACGGAAAACCTAGAACGCGATTATTTCCCGTGTCAGCAACGTACAACTCGGAGCCGACCGCGTAAACACCAAACGGATTAGCGACGGTAATCTCACTGGCCTCAGCCAAACCACGATTAGGCACGAAAGATTCGAGATCCGCTTGTCCGAGCACAGCTGTCGCCGGAGGGGATGGTATGGCCTCGGTTTCGGCGGGCCACTCGGCGGCCGGTTCATAGCGCACGATGCGACTCAAACCCGGGTCGGCGACGATGAGTCGGTTGTTCATCACCGTCATCCCCTCCGGGTTACCCATAACGTATTGCGTCTGTACCGGCTGGTTCGGTTGATTGATCCAGACACCCAGAATCCGGAATCCTTCCTTACCGTTGGTAAACGGTGGCGCGAAGACTACGGCTCGCTGAAGCGAATCCGCCACGTACACGCGACCGTCCCCATCGACTGCAATACCCGAGGGACGATTTAGGACTCCCTTGTTCAAGCGAGGAACTGCACCCGGATTGGGAATAGTACTCGTTTTGAAATCCGGTTGCCCAAGGACCACGTCCGCAGATGGCCCATTCGTGGCGGCATCGAGGACTAACTTCGGATAGCGCAGAACACGATTGTTCAAAGCATCTGAGAACCAGAGATTACCCTGCGCATCGAACGCGAGACCCGACGAATTGGCGTTGGTGTCCGTCGTAACGGCAATTGTTTTCTCACTGATCCCGCCGGTGTTTGGCGTTCTCGTAGTGAAATTTGTCTGCCCGATTACCAGATCCGGTGTCTGGATTTCTTCCGTACTCGCAAACGGCTTCGTAAACCTTAGAATCCGGTTGTTTCCTGTGTCGAGGACGTATAGACTCCCCCGGCTGTCGACTACTAGAGCTCCGGGAGCACTGAATCCTAATGACCGGGTGGTTCCGGGCCCCAGCGGCGCTGTCGATTCCGCATCGAGCTGCCCAAGGATCAGCTCGGCAGGCGCTCCATTGGCAAAAGTCTGGGCGTTTCGCCAACCTAATACACGGTTGTTTCGCGTATCGGCTACGAAAATGGCCTGCGGCGTGGAACTAGCGTCTACTGCTACCGCGAAGGGTTGAAATAAGGACCGGCCTTCCGGCACGTTGGGGTTAGTACTGCGTGCCGTAAGGGATGGTTGACCCACCACTCTCGATGGGGTCAGATTTAGTTCCGACTGCGCCCAACTATTCTGCGGGAGCGCCGCAATGGCCGCCCCTAGTATGAGGACATGTATTTTCATATATTTAGGAGGGACTAATGCTAAGTCAAGGCCGAACCAACCCATTTCCTCCGTGTTGCTTTGCCGAGACTCTGCACTATACAATGCTACACTGCGCCTTGAGTCTGGTTTCATCGCCCCACAGACCGCGAGTTTGCGCGGTGAGCTTTCTGAATACCGTGCCACTTGTATGGGGCATGATACATGGTCAGGAAAAGGACATTTTCCAGCTAAGTTTCTCGGTTCCTTCCGAGTGCGCGGATCAAGTGGGTCGGGGAGATGTGGATCTGGGGATTATTCCCGTTGCTGAGGTTCAGCGGCTGGAACTACCGTACTTTCGCGACGTTGGGATTGGGTGTCGCGGTCCAGTCCGGACAATTCTACTGATCTCAAAGAAACCGCCGGCGCAAATCCGGACTCTAGCTGCCGATTCCAGTTCGCGGACGTCCGTCCTGCTGACGCGTCTGATTCTGGCTCGCAAATACGGCTGCATACCCGCGATTCGAACTGTTCCTCCAGACCTCGACCGTATGCTGGAACACTCAGACGCCGCACTGATCATCGGAGACCCTGCGTTACGAATCGAACCCGAGAAACTCCCTTACCACGTGCTCGATCTTGGCAAGGAGTGGACCGATATGACCGGCTACCCTATGGTGTTCGCTGTTTGGTCCGGACCGAAAGAGTTCATGACGGAGACCTATCGGAGAGCGTTTGCCGATTCCTGCCGCTTCGGCCTCGAGCATATGGATGACATTGTCCGATCCAGTCACGTCGATAGAAATATTTCCACCGACTTGATCCGGACTTACCTTACGAAGCACATCGCGTTTGAGTTGGGCGCAGACGATCACCGCGGCTTGCAACTATTTTGGTCATATGCGGCCGAACTCGACGCTTAGCAGTGGCGAAAACGGACATGGATATGCGACTCTCGTGAAGTGGCTTTAAGTCACACGTTTTACGCAAGATGCAAAGCGAGGCCAGGGACTCCCAAATAGCCAACCCCGATTTCTTCCGTGGTGGGGGCGAAATGGGCAGACGGATTCGCTCTTTCGATTGGGGAAGCTCACCTCTCGGACCACCTCAAGAGTGGCAAAACAGTCTTAAGACCGCTGTTCGCATCATTCTCGACTCAAGATATCCGATGTTCCTCTGGTGGGGACCAGAGTTCATTAATCTCTATAATGACGCGTACATACCGGTCTTACGTGAACGCCACCCTGGCGCTTTCGGGAGACCCGCGCCGGAGATCTGGACCGAGTTGTGGGGAACTCTTGGCCTCCAGGCGAAAGCAGTGCTCCAGTCCGGTGAATCCTCATGGAATGAACAGGCGCTTCTCATCATGGAGCGACATGGTTACCGTGAGGAAACTTACTTCACGTTCTCATATAGTCCGGCGCCAGACGACGCAGGTGGTATCGGCGGAGTATTTTGCGCTTGCACTGAGGATACCCATCGGGTTCTCGGTGAACGGCGATTGCGCACTCTCCGGCAACTCGGGGCCTTGACCGGCGCCGGAGCTTCGGGAGAGGAAGCCTGCAGAATAGCAGCAGCCACACTGGAGGAGCGTTCGCATGACATTCCGTTCGCGCTGTTCTATTTGTTGGGGAAGAACGGGGAAGAAGCTCGCCTCGTAGCGTCGGTCCGTTTAGAGCCTGGCGCGGCGCAAGCGCCTAAAATCATTTCCTTATCAAGCGGAACTGATACTGTGTGGCCGCTGGCGCAGGCCCTAACTGGAACTCACTACGTTTTGCGTCACCAGGAATGGAGAGTCCTGCCGGGTGGACCATGGACGGAACCGGTAAACACTGCCGCCGTGTTGCCCTTGATCGAGGGCGGACAAGGGAAGCCGACCGGATTCTTGGTCGTTGGCGCAAGCCCATTGCTGGCGTTCGATGATGATTATCAAGGTTTCTTCGACCTACTGGCGTCGAGCGTATCCAGTGCCATTGCCAAAGCTCGCGCGTTGGAAGATGCCCGCAAGCAGGCGCAAGCGCTCGCCGAGATCGATCGCGCCAAAACCGTCTTCTTTTCTAACGTCGCTCACGAGTTAAGGACACCGCTGACCTTAATTCTCGGGCCGATCGAAGATGCTATGGCCCAGGGCGATCGCATTGCGCCGGATGTGCGCTCGGGGCTTGATGTTGCTCACCGGAACGGTTTGCGCCTTCTCCGTCTTATCAACGGCATGCTCGACTTTTCACGCATCGAAGCCGGTCGCATGGACGCAGTCTATGAGCGCACGGATCTGGCTCTATTGACGCGAGACTTAGCAAGCGTCTTTGAATCGGCTATCGAAAAGGCAGGGCTATTACTCACCATCGAATGTCCTCCGCTCCCTCAACCCGTCTACGTCGACAAAGACATGTGGGAGAAGATCGTTCTGAACCTCATCTCGAATGCCTTCAAGTACACACTCAAGGGATCGATTCGTGTTCGATTGTGCTCCGTCGGAGATAACGCTGAGCTGACGGTGGAAGACACCGGGGCCGGAATTCCTGAGGGGGAACTGCCTCACATATTCGAACGATTCTACAGAGTGTCCGGAGCAGAGGCCGCACACAAGAAGGCAGCGGAATCGGATTAGCGCTCATAGAAGAACTGGTCAAACTCCACAGCGGATCGATTTCTGTCACAAGCCGCATCGGAGAAGGCAGCGCCTTCCGGGTTGTCATACCGTTTGGTTCCGAGCGTCTCGCGTCCCCTCACGTGTCCCCAAATCGCCCATTAGGCTCAACTGCCATTGCTGCCGATGCGTACTTGCAGGAAGCGCTTCGCTGGCTCCCGAGTGAGGCCGGAGCCGATACGAGTCCAACGGCATTGCAGACAAGCGGCCCGTTAGCAGAGGTCCGGGAACGAAGAGGCGGACGAATCATCCTCGCCGACGATAACGCCGATATGCGCGAGTATGTCAGGCACATCCTTGGTCCTCAATTCGATGTCGAAGCCGTCTCGGATGGCCAACAGGCGCTCGAAGCTGTACAACGTCAGGTTCCCGACCTGGTGTTGACCGACATCATGATGCCGCGACTCGATGGCATCGGACTCCTGAATCGCCTGCGATCGAATCCGGCGACCGTTTCGATCCCGGTTGTGCTGCTTAGCGCGCGAGCAGACGAGGAGTCGGTGGTCGAAGGCATGGAGTCCGGCGCTGATGACTATCTGATGAAGCCGTTTAGCGCGCGCGAACTCGTCGCCCGCGTTGCCGGCCATCTTGCAACTGCCCGTGCGCGAAGAGAAGCAGCGGAGACGTTACGACAGAGTCAGGAACAACTGGCGCGAAGAGTCTACGACTTCGATGTTCTGTTGCGTGAACTTCCAGTGGGAATAGCAGTTTCGATGGATCCCGAATGCCGGAATATCCGAGTGAATCCTACGTTCGCCAACATGCTCGGCATTGACGATCGACAGAATGCCTCGAAATCCGGGCCCGGCAAGGCAGAACTGCCCTTCCGGATTTTGCAGGATGAAGTAGAACTTCGTCCGGACCAGTTGCCGATGCAAGTGGCGGCGCGAGAGTCACGCGAGGTACGTGATTTTGAAGCCGACATCGTTCGAAAGGACGGGACGGTGATTCGCGAGCTTTGCCACGCTGTGCCCCTGTTCGACGAACGCGGCGGCGTGCGTGGAAGTCTCGCTGTATTTGTCGACATTACAGAGCGTAGACAGGCTGAGGAAGCGCTGAGAGAGAGCGAACAGCGATTCCGGAATATGGCGGAGAACGCCCCGGTAATGATCTGGGTGACCGATCCGTCCGGCTCATGCGTCTACATAAACCGCCAGTGGCGTGAATTCACAGGGACAACGCTAGAGCAGAACTTGGACTTGGGGTGGGTGGAAAGCGTTCATCCTGTCGAGCGGCCCAGCGTAAAACAGGCGTTCACCAAGGCAAACGTTTTGCATGAGCCATTTCGGGTGGACTACCAGTTGCGTCGGAAGGACGGGCAGTGGCGTTGGATGGTGGATTCGGCAACACCGCGCTTTGGCGAGGATGGATCTTTCCTTGGATACATCGGTTCCGTGATCGACATAACGGAACGGAAGGAAATGGAAAGCGCCTTGCGTGCCAGCGAAGAACAGCTTGCGCTGGCCCAGACGGCTGCCGGCGTGGGGTCCTGGAACTATGACATCGAGACGGGACAGTCGTCATTCTCCGGCGAATACTAACCCCTTCACGGCCTGCCGAAGGATCATCCATGGGTTTCCTACGAGGAGTGGTTGTCCCGTGTTCACGATGACGATCGCGAGCGAGTGCGCGAAGCAATGCGGCGCGCTTACTGGGAGACTCACTCTCTCGACATTGAATTTCGAGTTGTTTATCCGGATGGAACTACGCGTTGGCTTGCCGGTAAAGGTACTGTCTTCTGCGATGAAGCGGGAAAGCCGAAACGGTTCACCGGCATAAACTACGACATCACCGAGCGGAAGCTTGCGGAGGATGAGCTTCTGAAATCGAACGATGATCTTAAGCAGTTCGCTTTCGCCGCCTCGCACGACTTGCAGGAACCTTTGCGAGTTGTTGTCAATTACACGCAGCTACTGGAGCGCCGGTACAAAGATCAACTCGACGAAGGCGCGGCAAAGATCATCGACACCGCCGTGGGGTCCGCTTTGCGAATGGAGAGGCTGCTGAAGGGATTGCGCGACTACTGGCACATCAGTGACCGGCAATCGATTCAAATCGCTTCCGTCGATCTTGGCGATGCGCTCCAAAAGGCTCTCCTGAATCTCGAGGATGCGGTTCAGGAGAGCCAGGCAACGGTCATCCATGAGCCATTGCCGGTGGTTAGCGCCTCGGAAACTCCGATGATTCAAGTGTTCCAGAACCTTCTGGGAAATTCGATGAAGTACCGCAGCCCAGAGCGCCCGTTGAAGATTGAAGTCACGTGTGAAAGCCGGCCATCGGAATACGTAATCTCAGTTGCAGACAACGGAATCGGAATTGACCCGAAATATGCAACCCAGGTGTTCGGGATTTTCAAGCGACTGCATGGGCAAGAATATGCCGGCGCAGGAATCGGTCTTTCGATCTGTCAGAAAATCATCGAGCGTTTGGGTGGCAGGATCTGGATAGAATCGCGAGAGCAGGGCTCGTTGTTCCAATTCTCCATACCTGTGCGGCTCGGTCGGACCAGCTGGTGACGAAGTCGCTGGGGACAATGGTGACGAAAGTCGCTGGCACTACTTCAGCAGTCGGATGCGATGCGCTTCGCTATCTCCGACGTAAACGTTTCCCTTGGCGTCGACGAATACTCCGTGCGGTCGATTCATTTTGCATTTCAATGGATCCCCATCCGGTCCATCGCCCTTTTCTCCGGTTCCTGCAACCGTGGTAATGATACCCGTCTTAAGATCGATTTTACGAATTGCATGATTCTCGGTATCGGCTAGGTATAACATCCGATCCTTGGACAGCGCGACACCTTTCGGACCGTTGAGAGTCGCCGAAAGCGCTGACCCGCCATCTCCTGTTAATCCCTTCGCTCCTGTTCCGGCGATACGAGTGATGTTCCCTTTGCTATCGATCTTGTGAACGGTATTCCCTTCCCTCAACGCCAGATAAAGATTTCCTGCGTCATCGACATCTATTGCGCGTGGGCCATTCACAGGTACTCCCTTCATCGGTCCGTCCGGAGTAGGTTTCCGTTCCCCTGTTCCAAGAAACGTCTCGATGGTGCCGGATTTGAGGTTCACACGGCGAACACGATGATTTCCGATGTCGCAGATGAGCAACGCTCCAGACCTATCGAAAACAATCGAATGCGGCTCTTTGAACTGAGCCTTCGCCGCAGGCCCGCCGTCGCCGCCAAATCCAGGCTGACCTGTGCCGGCAACATTCGTAATGATGCCTGTCTTCTTATCCACGCGACGCACGACGTGACCAAGTCTGTCGACGAAGAACAGATTCCCGCCACGATCGAACCGTAGTTCGTAGGGCTGATCGACGAGCGCTTCGGTCGCTTTACCTCCATCTCCGCTGTTGCCCTTGACGCCTGTGCCGACAATAGTCGTTACTTTCTTCGTCTTCAAGTCGAGCCGCCGGATCGCATGATTGTCAACATCGCAGAAGTAGAGCGCTCCATCTGGGCCGATAACAAGGCCGTAGGGGTTGTTGACGCGACGCTCATCAAAGCCGCGTGTGCCGTCGCCAATCAGCGTTGTCGTAGTTTCTGCAAGAGTCAGTAATGCAAATGCAAACAGGCAGGACAGCAATCTCATCCCTGCAGTTTATCTCTGCCGGGATCGTCTATTCGCGCTTCTCAGTCCTGATGGGCAATAGTCTTTTGGGAACAAGTTCCGCATCTTGCCAATCAACATTGAAACGGCCCTTATACCCAAACAACGGTCCCCAGGCGCGGTTGCTCACCTTTACCTCGATGCGAAAGCACTGTGCAGCATCGTCGTACCATTCACAGACATCCGCTACTCCGGAGAACATCATCGGGAATTGGAATCCGATAACGCCTTCATAGAAACGCTGTGCGCCCGACCGCAGGCAGAGACCGCCGTCCGAGGACACCGAAAGATCTATATCAACGGCGAGATGTTGATGAGTCCCGAGATAGTCCACAATCACACCGCGCTGCTCACTGAAGATCATATAGGCGTCGAAGCGCCGCACGGGTTTTGTTTGAAACGTGCGAATCCAAGTGACGGTTTCGCGACCAAGGCTGTCGATGTAGGCGTAGTTCTCGATCGTAAATGGGACGTCACGACCTCGTTCCGGAAACATGATCCGACGCCACGATCCGATATACAAGAATGGGAGCGTGTAAGCAGGCCCGTGCCACAACTCTTCCATAACACCAGTACCCACCGATCCGACTCTGTCCGTGCTCGAGAAACCGAAGCGTTCTTGAATACGAGGATGAAGACGACCAAACGCGGATCCCAAGGCTCTTTCGTAGATAGAACGCATGTTCAGCTCTCCAAGGGTCGGCGCAGGCAGTTTCTGGCAGAAGGCACGCAGGGGCCTGCGACGTAGCCCACAACGGAAAGCGCAATAATGCAAGTGTTCAAAGTCACGGGATTGAATGCGGCTGTTAAATAAGACGACGAAGTCACCGCCACCGCAACCATCGCTCCGATCATCAACAGAGAATTAACAACGAACATTGAGCGATTACGCCAGAAAACTAAGAGTGCGATGCCGAAAAGGATTTCTGCTATGCCAAGAGCGGGCAGCATTTCAAGAGGCGCTCCGGAGGCCTTTAAGAGAGTAACCTCGTCCTGATCGGCGAAGAGCAACTTGGGAAACAAACCCTGCCAGATCCAGACGAAAGCGATGGTGATACGCGCGACCGCATGAAATTGAGCGAAACGCATCGCTGAAGCCGGATGCAAATCCTCTTCAATCCAGCGCCGCAAACGATCGAAGCTCCATGCCGTCGCCCATCCCATGAGAGGACGGAAGAAAAACCGATCGATGAATCTGCCGACGGCACCGAATCGAACGGTGTAGTCGTACCAGGTCAGGAATCGCACACCGCCGTCAGCCGGAACGTATCGCCAGTAACCGGAACCTTCTTCAATGAGCGATCGAAAGTCCTTCGACCAAAAACGTAGTGCGGATGTGTGAATTCCATCCGAACTCGACCGATTACCGGAGCTTTCACCCGCTCCGTGAATTCGCATTCCAAAGCCAATGCGAGTCGCATATAGAAACTGCTGGGGCACATCGTCTGATGGACGCGGGAGGTATTCGATTGTCGTGAAGCGCAGGTCCCAGGGCTGATGCAACGCCGGGATTTGTGTACGGCGCCAGATTTCTTCGGAGGAGCTTCGAATAAACACCTCGACGTAAATGCCGGCTCCGCGCTTCATGAAAGCCTTACGCTATCACGAGGCGCCTACTGACTTGGGCGTTCAGCCTTTACCTGCAAGACGCTGCGGGCGACAAACAGCGCAAGTCCTAAGACAACCTGCCATATGTGCCAGGCTCGGGGTCAGCCCGATCCCAGCCGATCAGGTCGAAAGCGCGAATGTCGACTGTCGTTGGCTGAAACATCTGTCCGAAGAAATGGCTCGACGCGCCCATCCTTCCAATGGCGTCTTCCTTAGATAAAGAAGCGCCTCGGGAGAGGGTCCCGAGGCTAAAAGGGTGTGATTGGGCACACGAAAAGCAAAAGGAGATTGGCAGCTTGCCAACAAAACTTAATGCGCAGCGCTCTTTGCTAGTAGGGAAGCGCTCAGGCGATGCTTCGATTCTGCGACTGCCCGGTCCGCTTCTTTTTCTTTGCCATTCTTTCGTAGGGCCAAGGAATACACTTCGAGCGTATGCACATCGCGGCGACGGGACGCTTCCCGCTGGGCGATTTGCAACGCCTCCTTTGGCTTCTTGGCATGATTCAGGTAATACAACACCAATTCGCGGTTGGCGTTATCATCACCCGTTGATTCCGCCAGCGCCGCTTTTTCGAAAGCGGCGAGCACTTTCTTCGCCTCCTCAGCGTTCCCGGCTTTGGCTAACGCACTCCCGAGCGGATACATGTTCTCCGGATTTGGAGCGACACGGTATGCACGACGATAGAACTCGACGGCCGCGCTGTAGTTCTTTTGCTCCATACGAATCTCGGCAAGATTCGTTAGAGCGTAGTGATATTCAGGATACGCAGCAAGAGCGGCATTCAAAGCAGCGTCGGCATTTGCGTACTGCTGCTTCTTGCCGAGCAGCTTTCCGATATGCGAAAGAATCCACGCCCGATCGCTACGATCATCGGCGCGCGCACGATTCAATGCCTGCTGCATGAGCAGTAGAGCGCCGTCGATGTCTCCATAAAGTTCGCGCAAGTACGCGGCACGGGTGAGACCGGGAGCGTTCCCCGGTCCCAGGTCGAGCATCCATTGCGCCGCATTCTCAGCAGCGGCATAGTTACCCAGTTCAACATTGGCGTCCACGAGAAATCCGTTTACCTGGAGATCGTCCGGAGCCTGCCGGTTGAGTTTCTTTGCCAACTCCAGCGCTTCAGCGAACTGATGGCGTCCGAGCAACAACCAGGTCTTCGCCTTCAGACCCTCGAAATTGTCGGGTTCCTTTTCGAAGGACAAACGCAAAGCTTCTTCGGCCTTTGCATGATAGCCGGTGTCAGCCGTGTCTCGAGCCTGTCGAACAAGTTCGATCGCCTGCGCATTGAAGTCCTGGGCGAAGAATAGCAGCGCAAGGAAGGTCATTTTCCTTCCTCCGCGGAAGGCGCGTAGGCGGCGGGTGTAGTTGCGGGCCGGCCAGACTGGGCCCATGCAACATAAGGGAACGTCTCCTGATAAGGAACATCGTTGGTGTTTACACCATCACCGATTGTGTTGTAGGGCGCTCCGGTGTTGCCGGCGAGGATTCCGGCAACGGCGCGCAGAGAGATGTCCGTCACGTCGTCGGAAACACGGCGCCCGTTCGGAAAACCACCGAGATCTCCGGCGATCGCTCCCAGGCGCTTTCTTCCGGCAGCGGGAGTCGGCGGCACTCCGGTGTTGAGGCGGAGCAAATCGGCAACCGGTCCCGGAGGCGTTCCAGGAGGAGCGATCGGCGCCTGATATTGAGCGAGCAGCAACAAGTCCGTGCGCGGCGCATCCGGAACCCGAAGCCCGCCATACACTGCGTTCAACGCCCGAGCGAGAAGCGGATCGAGTACAAAGTTTGCAAACTGAGCATCGTCCTTCGGATCGCTCATACTGAACGTGTCTTTCGAACCTGTCCCAATGACCACTTCGTTAATCAGGGGATTGCCCATACGTTGTACTTGGCGATAGGTGGCGAAGTCCTCACCGAAGCCGGCCAGTTCCTGGGCGCTGCGGCGAACCGAAATCCGAGGACGTGATGTCGTACCCCATGTTCCGATAACAGCGCGCGGATCGGTGGCAGGATAGACAGCTCCGCCGCGTGTGATCTGGTTAATGGGAACTTCAATCGCGATCGTGTTCACGTTGTATCCCGCGACATAATCCGGACCGAAGTTCTGGCGGTCATTTCCATCCTGGTCCGGCGTAAGAACACCCGGAGTGCCGGAAGGGAAGCTGCCCTGCAAATTCAGGCTATCGAAGACCCCGCCTAGATCGATGTAGAACGGATCGTCCACCGTGCCCGCAAACACGCGCATTCCGTTATCGAGCGTGTATATTCCCTGTCGGGCGAGGGCCGGATAATCCGGCATTGTACGGGCGCCAACGTTGGATGGAACCGCAATCAACTTACGCGGCCCGGTAATATTCGTCCGTGACGCGTTTGCCCCTGAACCTCGAACCATCCATACGTTGTATGTTTGGCGGAGATTCAAGCCCTCTGATCCTTTGCCATCCAGCGCGGTGATCGCAGGCGGGATCAATGTTGCCGGAATTCCTGCAGGGTCGAGGGTACGAGGCGCATTCGGTGGAGACGGTATGCCATTGCCGGCGCCAATGAAGCCGGTGAAGACGCCCGGCGCTCGAATCTCGGTTTGAAAGCGGACTTCAAACCCGACATCGGCTACGGCGTCGTGGTCGTTATCGATCTTGATCGAATATACGATCTCGGGATCGAAAGGAAAATAGTTGGGCCCGTTAGTGGGGCTGAGTAGTGGGTCGACATTCAGGATGAATGTCACTTTGGATGGGTCGTCATAGCTGACGAACGCAAACCAATCGGTTATATCTGCTGAGCGATCCAGCGCCGTGATCGGCGCTTCACGATGATTCGCGCCATAGGACAAGTTGGGCGAAACCATCAACATCGCCAGCATTATGGCGAGATGTCCCCGCATCATTCGCATTGCGGCTCCTTAAAGTGGTGATCGTACAGCCGTTTGGCCGGTACTGCTGTTTGTACGAGGTCCGCGCGAGTTTGGATGTGAGGTTTTTAAGTTTGCTTGCTAAAAGGGTCGGCTCCGATGGTCCCCTTCAGTTCCTCCAGGTAGCCGGGTGAACTGACCCGGGCGAGTTGTTCCTTAGCGATCTTGAGCCTTGCCGCAATATCCAGATTGCCGGGAGGGATTCCCGACGTGCTGAAGTATTCGAGCGAATCGATGTGCCGCTTCCATAGCGCAATATCGCGCTCCTGCTTCACTTCGAGGCGCTCACGGTACCAGTCGCTGGATAACAGTGAGTCGAGGGTGAACATAGAGCGGATCGCGGGGTCGTCAATGCCCAACCCTTCATACGAACCATGGGCCATGATATGCAGCAGCGCTCGCAATGGTGGACAAGCAGCATCGACACTGCCATCTTCGAAGTAATTCAGCGCGACCCGCGTTTGCGCCGCCACGATGTTGTCGACACCTTCGGCGAACATTGCCACGCCCTGCTTCTCGGGACAGAGTAACTCGTCCGTGAAGATTGCGTCAGGCGTCTCAAAGATACGTCCGAGGAACGTTTCGGCAAACTTGGCCGTGATGCGATATCCCAGGCGGCTTGCGAGAACTTTTCTCCCTTCGAACTCGAGATCTTTCAACTTCTCGAGATACCCGTTCTCGATCAGAAACTGAGGATCACGCTCGTCAACACGCATGCGGCACCAGATCTCGGGCACAAGCATACTGACGTCGTGGTCTACCTTGTAATTCGGTCCGACATGACCGGCAGCGCTCGTGAAACCCGCGTACCGCGTCACAATGTACGACACCAACGCATTATTAAGGTCTACGATCGGCCAAAGAGCATTGAATGGACCTTTTGTCAACGCGCCTTCGCTACCGAACCCTGTGGTGGATGGCGACTTGCCTGTCAGGCTGCAGATGAAATCCATGAACAGCTCGGGCAGTTCCTGATAGTGGATCGGATTGTAAACCGCAAGCGGCGGCAGATCGATGGTGGGGTCGGGCGGGTTGTTGCGCCGACCCGCCAGCACGGCGTGAACCGGGAAGTAAACCGCGGCGTCCGAAGGAATCTCGCGATCCAAGCGGGCCCCGATATCGGCCAGGTAAGTTTCTCGCTGGCGTGCAACATCAGGCCTTAACTGGAGGTAGCGCGGGTTTTTCGATGGCTTGCCGTCGACCAGACGCGGATGCGCGGAGCTCACTACGTATCCCGGTCCGTCTTGCGCGACGAAATCCTCCAGCAGTTGCTTCATCGGCGGAGTGAACTTGTCGAACACAACCGTGTGATCGACGATTTGTTTGGCTTGGTCCGTGGTGAGCGGTTCGTAGTTCGAAAGAAAAACACCAGGACCCGCGATGTCCGCCTCGGCTTGCTTGTCCACGCCGGGCTGGATCGCGTCGTCGGGCCGCTGAAAGAGAAGTTGCTCGCAATTTGCCGCCAGCTTCACGCTGGGGTTGGTGTATTTGGCATCCAAGGTATTTCAGTCCAGTCCGAGGAAGGACAACCGAGACGGTGATGTCGTCCTCAACCTGGACTTTGTCCGCCGGATGGAAGTCGGGACGAAGTTTGTAGATACGCCACGAGCCATCCGGGTCGAATCCCACTCGAAGATAGTTGCCCACAAGAATCTGGTTGTTGTACTGCAACTCGTGACCGAGAAAGCCGTTGATGCGATTGACCGTGAAATGCTCTCTCCATCGATCTCCCCATTCCTGGCGGTAATAACGCTTAATCGTGAAGACGAGTTGACGAATGGTCTGTGGAATTTCACGAATCCAGGCATTGTGTTCTTCCGTGTAATCGGAAGATTGCGTCAACAGCTTGATGACCGAGCCCAACGATCGCTCAGGACTTAGGACCGGACGCTTCGCGCGTTCCGAGCCTTTTCCCTGTTTGTAAATGTTCGAGTAGTCACGGCTCAGGATGTCGGCCGCGATATTCATGTCGGCATGATAGTCCCGAACGAAAACGGGACCCTTCAGGATGTTATTCGAAAGCGACTTCGAAATCTCCGACTTGCCCCCGCCCGAGACAGTGCAAGGTTTATGGCAGAGCGTACCGTGCGCCACCGATCCCACCAGCCGCCAGGCTGAGCCGGCAGGCTGTTTCTCCAGCCGTATTTTGTAGCCCGAAGGAAGAACATAGTCGTGCTTCGGCAGCAAATTCAAGCTCTTGGCGCCGCCGTCCCGAGTCCATCGAATGAATCCCGCGCGAACATCGAATTCGGCGTCTTCCGGCAAGTAGAGAATGTCAGGATAGCGCCGGTCAATCGCATAGCCATCCGGATGCTGGTCGACAAAGCCCTCCAGGAGCTTCATCGCATTCGCAAAGAGGGCCTTCTTCAGGAGCACCGTTCGATCGCCGTAGAAATCTTGGCCAAGCACGTAACTCGGAAAGGCAATGGCGCCGCCGGCATGCTCTTCTTCACACATTCCGTAAAGGTTCGTAGCAAAACTGATTTGCGTTTTGACTTCTTTCTTGCAGTAGCCGTAATAGTTATCGGCAATGATCGTGACCATCACCCCACGATGATCGCGGCACGTCACTTTGAACGCGCCTCCTTCGTTGTAGGGCTCGTCCTCAGTGGTCCAGCACATGCCCTGGTCCTTTTGCGCCTGGGTCGCTTTCGACACGTGAGGCAGCCCCAACGACTTCTTGGGAATCCCGGCTACATGAGGGGCAACGATCACGCACCCTGTGTGGCCGGTCCAGTGCTCGATGTCGAGTCCGGCGTCGTTCTCCGGCAGATACGGGTCGCCCCCATTGCGGAAAATGCCTTCGACGAAATCGAGATTGCTTACAAGACTTCCCGGAGCGAAGAAGCGAATCTCCATGGTCTTTGCGGGATCCTGCCCCGTCGCTGGGCAAACCAGAGGCCGCAGGAGAAGCGACACCCACAGCCGCGCCTGGTCGTCCTGACTCGCTGTGAATGGCAGCACCATCAGATCGTCCGGAGGACAAAGCGCGGCGCGAAGCAGCGCCGCGAAGACGGAGATGGCAACCGGTGTCTTGTCGGCGGGTATTGGAAGACCGCCTTCAGCGACGTGAAAGATTCCTTTCGTCGTACGGCGATCGCTCTTCGGGTTGTGAAGGACGCCTTGCGGTAGCCGGTACGACTTCAACATCGGCGAACTGAACTCATGACCCTCAGGCGGCAGGGACATCGCGCGCGCCAGTCCGGGTCGATCGAGGACAAACGTATAACAAGGAAGCCTCGGCGCCCCTTCCGGACAAACGGTCTTTAAGTAACTGTCGAGGAAATCCTGAATGCGGGTGTCCGCCGAGCAGAGGCGGTTACCCAACAGGTGATCCTTCTGATAGTGGTTGCGGAGCAGCGGCCCGGCAATGTCAAGGAACTCAGCATTGGCCGTGCTGCGATTAATCGGCTGGCCTAGGGCGGCCAGTTTGAGATTGATGTAACTGACAAGACCGGCGTCATCAACGCCCACCGCTGAGTGCTGTTGCATTCTCTACAGTTTGCCAGTGACTCAGCGACGGTCTAAATTTTGGCTATTTCAGGGCGGCGTCGATGGCCTTCTGTGCCAAGGGAGCGATCAGTTCGTAGCCTTTTTCATTGGGATGCAGGCCGTCGTATGTGAGTTCGGTTTTCAGCAGGCCTTTTTCGTCGGCCATCGCGGAGTGATAGTCGAGATAAACTGCTCCCGTCTTCTTCGCATAGCCCTTGATCCACTCATTCAAAGCGGCGATCTTCTCGGGTGGCCGGCGCGCAGTTTGCGGCCGGATCGCATCGCTGACAGGCATAACAGAGGCGAAAACTACTTTGATGTTGTTGGCCTTGGCCAGTTCGGCCATCGACATGAGATTGCCTTCAATCTCTTCGAGAGACATTGGTCCGGTGTTTCCAGCGATATCGTTTGTTCCGGCGAGAATAACAACTGCTTTCGGCTTATGGGCAATGACGTCCGGACGGAAGCGAATCAACATCTGAGGTGTGGTTTGGCCACTGATCCCGCGATTGATGTAAGGCTTGCCCGGAAAAAACTTGCCGTATCTTCGACCCCAAGCGTCGGTGATGGAGTCGCCCATAAACACGACCCTCGCTTCTCCGGAGGCTGCCGGCTGAACACCTGCGTTGTCCGTTCGATAGCGCCCAAGATTCGCCCAGTCTTGGAGGACCTTCTGCATGCGCTCTGCTTCGGGCCGTAGCTTTTCGTCGGGGATCGCAGGCGCGGCCGTTTGAGACCAGGCGCTCACGACCATGATGAGGGTTAGGATTGCGTAGCTCATAGCGATTGGCTGGATTCTATCATCGGTTCCCGCAATGGCTCAGCGGCCCTTTCGCGTGACGTACCAGAGTTTCACCTGTGAAGTGTTTTCGCTCTCGATATCGTCCGTGAAGAAAACATGCGATACAGATCCGCGTTTCGTCCGCACGCAAAAATCGACACCAAGTCCGAGGCCAACAACAGCGATGTCATTAGTTTCGAACGAGACATCATCACAGGTTCTACTCGAAGGGTAGGGAGCGGAGAATCCGGCTCCGTTCACTGCGACTAAAGAGAGTTTGCCATTTTTATGGACCAGGCTAACGTCCGAGTCTTTGCGCTCGGGGCAGATGGAATCGCCTTTGCTCTCAAGATCGACGGCGCACCCGAGTTTCATCGTCACGTAGCTTTGGGTAGTTGTGCGCTTGACGTCCTCCGGTACGCCAACGTAAGTGCAGCTCGTGCCAGGAGTGTCACACCCGGAGATCTCAAGCGTTACCGCTCCTAAGTCGGCAACGCTTCCACCTTCGACGATGATTCTCGATAGCTCGCGCCTGCGAAAGCCCGGAGCGTATGCAGTGACAGAATACAATCCTGGCGCCAACCCTACCGCTTCAAACATGCCAGTTTCTTCGGCGCGGAAGCGAAGCACGACCGCCTTCGTATCAGGACGCACCACCCGTATGATCGCGGCAATGGCGCCACCGCCTGTATCAACAACGTGACCGCGTATTTGACTGCGCGCGTCAGTCTGAGCAAACAGAGACAGCGACAAGACCGCACCGAGTATCCCTGGTAGCATTACTCCGGCAGCGTCTCGGCCTGCGGTTCAGGCAGCGCGAAACTCGCGAGAAATCCGATAGCGTAAACTGCAAGCGCAACGCTCGCCGCGGCATAAGCGAGCTTCAGCGAGGGACCCGTGCCGGGCATATTGTTGGCAAGCTGTGTCGTAACATACGCCGCTGACGTCCCGAACATCCGTCCACCAACGTTTGCCGCGAAACTCTCACCGGTTCCTCTCAGGTGCGTCGGATAGACCCGCGGAAGATAATTCCCCCAGAAGCTGAATTGCGCGACGGTCACGAGACCTGCAAGCGCTACACCCCACTTCAGAAGGTCCACGGTCGACCCGGGCGCGAAGTAGAACACCAAGGGCACAATCAGCAGACCAGGAAATTGGAAGATTCGCAGGAGGTTTCGGCGGCTGGCGATCCGGACGGCCAGGAACGCCAATAAGAACCGGCCGGCCAGTCCGCCCATCTCCTGGTAGAACTGCACCGTGCTGACCATCTTTTCCTGCAAGGGACGGGCGAGCGACGCAACTTCCGGCAGTCCTGGAACGATACGAGGTAAATGCTGGATTGCGCCGAAAGCAGCCCCGTAGCTGCATGCAAACATCAGAGCGGTAATGAGAGTAGTTCGCCGGTATTGCGGCGTAAACAGCTCGCCGATACTGGGACGCTTCAGGGTTCCGGCAGCCTTCATCCGAGCCCAGGCGGGCGATTCGGGTAGGAACGGCCGGATGATGATCAATGGTAAGGCAGGAATCACGCCGGAGATCAGCGTGTATCGCCACGGAGAATGGCCACCTGCGATTTCGGGGAGCGAATCGGCATAGTGTACGGCCAGAAAGTACGCGCCCGTGACGAGGAGTCCTCCGACCGATGAGAACGCCTGCGTGTACCCCAACACGGCTTCGCGGCGCTTCGGTTCGGGAAACAGTTCTGCCAGCCATGCTACAGCCGCCACAAATTCGACACAGACCCCGATGAACGTGGTTGTTCGAAGGAACAGCAACATTTCAAGCGAGGTCGAGAATCCGGCGGCCAGAGCAGAAACGGCGTAAAGCAAAATGCTCCACACCAGCACTTGCCGGCGGCCGAACCGGTCGGTAAGGTAGCCGCCAAGAAGACCGAACAACCCTCCGGCGACGGCGGGAATCCAAAATAGCAGCCCGACCCATTCATTAAACTGTGGCGTTCCGGGCGCGAGCTTACCCAACTCCATCAACGCCGGCCGGACGATCAGCGGCAGCATCAACAGCTCGTAAATATCGAAAGCGAAGCCGATCGAAGCGATGATGCAGATCAGCCATTGAATCGGTGTAAACCGTTCCCGGGTCTCAACGTTTGGGCTGGACATTTAGTTTGATCTTCTACCGTATCGCAATCGGCCGGTCAGTTTGCGCTATACCAGCCGCGATCCCAGGGAAAAGCCACTGATGGCGCATTCTTGTAACGCGTCATCCGAAACTCAACGCGGGATCCGGCGCCGGGTTCGAGCCGCACGGTCACGAAAGGCGCGCCGATTGGAGTACTGCTTTCGCCAATCTTGGCCGACTCGAACTGATGCTCGCCGTAGCTGCCTGCCTGCACGACCATCGTCCTTGCCTCCACAGGATTGGTATTGACAAGAGTCACGGTCGCGAAATCCGGACCGAGCTTCTCGACTAGCGCCGCCACGTCTTTCGGCAGCCCGGCGCGTCTTTCCGTCGGATCGAAGTAGCGAAAACGGCTGTGCAATGACCAGATCCTGCCATTAGCGAAATACCCGCCGAGAGTCAGGTTCGTCAAAGCGTCGGTAGCCGCGGGATTCATTTCGAGGAGATAGTCGGCGAGTCTCGTGTCCGGAGTAGTTGGATCGTTTCGGATCTGTTGCATCTTTCGGCGAACGCGGCCCAGATCGGCCTGAAGCGCCTTCACCGGGTAGTCAGGATCGCCGCCTTCGAGGAAGCCGATCCATCCCTGTTTCGCCGGAATCCGCTCCAGATCCTTGCGATCCATGGACCACAAGTAGATTTCCGTCAGTCGATCGGTATGTAGATTCGGACCGTATTGATACCACTCAGGCTTGCCGTCATATTTGTAGCCGCGCGGATCGCCGTACATCGTCGGGAGCAGCGTCTTTCCATCCACTACTTTCTTCTGCGCGTAAATGTTGTCCAGCTGGCGCCTCAGTACGTTGACGTAGGATTGATCCCCTGTCAGAAGAAATGCGTTACCGAACCCGTTCCATGAGGCAGCGGTGAAATAGTTGCGGTGCGCGATCTTTCCGAGTTCGCCGTCAAAGATCGTGAAGTTCCAGCCGTACGTGCCTTTCCACCATTGGCCGTTGTGCTCGCCGCCGGGCTTGCCGTTCAGTCCGACGTTGCTCGGGATATTCCCACCGCACTCTTCGGTGCGCTGCTTCCATGCGTTTACATACTCAACGACCCAGTTCTTGTACTTCGCCTCGCCCGTTAGCGCAAAAGCATGAACACCGAGATTGGTAGCCGCCAGGTTCAGGAAGTTATCCCCTACGCTGTCGAGATACTCTTCGCAGTGCGCGAGCATCTTCGGATAGTACTCGTTCATGTTGAGCAGCTTGGAGCGTCCCGCCGAATTGTGAAGCAGATGAAAGCTTCCCGGTACCGGATCGCCAACCCAGTCATAGGTCGTGGCCTTACGCAACATCGGACCTTTGCTGCCGGTCCAAATACTCTTAATGACTTTGTTCACCGGATCGTAATTCTGCGCCTCCGGATCTTCGTTCATGTACATGCCGGCAAAGCGCTTCATGCGCTCTTTGTAAACGCTGTCGTTCGGATCGGAGAACCCTTGGAACATGAATCCGCGCATTCCCTCGCCGGTATGGAACCAGTCCGATTGCGTGATGAATTCTTTGTAGTATGCGCCGTTCTCGGCGAGCTTCGTAAGTTTCGTGCGCAGTTCGCCGTACTGCTTCAAGTGGCCCTCATGGGCCTTCTTATACAGCTTAAGTACGGAATCGGAACCGCCGAGAGCATGCAGCAAGGTCCAGTTGAAATACGTCTCGATCGCATCATCCGGGCCGTCGAGAGTTCCCCAACGAATCGTGTGTAGAAGATAGCCCTTGTCGTCGATGTACTTGTCTGCGAACTTCTCGACGGCCAGTGAGTTGAATCGTAGAAGATCTCTTTCGAGCAGCGCCCAGGCAGGAGGCGCCATGGGGGTCTTGATCACGACTGCATCTTCCGCCCAAGTCAACGCCGCGACCAAAATCGACAACACAGCGATCCGAAACATAGGCACTACTAAATCACAATTCGGATTCGCTTGCAAAACAGGTAAATAAGAATAAACATTTGCAGTTGATTGTGTTTAGCAGTTTCCACACTCGAGGAGCCGCGCCAGGAGGAAGCGGTCAAAGTTTAGACACATTTACGAGGCGCAATCAGGCGGAGCGGAAGGTTCACGACTCCAGTTGTGGGCTGCGCATGGATGTGTGGTGTTGGCCGGGTATCGGACCCATCATGACGGCGTCGAGTTGCCGTTTGATGAAGGCCATGCTGGGTTCGTTTTGTACATCTCCTTCTTCGTCGAGTTGGCGGTCTGCCTGAATCAGTTGGATCTCTTTCCAGGCCTTCTCAAAGGCTCGGCGGAGCTGGGCGGCATGGCGGACGAGCATGCGGTAGGACTTCGATTCGGCAACTTCGGCGTAGGCGATATCGAGGGCATCGAGATCGCCGGCTTCTTCGTGCTGCTTGATTGCCTTTTTGAAGAGCGCGGCCTCCATGGCTTCGATGCGCCGGAGACGCCAACGGGCGGCCGCCATTTCCTGGACGAGTTCGCTTTCGAGATCGTCAGCGGGCTTGAAGCGATTGACGAGTGACGCTTCCAGGTTGTCGTAGGCTTCCTGCGATTCATGCGGAAGAACGACGCGGCTGCTGGTGAGTCCGTGCTTCAAACTGTTCTGTGAAGATATAGCCTTTCCCTCGGCGGTGATGGGTCCGTGCGATCTGGCTCCGTTGGCTCGTGCGATGGCGGCTTGTGACATGCGTGTCTCCTTGTTTTTATCGTGGCACGCGTGTTGGCGGGTCTGGCCGGTTTTGGAGGAGTTTTGTTGAAAATACAGGTGGATATAAATTTTCTACTTTGGAACCGCCGCCCATTGCCGTGTGCTGGTTCAGCGTGAATCGGAGAGCGGGCCGCGTAGTTTGGACGACACCACCCAACGTAGTTGGCTGATGGGCAAGACGCCTGCAGAAGTCGCAACTGGTTTCAAGAATCAGGTTGGCTGGTCCTTATTCACACCCCATTGACAGGAGGACATGCGCCAAAAAAGAGACCGGCTAGTGAAAGAAAACAAGCACGACGCGATCCGCAGGCTGCGCGGATAGTTTGGTAAACGCTGTTTGTAATCACGTTTTGCGTCGCTCCCATTGCGCCGTCAGACTGATTCGGCTAGTTTACGGTAATCGAACATTCAAGCTGAATGGCTCGACACTGCAACGGCGCGACGAAGCCGATGCAGTCTGCAAGTGCACCAGCTAAGACAGCCATTGATACGTTAAACTGGATCGCTGCCTCGTTGGGCAGTCCAGTACATTCAACTCAAATCGATCGGAGGCTTCAATGAAACGAGCTCGTGTCTATACACGGCAGTTATTGAGCAATCTACTCTTTAGCGTTACAGGTCTTGTAATCCTGACCACGTCCGCCAATGCCAACCTACTTACAAACCCAAGCTTCGAACTTGGAGGTTTCATCAATGAAGGCGGTTCGACTATGGTCCTCCCAGTCGCGTCTACGGCTATAACCGGTTGGACGATCTCGAGTGATCAATTGGCCTGGATTGACAGTGGAAATCCCTGGGGGTTGTCCGCGCAAGACGGTACCCGTTTCCTCGACCTGACAGCTTATCCCGCGGGAGCTCCGTTCGGCGGCATCTCGCAAACGATTGCTACCGTCGCTGGCGAGCAATATGAGCTGTCGTTCTACCTAGGTTCTTACACCAGCCGATGGGGTGGGCCGCCCGTAGAAATCACGGCGTCTGCCGGAGGCGCCAGCCAAAGCTTCGCCGTCACAACGATTAGCACCTCCTCTACATGGACTCCATTCACCATGCAGTTTACTGCGTTTGCCCCGACCACAACGGTATCATTGACCGGTACTGCCGGCTTCCAGTACATCGGCCTGGATAATGTAAGTGTTGAAGGGCTTGGGGGCGATCCCAGCGGTGTTCCAGAGCCTGGAACTTACGCTGTGATGACTGTCGGCTTACTCGCTGCTATCGCTATTCGACACCGGATTCAAGCGTAGGAATCGTTGGCTGAACAGGCCTTGAACCTTGGTGTCCTGTTCGGTGAATCCGTAGTAAATTAGTGGGTCCTATTTGTAAAATCGTAGGGCCCACCTCCAAATCGCCGGCCGCACCCCCTACCCCGACCTACAACCGCCGCACCTCGCCAGATGACATAGCCATCAATGCAACAGCGCTGGCATGAAGTGGTCCAGGTCGGTTGCGCATGAAAAACGGCGTCTCCGGAGACTTGCCAATTTCTGAACAGAGAGAAGGCGGCAAGATTGTTAAAACGCGTTCCGTTGAACCGATCCTCCGGTTCTGTTCAGCGCTCAAATTGTCCGGTCACCGCAGTGTATCGGAACGCCAAAACGTCCGCGACGCTGAGCCCGGTTGACGGGATCGTGTTCCGAACATAAGGCAGACCAGCTCATCGCCCGTTACTATCTCGACCGTTGCACTTAGCAGGCAGCTGTTATGCTAGGGATAACAACCAAAAAGGGATTGGGTCCCCATAATTTGCTTCAACTTGAAGTTGCGGCTGCTAATCGATTAGACACGTTACGATGCAAGATTTCATCGCGTTAATGGTTGAGACGGTAGTGATCACCTCATACCTAAAGTAAACGTATGGGCGTAAAAAGAGCTCAGGTTACTGGCGGCATCAGCCGCCGCGAATTCGTTCGGTGTACGGGCCTGGGGGGACTTGCCACGGCTGCAATTGCAGACGAGACGCCATCGCTCATAAACAAACGAGTCGCCTTTCTGGAAGAACTAGAGAAGCGGGCTTGTCTATATTTCTATGAACAGGCCCATCCCGTCACCGGGCTCGTGCTGGACCGCGTTCGCACCGATGGTATCGATGATCGTCGAATTGCAAGCATTGCGGCTACGGGTTTCGGTCTCAGCGCTCTATGCATTGCCCACCGACGCGGATACCTTTCCAAGAGCGTCGCGCAGCAGCGGGTGGAACGAACTTTGGATTTCTTTGCGCGTCGGGCATTTTGCCAACGCGGATTCTACTTCCATTTCCTTGATTGTGTGAGCGGCCGGCGCGAGTTTCAATGCGAATTATCTTCCATCGACACCACATGGCTGCTCTGTGGGGTGCTGCATGCGAGACAGCACTTTGATAGTGGCCGGATTCGGCGGCTGGCGAACGAAATCCTTCTCCGCGTCGATTGGCAATGGATGCTGGCCGGCGAGCAGACACTATGCCACGGTTGGACCCCGGAGAATGGGTTCCTGCCGTACCGCTGGGATGAATACGCTGAGCTTCTGCCGATGTATCTTCTGGGAATGTCTTCCTCCACGTCACCCATTCCCGTTTCGAGTTGGGATGCATGGACGCGCCCGAACCGCATCGATCCCAATGGCGCAAGCTTCATTGAATCGCCAGCATCCCTGTTCGTACACCAGTATTCTCATGCATGGTTTGACTTCCGGAACAAGCATGATGGATGGGCCGACTACTTTGAAAATTCGCGGAGGGCGACAATGCGGCATCGGGAATTCTGCATTGGTCTCAAAGACCGGTTTCCGTGGTTCGGTGAGGATATGTGGGGCGTTTCCGCCTCCGATTCTCGCCGTGGGTACGTTGCTT
Organism: Bryobacteraceae bacterium; assembly: GCA_963844855.1. Lineage (GTDB taxonomy): Bacteria > Acidobacteriota > Terriglobia > Bryobacterales > Bryobacteraceae > DASQDN01. The sequence continues at coordinate 85,854 of CAWJQP010000009.1, forward strand.
GGGGAGGTCCAAAAACCAAGCCCGACGAAAGTATTGACGGGACGTTAGTGCCGTGTGCTTCTGGTGGGTCGATTGTGCTGCTGCCAGAAGCATGCACTCGCGTTCTGGAAGCCATTTTGGAGCGCTACGGCAAGCATGTCTGGACGCGCTATGGCTTCGTGGACGCGTTTCATCCCGAGGCCGGCTGGTATGGACCGGATGTGCTCGGCATCGACCTGGGAATAATGCTTTTGATGACGGAAAACCTCCGCACTGGATCCGTATGGAGCAGCGTCATGGAATCTGCTGAGGCTCAAAGTGGATTCGCACGGGCCGGGTTCTACAACCCCGCCCTACTTTGAGGCACTATTCCTTAGGGTTTTACGGCTGCCGGTACCCGCGTCTAGTTACCCAGGCAGTTTAAGAATGCACTTTTTCGAATATGGTGGCTGTGTCCAGCGGAACGAAGAGTGTTACAACCAAATTACGCTTGGATGGTGTGATCTTTTAAACAGAACCTGGAACTTAGTCTAAACGCATTTTCCGGTGTCAGACCACACAAGCGGGATCTTATCGTGTCGGCCTGGACCTCTTCAAAAGATAGGGCGCAGGGTTGTTTTCAATGAGTCGGAACTCCTCTTCCGTCAGTGGAAGCTGACGCCAGCGCCTGTAGGTGTCGGTAGGCAGATTGCCCGGAACCGGGCTATCGGAACCGTAGAGCAGGCGGTTCAGGCCAAGTTGGCGCATGCGCTTTGCAACCTGCATGGCTTTGTCTGTGTTCCACTCGCCCAAGCCGCTGACGCCGGAAACGTCGAAGAAGACGTTCTTCATGCGGGAGTCATTGTTCTCGATGTGGTCTATGTAGACAGCAAGCGCATCGTCAATGGCGGGATCATCGTAGCCTCCGCTTCCTGCAAGGTGCGCGATCTGGATAGGAATGTCGGGGGCTTCAGGCAGCAGTCGCTCGATAAAGAGACGGGCCTGTTGGGCGCCGTAAGGACGATTGCGGCTGATGGTGGAGCGAGCATGGACGACCAGAGCCATTCCGTTGCGGTTGGCTAAATGGAATACACGTCGCAATTGGACGAGGTGTTCAGCGTTCTCGAGGATGACGTCGGAGTTGCCGAAGTGAAGTTTAAGGCCAGTGCGCATGTTTGGGTCGCGGGCACAGCGGGCAATCTCGTCGAGGGCGTATGTCTTCAACGGATTGACGCTGCAGAAGCCGAGCAGGCGATCGGGATATTGCGCGACTTGAGCGCTCGTCCAATCGTTTTCGGCCTTGACGCGGGTGTATTCGTCTTCAAACGACTTCTTATTCGGATTGGCAAAAGTATAGCCCGTGGAAAGGACCACCGCGCGGGATATCCCAGCCGCATCAAGGTGGGCGATCAGATCGTTTGCGGATATCTTCTCAATTCCAATCGAGGCGTGTATCGCGGCAGCGGGGCTGAATAGGTGCTGGTGATGATCGATGATCTCCGCCGTGCCGGGAAGCGATAACAAGATCAGAGCCACGCACGAGATTCGATACGATTCCATTGCCAGATCATACCCGGAACGTGGGCTGCGCCTGGATAAGACTATTACGCCTGCTCCCGAGCGGCGCTGCGCTCCGACAAACCAAACTGCGCTCACTGCTCGCAATATGGTGTTACCACCAATGGGCTCTGGAGTCGTGATTGTTTAAACAGAACACGGAAGTCGGTTCAGCCTTCTGAGCCTGTGAACGTTGGTCCAAGTCCGTTCGTCGTCATTTGACGGTAACCGGACCTTATTGGCCCGATCGATCTGCGCCGTTACGGGCGGGTAATCAGCATCTGCCTTTACCTTCCGGGCAACGCCGTGTTCGTTCCGAATTGTCCTGTTGGGGCGGCGATTTGGGCAACGCTGCCGAAGAACTCCGTGCTTTAAAGCCTCGTGATCGCACTGTCAACCTTCGGGCGGGCTCTGTGTAGCTGGCAGGTCTGATCTTCGGGGACGCGCTAGATCCGCGCGGCCAAAATCGTATCCGCGATCGCGAGAAAGTCGTTATCCGTAACTCCACCCACCGGGATCGTCTTCGTCAGACCTAGATTGAAAGCGCGGTTGAATTCGTCCGTGAACGCACGCTGATGCACGAGCACGGTGTCAATCGCGGGGAGTCCAAGAATGAATTGGCCCCACCGGCCATAAGCAAGATACGAATCAGCCCACTCAGAGCCTTTCCTTCCGTCTGAAGGCTTCCACCACATATAGCCATACCCAGTCCGGCCCTTTCGGCTCACCATATCGGCAGCGGTCCAGTGAAGGGCTGTGCTTTCCTTCACCCACGGCGATGGCATCACCTGCTTCCTGTTCCAAACTCCCCCATTGACCATCACCAGCCCAAGCCGTGCCAAGTCGCGCGACGAAAGAGCCATCTGCTACGACTGATATCGGGACGGGTTTGTTCGATAACCTAGCATTTGCTGCCGGGATGGATCGAAGTCTTCGAATTGGAGCGGCTTGGCCAAGTCCTCCGAGAGGGCCTGGAATACGCTCTTGCCCGTCAGTCGCTGAAACACCGCTCCGGCGACGTTGAAATCCCAGTTGTTGTACAGGAAGTAGGTGCGGGTTTCTTCGATCCGCGAGGTGGCGTCGCCTCGTTCCCACCTGGACTTCCAGCTGGCCAATATACGCCCGAACTGCTCATCAGAAGGTGTTTTATCGTGGCGGATTTTTCGATCGGGAGCAGACCATCGCCATCTTCATCAATCCCTACATCGCCTATAGTACGTTCGAGATCAATGTGCCCGCTCGCGACGTACTTTCCATAGAGCATCGAGAGGATGCTCTTCCGGACTGATGCAAGACCACTGGCGCGACTGAGATCTCCGTAGCTGTAGGCAATTTTCCCCGCCCTGACGACCACCAAAGACGTCGTCGGTCTTCCATAGAGATTCTGCTCCATCGCTTGTAACGCCGATAAACTGAATCCCGCCGACTCGGGATTAGGGAATCGCTGCCATGATTTTCCGGGATTGCTGGGTTGCGAACTCGCTTCCAATCTCGCGCCGACCAGACTTACTGCCAAAGCCTGAAGAAGCAGTCTCCGATTTAACCTCATTCGTCTTGCGAGCGGAGATCCATTCACTAAGTTCTGGGTAAATGGCATTGAAGGATTGTGACATAGCTTCGACTTCCATGTCTCTCCTCGGAGCGTGCACACAGAAGGACGCTGTGGTTCGCTGACCGGTTTAACGCCATCTGTCCCGAAACGCCGCTGAGGGACGCAAGGGGGCACATAAGTCAGGGCTTGTCGCCTAGCGTTTTATCGATCGTGCTCGAAGAACGGACTCCCCACTATTTGTCAATGCCGAAAGGCAGCATGCGGTCCATTTGCTGAAAGCGCGAAAGGGATGCTGCAGGCGATGGGCTGGTTGTTCGTGGTGGCTGCGTGTGACATGGTGCGAACAGCGGGAGGAAGAGCTCAGAGCCCACTAACGGGAACGGTTTCCGCTGCGCCGCCCGTCGAAGTTGTCCGAAGGCCAGAACGGTGCTCGCTGGACAAGGGTCCGCTTCGCCGCGCCAAAGGCAGGCGCGCCCTTGCCAGCTCCGCGCCGTTCCGGCCAGCAACTTATGCGACGGGCGGCTTCCATGAGATGGCCCGGCGTGTCAACCCCTTTCGCGCTGCTCCCTTCGCCTTCTTCCCAGGATTCTTGGGCATTGGATCGGAGACGGTCAAGGCCGCGCCGAAGGCGCGCTCGTATCAGCCTTGACGGGCTCCGGCCAATGCCTTACGTAAAATCGAGGAAGGCGAAGGGAGATCTCCTCTTGAGACATCCTTCAACCTCGTGTGTTATCGCACTATCAGCTCCTGACCCTTTCTAAGTGATTCGCTGCTGTCGCTTCATCAAGTAGTTATTCAGCAACGATCATCGTTCCTAGTCTTGGCCGTTTCGCTCGTAGCCGCCGTATCGCCCTGCTTCCATCCGCACTCTGGTTTGCCCGGTGCCTTTTGGGGTCCTCGATTTGTCGGGTGCTGCCATCTCCAGGCTCGAGCTCATTGTCTGAATATCAGAGCAATGGCTCCGCCGCCACGTCCGCAGTCACCCGAACTCGGCGATCTGCAATAGAAACAAACCTGATCTTCTATGCAGCAACGGGATGCGTGTTGCTATTCCGCAGCGGCTCGTAGACCTCGCCCGTCGTCCACAGTCGATGCAACAATACCGCCAGCTTCCGCGCTACCGCGACAATTGCTCGTTTCTTCGCATTCTTCCCTCCGCCGCCAGCGATTCGCGTACCCCATCGCTTCAGGTCCGTGTCCGGCCCTTGCCGGCTCAAAATACAGTGTGCCCCCTGGACGAGAAGCGCGCGCAAGTACACATCACCTTCTTTGGTGATTGGCAGTTGCGGCCGGTGTTCGCCGGAGTCAGCACGCCGCGGCCGTAGTCCAAGAAAGCAACCTACATCCCTACTCTTGCGGAATCTGGTATTGTCCTCCACTGTCAGCACAAACGTCAGAGCGATCAAGGTTCCCACTCCGCTGACCTGCATCAGCAGTTTGGTTTCCGGATAACGAGTCCGGGCGATCTGCTCGAGTTCTTTGTCGGCCGCTTTAATCTTGACCGTCAATTGCTCTATGCTTTGCAAGATCGGCTTGAGCACCTCGCGCAAGGCATCCGGCAGTGCTTTCGCATCTTCTATATCGAGAGCCTCGGCGTCGACTTTGGGCAGTCGCTCGCCCACGGACTTCGCGAGTCCTCGCACAGTATTAACCAGCGATGTTCTCGCCACCACTAATGCAGCGCGAGCTCGAATTACCATCAGGTCCATCTGCGCATGTTCGCTTCGATGACGAATGGGCCGAAGCAGCACCGGATCCACTCGCGCCAATCGCGCTAGCGTCTCTGCATCGACAGGGTCGCACTTTCGGCTGCTTTCAGTGATCAGCTTTAACTGACGGGGATTGGCGACGATTACCTCGTGCCCAGATTCTGCTAGCAGGCGACTCACCCAGGGGGAGTGCGGCCCTACTTCCAATGCAATCCGGCAATGCTCCAACCCACTGAACTTCTCGCGCATAGCTGTACGGGTCGTGGCCACCCCACCTTGGCTCACTATTTGACCATTGCTGTCAATTGCGCAGTAGCGGCTGGTCTTGTCGCCGAGATCCAATCCGATCGTTATCCCTCTCATGCCCCGGACTGACTTCTGCTTCAGGCTATGGCGAGTGTCTTTCTTCTTCAATCCTGGCCTCCTTTGCACTGCGGTGCGTAATCAACATTGCCGAGATTACTGCACTTCGATGCGACCAGGCCATCTCATCCCATCTCCGACGGGAACACTTCAGGGTCCTGCAATCATCGTTGAAAGTTACGCTGTGTAATGCCGGCGTGATCATTGGCTGTTAGCACAGATCACGCGGCGGCGGCCGACGAGCGTCTGTTTGCATCGTATGCCTGTCCGCTCCTGAGCATCGCGATCAGCACAGCAAGTAGCCTGTCTGCCCACCTCTGAGAGCGCGGTTATAGTTATGTCCTGCTTGCCTGAGTCGGTCAAAATGCGCTCTGCTGCGAGCGTCGTTCTGAACACTAATGCGAGCCCAGTGATAGAACGCATTGCGCAACAGTCCGTTGCATCGGTATCGCATGCTGACTTGCCTGCTTTTGCCGCTCTGCCGTGTAACCGGTGCGATGCCGCCATATGCTCGCAAGGGGTGGTAATCGCGTTCTTTTATTGGCCCTGAGCCTTCGGCGATGATCATGCCGGCAACTATGCGTCCTATGCCTGGCAAAGAGAGAAGCAGCACTATGTCGCGGTGCTCATGCGAATCAGATCGTGCAGCGGAAGCTTCCAATTCGTCCATCAGGTCCTGCATTCTGCCGGCAAGCTGCTTTCGCTGTGCGTGAATGACACGCAGATGCGGTAGCAGCAACAATGCGTGCTCACTGACGGCCTCGGCTGTCCCCGGTGACAACGGCAGCGCTGGCGCGTTGAGGATTTCACGTACCTGCTCTGCGGTCCAGCGCCGGATCCGATGCTTTGACAGCAACTGTCTTAGTCGAGCGACAGTGATACGGGCACCCCGCTGCGGCGTCGGCGTCAATTCGAGCAGGGCCCACAGCCAAGGTTCATGCGGGTGCGGGCACAACTGCAGCAACTGTGGGTAATAGCGCAACAACAACTGGTACAGCTGATTGACCGCACGGACTAGATCACCAGAAAAACTCTCCTCGCTACGTGACAGTTCACGAATGCGTACGACCACAGGGTCGTCCGACATGACTCGCCGAAAGCAATGCCGGTCGGTGCGCAGAGAATCTGCCGCCACAAATGCGTCCCGACGATCGTCTTTCGCCCCGGCAACCGTATGCCGGTCTCGAAATCGATCGAGTTGTTTCGGGTTCACCGCGAAAACGGCATAGTTGCGACTCCACTACCGGACCGCGCGGCACTTCGATCGCAATCGCTATCTGCGCCGGCGGCATTCGCGTCAGCGTATCCAGAAAACATAAGAACGTATTGATCGCCTCACCGCTGTGCTCAACGCTTTTCTCGCATATGATCTTGCCTTCCAGGTCCATGACGCAGATCTGATGCGATTCCGTTCCCCAATCCACGCCAACAAAGAAAGCGAACTCAGACGCCACAGACACCTCCTACTTCAGACGTCAGCCAGTCGTAGTCAACGTCGGCCCTGTACAGGCGCTCAGATGGCGCAAACTCCCCACGGGACTTTCGACTACGAACCAACCAAGCGAGGCGCAACTCCGTTCTTGGCGCTTACGAAACCCTTCGCAGGCGTTACCGCGGCGCTCCCGTCTGGCGGCCGAGCTGCCTAATGATCTATCTCATTCCACAGCTAGTCAAAAGGGTACAGGCGTTACCGCCAAGTTGCCGTTTTGGGAATTCTGTTCACTTTTTCGGATGCTCAGGTTGTCGGTTGAACTCCTCACTGTCGCTGGTGCAGGATTGTCTGGAAAACACACGCCACGCTTCAAGCGCCCGGTTTGCCAAACCACTGTCGGCCAGCGCGAGCGACCCGCCGACGAGCGTGCAGTACAGGCCGATCTCGGATGCAATATCCCAGGCGTGATGCTCCGGCCAGAAAAGTTTGGGTCATTGTGGCAGGAAGTGGTCCTCGTCAGGTACCGCCCGACGTCAGTCGCGCCTTCCAGCGGTCCCTCGACCAGCAGATAATCGCGTCCGGGCAGATCGACTCGAGATTAACGCAATCACTGCCGCGCGTATGAATTCAGGAACTTCATCCGAGTATCCGAAAGCGCGCTCTGGTGGCACAGCACCTTCGACAAATGCCGCCAAATTTCCGGTTTCTGGCTCACTCATGGCAGGGTTGACGCCAGTGACTGACGGGCGATTGGTGGCGTGATTGGGCAAGTCGATGCATCATGATTCGACCGGACTTTGCTGCCACCTCAGCCCCTACCGCATCGGCTCGTTGTTGCTGTCTGCGGCCAGGTGGAAGACTCTTACGTAAGCCTCGAAGTTATTGGGCACGATTGCCCCTATATCCCTGATCCAAGGGGCCATGGGCGTATCGTAAAACAAAGAACCGCTATGGAGAAGCGCAGACTCTGCCCGTCGTCTCGCCGTGAAATGATTTAGCTCTCCAGCCGTCCTCCATTGTGCGAGCTCTGTTGCCGCAGAGAACTACTGTTCGGCAGAATCGCCAGTGTCACCCTCTGATAAGAATGCGACTTGCAACCTTTCTCGTTTACCTGTTAATAACTGCGTGGCCCTTGATGGCCCAATCACCATCCGCGACCGCGATTACTAACTACTCGCCTATTACGGGCACGGAACGCCTCCAATGGTTCGCCGTCTCAACGGTTGGCCCGCAAAGTCTAGCCGGTGGCGTCGTATCTTCTGGCTGGAGCACAGCTTTTAACAATCCACCTGAATACGGGCCCACCTGGGAGGGGTTCGGCAAGCGCTATGGCATGCGCCTTACCGGAGTCTCGACAGGCAACGCGATCGAGGTTGGTCTCGGCACCGCATGGGGAGAAGACCCGCGGTATTTCCGTGCGGAAGGGAAGCCCTTCAGGGAGCGCCTCCGGCACATAATCAAGATGACGTTCGTAGCTGCTGGCCGAGATGGCCGGTTGCGGCCGGCGTATGCCCGTTACAGCGCTATAGTGGGCAACAACGTACTCTCGAACGCGTGGCGAGTGGAAAGCCAGAGATCGTTTGATGATACGCTCATCCGCTGTCTGTTTGGTGTGTCCGGTCGCATGGCTGGCAACGCTTTCGCTGAATTCTGGCCCGACGTTACGCGTCGCCTTTTCCGTCGGTAAGTTTCCTCGCGTTTGCGGACAGATGAAAAGGAAAATGTAGCCACCGCTCCCTGGAAACGAAATCAAACACACAGGCGCCTCATGTTTGCTGCTTACGTTGGCTTTCGATGGGAGCCGCCCGGCATCGCGGCGGCGGGGCGTATGGCGCTCTACTCCGTGGGCGCCATCGTTGCGCGATCTATTCGGGAGTAGCAGTCGTCGTTCCGGTCCAACCGTAGGCGGCCATCATGATCTCAAACAAACGCGTATTTGGCATAAAGCCAGTCACGAGTTCCGCGCCCGGTCCTTTCGCTGTAGCGAGAACTTCTTCCCCGGTGTGCGAGCCTTCGACACGCAGGTACGGCAGCCGGACATTCTTCTTGTCCGAAGCCGCATCCAGCTTCCATTCGGCGGCGCCTTTCAATAGGGATTCGGTCGCATTCCCGGCCCGAACGCGCAGGTCAAACGAATGATCGGCCGTGAAGAGCAGAAGCGTCTCGTCCAGATTGACCGTTTCGGCGATCTCCTTGATCAACTTGTCAAAGGCGATCAGCCGTGAAAGCCCGGCCTCGGGATCGTCGGTATGGGCGTCGGATTCAATCATCAGGAAGTAGCCTTTTGGGTTCCGAGCCAGCTTCTTGAGCGCGATCTTGGCGGCTGCGTTCAGGTCAATGGGTCCTGGTAGAACCGCCAGCGCCCGGTTGGCATCTTGCGGGACGTCGTTAAGATCGGCGTAAACGATACGTCCTTTTTCTTTAGCGACGGCATCAATGTCTTTCCCAATTCCGGACGCCGATTCCCAAATTCGCTTACGGCCAGGTCCGAAAACCACATCGACTCCGTCGCCGAATCGGGGCGAAAAGATCTCGAGGAACAGCTCGCCATGCTTACTGCGGTCGTTCGCATGACCATAGCAGGCTGCCGGAGTAGCATCAGCGATATTGACGTTCGACAGCACCCCCGTCGACAAACCTCGCTCCTCGGCATACTCAAGAATCGTCTTCAGTTTCGTGCCATCCTGCTTCCCACGAATGACATCGGGACCCTGGCTGATGACGCCGTTCCGAGTCTTTTTTCCAGTGACAATCGCTGTCATTCCCGCAGCAGAATCCGTCACCCAGGACGAAGACGCTGACGTGTCTGACAGCGCTACCGCCCCCCAACTCTGGATGAACAGCTTCTGTGGAGCGCCGTGTGCAACGATGCTGGCGGCATTCAGCGTCGGGATTCCACCTGCGTCCGCCAGGAAAAGAATGACGTTTTTGGCGCGCTTCGGTTCAGCCGCAGACAGCGGGGACAGAACGCACAGAATCAGGGTGGCGGCGAATTTGAAATTCATGGGGTATCTCTTTCAGTCTAGTCAGAAATTACAGGTGGAGTGTGCCAATGGCGCCACAGTTGGGTTACATCGCATACGGAGCCACAATTGTTGCGAGATTTTCGGCCTAACTTTGGAACTTATCTTCAGTCTATTACGTATACGGGAACAAGCCCGGTGTTGCAAGCGTCTGAACTTGCTAAGATCGACTAATCCCCAAGATCTAGTCGGAATCCCCTGGGCGGCAGCGGCACGGAACCTGCAATGCGGATCATGCGCCGCGTTGTAACAGCAAAAAGAAGGAGAGCCACATGAGTCTGCGCGTTAAGGTCTACGGCCTGCTAGCGCTATTGGCGTTGGCCGGCGGCGGCTATTACGCCTACAAAACAAAGCCAAGCTGGTTCGGGTCCGTCGCTCAGGCTAAAGGAACCGGCGACAAGGACAAGAAGCAGGAAAAAGATGGTACTCCGGTTGAATTGGCGCTCGTAAAACGTAGTGAAATTGCAGCTTTTCTCTCCTCTACCGCCAATTTGAGAGCATTGCGTGAGGTGATGGTCGCCACTCAAGCCGAAGGCATTGTTCAGAAAGTGCTTGCCGAGGAAGGCGACTTTGTGAAGGAAGATCAAGTTTTGTGTTTGCTGGATGACACGCAAGTTCGCATCAAACTGCAGCTTTCCGAGGAGAAGCTGGCCCAGGCGCGAGTTGCAGATGGACAAGGCGAAAATCCGGCAGCAAAAGTCGCTTGCGCAGATCGGGCACACGCAAGCCGAGTTTGAAAGGTATGAAAAAGCGCGCAAAGAAGGGCTTGTCAGCGATAAAGAAGTCGCGACATACAGGTACAAGCTGGAGGAATTGACGCACGACGAACGCAGCGCAGTGTCCGAAGAGAAGGAATTCCAGCATAAAGTCCGGGAACTCGAAGCTGAAATCGCGCAAAGCAAGCTCGAACTGTCGCGTACGCAAGTGAGGGCTCCATTCGCCGGATTCGTCACGGCACGCACGGTTAATGTCGGTCAGCGCTTACGACCGCTCGATAACCTCTTCAACCTGGGCTCTTTCTCGCCGCTTTATGCCGATGTGCATCTATCTGAACGCGACACACGGAGCGTCCGCCCCGGCCAGTCAGTGACCGTTCGGCTGGGCAGCGACGACACCGCCACCGTTCCCGGCCGTGTCGAACGTCTCAGCCCGATCGTCGATCAAGCGAGCGGAACCGTGAAGGTAACCGTCACAATCGAACCGAAGCCCGGCTTCCGTCCCGGCGCTTTTGTTCGTGTCGACATCCGCACCGATACCAAGTCAGACGCCATCGTAATTCCGAAGCGGGCGCTGATCGAGGAAGACGGACAGAATTACGTCTACATCGCGCAAAACGATACCGCCAAGCGCATGAAGGTCGAACTCGGATACCAACGCGAAGGAATCGTCGAGATCCGCAATGGTGTGAGCCCCGGTCAAAGCGTTGTCGTGGCAGGCCAGGGCGCTCTCAAAGAAGGCGGCAAGATCAAAGTCCTTTCGCGGCAAACCGAAAGCGCTGCAAAGCCCTCGACCGGCGTCTAGCACGGAGGCTCTCTCAACATGATTAAAGGAGCCATCAATCGACCCGTTACGGTGTCGATGTTCCTGCTTGCGATCAGCCTTTTCGGCTACATTTCTCTCGATCGCCTCTCCCTGAACCTTCTTCCTGACATCGCCTATCCGACGATAACGATTCAGACGGAATACCAGGACGCAGCGCCCGAAGAGGTCGAGAGCCTGATCACCAGGCCGATCGAAGAAGCAGTCGGCGTTCTTCCGGGATTGACGCGGCTGAGTTCCGTCTCGCGGTCGGGCCAATCGGAAGTCGTGCTCGAGTTCCAATGGGGCGCGAAGATGGACCGCGCGAGCCTCGAAGCCCGCGAGAAACTCGACGTCGTCCAGTTGCCTCGAGACGCCAAGCGGCCCGTTCTTCTCAGGTTCGATCCTTCCTATGACCCGATCATGCGCCTCCGGCTTTCCGGAAAGGACATGAGCCTGGCGCGGCTTCGCTATTCTGCCGACAAAGAACTGAAGAAACTCCTCGAATCGACAACGGGCGTAGCCGCAATCAAAGTCATTGGCGGACTTGAAGAGCAGATCCGGATTGAGATCGACGAAAAGAAACTCGCCGAACTCGGGATTCCCATTGCTGATATCACACGCATTCTCGAGCAGGAGAACCTGAACCAGGCGTCGGGCAGCCTCTACGATCTCGATGCGAACTACCTCGTTCGAATCCTCAGCCAGTTCAAATCGGTAGAAGAAATCAGCAACATCATCGTTCGCAATCAGGGCGGCCGCCGGATTATCCTGTCCGATGTCGCTCATGTCTATCGGGGAACCAAGGATCGTGAAATCATAGCGCGCCTCAATGGCAAAGAGAGCGTCGAGCTTGCAATCTACAAAGAAGCTGACGCAAATACGGTCACGGTCTCTGAGGGCGTTCAGCAGAAACTCGATTCGCTCAAAAAAGCCAACCTGATGCCGAAGGGAGTCGAGTATCAGATCGTCTTCAACCAGGCTGAGTTCATCAAGATGGCGATCGATGACGTGCTCGATTCGGCTATCATCGGCGGTTTCCTGGCAATCTTTGTTCTTTTCCTCTTCCTGCGCGATCTCAAGAGCACGCTCATCATCGGTTTCACGATTCCGGTTTCGATTCTAGGCACCTTCGGGTTGATGTATCAGACCGGTATTTCCCTGAACCTGATGTCGCTCGGCGGAGTCGCGCTCGCGGTTGGCATGCTGGTGGACAACTCGATTGTTGTCCTCGAAGCGGTCCATCGTAAGAAGACAAGCGGTTTGCCGACAAGGGAAGCCGTCTATCGTGGAACGAAGGAAGTAGCCGCGGCGATGGTCGCATCCACCTTCACAAGCATCGCAGTATTCCTTCCGCTTATCTTTGTCGTTGGCATCGCGGGTCAGTTGTTTCGCGATCAGGCCCTCACGATTACTTACGGCCAACTGGTATCGCTCGTCGTTGGCTTTACCCTAACGCCGATGATCCTCGCTATCCAGGCTCGAAGGAAGTTCGAAGACCATACCGTAGGAAGAGTACGGCCCGAGCGCCCTCTCAGCGAGAAACCCATCGTTCGCCGTCTTCAACTGACGTCACGTTGGATTGAAGGCAAGTGGGGCGTCGCATCGAAGTTCCTGTTTCGCGATCTATCGGCTGTCGTGCTGACTGACTTGAGACGCGCTTGTCCGCGCTGTCGGAAGAGGCGTCAACAAGATCGTCAATCCTGCGCTCGATGCGTTTGAGGCTGTGTATCTCCGGTTTAGCAGGTTCTATAAACCGGCCGTCGAAGTCGCCCTCGACCATAAGGCGCTCGTTGTTCTTTCGGCCGTCGCGCTCCTTGCTACGGCCGGCTATATCGGAAGCCAACTCGGGGCCGAGTTGATTCCTTCGCTAACCCAGGGCGAGTTTCAATTCGAAGTTCGCTTACCCGAAGGCAAGGCGCTGCCGCAGACCAACAGCATGATGCGTCAGATTGAACAGGACGTCATGCAGTATCCGGAAGTGCGGGCTGTCTTCTCGAGTGTTGGCGGTAGCAACAAGAATCAATTTGCCCGCGAATCGAAAGAAGAAAACGTTGCTCAGCTCTATGTCGTGATGAAGAATAAGCACGACAAGGAAGCCGAAGCCCGGACGATTACTCGGATCCGAACAGCGCTCCAGCAGTATCCCGAGTTAGCCTTCACTTTCAGCCGTCCTACGCTCTTCAGTGTGAAGACACCGGTGGAAGTCGAGATCTATGCCTACGATCTCGAACTCCAACGCAAAACTGCAGACCTGATTGCCTCGAGAATGCAGACACTGCGCGGTTTAAACGACATTCGAACCAGTACGGAGCTTGGCAACCCCGAGATTCAGGTTCGATTCGATCGTGAGAAGCTCGCGCGTCTCGGACTGGATGAAAATCAAGTTTCGAATGCCGTTCGCAGCAAAGTTCGCGGCGACGTCGCCACGCGGTATCGCGAAGATGACAAGCAGATTGAGATTCTCGTTCGCGCTGATGAAAGCCAGCGGAATACGATCGAGAGCATTCAGAACCTTCTGATCAATGTGCCCTCGCAAGGCCAACCTGGTCAGCAAGGTCAGCAGCGGCAACAGAATGCCCAACCGGTGGCGCCGGTTTCTCAGGCAGGCAACAGCAACAATCAGTTCGGCGCACAACCCTCCAGCAGCCAGTCGGCGCTTACACCGGCTCGGTCAGAGCAGCCTGCCGCGAACACATCATCAGGACCCGGAGCATCGAGCCGCGGCGTACCGATTCGTCTTGGTTCGCTGGCGGACGTGACAGTTGGCCGCGGTCCGAGTGAAGTACGTCGAATTCGTTCGCAGCGCGCCGCTGTCGTGTCTGCGAATCTTTCCGGCCGCGATCTAACTAGCGTCACCAATGAGATTCGCAACGAAATCCAGCGCATCCGCGCTGATTTGCCTGCCGAGGTCACCATACAACTGGGTGGTCAGAACGAAGAGCTCAACACCTCCTACAACAGTCTTGCGTTTGCTCTCGCGCTCGCGGTGTTCCTGGTTTACCTGGTGATGGCCTCCGAGTTCGAATCGTTCATGCACCCGCTAATCATTCTCTTTAGCGTTCCGTTCGGTTTGGTCGGGGTTGTTTTTGCCTTGCTCGTCACCGGCACCACGGTCAGCGTAATGGTTTTGCTCGGAGTCATCATTCTGATCGGTATTGTCGTCAATAACGCGATTGTGCTCATTGACTACACGAATCAGCTTCGCGACGAAGGATATTCGAAACGGGAAGCGCTGAAGACAGCAGGTGAAGTGCGCATGCGGCCAATCTTGATGACGATGCTAAGCAGCGTATTGGGTCTGGTACCAATGGCGCTTGGATGGGGCGAAGGCGCGGAGATCCGGTCGCCAATGGCGATTGCCGTGATCGGTGGCATGGTGTTTTCGACCATGCTGACGCTGATTTTCATCCCCGTTATGTATGAGATTCTGGACCGCAAGCGATATCCGGGAGATGTTCCGGCTACGGAGAGAGCACGTCGTGAGTCTCCGTACATCGAAGGCGCGGCTACAGAAACTGCGGGTGATTGAGGTATGGACGAACCGATGCGGGACGTAAACGAACCGGAAAACGCCGTCGAGCCAGCCGTCAAATCGAGCGAAGAGAAGCAGGTCGTAGGAATGCGCCTGGCAAAATTCTCCATCGAGCATCCGGTCACGATTCTGATGATCTTCGCCTCCTTTATGGTTTTGGGAGGGGTATCGATCAGCCGGATTCCAATCGTCCTGACACCGGATATCAGCTTCCCGTTCGTCAACGTCTTCGTTCCCTACCCCAATTCGACTCCCGGTCAAGTCTTGGAGTCGATCGCAAAACCGGTCGAAGAAGCGCTTAGCACATTGCCTAATGTTCAAAGGTTGCAATCGCGATCGGGCGACGATGGCGCGAATGTGAGCATCGGTCTCGAATGGGGTCAGAACGTCGACATGATCCTCGCGGATGTGCGGGAGAAGGTTGACGGTATTCGCACGGAACTGCCGAACGACGTGCAACGCGTTGCTATCCAGAGTTGGAGTACGAACGACGAACCGATCATCGGTGGCTCAGTTCTCCTCGAGGTATCGATCTTCGAAACGCATACGATCTGCTCGAAGCGAAGGTGAAGAAGCCGATCGAGCGCATTCCCGGAGTAGCGGAAGTCGAATTGTTTGGCGCTGCAAGGCGCGAAGTCGATATCTATCTTCGTCTGGATGACGTCAAGCGGCATCGGGTGGACGTAGGATCACTTTTCCGCCGACTGGACAATGCCAATTTAAACGTGTCTCTCGGCCGTGTTGAAGATAGCTACAGCCGGTATGAGGCGATCACACGTGGAGTCATTCGAGACCTCGAAGACATTAGACAGTTCCCGGCCGACGGCCGCGGTCTGAAACTACAAGATATTGCCGACATCGTATACGACAAGCCTCTTCGGACAGTGGTCGCCACTTGAACGGCAAACATGCCGTCGGCATCGATATTCGTAAAACTTCTCAAGCGAACACCGTCGAGACGGTTGCAAAGATTCGCGAGAAAATCGAAGAAATCGAGAAGGATCCCGCCCTGAAAGGGACAACCATCAAGCTATGGTGGGATGCGGGAAAGGAAATCACCAAATCCATCAATGGATTGCTGGAAGCCGGAATCATCGGCGCTTGCCTGGCCGTCTTTATCCTGTTTGTCTTCCTGCGCAGGCTGGCCCCAACGCTGGTCATCGGCTTCGCGATTCCCTTCTCCATGGTGGGAACCATCGGATTCATGTACCTGATGGGGAAGACGTTGAACGTGCTTTCCATGATGGGTCTGATGCTCGCTGCGGGCATGCTGGTGGACAACGCGGTCGTCGTCCTCGAATCCATTTATCAAAAGATCGAGAGTGGAATGGACCGCGTGACCGCAGCGATTGTGGGAACGAAGGAAGTCCTCAGCGCGGTCGTCGCAGCTACTCTGACATCAATCATAATCTTCGTTCCGCTGGTCTTCGGGAAGAAGACGAACTTATCGATCTGGCTTGCGGATACGGGAACCTCAATCATCCTCGCTCTGCTGTGCTCACTATTCATTTCGCTGACACTCATCCCACTGGCGGTTGCGAAGTTCCTACCCGAGAAACATATCGCGTTCGTCGGGGATAAGAACCGCAAACACAAGTTGCGCGACGGGTACATGAAAACGGTGGGTTGGTCGGTTCGACATCCCTTCACCGTCGGCTTCGTCATCGTTCCGATCATGATGACGATCGCGTTCATGAACCTCAAGAAGATCCCTGACAATTCTCCTGAAGCGCAGGATCTTCAGGATCTGACGATCCAATACGAATTCTCAGAAAACTTCCACTACGCCAAGATCGAACGCGATTACGTCGGTCCGGTCGAGAAGTACCTGCTCGACAACAAGGACAAGTTCAAGATCAAAGACGTCTCTACCTGGTTCAACAACAATAGCGCGCACACCCAGGTATCGTTCGACAAAGAGAAGGTCACACTCGAAGAACTCAAGAACGTGCGCAAAGATATGGCCAAGAATCTCCCGGTCGTGCCCGGAGCGAGCATCAAGCTGGGTCAGCAGGAGGGCGCCGAGAACCAGAACTGGCTGGGTGTGAATATCTACGGTGATGACCCCTCGAAACTGCAGGAGTTCGCCACCGAAGCCCGTACGCGATTACGTTCGCGACCCGGTTTCAATGAGATCCATACGGACTCCGATAAAGGCCGGCAGGAAGTACAGATCCGACTCGATCGCGACCTGGCGAAAAAGTACAATATCTCGTCCCAATCTCTCGCGAGTATCTTAGGTATCGTTGTTCGTGGCCAGGAGATTCGCGGTTATCGTACTTCCGAAGGAGAAGTCGACATCTGGATGAGACTCCAGGCTAGCGACCGGAACGACCTGCAGGATTTGCGGTCGATCGTCGTTGGTACGGGTCCGGATGGCAACGATGTCACGCTTCAGCAGGTGGCCAAGCTTGACATCGTCAAAACTCCCGGGAACATTCGGCGTGAGGATCGCCGGACGTTCACAATGATGTTCGTCGTCTATGGCGGCGAGAAAAAAGAAGAAGGTAAGAAGATCGTTTCGGAGGTCATGAATACTCTCGCCTTCCCGCAAGGATATGGTTGGAGCTATGGCTTCTGGACCAAGCGCGAGGAAAAGGAAGATAACGAGTTTCTCTTCAATATCTTGTTCGCTCTCGCCATGGTCTACTTCCTGATGGCGTCGCTGTTCGAGTCGATTTCGCATCCGTTTTCGATCATGCTCTCACTGCCCTTCGCGATGGTCGGAGTGGTCGGTACGTTGATACTTACCGGCACGCCAAACAACCTGATGGCTAAGATCGGCCTTATGGTGTTAGTCGGCGTTGTGGTCAATAACGGGATTGTGTTGATCGATCACATCAACAATCTGCGCAAGCGAGGACTGCCGCGTCACGAAGCCGTGCTCGAGGGCTGCCGCGAGCGATTCCGGCCCATCCTGATGACGGCCTGTACAACCATCCTTGGGTTAGTTCCACTGGCGTTCGGAACCAGCGGCATTTTCGAACTGCGCTATTTCCCGCTTGCCCGTACTGTGATGGGTGGACTGATATCCTCAACTGCCCTCACACTCATCGTGCTGCCCGTCTACTACGAGCTATTTGACGATCTAGCCACGTGGGTCAAGCGTATGTGGTATCTCAGCAGTCCTGCTTCGCCTTCATCCGAGCCTCAGCCTTCTCCCGCAGTGGGAGACTAGAGGCTATGCCACTTACTTTGTGGGGCAGACGTCCACGTCTGCGCCGGACCTCCAGGTCCGGTCTTCTCTATCACGCACGAGCCGCACTGGACCAGGGAAAGGCTTCGAACTCCTCGACAAGGCCAGCATTGACCGGATTACTGACAATGTATCTTTCAATGTTTCGAAATTCCTGTGCCGACTCGACCAAGTGATCGTAGCTCTCATCCTGCCAAAACGCCTGCCCCGCCCGGCCCAGCAGTTTGTTCGCCTGGCGAGCGCTGTAGCCTTTCAGCCGGCGGAGGAAGGTAGGGACATTCGTCAGTGGTGTAATGAGCATATGCACGTGATTGGGCATGATTACCCATGCATGCAGATCATAATCCGCCATCGCACAGTGCAGAATAGAATCGCGAGCGACTCTGGCAATCTCCGGCCGCTGGAGATAGACAGCTCCAAAGCGACCGGCGTCGAGCAGTCGGTCCATGGCAACGAAGGCTTGGCCGGAGGTCATGGACTCGGGCGGAAACTGCCGGCCAGCCGGCAGGCTGCCATGCAAACGAAATGTCACGAACAGCGGTTGCCCGATCGCGTAGCGATGAGGAAGTCGTCGCCTCGAAAAGTCCACCTCCTTGATAGTCCGCGTATGCTCCAGGAAATCTCTGCGGAATGCGGGTCTGGAGACCCGCCGCAGACGTGGACGTCTGCCCCACAAGACTGAAAATGCGTCGTTTTACCATAGTCTGTATGCACACTCGTTGGCGTTTTGTTCTGGCAGCGATCATAGGCTTGTCGTTATTTAGCGCGGCGCCCTCGCCTGCCCAGGACGAAGATACGATCGACTGGTTCGACAATTACGAGAAAGCGGTTCAGGAAGCGAAGCGAACGAATAAGCCGATCTTCCTCGAGTTCCGCTGCGAGGCTTGAATCGCCGGTCGTACTTTTGACGCACAGGTTGTGCTGTCACCGAAAACCTCACCCCGCGGCAAGTTGATGACGCAGTACGTGTGCGTGCGCATCCCTCGGATGGATAACGTCGACGTCGGTCTATTCGACTACGATCGTTACAACACGCTCTACTTCTTTCTCATGAATGCGGACGAGCATATTTATACGCGCTATGGCGGCCGCGATTCCACTTCGCAAGACAGCCATTTAAGCCTCGACAGCCTGGAACTTGCACTGAAAAAGGGCGTGGAACTCCATGAGGATTACAAGGCAGGCAAGATTGAGCGCACGCCACGACCGAAACCGGTTTTGCCTCGCGAGAATCCGCTATTGGTAGAGAGGACTTTCGCTCGAAACGTGTGCGTGGAATGCCATCTGATCGGCGACTTCCAGTTGCAGTTGCGCGAACAGGAAGGCAAACTCGATAAGCTCTCCGAGATGTTCCGTTCGCCGAATCTGAAGACGATCGGCATCAATCTCGACATACCAAAAGGATTGGTCGTAAAAGATGCGCAAGGACCGGCGAGCGCAGCTGGGATGAAACCCGGTGACACAATTGCCAAGATCGAGAAGACACCGGTCTGGACGTTTGCTGATCTGCAGTATCGCTACGACAAGGTTCCGCGCGATTCCAAACAGATTCAACTCACCGTCCAACGCGATGGAGCGCCTTTCGACCTGGCGATAGCGTTACCGCCGCGCTGGTGGCTGACGGACATCCGCTATCGCCAACTCACGGTTGATCCACGAGCCTACTTTGAGTCCCGTCCGCTGACCGACAACGAAAAGAAACAAAACGATCTCCCGGTGGATGGATTTGCGAGCCGTGTAAGCCACGTGGATGGCTTCGCCCAGACCATGAAAAGCCATGACTTACGAGTCGGCGATATCATTTTCGGTGTGGATGGTGTCCAGCGTGATGAGCACGCGAATACGGCTGAGCTCTACATCCGCCTGCGAAAGACTGCCGGCGATTCCGTAACCGTCGATGTCCTCCGTGACGGGAAGCGATTCCAGATGCCGGTGAAAACATTCCGAATGAGTTTTAGAAAATGATGAACACGCTACGCTGGTCTTTATTGCTATTGGCTATAGCGGCTCAGGCCGCCGAAGTGACACATGACGGTAAGGTCGTCCTGAGCTATCGTGCCCAGTGGGACGGGGATTACCTCGTCGTCCGCGCGGCGATCGAGCCGGGCTGGCATACATTCGTGATGGACAACCAGGAGCGCCAGAAGGAAAAGCTTAAGGGCAAGCCGTCGCTCGGCATTGAAAAGAGCACTGAGATTACCGTAGAAGGTCTGAACCCGACAGGCCCGTGGTTACAAAGCGAACCCAAGGATTTCTCGAAACCTGAGCTTCGCTGGTACAGTTGGGGCTTCGAACGCGACGCCGTATTCGCCACAAAGGCAAAGCGAGCGGGCCAGGGACCGGCGAAAGTCGGCATTCAGGGCCAAGCCTGTTCCGGCGATATCTGCAAGAACATCGATGTCGAGATTCCTGTGCCATCAGGCAAACAGGCGTCCGGATTGGATTTGAAAAGCCTTACTCCGGTTCGCTAGTTTTCGACAAGTGGCAGCGAACCCACCGGTGTCTGTTGCACCCGCCTGGACAGCGTCTCGCGCCACGCCTCGCGCACCGGTTGTGGGAACGACGAGAGCAGGTTCTCAACGCGCCGCTGCAAATCGATGATTAGCTCTCTTTTCTCGGGAGCTCGATCATAGCTTTCGCCGGGGTCGTTGTCGACGTGGTAAAGCTCAGGATTGGCTAGCGGCAGATTGAGGCGGCCGCCTGGAGGATCCACCGTCCACGGATTTGTGTTGTAGCGGGAAAGGTGCAGTTTCCAGGGACCCCATCGAACACACTGCACGTTCCAACTATCAAAAAACAACAGAATTTCGCGTTCGATATACGGTCGCTCGCCGCTCAGCATCGGCCAGATGTCCACGCCGTCGACAGATCCGGAGGCTGCGCCTGTCAACCGTGCAATAGTCGGCAGGAGATCCATCGTCGAGCCGATTCCTTCCGCCACGCTGCCTTCCGGGATGCTTCCCGGGAAACGAGCGATGCACGGTACGCGAACTCCACCTTCGTAAGTCGATCCTTTTCGACCTGCGAGATTGCCGGTGCTGCCCTGATACCAAGGGCCATTGTCACTGGTGAAGACCACTAATGTCTGCTCGTCAAGGCCGTTGTCTTTCACCGCTTTCAGAACCTCACCGACGCTCCAGTCGAGTTCCATGACCACATCGCCATAGATACCCAGTTCGGATTTGCCGGCAAAGCGCTCGGAAGGGGCCAGAGGTATGTGAGGAGCGGTATGCGCCAGATACAAGAAGAATGGACGTTCTTTGCTACGACCGATGAAATCGACCGCCTGATCGGTAAATCGTGTGGTGAGACTGGTTTGCCGCGGCGCAGCGTCTACAACGTTTGCATCCCGAAGGACGGGTAGCGGGTACATATCGTTGCTGTAAGGTACGCCGTAGTACTCGTCGAAGCCGTGAACATTCGGCGTGCATCCCGGTACTGTTCCGAGGTGCCATTTGCCGATGCAGCCGGTTCGGTAGCCCTGTTCTTTCAGGATTTTCGGGATTGTCTGCTCGTATGTCTGCAGCCCGGAATTGGCGCTGGGCATCAGTACATTAACGACACCGGATCGCGCCGGGTAGCGACCAGTGAGTAGCGCCGCCCGCGACGGCGAACACACGGCACTAGCCGAGTAGAACCGCGTCAGTCGGGTACCCTCTCGCGCCATTTTGTCGAGATTCGGTGTCGGAATCGAAGATCCGTAACACCCGAGATCACCGTACCCTAAGTCATCCGCAAGAATGACGATGATGTTCGGCCCTTTTCGACTTTGGCCGCCGAGAATAGTCGATGATAGAACTCCACCCAGAGCGCGCACAAAGGCGCGCCTACCCAACCCCGCTTGCTGCTCCAAACCCGCTCCTGCTGTCTACGGCTGGATTATTGTACCTCGTTCGCGGCAGGCGGAGCTATACCCTCCGAGGGGTACGAAGAGAAGGTCAATTTGGGGCGGCGGCTATTCCGGCGTGTAGAGGTCGATCATTCGAAACGATCTGTATTGCGCCGTCGGTACTTCCAATTGCGAGAGGAGCGCGCCGGAAGAGTCGTATTCAAGCGCTTGGCTCAGCATGTTGGGTAGCCATCCGGCGTTGAAATGATAGTTGCCGTTCGGTAGCTGCTGCGCCGAGCCAAGCGCCAGCGCATAACCGCCAAGATCGGCATTGAAAGTCAGTCGAGCCGTTCGAGCCGATTCGTCAATGGTCAGAATCTGGCCACGGCTATGGATGGAGGTGTTCGAAGCATAGCGCGTGTTGCCATTGTCGAAAAGAAGCACACCATCGCCGTTCACGATGCTGGCATCGTGCTGATGAGAGAACCAGGGGTCTGGGTCGTCAGAAAGGATTTGGAAATCGCCACCTTTGCCAAGGCGCCAAAGAACCGCGCCCGATCCTGTTCCGTTGGCGAAATCGATCTTGATGATCCAGTCCTGATGCCGCGCCGAGTAGAGGATTCCTCCGTCCGGAGTGACGGCGAGGGAGTTCCCGTGCAGCCAATCGTTGGCTAGGGTTGCCAGACGCATTACCGGACAGCCGCCCTGGCGTGGAGTACATTTCTCGTCGAGAATCGCCATGCGTGAATTGTCCAGATGATCGAAACCGTCCCAAACCCACTCGACTTCCAGCTCGGCGTTAAGCAAGAGAATCATGTCCCCGATGACGGGCACGTCACCCTGGCCTTGTATATCAGTCAGAATTTTTTCGTTACCTGCAAGCACAAGAAACTTGCCATTCGGCAAACGACGAGCCTCATGATGAAAACTCGTAATGCGGCTGCGTCCCAGCGCGTCAAGCTGTTCGTTGATACGAGCGGCATTCGTTTCAAGAATGGTGTTCCCCGCCAGATCGATCACACGCATCAATTGACCCGTGTCATCTGTTTCGTGGTTCTCGATCAGAGCCAGGAATTGTCCACCGGCCAGCGGACGTGTAAGATACTGCAGCGTCTCTGCGATGTACCAAATCACATTGCCGCACATATCCGTCGCTATGCTGTAATCGAACAGACGATTCTGCAGTAAGACACCTGGAGTGTTGCAGGAGCCAGCCAACGGACGCGTCGGGGGAGGATTGAAAGGAAGTGCTCCCGTTGTGAGCTGTAATTCGGGACCCAGGGTAGTCGATCCGTCTGGAGCATGAATAGTGTGTTGAACCTTGTATTCTGTTTCCGGACGGAGCCCGGCCAAATAACTATTCATAGAGCGCGACGCTACGCAATCCATCGGAGCAGTTGCGCGACGCTCGCCCGTAGGGGAGGTGAAGGTCACGGTCATACGGCTTCCTGCCTGACAGGGCGGCGCACTATATAAAGGGACAAGCTCGTTCGGTGTGCGCGAGATCGCCGGAGTGTCTCCCGAAATGCGGGAAACCACATTGTAAGAGTGGATTGTAGTGCTGGTTTCGCCGGTTTCGCTCAGACGCGCCGTGACTTCAACCTCATAAGCGCCTTCGCCTTGAATTGGAATCCAGTCCCAGATGTAGTTTGGACTGAAATCGCGCGCCATCCGGAACTGGCTTTCACCTGGAACCCGAACTCTGAATCGGTACCAGACGGGACCTTCAGAACTCTCGACATAGGGATACCAGCGAACCACATTCCCGACAGCGACTGGCGACGCAGGATCCGCTACAACACCAAGCTCCATTGCCCAAAAAGCCGGAACGAATAGAACTAAAAAAGCGCTACCACTCATGAGGCGCAAGCGCATGATGTAGAGACTCTTTTGGCTAGGTAAATGGGTACAACAGATGCCGTACCAAAGATAGACTTTACATCAACCTAACGGTAAATTCTTATTCCGGTTAACCGCAATTTCGTGATTGTGGACGGGCAGCGGGTATGCCACTTATCGCGTGAGATGGCTGTTGGCGGGAAGAAATGGCAGCGCCGTAAGTATCATGAATTACTTTTAAGATCTCTTCAGGCGAAGATGTTTTTATCCAAATCCATCCACGCTCATTTATTTCGTCCCGACATTGCTGGCGCAATTCTTTCTCACTGACGCAGATGACAAGGGTCTTGAAGTGAAATTGGGTCGCTGCGCGCGCAAGATCGAGTCCCCACATATCGGGGAGACGGATCTCGGCGATCAACACAGGATCCATCAACGCTGACCGACAGGCGCTCAACGCAGCCTGACAATTTGGCGCGGCAATAACCAGCAATCCGGCCTCTTTAAGGAACTCGCAGGTTGACTCTCGAGATACTCTGTCGTGAATTGCGACGATAACCGGCCTGTCGTGTTTCCTCATGGCGAATCCCGCCAACATTAGACTCAATGCGGAGGAAAACCGTACACCCAAAGCTGGTCGGCGAATTCTTATGCCAGCATTTTCTGCATTACGTTGCCGGCAACATCCGTAAGGCGAAATTCGCGGCCCATATGTTTGTACGTTAGGCGAGTGTGGTCCATGCCGAGACAGTGGAGCATGGTGGCTTGCAGATCGTGAATGTGAACCGGATCTTCCGTGATCTTGAAACCAAGATCGTCCGTCGCGCCGATTGTTGTCCCTGGCTTGATACCGCCGCCCGCCAGCCACATTGTGTAAGCGTTCGGATGATGGTCGCGCCCCCCGTTGTCGGGGTCCGAAGTGTTGCGGATCTCGACCATTGGTGTGCGGCCGAATTCCCCGCCCCAGACCACGAG
Source organism: Bryobacteraceae bacterium (assembly GCA_963844855.1). GTDB lineage: Bacteria > Acidobacteriota > Terriglobia > Bryobacterales > Bryobacteraceae > DASQDN01. Next base: position 110,340 of record CAWJQP010000009.1, read on the forward strand.
TGTGGAATCGAGAAGGCCCAGCTGTTTTAGATCCCGAATTAAAGCGGCAGTTGGTTGGTCCGTGATATCGCAATTCTTCTTAAGAGCTTTGTTGAGGTTCGTATGCTGGTCCCAACTCGCATGCATGAGCATGACAAAGCGTACGCCACGCTCGACCATGCGTCGAGCCAGGAGACAATTAGTCCCAAATTGCTTTGTTGTCTCCTGGTTAACCCCATACATTTCAAGAGTTGACGGCGATTCCTTCGAGAAGTCCATTAACTCTGGACCCGCCGTCTGCATACGGTAGGCGAGTTCATACGAGGCGATACGGGAAGCAATCTCGACGTCTCCCGTCGCCATGAACCGTTCCTGGTTCAGATCGCGAACTGCGTCGATCGTACTGCGCTGCTGTTCCTTCGAAACACCTTCGGGACTACTGAGATACAGAATCGGATCGCCGGTGCTTCGCAGAAGCGTCCCCTGGTACTCGGATGGCAGGAATCCACTCGAGAAATTCGACGCGCCGCCGCTGGTACCGACGCCAGAAGCGAGGACGGCGAATGCGGGCAGATTCTTCGATTCGCTGCCGAGTCCGTAAACCGTCCAGGCTCCCATTGTCGGGCGACCGAACTGTTGCGCTCCCGTAAATAGAAGTAGTTGGCCGGGATGATGATTGAACGCGTCGGTATGCATGGAGCGAACCATGCAGAGGTTGTCCGCCACGCTCGCGGTATGCGGCAGATAATCAGAGAAGATCATCCCTGACTGACCGTGCTGCTTAAATTCTCGCGGGCTGGCAAGGACCGCGGCCGTTGGCTTGATGAAGGCAAGCTTCAGATCCTTCGTCATCGAGGGAGGGAGCGGCTTTCCATGCCATTTTTGCAGTTCGGGCTTCGGATCAAATAGATCCATCTGGCTGGGGCCGCCTTCCATGAACAGGAAGATGACGTTCTTAGCCTTCGGAGCAAAATGGGGTTTCCGGGGCGCGAGCCCGGTCGGCGTCTCGGCCGCGCCAAGAAGTTCCGCGAGCGCCATCATCCCGATGCCACCGCCGGCTTGGCGCAAAAACGAACGCCGAGAGGCGATACGAGCTAGTTCTAAAGGATTCACGGCGACTATTCCCTCACGATAAATTCGTCCAGATTCAACAAAACACGCCCAGCGGCCACCCAGGCTGCCATTTCGGCTGGTTCGGCTGCGGTCGTCATCGGATTTAACGCCTTCGCCGCGGTTGGGTTCGCTTGGAAATACGTCTGCTGGTCGTCGACATATTTCGCGAGGCGTTCTCGCTCCTTAGCTGTCGGCTTGCGTCCCAACGCGAGCAGAAACGCGTGGTCTACTCGATTCGATGACGTTTCCGCAAGCAGACGGACCGCAAAGCCTTGCGCCGCTTCGAAGAAGACTGGATCATTCAGCAGATTCAGCGCTTGCAATGGCGTATTCGACCGGGAACGCCGCGTACAGGCGACATTCGAGTCGGGCGCGTCGAAGTTCATTAGCTGCGGGTACGGAGTGGTCCGCTGGAAGTGGATGTAGAGTCCACGGCGATAGCGATCCGGACCCTTGCTCTCCGGCCACTTCACGTTGTTTCCGTAGCCGAGTTCAGCGATGCCGGTCGGTTGCGGTGGACGGATACTTCGTCCGCCGACGGAAGTGTTCAGCAGACCGCTCGACGATAGCGCCGCGTCGCGAACAAGCTCGGCAGGCAGGCGCAACCGAATCTGCCGCGATAGCAGGCTGTTGTCGGGATCGCGTTCCTTTACTTCCGGGCGGACATAGGAATTTTGGCGGTAGGTCGCCGAAGAAACGATCAGGCGGTGCATGCGCTTCATGCTCCAGCCTGTGTCACGGAATTCGGATGCCATCCAGTCCAATAATTCAGGATGGGTGGGCTTTTCGCCTTGTGTTCCGAAGTCTTCCGACGTGCGCACGAGGCCGCGTCCAAAAAACTCCTGCCAAATCCGGTTAACAACCACGCGCCCAGTCAATGGGTTCTCTGAACCGGTCAGCCATTTCGCCAATTCCAGGCGATCCTTGGGAACAGCCTTCGTCAGCACGGCAGGTAAACCGGGTTCAACCTCCGGCCCCTTGCTTCGGTAATCTCCGCCCTGGGCAATGTAAGGCTTGGCGGCGGTCTTGTCCAACTTCACAGCCATGGCCTCGCTAAAGTAGGGCAATTCCGTTGTTAGCTTGGACAGCTTCTCGCGGACTTCCTTGAGCTTGTCGTCCTGCGCCTTGTCTTTCTTCACCTGGGGACCAGGATTGCCCAAGAACGCGGCCGTCATGCGCTCCTGCTGTCTGCCGGCTTCGTTGCGCCGGTTCGGTGAAAAGCATTTTGGTCGCATTGTCGTTCATGGCGCGGAAGCTGGTCACGAGAAAGTCCCACTCAATGTCGACGCCTGGATTCTCGACTGCCTGCCGCATCTTCGACTCCCATAGAGCCTGTTTCGGGGCGATGTCATACTCGGCGAGCAGGGCCGCGCGTTTCGCCTCATACTCCGGACGCGCTTTCAGATAAGGACCCACTTCGCCAGGGAGAGGCGCGTCGATGTCATCTTCCTCAATATCGGCCACGTACGAAAAGAGCTGATAATACTCACGCTGACTTATCGGGATCGTACTTGTGGTTGTGGCACTGCGCGCAGCCGGTAGTCAAGCCCAGCCAGACGGTACTAATCGTATTAGTGCGATTAATGTTCTGATCGAAGCGCGCTTCGGCGCGATCAACGCCTGCTTCGCGATTCGTCAGCACGTTCCGATGCAGTCCCGTTGCGACACGCTGATCGACAGAAGAGTTCGGTAGCAGGTCGCCGGCAATCTGTTCCAGCGTGAAGCGATCGAACGGCATGTCCTGGTTCAACGCATTAATCACCCAGTGCCGATACCGCCATGCGTATGGACGAACCAGATCCTTCTCAAAACCATCGCTGTCGGCGTAACGAGCAAGGTCGAGCCAATGGCGCGCCCATCGCTCGCCATAATGAGGCGATGCGAAGAGCCGATCGAGGACACGATCGTAGGCGTTCGGTGAGGTGTCGTTGACGAACTCGTCAATCTCTGCAGGAGTTGGTGGCAATCCAGTCAGATCAAAACTGACGCGCCGAAGCAAGGTGGTTCGCGAAGCCTCTGGAGATGGTTCCAGTTTTTCGGCTTCAAGACGAGCGAGAACAAACGCGTCGATAGGATTGCGCACCCAGGAGGTCTGCTTAACCGCAGGAGGAGTCGCCTTGCGGATCGGTTGAAACGACCAATGCGAGGACTTAGTTACAGTGACTGGCGCGTTCGCGTCGACAGGCGCCTTGGCGCCAGATTCGATCCACGCGCGCACGGTCGCGATCTCAGCCGCAGACAGTGGCGCACCCGCGGGAGGCATCTTGAAGCCCGGTTTCGCGCTTGTGATTCGCTCTAAGAGTCTGCTTTTCGCCGGATCTCCGGGTGTGACAATCGCGCCTGAGTGCGCACCTTTCAGGACACCGGCGCCGGAGTCCAGCCGCAGTCCGGCCATTTGCTGCCCCGAGCCGTGACAGGCTGCGCATTTCGCTGCAAAAACAGGCTGTACGTCGCGAGTAAAGTCGGGTTCGGCAGCACGCGCAGGCAGATATCGCCAGCGCGAACACACAAATTCCGGCTGCGATTTCAATGCGACGCATATGTATTCAATTTTACCTTGTTTTTTAACGTGTTCAGAAGGTCCCAGGAAAGGCGCCGCCATCGAGCAACAGGTTTTGCCCCGTAATGTAGCCCGCTTGGGAACTGCAAAGAAAGGCGCATGCTTCGCCGAATTCGTACGGATCCCCGAAGCGTCCGGCCGGATTGGCCTTTTTGCGCTCCTCGAGTACTGCTTCGAGCGATTTGCCGGATGCCTGTGCGGCGGACTGCGCATTGGAACGAAGGCGATCTGTGTCGAACGGTCCAGGCAACAGATTGTTGATGGTTACATTACGCCGAACCGTTTTGCGTGAGACTCCTGCGACAAATCCCGTTAGTCCAGTACGCGCGCCGTTCGACAGTCCGAGCACGTCTATGGGCGCCTTCACAGCGCTGGAAGTAATGTTGACAATACGGCCGAAGCCGCGGTCCATCATCCCGTCGACCGTCGCTTTGATGAGTTCAATCGGCGTCAGCATGTTGGCGTCGAGAGCGCGAATCCAGTCTTCGCGCGACCAGTCTCGAAAGTCACCGGGAGGCGGGCCTCCGGCGTTATTCACCAGAATGTCGGGCGCGGAGCAGGCGGTAAGGGCTGCTTCCCTGCCCTCTTTCGTCGTAATATCGGCAGGGATCGCTGTTACAGTAACGCCGGTCTCACGACGAATCTCCTCCGCAGTGGCATTCAAGGCATCAGCGGTTCTGGCAACGATCACAAGGTCAACTCCGTTGCGTGCAAGCGAGAATGCGCAAGCGCGACCCAGACCTTTGCTGGCGGCACACACGATCGCTTTACGTCCGGTTATCCCAAGATCCATGCCGTCATTCTATAGGTACACTGGGCTAAGGACCTATACATGAATCTCCGATCCGCCGTAGCTATTCTGATTCCGGCAGCTCTTATGGCAGCCTCAAGCGTTCACGAATTTTCTCTGACGACGATCGACGGCAAGCCTGCGCCGTTGTCCGCGTATAAAGGTAAGGCTGTACTACTGGTCAACGTAGCCAGCAAGTGCGGCTATACAAAGCAGTACACCGGCCTGCAAGCGCTATACGAGAAGTACAAAGACAAAGGTCTTGTCATCGTCGGCGTCCCCGCGAATAACTTCGGCGGCCAGGAACCTGGAACGAACGAAGAGATCGCAATCTTCTGCTCTCGGAACTACAATGTCAGTTTCCCCATGATGAGCAAGGTGTCCGTGAAAGGCGACGACATGATTCCCCTTTACGGCTATTTGACGCAGAATACGGGTGGGGATGTGAAATGGAACTTCACGAAGTTCCTTGTCGATAAGGACGGGAAGATCGTGAATCGTTTCGAGTCGAAGGTGACGCCGGAATCGCCGGAAATGGCGGCGGCAGTTGAGAAAGCTTTAGGTATTTAGTTCAGTCATTCATTGATGCGGCGGGCCGCTCGGCTCGCCGCTGCGGTCTCTGGCCTCAACTCCAATTTAATGGCCATGATTTGAGCCAAAGATGATCGGCAGGCTGCTCGGCCACTACCGTATCGTTGGAAAGCTCGGTTCGGGCGGTATGGGCGAAGTATATCGGGCAGAAGACACACGCCTGAAGCGCGACGTTGCCGTCAAAGTCTTGCCAGAAACCGTAGTCGACGATCCGGAGCAGATGACGCGGCTGGAGAGGGAAGCGCGAACCCTGGCCGCGCTGAATCATCCAAACATCGCGACAATCTATGGCATTGAGGACACGGACGGAGTACGGGCGCTCGTGCTCGAACTCGTACCCGGACAGAATCTGAGCGAGCGCCTTCGCCGCGGCCCGCTACCGCTTGAGGAGGCGTTATCGATCTGCCGTCAAATAGCGAGCGGTCTCGAGGCAGCCCATGAGCGAGGTGTCATCCATCGAGACATCAAGCCTGCCAATGTGATGATCACGCCTGACGGGCAGGCGAAGGTTCTGGACTTCGGACTCGCAAAACCAGCATTAGCCCGAACGACTGATTCGCAAACGTTACCTCTGAGCGATGAACTCAGCAAGCCTGGGACGATGAGCGGCACTGTAAGCTACATGAGCCCTGAGCAGGCGCGCGGAATCAGATGCGATGAACAAACGGATATATGGGCGTTCGGGTGCGTCCTGTATGAAGCGCTTACTGGCCGCCGCTTGTTCGCAGCCGCCAGCCTCACGGACACACTTCTCAGGATCACCGGGGAGGATGCGGATCTGAATGGCCTCCCGTCATCGACTCCACCTCGTATTCGACTTCTCATTGAACGGTGCGTTCGACGGGATCCAAAGAGAAGGCTGCAGCACATCGGGGATGCACGGCTGGAACTGGAAGAAAAAGACGTGACTGAGCTGCCCGCGCCGGCTTCGGTGGCGGTTCTGCCCAAGCGAAAGAAAGCCTTTTGGACAGGAGTTCTGGCAGCTGCGTCATTAGCCGGTATAGCCGGCTGGTTTCTTCACGACCAGCTCGCCCAGCCGATACTGCGTTCCCAAACTCAAGTTCACAGGTTAACGGACTTTGTTGGGATGGAGGAAAGCCCAGCCATTTCGCCTGACGGCAAAAGCGTAGCGTTTGTCGCCGAAGTAGGGAGCAAACGCCAGATCTGGCTCCGGCTTCTGGCCGGCGGCACGCCCCTGGCGATCACCAAGGACAATGTCGATCACTACGGCCCGCGCTGGGCGCCGGATTCAGGAAGTCTTATCTATTACACGGCCGGAGCGCAGCCCGGTGAACCGGGTACCATTTGGGAGATTTCGGCGTTGGGCGGCGCACCACACAAACTGGTGAGTGCGCTGGGCCCGGGCGATCTCAGCCACGATGGCAAGAGCCTGGTCTATTTTCGTTTCTTAAACGGAACGATCGAGCTCGCCGTCGCCGCACGCGACGGGTCCCAGGGCCGCGCCATCGTGAAACTTCCAAGTTCGATCAACTACTGTCCGCGGTGGTCTCCCGATGGCCGGCAGATCGCCTTTTTGCGCGAGCTGGGCAGCACAGATTTTAGTAACAGTCTGTTCGTGCAAGACCTCTCCGGCGGTGAGCCGCAGGAACTTTTCGGAGGTACCTATGCACTCCAGGGACTCTCGTGGGCGCCAGACGGGTCGGGACTGATCGTCAGCTCTTCGCAAGGAAGCACCATGAGCTATCCTGCGACGTACAACTTGTGGATGGTTCCGCTCGGCCGTGGCGCTTCGGTCCAGCTGACATTTGGTGAGATTTCGTACGAGTCTCCCGATCTGGGAAGTGATGAGAGGCTCGTGGTCAGTCGTGTTCGCTCTCATTCCGATATCTGGAAATTTCCGATCGACGGCAAACCTGCGGACAACGCCAAACGGGGCATCAGAATTACGCGACAGACCGGACAGGTGCAGACGGTTTCGGTGAGTCCCGATGAAACCGAAGTCGTGTTTCTATCCGATAGCGGTGGTCACTCCAATGTATGGGCTGCGCGGACTGCGGATGGCGCTATGCGCCCAATAACGCGTGAGTACGGCCGGGGAATAGTCGCAGTGCCGCTCTGGTCGCCCCGCGGTGATTTAGTCCATTTTCTCTCGAGCCGAAAATCGGCTCGTGCTGATGTGACCTTATGGCTGGTTAAGCCGGACGGCAGCGAGCCGCGAGATCTGGAAATTGCGGGGATATGGGCGTGCTGGTCCGGTGACGGTCAATGGCTTTACTACTCTGACTCAGAAGGAGGCGTTCGTCGGATCCGAAAGGTGCCGATTAATGGCGGCCAACCCGTTACGGTACGAACCGACAACGCTGTCGCCTGTGCCTTGGCTCCGGACGGTTCGGTGATGTACTACAGTACGATCCTGGCCCAGGCCACCGGCGTCTATGACTACGAGATTCGTGCTGCGAGACCTGAAAGCGGTTCGTCAGTGGCGATTGGAAAGGTTTCTGGAGCGCGCGTTCCAGTTGGCCCCGCAAATTTTCAGCCTTATCTTTCCGGCGATGGAAAGTGGCTTGCGGCGACGCTCATGGATGGCTCAACAAGTAATCTCTGGGCATTGTCGACGTCCGACCACACGTGGCGACAGCTTACTGATTTTGCGCCGAGAAACGTCGTCATCGCGCGACGGATCGCATGGTCCAAGGATGGAAAACATCTATACGCCTCAGTGTCCGACGTGGATGCGGACATCATCATGTTGTCGGGGCTGAAGTGGTGATCAGCGCTAAGAGCGCTGGTTCAAACTCGAACGCTACAATGAAATTTATCCATTCCAATCAGGAGAATTCATGGTTACCAAGCGCATAGGTATCCTCACAGGCGGAGGCGATGTTCCGGGTCTCAACGCGGTCATCAAGAACGTTGTCTACCGGGCTACCGATAATGGCATTGAAGTGGTGGGAATCCGTCGTGGGTGGGAAGGTCTCACACACGTCAATCTCGAAGATCCGTCCAGCACAGCGCGTTATATTCTGCCCCTCGACCGGCAGAACACGCGCACTGTGGACCGAACCGGAGGAACCTTCCTTCACTCGAGCCGAACCAATCCTTCCAAGATGAAGAAGACTCCTGAATTTCTGCAAGGAGCTGAGTTCCCGAAATCGGAGTTCACCAAGAAGGGCCTGACCTCAACAGTATTCGATATGAGCTCGCAGGTTCTCAGGAATCTCGAAAAGCTCGGGTTGGAGTACTTGATCGCGATTGGCGGCGATGACACATTGAGCTATGCGGCAACGCTGGACAAGCTCGGGTACAAGGTCATCGCGGTGCCGAAGACGATGGATAACGACGTCCGTAATACCGAGTATTGCATCGGGTTTTCAACCGCGATCAGCCGGGCTTCTGATTCGATCAATCGGCAGCGAACGACGATCGGATCGCACGAGCGCATCGGAGTCTTCCGCGTGTTCGGTCGCGATGCCGGATACACGTCGTTGTACACAGCTTATGTAATGTCCATGCGATGCGGCATTCCTGAGTACAAGTTCGATCTCGAGAAGATGGTCAAGCTGCTGGTGGACGACAAGCGTGGCAACCCTAGCAACTATTCCATCGTTGTGCTGTCGGAAGGAGCGGAATGGCAGGGCTTCACCTTGCAGGAGTATGGCGAACCGGACGCTTTCGGCCACCGCAAGAAAATGAGTGTCGGCGAGGCATTCAGCGAAGAGATCAAGCGGCTTGCCAAGGAAGAGACAGTAGTCAGTGATCTGACCTACGATCTTCGCGGCGGCGAGTCCTGACTTCACCGACAAGCTCGTGGCCACAACGTTCGGAACAATGGCATTCGACGCGGTTCTCGACGGAAAGAGCTGGTTTGATGGCCGCGATTCAGGAAGGCCGCTATACGATGGCCAAGATTCCTGATCCGAAGCTCGGACCTCGTCATGTTGAGGTAGAGACCATGTACAACACCGAGCGTTACCGCCCTATCTACGACAACAAGGAAGGGTTGCCAATCTTCCTGACGAAAGGTTGATCTGTCGCGCTGGCTGAATTGGTTTCGCAAGGCTTCATCCTCCGTCCCCCTGGACGAAATCCGGCGCAGCTTCAATGAGGCTGCGTCGGATGAGGAGCATTTTCCATCCACAATCGATCCTCGCATCTTTCACGTCCAGTTGATTCTGCGCTACTTTGGTGACCTTCAAAACGGTCGTGTGCTCGATATCGGCTGTGGCAAAGGGCGGTTCGCGCGTGTCTTGAAAGATCAGAATCCTGAAGCGAGGATCGTTGCGTTTCGATCTGGCCGAAGCGATGCTACGTTTCGTTCCTAACGACATGGCGCCCTGCTGCGGGTCGATGACGGCGCTGCCGTTCGCCGACGGGTCGTTTGACGCCGCGTATGCCACGGAGTCGCTCGAACACGCCGTGGACATCGGGAAAGCCGTTGACGAGATGTGCCGGGTTGTCCGTCCGGGCGGACGCATCGTCATCATCGACAAGAATGCCGAGCATTGGGGGCGTCTTGAAAACGCCGGCTTGGGAGAAGTGGTTCGAACGGCGCCGAACTCGAAAACCTGCTGCGCCGGCATTGCACGGAAGTGTCCAGCGACTTCATCTCCTATTGGGAGGACGTCCCCCCCGACGGGCTGTTCATCGCGTGGAAGGCCATTCGGTAAAGCTATCCTGAAGGTAAGCATGGATCACAGTATTGAACCGGTTACGGAAGTCGTCGAGGCGCAAGGGCATCTCATCGATAGCCACATCATGGAGCGCATCTTCGACACCGTCGTCGAGTTCCAGGGCAAAGTTCGAGGTCGAAGTCTTCGAGATCGGCCGCACCAATGGAGACGCATCCCAGCTTCGTCTGAAGGTAGAAGCGCCAAGCCATAAACAGATGGAGCTGATGCTCGATGCGCTCATCAGTCTTGGCTGTAGTCCGGTCGATAGCGGCGATGCCGATCTGCGAACCATCGAGAAGGACAAGTGCGCACCCGAAGACTTCTACTCGACCACGAATCATCGCACTTATGTGCGAGTCGGAGGCGGCTTCATCGAAGTTCAGGATCAGCGTATGGATGCGCTGGTCGTGGTCCGCGATGGGCAGGCCTGGTGCCGAAAGCTGCGGGACATCAAAGCGGGTGATCAGGTCGTCGTCGGCATGAGAGGTATCCGGGTTGTTCCGGAATCGAAGGAGCGCGACCGCAACTCCTTCTCCTTCATGAGCAACGGGATCTCTTCCGAACGCCAAGTGGAGACGGCGGTCCAGCAGACAGCGGCCCTCATCCGTAGCGCGCGCGACGCCGGACAGAAAGTTATCGTTGTCGCCGGACCAGTCGTAGTCCATACCGGTGGATCGGCGCCGTTGGCAAAGCTGATCCGCGCCGGATATGTGCAGGCGCTGCTTAGCGGCAATGCCCTTGGCGTCCATGACATCGAAGCTGCAATCTGCGGAACGTCGCTTGGCGTGCGCCTGGCGGACGGACGCCAGGAAGAGCACGGCCATCGCAATCATATGCGGGCAATCAACGCGATCAATCACTGCGGAAACATCAAGGGAGCAGTGCAACAGGGCCGGCTGACAAGCGGGGTCATGTACGAATGCGTGCGAAATAACGTCCCGTTCGTCCTTGCGGGGAGCCTTCGCGACGATGGCCCACTTCCCGATACGGTTACCGATATGAACGTCGCGCAGGATCTGTGCGCCGAGCATTTGAAAGGCGCCGGAGTGGTTCTGTGCCTTGGCTCGATGTTGCACTCTATTGCCATCGGGAACATGTCTCCAAGTTGGGTGAAGATCGTCTGCGTTGACATTAATCCCGCTGTGGCAACCAAAGTGAGCGATCGAGGGACGGGTCAGGCAGTCGGTGTCGTTACTGACGTCGGGCTGTTTCTCGATCACCTGTGCCGCATTCTCGTCCCCGTGGAGGCAGAAGCGCGCGCATGAATCGCGGATATACGGATGACCAGGCGATAGCGGGTATCGATGCCCCATTGCCTGAGATCGAGACTTGGCCGAATACCTATCCGGGGTACGAGATAGAGATCGTGCTGCCCGAGTTCACTTCGGTCTGTCCCAAGACGGCGCTGCCGGATTTCGGCAGACTGACGTTGCGCTACGTCCCGGATCAAACCTGTCTGGAGTTAAAGTCATTGAAGATGTACACCCTCGAGTACCGGAACCTTGGCATCTTCTATGAGAATGTCATTAACCGCTTTCTGCGAGACGTTGTAAACGCTTGCAATCCAATCCGCGCGACTCTGGTCGGTGATTTCACTCCCCGCGGAGGCATTCAATCCAAGATCACGGCAAGTTGGAGCAGAGATCGTGGCTACGGCGTCTGACCCCCGCGCGAGCGAACTCGGCGCAATCGTCCGTGAGATTCGAGACCGTGTGCGCGCCCGATATCCGGAAGGTCAGCCTGAAGGACTTCCGGCGCCTCTGGCAGATTTGACACCCCTGTTACATGCGCGCGACGCCGCAGAAGCGAAGGTCGCGGCAATTGGCAGCGTTAACCCCCGGCCCGGTGGACTTGTCAACAACGTCATCCAAGGTGCGAAACGAAACATTGCACGGGCGCTGGGGTGGTTCGTTCGAGACCAGGTCGAGTTCAACCGATCCACGGTAACCGCCATAGATGCCGCCCTGGAGGCGTTAAACGAAGTGAATCGTTCGTTTGTCGCCATTGCCGGCCGTATGGACGAATTGAGGCAGGATGGTGTCGGTCTACGAGCAGAAGCAGCAGAACTAAAAGATATTCGTGTCCATTGGGTTCGCTGGCGGGATGGCTGGGAAAAGCGGCTGCATCATAACGAAGCTCAGTTCCTGCGAAATGTCGCTGAATTGAACGCCGCGTTTGATCATCGGGTCATCACGTCAGACGCTAACTTTCGGGAGAGCATGCGGACGCAGCACACCGAATATCTGATGGCTCTGGAGAAGGCCAACAACAGCATCCAGGAGCGGTTGTGGGCCGATCTCGACCGCATTCGTCTCGAGTACGAGCGGATGATTCATTACGAACTTCGATTGATCCGGCAACGTTCCCAACGCCTCGTCGAGACGCAAGCTCCCACCGCTTCCCAGGATTTTACCGAGTTCGACTACACGCGCTTTGCGGAGAAGTTCCGCGGTTCGGAAGAGTACGTTCGCGAAACACAGCGCTTCTATGTTCCATACTTCAAGGGCTGCCACGCAGTTCTCGACATCGGTTGCGGCCGCGGCGAATTCCTGGAAGTGATGAAGGAAGCTGATATTCAAGCGCACGGAATCGACCTGGACAGCAGCTCGGTCGAGGAATGCCGCAATAAAGGTCTGTCGGCGGAGGTTGCGGATCTTTTCGCTTATCTATCGGCAGAAACAGGGGAGCCGTTCGACGGTATCTTCGCCGCGCAATTGGCCGAGCACCTGCCACCAGCGCTTCTTCCCCGGATGATTAAGCTCTGCGCCTCTCGACTTAAGCCGGGTGGTGTGTTGGCGCTCGAAACGCCCAATCCGGAATCGCTGGCGATCTTTGCGACCCATTTCTTTATCGATCCGACGCACACACGTCCGATTCCACCCGCGTTGATGGCTTTCTACTTTGAGGAATTCGGATTGGGGCGCATCGAGATTCATCGCCGCTTTCCCGCAGCGGATTCGATGCCGGAAGTGAAAGAGCTTCCTGAAGCAGTACAGAATAAGTTCTTCGGTAGCTTGGACTACGCAATCATCGGACGAAAGCTATAAGGGGGTGAGCGCGGGAGGTTTCCCTCCCGCGCCCGAGGGGTTGTGTCCGGTTGGACTCGTTATTAGCTAATACGCTCGACCCCCATCTGCGGTTCGCAGAAAATTTGTAAATTCGCATTTTTTTACTTAACTGCGATATAGGCTACATCTGAGACCGTCGTGTCTCCGGCTGACACAGTTATCGGTGTTCGTGACGAGACACGCGCATTCGGCGGGATACGGACGTTCAACTGTGCGATTCCCGCGACCATGTCGGGCGACGCGCCCGCGTAAAGCACTTCACCTTCGATCCCGGAAAACATAACCTTTACCGGCAATCGAAGCGGTGAAGCATCGGAGCCGACGATGGCGCCATCTTCATACGTGCTTGCAAATAGGCCCATCCCAGTAGCCCAGAAGGTGATGATGGAACCGCGCGCGGCAGCGTTCTCGGCTGTATTCAGGGAGTTGTCCTGATTCAGAACCGCCCCAAACTCGGTACTGCCAACTCGAAAGACACCAGGATCCGCCGCTTTCAAATTCACAGTGAGCGGGTTGAATGAACGCCCTTGGTAATCAATGCGCACTTGCGCTGTGGTTCCCGAGAGCGACAAGGGCGCGATGGCATTGATCTGATCCTCTCGCACAAACAGCAAGGGAGCCGGAGCCCCATTAAAAAGAACTCGGACACCACCGACCGACGTCGGAACCTTGCCGTTCTCAAGCATCGCTACGATTCCTTCGGCCGGTCCCATACCGGCGCCGAACAAAGTCACAGCCATACCAGCGGTTACACCGGCCGTTCGGTAGGATGCGGCGTTAAGAGCGCAATCGACCCGGACTGCCGGAGCGGCGTCGAAGACATAGCGCCGGAGGATGTTCGGCGGTTGCTCGAACGGGGTCTGAAGACGGCTCATCGTAAACACGTCACCGGCAGGTAGCGTCGCCGCCCAGCGGGGAGTGCCGATGTTCGCCGCCAGATAGCTTGAATACTTGATGGATCCATCGGCGCCAAGTCTCACATAAACGGGCATGAGTCCTGTCGGAGTATCGGACGTAGAACATCGCTGATAAGCGCCGGAAGTCGTTGGGAAATGGGTTCCATTTGTAGTGCCGGCCGCCAGGACATTGCCCGCCGAATCCACTGCAACGCTTCCTACGGATGTCTGGCCGTTTGCAGTGAGGAGGCGCGTCCACGCGATCTTGTCGCCCGCAAATTTTGTAACGAACCCCGAGCCCGCCTGCGTCGCGTACGTGAGGCCGCCGATGTAAATGGCGCCTGCTGCATCGGTTGTCATATCTGACATCTGATCGTTGGCTGGATCGCCCAGGTATGTCGAATATTGCAATGCCCCGAGACTATTAATCCTGGTGATGAACAGATCCGAAGAACCCGGTCGCTGTAACCCTGTCTGTATTGCGCCAGAGGTAACCGGAAACCCGGCGGTGTTTACGTTTCCAGCGATAATCGCGTTGCCGTCGAGGTCAGATGCGATGCCGACCGGCGTTCCGACGCCGACGAAAGTCGAAAACATTCGGGTTGTTCCAACTGCGCTCAACTTCGTGACAAACGCCATGCCGTTGCCTCCAACCGTTTGGAACGCTCCCGGTGTAGTCGGAAAGTCACGAGCGTCTGTATTCCCCGTAACATAAGCGTTCCCGAGACGGTCTGTGGCGACGCCGGTCACGCGGGTGATTGCATTTCCACCTAAATATGTGGAGAATACCGCGCCCGTCAGATTGTTATTGAACTTGGTAACGAAGCCGTTGGTCGTCGCTCGAGGCACAGTCCCATTGACAACGCCTTCCGTGACCGGAAAATTGCGACTGGTAGTCGTCCCACCGATATAGACAAAACCCTGCGAATCGAGGGCGATGCTTGTTGGTAAATCGTCGCCTGCTCCACCGAGAAACGTTGCCGCTATCATCTCGCCATCTGACCCTCTGAATTTCGCGACAACCACGTCGTGTTGGCCGCCAATGCGAGGTTGTGCCGCAGTCCGCGGAACAGTAAACAGCGGATCGTCCCCCCTGCCTAGCGCGAATACGTCGCCTCGGCCATCGGATATGACAAAAAGGAACTCGGCCTTGGGGACCTGTCTGGAAAACTTGATAACGGAATCTTCCTGCGCCCAGACGCGCAGCGCTGCGATTAGCAATGCAAATGACAGAAAACGCACGATTCATCGTAACCCGCGCTCTTGCTAACATTGTTTGCAATGCCAAAAGACAAGATCGAACGCAGCCTCGGATTCAATACTCGCTCGCTACATGCGGGCTACGATCCTGACCCTTCCACAGGGGCACGCGCAGTACCTATCTATCAATCCACTTCCTTCGTCTTCGAGAATTCCGACCACGCCGCTTCACTGTTTGCGCTGCAGCAGTTTGGAAATATCTATTCCCGCATCATGAACCCGACGACGGACGTTTTAGAGCAACGCGTCGCGTCTCTCGAGAATGGGGTTGCGGCCTTGGCGACAGCGAGCGGCCAGGCAGCGCAGCTGCTCGCGATCACCAGTCTGCTCGAGACTGGCGACGAGATCCTTTCAGCGAGCACCTTGTACGGCGGCACGTACACGCAATTCGATGTCAGCTTCCGGCGACTTGGGTTTAAGACGACATTCGTCGAGCCGGATGACCCGGAAAACTTCCGTAAGGCCATTACACCCAAGACGCGCCTGATCTTTGGCGAGACGATCAGCAACCCACGGGGAAACGTTCTCGATATCGAAGCGGTCGCCAAGATTGCGCATGAGAACAACATTCCGTTGATGATCGACAACACCTTCGCGACACCGTACCTTTGCCGGCCGATCGACTACGGCGCCGATATCGTCGTACATTCCTTGACAAAGTTCATGGGCGGACACGGAACGAGCATTGGCGGAATCATCGTCGACAGCGGTAAGTTTCCGTGGGAAAAGGGCAAGTTCCCAGGCTTGAACGATCCGGCCCCGGCGTATCATGGCATGAAGTTTCGTGAGACGTTCGGACCGATCGCGTACATCATAAAGTGCCGTGTCGACGGACTGCGTGACTTGGGTCCGTGCATCAGCCCATTCAATTCGTTCCTATTCCTGCAAGGCATCGAGACGCTCGGCATGCGGATGGACCGCCACATCTCCAATTCCCTCGCCACAGCCCAGTTTCTCGAAAAGCACCCGAGTGTCGAATGGGTGAAGTACCCGTCTTTACCGTCAAGTCCCTATTACGCGACGGCGCAGAAATACCTGCCGAAAGGAGCGGGCGCGGTATTCTCGTTCGGCATCAAGGGTGGTTATGATGCCGGCAAGAAGTTCATCGACTCGCTCAAGATCTTCTCTCACCTCGCAAACGTCGGCGACGCTCGTAGCTTAGTAATCCACCCGGCATCGACCACGCATCAGCAGTTGAGCGCTGAGCAGCAATTATCGGCGGGTGTAGAACCCGGAATGGTTCGCCTGTCCGTCGGACTTGAGGACATCGAAGATATTCTCTGGGACTTGGAGCAGGCCCTTGGCGCTGCGAAATCGGCGTCAGCTTAACTCGTGAAGGATCGCTACCAGGACGATAGTCGTCACGCAGCTCGCGATAAAAGGACCAAATTTCTCGCATCGAAGAAGGCCCAAAAGTCGAGCTCGCCATCGGAATCAGGCGGCGAAGAAGGGCTGGTGATCGGTGTCGGACCGGGTGTCTGCCGGCTGAGAACTGTCAGTGGCGATCGAATTTGCCGTACCCAAAAAGGTGTAATCGTCGGGGATCGTGTAATGGCGGACGAGCATCGCGTTCTCGCGGTGCTTCCCCGCCGCAGCGTGCTCGCCCGAAACGATCCTCGCAACCCCAGGAATGAACGAGTGCTTGCAGCGAATGTCGATGTAGTGGTGATTGTCGCGTCCGTCAAGTCTCCGCCACTTCGCCCGGGATTGATTGATCGCTATCTTATTGCGACGCAGAACGGCAATATGCTTCCTGTGGTTGTCGTCAACAAGATCGATTTACTCGAGGATCCACATGAGCTGGACGAACTCAAGGCATATGAAGAAATCGGAGTTCCTGTAATTCTCTGCTCTACTCGTGATGGTCGAGGGTTGGAACAACTCCGTACACTTCTCGAAGGCAAGATCTGCGTATTCACGGGGCATAGCGGCGTCGGCAAGAGCTCTCTCGCGAACGCTCTTCTTCCAGGCCTGGAGTTACGCACGGGCGCCGTCGAACATAAGGGCCGGCATACAACAACTGCTTCAACGCTACACGAATTGCCGGGCGGTACACAGGTGATCGATACGCCGGGCATAAAAGAATTCGGAATATTCGGCGTTGAACCGCAGGACCTGCGGCACTTCTTTCCCGAATTTGAAGAGTTTGCCACAAAGTGCAATTTCAGCAATTGCACACACACGCATGAGCCCGTCTGCGCTGTCAGAGATGCCAATCTTCCCCGCTACCAGACCTACGTGCGCATCTATGGGACGTTGATGGAACCAGAGTAGCGCCCCGGATGATATCCTGTATCGAGCGCGTGAAATGCACGGGAAGGCGGTGTAAATCCGCCACTGCCCCGCAACTGTAATCGGCACTTTCGGGAGCTTCAGGCCACTGTCAATCGATCGACGGGAAGGCGGTAAGCGAGCGATATCCCAGCCGTAAGTCAGGAGACCGGTTTTGCGCCGTAGAGCCACGTTCCGAGGGAGAACGTCTCAATGCGATCCGGTCCATATCTCGACAACATCCCGCAGGCGGCTTCTCGATGAAAGCGCGCAGTCTCTTCATCGGCGGCACAGCCTCGCACGCCGGCAAGAGTTGGTTCACAGCCGCGATCTGCCGCTATCTTCGAAATCGTGGTCTGCGCGTAGCTCCCTTCAAAGCTCAAAACATGTCGAACAACTCCGGTCCGTGCCGTATATCGGTAAACGGATCGAAAGCGACATATGGCGAAATCGGGCGAGCCCAGATCGCGCAGGCGGAAGCCTGTGGCATCGAGCCAGAAACCGACATGAATCCCATTCTGCTCAAGCCGCACTCGGAAATGGGTTCCCAGGTAGTTCTGAACGGGCGTGTTTGGCGTGATCTCAGCGCGTCTGCTTACTACGAACACTTTCCGGCTCTTCTTGATCACGTGATCGCGGCTTACGACAGGCTCTCGGCCAAGCACGATTTCATTGTGATCGAAGGCGCAGGTAGCGTTAGCGAAATCAACCTCAAGTCTCGTGATTTGGTGAATTTCGGATTGGCGGAACGCATCGGCTCGCCCGCGCTCTTGGTTGCGGACATCGATCGAGGCGGCGTTTTCGGATCTCTTGTCGGCACGATGTCCTTGTTGACCGACACAGAGAAGGATCTTGTTCGGTCGTTCGCTGTAAATCGATTTCGTGGCGCCGGATCGCTATTCACCGACGGCGTACAGTTTCTGGAGCAGAAGATGGATCGTCCGTGCCTGGGGGTCTTTCCTTTCGCTCCTGGTATCGCGCTCGACGATGAAGATGCCGTGTCTCTTGATGGCACAAGCGAGGCAGACGCGCCGGTCGCGATCGTGCAGTTGCCGCATATCTCGAACTTCACTGACTTCGATCGCATCTCCGGCGCGCGATGGATTACGGCGCCGGACCGCCGTCTCTATGACACCGTCATTCTGCCCGGAACGAAGAACACCTCCGGAGACCTGGCTTGGATGCGGAGCAATGGTTTTGACCGGTGGGTCCTTCGCCAGCATGCTGCAGGCGCCGTAGTCATCGGAGTCTGCGGAGGCTATCAAATCTTAGGTGAATCGGTCGACGAAGATCCCGGACTCGGGTTGCTACCGGTCCGAACCCATATGGCCTCTGAAAAGGTCGTACGACTTGTTCGCGCTGAACTGAATGGAGAACAGTTCGATGCCTACGAGATTCACATGGGCGTCACACGTACTCCGCTCGACCGTGTGGCCTTTGCGTTCGTTAATAGACAACCGGAAGGTATCCGCCATGGCCGCTGCTTTGGCACGTATCTGCACGATGCGATGAAGTCCGATGCAGTGCTCCGCATGTTCAAGCTCGAACCGATAGAGCGCGAGCCTCCGTACGATCAGTTGGCTTCGTGGTTCCAAGACAACGCGAACTTGAAGCTATTTACGGAGTTGTACTTGTGACCAAGTGGGATCTACTGGCGGGATTCGGGCTCGACCTCGTGCTCGGCGATCCACGATGGCTTCCGCATCCGGTACGTGGGATTGGATGGCTTATCAATCGATCGGAGAATTTTTGGCGAACGAGCGCAGTTTCGTTGCGGCTGGCAGGAACGCTGATGTGCTTCGTCGTTGTCGGACTCACAACAGCGGTCGTTTGGATCACGCTGCCCTGGGCGAATGTGTACTGGATCTATTCCCTGCTCGCGCTACGTAGCCTGGACATGGAATCGATGGTCGTCATCCAGAGCTTGCGCTCCGGCGATCTCGAGAAAGCCCGTTCAGAAGTGGCAATGATAGTCGGTCGCGACACTACCCATCTGGACGAAGCTGAGATCGTCCGCGCGGTGGTGGAGACGGTGTCTGAAAACTTGAGCGACGGGGTCATCGCGCCGCTGCTCTATCTCGCATTATTCGGACCGGCTGGAATGGCGGCATATAAGGCCGTCAATACGCTGGATTCGATGGTCGGCTATAAGACGGAGCGCTATCGTGAGCTTGGCTGGGCATCTGCCCGTCTCGATGATCTATTGAACTTCGTGCCGTCACGCCTCGCCGCGGCATTAGTCTGGTTCGCCGCCGGATTGACAGGAATGAAGGTCTCAAAGTCGATCGCTGTAACGCTACGCGATGGCGGATCGCAGCCAAGTCCAAATTCGGGATGGCCGGAGGCCGCGTTCGCCGGCGCTCTCGGCGTACGGCTTGGCGGTCTGAACTTTTATAACGGCTCGCCAAGTCGCAAGCCATATCTTGGCGGCGTCGGAAGGCCACTCGATGTTTCAGTATTCAGCGATACTCGAAAACTGCTTTATGCTTCGTCGTTCCTCATGATGGGCCTTGTCATAGGGTGGAGATCGCTTTGGAATTGACCCACGGGGGCGCTATATTCGCCATTGCACAGGAGCGAGGGTGGCATTGGCAGGAAGTCCTCGATTTCAGCGCCAACATCAATCCGCTGGGACCGGCTCCCGGCGTTCACAAGGCGATCATCGACGCGTTAGGTGAGATCGTTCACTACCCCGATCGTTATAGTTCCCGATTGCAGCGAGCTCTGGCCGAAGATTGGGACATCGACCCGGAACGAATCCTCCTAGGCAATGGGGCGACCGAGCTGATTCATTTTGTCGCTCGAGTCTGGCCCGCCAAGCCTGCTTTGGTCACGCCCGTTTTTTCAGAATTCCATCGCGCCTATCCGAGTGCGCGTCTCATAAGACATGGCGATGCCTGGCCGGATGAAGAGTTTGTTGTGGTCACGAACCCGATGAATCCGACCGGCGCTGCGGTAGACGTACCGGACCGCGCCGGCGATACGCTGATCGATGAATCCTTTATCGATTTCACGGATTTGCCAACCCGCATACACAGCCACAACATCGTTCTTCGATCCTTGACGAAATTCCATGCTCTACCCGGACTCAGGATTGGAGCGCTAGTTGGACCCGGCGACTTCATTCGCTATTTGAAAGCTCGCAGGGAACCCTGGCAAGTCAATGTGCTTACCGAGGCCGCAGCGCTGGCGGCGTTACGAGACAAAGATCATCAACGGCGCACCCGCGAGTACATTCACTCTGAGAGGCAGCGGTTGTGGGAGGCGTTTGCGTCGACGTCGGGCGTTCACCTTCATCCCACCCAAGCCAACTACTTCCTCGCATCGCTAGACTATCAGGCGAGCGCGCTCGCTGAATATATGCTCGCATCGAAGGTACTGATTCGAACGTGTACTGGCTGGCCGGGAATCAGCGGAGAAGCCGTGCGGTTCGCGATCCGCACGCGCGAAGAGAATGACCGGCTGTTGAGTTTGTGGAGGGCATATCCATGCGATTGATCCTGATCCTCTTATCGCTGGCTCTTTCTTTGTTTCCAGCTCCGCCGCAGAGAATCGTCTCGACCGGACCGAGCATTACGGAAATCCTGTTCGCGCTCGGACTTGGCCCAAAAGTTGTCGGCGTTACCCAGTACTGCACGTATCCATTGGAAGCGCAGAAGATTAAAAAGATCGGTACATGGATGACACCGAACATGGAAGCCATCTTAGAAACGCGACCTGATCTCATCCTTGTTCAGAAAACTGGCATCCATGACGACGCTCGCTATAAAGCGATGAGCCTTAACTCAATGATGGTGCGACTTGACTCGGTCGATGACATACTCCAGGCGACGGAGACTATTGGTGCGGCGACCGGAACGCAAGCCCGCGCTGCGCAGCTTGTAAGCGAGATTCGTCGGGAACTAGAGGCAGTCCGCAAACGCGTCCAAGGACGTAAACCAGCGCGAGCGCTTTTTATCGTCGGCCGCACTCCGGGCGCATTGGAGGGGCTGATCGCCGTAGGCAAAGGCTCCTACATCTCGGGAGTGATCGAGTATGCGGGCGGTCGCAATATTTTCGAGGACTCGGTCGTTGCATATCCCAAGATTCTGCACGAGGCGATCCTGGAACGAGATCCGGAAGTTATCATCGACATGGGTGAACACCCGGACGCCGCTCCCATCTCGGATGCGCAGCGGCAGGTTGAGATCGGCCTTTGGCGCAAATACCCGAGTCTGTCGGCAGTGAAGAACAATCGCGTCAATATCGTTTCGTCCGATCTGTTCGTTCATCCCGGACCTCGTGTGGTCGACCTTGCCCGTGTGCTGGCGCGTCTGTTTCACCCGGAGCTTTTCCGTTGACGCAAGCCTTTCAGCTGACGAACGTCGGCATGCAGTATGGCGCAAAGCAGGTACTGCGAAACGTATCGGTATCCTTCGAAGCGGGTGAGTTTGTAGCGATCGCCGGCCCAAATGGAGCTGGAAAGTCGACGCTGCTCGGAGCGATGTCCGGCTTGCGCGATGGCTACTCAGGCTCCTGTCTCTATCGAGGAAAAGAAGTTCGCGCATGGGATCGGAGAGCCTTCGCGAGAGAAGTGTCGGTGGTGCCCCAAAGTATCCGTATCGATTTCCCGTTCACGGCGGAACAAGTCGTTCTAATGGGACGCGCGCCATTCGCCAGTTCGCTTTTTGAGTCCGACGAGGACCGCTACCACGTAGAGCGCGTCATGCAACTCACGCGCACAACGGAGCTCAAAGATCGCGATTTCCGCACGCTCAGCGGTGGCGAAAAACAGCAAATCGTCGTGGCTTCGGCGCTCGCGCAAATGCCGGCCGCTCTACTGCTGGACGAGCCGGCTGCATTCCTCGATGTCGAGCACCAGATCGCGCTCTACCGGCTTCTGCGAACTTTATCTGACTCGGGCGTTCTCGTGCTTGCGATCACACACGATCTCAATCTCGCGGCAACGTATTCCAATCGCGTAGTCGTGCTGCAACTTGGAGAACTCGTTGCGGACGGACCACCTGCGTCAGTTTTAAATACAAGCACACTCAAAGAAGTCTTTCACGTGGACGCCAACATCCTGACAGGTCCAGGGGGCCGGCCATGGATCCAGTATGGAGGCTAAACGGCTCTGGGGTGTCTTACTCATCTGCTCGGCCATGGCCCTGGCTTGCGCGATCGGACTTCCGCTGATCGGTTCGGCTAATATCAGCTACGCAAAAGCGTGGGCGGGCGGCATGCCGGACCATGCGATTCTGTTTGAAATTCGACTGCCACGGGTCCTTCTGGCAATGCTTTCCGGCGGGGCGCTAGCTCTTTCCGGAGTTCTGTTTCAGGCTCTGCTCCGCGATGCTCTTGCGACTCCTTACACGTTAGGTGTTTCGAGCGGCGCCTCGCTGGGCGCTGTGCTGGCTATCTGCATCGGATTGCCGTCAGTTTGGATACCTTCCATGCTGGGCGCCGGGTTAACTCTAATGCTCGTGCTCGGCATCGCTGTGGGAAAGCGCGGGCTTTCTCCGTTCACGCTGCTCCTTGCAGGAGTAACGATCAACAGTATTTGCATGGCTGCGATCGTGTTTTTGCACAGCTTTGCGACCTTCGGTCAGTCGTTCGCCATTAGCCGATGGCTAATGGGCGGAGTTGAATCTGTTCCAATGACGACGCTTGTGTGGCTCGCCGCATTCGTCCTACCACTGTCTGCTGCTTGTTTCTGGAAGGCAAGAGACTGGAACTTGATCGCGGTCGGCGATGAATGGGCAGCCGCTCGGGGTGTCGACACCAAACGGATGCTGATGATGGGATACGTAACGGGCTCGGTTCTCACAGGCGGCGTGACTGCTTTGACTGGTCCCATCGGCTTTGTCGGCCTGATTGTCCCACACGGGCTGCGCCTGATCTTCGGAGCCGACCACCGGCTTCTGGCTCCTGCGTCCTTTCTGCTGGGAGCCGCATTTCTGGCGATCTGCGATACTCTATCGCGCGTTGCGCTCGCTCCCGCCGAGGTTCCCGTAGGCGTCATCACGGCCTTGCTCGGAGGACCATTCTTCATCTGGATCCTTCGAACGCGGTAGATTACACACTTGAAGGTGTTGTTGAAGTTGAGCATCCTGTTCTCCGTCGCCCTGACGGCCCAGGACATCTCCGTCCGCACTACGACCCATCTCGTTCTGGCGCCCGTGGCGGTGAACGACAGCCAGGGAAAGCCAGTCGAAAGCCTAACGGCTCTTGACTTTATCGTTTACGATCGAAACAATCCGGTCGCAGTTCAGCTGGAGGACACACCTCAACCTCTATCGCTTGTTGTCGTCGTTCAGGCGTCGGAGAATTCTCAATCCGTACTCGACAAGTTGCGGAAGTCGACGTCCATCATCGGCCCACTGATCACGGGCGCTCGCGGGGAGGCGGCGGTTGTTACGTTCTCCCGGCAAACGCGCGTTCCGCAGGCATTCACTCGGGACACAATCAAGATTGAGAAAGCCCTGCGAGAACTTGATGGAGCCGGCGATGGCGTCAGTATCATCGACGGTTTGGCGACGGCGCTACGGCTGCTGAACCAGCGGAAGCTCGAACGTCGCCGAGTAATCTTGCTCATTTCGGAGAAGCACGATCAATCGAGCGAGGAATCCCTAGAAAAACTAATCGAATTGACCGAACGGGTAAACGCGACCATTTACTCCGTCACGTTTTCTCCCACGCGATCGATGTTTGCCAATCGGCCTCCCAAGTACTGCGATCGCAAATGCCGCGATTGCGCGAATAGTTGCAAAAATTGCGGCAACCATTGCGATCGCGAGGATCCGAAGTCCGTGCCCTCGAACACGTCAACTCCGGGAGGGATGAACTTGTTCGCGCTCTTCGGCGGATTAAAACGTCTCTCCAACCGGATCTCCCGAGGGTTCTGGCCGAGTTATCTGGAGGCACCACGTCGGAATTCGTACGCAAGACCGCGCTTGAAGATGCCCTCCAGAGAATCGGCGCCGATCTCCATCGACAGTACCTGATTTCGCTGCCCATGCAGAGGACCGAGCCAGGAGCCTTTCACAGCCTGCGCGTTCACGTGAAGGGCAGAACCGATCTAGCTGTCCGATCTCGGTCCGGATATTTCGAATTACCGGTCGAATGACCCTCTGCCAATCCGTCGATTAGCGCTATAATTTCAGAGCATGAGAGCGCGTAACTTCGTTGTTTTCGCGGGACTTGCGACGATTCTGCTGGCAAGTGGCCTCGAAACCTATAAGCCCGCCGAACGGCGTCATTGGTCGTTTCAAAAGCGTTCTGAACCGGCGATTCCCCTGTTCTCCACTCCAGCCGATCGCGCGTGGGCCAAGCAGCCGATTGACGCGTTCATCCTGGCACGATTGCAGAAGGAAGGGCTTCGTCCATCTCCCAAAGCGACGCGCGCGACTCTCATCCGCCGTGTATATTTCGATCTCATCGGCTTGCCGCCAACTCCCGCAGAAGTACAGGCATTTGTAGCTGATCCGTCTCCGAAGGCGTATGAAAAAGTCGTCGACAAGTTACTCGCCAGCCCGCGCTACGGAGAGCGATGGGGACAACACTGGCTGGATGTAGTTCGTTTCGCTGAAACCGACGGATTCGAATACGATACTCACCGCAGGGATGCGTGGCGGTACCGGGACTATGTGATCCGATCGTTCAACGCCGATAAACCGTACGACCAGTTTGTCCGCGAACAACTCGCCGGCGACGAGATCGATTCGCCAAACGAAGAGTTGAAGATTGCCGCCGGATTTCACCGGCTGGGTCCGTTGCGCAAGAACGCAGGGAATCAGGAAGTAGCCAGTAGCCGGAATGAAGTTTTGACTGAGATGACGAATGCCGTGGGCGCGACTCTACTCGGCGTAACGCTTGGCTGCGCACGCTGCCACGATCATAAATTCGATCCGATTCGGCACACGGATTACTACCGGATGCAGGCATTCTTCTCCAAAACGAACGACAACGACATCACGCTTGCGTCCCCCGAAGAGAAGGCCGCCTGGAAGGCGAAGACCGATGCCGCGCAGGCCGAAATGAAATTGCTGCGCCAGAAGATGAAGGGTCTCAAAGGGCCGGATCTTGAGAACATGAAGCGCAAGCTCGAGGACGCCGAGAACAATGTTCCCGAGCCTTTGCCTGCGCTGTTCAGCGTGAGCAATGATCCTTCGAAAGCTACGCCGATTCACGTACTCGCGCGCGGCGACTACGCTAACAAGGGCGAGGCTGTTGGCATGCGGCCTTTGGGAGTTCTACTGCCCGATGGCGCGGAGGAATGGAAGCCTGAAAAACCGCGAACCGAGTTGGCGAACTGGATTCTTCAGCCCGATCATCCTCTGACGGCTCGGGTAGCTGCCAATCGCATCTGGCATTATCACTTCGGCAGAGGCATCGTTTCTACACCAAACGATTTCGGTCGTATGGGCGGCCGACCTTCACACCCGCAACTCCTCGATTACCTGGCAAATCGCTTTGTCGAGAATGGCTGGCATTGGAAGCCCTTGCACCGCGAAATTCTGTTGAGCAATACCTATCAGCAATCGTCCCGATCGCCCATGGAACAAGTCGCTAAGGAGAAGGATGCCAACAACGAGCTTCTGTGGAAGTTTTCACGACGCCGTCTCGATGCCGAAGAGATTCGAGACGCCGCGCTACAGGTTGCAGGTAGGCTAAATCCTGCCACCGGAGGGCCAAGCATCATGGTCCCAGTCGACAAAGAACTGACGAATTTGCTCTATAAGCCATCTCAATGGGCGGTCACCCCTAACCCAGAGCAGCACAACCGGCGTAGCGTTTACCTCATTGCAAAACGCAATCTAAGGCTTCCCTTCATGGAAACGTTCGATGCTCCAGACATGAACATCAGTTGCGCGAAACGCGAAACGAGCACGCATGCGCCACAAGCTTTGGAACTGATGAACGGAGATCTTGCCAATCGTTTGGCGATCGATCTTGCCAAGCGCCTGCAGAGCGAAGCGGGAACGAATCCGCTAAAACAGATCGACCTGGCGTACAAGTTAGCCGCCGGTCGCTCGCCGACACCGAAGGAGCGGCAGCTTGCCATTCAATTCTTGAAGGCTCAGCCGCTACGCGAGTTTGCGCTCGCCGTCCTCAACCTGAACGCTTTCCTGTACGTGGAGTAATCGCATGCCTCAACACGTTCGAATCACGCGCAATCGACGCGAGTTTCTCACTGACGCCTTCTGCGGTTTTGGCTCGCTTGCATTTGCGCAGATGCTGCATGCGGACATAACCAAATCAAATCCTCTTGCCGCGAAACCGCCTCACTTTGCGCCAAAAGCGAAATCGGTCATCTTTCTCTTCATGGCCGGCGGTCCAAGTCACTTGGAAACCTTCGATCCCAAACCGCTGCTCAACAAACTCGATGGGCAAAAGCGGCCGGCCGCCTTTGGAGAGGCCAAGTATCAGTTCGTCACCAAGGAAGCCAAGATTCTCGGGACGAAGCGGACGTTTCAGAAGTACGGTAAGGCGGGCATCGAAGTGTCCGACCTTCTGCCCTATACCTCCCAAATCGTCGATGACATTTCGGTAATCCGCTCATGCCACGGCGACATGGTCGTTCACTCAGCCGCCCAGTACCAGCTAATGACTGGACGGGTCCTGCCGGGCTTCCCGAGCATGGGGTCATGGACGATTTATGGCCTCGGAGCCGAGACTGATTCCCTTCCCTCTTATGTCGTGATGCCCGACCCGGATGGTGCGCTTGAAGCTGGGCAGCCGATGTACACAAACGGCTTTCTTCCAGCCGTGTATCAGCCGACAATGCTTCGCTCGGGCGCGAAACCAGTCCTGAACCTCGATCTTCCCAAGGACGTTTCCTTCGATCAGAGAAAGAAGACAGTCGAATTGATCAAGGGACTCAATGAGGCGAACCTCACGCCGGGCGACACCGAGTTCGAAGCCCGTGTGAGCGCGTACGATCTGGCGTTTAAGATGCAGACCGAAGCTCCAGCCGCCTTCGATCTATCGACGGAAACGGAAGCAACGCGCGAAATGTACGGGATCGGCAAGGAAACCACCGACGATTACGGCCGGCGTTGCCTCCTGGCGCGGCGTATGGTGGAACGCGGCGTACGTTTTGTCTGCGTTGTTTCCGGCGGAGGGCCCGGGAATTTGCAATGGGACGCGCACGAAGACATCGAAGAGAATCACGTTCGCATGGCAGCTCAAACAGACCAGCCTGTCGCAGCGCTCATCCGTGACTTGAAGCAACGGGGTCTGCTCGAATCCACGCTGGTACTCTGGGGCGGCGAGTTCGGTCGTTCGCCGGAAGCGCAAGGCGGAAAAGGCCGCGACCACCACAATTTGGGCTTTACTATGTGGATGGCCGGCGGCGGTATTCAAGGTGGGCGAGTGGTCGGCGCAACCGATGAGATAGGGTTACGAGCCGTCGAGAAACCTATTCATTTCCGGGACATTCACACAACGATTCTTCATCAACTCGGGTTGAATCAGGATGCGCTGAGCTACATGCATCTCGGCAGGCGCGAACGCCTGACGGAAGTCCATGGCTCCGTCATCAAAGAAATTCTGTGAACTGAAAGACGAACTACGCTCTAATTCAAGCTGACGCGTTTATCAGTCTGGCTGAGCAATAACCGCACCAGCGCAGTCCTCCATCGTTTCATCGACAAACACTTGAGTATCTGCTGATCCTTTCTACGCCGATATAGTTTGGTAGACAGCTACAGCGTCATGCTTGATCGAACATAACCGCATCAGTAACGGATCGACGACGCTCTACGGGCTGACTTGGAGGAGCTAGCGGTGTTCCAACTGGTACGAGAGGCACAACGCTCAGGAGTAGCTTTGCTCAGTTAACACGCGGCAGGTTATCAGAAGTTTGTAGGTACGGATATGACTGTCCCTGTGACATTCGAAAGGTCGCTTTCAGGAGTGATGGGTACGTTTCTCCAGTTGCTCGATGTCGATGAAGTTTGGACTGGGATGACACAGTTCGGCAATTGGACTCCCACATCTATGTCGACTCCGAAACCAGTACCGTTCGTCTGCTTGATCCAGGTACCTACCTACGACAAGGTACTAACAAAGGTCGATGCTTATAGCGGCCATACGGCAGGCCTGAGCGCATTGAGCATGATTAATATCCATGAGGTTCAGTTGAACATCCCTATGGTCTTCAATCCCGCCTCACGACAAGACAGAATGCATCTATGGCAATCTGACGCAATGGGTTGGCGCGCAATAGGCCTCACGCTGTGCGCCTCTGCGGGGGACAGAGCCCTTCGTCATTTCATCCCGAGATCCCCCAAAGAGCAGCCTCGCCTGGAGAAACGAGTCTTGCTAAATGTACGTCATGTATGTCAGGATGTCGGAAACAGAAGTACACGACTCTGTTGTCGATATATCCGCAATGGGAAGGGCTAGATATATGGACGTTGTAGGCGATCGACGATTTGTTGAGATCCCGGGCGACAAACTTCATGAGCTACCGCCGCTCATGGTACGCACTGGGCACAACGTACGGCGTCTCGACAAAGTTGTGGACATGGCAAACGACATCGTGCAGTCGGAAGAGCTCCTTGCCGAAGCGGCGGCGCTCGACTGGGCCGATACACACGAAGCCGAACGACGCCGCATGGATCTGGCGATTAATCTTGTGGAACAGTACATGGGCTTCGTGACCCAATGGCAGTGGGGCGACGGAATCCTCGAGTGGATCAGGCATTGCGAAACGCAATTTCAGATCACGAGTGAGCTTCGAAACGTCTTGCGCCCCGACTTGTGGCCTCATGCGAGTCGCTGCAGTTTCGTCACGCTGCTCTCGGATAAGGCAGTGCGACCCGAAAACATTGATCTCGAACGCGCGGTTGGGATGCGCCTGACGTTCCGTCAACCGCCTCCGATCAAGTGCTTCTCGAATCAGTTTCTGTTCTACTTGAACTCGACTGTGGCAAGTACTGCATACTCCACTTGGTCGCATATGGCGCCCAATCCGGTTTCATCGTTGCCACCGGAGCGCTTCACTTTCCAAGTCGTCAACATGTAGCCCAAGTCGGTTTACGGCATGCGCTAGGATAACCGTGTCTATGCGCATAGCCGTAATCGGATTGGGATTCATGGGGAGCACGCACCTTAAGGCTTGGCGAAGCATCCCCGAAGCGGAGCTCGTCGCTGTTTACAGTAACGACGAAAAGAAACTCACTGGCGATCTCAGCCAGATTCAGGGAAATCTCGGCGGACCCGGCGAGACATTCGATTTTGGAAATGTTCGCAAGTATCGCGACATCAACGAACTGCTAGCCGATCCGGATGTCGAGGCTGTCGACATCTGCCTCCCGACACACCTACACTACGCGACTGCGCTGTCCGCGTTGCAGGCAGGCAAGCACGTGCTGGTGGAAAAGCCCATAGCTTTAGAAGGCAGCATGGCGGATGAACTCGTAAAGGAAGCGCAAACGCGCGGCCGAACGTTCATGGCGGCGCACGTCCTGCGGTTTATCCCCTCCTACCGAGCACTTGCCGAGGAGCTCGCCTCAGGCAAGTACGGACCCGTGAGATCGGCGATATTCCGGCGCCGATGTGCTGCACCCGTTTGGAGTAAGTGGCTCGGCGATGCCTATAAAAGTGGTGGTGGTGTCTTCGATCTGCTAATTCACGATATCGACTTCGCCCTGATGCTGTTCGGCATGCCCGATGTCGTGGCTGCAACCGGGCATGAAGACCTCCCGCTCGGAATGGATACAATTCACGCCACGCTCTATTACTCCGACTCATTTACCGTCGTTATTGAGGGCGGTTGGTTCCACAAGAAGGCCTTTCCCTTTTCCATGGAGTACACGATTTCAGCCGATGGCGGTACATTCGAATACAATTCGCTACGCGGTGATGACGTGGCGTTGTACGAATGCTCCGGTGAGCAGAAACCGGTCGAACTTCGAAACGAAGACGGTTTCGAGGCGGAACTGCGGTACTTCCTAACGTCTTGCATCGATGGATCCCGTCCGAACTATTGCGCGCCGGAAGACTCGGCGGCAGCCGTTAAAGTTGCTCGAATCCTGCTGGAGGCGCGAAAGCGAAACGGCGAGAAGATCCCATGTCGGATTTGAACGATCTCGAGATCGGAGCAATGTTCTGGGCGACCGGGAATCCAGTTGAGGTTTTGCGGGAGGTGAAGTCGTTCGGTGTGTCTGTCGGTCAAATGGGGGTCCGAGGAGACATGCCGCTCGAAGGCGCGGCCGAGAAATGGTATGAAGCGCTAAAGCAGGAGAGCTTCACAATTGTGACCGTTTTCTGCTCCTACGTCGGCGAAAGTTACGCTGACGGACCAACCGTGGCGGCGACGGTTGGCTTTATCCCCCAGTCGACGAGATCCGAGCGGGAACAACGCACGAAGGACGTGAGCGACTTTGCGGCCAAGCTCGGTGTGAAGAGCATTGCTTGCCACATTGGTTTCGTTCCGGAAGACCGCAACCACCCGGATTATCTGGCAGTACGAGACTTGGTCCGGCGGGTCTGCGATCATGTCGCTGGGCACGACCAGACTTTCGCCATGGAAACCGGCCAGGAACGCGCTGAAGTACTACTCGAGTTCCTAAAGGACGTGGACCGCAAGAATCTGGGCGTCAATTTCGACCCGGCCAACCTCATCATGTACGGGACGGGCGACCCCATCCTGGCGGTTGAGGTTCTCAGCGAGCATCTCCTATCGGTTCATTGTAAAGACGGTGTCTGGCCACCGAAGTTGCCTGCCGGGTCTCTGGGAACCGAAAGGCCGCTCGGTGAGGGAGCCGTCGGCATGGATAAGTTCATCGCGAAACTCAAACAGATTGGCTACAGAGGAACACTGAATATCGAGCACGAAATCGAAGATTTGGAGCAGAAGACGGACGGATTTCCGGAAGGGCGTCGAGCTATTGAAACGCCTTCGCGCCTAATTATTCTCGTGCAGGCGAGGGCCGTGTCCAGCCGGTTCGATTACGGCGCGCATCGGGCCTGCGCAGGCTGGAATCCGATGGTCTGGGCCGTACGCGTGGATTTGGTCCCGTCCGAATTCGGCTTCGGCCAATCCGCACGTAATGACAATCGTGCGGCCGTTTGTATCAACTTCCACGGCATGCTGAAAAGCCTCCATTTGGGACTGGCAGAAGAGCTTCTGTAGCATCTCGACGACGTAATCGTAGGTGTGCAGGTCGTCGTTTAGAAGAACGACGTTAAAGAGCGGCGCAAGCGCTTCTTCCTCTTCCTTCTGGAGCTGGGGAGGGGCGATGGTCTTGGGGGGCGTCATCGCGAGGCAGTGTCCATTGTAGCGCTAGACAGCGAAATGATTGCGACGTAGCGCTTTCGAGCCGCATCTACTACAATGGTGAAGCCTGGGGGCGCAACGGATTCGACGGGATTGAATCGTTGTGTCGAGGCGTGCCGGGTTCCGAGCTCCCGTAAAACGATCGGAAAACCATAACTGCCAACACGCAGTTTGCATACGCTGCTTAATTAATTAGGTAGCCGCTCCGCTTGGCGGGCCTGTACGTTAGGTAGTGAGCGTCATTTTGCAGGATAGGCTGAAGGCTTCTGCTCGGAGCCGTAGGCCGAGATCAATCGGGCTAAGCTGCCCGCATCTTGCCGGTTCAACGGCGGGCGGACGAAAAATACCGAATCGGATACGCACGTAGTCTTGGCATGGCGGGCTTTTTCGGACGCGGGTTCAACTCCCGCCGCCTCCACCATCTTTCTTATTTTTAATCAACAACTTACAGATGAAAACCGAGAAGGGGCTGATCTTCTGGTAAGAACCAGGGGACATGTTGCGCCTGATTTAGAAGCACCTTGAGACTTGTGAGAAGACATCCGAGAAGGATTTCAAGTGCAAGCCGTGTGTCTGAACAACTTACTTGTTCGTCGGGTGGAAGGACCGAGACGAGATTGTCCGACGAATCGTAGAAAGTTGACCGACTCTCCCCAGAGCGATAGGCTCTGGAAATCTTCCGCGAGAAGAAAATGAGAGTCGTGGAGAAACAATATCAAATCAACAAACAAAGAGCCGCAGCGCGGGTCCAGGAATGGGCGATCGCAAATGAGTCGCTGATCCAACTGACATTTCCAACCCTAGAGATCGCCGAACTGGCAAAGTCCAGCCTGGGAGATCTGTTGCGAGCGGTTGGCAAGCTCTTCATCGAAACGGTGATGGAGACCGAAGTTGAGCAGCTTGTCGGCCAACGGTCCAAGCGCAATCAGAAGCGGGAAGCCTACCGGTGGCGACTGAGGCGGGATTCTGTATCGTTGATGGCCAGCGCGTGCCGATGATGGCCAGCGCGTGCCGATCAACCGGCCACGAGTCCGCAACCAGCAAAACAACGAGATTCCTTTGGGCAGCTACGAGATGTTCCAACGCGCTTCGCTCATCGAAGAAACCGTGTGGCACAAGATCATGCACGGCCTCACGATGCGCAGTTACAAAGAAGTCGTCCAGCAATTTGCCGATGCTTATGGACTCGAGAAGACCACGACCAGCGACCATTTCATTGAGGCAAGCAGGCGCAAGCTCGATCAACTAATGAAGCGTTCTCTCGCCGATGTCCAACTTGCGGTTATCGTCATCGACGGCACTATCTTCGAGGGCGAGCACATGATTTGTCGCCATCGGAATCGATCGGTGGGCGCAAACTCATGCTCGGCATTCGTCAAGGAGCAACCGAAAATGCCGCGGTTGTTGGCGACTTGCTTGGAGAGTTAGCCGAACGTGGAGTCGACTTCAACCAGCCCCGGCTCTACGTGATAGATGGAAGCAAGGCGATTCGGAGAGCGGTCAGCAACTTTGCCGGCGATGCTGCCTTCTTCCAACGCTGCCAAGTTCACAAGATTCGTAACGTGACCGAATATCTGAGCGAAGCACAACGACACGCAATCAAGTTTCGTATGCGAGCTGCCTATGACATGACCGAAGCGGTGGGCGCTCGAAACGCACTGTTCAAGTTGCATGATGAATTGCTGGAAGCCAATCCAAGTGCGGCAGCAAGCTTGGCCGAAGGCTTGGACGAGACACTAACTGTGACCGAGCTTCGGCTTACCCCCCGATTGCGCCGAACACTGGCCACGACCAACGGCATCGAATCGGGGTTCTCGATCGTGGCTAAGATCTGCCGTCAAGTGAAGCGATGGCAAGGCCGGGATCATAGGCTGCGCTGGGTAGGCTCAGCGTTACTATTCGCCGAAAGTCGATGGAACTGCCTTCACGGCTATCGGCACTTTTATACACAGCGATCTCAGCGCTGTTTGTTGGTGGCCCAAATCCATCTGTCGTTTTCGTTAGACGCCGCCCTATACGCGAACCAGCGAATCGAACATCAAGAAGCGAAATCATGAGTATCACCTCGGATGTTCTGCCGATTCGTATGACGGCTGCTAATAGTTTTCTTTTAAGTAAGTCTGGATGAGTGCCTTTTCTTCTGGACTCACAATTTGATACCACTCCAGCGTCTCTGTGAGGGCGCTATAGGAGGCTATCTGAGCGTCGTTCGAACTCATGACGTAGACTTTCCCGCTGGGCTTCTCTCGGCCAACGTGATACTTATCGTTGATTTGGGCAATATCAATCATGGTGGGAGTCTATCACCAGAGCGCTCGCAGCAATTCTCATACCAGCGGTACCATTCGGAGCAACGACAAAGAGATGATGCGCCTACTCACTTCGCTAGCAAGTTCTCCAACGTATATCGCAAAGCCGCGTCCTTCGACTATTTGGATCCTTCTACACCCAAGCCTTGATCTGCCGAAGTCACCTGTGTGATCAGGCGCTGAACAATTGACACATTGACACCTTGATCGGTGTTCCGAATCCGGGTTCTTCCACCCACGTTTCCGAGATGGCCTTTAAACCAGGGGAAAGCCGTCGACTACGGCAATCCCACTCACCGTTTTGGCATCTCCGGCAACGCTCCTGCTTACACCGCCAACATCACGTAGCACCTTTTACCCGGATGTTCGTGTTCCTATCGTGTGATGTGCGCGACTATCTTGTACGTCGCAGCGATTCGCAAAAACAAAACGTGTGGACAGCTAACACGAAGCCGTGCCTAAGGCCCTCGGTGATGTCATTAACCCGTACCAATGTGCCGCTCATATCACCGCCAATTCGACTACATCAGGAACTGCGCGGTCGTTGCTAGGGTGCCGGCTCACTACCATTGTTCAGCTTTCAACCGGAACACATGAAGTCTCAACAGACTGGGACATCTCCTTCACACGATGCAGCGGCACGCTGAAGGAGAATGTCGAGCCCTGGCCTACCTCGGAACCGACCCACATGCGACCGTCGTGCCGCTCGACGATCCTTTTGCATGTTGCCAAGCCGATCCCGCTTCCCGAGACGGAAGGCCCATGTAAACGCTTGAAGAGGCCGAATATCGTTTCGTGATACTGTGAGTCGATACCGATTCCATTGTCTTCGACGGCGATAACCCATTCGAGATCGTGGCGGCTCGCTCGGATGTGCACGCGCGGTTTAGTCGCGGACCTGTACTTCAACGCGTTCGCGATCAAGTTCTGCATTAGCTGGTGGAACTGCGTGGCATCGGCAAAGACCGCCGGCAACGCACTGTAAGTGATCTCGGCGCCTGCTTCCGCAATCGCAAGTTCGAGATCCTTCCTCACCTTTGCGATCACGTCATCCAGGCGCAGCCAGGCAGGTTCGGGCTCGAAGCTTCCGGCTCTGGAAAAAGAGAGCAGAGCCTTTACCAAGTTCCCCATTCGCCCCGTTCCTTGCAGAACGAACTGGATCAACTCATCGGCGTCCCCGTCCAACTGGCCCTTGTAGCGGCGGGCAAGAAGTTGGGTGTAGCTCGTAATAGTTCGCAGCGGTTCTTGCAGGTCATGGCCGGCCGCATATGCGAATTGTTGAAGCTGCTCGTTGGCTTCACAGAGTGCCTGTTCGGACCGCTTGCGGTCCGTGATATCCAAATTGACACCGATCATACGTACGGGCTCGCCACTATCGCCAACAAAGACGCGAGCCCTCGCCACAAGCCAATGCACCGATCCGTCGGGCCAGATCACACGATACTCATCGGCATAGGTGCCCGCGTTCGCAAGTGAGCACCGTATCTCGTGCGCTGCTCGATTTCGATCTTCCGGGTGAAGTTGCTGGAGCCAGTCCTCCAATGAGGGGAAACCCGCTCTGTACGGGACACCATAGAGCTGGTAGTACTGCGTGGAGCAGACAGCCGAGTTTGCTGATATGTCCCAATCCCACGTGCCGATTCCGGCGGCACTTTGTGCCAAGCGAAGCCGCTCCTCGCTGAAGCGAAGGGCCGATTCGCTGCGTTTCGTGCTTTCCAGTTGTTGCGCCAGAAGTTGCTGGCTGGCCAGGAGTTGTTGTTCTTGAGCGGCAGCCTGCAATGTTTGCCGCCGTCTCAGGTGAGACCAGTATCCGCACAAAACTGCCTGTCCCACAACAATCGAAAAATGGAAGAACAGCTTGCGATACCCTACGTACGGATCTTCGAAGAAGTAGAGCTGGAGTCCTGTGTTGTGGAGAATCGCGAATAACGTGTGCTGGGTGATGATCAGCAACGTGCCGGGCCACATGCTGAACCAGTCCTGGTACACGATCATCAATGTCGATGCAGTGAAAAAGAAGAAATGCATCTCGGCCAGCCCGTGCATTTGGTAGATGTGCAAAGCCACAAATACCTGCAGCGCCAGGCTCACGATGCAACGTGTCAAAAAAGATCTCGGCAAGAGTGTGGTTGCGACGAACACCAACGCAACGGATGCTCCGCCGATTGCTAGTGCCACGCCCCAGGTGTCGTAGAAGAACGCGAGAAACAGCCCAATCGCAAAGTGCACCAGCACAAAGCTACGCATCAAGCGGTCACCGCGGGCGTAGATTCCGCTCATGATCTGTCGTACCTGCTCCGGCGTAAAACCGAACTCGTGCTCTTCTGCATTATTACGGCGCAGCATGGATGAGAATGGCCACTGGTGCTTAAGGTTGATCAACGCTATGTTCTTTCCACTACTGCTGCTCCGGCAAACGCCGTCGGCTAGCAGGCAAAGGGCAACCGTATACGACAGACGTAACTGGGGAACCGCGGAAAGGTGGTTCCCATTCAGCCAAAGCAGCATCTAGGGCAATTCGGGCGAACTCGGTCTGACGGTTCGTGCAATATCGTGTTGTGTTGTAGTTTCCCCGATAGAAGAGGCGTCCTGCCCGGTCGAGCACGACGGCTTGCGGGGTTGCATAAACACCCAATTCGAGAGCAATCCCGCCGGAGGGGTCCGCAACGGCCGGGATGTCAATCTGTAGCTTTTCGAACGACGGTAATAAATCCTCGTGAGCATCGCCCTGCAAAATGGCGATAACCTGGACGGATCCGCGATATTTCTGTATCAGGTAGCGGAGGTGATCCAGGTTGAAACGCGAACAGGGACACTTTGGATTGAAGAAGTGAAGCAGCACCGGTAAGCCCGATTCCCTGATCTGAGCTCGCAGTTCCGGGTTCAGCTGTACCTTAGTGCCCTCAGGCGTCTGGTAAAGGGACGCGGGCCGCGGCGTTGGCAACGAATATTGTAGATCTTGCCACCAGAAAACCGCTCCTATGAAGCCCAGAAGGATCGCGGTAACGGCAAGGGTCAGAGCTGTTCTCGTTCGTTCTTTCACATTTCAAAACCGGACCGCTACCGCTGTCCTGCGTGTTTGTTCACCAGCCTGGCGCGAAGAGTCTTAGGAGCCTCCGAGTTGCGCCACGCAAGGGATTCCGAACCATGTTCGAAAAGGTATGTAGGCACTTGCTGCATGATGTACCAGACGGATACTCAGAATTGTTTTTTGGGCTTTCGCATTCAAGCGTAGTGGAATTACAGGCAAAATAGAACCAATTCACGCCCAAAACCGGCGGTTATTTGATACAAGACTATTTACAGTGTATTACGACTACGGATAAATGTATTCCCGCAAATGGGGATGTTCAGTAATAAATTTTGGGGGGGTATTGCGAAGTGCGGTTGCCTCAGCAGGCCAGCCGCGTGCCTATCCGGGGACGCTGGAAAGGGATGTTGGATCACGACTGGAAAACGGTGACCACCAATTTGACTGTGAATCAGAGTGAAACGTTTGCACCAGATAGGTTCATCCTCTGGTAGGAGGAGTCTTCGGGCGCCACCAGATCAGAATAATCTCGTTAGCCTTTGAAAAGCTCTACCGGGCTTTGTCGGGCTTGAGCCGTTGAGGTCTATTTCGCGCTAATCGGACATTTCTATCTCGCTCCGACGCGGGTAATTTTCGCGGCTAAAATCCTGCCGATCAGAATGATAGAATCAACGGTCTAGTTCAGCTCCTCAGCTCTGTCCGCTGCGTAGCCGCCAGCTCTGTCGCCGGCAATACTCTAACGGACGGTGATTGAGCTTGAAGACTTCTGTCATCTGGCTGCGTGTCGCGGACTTTCTGCGAAAGTATCCACCCTTCCAATATTTCAGTGAAGCCGATCTGCTTGAAATCGCTCACAGCGGACGTGTCACATTCCACCAGGATGGCGAATACGTCTTCCGCGCGGGCGCTCCACGTCGTGAATGGATTTGGGTTGTCCAGCAGGGCTCAGTTGAGTTCACCGATCGGTCGGAGCACGTAGTCGACATTCTGGGACCTGGGGATATTTTGGGTTTGGATGGGTTTGCGACTAGAGAAGCATACGCCGACTCGGTAAGGACTGCGGGCGACGTGATCCTCTACGCACTCGACGCCGAGCGCATAATCACCATCGTGCGCAAATATTCAGAGGCGCTCCGTTTTGTAGAGGCGTATCTCGCCGTGCATGGCGGGCGCGATGTCGACCCTGGCCGTCGGTCTTGGTTTGAAGAACCCGGTCCTCCGGTTGCTTTCGCGCGGCGGCGAAACGTCGTCGCAGCGGTTGGAGCCCAGGTGGCGCCTCCAGATCTCACCATAGGCGAGTACTTATTGCGCGCTCTTCGGAGCGGTTGCGACCACATCACAATTACCAGCGATGGTGAACCCTCCTCTCCTATGGAAGCCATTTTCACTGCGGAGGATCTTGCGATTAGCGCTGGACGGGACGTTCTCGGACTCTTCCGCGCCATAAGGAGAGCAGGAGATCTCGAAGAGTTGTCCTACCTCACTTCGCGTGGCGATACGCTGGCCGAATCCAGCCTTGGTAAGCCCGACGATCTACCATGGTGTGCGGCTTTCTGGTCGGAGCTGACGTTTGCCTGCATCGGTCAGTTGATCGCGTTCGCTACTGCGCAGCTTGGGCCGGCGCCCTCTTGCTACAGTGTCGTAAGCACGGGCAACACGGCTCGACACGAGTTGCTCGGCCGGCAAGCGCCTGAACTGGTCATCTTGTGCGAAGAATCCGGCAGCGCTTACTTCAGTCAGCTTGCGCAGATGCTGCAATCCGGCCTCGAATCCTGCGATCGCCGACCGGACTGTATTTCCATAAAGACGATGAGTGAATGGACCCGCCTATACTCCGGGCTCATCGAGGATCCTGTGATGCAGGGCGCCTTCATCCAACGCGAGTTGTTCGATCTCTCGCACGTCGCGGGTTCCGATGCGTTGACCTGCGAATTGCGGCGGTACATCGGCGACGCGCTAGGGCCGGACAATATATTTGTTCCGGTGCTTGCCAATGACACAATGTCGAGCCTACCGCCATTGACCCTGTATGGCGACACGGTTATCGAACTCGACGGCGACCGACGGGATGGGCTCGACCTGCGCGGCAACGTCATCCGTCCATTGATCGATGTCGGACGCGTACTTGCGCTTCTGCAGGGCGATCTCATTACAGTGAATACCGAAGAGCGTCTTCGATCCGGAGTTGCAATCGCGCCGCAAAATAGCGAGGTGTTTCGGAATGCCGGGGAGGCGCTCAGGGCCGCCCGCTGGTACGAATTCCGGCATGGCTCAGTCGTGCGGCCGAGTGTTCTGAGCGCATACGACCGCTCCGTGCTGAAAGCAGCGTTTCGATCCGTGCTCAGCGTGTTGGAAACTGTCTACTCGCATTTTGAAGGACGGTACGTGGCATGAGCTCCGGCATCGCCGCCGCTTACCTGAGCAAATTCGATGACACTTGGAGCACTCAGGATGCGATCGCATCGGTCCGGTTCGTGGTACTCGACACGGAAACGATGGGGCTCAACCCGAAGCGAGACCCCATCATTACCATCGGCGCCGTTGCGGTCCAAGACCGCCAGATCGTGCTCGAAGACTCACTGGAACTCCTGCTGCGGATTCCCTACAACGGAGCGTCGGTGACTGTGCACGGCATCACGCGCGACCAGGCCAGCAGCGGGTTGACGGAAGCGGAAGCAATGGAGGAATTCCTGGTTTATCTCGCCGATGGCGTAATCGTCGGCCATCACATCGGCCACGATGTGATAGCTCTCAATGAGGCGTGCCGGCGTCATTTCGACCTGGAGTTGCGAAACGCCGTGATCGACACGATGGACCTCGCTCTGAAATTGGTCGAAGGCGGGTGGTCGCCGCCGGGTGGACTTAACGGCTTCTCGCTTGATGAGTTGTGCGGCACCCTGTCTGTGGCGCCTCACGACCGGCATACCGCAGGAGGCGATGCATTTCTTACCGCACAGATCTTCCTCCGTTTGTTGCGCGTAGCGGCTGCCCAGGGTGGCGCCACTCTGGC
This sequence comes from Bryobacteraceae bacterium, assembly GCA_963844855.1. GTDB lineage: Bacteria > Acidobacteriota > Terriglobia > Bryobacterales > Bryobacteraceae > DASQDN01. Next base: position 150,115 of record CAWJQP010000009.1, read on the forward strand.
AGACATCCTGGCATAAATTGACGCCATCAACTTTCGCGACTTGCTAGGCTCGCTTTCGAGGCGGTCGCCGATCCGTCCGAAGACTCGTATTCGCCTTCAACCGAACGCGGGACGCGTCCGGTCGACGAGGGGAGAACTTCTCTTCCAACCACGCAATCCCGCGCGCCAGCGCCACGACGGGGATCAAAAAGATACGCGCCAATACCAGCAGCGCACGCGGCCACACCGGTGGAACTTGCGCCGCGGGCACTGATTTCGATTCGCCTTGGTCTCGTAGGATATGAGCGGCAGCTTCAATCGCAGCGGAAACTGCGCCCTCCATGCACGCGAGGTCGATCTCGTTTCTGACGTAGTCCCCAGCGAGATACAGATTCGGAATCGCGGACTTAGGACGTGGCCGATTCGGCCACGCCCCGATAGTATTGATAAACAGCGGTACGTCTATGTTCGTATTCAGCTCCCAGCTTTCGATATCGTCAGGTGTAATCGGTAGATATTCGCCGATCTCCTCCACCAGCAGGTCCTTGGCCTTGTCTTTGCTCACGTTATTGAGTGGCGCGTAATTACTCGAGATAAACGACAGCTCGGCTTTGCCCTCGAGTTCTTTCCAGAAACGGCCGACATCGATAAGCGAGAGCGCGTATTGGCCTCCGTGAAGAAACACATGCTCTCTAGGCAAGTCGGGAAGTTGCTTACGAAGTCGGAGATGTAGAGCAGCCATCGGCTGAGCCTCCAGAAAGTGCAGGTTTCCGAGTTCGGGATCGGCCGCATAAAAGCCGTCATCGAGCCAGGTGCGCGTTACCTCGAACGGCGTGCAGACGGCGTATGCATCCGCCGACAGCTCAGTACCGTCTCGCATAGCGACGGCAGCAACAACACCGTCGCGAGTCAAGAGTCGCGTAACATCTGATTGGTATCGGATATCGACGTCGAGCGCCTCGAGCTCACGGACCTGCGGTTCGATGAATACAGTCTGTAGATCTCCGGGCAACACCGACAAAAACGGATTGCCCTGCCGTGACCAATAACTGCTGACCCGCTTGGCGGTCATGGCGCTCAAATCGTAAATCGGAATCGCGGAAGCCTTCAATACGGTTTCCTGGCCAAACTCGGCAACGGACTCGCTGGTGTACCATTTGCCCCGAATGAGCCCAATCTGACTTACGCGATCCAGGAAGCTCTTTTCCGACAGGGGCTGGCTGATCATATCCAGCACGGAGTACGAGTAAAGGACATTGTGATACCACGGCAATAGTCCGTTGAAGGTGTTGTGCAACATCGCACGCAAGCCGGAGGGACCCATCACCGTGACCTTATTTGGATACTGGCCGGGCAATACAAAGTGATACCGGTCAAAATCAATCAGGCGAACACCGATTCGATCAACGATAGCTCGCACATTCGGATACCACTTCGGAAAAACATGATATCCGTGCTCCACCATGCGCCCGTTCCGCAAATCCGAACCAGCCTTGCCTCCGAGTCGACCCGAGCGTTCGAGAAGAGTCACGCGCCAACCATGGAGCGCTAATTCTCGTGACACGACCATACCAGCAAGGCCGCCTCCGACCACGATTGCAGAACGAGAAGCCATAGATTCAGATCCTTGGACGAGCCATGAACGTTTACTGATCAGTTCCTGCCGTGTCGGTTTCCAGGGCCGAGATCATCGCGGGCACTGACCCTGCAGCGGTCTGAAGAACGAAGCGGTCATTCGGCGCCTCGACACCGGTAACGGAATACCTGACACCGGCCCAGTTTATGCCCATCGTGCCCGGTCCGAGCGTTGTTGCAATAGCGTTGGTAGTTAGTGCGGTGATGGAGATTGTGTCAGGTTGCCCGTCCCCCGCGCTACTCGACGGACCTGCCAGATCGATGGCAACCTGACGGACGGCCGTAGCGCTAAGGTCGGAGAGCAGAATGGTATCCGAGCCTGCCAAAGCTGCAAACGTGACACGTTCAACGTCATTCACGTCGAGAACGATCGATGCGACGTCGCGAGTGAAACGAAAGCGTGTCCCATTTGCAGCCAGTGCGATGGTCTCGTTCGCGCCGCTTCCATTGAACTGCAATGTATCGTTGCCCGCCAAGCCTTCGATTGTGTCACTGGAGTCGCCCGGAAACCAGATAAAGACATCATCGCCCATGCTGCCGGTAATCGTGTCGCCTCCAAATCCGCCCCGCATCGATAACCGGATGACATTTGCTGCGAGTCCTTGCGCATTCAAGACATCGGCTTCAGCCCCACCGGAGACCGTTAGCGTGTCACGAGCGTAGTCGGCGCCCTGAATGACAACGGTCGGCGCTAAACCGGTCACTGTAACACTGCCTGTCGCGCCGGCAATGTTAATGGTATCGGCGGCATTGGTCCCATTGACCAAGATCGTGTCCGGATAGCCATCCCCGGTCGATACCGTTGTCGAAGGTCGGAGATCGAACGTCACTTTCTGTAGTTTGGCGCTTCCGACCATGCTGTGAATCGCGACCTGGTCGGCGCCCGATCTAACCTGAAGTACGACCTGCTCGACATCCGTGAGAAAGTTGACTCCGTCGATTCCGTTGAAAATCGCGGCCTCCAGTGCGCCTGCAGACACCGTGACATTATCTACGACTCCGGACCCGAGCACCTGGAGCGTGTCCGTACCCGCTTCGCCCCCGAGCAGATCCGCCGGAAACCCAAGCGTCCAAACGAGCGTGTCATCACCCTCACCGCCCACTAGGGAATCCGCGCCCTTGCTGCCCGTGATTGTGTCGTTGCCGGGACCGCCCTCGATGATTAGCTTCATCATGCCTGCGGCTAGATTCTGGGCGGTGATCTGGTCATTACCGTCCACGCCGTAAACCGATAACGTGTCGAGGGCCACCTCAGGATTGCGAATGGTTATCGCTGGACCCGCGCCGGCGATATTCAGCGTGTTTCCACTCCCCGCAATTGTGATCTGGTCGTTTCCCGTTCCTCCAAAGACAAAGATCGAATCCGCCTGCGCGTCTGGCGTATTCGTACCGTCAACACCTTCCAGGTCGACAGTCACCTGCAGCACACCTGTGCCCACGAGCGAGCTGAGCGTGATCATGTCAGAGCTCCCGCGAGCCTCGACATCGACACGCTCGACATCCGCGATGTCGAGCACGACACTTCCCACGTTACGAAGGAGCCGCAAACGGCTGCCATTCGCCGCAAACTCGAACGCCTCGGAGGCGGCACTGCCCACTACGAGCAGCGTGTCGGTCTCGGAAGCACCCTCAACGCGATCACTGCTATCGCCGGGGGCCCAGAAGAACGTGTCATTGCCAGACTGACCGAACAGGCTATCCGTTCCTTGACCACCGGTGATCTGATCATTCCCGCCAAGACCGCAGATCGTATCGTTCCCGGCTAACCCGAAGATTTTGTCATTGCCAGAAGTTCCGACGATGACATCATCCCCAGACGTGCCCATAATTTGTCCTGGAGCGGTGGCTACGATGGTGGCTGGAAGGCCATTGCAAGTGGGCGTCGTCTGAGCCCAAAGGGCGGGTGTCAGCGGCGCGAGCAGAAGCAGCACGGCATGTGTGATGGCGTTTCGTGAGGTCGAATGCATGGAAGACTATCTCCTTCTAACCGCATTCCCATTGCTTAGTGTGTATACCGGCCGAAAGTCTTGGTTGCTGCCGCGATTCAACGCGGGCTTCTAACGTCGGTCATCGCTGGGAACAGTGGTCTCTGATATTTAAAGCGGAGATAGCTGGAGAATTTAGCGAGTGCGGGCGGTAATCTTTGATCGCGGAGCGGTAGGCGATCAGTGTTCAAAGTACTGCCGGCCACAAGTGCGATCATAAGTATTGAAAAGGAATAAACGATTTCCGAGCTTTTGCAGGAAGCCAAGCGGATGCTATTAGTTCTGGTAGTTTTATTTTCTTCGTTGGGTACAGCCATGTCATCCGTTCCTGGACGAGGAGCCTTCGAACGAACGCTGATGGTTTCCGGACCGGTTGATCTAGATGTACTTAGCGATATTGGCGGCGTAATCGTCACGGTAGGAGCTTCAGACTCAGTTCGGATTCGCGCGTTTTTGGGCCAGAGTTCGGTCCCATTGATTTAGCTGCCGCAAGAGACAGGATTCGTGCTTTAGAAAAGAATCCCTGATTGATCAAACGGGAAATCGACTCCGCATTGGCTATCCGACAGATCCGCAAGAATTGAAGCGTATTTCGATGCGTCTTGAGATTGAGGTTCCCCAAAGTAGCGTAGTTCGGGCACGAACCGGCTCGGGTGGAATTCGTATCGAGGGTATGATGGTTACATAGATCGACAGAGTCGCTCCGGCCGTATTGAAATCAGCGACACCCAAGGCGAGGTTTCGGTCAGAACCCGTTCCGGAGGTATCTTCATCACAAGAGCGCAAGGCCGTATTGTGATTCATGATGAGTCCGGCGCTATAGACCAGCAATATACATGGCGAAATACACGCAACGAACGGTTCGGGTGCTATTCGTCTGTCCAAGACCATTCCGGCGGCAGTCCGGGCCCAGGCCCGGTCAGGAGCGATCAAGATCAAGCTCGCTCCGCGAGCTGGGTACACGGTCGTCGCGCGGTCTGAGAGCGGCAAGGTCCTCGTCCCAAGCATCGACAGTCAGGTGGGAAAAATCCGCGTCAGATCACAGGAAGCGTTGGGGGTGGTGGTCCGCTCGTTGATGTCAGCAGGGATCGAGGAGTCTCTCGATCGAAAACTA
>CAWJQP010000010.1:0-180000 GCA_963844855.1 Bryobacteraceae bacterium
AACGATCGAGTCGATAGCGACTCGCGCGGCCCTTAGCGTATCGCCGCGCGCGGTCACATCGTCAAAGGAAGGGAGCCCAGCGCGCGCGTCGAGTCCATACGCGCGTCGTTCGCCGGCGCTTGCAAGTTCGCGTTCGGCATCATAGCCGACACCGGGCAGCCATTCCTGATTCGTGAAATAGGCGCCGTTCGAGGCGATCGAAGCGTCGATCCCGCTGTTCGGGAACCCCCTCGGTTTGAACTGCACCTCGAAATCAAGCCGCAGCGATTCACCGGGATGGAGGGGCGTCTCTAAAGCATAAATATGGTGGCCAAGCTCGGCATCGGAAACGATGGGCTTCGCCGGCCGATCGAATCGGACGGCCGTTGTGGTGACGGCAGACCTGGTAGTGAGATGGATGGACTCGATGGGGACTGCGCTTTTGTTCACGAGATCAAACGCGCCGCGGATCTCGACTTCCCGCCGCTCGGGATGAATCTCAACACGCAGCTTGGCGCCTGTGAGTTGCGGCTGCGGAGTGTACCTGTATTGTCCGTAGCGCCGCTCGTATTCGGCGCGCCGGGCCTGACCATCAGAGGCGGCCTCGTGCGCATTGAGGACGTTCGTGTTGTAGAAGATGAACCCGCCCAACGTCAGAACGAGCGCCGCGGTTGCGGCAGCTAGTCCGGCGATCGGACGCGAAAGGCGGCGGCGCGCCAACGCATGCCGCGCCCGGAAGGCGGTTTCCGTTCCGCGCACCCAGAAGAGCGTCCCCGCCACAGCTAGCAATATGGCCCACGCGACCCAGTAGGCTTTGAACCAGAGCCACGCTTCGATGAACGGTTCGAAGCCGCGCATGTCCGAGTACATCCAGCCAGGATCAGACGCGTAAAGGAGCAGGTTGTGCTCGATCCCGAGTGCCGGGCCGGATGTCATTAACGCGTATGCGAGGACTGCAACGAGGTACCCGATGTATTTGTGGTTCACCAATGTGTGGACGACCAGAGCTAACAAGGCGAAGAGGAGGTAGTCGACGAGCTGAAGACCGAAGAGACTCTGCGCGTACAGCTTGAGTTGCAGATCGTAGTAGCCCAGGAGCACCTGAGTGAGCATTCCCGCGGCCATCATTAACGACTCGAGCGCGACGAGCATCAGGCTCAGTCCTAAGAATTTGCCCATGAAAAGAACCCAATCGGGCGCCGGCATCGCGTCGGTGATCTGGCTCGAGTTCGCGTCACGCTCGCGCCAAACCACTTCGCCCGCATAAAAGATGATGAGGAGCGGAACGACGATCCAGTTGATCTCCGGAGTGCGGGTCAGCGGAGCGGCGAGAAAGCTGAGGATGCGCTCGGCTGTGGCGAACATCGGCACGCCCATGTGCGCCATTGGGATTGCGCTGAACATCAGGAACGCCGCCGTCGCGGCGAGGATAAGCCAGCCCCATCCGCTCACAATTGCGACGAAAGTTTCCCGCGCGACGGTAAGCATCTGGCGCGCGTGTGTTATGAGCCCGAATGTGCGCCGGACATTGGGGACGTTAGTTTGCTTAACACGTGCCTGCTCGCTACCGTGAGACATTTTGTACCGAGAAGCGCCCACCGTATGATGCGCGAAACGAAATTTGAAGCGCGTGAGCGCGAGCACACCCAGCGCGATGCCGATCCACAGGACGCGGTTCGCAAGAAGGGCGCCGCTCAGCCCGATCAGGCGTGTGCCTCTCTCCACGGAGGTCCAGACCATGAATCCCTCTCGCAACACGTTCGCGCCCAGAGGATCCAGAAGCTTCGCCAGTTCCCACTGCCCCCATGCCGTGGCGACCATCGACCAACTGAACGCACATGCTGCGATGAGAAGGACGCCGCCTAGGTAGCTCACCGTGGCACGGCGGCCTAGCGCCGACATCGAAAACATAGCGGCAGTCGCGACAAAAGCATTCGGCAAAAGCAGGAATAAGTATGGGACGACATACGCAGCCGGACGAAATGGACCAAGGAGCGCCGGGTTCCCGACGAGTTCGGCGAGCAGCAATCCAAGAGGTACGGCCAACAAGAGGACGGCGTAGAGGACAAAAGCCGCAAAAAATCGTCCTCCCAAGTAATCGAACTTGCTGACTGGCGCGGTGTAAAAGAGTGGATCTAACCGCGTCTGCGCATCTCGCGCCGCGGCGTCGCCGGCAAGTGAGGCGCCGATCAGCAGCCCCATCGTGCCGAAGACGAGGCTCATGACTGCGATGTAGAAAGGCGCGTTGGAGAAAGAGTTGTCGGAACGCGCATAGTCTCCCGACAATTCCCTAGTCACGAAGGACGTGAGCAGCAGCAGGGCCGCAAAATACAGCCACGTCGAGGCACGACGCGACTGGTAGCCGATTTCGAAGCTGAAGATGGTCCAGAACGTCATTGCGCCATCTCGAGAACCGGCCCTTCGTAGGGCATGGCGTAGTGACCGGCCATCGTGCTGAAGTAGACGTCTTCCAGATCCGGCTCGACGAGGTCGAACCCCGGGCCGGGCGATGTTGCGCTGTAGACGCGTACGACAGTGCGTCCTGCGAGAAGCTTGGTCGAGATGACCGACTGCGCTCGTTCGATCTCGTGCAATTCGGTCCTGTTAATCACCCGGCGCCAGATCCGTCCGCGCATCGCCGCGACCGCTTGCAGCGGCTCGGCTTCAAGCAAGATCGTCCCCTTGTTGATGATCGCCAGCCGGCTGCACAACTCCGACACATCGTCGACGATGTGCGTGGAGAGAATCACGACGGCGTCCTCTCCCACTTCGCTGAGCAGGTTCAGAAAGCGCACGCGCTCGGCCGGATCGAGTCCGGCGGTAGGCTCGTCGACGATGATCAACTTCGGGTTTCCGAGTAGCGCAATCGCGACACCGAAGCGCTGGCGCATCCCTCCGGAGAAGCCTCCGAGCTTCTTCTTCCGGACCTCATACAGATTGGTCTGCTGCAACAGCGCGGCCACGATTTCCTTGCGAGCGCGCCGCTCGGTGATGCCCTTGAGCGCGGCGAAGTGCTCCAGTAGCCGTTCGGCGGTCACGCTTGGATAGAGCCCGAACTCCTGCGGGAGATAGCCGAGCGTTTCGCGGACGCGGTCCTTCTGCCGAAGCACGTCGATGTCGCCCAAGCGGATCGACCCCTCGTCAGGGTGCTGCAGCGTCGCGATCGTGCGCATCAACGTCGATTTGCCGGCGCCGTTCGGGCCGAGCAGTCCGAACATCCCTTGGGGAATCGTCAAAGTGATGTTATTCAGAGCCCGTATTCCGTCGGCGTAGCTCTTTGATAAGTTCCGAATCTGTAGTTCCATTCCGATCTTCGAGAACGTGCGGCGCAGACGCATAACGCACATGCTTTGGCTGGTCTCGCGCGCAATGAGTTCTAGACTGAAGACGGACAAGGTGTTGGAATACTTAACGCACGGAGGTGGATGAAAGAACTCGTTGCTTAATGGCCGAGTTTTCTTCCCGGGTGAACGTGAGGCGCCGCTGCGATGCCTTCTTGAGTTCAAGCCTCCGAAACCCGGCTCGCATGACCCCTTCGATGGAGTGCGCTGTTGAGCGCAGGAGCAGGTGTCCGATCTCGTGCGCCATTACGTGTCCCAGTAAACAGGGCACACTGATGATTCCGGGTTCCGAGTCCACCATTTCCTGCACACGGGAGAGAAAGACGCCGGCACGCCCCTCAGAACCGTCCATCAGGATTGCAGTCCCCATGACGTTTTCACTGTCGTGCGTCAGTGGAGATGACAGGATATGAAGTTCGGCCGCTTTCGTCGGAGCTGAACAGGGAATGGAGTCTGCGACGGTAACAACGGGACACCGTATCCAGTTCACAGCGACGCAAACGGATTTGAGAAGCCATGCCGCTTCTTCCTTTGCCAGTTCGAGCGCGTTGCTTCCTACGCCGGCATCGTTGAAGAGTTTTACAGGCATCTTCTCCCACGTGGTGCAAGCTGCGCACCGCACAATGGCAACGAGAAAGATGAGTGTGATCGCTCGCGGCATCCCCGGAGCGTCCACACAGTTGTGCCGGCTTGGAGGCCATAAAAATGTTGTCTCTTGGATACCTGCTAAGCATCTGTAAAAAGAAGGCTTACGAAATGGGGTCAGCAATGAGCTGTATGATGGTAGGCCTCACAAGCACATGAGTGCGCAGCCTTCGGTTCCGTCGGGCCGCTGGCGCTTTGGCCAGTTTGAACTCGACTTGTCTACGCGCGAGTTGCGCAAAAACGGGCTCCGAATACACCTTCAGGAGCAGCAGGCACGGATTCTTGAAGCATTGCTCGACCGCCCGGGCGAACTGGTCACCCGTGAGGTGTTGCGTGAGCGCCTATGGCCGGCGGACACGTTTGTGGATTTCGAGCGTAGTCTCAACGCAGCCGTGGCAAAGCTGCGACAGGTGTTGACCGATTCTGCCGAACAGCCTCGGTACGTTGAGACTGTGGCCCGGCGGGGCTATCGGTTTATTGCGCCGATAGAAGCGAGTCTCCGGCTCGGAGAAACCGCAGCCATGCCGGCAGTTGCGAAGCTTGGCGAGACAAAACCTGGCGAGACAGATGATTGGTTCCAACCGAGAAAACAAAAACAATGGATCTGGCCGGTCACTGTGGCCGCGTGTCTAGCACTCGCATCAGTTGTCATTTATCGTATAAGTCCGAAAGCCGTGTCTGTCCATTCCCCGGCCGTGAGGTTTGTGGTCACTCCCCCGGAGGGGACAAAATTCACCCTATGTCCGCGATCTCGCCCGATGGCAGCAAGCTCGCTTTCGTAGCGGTGGATAACTCCGGCCGGAGAAAGTTATGGCTTCGAGCGCTGGAATCGGAAGCGATTCATCTCGAAAACACGGACGATGCCGTGATGCCATTCTTCTCCCCGGATTCGCAAAACATCGGTTTCTTTGCGAACGGGAAACTAAAGAGAATTCCAACGTCAGGCGGCGCTCCGCCGACCTTATGTGGTGTACATCAACCTGCGGGCGGAACATGGAACCGCGACAACGTAATTGTGTTTTCCCAGTCCGGACGACTGTATCAGGTGATTGCGGACGGAGGAGAAACAATCGAACTCGCTCGTCCGGTCACAGCTGCCGGCGAGAATAACATTGACACCTGGCCGCAGTTCCTACCCGATGGACGGAGGTTCATCGTCAGCACTGCAACACATAAGGGACATATTGATCCCATTCGATCCTCAATTCTCCTCGGAGCAATCAATTCAAGCAATAGAAAATTGCTTGTCAACGCTTATAGCAGGGGCGCGCTTACGCCCTCTGGGCACTTGCTTTTCAGGCGTGACGACGCTTTGGTGGCGCAGAAGCTGGATCTCAGGCGAGATGAACTTGTGGGTAAGCCGCGGGTTGTCGCTCAAGACCTGAATCGGGCCAGCGCTGGTATACAGGTCGATGTAAAAGCGGGTTTGGCGGTTGGCGTGCTGCCAGCGCCATTCTCCGCCTCTGACAACGCCGTACTGGTGTATCACTACGCTTCACCGAGCGTAAGACAGCTCGTTTGGTTCAACCGCGAAGGAAAACGATTAGGTACGGCGGGCGAACTCCGGGATTACATGCAGATATTTATTTCCCCCGATGAGCAGTGGGCGGCAGTGAGCATCCGCCACCGGGTCAGGCCGCCACATTGGAATATCTGGCTGCTACATCTCAAGACCAATGTCTTGTCGCGCCTGAGTTCTGGTGAGGGCCGGGACGCCGATCCTGCCTGGGGGCCTGGCTCAGACAGAGTTGTGTACGGAGTCTATCGAGCTGATAAGGGCGAGAATATCGACTTGATGGAAGCCTTGCTAGGAGAGCGTGCTTCCAAACAGATCTATTCCGACGGCCATTCGAATAAATCCGAGTCCTGGTCACCAGATGGCCGCTTCCTTCTCTTCCGGCGCAATGAACAGACTTTGGTCTCTCTTCCCATGTTGGGAGATCGAAAGCCTTCGGTACTTCTCCATACACCCCATATCAAACGAGGATTCCAATTCTCACCGGATGGCCATTGGGTGGCATATTCGTCGTCAGACTCCGGCCGGTCAGAGATCTACATAAGCAGATTCCCAGCGATGACGGGTACCCGTCAGATCTCTGCCGGAAGTGGTTACGCTCCAGTCTGGCGGAAGGATGGTAAGGAACTGTTCTACATGACCGAACAAGGCCATGTGATGGCTGTGGCTATGAAGGTCGGCGCGAAGTTGGAAGCCGGCGCACCAACGCTGTTATTCCGACCCGATATCAGATTTCCCAACATGCCGCAATTCGGTGTGATCGACGACGGTCATAAGTTTCTTGTCATCGAAGCACCGCTGGAGCGGATAGGTGATGAGCGCATGGTCGTTCAAACGCATTGGGATGCTTCGATGCGTCAATAAAGCTCAAGCTTAAATGAGAAGTCTGGTCACGCCAGAAAGTTTGGCGCTATATTTCCGAATGTCCCGCTATTAGCGATAGAATCGCTCATTAAATCGTACGAACCTCTGGAGGATTTTCGTTCCTATGTCGGACCCCGTCCAAATTATCCCCGCTGATCAGGAAACTGCGGCGCCAGAACCGGGAGTAGGTCTTTGCCTCTCCGGCGGCGGTTACCGCGCCATGGTGTTTCATGCCGGAGTCCTTTGGCGTTTGTATGAGACCGGACTTCTGCGGACTTCGAATCGAATCTCGAGCGTTTCAGGCGGATCGATTACATCTGCCGTGCTCGCGCTGAAATGGAAGCATTTGAGTTTCGATGCTGCAAAGATTCAATCCGATTTCGTTCCGCACGTCATCAACCCGATCCGCTCCCTGGCGAGCGAGACGATCGATGCGGAAGCAATCCTGTTGGGCGTTGCGTTACCTGGCAGAATTAGCGACCGTGTCGCATCTGCCTACGCGGAACACTTGTTTGGAAACGCAACACTACAAGATCTGCCGGACGAGCCGCGATTCGTAATCAACGCGACAAATGTGCAGTCCGGCGCGCTTTGGCGTTTTATGAAGCCGTATATGCGCGACTATCGGGTCGGGAGCGTGCCCAATCCGAAAGTCTCTCTCGCGCAGGCAGTGGCTGCTTCCTCCGCATTCCCTCCGGTGCTGTCCCCAATGGAACTGCGCGTGAATCCGAACGACTTCACTCCCAACTCCGGCTTGGATCTGCAACGCAAACCTTTCACCAGTAAGGTCGTACTCTGCGATGGTGGCGTCTATGACAATCTAGGTCTCGAGACTGTTTGGAAGCGATATCAGACTGTCCTCGTGAGCGATGGCGGTGGTAAGCTGGCGCCTGAAGGTGAGCCGAAGAGCGACTGGGCGCGTCACTCCTACCGGGTGTTGAATCTTATCGATAATCAGGTGCGCTCGCTACGGAAGCGGCAGGCGATTGAATCCTTCAAGTCAGGAGCGCGCAAGGGAGCTTATTGGGGCATTCGGACCGACATCAAGGATTATGGGCTGACGAATGCGCTCGACTGTCCCTTGGAGCGAACGACCCAGTTGGCAGAGACTCCAACGCGGCTCAAGCGCCTGGATGATGGTCTGCAAGAGCGGCTGATCAACTGGGGTTACGCGGTATGCGACGCGGCTATACGCTGCCATGTGGATAGAAGTTTGCCGGCGCCGACCGGTTTTCCGTATCCTTCCGCGAAGGTGTAGGCCATGGCAATCGAAGTACCACGGGCATTAGTCGAGTTCATCCTCCTGGGACCGGAGGACGATCGCCGGCAGTTGCAGGATTCGCCCATTCTTGGCGATGTGTGGGTCGAGTTTGCAAAGAGACCGGGCGACCGGCTGGAGTTGTTGATCACTCCATACAAAGATCAGCCGGCCGGCAAAGTAGCAACGATTGTCGCGGATCGCATTACGAGCGAGGGCGCCAATGTTGCTTACTTACAGGGAATCATCGCTGCGAGCCTGACGTTTGACGAGGTTTTGCTCCACATCGTGCCCATGACTCACTGGTGGGCCGAAAAACGAATCTCAAGCGCAATGCAAGCTTATCTTGCCGACGCCAAACCTCTTGAAAACGACATCAACGGAGTCCTGCTTGCTGCACAACGGTGGTTCCAGAAGAAGAGCGACAAATCGATTCAGGACCTCGAAGCGCATAAGCGATACGCCGCTCTCGCCGGACTGATTCTTTGGGCACAAGATCAGGACCCAGTGAAATGGGCTAAAGAGACTCCCGCCGGCCCAGACTCTTCATCTTCCTCTTCGAATGCCGAGGCGATGCGGATTCTTAACAAGAAAGTTGCCGCGGAAATCGTAGCCAAGTTGGCGAAAGTGTTTGCGACGGCCAAGTTCGACCCGGAGAAGAAGTCGCTTATCTATCACGTGTCGATGAATCGGATGGCGACTCCAGCACTGAAGAAATCGGTTCCGGCGGTTAAGGCCGACGCCGCTCGCACGCTTTTCCGAGTCAACTGCAGTGAGATCGTATGGGCGGTCATCGACTCGGGCATCGATGCGAGCCATCCCGCCTTCCTCGATGCGAAGGGCGAGAACGTTCGTGTCAAACGGAGCTTCGACTTCACGAAGATTCGTAGCATCGTCAGCTTGGACAATGTGAAGGCCGCAGTCGCGAAGAAGCGCATCGCGGATCTAATTACGAGTGAATTGAGGAATCCACCAAAGCCCGAAGTTGCGGAGGAGCAGCTTCGAGAATTGGCGAAGGGCGCGAGCCGCGGCCGGTCTATCGATTGGGAACTGGTGGAACGGCTGGTTGAGATCAAGCCTGAAACGCCTACGCCCAGCAATCACGGAACTCACGTGGCCGGTATCCTTGGAGCCGATGGCGCTGCGGCGCAAGCAGCGGACGCCAGGGCAGCAGCGGCGCGAAAGGCGGCAACGAAACAAGCTAAGAAAAAGACCGCTGCGCCTGAAGAGACTGAAGAAATGGAGACCGGCGATTGGGCGAGCGGCATGTGCCCGGACATCACGATCTACGACTTCCGTGTCCTGGCGCCTACGCTGCAAGAAACTGAGTTTGCGATCATCGCGGCGCTGCAGTATATACGACACGTCAACGAACGAAACAGCTTTATCACGATTCATGGCGCGAATCTGAGTCTGTCGATCCGGCACGATGTTCGCAATTACGCCTGCGGCCGTACGCCTATCTGCAATGAATGCGAACGCCTGGTGAATAGCGGCGTTGTCGTCGTTGCTGCGGCGGGCAACCGAGGCTATCAGAATTTCGAAACCAAGGATGGGTTGTACGAAAGTTATGCCGCATTCAGCGTGACGGATCCCGGTAACGCGGATGGCGTAATTACAGTCGGCGCAACACACCGGTTCTGGCCGCACACATATGGAGTGAGCTTCTTCTCGAGCCGCGGGCCGACAGGAGATGGGAGGCTCAAGCCCGATCTTGTCGCTCCCGGGGAACGGATTCGCGCGCCTCTTCCTGAAGAATGAATGGGGCGATCTCGATGGGACTAGCATGGCGGCGCCGCACGTGAGTGGAGCCGCAGCAATGCTGATGGCCCGGTATTCGGAACTTATAGGTCAACCGCGCCGCATCAAGCAGATTTTGTGCGAGAGCGCGACCGATCTCAACCGTGAAAGAAGTTTTCAAGGCCACGGCATGCTGGATGTGCTGCGGGCCTTCCAGAGTATCTAGACTGCGGGAGGAACATCATGATTTTCAGCTTGGATGTGCGCCGCGCACGAAAAGGCGACTGCCTGCTTCTTCACTTCGGCTCAGAAGACGAACCTGGACTCGTCATGATCGATGGTGGGCCGGGGAATGTTTACAAGCCGCATCTCAGGCCGCGTATTCTCGAGATTAAGAAAGCGCGCGGGCTCGATAAGAGTGATCCGCTGCCCGTGAATCTATTGATGGTCAGCCACGTGGACGACGATCATATCCGAGGCATTCTCGATTTGACCGCTGAGATGACTGCGAAGCTCTTCTGCGCCGCTCCTTAATGTTCTGGACTTTTGGCACAACAGCTTCGATGACATTATTGGCAAAGATCCTGAAGAGTTGACGGCAGCTGTGGCAGCGCAGTTCGGATCGGCCTCGCTGGGAGGTGAATTGCCTGAGGATGCGACTGTCGATTCCAACGAGGAAGAAGAAGTAGTCGTCAGCACACTCAAAGTGCTGGCGAGCGTCGCGCAGGGGCATCAATTGCGTGGGGACGCAGAGAAATTGGGGTTTCCGCTCAACCTGGAGTTTGAAGGCAAACTGATTCTGGCCGGCGACACGGAGCACGAGATCGCGGAAGGATTACGTTCACCGTGGCGGGTCCGATGCAGCCGGAGTTAGAGAAGCTTCAGAGAGATCACGACAAGTGGCTGAAGGAGCAGCAGGAGAAGAAGAAGAAGGACCCTGGAGCAGCACTCGCCGCATATGTGGATGCATCGGTGCCGAATCTATCCAGCATCGTTGTGCTGGCAAAGGTGGAAGACAAGCAGATCCTGCTGACGGGTGACGCTCGTGGAGACAAGATCCTAAAAGGGCTGGAAGAGATCGGTGTGCTGAAAAAGGGCGGGAAGATGCATGTGGATATCCTCAAGGTTCCGCATCACGGCAGCTCGAACAATCTCGATAACGACTTCTTCGAGCGGATCACGGCCGATCACTATGTGATGTCCGGTGACGGTGAGCACGGCAATCCGGAACGCGAATCGATCGAGATGCTATTCAAGGCTCGCGGCAAGGCAAAGTTTGAGCTCCATCTTACGTATCCGATTGACGAAATCGACGTTCTTCGCAAGGAAGATTGGGAGAAGGAACAGAACAAGGAGAAGAAGAAGCACGCCAACGGAAGCAGCAAGAAGCCGCGTCCGAACTGGTCGGCGGCCAAGCACAGCCTTGGCTCATTCTTCGAAAAGAATCCTCTCGCCAGGGGCCAAAAGATTCACATCGTCGACGATACGAAGCCGCATGTGATCGATCTACTCGATCCGATCGGTTTCTAACTTTATGGCGTGAGCGCTCGGCATAGCGTGTCGAGCGCGAACTCGGCGTCAGACCGGCCAACCGGTCGTGACCAGCCGAGCAGCCGGCGTTCCATTAATCCACGAGTCAGGTCGGAAAGCGTCAAGGCTGCAAGCTCGGGATCTATCGGACGGATTTCCTCCTTCGCGATCGCGGCGGCGAACATTTGGGTCAAATGACCCTCGCTCTCCCGTATGCAGTGAAACAGATCCGCGTTCATTCGCTCGCCGCGCACCATCATGCTGCGGATTTCGGCGAGATAGATCCTTAAGAAAATCCTGGTGTGTCTCGAGATAGTCGAGGCGGACGCTCACGTAAGCCTTAAGCTTGTCCTGCCAAGCGTCGACGGCGTTCATCCTCTCGCGAGTCAAGTCTTCGAGTTTTCGCGCGTCTTCAGTGAGGGCGGCGAGATAGATATCCTCTTTCGACTTGAAATAGAGGTAGAGTGTCCCTTTGGCGATGCCAGCCTGGCCAGCGATATCGTCAACGATTGTTTCGGCATAGCCCTGGCGGGCAAACACGCAGCGCGCAGCATTCAGAATGCATGCGCGGCGGTTCTCAGGCAAGTCCTTGCGACGCGGTCTAAGCGGGGGCATTCCTACCTACTGACCACTTGGTCAGCAAACCGTGATAATAAGATACTTGTCACAAAAAATCAACTTTTTAACTGCAACTTCACGGTATCAGTGATCATCCGACTACCTTAGGACGCTGCTAAGGAGCTACACTTAGTTTATGTCTGACCAGTCGGTCATTACACAAAATAACAGAGTAAGAGAAAGACTAATCATCGGAGGCTTGGCGGTTGGTCTGGCGATGGCGTCTATCGCATGCAAGTCTAACGCACAGCAACAAAAGGGTGCAGCCCCTCCCCCGCCCACCGTTGAGATCACTACAGTCACCCCGCAAGACACGCCGATTTTCTCCGAGTATCCCGCCCAAACCTATGCTCGTGACCTGGTGGAGGTCCGCGCGCGTGTCGACGGCTACATCGAAAAGTGGCTGTTCAAGCCCGGGCAGCAGGTACAGGCCGGCCAGCCGCTTTACATTCTGGACTTGCGACCGTACCGGGCTCAGGTTGCAGCAGGCCCGAGGGATCGGTGCGACAGGCAGAGGCCGATCTGACGTTTGCGAAACAGCAGGTATCGCTTCTTCAAGCCGAAGCGAATCTGGAAGCCGCAAAAGCCAATCTGATTAAGGCCCAGCAGGATTACAACCGCTTGAAGCCGCTGGTCGAGCAGGATGCGGCCGCCCGGCAGGACCTGGATACCGCGACAGCGAATCTTCGTGCCGCCGAGGCGAACGTTCGCGCCAACGAAGCTAACGTCAAGCAAGCCACGGCTCGGTACACGGATACGCAGGTCCAGTCGGCAGAAGGCAGGCTGCAGCAACAGCGCGCGGACGCTCACCACTGCGACGTTAAATCTGCGAGTACGGCACAGTGCGTTCGCCGATCAGCGGGCGTGTCGGCGACACCCTGGCTCCCGTCGGCGGGTTGGTGACCGCCAACTCCGCCTCAACCGCTGACAACAGTCGTGCCGCTCGATCCGATGTGGGTCCGCTTCAAGATGAGCGAATCGCAGTATCTGGAGTATCGAGCGCGTCAAGGCGAGCGCGAAAGGGTCAAGGGCCGCCGCTTGAATTGTTCCTCGCCGATGAAACGAAGTTTCCCCACGCGGGCCACATCGAGAACACGCTGAATCAAGTGGATCCGCGAACGGGAACTCTCGAAGTCCAGGCGCGGTTTCCCGAACCCGCAGCAGTTCGTGCTTCCGGGCCAGTTCGGGCGGGTCCGGTTCCAGACGAAGCGAACGGCAAGGCGTCATCATCGTTCCGCAGCGAGCTGTTCAGCAGAACCAGAGCATTCAATCCGTTTACATGGTCGGGCGCCGACAACAAGATCGAAGCACGGCCGGTGAAGACCGGCGAGCGCGTCGGCAACAACTGGATCATCGAGCAGGGACTGCAGTCCGGCGAACGCGTGGTGGTCGAAGGATTGCTATCGGTGCGGCCGGGTGTTCCGTGCGGCCGATCCCGTACCAACCGGAGAAGAGCGAGTAAGGCGGGCATAGGACTCTATGGCACGCTTCTTTATCGATCGTCCCGTGTTCGCGATGGTCATCGCGATCATCATCGTCATTCTCGGCGCGGTAGCGATTCCCTCGCTGCCGATCGCATCGTTCCCGCAGGTAGTTCCTCCGCAGATCCAGATCACGGCCACTTATCTGGGCGGTAACGCGCAGGATCTGGAGAAGACCGTCGCGCAGCCGATCGAAGAACAACTCGTCGGTCTCGACGGCATGTTGTATTACCAGTCGACAAGCGGCAACAACGGACAGCTGTCATCAACGTGACCTTCGAGTTGGGCACTGATCCGGATACAGCCGCCGTGCAGACGCAGAATCGCGTCAACGTGGCGCTTGCCGCGACTTCCTCCCGAAGTGCAGCGGCAGGGCGTCACGGTGCGCAAAGTTTCGAGCGCGTTCCTGATGGCGGTGACGCTGACATCGACAGATGAGCGTTACGATTCGCTGTTTCTGAACAACTACGCGCAGATCAATCTGGTGAATCAGCTCGGCAGCATTCCGGGTGTCGGTGAATCGCGTCTCGCTTCGCAGCAGGTGTATTCGATGCGCGTCTGGGTCGATCCGGACAAGATGTCCACCCTGCGACTGAACGCGACCGACATCAGCACGGCGATCGCGGCACAGAACCGGCAGAACCCCGCCGGCTCGATCGGACAGGCGCCTACGCCACAAGGGACGGATTTTCAGTATGCGGTCAGCGCTCCCGGCCGCCTCACGGACCCATCGCAATTTGAAGACATCGTGATCCGATCGCAGCCCGACGCGTCGCTGCTGCGTGTTCGCGATGTCGGCCGCGTGGAACTTGGCGCGCAGAGTTATGGCAGCTTCAGCCGATTGAACGGCCGTCCGTCGGGCAACGTGATCATCTTCCTGTCGCCCGGCGCGAACGCCGTCGAAACAGCCAATGCGGTCCAGAAGTTCATGAAGCGAAGCCAAACGGACATTCCCGGCCGGGCATCGATTATGTCGATTCCGTACGATTCGACGATGTTCGTTCGCACTGCCATCAGCGACGTGGTGTACGACGCTCCTCGAAGCCGTGATGCTGGTGATTCTGGTGGTGTTCATATTCCTGCAAAGCTGGCGCGCCACGCTGATCCCGCTGCTGACAGTGCCTGTTGCGGTCATCGGCACATTCGCGGTGTTTCCGCTGTTAGGATTTTCGATCAACATCACGAGCATGTTCGGACTCGTGCTTGCGATCGGCATCGTGGTCGACGACGCGATCGTCGTTGTGGAAGCGGTGCAGCGGCATATCGACGAAGGTATGTCCGCGCGAGAGGCGACGATCAGCGCAATGGAACGAAGTATCGGCGCCTGTTGTCGCGATCGCGTTCATTCTGGCGGCGGTGTTTCATTCCTGTCGCTTTCATCGGCGGAATCAGCGGCCAAATCTACAAGCAGTTCGCGTTGACGATCGCGGTGTCGGTGCTTGTTGTCGGCGTTCAGCGCGCTGTCGTTGAGTCCTGCTCTTGTCTTCGCATGCTGCTGCGTCCGCACAAGGAATCGCGGGGACTGCTGGCGCGCGGGTTCGGCCTGTTCAATCGCGGCTTTGACTGGACAAATCGCAAGTACATGTCGTCGGTGGGATTCCTGATCCGCCGGTCGGCGCTCGCCGTCATCGCGCTGCTCGCCTTCACCGTGGCTACGGGCGGATTGTTCCGAAGCTTGCCGGCCGGCTTCCTGCCCAACGAGGATCAGGGCGCGTTCTTCGTATCCATTCGCCTGCCCGATGGAGCGTCTACGGAGCGAACCGATGCGGCCGTTCGCAAGATCGAGGAGATCACAAGCAAACTCCCCGGGGTCGAGCACGTACTTCGTGCTCGGCGGACTCGACATCGCGACCGGGACATCGAACTCAAACGTCGCGACTCTGATCGCGACACTGAAGCCGTGGGAAGAACGGCATAGCAAAGAGACGCAAATCGAGTCGATTCTCGGACAGGCGCAGGCGCAATTTGCCGGTGTTCCCGAAGCGTTTTCCTTTGCTTTCGGTTTGCCTCCGATTCTCGGCTTGAGTCCGACGGGCGGCTTCCAATTCATGCTGGAAGACCGTGCCGGCGGCGATATTCAGGGACTTGGCAAGGCTGCCGATGCGCTAGTGAACGCAGCGCGGCAGCGGCCGGAGCTGGCCAACGTGATCAGCACATTTCGTGCGAACGTTCCGACTTACGCGGTCACGATGAACAACGACAAACTACAGACGATGGGAATCCCGCTGACGGACGCGTACAACACTCTGCAGACATTTCTCGGCGGTTTGTACGTAAACGATTTCAATCTATTCGGTCGAGTCTGGCAAGTGCTGGTGCAGGCCGAGCAGTCCTATCGAAATGAGCCGACCGACATCCAGCGGTTCTTTGTCCGTACGGCGGAAGGCGAAATGGTTCCGTTATCGACGCTGGCGTCAGTGGAGCCTTCGACTGGCCCTGACGTGATCTATCGGTATAACCGTTTTCGCGCCATTCAGATTCTGGGTGGTCCGGCGCCAGGATATTCGAGCGGTGAGGCCACACAGGCCATGCAGGAAGTTGCTGCGGCAACTTTACCGCCGGGTTTTGACTTCGAATGGACGGGTACTACGTACCAGGAAAAGCAGGCGCAAGGGAACGAGACTGCCATCTTCGGATTTGCGGCGGTGCTGGTATTTCTGTTCCTCGCCGCGCTGTACGAAAGCTGGTCTATCCCGCTTGCAGTGCTGTTCGCGCTGCCGCTCGGAATTTTCGGGGCGCTGCTTGGTGTATGGATGCGTTCCTATCCGTACGATATCTACACGCAGATCGGTATCGTCACGCTGATTGGTTTGTCGGCGAAGAACGCGATTCTGATCGTCGAGTTCGCCAAGGAGCGGAGGGATCACGGCGACGCGGTCAGGCATGCTGCGACCGAAGCCGCGCGTCTGCGACTTCGGCCGATTCTGATGACATCATTCGCCTTCATTTTGGGCGTGCTGCCGCTGGTGATTGCTACGGGCGCGAGTTCGGGAGCTCGTCGCGCGCTGGGAACGGCAGTGTTCAGCGGCATGATCACAGCCACATTCCTGACCATCTTCATCGTTCCTGTTCTGTATGTGTTGATCCAGGAATGGGTAGAGCGGCGCAGACCAGCGACCGCACAGCAACCCGCAGCGGAGCCAGCGCAATGAAGAAGCAAGCTATCGCCGTGGCACTTACGGTGGCGCTGACAGGGTGTGCCGTAGGTCCGAATTACAAGCGTCCTGAAGTGGCGGTGCCGCAGACGTTCCGTGGCGCGCCTGATGCGCCCGCTTCGTCGTCGCTGGCCGACACGAAGTGGGATGCGCTGTTCGGCGACGAAACGTTGAACCAACTGATCACGACAGCGCTCGAACGAAACTTCGATATCCGGATGGCCGCTGAACGGGTGCAGCAGGGTCGAGCACAACTCGGGATCACGAGCGCGAATCAATACCCGTTTATCGACGGGCAGGCGCAATTCAACGCGGTGCGGCAGTCTTCTTTGGGCTCGTTTCGCTTTATCCCGGTCGGCACGAATTTGAGCGCGACCTTCACGCAGCTAGGAGCCGCGTTGACCTGGGAAATCGATCTATGGGGAAGGCTTCGCCGGCTAACTGAGGCGGCGCGAGCGCGGTACCAGGCAACGGAAGAAGACCGGCGGGGCGTGAACGTGGCGTTGATTGCCGACGTTACAAACGCTTACTTTCAACTACTCGAATACGAGTTAGAACTCGAGATTAGCCGCAAGACACGTGATACTGCGACGGAAAGCTTACGAATTGTGCAACTGCGGCGAAACGAAGGCGCGGCATCGGGACTCGACGTTCGACAAGCCGAGCAGTTGATTTACACCACGGCCACTCAGATCGAAGCGGTGGAGCGAGGAATCGGTCAGACAGAAAACTTGTTGAGCTTCCTTCTCGGCGCCACACCTTCCTCGCAGCCTCGGGGCCGCCGTTTGGATCAGATCCCGCTACCTCCAGACTTACCGACCGGACTTCCTGCATCGCTGATTGAACGACGGCCGGATGTTCGAGCAGCAGAGCAGAATCTGATCGCCGCAAACGCGGAGATCGGCGCGGCAAAGGCGTTGTTCTTCCCGCAGATCTCGCTCAGCGCGTTCGCGGGCGGCCAAAGCCGCGCATTAACGGAGATTGCGACGTCGCCGGCTCGAGTCTTTACACTGGCGCCGAATGCGCTGATTCCGATTTTCCATGGCGGACAGATACGGAACCAAGTTCGATTAACGGAAGCGCAGCAGCGCGAGTTGCTGGTGGCATACGAAAAGTCCATCTATAACGGACTGCGGGAAGTCTCCGATTCACTGATTGGGTATGCGCGGATTCGCGAACAGCGTAATCAGCAGGAGCAACTCGTTAAATCGTTGGAGGACGCGGTTCGGTTGTCGAATCTGCGGTATAAAGGCGGTCTTGACAGTTACCTGCAGGTATTGGACGCGCAGCGCACTCTTTTTTCAGGTGAACTCGGGCTAGCACAGTTACGCTTGGCCGAGCGTCTGTCGGTAGTGCAGTTGTATCGAGCGCTTGGCGGCGGTTGGCAGTAGTGTAACGAGAAACAATTCATCGGATCTAATCTTTTAGATCACGCGAGCATACGCGTCGCATTTGACACTCGAATGGAGGTCCTATGAGCCAGCGTTTATGGCGTTTCTCCACAATCATGTCAACAGCGGTTTCAATGAGCGCAGCATTCGCTCATCTGATGGAACTGCCGTCGAAAATGCATTACGATCCGGCCCTTTATGTACGGCTCCATCGTACCCTGTATCCTAACTTCGGCAGAGTTGCAGGAACTGCAGAAATTCTCTCCGTTCTATCTGCCGGAGGCCTTGCCTGGTGGGCACGCAAGCGGCGTTCCAGAACGTATCCTCTGACACTTGCTGCTGCGGGTTCTTTGGCTGCCGCTCATGGAGCGTTTTGGGCTTACGTCCATCCCGTGAACAAGACGATGCCGATGTGGTCCCTAAATGCGATTCCATCGGATTGGGCTGATTGGCGGAATCAATGGGAGTATACCCACGCATTGCGCGCAGCACTGGTGACCGGAGCGCTGGGCGCTTTGGTCTGGTCGGCATTGCAAGAGGTTCCCGAGCATTAGCCGTGCAAGCTGCACACATCGTGCCCAAAGAAAAGTACGGCTCCGTCGATCTTTTCGGACCAACCGTTGAGTCGTATCGGTACCTCTTCATAGCCGTCCTGATGACGAAAGCTTTTTCCTGCTGTCCGGGTCCGTGCTGGCGGTATCACAGCTCGAGAATAGCTTTGAATGGCTTGACGTGAAATCAGGCGAGTTCGTTCAGATCCCGGGCGGGGCGAAACACGGATTTCGGAACACATCGAACGAACCAGCTGTTCAATTGATCACCACAACTCCGAGACTGGGGATATTCTTTCAGGATGCGGGAAGACTCGTCACACATGGATCGCCTTTATCTTCACCTACCCCTGACGACCTGAAGCATTTCGCTACGGTCGCTGCCAAGTATCAACATTGCTCCCCTATTTGCGATTCTCGAGCACGTTTTTGATCGTTGTCAGGGACTCCTGCAGAGAGGATACGGATTTGCCTACTGCTACCCTCCGGAGCATCGATCCTGTGAACCCAGTAAGACCGGCTTGCTCGGATCCGAGCACTTTGATGAGATAGAACCCCTTCTTCTGCGAGTTCACACCGTCGGAGACGCAGAAAGTCAGGTCCAGGGCCGTCTGAAAATAATGGCTCGCATAGAGTTGCTTCTCAGCGATCAGATAGGTTGCTTTGCCAGGAGTTCCGCCTTTCGTTGTGATTACGTGTATCACGCGCAGAGTCGGCTTCAATCCGAACTTTACCTTGGCCCAATAGAAAGCGTCTTCCGTACTTGGCGGCTTTCCTTTGGGATAGTCCAGAAGATAGCGATAGAAAGCCGGAGCGTGCTCTGGCAATGCCTTTGAATAGCTGAGCATATACTTGAACTGCTTTGACACGTCAATCGGCTCCGTCTTATCGTGATACACGCCCAAAACACGATTCCCGTCTCGCTGATACATCGCCAGCCTATCGACGACCCCTTGCTGAAGCTTCTTATTGATTTGTTCGGTGTGGGATGAGTTAGACCAGTCGACAGACTTCCTGAGGTCTTCAATATAAGCGTCTGGAAGTTGAACTTCACAGTCGGCTGGCTTGCAGTCCCTTAGTCCTTCGATATCATCCGGTTCAAACGAGAATCCAGACAAGTCGGTCAGCCTTGGAGGAGAACTGAACACACCGACTGCGAGAAACCCCGGGATCTCTCGGAGTCGTTTGAAGTCGCGGGAAAGCTGGACGTAGGATTCGGGAGCAGCGTTTACATACACCGCCCCGAACACGAATATTTCGGCCGGTGTGCGCGAGGGAAGAGCCTTAGCAACTGAGGTTCCCGCGCCGATCGATTTTATCTCGTCGTCATTCAGACCAACATGTTTCCTGAAGTAATTCTGTAGGGCGGGACTCGATTGAGAGAAACAGGTAGTACAGGCCCCAACCAACCACGCCGAGATGACCAGCCTCGTTGTTTTCCGCATGCTTCTATTTCTATCTTGATTCTTATTGTTTGTCATCCGTCTGGCGCCTATCACCTGAAAGCCTAAAGGATGCCTCTTGCTGGTGGTTTGCGCAGACGAAGGGCGTCCGCACGAAGCAGTAGACGTGGTATTCTGAGGGCGCATCGGATCAAGACAAGCGGTCAGTTCAGATCGACATTTTAAAATAAGCTGCCTGGTGTTTTGTTCGCATCTAGCTATCGCTAGTAGAACAAATTCTGACCGAAGCGTTCGAATCACGAAGCCGAGCGTGGAAACGAGGCGGCGTGAACGGTTCCGGAGTTAGCGGAGCGCCTGGTTATGCCGCAGTTCAAGATTCTGTCGCCATTGCCCGGGTCGGAAATGTACCCACCCAACTCCATACGTATTTCGGAAGCAGCTAATCGGCGCCCGCTTACTAAACTGTACGTTCCTCGATTTCACCTATGCCACAAGGGAAACTGATCGTTCTTTCCGCCAGCACGTCTGAGTCGACAGAGTATCAGCGGAGTACCTGGCGTCAGATGTTATTGGCAGGTCTTCCGCAGCGATACGCCAAATTGATGGGGACAGACTGGTCTACCCGAATAGAGAGGAACGCTGATGGTTCGGCCAAGTATGTTCCGAACGGACTGCGCGTAGTCGAAGCTCTGCTCGCCCGACAGTTCTCAGAGAACGACATCGCTGTCTGCTATCCGGAACAGCTTGGAGAATTCATCGGGGACGACACCCGCGTCATTGGCATCCATGCGCACAATCCTTTGGGAATTACATTTGCGACAGACGTCTACGCCGGCTTCGTTGGGAGCGAATGCGAGCCTATCAACGCTTACGAGTTCCGGCGCCTGATCCAACACCCTGCGATCCGAAGCCGCCGGCCACACACCAAAGTTATCGTCGGTGGACCCGGAGCCTGGCAAATTGAGCATAAGAACCTTCAGGCAGAGTGGGGGATCGACTGTCTCGTCCACGGCGAAGCTGAGGAGGTTGTTCCTGGATTATTCGATGCCGCGGTGCGCGGAGAAGCGATCCCGTCCCGCATAGAATGCAAGAGCCCGAAACTCGAGAATATTCCCTATGGGGTGAATCGCTCGACTTTCGGCGTCGTCGAGATTACTCGCGGTTGTGGCCGAGGTTGTCAGTTCTGCTCAGTTGCATTGCGATCAGGCAAGAGCATTCCACTCGATCACATTCTCGAGAACGTCCGGCGCCAAGTCGCGCAAGGCGCCGATACGATAACGCTCACTACCGAGGATCTGTTCCTCTACGAGCAGGGAAAAAAGTTCGCAACAAACGTCCCCGCCCTTCGCCGCTTACTTCAATCTGTTGCCGAGACTCCCGGGGTCCGCCACATCATGATGACGCATGGAACGATGGCCCCGGTGGTGTTTCAGCCAGAGATCGTGGACGAACTTCATCTGGCCGTCGACAAGAGCGTCAACCAGCATCCGGACTCGACTCATCCGGACCGCCGTTACGCCATGATGTTCATTGGGCTGGAGACGGGCTCGGTCCGGCTTTTTCGACAGTTTATGAAAGGTAAGGGTTATCCTTACCGGCCCGAGCAATGGCCCGACGTGGTGATGAAAGGCATGGAAATCATGAATCGCGCGAATTGGTTTCCAATGTGTACGTTCATCATCGGCCTGCCCGGCGAGACGGACGCGGATGTGCGAGAGTCCCTGGACCTGCTGTACGCTCTCAAGGACGCGAAATGGTGTGTCATTCCCACTCTATTCGTGCCGCTGGATGATACACGTCTCGGGGAGAAAGAGGGCGCCAGAATCGCCCGCATGACCGATCTGCAGTGGGAGTTCTTCTTCACTTGTTGGCGCTACAACATTGACTTTTTCCGGCGGGAGAGAAGCGTCCAGTGGAAGTTCAACCTGGGCGTTCCGCTTTACTACTATGGGATGGGCCGAAAGCTCTTCGGGCCTTCGATGAAGTACCCGCTTTTTCGCCTGGCTCATGTCCCAGAAAGGTTCCTGAGGAATAAGTTGTACCTCGATTTCTCGAACAACAGAGCGCCACGCTTTACCGTGCCGGACGTCGTGGAAGCGCCTGAGGAAAGTAGACGGCCCGAATTTCCGACCGATAGTTTAATTACGCTGAATAGTCCGGCGCCTACGTCGCACGATCAATAGGAACGTGTCGCGGCGCCACCTCACGATCAAGCGAGTCGGTTCGACTATTCAAGAAACTTCGGCTAACGATCAATGTGAATACGCCTTCGCCGCTGCCATTCTTCACATGACCTTCGCAGGTGAGCGCTCCGGTCGCCGTGAGAATGCGAAACCGGACGGGAGTTCCATCGGAATGAAGCTGTTCTGGCGACAATCCCTCCAGCCGGTCAAGTGACCATTCCGTAATGCTGCTCATCGTGTGATCTTTGCTCTTCCAGTGCAGCGTCAATTGCACACGTTCGCCTTCTCGCGCCGTCAGGCTCCACTCTCCTTCAATTTGCAGGTGGCCGGCACTGCCTGCTGACGCGGCTCCCAGAAATAGCAAGCCAACCGCGAACACACCAATCGCGTACCCTCGGATACGAATCATAGGGTGGTCCCTTCCTGTGCTGAATTTCGAACCTGGTTAGTTTTCTTTGGAATCCAGGATTCCGAGTTGTTTGAGTTGAATGAACTGCTCGATTTTGAGATCGCGGAGTCCGCTCTTGCGCGCCTCGGTGATGAAATCCGGCGTTACTCCATGGATACGCAAACCGACCACATCGTCCGCGGAGAGGTCATTGAATCCGAGCGCCTTCATTGCCTGCAGTTGGGCGGGATCGGCGCCGTGAATCTTCAGCGCAATCAGGTTATCGAAATTAAGGCCGGTGAGTCCCTGCTGCTTCCAGCCTTCGGCAAATACAGAGGTCACACCGTGAATGCGGGCAGCGACTGCCTGATCGGGATCTAACGGGTAGCCCAAGGCGCGCAGTTCCTTTACAGTGTCGGCGTTGACCCCGTGAATTCGGAACGCAACCAATTGGTCCGGATTCGGCGACCATCCTAGAGATTTGATTTCTTCAATGTAGTTCGCGTCCACGCCGTGGATCTTCATTGCAATCAACTGATCTACGGTCACATCGCGAAAACCGGCGCTCTGGATCTGATCGATGAAACTCCCCTGACTTTTTCCTCCCGGATCGGGCTTCACGGTCGCAGAGGTCGTCTGGCCGACGGTTGTCGAGGGTTTCGAAGGCTCGCTTGCTGGAGTAGCGGTTTGAGCAATCTGGCTGGTCTGCTGCTTTTGAGCCGATGTCTGCGGCGGCGCCCAGATAAAGATCGCGGCGCCTGCCACAGTGAGCGCCGTGATCCCGAAGGGAGCAGCCGGCCGGGCGATTCGGCGTGGAGCAATCAATCGCTCTATGCGATTCAGCAACGACCCACCATTGGCTGCCATCCTCAATTCGGGCATGCTACTGCGAAACTGCTCAAGGTCAGCCAGCGCCCGGGCATAGACGATCGGATCACCACAGACCGAAACGGCAAGGTCATCACAGCAGTTCTCGCGTTCCTCGCGCATTCTTCGACCCACCCACCATACGCCCGGATGGTAGAAGAATAGTGTCTCTACGGAGCTCTGCAACAGATTGATCAGATAATCGTGACGCCGAACGTGAGCGAGTTCGTGCGCGATTAAAGCTTCAATCTGGCCGGGTCCTAGCTGCAGGAGCGCATTGGCAGGCACGAGAACAACCGGGCGGAGCCATCCAACTACCGAAGGCACGTCGGCAATGGCCGATTCGTAAATGCGCACCGCGCGCTTTAGTCGCAAGCGAAGCACGATCGCGTCGAGCCGCTGCTGCCAGGCGCTGTCCAGCTTGCGCACCGCCTGCCGGCGGCAACGCTCCACCATCGCCCACTGGGCAATCAAACGCGTCGACAATGCCGTTACTCCGGCGATCCAGACGTAGACCAGCCAAGGCAGATAGCTCGTTAAGGGCAGGTACTCTTGCATCCGAAGAGCACGCGTTCCCGCCGGCGACAAAGGCATCGAAGCTCCGACTGTCGACAATGTTTGCTCATGAGGGATCGGTGTATTCACGAGTCGGGCAAACGTTATCACGGCCCAGCCCAACATAGTCAACATCGCAACTGAAGCAAGAGAGTATCGAACACGCGCAGATGCGCGACGCGCCGCAGCATCGGATATCGCAAACAACACAAAAACGATCGCGCCCTGCCATAGAAAATGGATCAGAGTCCATCCTGTCGCTTCGAGCAGTGTCATTTCGTTCTCCTCTCGTAGTCATCCAGCAGGCTTCGGATCTGGGCGAGTTCGTCCGCACTGGCTCTATCGGTGGCGAGGGCGCGCATCGCCAACTGCAACGGGGATCCGCCGAATGCCCTCGCGGCCAAGTCGCGAATTAACTGACTTTGCGTTGTCTCCTGTGGCAGAGCCGCCTCGTACACATGTACGCGATGAACCTCATCGCGCTGCACCAGACCCTTTTCGGCCATAATTTGCAGGAACTTCAGGACTGTCGTGTAACCCGTGGGTCGCTTTCGATTCAGTTCGTCATGGACTTCACGGACTGTCGATCGACCCCGCTCCCAAAGCACGCTGAGAATTTCCAACTCGGAATCGGTGGGACGGACGGCGCTCGCTCGTGACATGGATCGAGTCTAAAACGAATCTTTTCGTAGGTCAACGAATTTTTTCGTAGCCAACGGTTACCTCACGGAAAATGCGTTGAACTCTTTCGTGCGAAGATGCGTATTCTTAGACGAGGAGCTTGAATTCATGTTTTGTACGAAATGCGGCGTACAACTGGAAGATAGAGACGGCTACTGCTATGAGTGCGGGACAGCGACGAGCCGAGCGCAACCTCCCGCAAAGCAAAGACCCCTGTTTCGCTCGCTCACCAACAAGAAAGTGGCAGGTATCTGCGGCGGTTTGGCGGACTACTTAGGCGCCGATCCGACGGTCGTCCGACTTCTGTGGGTGGTGTTTTCGCTGGCCATTCCTCCCGCTGGAGTCCTCGGCTACATTATCGCCTGGGTCGTCATACCCAGGGAACCCTATCCTGTCGAATTCTCGACTGCGAGTGTGCCGCAAACCTAATGATCGCCACCCAGCGTAAACGCATAGACGAACAGCTCGCGTGATACGAACGTAATCGGCTCCATAGGCAGAATGCGGTCATGAATCTCGCGTTGCTGTTTCTCTTCGCTTTTGCGCAGTAGGCATCGTTCGAAGAGATTGCAAGGCGATTCGAAAACGATCGCATCAACCGGATGCGCTTGTAGGGTCACTCTCAAAGAGTCTCGGTTACCGGTACGCATACGCCCAATCTACGTGGCTGTTAATGGCTGCGATCAGCTACTGAAATGCATGATTCCGGCGGCCCTGGTCCGACGAATGCAGGTCCTCTCTGCGGTAAAGCGCCGGATCAAGTACGCGGAATAGGCACGCTGTTAATCCTTCTGCGCCAACTGAATCAGATTGCCGCAGGTGTCGTCGAGCACAGCGGTGGTTACGGGGCCCATCCGGACAGGCGGCTGCGTAAACACGACACCATCGGCTCGAAGGCGCTCGTATTCCGCTTGTACATTCTCAACTCCAAACGACGTAAAAGGGATTCCATCCTGTGCCAGCGCACTCTTGAATGGACCTACGGCGGGATGGCTATCCGGTTCCAGCAGCAGTTCGGTGCCATTCTGGTCATCTGGCGCAACTACCGTTAGCCATCTCGCTGAGCCCACTGGAACCTCGGTCTTCTTGATAAAACCTAATTTCGTCGTGTAGAAGGCTAGTGCCTTGTCTTGATCATCAACAAAAATGCTGCTTACTACGATCCTCATCAACGTTTTCCTTTCTTGTCGGGTCTCAGCCATCGTTTGACGATTTCGGTGAGCGGCCCAGTGTCAAGGTAGTGAAATTTGTACCTGCCCTGTCGCACTGTGGTCACCAGCCCTGCCGTCTCCAATACTTCAAGGTGTTGCGAGATTGCCTGTCGCGTTAGTCCCATCTGATGCTTCATAGCCAAACGTGCGCATAGCTCGAAGAGAGTCTGGCCGTCTCGCTCGGCCAACTCGTCAAGAATTGCGCGGCGGGCCGGAGCAGCGATCGCCTCGAAAACATCGGCCACAACTCGATAATAGGCAAGCAGCTACTTGCCTGTCAATAGGATATTTCAACTGCCCACAATCGCTTGCTAACCGCACTCGAATGGATTCGTATTCTCTTTCAGAAGCCCATGGGATCTATCCGGCAAGATCTTACATATGCCTTCCGCACTCTGTGGAGGAGCCCTGCTTTTACAATCGTCGCGATTCTTACCCTCGCGATAGGGATTGGCGCCAACACGGCTATCTTCAGCTTCGTCGACGCCGTGCTTCTTAAACCTTTGCCGTATGCGAACGCGGACAGAATCGTGCGCGTGCTCGAGAAGCCACCTGGCGAGCCGGACGCCCGAAATGGTATCTCCACTCTCAATTTCCTCGACTGGCAGCGCCAGAACACCGTTTTTGAATACATGGCGGCGCGGACGGGCGGCTCTGTCACGCTGACCGGAATTGCCAACCCGATTCAGTTCCGCGGAGCACGCATGTCCGCTCACGGTTTCGACATCTTCGGAGTACGTGCGGTTTTAGGCCGCACGTTTGCGCCCGATGAAGATCAGCCTGGGAAAAATCGCGTAGCCGTACTGAGTAATTCGCTCTGGAGGTCACAGTTCGGCGCAGACCGAGGCATCATCGGACGAGCCATTCAACTGGATGGCGAGCCGCACATCATCATCGGAGTCCTCCCCGAAGGCGGCGTTTTCGATCGTTCCTTTGCACAGATCTATCTGCCGCTGGCGTTTGAGCCGCAGAACATGACGCGCAACTTTCACTGGTTCGGTGCAATGGCGCTTCTCAAGCCCGGTGTGACGATCGAGAAGGCGCGCGCTGAAATGGATGCCATTGGAGCGCGGATCGCGCGTGAGTATCCCGATTCAAACAAAGGATGGGGCGTCGCGATCGATCCGTTTGCGGAAACCATCGTCGGGACACAGCTGCGCAGATCCTTGTATGTCCTTCTCTCAGCTGTTGGCCTTGTGCTCCTGATCGCTTGCGCCAATCTGGCCAATCTCACACTTGCCCGAAGCACGAGCAGGGATCGCGAAGTCGCGATTCGAGCATCCGTAGGCGCCGGACGCAGGCGCCTCATTCAGCAGTTCCTTACCGAAAGCGTGCTGCTATCCGTAATTGGCGGCGTCCTCGGGGTCGCACTCGGCTACGCCTTAATTGCCGCCTTGAGAGCCGCGGTTCCTCCGTTCTC
This sequence comes from Bryobacteraceae bacterium, assembly GCA_963844855.1. Taxonomy (GTDB): domain Bacteria; phylum Acidobacteriota; class Terriglobia; order Bryobacterales; family Bryobacteraceae; genus DASQDN01. The sequence continues at coordinate 26,778 of CAWJQP010000010.1, forward strand.
GCTGCCGTCAGAAGCAAACGTGACGCTGGACTCACGAGTCCTGTTATTCGCTGTAGCGCTGTCTGTGATTACAGGCCTGGTCTTCGGTCTCGCGCCTGCGATTCAGGCAACGCGCCCTAACCTTTCGGGATCGATGAAGGAAGGCGGTCGTGGTTCCGGTACCGGCGCCGGAAGACATCGCCTGCGATCAGCCCTCGTTGTGACGGAAGTTGCGCTCGCGTTTCTGCTCCTGACCGGCTCCGGACTGCTCATTCGAAGCTTCTTCCAAATACAGCAGGTAGACCCTGGCTTCGACTCGGAGAACGTCATAACTGCGCGTCTGCCCATTTCCGAAAAGCGATTCTCGAATCCTGATCAACTGAATTCGTACCTCCATCAGGTCGTGTCAAACATCGAGAGCCTTCCGGGCGTTCGCAATGTCGCTTTGACTTCAGCGCTGCCGATGCGGGGATGGGGGTACGGGATGCCGTTCCAGATCGCGGACAAGCCCTTCGTGGATCGCGCCAATCGAAAGGCCTGTTACTTCAAAATGGTGAGTCCTTCGTACTTCACAACGCTCGGAATGACACTTGAAGAAAGGGCGCGGACTGAGCGATCACGACCGCAAAGGGTCCGTGCCGGTGACCGTCATCAACGAAACGATGATGCGAAAGTACTTCCCGAACGAAGAGCCCATCGGAAAGCGGATTCTCGTTCAGGAGATCGTGCCTGGAAAAGCTCAACTCGGGCCGGAGATTCCGTGGGAGATCGTCGGTGTCGTAAAGGACGAGAAGGTGGGCAACCTGGACGACGCTCGTGACAATCCCGGCATGTATGTCACAAACGAGCAGAGTCCGGTTTTCGGGCAATCGCTGATTGTCCGCGCAGCGATGGATCCGCAGCTTCTTCAGCGGGCGATTACCGATGCCGTGCACCAGGTGAACAAAGATCAGGCGCTGCCCGACATGAAAACTCTCGATCAACTCAAGGTCGAGTCGATGGCGAGCAACCGCCTCAACTCCATCATGCTGGGCGGCTTCGCCACGGTCGCGCTGCTCCTGTCCGCGATTGGTATTTACGGAGTCATCTCATACTCGGTAGTGCAGCGAACCCACGAAATTGGTGTTCGAGCGGCTTTGGGCGCCAGCAAGGGGAACGTGCTCACACTGATTCTGAAACATGGCCTACTGATGGCAGGGATGGGACTCATCCTCGGCTTCCTCGGAGCGATTGCACTCACGCGCATCCTCTCTACGCTTCTCTTTGGCGTCGGCGCCCGTGATCCGATAACAATTGCTGGTGTCGGCGCAATTCTAGCCGTAGTTGCGATGTTGGCGAGCTATGTGCCTGCGCGTCGCGCCGCGAAAGTCGATCCCATGATCTGCTTGCGCTACGAGTGATTAGTAGGCGCGTTAGAACGATCGAAGGCCGCAATGCAGCCTATGCCGACAGCGTATGCCAGTAGGTCAAGGATGCTGAAGTCGGTTCCCAATAGGCGCGCACGAAACCCGTACGATGGCGTGTGGGCTGCGGAGCATCCCGGCGGCTATTCCCGTAAGCTGAAAGAGCTCGATAGCGGTCATCGCTGCTGCCGTCCACAGCCAGACACGCGTGATCTGCCCCGTGAGTCGGAAGATGACGTAGACCATCGCGGCGTAGAGAGCATCGCCCAGATACTTGTCGAAGATCCTGAACCCCGTTTGCGTCACTCGTGACAGGAGGCCGGAAACGATGATCGCTGCGAGCAACCCCCACCAGAATGCGCGTCTCCCTTCAACCTGGTACATTTCCTCCATCGTAGCTGCCAGACGTCGACTCTGAGCCGGCGTAGCACAAGTGATCGTACCGGCGGTGACCGTGCGAAGAGTTGTACGATACGGGAGTCGATTCTTGGGAAGGGCCAATTTCGCCGCTAGATACCGAGGTAATGATCATCGTGGCGCGAGTGCCCCGATCGGACGAACCATATGCGCGCCCACGTGCAGATTGTTGAGGAACCGAAAAGCATGGAGAGAAGCTTGGTAAGAGCCTTCCGCTGCGTCGTCATATTCCTGCTGGCAATGTTTCCTGCGTCGCCGCAGGCCACAACTGGCGCCATCGTCGGCACTCTGACAGACCCGGGATCGGCCGCGGTACCGAACGGAAAAGTCATCGCGATAGAGGAGCGGACAAATCTGACCTCCGAAACGATTACTGATCCGTCCGGCGCATTCTCGTTTCCTGCTCTGCGCCCGGGACTATATCGCCTCGAGGCCGAAGCTTCTGGTTTTCGCAAGCTGGTGCGATCCGGGATTGAGCTAAGCGTGAATGACCGTTTGCGAATCGATCTGTCGATGACGCTTGGCGCGATTTCGGAGAGTATTCAGGTGACCGGGAGCGCTCCGCTGATCGAAAGCGAAAGCGCCGCTTTGGGCAATGTGATCGAGAACAGGAAGATCGTCAATCTGCCCCTGAATACGCGCAATCCATTTCAACTGGCGCTGCTTTCACCGGGTGTCGTTCCGAGCCCGAATATGGGCGACGCATTCAATACCTCAGCAAATTTTATGATCAACGGAAATCGCGGCAACGTGAGCGAAATGCTGATCGACGGCATCACGAATTCTGTGCCCGCGGCGAATCCGATTCTGGTTGTGGCGATGTTCCCGTCGCCCGATGCGCTGGAAGAGTTCAAGGTACATACGAACGGGTACGCGGCGGAGTACGGGCGGTCCGGTGGCGGCATCGTGAACATGGTGATCAAGTCGGGTACAAACCAATACCACGGAGTGCTGTATGAGTTTCTGCGCAACAGCAAAATGGACGCGAACGATTTCTTCGCGAACTCGGCTGATCGCCCGATCGGTCCGTTCAAGCGCAACCAGTTCGGATTCGCGATGGGCGGGCCGGTGGTGCGGGACAAGCTCTTCTTCTTTGTTAATTACGAGGCGTTGAGGGAGCGCTCGCGCAACCAGATTACGGGCACAGTTCCAACAGCTCTCGAACGGCGGGGCGACTTCAGCCAGTCGCGACAGACGGTGGGGGCAAACTGCCTGCCCGTGCAGTTGTACGATCCGTCCACGACGCGCGCCAATCCCGCAGGCGGGTCCATTCGCGATGCATTTCCGGGAGCCTTGATTCCGGCGTCCCGGTTGGACGCGGTGGCTGCGAAAGTGATCGGCTACTTTCCCGAACCAACGAGTGCCGGGCGCAGCCTGCACGGGCATCAACAATTTCTTCTCGGACAAGACCTTCTCGCTCGATACGAACCAGATGGACATGAAATTCGACTGGTCGCCGACAAGCAAGATGAAGTACACGGCAGGCTTGAGCTGGCGTACCCGGACCGAGTTTGCGCCGAATCACTACGGCAATATTGCCGACACGCGCAATTACAACGGCGACAGCATTCCTAGCAAAGGACTGAGGCTGGAGGTGAACCGCACGCAAACGGCCACGTTGCTGATGCAGTTCCGGTTCGGCATCACACGGCTGGAGCGAGTATTCGGCCCGAACACGCCAGAAACATTTTCGCATGACGGAACTCGGCTTCCCAGCAGGAACTCGAATCGCAGATGGTCCGACCTCTTGGGTTTTCCGAACTTCAACTTTGCCGGCTTTGTTGCCATGGGTAAGAACTCGTTTCTCGATCAGTCGGGCACATCGTATACGTGGGCCGGCAGCGTGACGAAGATTGCAGGGCGGCATTCGATCAAGGCGGGGATCGACTACCGCGTCAACCAGTCATCGGAAGGCGTGGGCAACGACACGTCCGGCAACTACAGCTTCGACCGCGGCTTTACCCAGGGTCCTAACCCTAACCAGCCGGCAAACGACCGCGGGCACTCTATCGCGAGTTTTCTGCTCGGGACCGCTTCTGCCGGAACGGTGGGCATTCTTCCGAAAGTACTCACGTCGAATCCCATATGCGGGTGTCTACGTGCAGGACGACTGGCGAGTGGCGCGCAACCTGACGCTGAACGTTGGGTTGCGATGGGAGATGGAGCCCGGGCGCACGGAGCGATTCAACCAGCTCGGCTATTTCGATTTCGATGCGGCGAGTCCGATCGCGCAGCAGGTGGGGATGCCGAATCTGCGGGGCGGACTGCGAGTTTATCGGCGTGGACGGCAACCCTTCGCGTCAGTTCGATACCGACTGGAACAACTTTGCGCCGCGCTTCGGCTTTGCATGGACGGTGACGCCGAAGACGGTGGTGCGCGGCGGCTTTGGGCTCTTCTATTTGCCCTTCATCGGCGCAGCGTCGGGGTGGGCTTCAGGCATCAACGGATTTCTGTCGACCACGACGATGCTCAACTCGATCGACGGACTGACGCCGACAGACCGGCTCACCAACCCATTCCCGTCGGGTCTGGATCTGCCGACAGCGCCCGGAGTCGGGGCTGCTTACAAATCTGGGCCAGAACTTCGGCGCTAGCGGACGCGATGGGGCGATTGATCGCGGGAATCGGGTGGGTTATTCGCAGCAGTGGAACTTCAACTTGCAGCGCGAGCTTCCGGGGCGCTTGTCCGTGGAGGTAGCCTATGTAGGAAATCGTGGCGTGAAACTGACGGATGGTCCGCTTGGGCATCAGCTGAATCAACTGACGCCGGAGCAACTTGCGCTGGGGACTCAGTTACAGCAGCAGGTTCCGAATCCATTCCAGCCGTTCATCAAGACGGGCCCACTGTCGAGGCCGACCACTACGCGGGCACAACTGCTGCGGCCCTATCCGCAGTTCCTCGACTTGTACAATTTCCGGCCATGCGTCGGGCTCGTCTACTTATCACGGCTTTACGGCGCGACTGGAAAAACGTTTCTCCGCGGGGCTAACACTGCTGGCCTCCTTTACGGGCGGCAAGTTGATCGAGGATACGTCGCAGACGGTGGGCTTCCTTGGACCTGCGCCGGCGCATCAGGACATCTACGATCGACGATCGAGCCGCTCGCTTGCCGGCGCAGGATATCAGCCGGCGACTGGTGATCAGCTATATCTATGATCTGCCGTTCGGGCGCGGAAAAGCGCTCGGAAGCGGGGTTCCATCGGGCTGAACTATGTGATCGGCGGGTGGCAGTTGAATGGCATTGTCACGTTCTCAACGGGCGTTCCGCTCGCGGTCACAGCGCAGCAGAACAGCAGCCAGTCGTTCTCGGCGGCGCTGCGTCCCAACGTTGACGGGCGCGATCCAAATCTACCGGCGGACCGAGCGACTGCGGACAAACTGGGCCGCTGGTTTGACACGAGTGTGTTCAGCCAGCCGGCTCCGTTCACATTCGGTAATGGTCCAAGAGTGCTGCCGAATGTGCGGCGCGACGGCATGCAGAACTGGGACTTTTCGCTCTTCAAGAACTTCGCGGTCCGGGAGCAGATGCGGTTCGAACTGCGGGCAGAGTTCTTCAATTTTGCGAATCACGCACAGTTCGGCGCGCCAGGTCAGGTGTTCGGGAATGCGCAGTTTGGAGTTATTAACGCGCAAGCGAACACGCCACGGCAAACGCAGATCGGGCTCAAGTTTTACTTCTGAGCCGTGAAGAAGGGTGAGTGTGAATGAGTACTCCTGTATCCTCTAGACGAGATTTTCTGCGGCTGACGGCCGCATCTCCGGCTGCTGCTCGCGGCAGCTCCGGCAAGCCGGCCCAACGTCATCGTGATTCTTGGTGGATGACATGGGTTTCTCCGACCTGGGCTGTTACGGCAGTGAGATTCCGACTCCGAATCTCGACCGTCTGGCTGCCGGGGGTATCCGATTTACTCAATTCCAGAACACCGCCCGTTGCAGCCCGAGCCGAGCGTCGCTTCTGACTGGTCTGTACCCGCACCAAGCCGGTATGGGTCATCTCGACAACATGGTGGTCAAGGACCGGCCCGGATACCAGGGGCGGCTTGCCGACGACAGCGTCACCATTGCGGAAGCCTTAAGGCCGGCCGGATATTTCACCGCGATGACCGGCAAGTGGCACCTGGGTCAGCAGCATGGCACTCCCCCGTGGGAACGCGGCTTTGATCGCAGTCTCAACTCGCAGGCAGGCGGCATCTACTATCCGGGGCAGACGGGAAGAGAGAAGGATCAGTTTTATTTGAATGGTCGTCCCCTGCCCCTCGACTCGCCGGAACTTGGCGGCGCCTCCTGGTACAGCACGGATCTATGGACCGAGTTCGGACTCCGATTCATTGACGAAGCCCGGAAAGAGGACAAGCCGTTCTTTCTCTATCTGGCGCACAACGCTCCGCACTTCCCGCTTGATGGCTCCGCAGGAGGATATCCAGCGGTTCCGCGGCAAATACCGGGCAGGCTGGGACAAGCTACGTCAGGAGCGCTACCAGCGGCAAATCAAAATGGGACTGATCGAACAGCGCTGGCAACTCACCGAACGTCCGCCGGAATCGCCCGCATGGGACACACTTAACGAGACCGACAAGGACCGTTTCGACCTCCTCATGGCGATCTACGCTGCCACGGTGCATCGGATGGATCGTGCAATCGGCAACCTGGTCGATGGCCTTGAAGCAGCGCGGAGTGTTGGACAACACTCTCATACTGTTCATGTCGGACAACGGCGGAAACGCGGAATCCGGCCCGCAGGGCAGGTTGGAGGGCGAGGGTTACGGTAGCGCCCGTTCGACAGTGTTCCTCGGCATGAACTGGGCGACGCTCAACAACACACCGTTCCGCCGCTATAAGCATTTCACGCACGAAGGCGGCGTCTCAACTCCGCTGATCGCTCACTGGCCCGCCGGAATCGCGAAGGATCGCAACGGCAAGTTCGACAATCAGCCGGGGCACCTGGTCGATATCATGCCGACGGTACTCGAAGCCACGGGAGCGAAATATCCCGCGGAAATACGAGGCAAGAAAACTATCCCGATGTCAGGAACCAGCCTCATGCCGGCATTCACCGGTAAGAAGATTTCCCGCAAGGATCCGATCTTCTTCATGCACGAGGGCAATCGCGCCGTCCGTTCCGGCAAATGGAAGCTGGTCGCCAAGTGGAAGGAGCCTTGGGAGCTGTACGACATGGACGCAGATCGGACTGAGATGCACAACCTCGCGCAGAAACGCCCGGACCTCGTCAAAGAACTGGCCGCTGTGCACGATCAATGGGCCGCACGCACGAACTCGGATTTCTGGCCGGGGCCGGAGTTCAACAACTGGGGCGGCCGGCTCAATCCGCCTCCGGCATCGACAAAGCCGAAATAGATAGCGCTTTACCTATTTGTGCGGAGTTCCCCGCAAGCATGGTCGGGTTGCCGAACACTTTGCCCTCGTCACCCTGATCGCGCATCCATTTCCTGACGTGCTGACGCAGTTCTTCGAGTGTGCTGCGATGCTTCGGATCGGAGGCGAGGTTGCGCGTTTCATGGGGATCCGCAATGACGTCATACAACTCTTCGGCCGGATGCTCATGATATCTGCGGACGACAGCGGCGGCGGTTTTGTCGGTCTGAGCCTTCTTCACCCAGGAATCGTAATAATCCTTGCCATCGCGACCACCGGCTTTGTCGATGTGAGTCGTGTACTTAAACTCTGGATGAAGGTTCAGAATGTACTTGTACTTCTCCGTGCGAACGCACCGCGTGGGGAAGACGTTGAAGTCGCGATCGCCGGAATGCGCCGCGTAGATCTCTGTCCGATGCCGGTCTTTCCCTCTGAAACACGTGCGCGAAGGAAAGGCCATCAATGCCATCCGGAGCCTTGGCGCCGGCGATCTCCAGGAATGTGGGCAGGATGTCGCAGAAGCTGATCATCGCATTTGCGTGACTGCCCGGCCGGATTACACCCGGCCACGCTGCGATGAACGGCTGGTGTATCCCGGCGTCATACAAGCTCCACTTTGAGAACGGCCACTGCGCGCCGTTGTCGGATGTGTAGATGAAGAGCGTGTTGCGTCCCAGATAGCGCTGCGCCATCGAGTACACCTCACCTAGCTGCTTGTCCGCGAGGCTGATATCCGTGTAATACTTCGCCCGTTCCTCCCGCGTCTCCGGCGTGTCCACAAACGTCGGCGGTAGCTCCACTTTCGCGGGATCGTACCCATCGTTGGGCGCCCAATACACATGCGGACTATGGGAGTTTACGAACAGGCAGACCGGCTGGTTGTTCGCTCCAGAAGCTGCGCGCTGCTTCAGCCATTCCTCGACAGCGGAAGTGTCGAGGTCGGATGTGAGCGGACCGCGCTTGATTTCACTTGGGACCCACTCGAGATCCGGATAGTTCTCCTTCGGCTGAAAATGGCTCTTGCCGAAATGCGCAACCCGATAGCCAGCCTGCTTGAGGTACGTCGGTAAGGTTCGAATTCCGGCGCTCAAGCCGGAATGGTTTGGCAAAGCGCCATTACGGGCAGGCATCAGGCCGCTCATGAGGATGGCTCGGGACGGGACGCACGTCGGCGATCCGGTGAACACGTTCCGAAACACCATTCCGTCCGAGGCCAGCTTCTCCATAGCCGGTGTCCGGACCACGCGGCTGCCATAGACCGGCGAGTCCCAGTAGCCATGGTCATCGGAAAGAAAGAACACGATGTTCGGGCGCGGACGAAGTCTGCGCCGCTCCTATAACTGCGAGACCGCCCAACAACGAGCGGCGTGTCAATTGATGGCCCATGGATGTCATCTACAGTTTATGCCTGTGATCTTGTCGATGCGAGAAGGAAGGAATAGCGTATCAGTTACTGTCCAAAGCTATACGATAGCGACATGCGGGTTGCAATGATCCTTGTTGTGACGGCGATGCTTGCCGGATCACAATCGCTGCCGGACGGCATCCGGTTCCAGAAGGGGGCCGCCTCAAATACGGTCCTGATCGGTGATACAACTGCCGTCTACGGCGCGCCGTCCGGCAAAGTGGCCCGAGTACTCCTCACGCACGCACGACGCGATGCGATCTCAGTCGGCGCTGCCAAGGTAATCGTCCCTGCAGCGGAAAAGGACCTCTTCGCCGACCCGCTGGCATTCTGGGAGAAGCTCGAAACAGCGCGCTTTCACGACTACGCGCAGCCAACGACGAAGGTCCCGATTGCGCCGCTACGGGTGGAGCGCACCGTTTCGGACGGCGACACACTCGAGGAGAGCGGAGTCCGAATCCGCGTCCTCGCGACGCCTGGGTATACGCGCGGAGCGGTTTCCTATCTGCTCGAAACCGGAGGCAAGCGGATTGCCTGCACTGGTGATCTCATCTATGGCGACGGTCAGATCTTCGACTTATACAGCCTCCAGGACGCCGTGCCGGAAGCAAAGGCGCGCGGATACCACGGATATGCTGCGCGGGCGCGAGACCTCATCCAAAGCCTGCGCACCATTGCAAAGGCGAATCCCGACATCATTCTGCCTGTGCGGGGGCCCGCTATCACCGACCCACAAGCCTCCATCACCCGACTGATCGAGCGCCTGCAGATTTTCCTTCAGAGCCACTTCGAAACCGACGCCCTTCGTTGGTACTGGGGCGATGAGAACCACCGAATCCGCTCAAAGGCCGTGGAGCGCCCGATGGACATCCTGCCCATGGCGGAGCAATCGAAACTCCCCGCTGACATTCTGGCGATCGGCAACTCTCGCGTGATCTTGTCCAAGACCGGAAACGCCTTCGTCGTGGATGCCGGCTACCGAAATCTTGCTGGCCGAGCTGCGCAAACTCCGTGATGCCGGACGGCTTCGGACCGTAGAGGGTATCTGGATCACGCATTATCATGACGATCACACGGATTACATCAGCGACGTCTCGCGAGAATTCAACTCACCCGTTTACTTCACTGACCGGATGTCTGAAGTGATGGGCAATCCGGGCGGCTTTCGCCTGCCGTGCCTCACAACAAAAGGTGTCCCCACTTCCGGCGCCAAACGTGACGGCGAGAAGTTGGACTGGCATGAGTGGAAGTTCACCTTCTGGCACTTCCCAGGCCAGACGCTTTACCACGGAGGGCTCGTCGCAGAGCGAGAGGACAGGCAGACGTACTTGTTCACCGGAGACTCGTTCACTCCCTCGGGAATGGATGATTACTGCATGCAGAACCGTGTGATTCTGCGTCAGGGCGAAGGATACGAATTCTGCCTGCGGAGGATCGCGTCACTTCCGCCGAACACGTGGCTTCTAAACCAGCACGTCGAGCCGATGTTCCGATACACCGGCGCGCAGGTGAAGCGCATGCAGGCAGAGCTTTCAGAGCGATCTGCGGCACTCGCGCAGTTATCACCGTGGCCGGACATCAACTATATGGTCGATGAGTCGTGGGCTCGGGTGTTTCCGTACGGTTCCCAGATCAGCGCGGGTGAAACCGTCGAACTGCAGTTGCGGATCACGAACCACGCTCCCAGCCGAATGAGTTACAAGGCCGCATGGAACCTACCGGCCGGTCTGGAGTTGATTCGGGCGGACGGGGAGCTTGCGATCGCGCCGACGAAGGACGGAGTGCTGAGGGCAAGTGTCCGCGCAGTTGGCCCAGGGCTGCATGTGGTCACGGCCGACTTGTCTTTCGGCGGCCGCCAGCTAAAGCAGTGGACGGAGGCGCTGATTCGTGTCCGCTGACAGTTGATCGCATGCACACGAGACGGAGACTCATTCCTTGGCGCGATTGAAGACGACGGTTCCCTCTCGTCCCTGTCGATCGAGCCAGACTTTCAATTGCTCTCCGTCGACTTCACCGGTAAGCGCCTCTGTTTGATCGCCAAGGATTGCGTTGAACGTAAACGTATTCTTGGAAACTTTCCCCTGAGTGATCGTAGAGGCTTGCCCGTCGCGCGTGACCGTGCCTTTCAACTCTGCGTCAGCTGCTTTCAGGTCAAGTACAACCTGCATCCCGTTTCTGGTGGTTCCGTGCCATTTGCCTGATATCGAATTTTGCGCCTGAAGAACTGGCGTCACGAGCAGCGCGAGCGTAAAGACTGCCAAGACTTTCAGCATACGTGGAACTCTTTCTGACATGAGCATGCCTATGGTTACGTCTGGTTGAGGCGCGAAGTTCGGAAAAACTCGGCTGTGCAGCGCACAGCTATAGACGTATAGATTCGGGCGTGTATGCCTCGATAGAGAATTCGTTGCGCGAGTGACATGCAACATCGTCTTTCGGAAGACTGCCGAAGTATTGGCGATAATCCTTGCTGAATTGAGAGTGGCTTTGATATCCGACTCTGAGGCTTGCCTCACCAATGTCGATGGAGTCAAGAATCAGGCTTCTTCTCGCTTCGTAAAGACGGATCCGCTTTTGATACTGAATTGGCGTCATGCCGGTAACCGATTTGAAGTGCTGGTGAAAGGATGATGGACTCATCCCAACGTGGTGAGCCAGATCCTCAATCATGAAACCATCCGCAAAATGTTTCTGAATCCAGACGGTCGCCTCGGAGATGCGGCTGGACGGACTGCCGTTCCGGCAGATCTCTAGTAATCGGGAACCGGAAGGACCTGACAGCAGCCGGTACAAGATTTCCTGCCGGATAAGCGGCGCCAGTGGACGCACATGCGCCGGCGTGTCCAGCAAGCGAAGAAGCCGAACGACGGCGTCCACAAGCTCGAGATCTGCTTCGAAGACCTCTATCCCGGGTTGAGGACTCAGCTGTGGCAGCGCGTCACAGCGCTGTATCACCTCTCTCAGTTCCGCGAAGTCGATTTGAACAGCAACTGCAAGGAGAGGATGCTTTTTGCTCGCGTTTACGATCCTGGAAGTGACAGGCACATCAATGGACGCCAGAATATATCGTTCCGCCCCGTACTGGAGATTTATTCCGCCGAACTCAATGCTTTTGGCGCCCTGAAGAACCATCGCCATGCAGGGGGACTGCGTCGACACGAGCGGCAGGCTCGTCCACCCAAACCGCATGAGATGCACGCCGGGCATCACGGACATGGATAGCCGATCCTCCTCACAGTGCCGAATCAGGATCGATCGTGCCTCTCTCCAGAGTGGTGCAGATGATGGCATCTACCGTATGCTAACGGGTCTGCACATCATCGCAGTTCGTCGACATCGTGACATTCTTGTAGGCCTCGATCTGTTCAAGCCGGCTCGAGAGCGCCGCCTTGATATATCCATAGACATCCGGCCCAAGAGCGAGGCGTGGCGGCGCATCTTCGGCGCCGAATGTGTCCACAATGGCTTTCGCCATCTTTGCCGGATCCCCAGGCGCAGCGTAGCCGCTCGTCGCCATCTTGCGCAGCGTGCCGACCGGGCCTTCGCGATAGGCGTCCAACTCAGGGCTGAGAACACCTGAGGAACCAAAGTCTGTCCGGATCGTACCGGGCTCCACCAGCGTCGTGTGGATCCCGAAGTGCGCCACCTCCTGCGCCAGGGACTCTACGAAGCCCTCAATGCCCCACTTCGTCGCGCAGTAAAGCGAGAGTCCGGGGAAGGACGCTAGCCCAGCGCCGCTGGAGATCTGGAAAAAATGGCCTCCGCCAAGCGGACGCATATGGGCTACAGCGGCGCGCGCCAGTTCGATCGATCCTATGAGATTCGTGTCCACAATGTGTCGAATCGCATCGAGCTCAAGTTCTTCCGCCGCGCCCAGAAGGCTATACGCGGCATTACTGACGACCACGTGTACCCGACCGAAGTGCTTGACGGCAGCGTGAAAGGTATTCGCGATATTCGTTAAATCGGACAAGTCGAGTTCCATGATCCAAAGCTGATCAGGGAATTGCTTCTTCAGTTCATCCGCGTGGGCGAGATTGCGGACCGTGCCCGCTACCCTGCCCCCGCGCTGCATCACTTCTACGGCAATACTGCGGCCAAGTCCCCGATTGATGCCGGTGATAAACCACACTGAAGATGTGATCGGAATGCTTGATTGTGTCTGCGAAAGTGCTTTGCTCATGCGGTAAGTGTAAGCGCTAAGAGCGCTACGGCGTGAGATAAACTGTGCGATAAATTAGCGAAATCCTACAAATCTCAAGGGACAGCGGAGAATCTCTGCGGTATCGTGGGTTCGCGTAAATCGGGCACGGCTTCTTCGGCCGCTTTCAACGTCCGAATGCGTACAGGCGGTCTGCGGTTCGGACGTAAATCTTCCCGTCGATAATGGCGGGCGTAGCCAGGATCTGGCCGTCGAGTTTGTTTGTAGCCAAGACTTTCAACTCGGCGCCGCCATCGAGCACAACCACCACGCCCTCCTCGGACGCGACGTAAATCTTGTTGTCGGCCGCGACCGGTGAGGCGTAGTAATATCCCATTGCTCCCGTCCGTCCGCTGTAAACCAACTCGCCGGTCTTCGCGACTCGAGAGAAGACGATTCCCCCGTTCTGGACCGTGAAGAGACGCCCGTTGTAATAAAGGGGCGAAGGAACGCCCGGAACGCCTTTCGTTTGTGTCCATGCGACATGAGTTTGGTTCACTTCACTCTTGCCACCCGGTCGAACTGCCATAACACGAGACGCGTTGTTTGCGTAAATCCGCGCGGCTCGTTCCGGGTTGCTTTTTTCCGCTGCTACATCGAGGATGATGTCGGGCGCGGCGAAAAACACCATATCGACGCCGATGACAGGCGTACTTTTTCCGCATGGTGGAAGTCCTGCAACCCACCAGCGTTCTGCTCCGTCGGCGAGGCTATAGGCCATGAGTCGCTGGTTCGGTCCAAAGTCGCCTCCGAGCACAAGGATCTCATCGATACCATCATGCCGCCAGTAGACAGGCGTCGACCATCCATATTGGAACTGAGAGCGGTCTGTCTTCCAGACGGTTTTGCCGTCGCTGCGATTGACGGCGAGCAAATAAGCCTCTTTACCTTGATGGTTCAGCACAACAAAGTCGCCCGCAACAATCGGTGACGCGACAGCGCCGTAGATGTTCTGAGAGAGAGGGAGCCGCTGCTCCCATAGCAGCTTGCCATCGAAGTTGTAACTAATGAGTCCGTATGACCCGAAGTAAACATATACCCGTTCACCGTCCGAGGCCGGGGTTGGCGCCGCAGGACTACTGATTTCGTGAACCTTTTCGATCTCTGTTGGCACGACTGTCCGCCGCCACAGTATCTTGCCCGTCCGCTGATCGAGGCACAAGGTAGCGAGTTGCTTCGTCGCGCTATCGAACTCGGTAAGGAAAACGCGTCCTTTTACAACAATCGGCGACGACAATCCGGGCCCAACAGGCGTCTCCCAAAGAACGTTCCGGCTTGGACCAAACTCAACGGGCGGTTTACCGTCACCGATTCCTGACGAATTCGGTCCTCTGAATTGCGGCCACTCCGCCGCGGCTGCAACGTTCGTTAGGACGGCAACTGCGACTACCGCGACCCAAGAAGCTCGTGTCATGACGATTAACCTGCGGGGATCTTTCCAGGCACAATTGTATAGAAATTGTCAGCTCGCTAATGTCCGTTGAAGTGATCCGGATTAGCGCAGTTGACCTTGACTGGTGTCTCACGCAACTCTAAGCGAATCCGCCATTGGCGCGCAGAATCTGGCCGTTTACCCAGCCGCCATCGGGCCCTGCGAGAAACGATACGACATTGGCTATATCATCCGGTTGACCTAGGCGCTCGAGAGGCGCGAGCTTGGTAAGCTGCGCAATCTGGTCCGCCGTCTTGTCCTTGAGGAATAGGTCGGTGCCGGTTGGCCCGGGAGCGACGGCGTTGACTGTTATATTGCGGCCGCGTAGTTCGTTTGCAAGAACCGGAACGAGGCCTTCCACGCCTGCCTTCGATGCAATATATGGGCCGTAGGTCGGGAACGCCTTCGCAACTACACTGCTCGAGAAAGCGATAATCCGGCCGCCTGCCGTCAGATGTTGCGCCGCCTGCGCGAAAATAAGGAACGTCCCCCGAAGGTTGATATTGATAACTTTGTCGAAAGAATCTACATCACCTTTCGCGATGGTTGAGAGCGGCATGATGCCGGCATTGTTGACGACCACATCTATGCGCCCATATGCGCTAATCGTTTTCTCGAAGAGCTGCGCGACGTCTACGGGATTGCTCACATCCGCCTTGATCGCCAAAGCCTCTCCATCTGCATTGCGAATCTCGTTGACGACCTCCTGCGCGACGTCCGTGGCGCCTGAATAGTTCACGACGACTGCGAAACCATCCGCAGCCAAACGCTTGGCAATGGAGCGTCCGATTCCACGAGACGCTCCTGTCACGATCGCTGTCTTAGCCATGCCGTCTCCTTTCTTGCCAGCTCTTTCGCGCGAAGCTGACTACACCTATAAACCCAATGCACAATAGGAATGGTATTTATGCATCTGACGCAACTTCGTCAGGCACACATCGCTACACGCCACTATGCGGCAGATCGGCGCTGCTACTTGAGGACTAATCGCAAGTCGGAACACCGAGGAAACACGGTAGTTGGTCCTGGATCAGACTCACCCAGAGCACAACCAGCAATATAAGAAAAGCGACACGGACGACAAGCGTCAGGCGATGCGCGAAAGGCTTATCTTGGCCTGAGCGGACCGTACCCGTCATTCCGAGGATGGGCGCAAGCGTGAGGAGAAATGCCGTCGGCAGAAGCCACAGAACGAGGAACAACGAATACGGAAAATTAGAGAAGCTCACCGCCCCGTAACGAAACTCCAGAATAAGGAACGGCAGAACAAGTATCGAACCCACAAGCGGAGCTGCCAGCCAAGGATTTGTCAGTACGATCTTATTGCCCATGGTTTGAGGATTCTCGCAACCTATCGCAAACCGTCAATATATCCCAGACGCTCGTTCTGGTCCAGGCTTCTTCGCGTGGCTGGCAGACTGACCGTCTGGCTCGCAGGAGGATCAATTCGGGGAAGGGCGATTGTGAAGACAGAACCGTGCCCTGGCTCACTTTGAACGGTGAGGCGACCCCCATGAACCTGGACATTCCATTGGGCGATCGAAAGCCCCAAACCTGTTCCGCCGGAATCGCGGGATCTGCCTTCTTCCACACGATAGAAGCGGTCAAACAGCCGCGGCAGCTGGTCCTGTGGAATTCCCGGACCTGTGTCCTCGACCTGTAAAACAACATGACTATCTTCTTCTTTGACTCTGATCGTGATCGTGCCGCCTCGAGGTGTGTGCTTGATCGCGTTATCGACGATGTTCACTAATGTCTGGCGCAGTAGTATACGGTCTCCAAACACTAAAGGATCGCCAGTCGCGTTGACGCGTAACAACTGCCCGTTCTCCTCGAGAAGAGCCTCGAACAAAGAAGCACATCCCTTAGCGATCTCGGTGGCAGAAACGACTGAGCGTTCTAACCGGATCTGACCGGCATCTGCTCTCGCAATTGTCAGCAGGCTATCGACGAGACGAGTCAGTTTGTTTGCCTCCTCGAGCATGCTGCCGATAACATCACGATATCCGGCGACAGTCGCTTCCTTCTGAAGGCCAACCTCGCCAACACTGCGTATTGCCGCCAATGGAGTTCTCAACTCATGAGAGGCATCGGACGTAAATCGCTTGAGCTGTTCAAAAGACTGCTCCAACCGGATGAGAACGGAATTGAAAACGCGAGACAAGTCCGCAAGCTCCCCATCTGCTACATTGACCGGCAGCCTCTCATGCAAACGATCACTTGTAATGGCTTCGGCTTGGCGGGCGATTTGCTGAATGGGCTTCAAAAACCTCGAAGCAAGCAAATATCCGCCGATGCCGGCAATCGCCAGTATCACGGGAACCGGGAGCAGCAAATTCCAGAGATTCGATCGGAACTGACTCCACAACGGATCCTCACTGAAGGCGACACGGATGATTGTTGGCTGGCCGTCAATAAAGTGCCGACGGCTAACAAGCTGAACGTGCGTTCCATCAGCGAGTATATACTCTCGCGGTGAATAGCCACCCTCTCCCTCACGAGGTAGTAAGCTCTCGCCGAGCGACCGCCCGCCTAGCAATTCGTTTCTCAACAGGACCTTGCCATCGATCGAACGAACTTCAAGAAGCCGTTCCAGCACCTGCTTCGATTCCGGGTTGTTGTGGTAATCCTCGCGGAGCGTTAAGCGTCCATTGTGAAAACGCAATAACCCCTCTACGGTTTCCAGATCCTGGATGGCATGCCGGACGAGTTGGCGACGAAGATCCCTAAGAAGGAAGAAGGATGCAGCCGCTGAATACAGCAGCAAGACAACAGCCAAGGCCGCTACAAACCAAAGGGCCAAACGCGTTCGAATATGACCGAGACGGATAGCGGTCACTGCGGCTCCTCACGCAACGTAAAGCCGACGCCTCGCACTGTTTGCAGCAGCTTTCGATCGTGACCGTCATCGATCTTACGCCGAAGGCGAGCGATGTGAACGTCGATCACGTTATCGATCGGTGTTGCGCGCGCCGTCTCCTTCCAAACATCGCGTGCGAGCATTTCTCTCGACACAACCGACCCTTGGTTCCGCAGGAGGTACTCGAGCAATTCATACTCGCGCGCAGTGAGCTCTATCGGTATGCCGCCTCGCGAAACGGAGTGGCCGTTCACATTGAGAACGAGATCACCTAGACTCATTCTTTCGAGCTTTTCGGGTCTGCCTCGACGAAGAAGGGCACGCATCCGCGCCAGCAGCTCAGAGAAGGCGAACGGCTTCACCAGATAATCGTCGGCTCCTGTGTCCAGGCCCTTGACCCGGTCCTCAACGGAGTCGCGAGCGGTCAAAAGCAACACCGGGATGGCGATGCCGTTTTGTCGAAGCCTGCCTAGAATCTCGAGCCCACTCCTGCCAGGAAGCATAACGTCCAGTAAGGCCAGATCGAATCGTTCGGAATGTATGAGGTAGAATCCCTCTTCGGCTGTCTTTGCTACGGACACCGTGTAGCCCTGCTCCTGCAACCCTTCTTCAAGAGCGCTCGACAACTTCGGTTCGTCTTCGACTACGAGGATATGCACTGAATTCCTCGTATACCGCGATTCGTTCATCAGCGACAACTTAAGAGTTTCTGACGGCCATGTCAGGAAATGTTCAGACATTCTTCAGTGGCGCCGGACAAGGTTGGAGCCGTACAAATGGGTAAAGCCATTTTCACAACGACATGCTCCATCCGGGACCGTCAAAGACTCTACAACGATATTTTCTCATTTCCCCGCCAGCCGTGTCGGTTATATGGGCAAAAACGTTTGCTGTCACGCTGATAGCGATCATCAATGGCGTAGTCGCTTTCGCCCAGCAACCGCGCATTCTTACCCTCGATGAGGCGGAAAAGCTTGCGCTAAAGAACCATCCCAGAATCTCGTCGGCGGCGTTCAATGCGCAGGCGGCCAGCAGCGTGGTCACTCAAGTTAGGTCTGCCTTTCAGCCGTTTGTCTCGGGAAATGTCACGACGGCGGGCGCGGAACGGGATACTGCCATCGCCGCCGGGCAGCTCCAAACGTCGGGACTGGCCAGTCGCGCCGCGACAGGAATCGGCGTCAGCCAGTTGATAACCGACTTCGGCCGAACGTCCAGCCTGTCGGATTCAGCCCGTCTCCGAGCGTCGGCGCAGGAGCGCAATATCGCAAACATTAAGGCGCAGGTGTTGTTACAGGCGGAGCAGGCTTACTATTCAACGCTGGCCGCCGATGCGGTGCTTAAGGTTGCGCAGGCCCGGGTCGGCATGCTGGAAGTGACCCTGCGGCAAGTCCGAGCTCTCGCCGAAAGCAACCTGAAGTCGACGCTGGATGTCAGCTTCGCCGAAGTATCGCTATCTGAGTCACAACTTGCTTTGTATCAAGCCGAGAACGCAGCTAAAGCAAGCCGGGCCACTTTGTTGGCCGCGATTGGCGAGACGAAAGACGATCAATTCGAGGTCAAGGATGTCATTTTGCCGGGACGAGTCGCGGATGACGCGCAGACGCTGGTTTCCGAGGCTTTGAAGAATCGGCCGGATCTGTCCGTCGCGCGATTAAACGAATCGGCAGCATTACGTTTCGCAGACGCTGAGAAGAGACTGCGCTACCCTGCAGTCAGTCTGGTTGGCGTGGTCGGTGTCGTTCCAATCCATCAAAAAAACTTTTCTAGTCAGTACAGCTCGGCGGGGTTGAATATTTCGATTCCTTTTCTGAATGGTGGATTACTGAACGCGCGGCGCGCAGAGGCCGAGCTCCGAGCGCGCGGTGCCGAGAAGGATGCGGAAGCGCTCAGCCTTCAGGTTGCTGCCAACGTACGCCTTGCATGGCTGGAAGCAGATACGGCATGGCGAAGAATCGACGTGACCGCAAGGCTCGTTGATCAGGCCACCACGACTCTCAGACTTGCGAACACACGCTACGAGATCGGCTTGAGTGGCATTCTGGAGCTCACTCAAGCACAGTTTTCCCAAACATCCGCACAGATCGCAGCCGCAAACGCGAAGTACGACTATCTGACGCGGGTTGCAAACCTGAACTACGCGATAGGAGCACTCCGTTGAGACTTCAACTCCGGTTGTTCATTGCAGTGGCCGCAATCCTCGCCATTGCCGGCACTCAGACGTCCTGCTCAAATACTTCGAGCGCAAAAGTGCCTTCCGTGGAACCCGTCGAATCTCCAACGGCGGTGGTTCCGGTTGCTCGGGTCATCCGGTCCGCCATCGCGAGCAAGACCTTGCTCACGGCCGAGTTTCAGCCATTTCAGGAAGTCGATGTCATGGCGAAAGTAGCGGGCTATGTGCGGACGATCAAAGTCGATCTGGGTGATCGTGTTCGTGAAGGACAGCTTCTGGCCGAACTGGAAATCCCCGAAATGACAGACGAGATTTCCAAAGCCACTGCCATAGTCGAGCAAGGAGGAGCTGAAATCGGCGCTGCCCGCGATGAGTTGCAACGCGCAGAGTCGTCTCATCAAATCGCGCATTTATCCCATACTCGCCTGTTGGAAGTGACAAAGCGCGAGCCGGGCCTGATTCCTCAGCAGGAACTCGACGAAGTTCGATCGCGCGACCTGATTGCGGAAGCACAACTGGCCTCGGCACGATCGAAACTGCGAGTCGAAGAGCAGCGGACAAGGGTAGCAAAGGCGGAAGAAACACGTCTGCGAACAATGCGCAACTACGTCACGATCTCGGCTCCATTCGCCGGAACCGTGACTCGACGGTATGCCAATGTCGGCTCAATGATCCAGGCAGGCATCGCGTCGCAGTCTCAGGCGATGCCGCTCGTCCGCTTGTCTCAGATCAGCACTTTGCGCCTAAGCCTTCCCGTTCCAGAATCGCTTGTTCCGACAATACGCGTAGGGAACCCTGTCGAAGTTCGCGTCAAGTCGATGGACCGCAGTTTTGAAGGGCGCATCGCGCGATTCGCTGCCAGGCTGGACACTGCGACACGCACGATGGTAACCGAAGTCGATGTTCAAAATCCGCAGGGAGTCCTGATGCCCGGGATGTACGCCGAGGTCTCGATGGAATCACGCCAGCATGGCGACGTTCTGACGGCGCCCATTGAGGCGATCGAGCGAGCGGGTTCCGCTGCGCGCGTCTATGCGATCGACAAATCGGGATCGGTACAAATCGTCAACGTCCAGTTCGGCGTGGAAGATGCCCATCGAGCGCAGGTTTTGTCAGGTCTCGAGGAAGGCGATCTTGTGATCACAGGACGACGCGCGGATCTGAAGGCTGGCGACAAAGTCAGCGCCAAGGTCATGGAGTCTTCTCAGTAATCAAGCCATGTCGAGATTTGCTATTCGTACTCCGTATTTCATCGTCGTGACGTGTCTCATCGTCGCGATTCTCGGCATCGCCGGTGTGTCGCGTATGCCCGTGGACATGTTCCCGGCCATCGACATTCCGGTGGTCGTGGTTGCCACGTTCTATTCCGGAATGCCGCCGGAGCAGGTGGAGAACAGCATCACCTTCCGGCTGGAGCGGTTTCTTACACTTGGCAGCGGCATCGAACACATCGAGTCCAGATCGTTGACGGGCGTCAGCATCATCAAGGTATTCTTCCATCCCGGAACAAATCCCGACGCGGCTGTAGCTATGATCGGCGGCCTTGCGACAGCCGAGATGAGCCGGCTTCCACCAGGGACGATGCCGCCTGTCGTTCTGAAGTTCGACGCTTCCAGCCTGCCCGTCTGTCTTCTGACTTTGGGTGGCGAGAGTCTTTCTGAGACGCAACTGAAAGACATCGCCCAGAACGTGATCCGCAATCAGTTGGCAGGTGTTCCCGGAGCATCGGTCCCGCAGCCTTTCGGCGGGCGTGGCCGCCAGATGATGCTATACGCCGACCCCTTCAAGCTGGAGGCGCATCAACTCAGCATCATGGATGTCGTCCGGACGATCGGAGAATCCAACGTCATCCTTCCCGCGGGCGATGTCCAGATTGGACGCCTCGACTACAACATCTACACCAACAGCATGCTGGGCGGAGTGGCTGACATTAACCGCGTTCCGCTGAAGATGGTGGGGCAGACACCAGTCAAAGTCTCCGACATCGGAGAGGCTAAGGACGCGCAGACACTTCAATACAACATCGTGCGTGTGAACGGACAGCGCTCCGTATACCTTCCGATCTTAAAACAAGGCGGAGACTCCAACACAATCGCCGTCGTCGACGGAATCCGCAACAAGGTCAAAAAACTCGCAGACATTCCGGATGCGCTTAAAACCGCCGTCGTTTTCGATCAATCCGAGTTCGTGAAGAGCGCAATCGAGACCCTGCTGCATGAGGGAGCGCTCGGTCTTTTCCTGACATCGCTGATGATCCTGATCTTTCTGGGAAGTATGCGCGCGACGATCGCAGTATTCTTCTCGATACCGCTCTCAGCGTTGGCCACTTTCGTTGCGCTACAGATCGGCGGCAGTTCGGTCAACACAATGGTGTTGGGGGGACTGGCGCTTGCCCTGTCCCGATTGATCGATAACTCAGTGGTTGTCCTCGAGAATATCTATCGCCACCTTGAGATGGGCGAATCGCCGGCTGTGGCGGCCGAGTTGGGAGGCCGCGAAGTCGCTCTTCCTGTCCTTTCGGCGACTTTAACGACGGTCGTTGTGTTCTTCCCGGTCACGCTTCTGTACGGGGTCAGCAAGTATCTGTTCTCATCGCTGGCGCTGGCCGTCGTTTTGTCTTTGTTCGCGTCTTACGTCGTCGCGTTGACAGTCGTCCCGTTATTCTGCGCTCGTTACTTGAAAAGTTCTGGCTCCCACACCAGTGGTCATGAAGCAAAAGAATTGGGAGCGCGCTTTAATCGATCCTTCAATAATCGATTTGACCGATTTCTCAATCTCTACGAGCGACTAGTGAACCGAACGGTCAAGCGTCCGGTTTTCACGCTCACGGGTTTCGCTTGCCTGTTTTTCCTCAGTCTGCTGATCGTTCCGTTGTTGGGTCTAGCCTTCTTTCCCATGACGGATGCCGGGCAGTTTGTGATTCGTGTCAAGGCGCCATCCGGAACTCGACTCGAAGAGACAGAGAACGATATCAAAACACTTGAGGCGCTGGTCCGGAGGATCGTTCCGAAGGAAGAGCTCGGGATGGTTGTCTCTAACATCGGCGTCGACCCGGGATTCTCATCGATCTTCACCAACAATTCCTCGATGCATACAGCGAATGTACAAGTGGCGCTCGTTCCCGGCCATCGGGTTGGCAGCTACGACTACATTGCACAGGTGAAAAAGGCGATGCCGGACGAACTGCCGCAACTTACAGCCTATTTCGGTTCGGGCAGTCTCATCGAATCCACGTTGAACATGGGGCTCGCGGCTCCGATTGACGTGCAGATCTCAGGATCGAATCTGCAGACGAATTACAAGTTGGGTTTGGAACTCGCTCGCGAGATACAGAAGTTCAGTGGAGTGGCCGACGTGTTCGTGCCGCAGGACCTGGACCAGCCCGCCTTGAGACTTGATATCGATCGACTGCGCGCACGAGAGCTGGGTTTGAGTCAGCGAGAAGTCGTCGCGAACGTCATAACGTCGCTCACTTCCAACCAGATGATTGCACCGAGCCTCTGGATTGATCCCCGTAACGGAAACCCATACTATCTGGCAGTTCAGTATGCCGAAAAGCAGGTCAAGAATATCGGAGATCTGCGCTCGATCCCATTGCGCGGTCCTGCTTCCATGCAGCCTACGCGACTCGACATGATCAGCACGATTCAACCTACGCAGGGACCAACGGAGGTGAATCATTACCAGATCCGGCGAACGATCGATGTGCTCGTGCGCCCACTCGGCGAGGACCTCAGCGCCATCGCGAGCGACATCGACAAGCTGATTGCAAAGACGAACATTCCCAAGGGAGTGGAGATCACATTGCGCGGAATGGTACAAAGCATGCGCGAGTCTTTCAAAAGCTTTGCGACGGGCTTACTCCTCTCGATCCTGCTTCTGTACCTGATTCTTGTGGCGCAATTCCGATCGTTCATGGATCCGTTCATCATTCTTCTCGCGCTGCCTCCGGGCATAACAGGAGTGCTGATCACGCTCTGGTCAACGGGCACCACCTTGAATGTGATGTCCCTCATGGGCATCGTCATGCTAGCCGGGGTCGCGATGTCGAACAGCATCCTGATTGTCGAGTTTGCTCATCACTTACGCCACGAAGGAATGACCGTAAGTGAGGCCATTGTGAGTGCATGCCGAGTGCGTCTCAGGCCCGTTCTGATGACCTCTCTCGCTACGATCATCGGTTTAATGCCTATGGCGATGAAGATGGGCGAGGGCAGCGAAGCATATGCCCCGCTTGCCAGAGCACTCATTGGCGGACTGACCGTTTCGGTCGTCTGCACCATCTTCATTGTTCCGGCGGGTTTCTATCTGGCTTACCGGAACAAACGAACTCTAGAAGCCGCGTAGGCAGCTATGACGATCCGGCGCAGAGAGTTCTTATGCATCGCATCAGCGCTCGGCGCGACAATCGACTCTAGAGAAGCCAAGGGACAAACACCGAAGGCTGGTTCGAGCCGACCTCAATTCCGCGCCGAGTCCGCACAGGTTCTGATCCCATTCACGGCAGTCGACAAGCAAGATCATCTGGTCGGAGGGCTATCTGCACGGGACGTTCGCCTCCTTGCCGACGGCAAAGAGCAACTCATCAACTTTCTATCGCTCGAAGACGGTCCCGCATCCATCCTCTTTGTAGTTGATATCAGCGGAAGTATGAAGAAGCCTGTCGCAGACATGCAGGAAGCGATGCGAAGGATCCTACACAGGGCAGCCGTTGACGATGAATTTGCTGTGATCGAATTCAATGACAATCCACGAGTAACCGTCGGATTCACAAGCGTATCTTCGCGTGTGGAAGACCGGGTCAAAGAAATAGCGCCGGCCGGACGCACATCCCTCACCGACGCGATCTTACTCGCGTTTCAGGAAATGAAGCGCGCGAATCAAGAGAGAAAAGCTGTCATCGTACTCTCCGATGGCCAGGACAATCACAGCCGCTATGTCCGAACAGACGCGATACGACTAGCCGTCGAGACGGACGTGAGGGTGTATGTCATCGAGTTATGTCCACCAATCGGCGAGGGCCATATCTCTCCGACATTCCTCGAAGTACTCGCCCATGCCACCGGCGGGCGATACCTTCCGACCGTCAGCCGCAAGAATATTCCGGACATCATAGATCGAATTGACGTGCATCGCGGTTACGTCCTCGGTTTCACGCCACCGGCCGAGCATCGTGACGGCAAAACTCATCAGATCGAGCTAAAGCTGAAACCCAAACGCGCGACTCAACCTTTGAAGCTCTATTGGAAGGATCGTTACCGCGCTCCAATTGCTC
Organism: Bryobacteraceae bacterium; assembly: GCA_963844855.1. Lineage (GTDB taxonomy): Bacteria > Acidobacteriota > Terriglobia > Bryobacterales > Bryobacteraceae > DASQDN01. Next base: position 51,295 of record CAWJQP010000010.1, read on the forward strand.
TCTGACTCAAGGAGACTCAACCGTCCATCTTCATGACCAGAGCGGTTGTGCGCCGAGATCCTATAGGAGGTTGTCGCAGCTGCGCTCTACCAGCATGGTTAAGCACTGGATCGCTAATGGTCGAGCGTTGATCTTGTGCTTTGCTGCCGGCTTCCCGAAATTTACCGTTAGCCGGCTATTTCGCTCTTCAACTTAGAGGTTGAAACGCGTCGCGCTGGGCATCGAACAGGCAAACAGCAAAGCTACCAGCCCGAAGAACTTTGGAGTTAGACGGGCGCTTGGCTTAATACTCTGAGAGAAATCCTATGGTCGCGACACTGCATAGGTTATGGAACAGTTTGCAGAGCAGTTGAAGTCCAATGAGATAGATCTCGTCTGGTGGCCCCTCTTTCTCGGCTCCTATCAGGAAGAAGCCAACGCCATCGAGCCGGTTAAGACGGAAGAGCAGTGCTACGATTTCGAAGAGACCCTTCCGTAGCGTTCATCAAACTTCGAGCCCAAAGCTGAGAAGAAGACTCGGATTGAACGACAGGAGTTTGGGACAAGTCGAATTCGTATGTCTGGACTTTGGACTCAAAACGTTGCTGTGGAGCGGATGAGTCAAAGCGCAGAATCTCCATCTCGCAGTCATATTGAGGGTCATAGTACGGCGGCACATCGAGTTGACCCACCTTCAATGACTGGCCGCCGATGCGCCGGAGTATGTCGGACGAATGGTGCCGTGTCGTCGCAGTTGTGACGCCTAACACTCCGCCAAAGATCCGCGCGAGCGCATACATACTCAGCGCCATTCGGACCGCTTCCGTCGAGCAACGCAGGTCGTCCGCAAGCGCCCACCCGCCACATTCGACGTAACCGATGCCTCGCTGACGCGCTTGTTGCAAATCGGCCTGGATAGCCCATCTGAGCTTCGGTCCCCAATCCTCTGCCTTTGCGATTGCGCTTCTCGAGACTGACAGAGTCGAGAATGCCACATCGGCGCGATGTGGGCGATAGCGCGCGCAGCCCCCCACCTTCCCCGTCGAATCAAGAACCAGCAGATGCCAGCTCTGCGTATCTCCCTCTTGTTCAAAGCGGCCGTCCCTTGATACTTGCCATTGTTCGATTGCGCCGTCCTGAAGGTACGACTGCGCTCGCAAGCGTTGGGCTGTCGCCAGTAGATTCCGGTACCGGGCAGGATCTATGTCCAGCCGCGCGAACGATGCCGGGACATGCGCTGTAGATGGCGCCAACAGTACCATCTGCCGGTTGGAAACCGAACGAGTTTTAGTACTTTCAGCTTCGTTTGCCCTCGGTTGGGTGAAGCTTCTATATTCGCTGAAAATCGGTTGTTGGCTGGGTTTGTGCGCTTGATTTCCGTGCATATCCGATCCGAGTCCTGCTTTTTACATCGGCACGGAGACAAACCCTGACCAGCTTCTGATGGGGTTTTGAGATCGTAGAGAGTGGTGATTTTCGACTTACGGATATTGCCTTGAGGGTAGAGTAGCGTAGGGGATTGGCGGGCAGGTCGTATCTTCTCAGAAATTCCCGAGGACTATGTTGGCAGACAGACCAAGCGCGGTGATCACGTGCTACAGCAAATCCGGTAGAAACAAAAAGGACCGAAAATTGCTCCGATTTACGCTTGAATAATAGAGGTCACTCTGAAGTGCAATATTCTTGTTTAGACGGAATCAAGGTTTGTTGGATCGCCGATACGGGCGACGGACAGGCAGAATGTGCGATTGTGCTGGAAGTATCCGAATCAGCCTGTGTCCTGCACACTACCACTGCCCTTAAGCCCGGTAAGTCCATCACCTTGAAGATTGATGAGGATCACCAGCTACCGGCAGAGGTTATCGATATTGAACAAGATGACTTCGGGTGTTACTTGAGTGTCAGAACGACAAAACCCTGGTTTCCCGACATTTATCAACCTGCCTACCTACTGCCTCTCGAACAGGGCTCCACTAGACGTGCTGCGCCAGATCGAGATTAAGTGAGACAGGGAACATTTTACCAGTGTTGTGGTTCGATTTTGCCGTAATTACTCGTGTCGTGGTGAGGTAGTCGCGTAGTTCGCTCACCCACGGCTCATACCGCGGGTTCGGCTTTCGAGAATCGAACCGGAGCAATTCCATGTCACAGTTATAGATGGGGTCGTAGTAAGGAAGGAGTTCGGAGTCATCAACGACGACTGATCGGCCTCCGAGGCGCTTTAGTATGATCGCCGAACCATTCCGGGCTGTCGCCGTACTCACGCCAAGCGCATTGCCGCAAAGCTGCCCGAGACTGTAGGTGGCAAGTACCATTCGCGCGGCTTCTGCGGAGCATCGTATTTCCTTTGCGAGCGCCCAGCCACCGATTTCCCCGAATCATGAGACCTTCTTCGCGAGCACGGCTCAATTCGCCCTGTAGCGCCTTTCTAACTTGCCCTCCCCAGCGACCGCATTGCGCGAGTGTGGAGGACCATACCTTCAACGCCGATAAAGGTACCAGTCCATTATGGAACAGGGCTCGTATGCAACCCATCACGCGATCTGCTTCGTCGACGAGCAACAGATGCCAGCTTTGGTTATCTCCACTCATCCTGTGTCGTCCATCAGGAGTCAATTGGGAAGCTGAAATCGCTCCATCCTCCAGATAGATCTGGCCGCGCAGGCGTTGCATTTCAGCTAACAGGTAGCTGTATTCGTCTTCGTCCTCTGTTAGCGCCGGAAACACATCGGCGGCACCGGAAGCCGCAGGCGCTAAAAGGAGGAGGCGACGCGATGGCCTGTGAACGGCAGTTAAAGTTCTCACCAGATGGAGGTCTCCCCTTTGACCAGTACTTTCGTACTACGTAAACTGAGTGAACTTCTTTTATTACATTTTGTCCGCTGCAAATGCAAGCGAGAAATCCCTTAAAGATGGAATTTCATAGGGTTCCTACGTAACATGGAATGACATCTAGGTGTACTGGAAAGTACTTTCTAAGTAGAACGGAGCCACCACCTGATAGTGGGGCTACGATCACTGCACAGGGTGACAGGATACTTCATTAGAGCATCGGTGGTGTGCCTTCGACGCGCCCCTGTGTCATTTTGGCACGTTTGCCTCGACATTCCGCAGCCGATAAACCAACCAAACCTTACAGATAAATTCATATATAATTGGAACCGCCACTCGAACCGTTCCCTGCTTTATGGTCCATAAGCGAGCGAACTGATACGGCAGGTGTGTATCGAGAATGGCGGCATTGTGGAATAGAGGACTGAAAGTGAAAGTTAAGTTTTTCAGACCGGGAATGATGGCGCGCATTATCGCGTCAGGGTTGCTGTTCTCCTATACAGTCGCGTCGGCCGACGATGACAAAGGGAGGCGCAAGGCGGATTTAAGCCGCCTGGTGGTAGTGGGAGATTCGCTTAGCGCGGGATTTCAAAACTTCTCTCTATATGAAAATCCGGACCCGCAGGCGGGGGGCAATCCTCGGGATTTGCGACCTTAATCGCAACCCAGGCGCGCGCCAACTTGACCCTACCGCTTATTTCTTATCCGGGGATACCTCCCGCGCTTACCCCGCTGACACTGACACCGGTACCCATCATCATTCGGGAATCAGGTCATTGGGCAGCGCGTGAATCCCGAGGATGCGCGCCACAAACCTGTCTGTACCCGGTTTCACGCTTGCCGATGCGCTGTCCTATCCCTTCCCCGGCGACTTAACGAGTGATCCGATCGATCTTCTGGCCTATTCGATCATCGCGATGCCTCCTGGTGTTCCAGCCTGTGGACCGATTCCTACCGGGACTGAACACATTGGGACTGAGTGCCGTCGGCTTGCGCGAAATCATTGAAGCCGACTACCGTTCTCGTCTCCCTCGGAAACAACGACGCTCTGCAGGCGCTGACCTTCGGAATCGCTCCTACCTCCCCTGTGGCATTTGGCATTAATTACGGCAAACTGCTGCTCTCTCTGGCGAGCACCGGCGCTTCTCTTGTTGTGGCGAATATCCCGGACGTCACAACAGTCCCATTCCTGGTTCCGGCTCCCGCATTCCAGGATGAAGTGTGGTTTTCTGCCACAGGGAGCGACGGCCGCCGACTACATGGTTCCGGACATCGTCAATGCGACCAAGCCCGAATTCAATCTATGTTAGAACTATGCCGTACGGAGCGCAGCGCTGATCCGGCAGGCGAGGACAGCCGTGACACAGTACAACAAAATTATCGAGTTGATTGCGAAACCATTAGGGGTGACGGTGGTCGATGTGAATGGCTTGTTCAACAGGATCGCAGCGGAAGGCTACCTCGTTAATGGTGTTCGTCTAAGAACGGGCTTCCTGCAGGGACTGTTCTCGCTGGACGGAATTCATCCAACGAACACCGGATACGCCATTCTTGCGAATGAGTGGATCTCGACGATGAATCGGGAACTCCGCACAAACATTCCGCCGGCCTCTGTGGAGCAGGTTGCTTTGACCGATCCACTTTTGCCGCGGTGAACGGAGCTACTTCACCACTTCGTTGAGAATTGATTGAAAGCGCGCGCCAGCGTCGTAATTCGCGAACGAATCTCGGATTCGGCTGGCGCTCACTTTATAGGAAGGTTCCTGCGCTCGTCGGACGCAGTCTCGCAGCGACTGTGTATCCACGTGTTCCGAACGCAGCGTTATACCTGCGCCGGCGTCGGCCAGGTAGGTCATGTTGAGATGTTGATCCATGTTGCTGGGTAGGCCAACCACTGGTGTACCTACAGCTAAAGCTTGGTGCGATGTGGGGCTACCTCCGTTGCATATGACGACGCTGGCCCGCCGGGCTGCCTCGAGTCCGGGCAAAAAGTCAGCCACCCATGCGTTTGGCGGGATAGATTTGAGGTCGGCACGCACGCTTCCGACGATCAGCGTCAAGTGCTGATCTTGTAGCGCCTCGAGACAGACGGAAAGCAGTTTCGGCGAACCTGAACTACCAAGAGTGATATAGACGATGGGTTTGTCTGTCGCTAAGCTTGTCCACCACGGCGGCAGTTCGAGCGATGGAGTCCAAAGGAGCGGCCCGATATAGCGGTGTGTCGCTGGCGCATCCTCGGTGGGTGCCAGTTCCGGAACATCTGGATATAAGACCCAGTCCGCATCCGAGTACATCGTGCGAATGTCCCATCCGATCGCCGGAAGACCATATTCTTTCCGCACGTGATTCATGGGCGCGCAGTGGAGTGCGAACGCGATCGGGCGCGCGCACTGGAACAAGGCGTTGGCAAGGGGAACACCGAGGATACGGGTGAGTGGGATGTCCGGCACACAGAATCGCTGTCTCGCGTACGGACTCCAATACGCGTTCACAATGGAAATGTATGGTATTCCAACCACTCGGGCACTGATAGAGAGGGAGTGACGAAGGTCACCTACGACGACGTCGGGCCTTAACTCCTCGAGAATTGCTAAATCGTCTTTGACATAGGTGCGCAGACTGCTCGCGCTATGGAGCGGCTGACCCGTCGCCAAGGCCTCGAGAAACTGCTCCTGTGTGATGGAATTGATCTGGCGGATCGGGACAGCCAAGTTCGAAAGAAGCGAAGAATATCGATTGGCCGCAGCAAAGATCACGTCGTAGCGACTTTTGTCCATGGACGCGGCCAGGACTGCGGGCCGGGCGACATGGGCCAAGGTCACCGCCTCGGCCATAAAGAGGACTTTAAGGCGTCGATGTGAGGACAAGGTTGGGTCTATAAAAAGGAAAAGGCAGGGAGGAATACTCCTCCCTGCTCTTAAGTGTCGTTCTCTCGGTACTAACTAGCGGGAAAAGCGACGACGCGCGTATCCGAACAGGAACAGACCAGAACCTAACAGAATATATGTGCCAGGTTCCGGGATCGGGGCGCCTGAGCTAAACGTACCAGACCAGGTATTCGAGATGGATCCGCCACCATTGACAATACCCTGGACCATAGAAGCGTTCGTACGTGTAAGCTGCGTCGTAAATCCACCAAACCACGTAGCGGAGCCACTGCTGTCACGACCAAGCAACTCGACGCTGAGCGAAACGTCGACTACGCCGTTGGGCCGATTGGTCAGAACGAAGGGGGAAACGAAGACCCCACCGATCATCGGTGAGCACGATGCTCCCACAGCCGTTACACCGGCACAGTCGTTCAGAACGCCCTGCCCCGAACCACCTGGCACAACCGCTGTAAGATCAAATACAGGAAACGGTTGCAGTGCGGCGTTGCCCGGCGGCGTTGGTACAGTGGTTCCCGTTACATAGAACTGAATGAAGTTGGGCACCGAGATCGGAGCAAAAGTCAGATCAAGGATGCGACCGAAAGCATTCGTCGACGATGTTATGGTGCCGCCATTGTAGTTGATGTTGGTTGGATTGCCGGTGGCGAAGTCTCCAAAGCCACCGCCGACTGGCGGTTCCCAGTCTATAGTAGTCGCCGAGACAGTGACTTGTCCCCCCGTCACAATCCCAATCGAGAACTCCCCTGTCGGCGTTGCAGATGCAATCGACGCCGTGAGTAGAGCCGCTGCAATTGCAGACGAACTCAAACTAAAGCCAATTTTCATATACTTTCCTCCGAGTGAACACAAAGCACAGGTAGAAATCTACCCACACACTAAGAGAGACTACCACAGCCCACTAAGCTGTACAACCTAATTCTGCAGTTTTCCCTCTGTTATCGGTGAGTTACAAACCAGTCACCGTACGAATGTCGGAAGGCTCACTCTTTCTTAATCCCGGCATAGTACTGCGCCGCTGACGAGCTTTACGCCGTTTGCACAAACTGACCCTCTGCGAGTGTGCTCCGCCCCTGGAATTTCCGTGACGCGTTAAGGCAATCGACCCGTATCTGGCTGCACGGACTAGTACGATTGGTATAGCAGGAGCGAAAAATATGTCCGTTCAGATGCCCGCTGCTGCTAACCAAATCTCTCCCATCTGGCAAAGATCGACAGGCCGAACGCTAACGGTGCTCGCGCCTATCACGACGCTCGCCGAGACTCCGAACGTGTTCCGATCAGTACAGCACAGCCCGAATCGTTACGAGGAGCTCCTTGCCGGCATGCAGCGGCTTAGGGGAAGCGTGTATCTACGGGATGGCGCCATCCAAGCCACCGAATTAACCACGGACGGCCGCCACGTTTCACGGTTTGACAGACACTCCTGGCATGTTCTTACGCTCGACCGCGACGGGCATGTCTGCGGATGCGCGCGGTACACGTCACACGGTTATGCGGCCGCTTACGCCAATCTTGGTGTGCGGAGCTCTGCCTTGGCTGGACAACCCGACTGGCGGGACAAGGTCCAAGCGGCCGTGGAAGCGGAAATGACGGTGGCAGGCGCTAAAGGCGTCCCTTTCGTCGAGGTCGGCGGCTGGGCGCTTGACGGCTCGGCCCGCTGCACGAGTGAGGCAGTCCGGATTGCGCTCAGCGCTTACGCCCTCTCTCGCAATCTTGGGGGCTGTGTAGGTTTGACAACGGCGACGGTACGCCACGATTCCGCCACGATCCTCCAAAAGATCGGCGGGCGGCCGCTGCGTTTCGACGGATCGCCACTGCCGAGCTACTACGATGCGCGATATGAATGCGAGATGACGATCTTGCGCTTCGATTCCAGCGAACCCAACCCCAGATATGAGCCCTGGATCGAAGTCCTCCGTGAGGAATTGACCACAGTTCGCGTGGTCACGAGAGCAAACCCCAAAGTGGCGACTGTGTCGCCGCGAGCGCTGATCGCGTACGCTTAGAAACAGGCTGCTGGGATAATCAATTTGTGGCTGAACACCGTCTGGAAGAATGCATTGCGAAATGGCGGTCCGTCTTAGGCTCAGAGCACGTAATTACCGACTATAAAGCTCTCGCCGACGCCGGCACAGCGACGTTCGCAGCATCAAGCGTCGTCTACGCCGTTTTGCGGCCCGGCAGCCGCGAAGAAATCCAGGAATGCATCCGCATCGCAAATGAATCGCGGATTCCGGTATACCCCGTTAGCACGGGGAAAAACTGGGGCTACGGATCAAGCGCTCCGACGGCAGACGCATGTGTCCTGGACTTGCGTCGACTTAATCGAATTCTGGACTTCAACGAAGAACTCGCATACGTGACCGTCGAGCCGGGTGTAACACAGCGCGCCTTATTTGAGTTTCTACAGGCCCGAAAATCGCGACTGTGGATCGATGCGACAGGCGCCAGCCCGGATACCAGCATCCTTGGCAACACAGTCGAACGCGGCTTTGGACATACTCCTTACGGTGATCACTTCGCCAATGTTTGCGGACTGGAAGTCATCCTGGCCGATGGCAGCGTCGTAAACACCGGTTTCTCCCGCTTTGAGGGATGCAAGGCCGGTCCGCTGTATCGATGGGGAGTCGGCCCGGTGCTCGATGGATTATTCTCCCAATCCAATCTGGGCATCGTGACCCGAATGACAGTGTGGCTGATGCCCGCCCCCGAGTATTTTCAAGCATTCTACTTCCGTTGCGACCGGGACGATCATCTTCAGGATCTTATCGATGCGCTCCGGCCGCTCCGCATCAACGGCACGCTTCGCAGCGCGATGCATATTGCGAACGATTACAAAGTTATCTCTTCGATACAGCAGTACCCATGGGAGGAGATGGACGGCTCGACGCCACTGACTGGGCCGGTGATGGAAACCTTGCGGAAGAAGTATCAGTGCGGCATCTGGAATGGATCGGGCGGCCTCTATGGCACGCGCGGTCAAGTTGCGGAAGCGCGTCGCCTCGTCATGCGCGCCCTGAAGGGCAAGGTAAACAAGCTACAGTTTCTCGACGACAGGAAATTGAAGCTCGCAGCCCGTTTCTCGAAGCCGTACAGCGCCGTGACGGGGTGGGATCTGACTCGAGCGCTGGAGCTGGTGAGGCCGGTCTACGGTCTGATGAAGGGAATTCCGACCGAGCAGCCGCTGCGTAGTTGCTATTGGCGTAAACGCCACATCCCTACGGAGATGGACATCGATCGCGATCGCTGTGGTTTGTTATGGTGTTCGCCGATCGCGCCTGCTCGTGGCGAGCACGCGCTCGCGATCTCGGGAATCGCGCATCGAATATTGCTTGCCCACGGATTCGAACCGCTGATTTCAATCACCTTGTTGACCGAAAGAGCCATCGGCTGCGTGATCTCGATCACGTACGACAGGGACTTGCCCGGAGAAGACGCGCGAGCTATGACCTGTCACCAGGAATTGCTTCGCGAATTGAATGAGCAGGGATACGTTCCCTATCGACTAGGTGTCCAGTCGATGGACCAAATGCAGGGTACGAGCGGCTATAACCACTTGCTGCGCGCGCTGAAGACCCAGATGGATCCCAACGGGATACTCTCGCCGGGCAGATACGAGCCAAACTCCTCGAAGCCAATTTCCGAGCAGGTCGAATACAAATCTAAGGCTTAGGCGCCGCAGGCTTGGGCAATACCTTCACCTGATTGTTGTGACTTGCCGCATCCTGCTTCAGGGCGTTCAACTTCGAAATATCGAGCGATTTCTTGGAGATCACAGACTCCGGTTGCTGAGTTCCCCCTTGGGAGTTTCGAAAGGGAACACTCAAGACGATCTCCCGGATCAGTGTCCTGGCGCGATAACCGTCTTTCTCGAGACTTTGCACGATTCGTTGGACGGTACAGTCGTCTCCATCCTGCAAGCTTCGTCCAAGCGCATAGCCAAGCATCCGCCCGGCAAGATTGCCGATGAATTCGCTTTTGCGTGCAAGCAAAGCTGCTCGCAACTCCACCGGCCCAGTAAACTTCTCACCCGAGGGTAGTTCCCCGCTCGCGTCGACAGGCGTTCCGTCATCTTCCTTCTCGCGCCAACGTCCCATCCAGTCGAAGTTCTCGAGTCCGAAACCGATTGGATCCATCAATTTGTGGCACGCCGAGCACGTAGAGTTAGCTCGATGTTCCATCAGCTTCTCGCGCATCGTAAGCTTCTTGCCCGCCTCGCCTTCCGACTTCAACTCCGGAACATCAGGAGGTGGCGGCGGAACTGGCGTTCCGAGCAGAGTGTCCAATGCCCAGGCTCCGCGCAATACTGGACTCGTTTCCTTATGGCGAGACGTCATCGCAAGGACGCCACCAAAGCCCAGTATTCCCGCCCGCCGATTGTCGGGCCATTGGACAAGCCGGAACTCGGAATCGCTCAGACCCTCGATCTGGTTCTCCACCTGATAGAACTTGGCGAGCCTTTGGGTCAAATGCGTGTAGTCCGCAGTGAGCAGTTCGATCAGGCTTCGGTTCTCGCCCAAAAGACGATCAAAGAGAAGGACAGGCTGCGCTCGTAAATCCGCAGCGACTTCGGGCGTGTAATAGGACTGCAATTCCGTGAGCAATGGGACAACACGACCGCCGACATCTTGCGTACCAAGCCACTGGCCAACAAAGCTATTGAGAAATGCGCGCGATCGCGAGTCGTCGAGCATGCGATCAACCTGCTCGGCCAGAACTTTAGCGTCACTGAGACGGCCATCGTCGGCGAATCGCAGAAGTTTCTCATCGGGAGACGTCGACCAGAGGAAATAGGAAAGTCTTGTCGCAAGCTCGTATTGGCTTAGCGGATAGAGACCCGCCTGCGCATGCTTCTCTTCAATTCGGAAGAGAAACTCCGGCCAGACGAGCAGCGTTTTCAGCGCTAGCTTGACACGCTCCTCATAGGGATCACCACGTTCGGCCGCGCGATCATACATGGCCATAAAGCGGTCGATCTCCGTCGCGGAAACTGGCCGTCGAATGGCCTTGGGAACCAGAGTTTCCAGAATCTGTCGAGCAGCTTTGCGCGGCTGCCCGGGTTGCTCGCCCGGTTCCATACCGAAGAGCCGGTAATGCAGAGCCCGCTTCTCAGGAGAAACGACCTCGGCTTTCTGGCTAATAACGATCCGGCTCAATTTGGCGCTCGGATCGTTCGAGACGATGGCGATACTGTGCGAACCACGGTTCAGATTGAATTGCAGCCGCGCAAGCGAGGGACCGGGAACCGGCTTGCTCGCAATAATCCGGCGGCGCTGCAAATTGAGCGTTCCCACCTCCCCTCCGTCGACGCGGAGGATCAGTTTTGTCGCCGGATCGGTCGTCGACTGTGCGTTTCCGCCCACAATAAATGTGACGACAACGTCGTAAGCGCCTTCAAGGTACACCGGAATGGTTGCCGTAAATTCCGGCGTGTCAGATGGCGTGAAGACCCTCGACAACCCTGGCGTTACGATGACCCGGTCCAGAATCTGTTGGGCCGCCTCCATGTAGCGCTCGGTCAATACAGGAGGAACGTAAAGGGTTTCTCCATTGGTGTCAAACCCTGCCCCACCACTTCCGTCGGCAGGCAGCATCGCAGTCACTTCGAAGTCGATGCCGAGAAGATCGCGAATCGTATTGTGATACTCCCGACGATTGAGGCGCCGCGCGATAGCCGGCCCTGCGTAGTCGCCGATATTGCAGGCGGTCTGGCGGAGCCTCGCATCGATCCAGGACGAGACCCGAAGACGATCATCTTCGGAAAGCTTCGAGTCGCGTGGCGGCATCGTTCGATTGCGAAGTTGGGCCGACACATTACGCCACAATCCACGATTTGTCTCCATCTCTAAGACATTCGCAGCGCGCAAGAAAGGCGCGTGTCCTTTGGCGTTCTCAGGCTTATGGCAGGCGGCGCAGTTTTGCACGAGAACGGGCCGAATCGTCTCGTAAAATTCATGATCGGGACCCGGTAAAGACTTTGTGGCTTGTGCCAATACCGAGCTTCCGCAGGCGAGCAGAAAGACAAGCGAACGCATCAAGCCAAACCCTGCAGCGGTCCGGTGCTGTCGCCGAACGCCTTCTCCTCGATTCCCATCCGTCTCAACATCTCCAGATAGAGATTGCAAACAGGCGTGTGAACGGGCGCGCGCAGCCGGCGTCCCGGCCGCAATGTGCCTTTCCCACGACCGGCGAGAATGAGTGGCAAATCTTCAACCGCGTGGAGGTTGCCATCCTTCAACGATCCACCGAACATGATCATCGAATTGTCGAGCAGCGATGTCCCGCCTTCATCAAGGCTTTTCACTTTCCCGAGGAAATAGGCAAGTTGTTCCATATGCCAATCGACGATCTTGCCGTATTGATCCCGTGTATTCGGATCGTTCTGATGATGCGATACCGAATGGAAACCGCCGCGCACACCGCTGAGGAACGAGTAATCGTAGTTCGACTGCGCGTCACCAAGCATAAGCGTGCCAATGCGCGTTGTATCCGTCCAAAATGCAAGAATCAAAATATCCATCATGAGGCGAAGATGCTCCTCATGATTCTGCGGGATGCCGGCCACCGGCCGCTCGAGAGGAAACTTTCCGGCGTTGATCCATCGCTTCTGGGGCCGGAGCGTGGCTTCGAGTCTCTGCTCGACACTTCGCACGGATTCAAAGTATTCGTCCAAACGCACACGATCCGATGCGCTGCCGTTACGCTTCAGCGCCTTGGCGCCTTCAAGAACAACGTCGAGCACGCTCGCATCGTCGCGCTGCAGGGCGGATAGCAGAGCCGGATCCTTCGGATTCACGGTGGAAACGACAGCGCCGCGCTTGTTTCGGAACAGCCGGTCAAACGCGAGTTGCGGAACGATCTCTTTCGGGACAGGAGTATGCGGATCGCGCCAGGAAATGAAGGACCCGTACATCCGCGCGAAGCCACCACCGGCAACATCGATTCCGGTACGCGGAGCATCGAGGCCCAACTCAATACTCGGCAGCGGGGTGAGAGCGCCAAGACGCTGCGCAGCTAGCTGATCGATGGAGATCGCGCCCGTATCGAGATCGTCCGCGGTGGTGCGCTGAACGTAGCCGCCCGACAGCCAGATTGGAACTTTCGGCCAATGTCCATTTCGACCGACGGAATTCTTGTTCCACAGATTCTCGAGAAGAAGAAAGTCGTTCTTGAAAGGCGCAAGCGGCTTCAAGTGATGCGTAATCTCGTAGTCTTCCCCGTCGCCTGGAGGCGTCCAAAGTTCCGGCCGAACCCCATTTGGCATGAACATGAAGGCCATGCGAAGCGGCGGCTCGCTGAGCCTCTCCTCACCTGCATGGGAAACACTTTCGAGCCAGGGAAGAGCGAGAGCGACACCTGCGCCCTTTAGGAGAGTTCTTCTTGCGATCTTTTTCTGCACGACGTGGAGGGTCCCCGGCCTGAGTATATCAAGGACAAGACTATGCAGGGGCGTTAGAATCTGCTATGCCGGCGTGAAAATGACTGATGTAGCCAAGTACACGTGCTATCGAACAAAGACGCCAATCGTCATCGATGGTAAGCTCGACGACCAGGCGTGGCAGCGCGCTCCTCTATCCAACGCATTCGTAGACATCGTCACGGGAAAACCGGCATGGTTCGACACGCGAGTCCGGCTTCTCTGGAACGACACGTACCTGTATTTTGGCTTCTCGGCGGAGGAGACCGACGTGTGGGGCACTTTGACCGAGCGCGATTCCAAAATTTACGAAGAAAACGATCTGGAAATCTTCATCGCTGGTCGTGATGCTTACTACGAGTTCGAAATCAACGCGCTCAACGTAATCTACGAGGTTTTCTGGATCTGGAACGACATCCATCGTCCGGGCGGCCCCTATTGGGGAAAACACGAGTTCGATCCCGACACGCAGCGCATTATGGTCCTCGCTGGCGTCGGCGGCCACGTTCATGAACGTGGGGAACGCTGGGGCTTTCTCGACTGGGATTGTCCCGGTTTAAAGCATGCCGTGCATATTGGCGGCACGCTCAATAAGCGCGACGACATTGATCAGGGCTGGTCTGCTGAGATCGCTATTCCTTGGACCAGTTTGGCGGGCATTGCCGACGGCCGCTCGCTACCTCCGCGGCATGGCGATGTCTGGCGGATCGATTGTTCCCGCTTCGAGAAACTCGGACCGAAGGGCGAGATGCTCGATCCATGTGCCGGTTGGACTTGGAATCGCCACGGGCATTACGATTCCCACATCCCCGAGGTGTTCCCGGAGATCACTTTCTCGGAAGACTACGTCTGACTGGAATCGAGCCGCGATACGTACATCTCAGGATCGTCTGCAAACTTCTCCTTGCACCTCTGAGAGCAGAAGTAGTACGTGTCGCCCTCGTACTCATACTGCGCAGCCGCGGTACGCTCGTCCACATCCATATCGCAAACATGATCTCTGGTCATACCGGGTGAGATGCCGCCGAAGCCTAGCAGTTACAAGACACAGCGGTTACGAGATTCTCGATCCCAGCGCGCTCGTCCGGGCTGCGACATCGTTCGAGAGCTTGTGTAGTGTGACGAGAGTCGGTTGCAGCCGTACGATCTGCTCGGACTTGGGACGCAGATAGGTACCGACCTTTGGGAGCTGTTTCACCGCGGCGGGGAAACGGCAGTATTTTGGACATGCCCACAGCTCGTGGGCCCAAGTCCAGCGCGAAGGGAATCTCCATGATCGAAGGTGATGTGGAGATGATACGCCGCAGCTGAGCCGGCGCCGGCAGCCCGTAAGCCTCTGACGCCACTCGGGAAACGTGTACGTTAGAAAAACGGCAAACTTTGGGATCTGCTTTACGAAAGAAAAATGCCGTCATGGTAACTTGTTCAGATCCTTGTCTATGAATCTATACAAAGACAAAGTTGCCTTCGTAACGGGTGGGGCATCAGGATTTGGCCGAGCTATTTGCGAGGACCTGGGGCGCCGCGGCGCCATGACAATTGTCACTGATATCAACGTTGAATCAGCCACCCAGGTTGCGAACTGCATTCGTGATTCCGGCGGTCGAGCCCTTGCGATGCCTCTTGACGTCACGCAGCTCGATGCGTTTACGCAGACCATTGCTGAGGTGGTGCTCAATATGGCGCATTGGATTACATGTTCAACAACGCAGGATTGGCCATCATGGGGGAACTCAGGGATATGGACGTGGAGCATTGGTATCGTATCATCGACGTTAATCTCCGTGGCGTAATAAACGGGACAACCATTGCCTACGCTCAGATGGTGAGGCAGGGACATGGTCACATCGTGAATGTTTCTTCTGTATTAGGGCTTGTACCTCTAGCAACTCATAGTGCTTATTCAGCCACCAAGCATGCAATTGTTGGCCTTACGACTTCCATGCGGCCAGAAGCCGAACGATTGGGCGTCAAAGTTAGCGTGGTATGTCCAGGAACTTTGAACACGAGCATGATGAAAGACGCCATGATACTCCGCGCCGATAGGGACGCTCTCTCGCGACCAGGGAAAGGGCGACATAAAGTCCTGGAACCAAGAGATGCGGCAAAGGCGGCGTTGGATGGAATCCAGCGCAATTCCGCGGTGATAGTATTTCCATTCTCCGCACGCCTGCTCTGGTGGGTGCACCGCCTCCACCCGAGCTGGACAGCGCCGATTCACTCCTTCTTTATGGATGCGCTGCGAGCGGCCCGCACAGCTGATTGACAGGGTGTACAAACCGTTGAAAACAGAGAGCCATCACGGGTTTTTCGCTCGCTGATACACCGCGTTCTGGTGCAGCACCAGTGCGGTAACTTCTCCACTGGGGTTCTTCTCGAAAGTAATCTGCGCATTGACGACCTTTAAGAAGAAGTTACGCTGGCCATTTTGAAAGAGAATCCTGTTAGTGGTTTGGGCCCAGCCAAGATTCACCTGCATCGTCGGCGCGCCTCCCGGTCGTGCCACCTATTTGGCGGCGCTGCTGACACGCCAGATTACACCACCCGTGTCATCAGCAACTAGAAGCGCGCCCGCTGCGTCGACGGCAACACCCACCGGGCGGCCATTCGTCCTCCCGATGTTCGGGTCCGCAAGAAAGCCAGTCAGAAAGTCTTCAGAGGGTGTCACCGGCCCACCATTGCGAAACGGCACGAAGACAACCTTGTATCCCGAGTACTGCGACCGGTTCCACGAACCGTGCTGTCCAATAAAAACGCCGCCACGATACTTCTGGGGAAATGCCTCGGCCTTATAGAACACCATCCCGAGCGAAGCCGTATGCGAACCGAGCCCATAGTCGGGAACGATCGCCTTATTCACCAGGTCTGGACGTTGTTCCTTTACTCGCGCGTCCACATGCTTACCGAAATAACTATAGGGCCAACCATAAAAGGCGCCTTCCCGAACGCTGGTCAGATAATCCGGCACAAGATCGTCGCCAAGGTTGTCTCGCTCATTCACAACGGTCCAAAGGGTTTTCGTGCCCGGCTGCCAGTCCATCCCATTCGGATTGCGCAGACCCGATGCGAAGATCCGTTCGCCACTTCCATCCGGGTTGATTTCGAGGATGTTCGCTCGGCGCTTCTCCTCAGCGATCCCGATTTCGGCGACATTGCTGGCCGACCCTACAGAGACGTAAATCTTCGTTCCGTCTGCGTTAGCAAGCAGGTTGCGCGTCCAGTGATTGTTATAGCCACCCGCGGGCAGGTCGAGTGTCTTCTTGCCCGACCCTTCGAGTTTCGTCTGACCTGTCTTGTAGGGGAACTGAAGAATGCCGTCCGTGTTGGCCACATAAAACCGATCATTGATCAGCAGCATTCCGAACGGCTGATTCAGACCTTCTCGAAACGTCGAGCGCGAGTCCACAACACCATCCTCATTCGCATCTCGCAGAAGCGTAATGCGATCCGCGCTCGGCCGGATGTTCCCGGCTTGCCGAAGCAGATCCTGCTTTACTTTGTCTTCAGGCTTCTGAGGAGGCTTGGGTTTGGTGCTGGCTTCCGCGACAAGAATGTCACCGTTTGGTAGGACATAAATCCACCGAGGGCTGACCAGCTCGCCCGCAAAACGCTGGACAACAAAGCCTTGGGGAGCCTTGGGCATGGCCCCGGCGGGCCACTGGCCTACGGTCGAGAAGTTCTTGGTCTCTGCCGGTTTAGGTGCCGGCAGACTCGGCTTTGGTCCGTACGCTGGCTGCTCGGCAGGGACATGATCAGCGAAAAGAAGAAGCGCGATTAGAAATTGCATTCAACTCACCACCCATAGGACTGTAATTTGGGTGATGAGTTTCAGCGGCCGCGACTATCGTAGCGATGCGCCGCGACCGCGCGCGTTTAGCTGGCGATCTTCTCCGCTTCCTTGCGAACGATATCGATACTTCCTTTGAAGTACGCGTCGTCTTCAATAATGATGCCCGTGGTTTTGATGTTTCCCACCAGGCTTCCTTCTTTGCGGATGGTGATCTTCTGCGTGGCCTCGACGTCGCCTTGAACCTGACCCTGAATGATCACTTCGCGAGCCCTGACGTTCGACTTGGCCTTCCCGTTTGGCCCCACCGTACAACGACTATTCTGAACATCGACGTTACCTTTTACGTCGCCATCGATAAACAGATCTTCCTGGCTGACGATATCCCCGATAATGGACACTGCCTTTCCGATAGCCGTGCCTCTCGATGTCTCAGGCGGTTTTACCTGCTGCATCGGCTGAGGCGCTGCGTATGTTGCAGTAGCTTGCGGTTCCGGACGAGCAGGCGGCGCCACCGGTTCGTTTTTCTTCTTTTCCCACATCTGATCGCTCCCTTCGGGTTTTCCGTAATGCGACCCCGTCGACCCACACCAGCAGTACTTAGTACTAAAGCGTTATGAGTCCCAGTATGCCACGACTGTAAGGTAGTGTCCTAAAGCTGCGAGTAGTGTTTGTCCAGTTCTGCAAAATGGAGAGCAGTGACTCGAAGAGAAGCAGGTCAACGGCTGGATCTCTGAAGTAACGAGCCGTCTCAATTTGCGGTCGGGGTCACTTCGTTCCTATGACATGGGTAACACTCGAGGCCCGGAGGGATGTCGAGGGGTTGCAGAGTCTCCTACAAGTCGATAACCCAGAATCATAGTGCATAAAGTTGAGGAGGGAAACTGCTACACCCTTTGTTTCGATGAATTCCTCGAGGCGCATAGCGATCCCAACCAGACCACGTGAAGGTCCGTAGTGGTCGACAACAGTCGGCCTCAGATCGATGGCAGGAGCTTGCTCAGGAAGCGGAGTTCGAAACCCGTATTGTTGACGTGTACCGGAGCGATATCCTCGAGCAACTGCGGGATTGCTGCGGCTTCATGTGGTGGTTCCACCAACGCGAGCGACACCTCGGAAGTTAGCGGATTGTCTTTTCTATTGAGCAGGCGCTCAGAATTCCAGTGTTCCCGGATTGGAAAACCGCATGGCATTTTGACGATAAGGTGGGACAGCGTTATCTACTTGACGCCGCCGGTATTCCAGCTCCTCGAAACGTGGAGATTTTGGAATCATGAGGAGGCTCTCGAGTTTTGCCGGCAGGCAAAATACCCGATAGTTCTCAAATTGGCCCAAGGAGTCGTCTCGCAGAACGTCAAGCTAGTCGCAGATCGGACGGAAGCCGAGTTTTGGGTAAGCAATATGTTCGGTGAGGGAGTTGATTCTTTAACTAAGTGGCCGCCGCCGATCGGGTGGCGCGACTTGCGGAAGCGACTGGGTGGAGCTCGTCGTATGCTGCTCGGCCAGCCGCTCCAGACGGTTTTCGCAAGCCTGGTGCGCGGGTACGTGCTGTTCCAGGAGTTTCTGCCGGGCAATGAGTTTGATACGCGCATCTCCGTTATTGGAGATCGCGCCTTCGGGTTCCGCCGCCACAACAGACCCGGAGACTTCCGTGCGTCGGGAAGCGGCCGTATCGATTGGGATCATACGCAAATTCCTCCTGAGAAAGTCAATCTCGCGTTTCGTACGGCACGTGCGCTTCAGTCGCAATGTCTTGCGATGGATATCCTGCACGCTGCCGATCGTTCGCTGAGTGTGAACGAGGTCAGCTGCTACTTCGAGTTTTGGGCGGTAGAAGCCTGCCCGGGCCATTGGAGAGCCGACGGGACCTGGGTAAGCGGAGCAATGAAGGCCGAAGATGCAGTGTTCCAGAGTTTCATCGAACAGGTGCGGAAGTTCGCGAGGACGAACGGTCCGCTAGATGCGCCCCCTCCGGCCAGCGCCGTTGTTTGACAATGCTGCCGGTTCTGATCGCTGGGCGTGTCCGATTCTCACGAGACGACACGATGACGAGCCGTTAGACGCCGCGTTTCCAGACTACATTCCGTTGCCCGAAGTGCGGCCTCTCCACTGCGTATTGAGCGTCCGCCTAAACTCGCTGTTCACTGGTCCTCATGAATCGGGTTTCCCGAGCAACATATCTTGAAACCGAATGGAGATGAGCTTCGTAATAAAGGTCCTGGTGGGCCACGCATTCACGCAACTGTCAATTGTCGGACCCGATTCTTCTGATGACAGCGACGTGCTCAAGCACGCTGGAACGAACTGTCTCTGAGTTCAATTCGAGCCAGTTCCTAGGACACTTCTCTATTTACCGCGTCTTGGACCTCGCTCCGGCGGTCGGCTTCGAGAAGTGTAATGAACCAATCTTACGCACTGCCTACTCTTCTCTGTGTGCTTCTCCTAACCCGGTGTAGCCGGAACCAAACAGGGCCGGATATGATTCCGGAGTGGGCGTCGAACTACTAACGGAGCGGCTCAAGGAACAGATCGCGTGAGTTCTGGGGTGTTGGGATCGCGTGCTCATCTTCGGTACGCTGCGCAGGATCTGTTACGCCGAGGGGATGACGCCGTATCTGTATGCCAAGCAGGTGAGGGTCTTCGACTACCCGAAGTTTGCCGAACCGTTCCGTGACCAGTTGCGTGAGAACGCCGAGCGGCTGGCACGGGATGCAGATCGAGTTCATTCGCAAGCGCAACGTGCGGAAAGAAGACCTGTTGAAGCAAGCCTTGGCCAAACGAGGCGAGCACACTGGTCTGGTGTGCATTTTCTCGGTCATGGAACCATCCTCGACTTACAAGCCGTGGCATGACAAGCAGACCGGCAGAACCTATTCGCGGCCAGACGACGGCAAATGCCCACACTACTATTTCTATTTCATCGACGGGGAACTAGGGCTGTGCTACGTACGCGTGCCGACATGGTTGCCCTGCCGGTTGCAGATTTACTTCAATGACCACAACTGGCTCGCTTCCCGGCTGCGTTAACAGGGCATCGAGTACAAGCTGATCGACAATGCCTTTGTCGAAGTCAGTGATTGGCAGCGGGCACAAAAACTGGCCAATGGGCTGGAGGCTAAGCGGCTCCACAGCAAACTAGACCAGTTGGCCCGCACCTACTGCCCGATCCATCGGGCGTTCGGCGTGGCCTATCACTGGAGTGTGGATCAATGCGAGTACGCCACCGACATTGTATTTAAACGGCAGGGGGACTTGGCAGCCATCTATGACAACCTGACCCGCACCGCGATTCACACCGTCAAACCAGACAACATCGCCACCCTTCTGGGGCGCAAGCTCAACGCACAGTTTGAGGGAATCGAGTCGTAACCACAAAGACGGAATGCCTATTCGGCGAAGCTGGGCTACTTCATAGTGGTTGACCGGGCGCTGTGCCCTCAAACGCATCCCTTCTACCGAGGCTGTGGATGTTGGCGTATTTCGCACGGTTTAGTTGTACGAAGGAGACCGTTCGTCCATGCAGATGTGCGAGTCGACGCTCGCACATCTGCATGTCATCAAACGTGGGGTTGACGGGGCAGTTAAGATTGCGTTAGGTGTCTTTAGACATAAAACACACTGCTGCAGTTGGCCAGGGCTGCTGGTACAACTGGATTCTATGTCGTTAATTAACGAAGTAGTTGCGAATGTAATTCGTGAACTCCCGTCGCTGTTCCACCTCGAAATAATATCGTGCGGCGCCATACTACTGCTGGCCTGGTTCTTTGCGCGTCGAACTACAATCTTTACTTCAATGTTCAATCGAGTGGCATCTAACCGTGCTACTGCGTGTTTTTTGGTGACAGTGTGTGTTCTGATAACGCGCGCCGCACTGCTGCCGATTGTACCCATACCGGATCCGGTCATACGCGACGAGTTTTCGCATCTCTTCGGTGCCGAAACATACGCAGCAGGCCGGGTAGCGAACCCTACACATCCGATGTGGGAACACTTTGAAGCACCTTATACGATTCAAAAGCCAACGAATGTGTCGGCATATCCGCCGGGTCAGGCGTTAGTGTTGGCTGTTGGGAAGGTGATTGGTGGCCATCCGTGGTGGGGCGTCTGGTTGAGCACTGGGGTTTTATGCGGAGTGATTTGTTGGGCGCTACAGGGTTGGCTGCCGCCACGCTGGGCCTTGTTCGGTGCGATTATTGCGGCACTGCGATATGGCCTGCTTAGCTATTGGATGAACAGCTATTGGGGGGGGCCCGTTCCGGCGCTCGGCGGGGCGCTGACGTTCGGGGCTCTGCCTCGTCTTCGGCAAGGGCGTACCAGTAACGCAATTATATTCGTCTCAGGTCTCATCATCACGACCGCAGCCCGACCATATGAAGGCCTCGTGACAGCGTTGGCGGTCTCCATCCTCGCACTTTGGTGGCTGTTTCGTAAACCAAAGAGCGGCCAGGCATTCACTGTGAGAGAAGTATTTACAGCAAGGATGGTCGTGCCCGCGGGTGTGATCGTATTGGTGAGCGGCCTAGGTGCGCTGTACTATTGTGTACGAACCACAGGAACAATTGAGTTACCGTACCAGGTGTATATCCGGGAATACAAGACACATCGGCATTTTATACCGATGCAACTTCCGCCCGAACGTGATTACCGTCACGATGTATTTCGAGAGATGGCACGGGTATTTCGTACCGAGCACCTGGAAGCGCGATCAAAACGTGGCTTTGTCAAGCGTAACCTTGAGCGCGCAGCAACCTGGTGGACGTTCTATTGCGGGCCTGTTCTAAGCGTTGTCATGGTGCTCGGGTGGCGCGCTCTCCTGGACAGACGACTTCGTCCACTGCTTATTGCGAGCGTTGTCTTCGCGCTCGGTCTATCCATAGAAGTTCCGCGCATGCCCCACTATGCTGCGCCATTCACAATTGTTTGGATGGTGGTGTGGGTACAGGCCGCCAGACACGTTTCGGTATCACGATACGGGCGAGGACTGGTTCGGCTTGTGCCGGCAGCGCTCGCAGTTGTCTTGAGTTACCGGATTGCTCAATTCATCGCAATACCTAAAGCGCCACCTTTCGTCGTGCCTTGGAGCCAAGTTATAAACTGGTGCTGCGTACCTAGGAACCCTGTGGCCCGCGCCGATATTGAGCGCGAGCTGAAGCGTCAGGGCGGCCGTCATCTTGTATTTTTCCGGCTAGTCCACTTTCGAGCTTTTGATTGGGTGTACAACGCGCCCGACATTGACCGGGCCGACATCATCTGGGCTCGAGCCATGTCTCCGGCCGAAGATGCTGACCTGTGCACCTACTACCCCGACAGACGTGTGTGGTTGGTGGACGCTACGAGAACAATACCGGACATTCGGCCGTATTGTGTGGAGAACACACGCAGATCGTCCGGTAGCCAATAGAAGCAACGTCAGGTGCTCCATGGCATACTCGACACATGGCTACTACAACATTCCAGCCAGAAGGCAATTATTACGACAAATACAACGCCACAAATCCGATAAGCCGATATCTCATGGATGGCTTTCTATCGTCGTTCGACAGCCTTGTGCAACTGACGCAAGCGCGCACCGCTTACGAATTCGGATGTGGCGAGGGCAATTTGAGCCTGCGGCTTGCGCGCTTGGGGATTCAGGTTCGCGGCTCGGATGTGAGTGCGAAAGTAGTTGAGCAAGCCAGGGAGAACGCAAGGAAGGCCGCAGTTCCCGCGGATTTTAACGTTGCCAATATCTACGAGATGAGTTCTGAAGCTGCAGCGGCCGAGCTAATCGTCTGCTGCGAAGTTCTGGAGCATCTCGAGGAGACGGGAAAGGCTCTTGATCTCCTTGTCCGGTCTGCACATCCTTGGCTGTTGGTGAGCGTTCCACGAGAACCAATTTGGCGCGCGCTGAACGTCGTGCGAGGTGCGTACTGGCGTGATCTGGGAAACACGCCCGGTCATGTTCAGCACTGGTCTACGTCAGAATTCGTGGACGTTTTGAGATCGCGCGTAGACGTGATTCAGGTTCGTAAGCCGCTACCCTGGACGATGGTGCTCTGCAGAGTCGACGGCTCGAAGTAGCGTGGTTCTAGTCTACTCCTTGGCTAATGTTTACAGCGGCGGATTTGTCGTTGGCAACGATGCGGGACGCCAATCAAGAGCTAACGGTAACTGGGCGCGTAGGGAGCGATTTTGCCGAAGCCCATGCTTTAATGTATGGAGCAACGTGCGGACGCGATAGCCGGGCATCCTCGTATGACTTTCACGACCACCATCTCTTCGGGCACGAAAGGCACGGCTAGACGCCTGTTACGCTTGGCCATCCAAGCCATTGAGCAACCGGTGCGTTATATCGGCCGCAGAGCGGCGTTGTCGCTTCTGCTGCCGGCAGTTGCCTGCGTTGTGCTGGCATGGTTGATCATCGGGCGCCTCGGCCCTCCGGCTCCGCGAATCGAAGACGAATTCAGTTACCTGCTTGCCGGGGAGACGTTCGTGTCAGGCCGGATGGCAAATCCGACTCATCCGCAGTGGATCTACTTCGAGACTCCCCACGTACTGCAACGCCCGACGTATGTATCGGTTTATCCTCCCGCTCAGGGCATTGCGCTCGCTGCAGGTCAGGTCGTGGCAGGGCATCCGTGGTACGGTGTGCTGGCAAGCGTCGCCCTGATGTGTGCCGCGGTCAGTTGGGCGCTGCGTGCGTGGGTACCGTCCGGATGGGCGCTGGTGGGCGGTTTGATTTCCGTGCAGATCGGGGTATTTGGGTCCGCGCATAGCACAGGTTACTGGGCCAACAGTGAGGGATATTGGACGGCGAGCTATTGGGGCGGCGCTGTCGCAGCGATTGGCGGAGCGCTGGTGCTGGGAGTGCTCGGCCGATTACGCCAGCGCGGCGAGTTCGTGAAGCCGTGCTCCTGGCGGTTGGGGTCGGCATCCTCGCGAACAGCCGACCTTATGAGGGCTTGGTGTACTGTGCTGGGGCTGCCACCATCTTATTCGGGCTTGTCATGCGCCGGCGTTTTACATGGCGTGTGTGGATGCGTAGTTTCCTTCTACCTGCCGGAGGAATGATGGCAGCGATCTTCGGGCTGATGGCTCTGTACAATGCACGAACCACCGGAAACCCGCTGCGGATGCCTTATCAGGAGTACCTGAACCAATACCAGGAACGACGGATGTTTCTGTGGGGCGAAGGGTCATCGAAGTTTTATAACCACAAGTCGCTCGAAAACGTTTACAAGTACATTCGCAATCAGCAAAGCGTGCCGCTTGGAGAGAAGGTGCGGGTCATGGCTAAGCGGCTCGCAATGTTCTACTTCGGGCCGGTACTGCTTGCGGTGCTCTTGCTGGCGCCACTGGTGCTCAGAGACAGTACTTTCCGACCACTGCTTGTTTGCCTTATCGTGGCTGCAATTGGTCTGGTGGGCGTGGAGTGGATCTACATTCACTATCTGGCGCCATTGACGGCGCTGCTGATTGCGCTCACGGTGCAGTGTCTTCGCCATCTGGCGGTCTGGCGTCCCGGAGCCCTGCCTGTTGGGCGTCTTGCGGCAGCGGGTCTCGTGTTGGGCAGCTTCGTCATGACGGGTGCGCAGGCGTGGGACGACCGGGGCTGGCATCGAAGAGGATGGCCGAGTGAGCGACAGCAGATGATTGAGACGCTTGCGCAAACCGGCGAGAAGCATTTAATCCTGGTCCGCTATCCGGAGAAGCACAATCCAAATATCGAGTGGGTTTACAACCAGGCGGATATCGATGCTTCACCTGTCGTGTGGGCTCGGGAGATGACCGACAATGCACCCTTGCTGCATTATTTCCACGGGCGCAAGGTCTGGCTGCTTGAGTCGGACAAGACGCCGCGGAAGTTACAGCCGTTTCCTGCCACTCCTGGTTTAAACCAATCTTTGAGCCGATGAGGATGCCGATGCAAGGCTGACTTCTTACCTCGCGAGAGTGCGGAGAATGCCGCCGCGAGTTGGAACTCCTCAGGAACAAGCCCGCCTTGGTTATTTCTTTACAACGTTGGACCTGGGCCATCCCACGCGTCCGTCGTCAGGGAGATTATGCGTCGTGGAGGCGCGTTGTGAATGTGGTGCTTGCATCTGGCTGACCGCAGTCCCGCAGGCCTATTTAGTATGAATTCGGCTTCCTTTCGGGCATCTCGTTTGGTTTAACCTTCAGAAGGTTGAATGTTACACTCAGAAGGTTGATTCCTGCACTCTCAGAAGGGCGTCGCCGAGGCGAGATTGAGCGTGTCGTTTCGTGAGCACGTCATGCCGCAAAGTACTTCCAGTTCGCATCAGCAGGCAATGCAACGTGCACCCACACGGCGATCGCGGGTTCTAGTTAAAGCCTAGAGGCGCCGTTAGATTGGATCGGCAGGCGGACTGCAATGGCATTGCTGCTGCCCGGTCTTCTCTGTCTCGTGTTGGCCGGGTTGTATGTGAAGCCAGTGGGATTCCCTGCGCCGAGAATTCATGACGAATTTAGCTATCTGCTAGGATCCGACACATTCGCATCCGGGAGGTTGGCCAATCCGACGCACCCGCTCTGGGTGCATTTCGAAAGTCCTCACATCAACCAAAAACCTACATACGTTTCCATGTACCATCCGGCGCAAGCGCTTGTGCTCGCGGCGGGACAGCGCTTCGCGGGACATCCCTGGTACGGGGTCCTGGCGAGCACCGTCGTCATGTGTGTAGCTCTAAGCTGGATGCTGCGCATCTGGTTGCCCCATCGGTGGGCGGTGCTCGGCTCTTGTGGCAGTGCAAATTGCTGTTTTCGGCAATTGGCAGTTGATGCATGGCTATTGGGTCGCGAGTTACTGGGGCGGCGCTGTCGCGGCAACCGGCGGCGCTCTCGTGATCGGTGCGACTGGACGTCTTCGAAAGCGACTGACCGTATGGGACTCCATACTGTTTGCGATCGGAGTCGCGGTTCTCGCCAATAGCCGTCCATTCGAAGGCGTAATACTTACCAGTACAACGATCGGCGTGTTGGCCTTTACAGTGTTGCGTTCCGGTGTTTCGGTACGAGTGATCCTACAGAAGTTCCTGTTGCCGTTATCGATCGTCATGGGGTTAACGGCGACCGCGATGGCATACTACTGCTGGCAAACCACTGGTAATCCGCTACGCCTGCCGTATCAGGAGAATCTGCGGCAGTACATGATACGTCGTATGTTTCTCTGGGGCGACAACCATCCCAGGGCCTATCGTCACGAGGCTCTCGAAAATGTGTACAAGTACCTCCTGCGCGAGCACCTCTCATACAAACGGAAAGCGTACGATGCCGCCAAACGCATCCTATCTTTCTATTGGGGTCCCGTGCTGCTGATTCCGTTGGTGATGATGTTCTGGGTGCTGCGTGACCGGCGCATTCGGCCTGTACTTATTTGTTGCGCGACCGTATCCGCAGGCATGTTCTTCCTCGAATGGGTGAACATCCATTACGTGGCACCGATCATGGGTGCTTTCATTATTGTTACGATGCAGTGTCTCCGGCATATGCGACATTCCGGCCTCGGGGTGCGCCTGCGGGTAGATTGGCAGCCTGCTGCTGTTGACTGGCGAGCTTTGTTGCTACCGCGACCAACGCTTGGGCGATTCGAGGCTGGCATAGGACGGGGTGGCCAATCGAGCGAGAGAGGATACACCAAGAATTAGTCGATAAAGGCGGCAAGCACCTAATCGTCGTTCGTTACTCGCGACAGCATGAACCCTTACGAGTGGGTCTACAACGCTGCCGATATCGATGCGTCACCGATCGTTTGGGCGCGCGAGATGGCTGATAATTCAGCACTTTAAAGTATTTCGCCAAGCGGCGGATCTGGCTGCTCGAAGCCGACAAACGGCCGCGCCAGCTTGAACCCTATATGCCGTAACACGTCGCGCTGAGGAAACCTGAATACACACCGAACCGCTTTACCGATAGGTGAATCCACAACGTACGCGGAGGGCACAAATGTCGGATATATTAAGGTTGGAGGACGTCGACAATTTGGGCGGAGTTGCACCACAGGACACCAGCCAGCCCAAGCTCGTAATTCAAGTGCCCTGCTACAACGAAGCTGGGACCCTAGGCATCGCGTTGAGCCCGCTTCCAAAGCAACTTCCGGGGATTCGCACGATCGAGTGGCTCGTCATCGACGATGGCAGCTCCGATGGTACGTCTGATGTCGCCCGCCAGCACGGAGTCGACTACATTGTACGGCTGCCGCAAAATCGGGGCCTAGCGAACGCTTTCCGAACTGGTCTGCGCGCATCGCTTCAGGCCGGTGCAGATATCATAGTCAACACCGACGCGGATAATCAGTATTGTGCTGAGGACATCCCAAAGCTGCTCGCTCCAATTCTCCGTGGCGAAGCGGATATCGTCATAGGCGCCCGCCCGATCTCGCAAGTCGCACACTTTTCGTTTGTGAAGAAATGCCTGCAGCGCGTCGGGAGCTGGGTAGTACGTGCAGCAAGCGGCACAACTATAGTTGATGCACCCAGCGGGTTTCGCGCCTTGACCCGCGAAGCCGCTCTCCGACTTCACGTCTTCAGTCAATACACGTATACCCTGGAGACAATTATCCAGGCCGGCCAGAACGGTATGCGCATCGTCTCGGTTCCAATCCGCGTTAACCCGGATTTGCGGCCTTCGCGACTGGTAAAGAGCACGCCGCGCTACGTCTGGCGATCAATGCAGACGATCGTCCGCATCTTCGCTTTATACCGTCCATTTCGGTTTTTCGCGCATGTTGGCGCAGTCCCAGTGGCCCTTGGATTTCTCCTGTGTGTCCGTTGGGTACTGCTGAACATTTTCGAATTTCCTTACTCCGGCAGAACCCACGTTCCCAGCTTGATCGTCGCTGCTGTATTCCTTCTGGTCGGTTTCCAGATCTGGGTGCTTGGCTTTGTTGCAGATCTACTCGCTGCAAATCGCAGAACCCTGGATGAAATCGTGTTCTCAGTGCGGCGGCGTGACTTAGCGCCGCAGTTCGCGACGCCTGACGACCGCGCAGGCGAGCCGTTTGAAGCCGAAGGTCGAGGCGTCAACGTTTGACTGATTACGCACGTTTTGCTGGGAAGATCCTAAAATTCCTGATTGCTGGCCTTCCTGCGTTTGTAGTCGCGCTGGCAACGAATTACCTGCTCGTTAGCAAGTACGATTGGCCGAAGCCCATTGCATATCTAATTGTCATGTGGCTTCAGATGACGATCAACTTTTACGCTTGCCGCCATTTGGTGTTTGAGGTCGGAAAGCACTCGTCTATCGTTCGACAGTACGGCCAGTTCCTGTCCGGGTTTGCAACTATTCGCGTCGCTGAGTGGCTCTTCTACACAGTACTGGTCGAGATGTTCTATATGCACTACATTGCCGTCCAGGTGGTCAGCATCCTTGTTTTTGCGATCGTGAAATTCAGGTTCTCTGAGTCGCTGTTCGAACATCCCCAACGACCGATTCCCGATGCGGTCTCTGACTCGGCGAAGGTACCATAACGCCAATCACTGTCTCGTCAGAACAAAGAGTTGATTCGCGCCCAGGAGGAAACGCCTGGATTCAGCTACGATCCATCCCGCACGCCGTCCGGTATCGCGGAGGGTCTCGTCATCAAAGAATGTCTCATGCTCCTCGCTCGCTTCGCGGCTGAAAAGACCGAGCCGTGCCCCACAGTCGTGCACCCACCTGAAGCTTGGATGAGGCGTCGTCAGAACTAATCGTCCGCCGTCGGCGAGGAGTGTTCTAAACCGACGCAGCAGCTCTTCAGGTTCTTTCATGTGCTCGATCACTGCGAGTCCGATAATAGTGTCGAACTTTTCGCTCTCAGGCAGGCCGGGGCTGAAACGGCTTCGCGGGAACCGCTTTTGCTACAGCGAGCGCAGCAGCATCACGGTCTACGCTCCAGTAGCGTGCTTGATCGCAAAATTGTGCAAATTCGCCGACGCCACAGCCAAAATCAAGAACGCTGCCTCGAATGAGCGAAGCAGCGGCACGGAACCGCCTGTGCCGGAGATGACGGGAGAGCAATCCACCAGTAGCTTGATCGGGCAAAAGCCTACCTCATTTGACGACATTCGTCTCTCTGTTTTCGCACGGCCACAGGTCGCTTATCCGATCCTGCGTGTGTGTCGGCCGTAAAACATAGCCTATGTTCGGCGTGCCACATACGAACTAGGATCTCATGCTAGCCCGTAGCTGTTCTGTGGAAGTCGCTACAAACGGCCCGGAATCGTCCGCCGCAAACATACTAAACGCTCGGGCGCGAGCCCTCGAGGCTATCGGCGAGAGTGCCGACATCTGCCGTCGCCGCTGGAGCGAGCGGCATGCGCGATAATCGTTCAAGTCCTGCGACCAGCATCGGCCAGATCAGCGGTCCCGAACCTGGGTCGTCTAGGCCTTAAGCTAGTTTCTAACCCGAGCGGCAGCACTCCGGCGCGCGAAATCACTCTGATTTCCATCTGTTACCTCCGATGATCGGCGCAGGTCTGCGTCGCTCCTCGCCGACATTTCCTTACGATTTCAGAATCGTGACATTTTAGATACAAGAACGTTCATCGCTAACGGTTACCAAACAAGATACTGTTGCAAGGATTCTAAAACAGG
Organism: Bryobacteraceae bacterium; assembly: GCA_963844855.1. Lineage (GTDB taxonomy): Bacteria > Acidobacteriota > Terriglobia > Bryobacterales > Bryobacteraceae > DASQDN01. The sequence continues at coordinate 80,771 of CAWJQP010000010.1, forward strand.
GGTGAGAGTGCGAGTACGACAGAGGTTGAGATTGATCAGCGGACGAGGCCGAAGAGCATCGAAAACAAACTGCGTTTGATTGGTAATGGGTGGAACAGCTCCGGCTGTACAACTCCGGAATGTCCCGGCGAGCCTATAAGGTGTAAACTGTTCGCAGGAGACTGCATATGGATCGCTCGGATTTGCTGTTCGTTGCGGGCATGCTCGCGAGCATATTTGTACCGATAATCTGTGCCTTAGCCTTTGCTCTGTGGGGAAAGCAATGGAGAGAAGCGCAGGACAGGGCGCGTGAGCGCCGTATGGCTGAGCATAGGATGAATGCAAGACTCCTGAGACTCGACATTTGATGCCAGTTCCGCGGGTGGCGGGATTCAAACTGACCCACCACCTGCCACAATACTCGGTGAGTTACGATACTTTTTGCTCGGCAGAGCTCTGGTACTCTTCGTACGGTCCCTTGAAATCCTCAATTGAGCCGTGATCGAAATGCCAGATGCGGGTAGCGACTTCATCGATGAGGTCGTGATCGTGCGTCACCAGAAGAACGGTTCCTTCGTATCGCTGCAACGCGATATTCAGAGCGTTGATCGATTCGAGATCAAGGTGGTTGGTCGGTTCGTCGAGCACCAGGAAATTCGGCTTCTGCAACATCAGCCGGCAGAACGTCAGACGAGCCGCTTCCCCGCCCGAAAGCGCCTTGGTGGGCTTCAGCGCATCATCGCCGCTGAACAGCATCTGCCCCAGCAAACCGCGAATCTCTTCCACTGACGCCTGCGGATCGAACGAGTGCAGCCATTCGAGCGTGGTCATACGCTTGTCGATCGACTGCTGATGATCCTGCGAGAAATAGCCGACGCTGACTTCATGTCCCCAATTCACTGTGCCGCTATCGATGGTGAAGTCTTTCTCCTCGTCGACACCGCTGGCGCGTCTTCAGGAGAGATCGCAGCATGGTCGTCTTTCCAGCCCCGTTTCGCCCCATCAAGGCAATCTTCTCGCCGCGTGATAGGCTCCCGCTAAAGTCCTTAATTACCGTCACATCGCCGTAACTCTTCGAAATGTTCTTGAAGTCGAGCGGGTGTCGGCCGGAGGGACGCTTCATCTCGAAACGAATGAACGGGCGTTGGATGTTGGAGCGCGCTAGTTCAGCCGTAGCCAAACGCTCAACTTCCTTCTTCCGCGACGTGACTTGCGACGACCGCGTACCCGCCGAGAAACGCGCGATAAACTCATTCAGCTGAGCGATTTTCTTTTCCCGCTGGGCGTTCTGAGATTCGACGCGCGACCGAATCTGAGTCTTCGCCAGCACCATGTCATCGTACCCGCCCGTGTACATGATGATCGTTTCGTAATCGATGTCGGCGACATGGGTCGAAACTTCGTTCAGGAAGTGGCGATCGTGCGAAATGACAATCAGAGTGCCTTCGTACTTTCGGAGGTAATCCTGCAGCCAGTGCACCGAGTCGAGATCGAGATGGTTCGTCGGCTCGTCGAGCAACAGAGCCGCCGGGTTGCCGAACAGCGCCTGCGCCAGGAGGACACGAACTTTCTGCCCGCCCTGCAACTCGCCCATCGTACGCTCATGGAGTTCATCCGGCACGTCGAGACCTTGAAGCAGAATCGCCGCGTCGCTTTCGGCTGTGTAGCCGCCTTCCTCGCCCACGATTCCTTCCAGCTCTCCCAGACGCATGCCGTCTTCGTCCGTAAGCTCGTCTTTCGAATAAAGCGTATCGCGCTCCTGCAGCGCGCGACCACAGCGGCCCGTTGCCCATGACAACGGTGTCAATGACACGGAAAGCGTCGAAGGCGAACTGATCCTGACGCAGGACGCCCATCTTCTTGGGCCGGGTGATGGAGCCCATCGTCGGGTCGATCTGCCCGGTCAGGATCTTCATAAATGTTGATTTACCGGCGCCATTGGGGCCGGACACGGCATATCGCCGGCCGGTCACGAACGTGGTGGTGACGTCTTCAAAAAGGATGCGAGCGCCGTAGCGCATTGTAACGTTGTTAACTGAAATCAAACGGGAACCTTAGTGCGGCGCGAGAACGCCCTGACTGCGAAAGTGACCTGATTCTATTTTCGCAAATCTTTTGGCAAAGCGCGACTGCGCTGGGACAACCATCACTCTTGACACTGCCAGAGACTGAGCCGCGACCAAAGGGAGCTCTTGAAGCCGCGACCCCAGGGAGCGGAATTTGACTTTTTTGAGCGGCCATCCCCTGAGGTGGGCAACATAATCGTGATGTGGGAAACTAATTAGGAATGCGCATTAGCGACATACTCGACCGGAAGCGCCCTGTTTTCAGCTTTGAGTTCTTTCCGCCGAAAAGCGACGAAGCAGGAGCGCAGCTCGAGAGGACGATCGCTGATCTTGGTCCCCTCGAACCGGATTATGTTTCGGTCACCTATGGCGCCGGCGGATCTACGCGCGAGAAAACCCTCGATATCGTCTCTCGCATAAAGCGCGACACGGGAATCGAAGCGATGGCGCATCTCACTTGTGTCGGATCAACGCAGGAGGAACTGTTGTCAGTCCTGCAGCGTTTGGACGAAGCGGGTGTCGAGAACATTCTTGCGTTACGCGGCGATCCACCCAAAGGTCAATCAACATTCGTTGCCACGGACGGGGGGTTTCGTTACGCGAGTGAATTAACCGGCTTCATCCGAGAGAATTTCGGCGATCGCTTTTGCGTCGGCGGGGCCGGATATCCAGAGAAGCACATCGAATGCGGCAACCCTGCAGTCGATTTGTCCAATCTCAAGCGCAAGGTCGATAACGGAGCCTCATTCCTGGTGACCCAATTGTTCTTCGACAATCGCCGTTACTTTGAGTTCGTCGACAATGCGCGCGCCCATGGCATCAATGTCCCGATCATCGCGGGATTGATGCCCATTACAAACGCAGCGCAGGTGGAACGTTTCACGGTCGCTTGTGGCGCATCCCTTCCCTTCCGGCTCGCTGCGGAACTCGATCGCAGACGAGACAACCCACAAGCTGTCATGCAACTCGGCATCGCGCACGCCACCCAGCAGAGCATCGAATTGCTCGAGTCCGGCGCTCCCGGCATTCACTTTTACACCCTCAATCGGAGTACGGCAACGATGCAAGTTTTGACTGCGTTGCGTACAATCGGCTACGGAAACGCACAAACCGCACAATCGGCGTAAACGATTACAATTTCCTAATCTCCCGCCAGAAATTGCCCTGCGATTTCTCGCGCCTAACACTACCCTCACGTTGCACAGTGCAGGTCCCCGACGTAACATTTAGGAGAACGATTCGTCCAAAACCAAAACTATGTCTACCCCTCGATTCTTTGCCGCAATTACCATTTGCGGCTGCACGCTCTTGGCACAGCAGGGCTTCGACCCGAAAGCCCTCGACACAAAAGCCGACCCTTGCAACGATTTCTATCAATATGCTTGCGGTGGATGGATGGCAAACAACCCGATACCATCCGACCAGGCTACCTGGGGCCGATTCAGTCAGCTTCATGAACGAAACCAGCGCATTTTGCGCGATATCCTCGAGACGAGTTCCGCTAAGACGACACGCAGTTCCGTCGAGCAGAAGATCGGCGATTACTTTTCGACCTGTATGGACGAAAAGGCAATTGACGCCAAAGGAACGGAGCCGCTGAAGCCTTATTTTTCCCGCATTGAGGCAATTTCAAACAAGTCACAACTTACAGATGAGATCGTCCGACTTCACAAGTCCGGAGTCTATCCCTTCTTTACCGCTGGTTCGACGCAGGACATGAAAGACGCGACGGAAGTTATCGCCTATGTCGATCAGGGTGGCATCGGACTTCCCGAACGTGATTACTACTTCAAGGACGATGCTAAGTCGGCTGAGCTTCGTAAGCAGTACGTTGCGCACGTGCAGAAGATGTTTGAACTAGCCGGCGCGAAGCCGGATACTGCAGCGGCGAAGGCGAAGACCGTGATGAGCCTTGAGACAGCGCTCGCCAAGGGTAGCCTGGACGTTACCTCCCGCCGCGATCCTGACAAGATTTATCACCGGCTTTCCGTAAAGCAGCTTGTCGAGATGAACCCGTCGATTACTTGGGATAAATATCTGCCATCGATCGGCGCTCCTGTGCAGACCCTTAACGTGGCGGTTCCGGATTTCTTCAAGCAGCTTGAGACGCAGCTGAAAGAAGTGAGCCTCGACGATTGGAAGACTTATCTCACCTGGCACGTCATTCATTCGGCGGCGCCCATTCTGCCGTCCGCGTTTGTGAATGAAAACTTCGAGTTCTATGGCAAAGCTCTTACCGGCTCGAAGGAGTTACGGCCCAGGTGGAAGCGCTGCGTACAGTACACCGATGCCGATCTCGGCGAAGCTCTGGGACAGAAGTATGTCGAGTTGACTTTCGGGCAACAAGGGAAAGACAAAACGTTAGCAATGGTGCGCGCTCTCGAGAAGGCGCTCGAGCGCGATATACAGCAGCTCGACTGGATGACACCGGCCACCAAGAAGCGCGCCCTCGAAAAACTGCATGCCATCGCGAACAAGATTGGCTTTCCTGAGAATTGGCGTGACTATTCCGCGCTCGAGATTAAGAAAGGTGACGCGATAGGAAACTCATTCCGATCGAACACATTCGAGTTCAACCGACAGATCGCGAAAATCGGCAAGCCCGTCGACAAGAAAGAGTGGTTCATGACGCCGCCGACGGTGAATGCTTATTACGATCCGCAGAACAACAACATTAATTTTCCTGCCGGCATTCTGCAACCTCCTTTCTATGACGTCAAACTGGATGAAGCTGTGAACTACGGCGCGATCGGAGCGGTGATCGGTCATGAATTGACTCATGGCTTCGATGATGAAGGCGGCCGCTTCGACGCCAAGGGCAATCTGGATGATTGGTGGACGGCTGCGGACAAGAAGGCGTTTGAGGAACGCACCGAATGCGTCGCAAAGCAATACTCCGACTACAGCGCAACTCCCGACCTCAAGTTGAACGGCAAGCTCACTCTTGGTGAGAACGTTGCTGACAACGGCGGACTCCGCATCGCATACATGGCATTGATGGATACTCTGGCTGGAAAGAAGCCCGGCAAGATTGATGGCTTCACGCCTGAACAACGTTTGTTCCTCGGGTGGGGCCAGATTTGGTGCCAGAACCAGACGGAAAAGATTGCGCGGATGTATGCGCAGACTGACCCGCATTCTCCCGGCCGCTGGCGAGTCAATGGCGCCGTATCGAACATGCCCGAGTTCCAACAGGCCTTTGGCTGCAAAGTTGGAATGCCGATGGTTCGTGGAGGAGCAGCGTGCCGCGTATGGTAGCCAAACGATTCATTGGCGCGGCATTCCTGGCAGCGATTTCGGCCAATGCGCAAAGCACCGGCTTCAACGCGGCCCACATTGATAAGTCTGTCGAACCGTGCTCGAACTTCTTCCAATACGCTTGCGGAAATTGGATCAAGAACAATCCCATTCCTTCCGATCGCTCCCGCTGGAGCCGATTCGAAGAACTCGCTGCCCGAAACGAAAACATCCTGCTCGATATCTTGCAGACCTCGGCCGTGAAAAAGAATGGATCTCCGATCGAACAGAAAATCGGGGCATACTACACGGCCTGCATGGATGAGAAAGGGATCGAAGCGAAAGGCCTCGCGTCTATCAAACCGGAACTCGATCGCATTGCAGCTCTCAAGGACAAATCAGGCCTGGCCGACCTTCTAGAGCGGCAGCATGCGTTCGGAGCAGCACCCCTGTTCAACTTCTACGCGCGTGTGGACTACAAGAACTCTCAGCTCATGATCGGGTGGCTCGATCAGGCTGGTCTTGGTCTCCCCGATCGTGATTACTATTTCCGGAACGACGGCAAGTCGGTTGAAATCCGCGCTAAGTATGTCGACCATATGACGCGAATGTTCAGCTTGGCGGGCTACGAGGCTTCGAAGGCAGCTTCCTCGGCAAAGGCTATTATGAGCATCGAGACGGCGCTGGCAAAAGCTTCCCAGGACAGAGTGGCGCGCCGGAATGCAAACAATTTGGATCATCCGGATACGGTGGATGGCATCAAGACTCTCGCTCCTGCTTTCGATTGGAAACGCTACTTCGATAAATCAGGAACACCGTCGCTTCGTAACATCAACATTGCGAATCCGGAGTTTTTTAAGAGTCTCAACCAGGTAGTGACGGCTACGTCTCTCGATGACCTGAAGACATATCTGACATGGCATATGCTTCGCGTCGCGGCGCCGACCCTACCGGCGGCGTTCGTGAACGAAGATTTCGATTTCAACCAGCGTGTACTCGCGGGCGCGAAAGAAATGCGTCCTCGCTCCAAGCGCTGCATTATCGCGGTCGATCGCGATCTCGGCGAAGCGTTGGGACAAAAGTACGTGGAGCTTGCGTTCGCGGGGAATAGCAAGACCAAGATGCTGCAGATGGTCAGCGGCCTTGAAAAGGCCATGGGTGAAGACATCCGCCAAATCGACTGGATGACACCGGAGACCAAGAAGCGCGCAATCGAAAAGCTGGAAGCCATCACGGAAAAGATCGGATATCCCGAAAAATGGCTCGATTATTCAAAACTGCCGATTGCGCCTGATGACGCGATGGGGAATTTACTGCGGGCAAACGAATTCGAAACACGAAGGAACCTCGACAAAATCGGGAAGCCGCCCAATCCCAAGGAATGGTCGATGTCGCCGCCGACCGTGAATGCCTACTACTCGTCGCAGTTAAACAGCATCAATTTTCCTGCCGGCATTTTGCAGCCTCCATTTTTCGACGCCAAACTGGACGACGCCGTCAACTACGGCGGAATTGGCGCCGTTATCGGTCACGAGTTGACACACGGATTCGACGACTCGGGCCGTCGTTTTGATGCAAAGGGTGATTTGCTGGACTGGTGGACCCCAGAGGACGGTAAGGAGTTCGAAAAGCGGGCATCGTGCGTCGACAAGCAGTATTCCGAGTACGTGGCGATTGACGATGTACGCCTGAACGGCAAACTCACGCTTGGCGAGAACGTCGCGGACAACGGCGGTCTGCGAATCGCCCTGATGGCGTATCTCGCCTCGATTGCGCAGAACCGTCCGGACAAGATCGACGGCTACACACCAGAACAACGTTTCTTCTTGGGTTGGGGTCAGGTCTGGTGCAGCAGCATGACTCCCGAAGCCGAGCGCCTCCGCGCCCAAACCGACCCTCATTCTCCCGGCCGATATCGCGTCAACGGCGTGCTGTCAAACATGCCGGAGTTTCAGCAAGCTTTCGGATGCAAAATCGATCAACCGATGGTACGCGGCGAAAACGCGTGCAAGGTTTGGTAGCGCGATGAAGTATATCTTTTTATTCTCGATTCCGTTCGTATTGTCGGCACAGGATTTCGGATTCAGCAAATCCCACATGGACCTGCAGGCAGCGCCCTGTCAGGACTTTTATCGATATGCGTGCGGCACATGGCTCGATAAAAACCCCGTGCCCGCCGATCGTTCCCTGTATCATCGCGCCGCTCAAATGGCGGAACGCAATCAGACGATCTTGCGTGACATTCTCGAAACCAGCGCGGCCAAATCCGGCGAGCAGATGGGTAACTACTGGGCTTCCTGTATCGACGAGAAAGGCGTAGAAACCAAAGGACGGCGCCATTAAAACCTGTGCTCCAACGCATCACCGGCCTTCCCGACAAAGCCTCCATCGCAGCCGAGGTTGCCCGCCTCCACGCAATCGGTTCCCCAGCGTTCTTCACTTCGGGTGTTTTAGAGGATCAAAAGGATACATCAAAGTATCTCTTCCGCGCCGACCAGGGTGGCTTGGGATTGCCAGATCGCGATTACTACACGAAGACCGACACGAAATCGGTTGATATTCGGAAGGCTTATGTCGCCCACATCGCTCGCACTTTTGAGTTGACGGGCGACTCGGCGGAAACATCGTCGCGTAAGGCCGAATCGATTCTCGCGCTTGAAACCGAGCTTGCGAAGGTCTCGATGGATCGCGTGACCCGGCGCGACCCAAACAAAACTTACAACAAGAAGACCGTAAGTGAACTCGCTGCGTTGACGCCTTCCTTCAACTGGGATGTCTACCTCGCCGGCAGTCAGTTGAAGGGTAAAGTCCAGGACTTGAACGTCGCCGTTCCAGACTTCTTCAAGGGCTTCGAACAGGTACTTTCAACGACACCGCTCGACACGCTGAAGACGTACATGACGTGGGGCTATCTCCGTATGTCCGGTCCCGTGCTCTCATCTGCGTTCGTCAATGAGAACTTCAATTTCTTCGGAAGTACGTTGGCCGGCCAGAAGGAATTGCAACCACGTTGGAAGCGCTGTGTCGCCGCTGTCGATAGCGACCTTGGGGAAGCTCTTGGCAAGAAGTACGTCGAGCTCACATTCGGCAAAGAAGGCAAAGACAAGATGCTCGCGATGGTGCATAACCTCGAGATCGCGCTTCGCAAAGATATCGAACAGATCGACTGGATGACGCCGACAACAAAAAAGCGCGCACTCGAGAAGTTGCAGGCAATTACGAATAAGATCGGCTATCCCGAGAAGTGGAAAGACTACTCGTCCATCAGAATCACACGCGACGATTTCCTTGGCAACTCACAGCGATCAAATACGTTCGCGCGGGAATTCAATCTGAACAAACTTGGACAGTCGCAGGACAAGTCAGAGTGGGTGATGACACCGCCCACTGTGAACGCGTACTATCATCCGCTGCAGAACAACATCAACTTCCCGGCCGGTATCCTGCAGCCGCCGTTCTTCGACAAGACAAAAGATGACGCGGTTAACTATGGCGCCATCGGAATGGTGATAGGCCACGAACTCACCCATGGGTTCGACGACTCGGGCCGCCGTTTCGACGCGAAAGGCAATGTTACCGATTGGTGGACCGCCGAAGACGCAAAAGCATTCGAGGAGCGGGCCAGTTGCGTCGAGAAGCAGTACAGCGACTACATCGCCATCGGCGACGTGAAGCTCAATGGCAAACTTACGCTCGGAGAGAATGTCGCCGATCACGGTGGCCTTCGCATTGCCTATCTCGCGTTGCACGAAGCGCTGAAAGCGCAATCGAAAAACGACACTATCGACGGCTTTACGCCCGATCAGCGATTCTTCCTTGGTTATGCGCAGGTCAACTGCGCCAACGTCACAGATGAACGCGCCCGAATGCTTGCGGTAACGGATCCTCACTCGCCTGGCAAATATCGAGTCAACGGCGTGCTGTCGAACATGCCTGAGTTTCAATCCGCGTTCGGATGTAAGGCGGATCAACCGATGGTCCGAGCAAACGCGTGTCGCGTCTGGTAACATTTCTCGTCTTTGCGTTGGCCTTGCTTCCATCGATCGTGCAAGGCCAACCGAAGAAGATTCTGTACATAACGCACTCCGCAGGTTACCGTCACGATTCTCTCCCCGTTTCGCAACAAGTTCTCCAACAAATTGCTGCCCGATCCGGCAAACTGGAAATTACGGCCACCGAAAATTTATCGGCCCTTTCAGACCTCGCAAACTACAGCGCCGTGTTCTTCTTCACCAGCGGCGAACTTGCTCTTACGGATACCCAAAAGAGCAATCTTCTAGCCTTCATCCGGAACGGTGGTGGTTTCGGGGGCGCTCACAGCGCCACCGACACGTTCTACACGTGGCCTGAGTATGGTGATCTCATCGGCGCCAGATTCGATGGCCATCCATGGGTCCAGGAGGTCAAGATCGATATAGAAGATCCCGATCACCCCGCGACTCGCAATCTGTCTCCATCGTTCTCAATAACGGATGAGATCTATCAGTTCCGTGAGTTTGACAGAAAGAATGTCCGAGTGTTAATGACGCTCGATACGACGTCGGTAGATTCGCGCGCAAACGGCGTCAATCGTACCGATAACGATTTCGCGCTTGCCTGGACCCGCCTCTACGGCAGCGGTCGCGTATTCTATACGGCGCTCGGACACTTCGACGAAACCTGGCGGGATCCAAGATTCCAACAGATGATCGAGCAGGCCTTGCTATGGATCACCGGCCAGATCGAAGGGGACGGATCGCCTAGAGAGGCGACGCAATCGCCGATCATCCACTCGACAGGAAACTCGGCAACTTTGGAGCCGCGCGGCGTGATTTCTCCTGGCTCATTTGTCTCAATCCACGGCGCGAATCTCAGCTCCGGCGCGACGATGGCTGCCGATGCCCGTACTCCTCCTTATCGTCTTGCCGGAACGCGAGTATTCTTGAACGATCAATCCGTCCCGCTCATTTACGCGTCGCCACAACAAATCAACTTTCTCGCGCCGCTCAATGTAGAAGCTGGCCCGTTGGAGCTAACTGTCGAAACACCCGGCGCCACTCCAGTGACCTCCCCAGCAACTTTTGCCGACTCGACTCCCGGGGTCTTCACCCAAACGATCGACGGCAGATACGCGACACTCTGGTGTACGGGACTCGGCGTCGTCCGCCAAAACGGTCCCTACCATGAAACAGTCGCCACCCCACGAGTCCTTATCAACGATCAACCCGCCACCGTACTTTTCTCCGGCCTCGCGCCTGGCTGGCCCGGTCTCTACCAGATCAACATCGAACTCCCGCCCGGCGCCGCAGTTCCCTTCCGCATACAAGTCACAATGCAATAAGCCATATGACGCCTACAACCGAACTCGACCTCTCCGTCCTCACCCGCTACAACACGCCGACTGTAGCCAATGCCATTGAGCTATTCGAACTTCGGCCGCGCAACGAAGGCTTTCTGATGCCCGGATTCCATTGCCTTCAGCCCTCGATGCCGCCGATCGCCGGCTTCGCCTCAACTTGTATGATCTCCTCCCTCAAGTTCGAGAGCTTCGGGCGCAAGGAGGTCTTCGACTACTGGGAGCACGTCGAAAGCATCCCATGGCCTCGCATCGCCGTGGTACAAGACCTGGACCCATACCCGTCTGCAGGTTCGTTCTGGGGGGAGGTTAACGCCAGTGTTCATTTAGGGCTGCGATGTATCGGCACCGTTACCAACAGCGGCATCCGCGACGTGGACGAGATGCGCGCCGCCGGCTTCCAGGCGCTCTACCGGCACCTGTGTGTTTCCCATTCGTATATCCATGTGACGGATTTCGGAAAACCCGTCGTAATCGAGGGAGTCATCATCAAACCGCACGATCTCCTACAGGTCGACCAGCACGGAGCGCTGATCGTTCCAATGGAAACGCTGCCCCATCTCGAAGAAGCCATTCTCGAGATCGAGCGCCGCGAACGCCCGGTCATCGATTACGCTCGTAGCGGCCAGGCAACCAGGGCCGGAATCGTTGAGGCCATGACGAAGCACATTCGAAATGCGCAGAAATGGACGCCCGGACAATCTTCCTGAAAACCTGGAAGCGCTCGAAAACGTCCTACAATCATCGCAATGGCGCTTCGTCTCGTAATCCTACTCGCGTGCACGCTTTTTGCGGCCTTCGGACAGACGCCGAAGGCTTGGCCAATTGGAAAGCTTGCAGTCGAGGGCAACAAGTTCTACGCCGACGAGTTGATTCTGGAAGTCGCGGGCATGAAGATCGGCCAAATGGCAGGAAAAGCCGAGTTCGACGCCGCTCGGGATCGACTCCTGGCAACCGGAGCCTTCGAGTCGATCGGATACAAATTCGAACCCATTCCGGGCACGCAAACCAATTTAGGCGTCTTCCAGATACTCGAAGTCGCGCAGCTTTTCCCGTATCGCTTCGAGGAGCTTCCGATCGACGAGAAAGCGTTCCGTAGCTACATCAAAACCAAAGCGCCGCTGTTCGCCGGCGACCGTCTGCCGGCCACAAAACCCGTCCTCGACCGGCTCTCTCAGGAAGTCCAGGCTTTGGTGAAGGCTCCGGGAAAGATATTGGCGAAGCTCGAAGGTGTTGGAGACCTTACCATCGTTTTTCGGCCCTCGATTCTCCCCTCAGTGGCCGAGGTCACGTTCAAAGGAAACTCGGTAATCCCCACACCCAAACTTCAGCAGATTGTCGCCGGAGCAGCGATAGGAGCGGTGTATACCGAGAATCGTTTTCGCCAGGTTCTGGACGGCAGCATAAAACCGGCCTACGAAGCTTTGGGATATCTGCGCGTCCAGTTTCCGAAGTTCGAAGCCCGACCGGCCAAAGATGTCAACGGAGTGGCGGTCATTGTTGAAGTCCAGGAAGGTCCCATATACAAACTTGCCGACGTCCAGTTAAGAGGCGAACTTACAGATAGCAAAGAACTTCTCAAAATCGGCGGCTTCCAAACCGGCGACGTCGCGAACTTTGAAAAGATTCGCTCCGGTATCGACGAGATCGGTAAAGAATTGCGACGTAAAGGCTATCTCGAGGGAAAGACCAACGTGGATCGGGAGATTGACGACGCAAAAAAGACCCTGATCCTCATCGTCAACGTCGATCCCGGCCCTCAATTCAAAATGGGTAAGCTTACGATCGAAGGCCTCGATCTCGAAACCGAGCCCCACATTCGCAAAATGTTCGCCCTAAAGCGGGGACAACCGTTCAATGCCGAGTACCCCGACTACTTCCTCTCCCGTCTTGAGCAGGACCAGATACTGGACAAGCTCGGCAAGACACGCAGCTCGATTATGCCGAACCCGGAAACGACAACGGTTGATGTTACCCTCGTCCTCGAAGGGGAGAAGCGCAAGCCGGAAAAACCGCCGGTACCCTGATCGACGCATGCTAACCTTGTCTAGGTAGTGTCGTCGCAACCTCTGAATTTTCAGCTTGAAACCTACGAAGGGCCGCTCGATCTGCTTCTGGATCTGATCCGGAAGAATCAGATCAATATCTACGATATTCCCATCGCGCAGATCACTTCCCAGTACATGGAGTACATGGCGAAAGCCGCCGCCCTCGACATGGAGTTAAGCTCCGACTTCATCTACATGGCGGCAACGCTGATTCATATCAAGTCGAAGTTATTGCTGCCAAAGGATCCGGAGCTCGAAAAGCTCTCCCCGGAAGAAGACCCCCGGCAGGAATTGGTGGAGCGGCTGGTGGAGCACCAAAAATACAAAGATGCCGCCGAGATGCTGCAGCAAAAACGTCTCCTTGAGGAGGCGGCCTGGTCCAACCCCCAAATCCGGCAGTTTCTGACCGAAGATGAGGTCCTGAACCCCGGCCTGGACGTCTCGCTCTTCGATCTCGTAAAGACTTTTCAGGCAGTGCTCGAGCGGGCGAAAAATCGGCCCATCTACGAGGTGGGAAAGGAAGACGTCAGCGTCCCGGACATGATCCGTTTCCTGCGGGACGCCCTTACTCGCGGACCGCGCAGTCAGCTACTTTCGGTGACAGAGTTGTTCGAGCGGCAGCGGAGCCGGCGCGCGATACTGTGCCTTTTCCTGGCCATACTCGAACTCGTGAAACGCCAGGCAATCCACCTGCAGCAGAAAGAGGCGTTCTCCGACATCCTGGTGCGCGCTGCTGATAACTTCGAAGAAGCGCTCGGGTCAGACCAGGCGATCGCTGCCGCGGAACAGGAATACAACTAACAGCCCATGGACGAGCAGGAGCAGGACCTTACGGCCGAGACATCGGCACAACCGGAGCCGGCAGCTCTCGAAACCGATTCGCAGCCGGAACCGGATACTCTTGTTAGCGACGCCCGGCAGGAACCCTCCAGTTATTCTCCCGAGCCCCAGGAAAGCGTCACAGCCGATCAGTTGTTAATGGGCATCGAACAACCCGCCGATGATGTCGAAACGGCGGAGTCCGAGTTGCTTGCGGTCCTGGAAGCGATCGTCTACATCACCGATGAGCCGCTTTCTGCCAAGCAGATCGCCGACGCGCTGCAGAAGCCTCTCGACTACGTGAAGACGCTGCTTGACAAGCTGGTTGATGAATTCAGTAAGCCTCACCACGGACTGACTGTCAAAGAAGTCGCGGGCGGGTACAAGATCACGACAAAACCCGAGCATCACGAAGCAGTTCGCGCGTTCGTCAAGAATCTGAACCCGCCGCTGAAGCTGTCGCTGGCCGCGTTCGAGACCCTTGCCGTCATCGCCTATAAGCAGCCGATCACGGCTCCGGAAATTATGGAGATTCGTGGCGTTCAGGGAGCTGGTGTTCTCAAAACACTTCTCGATCGCAAGCTGATCACTTCCGCCGGGCGCAAGAATGTCGTCGGCAAGCCGATTCTGTACAAAACTACGAAAGAGTTCCTGGTCCAGTTCGGTCTACGTGATTTGAGCGAGCTTCCGAGCTTGAAGGAGTTCGAAGACCTGCGGCGATTCGCATTTAGCGACGCCGATGAAGTAATCGAACAACCTGGGCAGCAGCGGGAGCCAGTGCCTGCCGAGCCCGCCACTGAAGAGCCGGCGCCTGAAGTACAGGCGATGGAAGAAGCAGTCACGGAAGAACACGTAAATGAAGAACCAGCGGAAGCTGAAGCTACGGAAGTAAAGAATGAGTGAAGAGCGGCTTCAGAAAATCCTTGCCCGCGCCGGCGTCGCCAGTCGCCGGAAAGCCGAGGAAATGATCACCGAAGGACGCGTCAAGGTCAACGGCCAGATCATCACCGAATTGGGCAGCAAAGCCGACCTCGAGCGCGATCACATCAAAGTCGACGGCAAACTGCTTCAAGCGCCACGCAAACTCGTCTATATCGCGCTAAACAAACCCAAAGGCGTTGTTACGACGGTGTCCGATCCGCAAGGACGGGAAACGGTGATGGACCTCCTGAAGGGCGTGAAGGAGCGTGTCTACCCGGTAGGCCGGCTCGACTATCACAGCGAAGGCCTAATTCTTCTAACGAATGATGGCGAATTCGCGAACCGTGTCACCGCTGCTCGCACGCACGTCCAGAAGACCTACGTCGTAAAGGTGACGAATGAAATCACACCCGAGCAGGAGAAGCAGTTTCGTGACGGGATACACCTGCATGGCCGGAAGACTGCGCCTGCGCAGATTCGACTCCTGAACCATCGCGAAAATCCCTGGTACGAAGTAAAGTTAATCGAGGGCCGCCAAAATCAAATCCGTCTGATGTTTCGCAGTTTCGGAGTGCTCGTAGAGAAGCTTCGTCGAGTCAAAGTCGGATTCCTGGAACTGACCGGCCTCAAGCCTGGCGACTGGCGCTATCTTACTGATCGAGAGATCGAGAAGTTCCGCCGTGTGCTCAAAATGGAAGAGACGCCCGATGCCAAACACAACTGACATTCTGCGGAAGTATCGCACAATCGCGGTCGTCGGATTATCCAATAATCCGATGCGCCCCAGTCACGGCGTGTCAGAGTATATGAAGCGCCAGGGCTATAAGATCATTCCCGTTAACCCTGGTCACGCGCAGATCCTGGGCGAAAAGTCGTACCCCACTCTGGAGGCCATTCCGGAGCCGGTTGAGATCGTCAACATTTTCCGCCGGTCCGAGATGATTCCGCCAATAGTTGACTCTGCCATCGCGATCGGAGCCAAGGTGATCTGGATGCAGGAAGGCATCGAGCACGAAGCCGCCGCCGAGAAAGCCCGCGCCGCCGGAGTCGACGTCGTTATGAACACCTGCATTCTCAAAGCGCACAGACGCGTTGTGTAGCAAAGCCGCGCTTTGTAATAGAATTCGCGCATGAGGAAACCCTCGCGCCGCGATTTCTTTAAACGGACAGCCATCACTCCATCACTGGTATGTGGACTCGCCGCCGGATGGGAAAGTCTGCTGCAGGCGCAGCAGCGACCGGCGCCCCGCTACGACCTCATCGTCAAAGGCGGGCGCGTCATCGATCCTTCGCAATCCATCTCGCGTGCGCTGGACATCGCGGTGAGCGGTACAAAGATCGCGCGTCTTGAGGCCGATATTCCCGCGCAGGAGGCGAGACATGTACTCGCCGCCGGCGGCAAGACCGTAACGCCCGGATTGATCGACGTTCACACGCACGTCTACGATGGTGTGGCCCCGCTCGGCATCCCGGCCGATCCCAACTGCATCGCGAAAGGAGTAACGACAGC
The DNA here is from genome assembly GCA_963844855.1 of Bryobacteraceae bacterium. Lineage (GTDB taxonomy): Bacteria > Acidobacteriota > Terriglobia > Bryobacterales > Bryobacteraceae > DASQDN01. Next base: position 96,686 of record CAWJQP010000010.1, read on the forward strand.
GCTCGATGCTGGCTCGTCAGGCGCGCACACGTTTCCCGGATTACGAAAATACGTCATCAACGTGGTCGATACAAGAGTATTCGCGCTGTTGAATATATCCGTCGTCGGACAGTCAACTCTGTCTGACGATAATCCCTACGGTGAGTTGCTCGACCTGCGTTACGCGAACCCGAAGCTTACCATCCGGACGATCGAGCAGAACCGCGATGTGATTCTGGGCGTGAAGATCCGCTTGACGGACAATATCGCGGGAGACCATGACCTGCAGGCCCTACACTTGGCACGCGAAGCGGCGGACGCGGTGAAACTGCCTTTGATGGTTCACATCGGCGGCACGCACTCGACGCTCGATGCCATCCTCGGAGTACTTAAGAAAGGCGACGTTGTGACGCATTCTTATCGCAGCGGCCGTGGGGGCATCCTCGACGGAAACGGACGCGTCCTACCGTCCGTACGGTCGGCGGTCACCCGAGGAGTGCAGCTCGATGTCGGTCATGGAGCAGGAAGTTTCTCTTTTGACCTCGCCGAAAAGGCGCTCAAGCAGGAGTTGCTCCCGGGAACAATCTCGAGTGATCTCCATCAGTTTAATCTCAATGGACCGGTGTTCGACCTCGTCACCACGCTCTCCAAGTTCCTGCACATGGGTTTAACTCTCGATCAGGTGATCGAGCGCGCAACGGCCAATCCCGCGCGTACATTCGGATTCCCCAGCGGACTCGGCACATTGCGCGTCGGCTCGGAGGCCGACATCGCTGTCCTCACGATCGCCGAGGGCGACTTCGACTTCGTCGATGCGCTCGGCGTCCACCGCATCGGACACCAGAAACTCGTTCCGGCGGCGACCGTAAAAGCCGGACGACTCTATGGGTCGGCGTCAATCCCCGTAACGTATGCCCAGTAAGTTTTCAGTGCTACCCTGACCGCATAGTGACCGTCGTTTCCATCAATGTCGGCAAACCGGCAAGAGTGCCTACCGCAAATGGCGATGTCCTGACGTCGATCTTCAAGGCGCCGGTGACGGGTTCTGTCCGCGTCGGCCGTCTGAATATCGAAGGCGATCAACAATCGGACCTTCGTGTTCATGGCGGCATCCACAAGGCGGTTTACGTTTATCCGTCGGAGCACTACGACTACTGGCGCGAGGAGTTGCCCGGCGAGACGATGCCCTGGGGCATGTTCGGCGAGAACCTGACGACGGCAGGTCTGATCGAATCGGAAGTATGCATCGGCGATCGATTTCGTGTAGGTTCAGCCTTGTTACAAGTGACCCAGCCTCGGATGCCGTGCTTTAAGCTCGCGCTCCGATTCGGACGACCGGACATGGTGAAACGGTTCTGGAAAAGCGGGCGGTCGGGATTCTATGTGTGCGTCATCGAGGAGGGTTTCCTCGAATCCGGATCGACCATTGAGCGAACCCCGACAGCGGAACCGGCCATCACCGTTGCCGAACTCGTGAGACTCTACCGTGATCCCGATCCCCCACGAGAACGAATTCTCACCGCGCTCGAAACGTCGCTGGCAGGATCCTGGAAAACCGAGCTTCGCGAGCGGCTGGCGCTCCTCGAAGACTCCGCTTGACTCTATACCTAACTATAGGGTTTACGATGGTATTGGGTCGCGAAATGCCAACGGAAATTCTCAAGATCGGCGACGTAGCGGACCGGGGTGGAGTGAACATCCAAACGGTGCGTTATTACGAACGGGAGAAGCTTCTACCCGAACCGCGCCGGCTAGCGTCCGGCTACCGCGTGTTCTCCACCGAAACTGTCCGGCGCGTTCGCTTCATTAAGCGCGCCCAGGAACTCGGCTTTACCCTGGCTGAAATTCGCGAACTTCTTTCGCTACGCGTCGACCCGTTACGGGACAGCGCGACGGTTCGCGCTCTGGCGCAACGAAAAATCGCCGATATTGATCAAAAGATTCACGCCCTGAACGTGATGAAAGCATCGCTGGAGCATCTTACAGACAGATGTTCCGGGCACGGGCCCGCTAGCGAATGCCCAATCCTCGAAGGTATCGATTCCGAAGAGGTGCTTCGGTGAGGCCCTGGGTCTACCTACAAATCATCGTTGTCGCGATAGCTCTCATAGCAGCGAATGTGGAGTGTATGACTCGTTGCGTGGGGGGGGTAAGTCCAGCAAAGACTGCACCATGCCACGGTGGCGCTCCTGGAGAGCAAAACGCCCCCAGTGGATGTAAGTCCCCGGTCCTGGTTGCGGCAACGGACACGACAAAGTGTGCACCTGCCGTGTATCACCTGACGTCCGCCCTGCCAGAGCATCGAACGCTGACGTTCGATCCTGCGACCGACGAAACGACAGGCGCCATTGCTGCCTCACCGCCGGCCTTTCGTAATTCGCGATACCTCGTAATTCTTCGAATCTGAAGCGTCTTTAGTGCCTTTAGCTGCAGGGGACACGTGTGCCCATGCGGCAAGAATCATACGAGACGTTTGGAGCAATTGAAGAAATGATAAGAACAATAAATCTAATAACCGCCTTTATTTTGGCCACATCCTACGGGTTGGCTCAGTCCCATCAGCACCAGCATGAAAAACCAGCCAAGAGCCCGGATCAAAATCACAAAGGCATGGACCACGGCCCGCAGGATCACTCAACGATGGATCACTCCACGATGAACCATTCTGGGATGAATCCGGCCGGCTCTTTCCTCATGCGTCAAAGCTCAGGCACTGCCTTTCAACCGTCCTCTTGGCCAATGCCAATGCTCATGAATCATTTGGGTGGTTGGAACTTAATGTGGATGGGGCAGGCGTTCCTCGTCGGCACGCAACAGAGCGGTCCACGAGGGGGCGACAAGTTCTATTCTGCTAACTGGGGTATGCTCGGCGCAGTTCACAAGGTGGGGAGTGGAAGCTTCATGCTTCGATCGATGATAAGCCTCGATCCGGCCACGGTCACAAGCCGTCGATACCCGCTTCTTTTCCAAACGGGCGAAAGCGCATTCGGAAAGCCCATCGTGGACGGCCAGCATCCGCATGAGTTCTTAATGGAGTTGTCTGCCCAATATGCTCATCCGCTGGGCGAAAAAGGAATGGTTAACTTCTATTACGCTCCCGTGGGCGATGTCGCGCTGGGACCAGTTGCCTTCCCCCACCGCGCGAGCGCAATCGAATTGCCGCAGGCGACGCTTGCGCATCATTGGCAGGACTCGACCCACATTGCAAACAATGTTGTGACAGGCGGTGTCACCTGGGACAAGGTGCGCTTGGAAGCATCCGGCTTCCGTGGCAAGGAACCCAATGAAAACCGATGGAATATCGACATGGGAGCGATGGATTCCTGGTCCGGACGTCTCTCCGTTTTCCCGACGAAGAACTGGATGGCGCAAGTATCGGGAGGCCATCTAACGAATCCGGAGGAGTTCCATCCTGACGACGTCGATCGCATCACAGCATCGATCCACCATGTTCTACCGCGGTCGAACGGAAACTACTGGGCCTCCAGCTTTATATGGGCGAGAAATTACAAAACCATCGCGCAACGCGCGACCAGCGCCGTCACAGCCGAAACCGTAGTTCCCATAGGGCGAAAAAACTTCATCACCGGACGATTCGAGTGGTCACAGCGCGACGAGCTTTTCGACTACGATCATGACCTCGCGCACGAAATAGAACATGAGACGGGAAAGTCCTTCTTCAATGTCACCGGATATACCGCCGGATACACGCGCGATGTGGAACTCTTCAAAAATGTGCAGACAGGCATCGGAGCGAATCTGACAGCCTACGGAATCGACTCGGAGCTTAAGCCCTACTATGGCGATCATCCATGGGGCGTCAACTTCTTCGTTCGTGTCCGACTCAAGCGAGGTGAGTAAGACGGCTATGAAAATCGAAAATCAGCACACGACGGAGGAGGTTCTCGATCCGGTTTGCGGCATGACCATCTCACCCGACGATGCCGCCGGCCATACGGAGTATCAGGGACGGACATACTATTTCTGTCATCCCAATTGCCTCGCGAAATTCAGTGCTGATCCGCAGCGTTACCTTAAGCAGGAGCTTCCTACGGCCTCAGAAGTTCTCGCAGAAGTTCTCGACCCGGTTTGCGGCATGACGATTTCACCCGAAGACGCCGCAGGTCATACGGAGTATAAGGGACAAACATACTACTTCTGCCATCCCAATTGCCTGGCGAAATTCAGTGCTAATCCGGAGCGATATCTGGACCCGCAGCCTCCCGCCGCAGTTCCTCTACCTGCAGCAGGCGAAACAGTCGAATACACGTGCCCGATGCACCCCGAAGTAGTGCGTACCGAACATGGGAGCTGTCCGATTTGTGGAATGGCCCTGGAGCCCCGCACCGTTTCGCTTGTCGAGACGGAAAACCCGGAACTTCAAGACATGACACGCAGGTTCTGGATCTCGGCCGCGCTGACGTTTCCCATCCTTGCCCTGATGATCTCGGAGATGCTTCCGGGAAAACCGCTGCAGCAATTGCTCGGGGCCTCCGCATTAGCGTGGGTGCAATTCCTTCTAGCGACCCCGGTTGTTCTCTGGGGCGGTTGGCCCTTCTTCGTTCGGGGATGGCAGTCGATTGTCCACCGCAGCCCGAACATGTTCACCTTGATCGCTCTTGGAACAGGAGCCGCATACGGTTACAGTGTGGCCGCCACACTATTCCCGGGCTGGTTCCCGGAGTCGTTCCGTGACCACCATACCGGCGCTCTCGCTGTTTACTTCGAGCCTGCCGCCGTCATCGTAACACTCGTACTACTAGGTCAGGTTTTGGAACTTCGCGCGCGCAGCCAGACATCTGGCGCGATTCGAGCGTTGCTCGGCCTTGCGCCGAAAACTGCAAGAGTGATTAGAGCGGATGGTGCGGAAGCGGATGTGCCATTGGCTGAGATCCACATCGGCGACCGCATGCGCGTACGACCCGGCGAAAAAGTCCCTGTCGACGGCATAGTGCTCGAAGGGACCAGCTTCGTCGATGAGTCGATGATCACCGGCGAACCCGTACCGGTCCAAAAAAGTTCGCAGAGCAAAGTTGTGGGCGGGACGGTGAACAGCGCCGGCAGTTTCACGATGAAAGCCGAGCGCGTGGGCAGTGAGACGTTCCTAGCGCAGATCGTACGCTTAGTAGGCGAAGCGCAGCGTTCTCGCGCCCCTATTCAACGTCTGGCCGATTCCGTAGCCGGATGGTTTGTTCCTGCCGTAATCGCCATCGCTGTCATCACTGCTTTTGTTTGGGGCATGTACGGACCGGAACCTCGCTTTGCGCACGCGCTCGTGAACGCCGTAGCCGTGCTGATTATCGCGTGCCCTTGCGCTCTGGGCCTTGCGACACCGATGTCGATCATGGTCGCCACCGGACGTGGCGCACAGGCCGGCGTCCTCGTGCGCAAGGCCGAAGCTCTCGAAACATTGGAGAAAGTTGACACCCTAGTCGTAGACAAGACGGGAACTTTGACCGAAGGCAAGCCACGGCTAGTCTCCGTTTTCGTCACACCCGGGCTCGAAGAAGCCGAAGTTATTCGTCTCGCCGCGAGTGTCGAACAAGCGAGCGAACATCCACTTGGGGCCGCCATCATCGATGGAGCGAAGGAACGGAAAATTACGCTCTCGCGTGTCGAGAACTTCCATTCCGAAACCGGTCACGGCGTCAGCGGGACAGTCGAAGGTCGGGCGGTGGAAATCGGCAAAGCAACACTAAATGACAATCCACAGCTAGCTGAGCGCGCCGAGACACTCCGCCGTGATGGTCAAACCGTCATGCTTGTCGTCGTCGATGGCAAACCCGCAGGTCTCCTAGGTGTCGCGGATCCTATCAAGCAATCGGCGACCAAGGCAGTTCAGCAACTACATAAAGACGGTCTGCGCATCGTCATGCTCACAGGAGATAACCGCACGACAGCCGAAACTGTCGCAAAGAAGCTAGGCATCGATGAAGTACGAGCCGACGTTCTCCCACATGAGAAAGCGGACATCATTGAAGGATTCCGCAAAGAAGGTCGCGTTGTCGCGATGGCTGGGGATGGCGTGAACGACGCTCCGGCCCTCGCGCAAGCCGACGTCGGAATCGCTATGGGCACCGGAACCGACGTAGCAATCGAAAGCGCCGACATCACATTGCTGAAAGGCGATCTCCAAGGGCTCGTCCGAGCGCGTCGGCTCAGTCAGTCAACCATGCGCAATATTCGACAGAACCTCTTCTTCGCGTTTGTGTACAACGCGCTTGGTGTTCCTGTTGCAGCCGGGATACTCTATCCGTTCTTCGGCATACTCTTGAGCCCGATGCTCGCGAGCGCAGCGATGACGTTCAGTTCTGTCTCCGTGATCGCGAACGCGCTCAGGCTCCGCCGACTAGAATTTTCGTAAACTCGTGCTCGCCGTGGACATCAGTGAGCCGCATGTCACGGCTTTGGTACGGATACGTAAGCTTCGTGTGATCGAGTCCAATTAAACGAAGAATAGTCGCATTGACATCATGGACGCTAAACGGCGATTCTTGGGCGCGAAGCCCGAACTCATCACTGGAACCGAGCACCTGACCACCTTGAATGCCGGCGCCTGCCATCCACATACTGAATGCATACGGATGATGGTCCCGACCATTCTTTCCTTCGGCGAGAGGCGTCCGGCCGAATTCACTGCTCCATACAACCAGCGTTGAATCGAGCAGACCACGCGCCTTGAGATCGGTCAGAAGACCCGCGATGGGAAGATCCGTCTTCTTGCACATCTTCGTGTGGGAAGCAGCCAAATCCGTGTGCGCATCGTCCCAATCTTCTCCGATGTTCGTACCGGAATAGAGTTGAATGAAACGTACACCACGCTCAACCATGCGGCGGGCCAGCAGGCACTTCCGTCCGAAGTCGTCCGTAATTCCCTGCCCGATGCCGTAGAGCTTCTTGGTAGCGTCGGACTCCTTTTCGATATCGACTGCTTCGGGAGCCGAACTCTGCATGCGATACGCAAGTTCGTAAGAAGCGATGCGCGCCTCGAGTTCTGAATCGTGACTGCGTGACTCGAGATGCAACTTGTCCTGTTCGTTAATGAAATCGAGCGTAGCGCGCTGCGCCTTCGACGTGATCCCCTCAGGTGTCGCGAGATTCAGAACAGGATGGGTTCCACCACGGAAGACAGTACCCTGGTAAACCGCCGGCAGGAAGCCCGACGCATAAGCCTGCGGTCCTGATTTCGTCGCTCCGTCTGACATCACCACGAAAGCCGGCAAATTCTGGCTCTCCGATCCGAGTCCGTAAACAACCCATGATCCGAGACACGGTAGACCGGGAAATTGTGACCCTGTGTTGCGGAGATAAATCGCCGGAGCATGATCGAACGCGTCCCCATAACAGGACCGAATCAGCGCGATCTGGTCGGCCTTCGATCCGATGTTCGGGAACAGTTCCGAAATTTCCATGCCCGACTGGCCATAGTGGTTAAACTTCCACGGGCTGCCTCTCATCGGAGCCTTCGCGAAGTCAATCCGATTCGTCTTCAGACCTTTCGCCGCTTCGGCCGAGATGGACTCCCCGCTACGTTTCGCCAACTCCGGTTTGGGGTCGAAAGTATCGACATGGCTGACACCTCCGTGCATGAACAGGTAAATGACACTCTTCGCCCTCGGCGCCAGATGCGGAACTTTCGCTGCCAGCGGGTCCTTCCCTGCAGCCTGCAACATCGAGGCAAGCGCAACCGATCCGAAGCCTCGGCCCGCCTGCATCAAGAGATCTCGTCTCGAAATAGGTCTCATATCTCTAGTCCACGTACAAGAATTCGTTGGTATTGAACAGCGCCCGCGCCAGCTCCGAAGCCGCAGCCGACTGCTTTCCTAATTCAACTGTCTGCGCTCCGACAAACTTGACAGCCCGCTCGAGTTCCGCAGGTTCCGGGTCACGCGCAAGAACATGACGCCATGCGCGCTTCGCTACATCCGTAGGCGTCGATCCATCTGTCGCAATCGCCGAGCCGAGTCGCCCCGCTTCATCGGTCGTCCACTTGCCATTCAGCAGAGTCAGCGATTGCGGGGCGGTGTTGCTTTCCTCGCGCCGGGAACATGTCCGGATTCCATCCGGCGCATCGAAGCTTTCAAACATCGCAGGTCGAAATGTTCGTCGCGCCTGCATATAAACACTCCGTCGCCTTTGCTCTTCGGAATTCGCGGTCACGATCCACATGTTGTCTGGATTCTGACTCAGGCCGTAGAGCTCTTCCCTGGCTACGGGCGGCACAACCGGCCGGCCGCCCATCTTCAGGTTCAGCGCGCCCGAAGATTGCAGCATCCCATCGCGAATTTCCTCAGGGAAAAGACGTCGGCGATTCATATGCGACAGAAGCTTGTTCTCGGGATCCTGCTCTTCAGCTCCGGGACCTGGATCAACGCTACGCCGATACACCGAAGAGATCATGATCTGCTTGTGAAGTTTTTTCACCGACCAGCCGTTAGCCACGAATTCCGTTGCCAGCCAGTCGAGTAATTCCGGGTGCGTCGGCGCAGCGCCGCGAAATCCGAAATCGCTCGGAGTGCTGACCAAACCCTTGCCGAAATGATGCTGCCAGATTCGATTCACCATCACCCGCGCGGTCAGTGGATGGGACGGGCTCGCAATCCATTCCGCAAGAGCCTTGCGACGACCGGTGGATGTGGCATCGATGGGCGGCTCCGGGACATCGGTTCCCCCTAGCGCAGTGAGCATCCCGGCGTTTACGATCTCCGGACTCGATCCGGGTCTCGGTGGCATGAACGTCTTAGGAGCCTCACGACTGATGTCACGCACCGCGGGCGCAAATGGACCCGCCTTGAACCCGGTAAACATCCCGACAAGCTGTGTTTCAATCTTCTGCAGCGATTCGTTGAGTTCCGGCGTTAAAAGCGCTCGGACTTCTTGAGGCGATGCGCCGATCTTCCTACGGTTCTCGTCAACAATCGCTCTCTGCTCCGGAGTTCGTTTCGCCTCATCGGTAGCGTACGCGTCGCGCACCATCGCTGGCAATTTCGCGAGTTTCTCATCGGAAATCTTTTTCTGATACGGCCGTAGGATTGCTTCGAGCTGATCGCCGATCTCGCGCAACTTGGCGTGGCGCATATTCTCGCCAAGGTCGTAACCACGCGCCGGATCGTACTGCAAAAATACACGTGTCTTCTCCGCGGGAACAAAGATCGCCTGCATGCGATAGTAATCGCGCTGCGGGATCGGATCAAACTTGTGGTCGTGGCATCGCGCGCATCCCACCGTCAATCCGAGAAAGACAGAGCTAGTCGTATCGACATAGTCTGTGAGCGTCTCGATCCGATTGATGTCTTCCACCTTGTAAAGCATGTCGCGATTCGGCCCGACGGTGAAATAGCCGGTGCCGCTCTGCGCGACGGGATCGTCTGGAAAGAGTTCATCGCCGGCAATTTGCTCTTTCACGAAACGATCGTACGGCTTGTCCTGATTGAAGGACTCGATCACATAATCGCGATAACGCCAGGCATATAGAAGATAGGGATCCTGCTCGAAGCCGGAGGTATCGCCATACCGGACCAAATCGAGCCAATGCCGTCCCCACTTCTCTCCATAGCGAGGCGAAGCGAGGAGTTCGTCGACGATCTTCTCATACGCATCCGCCGACGTGTCCTGCAAGAACTGGTCGACGCGTTCAGCCGTCGGCGGAAGACCATGAAGATCGAGAAATGCGCGTCGGATCAGAGCCCGTTTGCTGGCTTCGTTCGCAGGCTGCAACTTCGCCTGTTGCAGCTTGGCTATGACAAAAGCGTCGATTGGCGTCCGACTTTCAGCCCCTGCAATTGTTGGAACCTGCGGACGCTTCGGCGGCTGAAAGGACCACCATGTCTTACCTTTAGCGGACGGCGCGGCCGATACAGCCGCGGGCCATGCGGCACCCTCGTCCACCCATTTCGTAAGCAGCTCGATATCGGCGTCGGACATCTTCTTACCTGGTGGCATCATTAGCTTGCCCGCATGACGAACCGCGTTCATCAAGAGGCTCGCCGATGCCTCCCCCGGCTTTATCGCGGCTCCCCGAGTGCCACCCTTCACCAGAGCTTCCCGCGTGTCCAGGCGCAGTCCTGACATCGCGACGGCGCCGCTATGACACTGAGCGCATTGTTGATGCAGGAGGTTGACAGCGCGTGTGGAAAGATCCTGAGCCGACAGGACGGCAAGGGTTGAAACCGTTAAAAGGGTGAGGCGAGACCGCATCGTGTCTCACCCAGTGTATCGAAATATCTACTCCCGCACCGTCTGCAATTGAAGTGGAGGCGACAGTTTGCCGTACATCCAGTGCAGTACATAGACCAGGCATCCAGCCGAAACCGCTGCCAGCGCATTCACCATCAGAACCGCAATCGCTGTCGCCAGGAAAGCCGCCGCATCGACGCGTCGCATGTGAGGTAATCTCTTCCACGTGCTCCAATCGAGCAGGCACAAACCACTGAACACAACCACACCCGCAAGGGCCGTCAGCGGAATCCGAGCGATCAAATTGTTTCCAGCGCTCAGGAAGAATACAATCGCCGCCGCATGAAAAAGAATGGAAAGTCGCGTCGTTCCACCGCATCGCAAGTTGGCAAGGCTTCGCGCCGGGATTCCGACGCTCAGCGGAGCTCCGAACATGCCAGCACACAAGTTCGCGATACTGTACGCTCCCAACTCCGTGTCGGCATCGGCTGCCTTCAGTTGCTTGTGCCGTCCCCGGAAATGCTCAACAACGCGGGATGTGATTAGCAGGTTCACCGAGGTCACTACCGCCAGTCCGAAACCGGCAGGCAGTACGCGATAGACATCCGACGGTGTCCACGCAAAGCCGGCGAACGGCGGCAATTCGAGCTTGAGTACTCCCACGACTGCCTCTCTAATTCCTGTAATCTGGGCCACGGCGACAGCAACTACAATTCCTATCAAAGGCGCAGGCGCCCTAGACGACCACTTGGCAGCAGCGGCCGATCCCAGAATAGCGATCAAGCCGATCATCATGGGTCCCGGCTGAATTGCCTCCAAAGATCCGAGCCAGCCAAAAAACAACGCCGCCATGTTGCCGGATGTCACACTCGTAGGAGGCGCTACGCCCGTGATCGTGTTTAGCTGCGAAATCACCATCATCGCGCCAATGCCGCACGAGAATCCGGAAACAACCGCATGCGGAACCTTCGAAAGATGACGCCCGAGCCGTAACACGCAGAACATCATCATGAAGACAGCGGACACCATCGTCACCTTCGCCGCGCCACCGATACCCTGCTCCTTCACTGCCAGAGCAACGAACGGAACAGTAGCGCTAGCAGTTCCGCCGATCAGAACAGGATTCCTTCCTAAAAGTGCCGTCGCCGGCGCGGTGATGATTGACGTGAACAACCCGAGCACCGGGGGTAAACCCATGAGCGAAGCCATCGCCAAGCCATAGGGAATCGCAATCAAGGCGGCGATCACACCACCAGTTATGTCGCCCGAGAGCGCGCTCCAGCCATAATTCCATTTTGTTTTTGTAATCATGATTCCCCGAGGCTGGACGGAGCCGGAAGAAGTAGCTCAGACGGGGAGCTTCGGAGAGTAGTTATCTAACGAAGGAGCCTAAGCCATTACTTTCAAGAAGGCAGTCTTGAACTTATCCATATCGTCCTTGGTTCCGATGGAAACTCGAACGTGTGTCGGCCATGCCGCCCACACTCGGCCGATGTAGACCTTGTGCTCCGCCATGGCCTTGATCACTTCCTGGCCCGGCCGCTTCACATCGACCATAAATTTGTTGCTCTCAGATGGCACGAACGAGAATTTGTTCTTATCGAGAAACGTAAAGACATCCTCCCGGACATCGCCAATAATCTTTCGGCGCTCCGGAACCAACGATTTCGACTTCAGGCTTGCATGCGCGCCGACCATTCCAGTTAGCGGCAAAGCGCCCGCGCCAAACGCCCGAAGCTTCTCAATCAGATCGGGACGACCCATGGCTGCGCCTGCTCGTAATCCAGCCATGCCATAGAGCTTTGAGAACGTGCGGAGAATGATAACGTCCTTGTCCTGAGCAATGAGGTAGGATCCCTTCTCAGCGCTCTGTGACAAGTGAATGTAGGCCTCATCTAGAAGCAGAATGCTTCCCGCCGGTTTGTTTGCCGCCAGCCACTCGATGTCTTCCTTCGGCGTCACTGTGCCAGTGGGATTATTGGGATTGCAAACGTAGATGATGCCGGCATTCGGATCTGCCGCCGCCATCTTCTTGACATCGTGCTTGTAGTCCGATGTCAACGGGATGCGAATCACATTTGCCTTGACGAACTGCGCGGCGCGCTGGCCGGCTTCATACCCCGGATCCGACATCACAAAACTCTTTGTTGGTGACGTGTAGGCGAGCACCGCACGATGAAGAGGATCGCTCGATCCGCCGAACGGCATCACATAGCTTGCCTTCAGTCCTTCCTGCTCTGCCAGTGTCGCGGCAAAGCTAAAGGTTTCCTCGTACATATAGCGCCCGCCTTTCTGCACGACGCTATGAATCGCTTCCGCTGCCTCCTTGCATGGACCGAGTGGATTCTCGTTCGCATTGATCTTCACGGCATCGGGAGGTAAAGGCCCGATCATGGAGAGTTGCGCCAACGCTGCTTCGTTATAGAACGGAAGCGCTGCGCCGGCTGCTAGAAGTGAGCTGATCCTCCCGAAATTCCTGCGGGTGAATCCTCTATCCAAAAGTTCCTGCTTCGTCTCTTTAGAGATCATCTGCATCGTTCTTCTCCCCTAGAAGTAAAAGCGGACGCCGAGCTGTAAGTAGCGCGGGAAATTGGCTTGACGAGTAATCTTTCCGAAGTTCGCGTTCGCCAGGTTCGTTTCCGGCCCATTGAAGATGGGCGTATTGAAAGCGTTCATCGCCTCCGCCCGGAATTGTGCGCGGAAGTGCTCCGTGATCGAGAAGGTTTTGAAAATCGACAGGTCCCAGTTCGCTTGACCCGGGCCGCGATAGTCGATCGTGCGGCTTAGATTGCCAAACGTGAACTGCGCAGCTTGAGAGAAAGCAGCACGATTGATATAGTCATCAAGCCTCGCCTGCACATCGCCCTCTACTGCCGGCGACAAACCCGTAGCGTTTGGACGCTGTACGCCCATGCCGAGAGCCGAATTCAGATTCTGCTGCACGACCGCCAGAGGAAATCCACTCTGGAGGGAAGTCACCGCGTTGATCTGCCAGCCACCGGCGACAAGATCCAGCATCTTGTTGTTCGACAGCATCGCCTTGCCGCGTCCGAAGGGCAGTTCGTAAGTCACCGTGCTAACCCAGCGATGCGGCACATCGACGATCGCCAAGCCATATTCGGCGTCGAGATCATAGGCGTTCTGCGGAGCGGTGGCAGGAATCGTCGTGAACGTGTTTCCTGAACCGAAGCTGGCGTCGTAATTCTTTGAAAACGTCCACGTCGTCAGGAATGTAAGTCCCGCTGAGAACCGTTTCTGCGCCTTGATCGCAAACGAGTCATAGCGCGCGTGATTCGAATCGTAGTAGATCGCGTTCACATTTCCGAACTGCGGATATGGCCGCATCAGTTGATTCCGCGCGACCGTGCTCGATCCGATGGCGAACACGCCGCCTTTGCCAAAGAATGGGTTGCTGACTGCCTGCAGGAGTGAACTCCCCACACTCAGGTATTGAGGATCGAGTTGGTTGAGGTTCACAGTTGTTCCCGCAGTGGATCCCGGCGCCAGGTTGTCACTACGCGACCCGACATATCCGAATGCCAGCGCTATCGCGAACGGGAGTTCCCTCTGAATATCGAATGAGAACTGCTGCACCCGGCCGGCCTTTGCGTCCTGATAGTAGAAATCGATCGGCCGTCCGATGCCTGCGAGCGCGCCGGCGCTGTTGCCGGCGGGGGCCAATAGGCCTGACGGAAACGGATTCGTTATACTTCCGGCCGGAGTGAGATTTCCGTCATTGCTGGCAACGTACTCCGAGACCTGCGTGTAGCCAAGCGGGTTGAACAAGTCATAGCGAGCAGGCGCGTAGAACAAACCATAGCCGCCTCGCAATGTTGTTTTGTCATTCAGCTTGAACGCAGCGCCGATACGCGGCGCAAAGCGCATGCTTCCCAGGTTGCAGCACTTCGTGGGATATCCATTAACACCCGCATACATCAATACGCCCTTGGTGTCGATCCCAGCGTCTGCTCCGATCGGGTTCACCGCAGTTGCATCGAAGCCGCTGATGAAATTGTCGTTTCGCTCGCCCAGTCCTGTCTCGTACTCGTACCGTAGTCCGAGATTCAACGTAAGACGGCTGTTTACACGAAAGTCGTCATGAAAGTAGCCCGAGTAGTACCGAACATACTGCGCGAGCTTCGTCGACAATTGCGCTTCGCCCTTCCATGGATAGCCAAGGAGCAGACTCGCCAGGTCGCTTCCCGATCCATCTCTGGCAAGCGGATTCCTCCGTGTGAACGTATCGTCAAACTCAAAGCGTCCTGCGGCGCTACCAAGATTGAAGCCGTCAACGTTAATCACCCGATAATCGAATCCTGCCTTGAAGTTGTGACGTCCCATGAAGGTCGATGCGCTCACAAGGAAGTTCTTCGAGTGGTAAACCGTCTGCGACGTGTCCCCCGAGCCCAACGCACTGTTGCCGGCGCGCGCGAAGTTCTGCATTTCAATACGAGGGAACTTCAACTGTTGAAGGCTTGCCACGTATGACGGCGAAAAGCCGAGTTGCGCAGGATTGAACGCTTCACTTACCGCTGTCACCTGATTCGGGAAGCGATTGAAGCCATAGCGAATGCTGAGCACTGTGGTCGCGTTCGGCGTCAGGATGTTGTTCCACTGTGTCGCATCCACCTTGCGGTACAGCATGTTCCCACCGGGTGTCGCAAGCGACCCAAACCAATGTTGGTTTGGCTCAATCGACCCGTAGTGAAGATACGAGAAGCTCGACCGGAACCAGGGCGCGAACTCATGATCGAACTTTCCGGTCAACTGGTCTGCGCGATCGCCGAGAATCGTCGAAGCAGTGTAGTTGCTCTGCCCGTGGAAGGTTGCCGCTCGTTGCGCTTGCGGGAAGTACGAAGCGATTGCAGCGCCGATCGGATTGATACGGCTAGCTGGAATGACCCCGCCGGCAAACGCGTCACGCACATAGCCTCCCGCGCCGTTTGAGCGCGTCGATAACGGATCAAAGATTTCGAGCGGCGCTCCAGCCGATGTCCGCGACTGCGAGAAATCGCCCGCGCGTTCAAGAGCACTAGGAACCGGGAAGTCCGCCGCGTCCGCCGACCGCTGTCGATAGGCCTCAGCGCCTAGGAAGAAGAAGGTCTTGTTTGTGCCGTTGTAGAGCTTTGGAATACGAACAGGTCCACCCAACGATCCACCGTAGTTGCGAAACGGAGTATCGGGTTTCAGGCCCTGGTTCGCAGGACTCCGGTTGAAGAAGAACGGATTCGCCAGCCATTCGGGCTGCCGCATATATCCAAAGGCGCTCCCATGCAAAGCGTTCGATCCGGACTTGAGGTACGTGTTGAAGACACCTCCGCCAGTGCGACCCATCTCGGCGTCGTATGTGTTGGCCTGAATCTTCACTTCCTGTACGCTTTCGATCGTGGGAATGATGACTGCGCGATTCTGAAAGTCCGTGATCGGCACACCATCCAGCAGATAGTTATTTCCGCGCACCGGGCCACCCGCAATACTGATCTGTGAGGATCCGCTCTGATCTTGCATGCGATTGAATCGGGGATCACCCGCCGGGACTACGTTCTGCGCGATCTTCGACATCATGAACGGGTTGCGGCCTAAGTTCGGAAGGTCGACGAGCTTCTGCCGGTCAACCACTTGGCCCGTCGAAGCATTGGAGGAATCGATAATCGGCGCCTCTTCGGTCACTTGCACACTCTGGCTGACTTCGCCCAACTCCATCTTCAAATCGAGCGTGAGGAATTGCTGCGTCGCAATGATCACTCCGCTTTGCTCGAGTCTTTTGAAGCCGGATGATTCTACCGACACCTTGTAGGTGCTGGGATTCACCGCAGTGAAGTTGTATTCACCAATGGCATTGGTGAGCGTAGCGCGAGAGGCGCCAGTCGCCTGATCAACGAGCGCGACTTTCGCGTCCGGAATGGCGGCCCCGGCTGTATCCGTGATGCTCCCGCGCACACCGCCTTGGAACGACTGCCCCCAAGCCGCCGCAGATGTGGCAATGAGCAAAAGCGGACACACTCCCGCTGTGCGAGCTAACCGGAAATTCATTCTGTTCTCCTGAGGTCGTTAAAGACGCCGTGTCGTTACGGCTCTCCAGGGCTCGCTATGGCCTTCGAACTCTACTAGGGTGAACAGCGACGTGGCAGGAAAGAAAACGCTTAGGGACGGGCTGAATAACTCCCGATTGGAAAGACTTTACCGCAAAAACGCGTTCATGTCCAGAAAAAGTTACATACGTAACGTATCGAGCGCCCTACGGGAGTGAGTACATCTTCTCGATGTCTTTCGGATCGAATCGAAGCCGGTCCGCAGTAAGTTCACTACTGGTCAACGCTTTACGCGCAACACCGCCAGTCCCGTGATGTGGTGATTTCGAGAGGATATGGTACACCTCATGCGCAAGCACGCGTCCGAGGGCTCGCCCCAGAACGGTATCTCCATTCTTCAATTGTTCGCCTTTCATTGATGAGCGGACGGACACACGAACCCGGTCGCACGCTACTTCGCTGAACGGCTGCATTTGACCATCGAGCATCTGCGTCGTGGCAAACGGCCCGCGTTCATCGAACAATTCGGGCAGTAGCTTCATCCTGCATTGCCCTTTGAACTTCACCAAGACAATCTCGGGAGGCGCGTCGAACTCACTTAATTCACTACGAAGCTTATAGTCGAAACTGAGACCCGCCGCCTTCATGATCGCCGCAAACTCACGCTTCATGGCTGCAATCGAGGCTTCCGAGTGATCCTGCTCGAATTGCATGAGCAGCATAATCGGTCGCTTCTCGGCTCCGAACACCGAGAGAACAAACAGAAGAGTGGCAGCGACACAGCGGCCCATGGCGATCTTCAGTATAGCGAAGAGTAAACTAGCGATAGCCGAATAATGAACCATAGAGTTTTCATTGCCTTAACCGCAATAGCCGCCGCAGCTGCCGCCGCCGAAAAATACCGGGATTGGACCACCTATGGTGGCGGCCCAGAGGTCATTCGCTATTCTTCGCTAAATCAAATTACCCGCAAGAATGTAAACGATCTGAAAGTCGCCTGGACATTCGACTTTGAGGATTCGTTTCAAGGCTCCCAGATCCAAGCGACGCCGCTAATGGTAAACAATGTCCTGTACGCGATCTCACCGCGGTCAAAAGTCGCCGCGCTGGATGCCGCTACTGGTCAGCTGATCTGGAAGTTCGATCCAACCGACGGAGCCACGGCCAGCCGCGGCGGGTCGCGCACGCGAGGCGTCAACTATTGGACCGACGGCAAAGAAGCTCGCGTGTTCGCTGTCTATCAACAGCATCTCTACGCGCTCGATTCGAAAACAGGCAAGCCCATCCCATCGTTCGGTGAGCGCGGCCGTATCGACCTCCGCCAAGGCTTCGATCGTCCTCCCGAGACGCTAAGCGTTTCCCTGTCGACCCCTGGCGTTGTGTACAAAGATCTCCTTATCATCGGTAGCATCGTCGCCGAAGATTTACCGTCGGCTCCCGGCGATATCCGCGCGATCGATGTGCGCACCGGTAAGATCCGCTGGACCTTTCACACAGTTCCTCACCCGGGAGAATTTGGCTACGAAACCTGGCCGAAGGACGCATGGAAGCACACTGGTGGCGCCAACGACTGGTCAGGTATGGCGCTCGATGAGCGCCGGGGCATGGTGTTCGTCCCAACCGGCTCTGCAGCTTTCGACTTCTATGCTGCGGACCGTCATGGAGATAATCTCTTCGCCAACTCGCTTCTTGCTTTGAAGGCCGATACCGGTGAACGCGTCTGGCACTATCAGTTCGTCAAGCACGATGTCTGGGATCGCGATCTTCCTGCTGCGCCCAGTCTGGTGACGCTGAAACGCAATGGCAAACGAGTCGATGCGGTCGCGCAGATCAGCAAGTCCGGGCACGTTTGGCTCTTCGAACGCGAGAATGGCAACCCCGTATTTCCCATCGAGCAACGCAAGGTCCCGCCCTCCGATGTCGAAGGCGAGTTGCTTCCCGAAACACAACCGCTGCCTTCGAAGCCTCCCGCGTTTGCGCGACAGGAAGTCACGGAGGATATGCTGACGAAGCGGACACCGGAAGCGCATGAAGCGGTGTTGAAACGCTTCCGTACGCTGCGAAGTGGTCCGCAATTCACACCGCCCAGCCTCCAGGGAACGATCTTCATGCCCGGCCTGGATGGCGGAGGCACCTGGGGAGGCGCAGCGTTTGATCCCGACAGCGGGCTCCTTTACGTTAACGCCAATGAAATGCCGTGGATCCTGCAACTCGGTCTGCGAAGACCCGGCGGCGGACGCAGAAGCAGCGCAATAGCGCTATATCGTACGCAATGCGCAGCGTGCCATGGCGTCGAGATGAAAGGATCGCCGCCCGATTTGCCGCCACTTACCGGAATCGCATCCCGACGCACAGAAGCCGAAATCAAGAACGTGATTCGCAAAGGTGTAGGCCGCATGCCCTCCTTCGCCGGCCTGACAGACGACGCTGTCGAAGCCCTCGTACGCTATATCAGTGCAGGCGAAGACCGCGAGCTCATCGGTACAACCCGAACTCCCGGGCCGGCATTGAAATATTCGGCTGCAGTAAACTCCAAATTCCTCGATCCCGACGGCTACCCCGCGATCATGCCGCCCTGGGGAACACTAAACGCGATCGACTTGAACGCCGGAGAGATTCGATGGCAAGTCCCGCTCGGCGAAGTGCCTGAACTCGTCGCTAAAGGAATCAAAAACACCGGAACGCAGAATTTCGGCGGACCCATCGTCACCGCCGGAGGACTCGTCTTTATCGGCGCCACCACCTACGACGAAAAATTCCGCGCGTTCGACAAGAAGACCGGCGAGTTAGTTTGGGAGACGCAACTGCCGGCAGGTAACTTCTCGACGCCGGCAATGTACCAGGTGAACGGCAAGCAGTTCATTGTTGTGCCTGCTGGCGGAGGCAGAGGTCGACCTTCGAGCGCAAAGTATGTAGCCTTCGCGCTGCAGACGACACGAAGCGCAAACCAGGACTCTAACCAGGATCTGCGCGGCGTAGTCGACCTGCACGCTCACTCTGACCCGGACAGCCTCCCACGTAGCATCGATGCAATCGATCTCGCGAAACTTGCTGCCGCCAAAGGAATGCGCGCGTTGGTCTTGAAGAATCATTATGAGTCGACAGCTTCGCTCGCATACTTGGCAAGGAAGCAGGTCCCTGGCATCGAGCTGTTCGGCGGCATTGCCCTGAATCAGCCCGTCGGAGGCGTCAACCCGGCGGCTGTCGAACGAATGACGCGCGTCAAGGGCGGCTGGGGACGCGTCGTATGGATGCCGACGTTCGACGCCGGCGCTGTTCCCGTAGCCCGCGATGGCAAGCTTCTTCCGTCCGTGAACGAAGTCCTCGACTTGATCGCGAAGCATCAATTGACACTGGCAACCGGGCACTCCAAACCGGAAGAAGGTTTGATGCTCATCCGTGCAGCGAAAGCGAAAGGAATCAATCGAATCTTGGTGACACACGGGATGCTTCCGCCCGTCAGCATGACGATCAGCCAGATGAAGGAGGCCGCGCAACTTGGCGCCAAAATCGAGTTCGTCTACAATGCCCTGACCGGCCCAACCAAAGTCTTCGAAGTGAAACAATACGTCGACGCCATCCGAGCAGTGGGTCCCGAGAACTGCGTACTATCGAGCGATCTCGGACAGCCTGGGAACCCGCTCCATCCGGATGGATTCCTCGCGTTCCTGAAAACCCTCAAAGACGCCGGATTTTCGACGGCCGACCTGGACGTGATGAGCAAGACCAATCCAGCCGCCTTATTAGGTTTGAACTAGATCAGCTCGCCGCAAACTATCCTGTGACCGTCCGGCGTGCGCAGACCGAATTCCCGCAAGCCCCATGGCTTGTCCGTCGGCGCCGAGGAAACGATGGCGCCTTTTGACACAAGCTCCTTGTACAGCTCATCCACTCCTTCGACATTCCAATACGCGAAATAGGAGTGATCTCCTAGCTCTGCTGCTGGCGCAGCGTCGGAGCACTCACCCAGCATGACCCGGAAGCAGTCACGCGTCAGGAAGCTCCAACCCTCAGCATCGATTGGGTCCTTTTGAAATCCCAGGACGTCTACGTAGTAACGCATCGATATAGCAAGATCGCGAACCGCCAATACGCATCGGGAATTGACAATTTTTGCCACGCCTCAACCTTAGCAAAGCGAACTATGATGTAGGAATGCTAGGAGTAAATCCGTACATCGCATTCAAAGGGAATTGCCGGAATGCGATCGAATTCTACAAGAGCGCTCTCGACGCCGAAGTGCTATTCACTCAGACCGTGGGCGAGTCCCCGATGAAAGACATGGGTGCCGCGGAAAACATCATGCATTGCACAATCAAAGTCGGTAATTCCACCATCATGATGTGCGACGACCCGAGGCCCGACTCTCAAGCAAGCGGAGGCAACATCAGCCTGGCAATCGGACTGGACGATCCGGAAAAAGCCAAACAAATCTTCGCGAACTCGCCAAAGAGGGCTCGGTGGTTATGCCCCTCGACAAGACATACTGGGCGGAAGCATTCGGCATGGTAAACGACAAGTTTGGCATCAAGTGGATGATCAACTGCGAAGCTAAGCATACCGTGAGATAGCATATTTGCATGAAGCGATCGGTGGTGCTAATATGCAACTTAGAGGTTGCATATCTATGACTACGACAGATCGTATTGAAAAGCGAATCGAACTGAAAGCTCCAATTTCACGAGTTTGGCAGGCGCTTACGGATCATCGCGAGTTTGGGGAATGGTTCCGTGTCAAGTTGGACGGCCCATTTGCGCCCGGCCAAACCTCGCGCGGCCACATCACTTATCCTGGCTACGAGCATCTCAAGTGGGAGGTGGAAGTACAGGCGATGGAACCCGAGCGGTTGTTTTCCTTTACATGGCATCCCTACGCGGTAGACCCCAAGACAGACTACTCGAAGGAACCGCCCACACTCGTCGAGTTCAGATTGGAGAAGACCGCCAACGGCACGCTTCTCGTAGTCACGGAGTCGGGCTTCGACAAACTTCCCGCAAACCGCCGTCCCGAAGCATTTCGCAGCAATGAGGGCGGATGGTCGGAGCAAATGACCAACATTGAAGCCTATGTCGGGAAAGAACCCGTAGCGGTGGGGCCAAACGAAAAGCACAGGCGCACGTTTTTTCTGCCCTGGGCGACGAAACGCGGCTATCGCTGGTGACCAGGCTCGCCAGCGGTCAGCCGCATTCGATTGCTCGTTTAACCGAAGGGTCCAAACTCACCCGGCAGGCCATCACGAAACATCTTCGCGTCCTGCAAGATGTCGGAATTGTGCGCGGTATCCGAGCAGGCCGTGAAAGCCTCTTCGAATTGGATCCGCAGCCGATTCGAGAAATCCGAGACTACCTTACTCAGGTCTCGGCAGAATGGGACCAGGCGCTAGCAAGGTTGAAAGCGTTCGTCGAAAAGTGAAATTCGCGGCTCGGAAAGTGTCGCTGAGAGCAAGCGCAAACAGACCTGATGCGAATCAAGGTTCGAGCGGCACTGCTGGACGCGCGAACGAGTTTGGTGAATGCGGCGCGTGGGCTAACCAAGGCAGCGGGCGAACGGCTTCCGACTTGCGATGCCGACGCGATGGGCGAGAAACAAGCGGCAGGACTGCCAATGGAACTACAAGCAGGGCTGAGACCGCTGTTGCAGCAAGTGGAGTCCTTGACAGAGAAGATCAAAGCCTGCGAAGCCGAACTGAAGCAGATCGCTACGGAGAAATATCCGGAGACCGAACTCTTACAACAAATCAAAGGAGTGGGACCATTGATCGCTTTGACGTTCGTGCTGACGGTGGAAGATCCGGAGCGTTTCCGGAAGAGCTGGGACGTAGGCTGCTATGTGGGATTGCGGCCGAAGCGGAGCGAATCGGGCGAGCAGCAGCCACAACTGGGGATCACGAAAGAAGGCGAACCTATCTACGGAAGATGCTGGTACAAGGAGCGCATTACATACTCGGGTACCACGGACCGGACACGGATCTCAGACGTTGGGGCTGAAAGCTGGCGCAACGGGGCGGCAAGAATGCGAAGAAGCGGGCGATTGTAGCGGTGGCTCGGAAACTAGGAATTTTGCTGCATCGCTTGTGGGTAAGCGGAGAAGTGTACGAACCATTGCGCAATAGCAAAGCCAGGCAGGCTGCGGCCCAACGCGCAGCCGCGTAAGGAAGCGAGTTTGTAGCAAATCGCCGAGTTCGGGTGACTGCGAGGTCGCGGCAGAACCGAGCTGGCATGGAAGACGAGACGGGAGAGTTCGACACTGAGATGGCAGCACCCGTTCCCAAGATCAAGAACGCCAAACGGCCCCTGGGGTGGCGGCAAATACTCTTTGAGTGCGAATGGAAGCACGGCGAATCGGCGGTTGTGAAGAACAGGGAAGGACGCCAGCAAGGAGCCTCCCGTTGGTCGGCGAAGAGGATACGTCCGTACGCCGGCAAAAATCAAAACCTTCCTAAGAAAAGAATGATGAGCCGTCTGACTAACAGGGGCGGTTGGTTATCCCGCCAATTTTCGCAATTAGGCGCTAATGTGCAGCCGGAGGCGGAGCGCCCGGAGCAGCAGGAGCCGGAATAGTGCCAGCCGGAGGAGCCGCGCCTGTACCTGTAGCCCCAGGAGCAGGCGGGCCCGGCTTCGCCACAGGCGGCTTCAAATTCGTCGGCTCAGGCCACGGCCGAGCCACTTGGTCCGTATAGCAGCCGATCAGAAACAGCCCCAGGAAGAACAGCGTGCTGCAGAAGATGATCGCGCTCATCGGCTTGTCCCAGCGCAGGTGCATGAAGAACAGCGCCACCAGCGATGCCTTGATCGATAGCGATGAGCATGGCGATGATGACGTTCGCCATGCCCGCCACCCCAAGTCGATCATCGACGCTCCGACGGTGATGACGGTGAGGATCAGCAGCGCCGCCAGCACCGCGCCGTAGAGCTTGGGACCGCCATGAACGTGTGCTTCGTGGTCGTGCGCTTGGGTGTGATGCTGCGTCAGTAGTATCGAGTGCCATCATTGGCTCCTTAGGTAATCAGGTACAGCAGCGGGAACAGGTAAATCCAGATCAGATCGACCAGGTGCCAGTACAGCCCGACCAGATCGACCGGCGTGTAGTACGTGGAGTCGAACGTCGCCGCGCATCGCCTTCAGCAGCAGCCCACGTAATCGCGACCATGCCGCCGAGCAACGTGAAGCCCGTGCAAGCCCGGTCATCATGAAGTAGAAGCTGAAGAAGATGAACTGATTCGGGACCGTGTCGCCCTTATGCGAATAGAACGTGCCCGGCAGCAGTCCGTCGTGGAACTTGTGGTCGATACTCGAAGTACTTGACGACAAGGAAGATGCCCGCGCAGACCAGCGTGATGATCAGATTAACGATCAGCTTCTTCTGCTTGATTCGTTGCGGCCGAGTGAACCGCCATCACCATCGTGAAGCTCGAAAACAGCAGCACAACGGTGTTCAGCGCGCCCAGGCTCTTATCGAGGTGATGGTGCGCTGCGAGAAACGCCTGCGGGATGCGCCGCCTGCTGAAGCGCGAAGCCGACGAACAGCCCGCCGAACAGCAGGACTTCCGTCGCGAGGAACAGCCACATCCCGATCTTCGCGGCATCGAACTGCTGCTCGAACGTCGCGAAGTGGTGCTGCAGCCGCGGGTCGTGTTCGGCAGTGATGCTCGCCGTGCTTATCAACTGCGGTGATCAGCCGTGATGGACTGGTTCATCTAGCTTTGGCCTCTCAGGTCGGAAGTCGTACGGTCCATGCTTCAGGACCGGATCGAAATCGAAGTTGTGCGTGATCGGCGGCGACTGCGCTTCCCACTCGAGCGTCGTGCCGCCCCACGGATTCATCGGCGCATCCATCGGCTTGCGGAACGTCGCCAGCAGATACGCGGCGGTCAGGAACAGTCCCGCGCCCAGAATCCACGATCCGAAGGTGGAGAACTGCGTGCAGCTGCTGGAACTGGTCGCAGATAGTTGTAATAGCGGCGCGGCATGCCGCGAGTTCCCAGCAGGAACTGCGTGAAGAACGTCACGTTGAAGCCGATGAACACCAGAGCGCAGCCGATCGCGCGCGAGCTTCTCGTTGTACATGCGGCCGAACATCTTCGGCCACCAGTAGTGCAGCCCGCCGAGGAACGCGATCACCGTGCCGCCCATCATCACGTAGTGGAAGTGGGCCACGATGAAGTACGTGTCGTGCAGGTGAATGTCGACCGCCATGCGCTCCAAGATAGATGCCCGTCAGTCCGCCGATCGAGAACAGCAGCAGGAACGAGATCGCGTACAGCATCGGCGCACTGCAGATCGATCGAGCCGCGGTACATCGTCGCCAGCCAGTTGAAGACCTTCACGGCCGACGGAATCGCGACCAGGAACGTCAGGAACGAGAAGATCGCGCCCGCCAGTGTCGACTGGCCGCTGACGAACATATGGTGTCCCCACACCAGGAAGCCGACGATCGCGATGGCGACCGATGAGAACGCGATCGCCTTGTAGCCGAAGATCGTCTTCTTCGAGAAGACCGGGATGATCTCGGAGATGATCGCAAATCCCGGCACGATCATGATGTACACGGCCGGATGCGAATAGAACCAGAAGAAGTGCTGGAAGAGCACCGGATCGCCGCCGAGCGCCGGATCGAAGATACCGACGTGGAACACGCCGTTCCATGAACAGCAGCAGCAGCGTGATCCCGAGCACCGGCGTCGCCATCACCTGAATCAGCGCGGTCGCATACATCGACCAGACGAACAGCGGCAGCTGGAACCAGCCCATGCCGGGAGCGCGCAGCTTGTGAATCGTGGCGATGAAGTTAACGCCGGTGAAGATCGACGAGAAGCCGAGCACGAAGACCGCCAGCGCCATCAAGCCGACCGCGCCGCCCGTCGTGGTCGAGTACGGCGTGTAGAACGTCCAGCCCGTGTCGATGCCGCCGAAGCAGGATCGCGCCGAGAGCCATCAGCGCGCCGGCCCAGTAGATGTACAGGCTCAACAGATTCAGCCGCGGGAACGCGACGTCCTTGGCGCCGAGCATCAGTGGCAAGACGAAGTTCCCGAGCGCCGCCGGAACCGACGGAATGATGAACAGAAACACCATGATCGCGCCGTGCAGCGTGAAGACCTGGTTGTAGGCCTCCGCCGTCATGATGGTCTGCTTCGGCGTCAGCAGCTCGATGCGAACCAGCAGCGCCATGATGCCGCCGAGGAAGAAGCGAACAGGACCGACCAGAGATACATGATCGCCGATCCGCTTGTGGTCGACCGTCAGCAGCCAGCACTTCAAGCCCTTCGGCGAGTTCAGGTAATTCTCGCCCGGCGCGTGATGGTGCGGCGTGAACATCTGCCATAGTAAAATCCCTTACAATTATAGACGCCTAGTCCTACTTCAACGTCTTGATATACTCGATCGCGCCCAGCAATTCGCGCGGTCGCGCATCAAGCCCTTGATAGGTCGGCATGATCGGCTCGTAACCCTGCACGACATTGCTTCTGCGGCTCGAGCATCGATTCCCGGATGTAGTTCTCATCCGCCACAGCCGAAGTGCCGTCGGCGAACTGATGCGTCTGCTCCGAACAAACCCTTCCAGCGTCGGACCCTGGCCGCGCGTGCCGTCGAGCGAGTGGCACGTCGCGCAGCCGCGGTTCTCGTACATCAGCTGGCCGAGTTCCGTGCAGCGGCATCTTTTTCATTTCTTCGTCGCCCTCGACCAGCCACTTCTGATAGGTCGCTTCGTCGTCGACGTGAATCTTCGCGCGAGCATGTCCGAGTGGCCCTTGCCGCAATATTCCGTGCAGAAAACCTGATGGACGCCCGGCCTTGTCGCATGGAACCAAACTTCGGTGTATCGATCCGGCAGCACGTCCTTCTTAATGCGGAACGCCGGCACGAAGAAGCTGTGAATCACGTCCTCCGAGCTCATCACGAGCCGAACGGGCCGGTTCACCGGCACGTGGAATGTCGTTCAACGTGCGCATCCCGTCCGGATACTCGAACTGCCAAACCCACTTCTTCGCCGTCACCTGAATCTCGATCGAATTTGCCGGCGCGATCTGCGCCACGACATATCCGTGAAAACCCCAGAAGAAAATGCCGATCAGGATAAACAGCGGGATCACGCTCCAAACGATTTCAAGCGTTCTGGTTATGCGTGATATGCGGCGTAATCTCGTTCGGCCGAACGGCGCCGGTAGCTTCTTGACGAACACAAGAATCAGGCCGACGATCAACACAAAGAAGAACGTGTTGATCGCCGAGATGAACATGAACAGGTTGTCGATATTCGGCGCCAGCGTCGACGCCTGCTGCGGCCCATCATCCAATCGCGAAGCCAGTTCATTTTACGGTAGCCACTCCACTCGGCAGGAGACGACGTGACGCTCCCGCCGGAACAGAAAACTAATGACAAACCCCAACATCACCGCGCTCAGAGCGCCGCCGGTCTTCATGATGTTGCGCGCAAACGGGACATAGCCCTTTGCCTCCGGGTCGTAATGAAAACAGAACAACAGCAACTTGTCCGCCAACACTCCCGAGCTTGCCTTCTGACGCCTCGGTCAACCCGAGCCGCAAATCCCGCTCCTTGAACCGCACGCCATACAGATACCGCGAGATCCGTGCCGTCCGGCGTCAGCAGCATCACCGCTGCCGCATGCGCCCACTGCTGCGTTTTCTCGTCCCAGCGATACTGAAATCCAACCTGATCGGCCAGTCTCTTCGTGTTGCCCTGAAAATCCGTCAGGAAACTGCCAGCCGCCGCTGGCTCGGTCTTCCATAAGTCTCGAGATAATACTTCTTCTTCGCCTGCGCCAGATTAAACTGTCTCCTCCGGCGCGATGCTGATCGTCACGATGTCAAACTCTTTGCCTGCGGTCCAAGCCAAATCCCGCAAGCGCCGCGGTCTGCCCGTTCAGCACCAGATTGCACAACATCGGGCAGCGGTAATACACAAAATTCAGCAAGACCGGCTTGCCTTTGTGGAACAACTGCCGCAGCGGAATCTGATATCCGTTCTCGGCCGTAAACTGCAGATCGAGATCGACCTTCGTGCCGATATGCTCGTACGACATCGACACCCACCAACTCGGACGGCAACTGGTTTACCTGCGCTCGCACAAGCGGCGCGCACAGGAGCATCAGCGATGCCGCAACGAAACTACTTACTGCGGCGCAGGCGTTGGTTGTTGCACATTCGGACTACTTCCACCGGGCGCTGGAGTACCTCGCCGGAGGCGTCGCGGCTCCAGCAGCCGCGGGCGCTCCACCAGCCGCCAGCTCGGCGGCCGTCTTGACACGATACGAATTCGTTGGATACTTCGGTTTGTTTTCGGCAGCGTCCTGCGCAACCAGCTTGCATCGCCTGCTCGATCGGAACCCGGACTACACCCTTGTTCTTGTCGACGTATCCGTAATGCGTAAGTTCCCACTGCTCTTTATTCCGCAGATCCTGAAGCTGCCAGTTATCCTGGGACAGCACTTGTTCGTACACTTCCTTCGACTCAATCAAGTCGTAGTAAGCCTGGATCGCGATCCCAACCAAAGCCAGACCGACTACGGTCGCAGCCATGTAGAGCAGCGATAGAGCGTGCATGCGGCTCACTGTGGTCGTAACTCTGCGGATGGTCGCCGTGGAGTATCTCTTCTCGATATTCGGAATGATCCATCTCTCACCTACTCCTTACGCGTTCTGGAACCCGAGCGACTGCGCAAACCGCGGATCGCCGATCGGCATCAGAGCATGAGCCTTCATCTTCGACCAGAAAACCAGTCCCATCGCGCTCGCCGGGGCCACCAGGCACGCGATGTCCAGCCAGTGCGGCGCAACCCCGTGCGGATAGAACGTCGGCATCACCTGCCAGTAAAAATCGATGTACTGAATGACCAGGAACCACACAGCCATCCACGTCAAAGCTTTCAAATTCCGCTTGGCTGATCGGAACGACATGAGTAGGAACGGAATAATGAAGTGGCCGAACAGCAGCAGAGCGCTGACCCAACTCCAGGTCCCCTCAAACCGGTGCAGGAACCAGATCGTCTCTTCCGGGATATTCGCGTACCAGATCAGCAGGTACTGCGAGAACGCGATGTAAGCCCAGAAAATCGTAAGCGCATACATCCACTTGCCGAGATCGTGATAATGCTCGACGTTGACCGTATTCGCCAGGACGCCCTTCTTGCGCAAGGCCACCAGAATCAGCAGCCAAGTCGCCATGAAGGCGAACGCGCCGCCTGCAAAGCAGTACAAGCCGAAAATCGTCGAATACCAGTGCGGATCGAGCGACATGCTCCAATCGAACGCAGCCAGCGTCCCGCTCAGCACCAGCATCAACAGACCCGGAGCGCTCCAGCGAGAGATCGCGTGCATCTGATCGAGACTCTTCGTCGTGTCCTGCCGCGTCGAATGCCGATAGATCCGCGTCGCCCAAATGCTCCACAACAGGAAGTAAATGATCGTGCGGTAAGCAAAGCTCGTTGGATTCAGAAACGCTTCCTTAGCCTTGAGTAACGCGTCATGATCGGCTGCGCCCGGATGAGCCCAATGATACAGAGTTGTCATCCCCAACAAGACCGGAATACACAACAGAAATCCGAGCGGCAGAGTCACGACCATATTCTCGACAATGCGCCGCATCGTCACGCTCCAGGCGGATCCCGTGAGGAACATCACCATCAGGAAGAACAAACCACCAAGCGGAATGAAGATACTGAACAGAAAGCCAACAAGATACGACTGGAAGAACCGAGCTGGGTCCAGAAAATACCCCGCGATCGCGGCAATCCAGCTGATGAGAGCGACAAACGCAATCGCGTTGCGTCCGCGCGTCCAAAGCGCCGGATCGATCCGGTAAGAATCCTGTAGGTGAGTAGCGTGTTGTATCATGCTATTTCAATTCCGCGCGCTTGTCTTCCGGCACATCGGCGACTGTCGCCGTCGACGTTCGCTGCAACGCGCGCACGTACGCGACAATCGCCCATCGATCTCTGTCGACAACCTGGAACCTATACGAAGGCATCGACCGGCGTCCATATGGTAATCACGTTGAAAATTTCCCCGTCGTTCATGTCTTTCACACGGGGCTCCTGCAGGTTGGTCGGAATCCAGATGGCGCGTTGTCCGACCACACCACGGCCCTGCCCTGTCCGGTCATGACACGGCGAGCAATAGGTATTGAACCGCCGCTGTCCATGCGCCAACAACTCCGCATCAACCTTAAGCGGGTTGCGGCCGATGTACATGTTGTCTACGACACCGGTTGCAAAGCCATCGTCCTCGACCAGCGTGCCGCGCGCGACCGTTCCTTCGACAGGCCGGCGGCTGGCGCGATTGTCGCCAAAGATCGGATGCTTGCTTAGTTCTTCCTTTCCGACCTGCTCTTATAAAACGTCCGATCGCCTTGCGGCTCGTAGCGCTCCTGATAGTCCATGTCAGGAATAATTGTCACCGGAGTATTGCGCGAGGCCTGCGTTGCGCAGCCCGTCAGCAGAACCGTTACAGAGGTGAGAATCAGCCGCTTCATTTGGCGATCACCTCGGTTCGCAACGCGCCAAGCTCGGACAAGATCCTCGGAGTCTGCTCGATATCGAACTTAGGATCGGAAGCCTCGATCACCAACATATAGCGATCGTCGGTCGCCCTTTCCCAGCCTTCCATCTCAAAGATCGGATGATAAAACTTCGGAAGACCGTTCAACGCAAACATTCCGAAGACAGCCGCAAAGGCCGAAAGCAGAATCGTCAGCTCGAACATCACCGGAATCGAAAATTCCCAGGCGAACAGCGGCTTGCCGCCGATCACCAGCGGATAGTCGTACCCGTTCGTGTACCAGATCATGAAGATCGCGTTAAGCAAGGCCGAACACCCCGAATCCAAACACGATATAGCCGAGGATCGAGCGCGGTACGCCAATCGCGTCGTCGATTCCGTGAATCGGAAACGGAGTGAGCGCGTCGATCTTCTTGTAGCCCAGGTGGTGATGAATTCGATGACCGGCAGAGACCAGCGTCCTCGGGGCGATCAAACTCGGCCACGACGCCATAGACTGACTTCTCTTTCAACGCGGGGCTATTGGTATGTTTCGACAGCCATTAGTGCGCCACCTCCCGTAACAGGAGCCAACCCCGGCGACGTGTCATGCGTTTTCGGGCCGTGTCCGTGCGCATCGTGATGCATGTGCTCGATGAGCCATCATGCCCTTCACTTCACTGACTGCAATCATCGGCAGGAAGCGCACAAAGAAGAGGAACAGCGTAAGGAACAGGCCGAACGTTCCGAGGAAGGTCAGAATGTCGACCCAGGTGGGACGGAAGTAGCCCCAGCTCGACGGCAGGAAGTCGCGGTGCAGCGAGCGTCGCGATGATCACGAAGCGCTCGAACCACATACCGATGTTCACGAAGATCGAAAGGACGAACATGAACGGCACGCTCGTGCGCAGCTTCTTGAACCAGAAGAACTGCGGCGAGATCACGTTGCAGCTAACCATCGTCCAGTAGGCCCAGGCGTAAGGCCCGAACGCGCGGTTGATGAACACGAACCGCTCGTACGGGTTGCCGCTATACCAGGCGATGAAGAACTCGGTCGCATACGCGTAGCCGACGATCGTGCCCGTCGCGAGCATGATCTTGTTCATGTTCTCGAGGTGCTTGATCGTGACCAGATGCTCGATCTGGAACGCCCAGCGCGCGATCACCATCAGCGTCACGACCATCGCGAATCCCGAGAAGATCGCGCCCGCGACGAAGTACGGCGGGAAGATCGTCGTGTGCCAGCCCGGAAGGACCGACGTCGCAAAGTCGAACGAAACGACGGAGTGTACGGAAAGCACCAGCGGCGTCGAAAGGCCGGCCAGGATCAGGTACGCCATTTCGTAGTTGCGCCAGTGGCGCGCCGATCCGCGCCAGCCGAGGCTCAGCGCTCCGTAGATCTTCTGCGCCAAGACCGGTCGCCCGATCGCGCATGCGTCGCCAGATCCGGGAACCAGTCCCACATACCAGAACAGCGCCGACACCGTCGCGTACGTCGAGACCGCGAAAACGTCCCAAACCAGCGGGCTGCGGAAGTTCGGCCAAACGCCAGAGATGAGTATTCGGCAGCGGCAGCAGCCAGTAGGCAGCGCGCCACGGACGGCCGGTGTGGAACAGCGGATAAATCAACAGCGCAGGCAACGGCGAACAGCGTCATCGCTTCAGCGAACGCGGTTGATCGACGTACGCCACTTCTGCCGGAACAGGAACAGAATGGCGGAGATCAGCGTGCCGGCGTGGCCGATACCGATCCAGAAGACGAAGTTCGTGATGTCCCACGCCCAGCCGACCGGCTGGTTGTTGCCCCAGACGCCGATGCCGGTCAAGACCAGGTAGCCGAGCATCGCGAACAGCAGCAGCGTAATGCTGCCCGTAATCGCGAGCGCGATGTACCACTGAATCGGAACGTTTCTGTTGATTCCCTCGACGATCTGCGCAACGTCGTTCGTGACCTTGTGTAGGGAAGGATTGCCCTCCACCAGCACCGGCGTTACGTGCGGATCTTTGATTGCCAAATCAGCCATGGTGTTCCTCCGCGGCAGTTACAGGTTCCAGTTCCGGATTCGGATTGCGCAGCTTTGCCAGGTAAGTCGTACGCGGTTTCGTGTTCAACTCCGCGAGCATCGCGTAGTTTCGGGGCGACAGCTTCATCTTTGCCACCCGGCTTTCCGGATCGTTGACATTGCCGAAGACGATCGCGTCCGACGGACAGGTCTGCGCGCAGGCCGGAGCTGACTTCGCCGTCCTTCAGCCATCGGCGCCCCTCGACCTTGGCGTCGATCTTGGCGTTCTGAATGCGCTGCACGCAGTACGTGCATTTCTCCATGACGCCGCGCATGCGGACAGTCACTTCGGGGTTATAAACCATCTTCGGTGACTTCGGCTTCGTTGATGTGCCAGTTCAGGAAGTTGAAGCGGCGAACTTTATAAGGACAGTTGTTCGAGCAGTAGCGGGTTCCGACGCAGCGGTTGTACACCATGTCGTTCAAGCCTTCCGGGCTATGAACCGTCGCCGCCACCGGACAGACGTTCTCGCATGGCGCCGTTTCACACTGCATGCAAGGAATCGGCGCGGTGACAACCTGCGGCTCGTCCGCCGGTCCCGTGTAGTAGCGATCGATGCGGATCCAGTGCATCTCGCGGCCGCGCGCCACTTGCTCCTTGCCGACCACGGCGATGTTGTTTTCGGCCTGGCAGGCGACCATGCAGGCATTGCAGCCGATGCAGGCGTTCAGGTCGATGGCCATCGCCCATTGCTGGCCCTTCGAATAATCGTAGTCGCCGTAAAGCGACTTGAGCGGCGGATGCTCCACCATCTCCTGCGCGAACTGCGGGTTCTTTCTTGAACTGCTCGAGCGTGCCTTCGCGAACGATCGGACGAACGACTTCTTCCTGGAATCCGACGAGCTTCGGCTCTTCCTGGTAGTCGAATTCCTGCGTGCGCGCAAGCGGATAAATGCCGCCCGTCTTGCGACACGTTGAATCCGCCGCCGAACCCGAATGTGTCGGAGGTGCGGATCTTGTACGCGTTGAAGCCTGCGCCCTCGCCTACCTGACCGACTTTCGTACGGCCATAACCGACCGGGATCACGATCGTGTCGTCCGCCTGGCCGGGTTGAATCATGACAGCGGCCTTCGACTTTGCGGCCGTTGCGCTCGATCGAGATCACATCGCCCATCGCGACTGCCAGCTTCCTGGCGGTCGCCGGGCTGACGAGCGCGGCGTTGTCCCAGGTCAGCTTCGTCATCGGATCCGGCGTTTCCTGCAGCCAGGCGTTGTTCGCGAACCGGCCGTCGAAAACCGACCAGCTCGGCACGAAGATGACTTCATACCCGCCCGTAGGCAGGAGCAGGTGTAGCCGTGTCGAACACCGGAGCTGTCGGAACCGGCAGCAGCAGCAGAGCGCAGGCCGGATCACACCGTCGTGCAGCGCCTTGCGCCATGCCTTCTCGCCGCCGACAACCGGAAGCCAGTAATTCCGAACGATGTCGTAAGCCTTCAGATCCTTGTAGCCGCTGACTAGACGCAACCAGCTCCGCCGCGGTCTTGCCGCCATGGAGAGGCTGAATCGTCGGTTGCTGGATGCTCGCCGTGCCGTCCGAACGCCACAGCATCGCCCCAGCTCTCGAGATAGTGCGCCGCCGGGATCGCCCACTTCGAAGCCATGCGCGGTCTCGTCGAGATCCTGCGCCAGATAAATAATATTGGCGACCTTCTTCAGGTTGGCTGCGAACTCGAGATCGGCAGGCGCCGTTGAACGCCGGATTCCAGCCGATAATCACCAGCGTGTTCACCTGCCCGTTCGCCATCTCGCCAGCCAGTTCCTTAAGCGCGTCGAGTTGAGGCCGCGCCTGATCGCTAGCAGGCTTCAGATACGTCACCACCGGCCCGACATTGCCAAGAGCCTGGTTGATCTGATGAACGATCTGATGAACCGCCGCCGGATTGCCTCGGCCCCGCAACCACAACCGACTTGCCGCGATTGGCGGCCAGATCCTTCGCAATCGCCGACAACGCTTTGTCGGCTGATCGAGCTTCCCTGCCCGACGACCTTCAGCGGCCTGCGACTGAACCGCGCCCAACAACGCTCCGGCGAAACCCGCAATCTCGGAGCTCTTCATCCGGAAGCGATGATCGGCCGCAGCGCCGGTAACCGAGAACTGGGGCTCCACCGCATACAGCCGGTTCATCACCGGATTCTCGTCGTTGACCTTCCGTCCGCCGCGGACGAACTCTTTCACCGCGACGCACTGTCGTGTCGTCGAGACCCAAGAAAGTCGCTATCGAGCGCAACCACAACTGCCGCTTTATCGAACGCGATCCGAGGAACCACCGGCTGCGCCGTCGCGTTGGTGTGAACCGGGCTGTATTCCACCCACTTGGCAGCCGGAAAGCGCGTAAGCGCATGTTTCTTAACGGCGGTAAACGACGGCGAATTGATCGGCTCGCTCAGGAACCGCAGACCCGCGCCATTACCAAGCGAACCCTGACAAAGTCCTGAACGTAGCTGGTGAATCCGTTCCAGTCTGAATCTTTCCCGTCGCCTCGAACGCCGGCATCCGCTCCGGGATCGTATAAGGACAGGACCGAAGCCTGATGGTAGCCGCGCGTCGCGCCGAGGCTCCACGGATGGTCGGGATTGCCTTCGATCTTGGTCGGCCGGCCCTCATTCGTCTCGAGCCGTCAAGCCCGTGGCCGATCCGCCCAGCGACATCACCGTGTTGTAGAAGAGCGGCTTGCCGTGAATGCAATCTTCGACGCCGCGCGAATACGGCAGGATATGCTCAACCGGACGGCGGCATGCCGTCAGCCCGCCGAGCGCGAACGAAGCAGCCATCAGCTTCAGAACATTGCGCCGCGAAGGCTCGTCGAGCATCTCCTGCGCTTGCGTCGGAAACTCTTTGTTGAGCCAGTCCTGAAACTCGGGCGTTTGGTAGTACTGGTCGAGGCTGCGCCAGTACTTCTTGCCGGTCAGCTTCTTTGTGATCTGGATCATCGATGACAACCTGAGCAGTTCTCCGGAGGATTGATGCCGCGCGCCTTGATGATTTCGCGGCCGATCTCGGCTGGATCGCGGTCCGGCTTCCACGCAAGATTCGTCACCTGATCGACCGGCCGGATATGCGGGGCCGGATTGCGATGACAATCGAGGCACAAGGCCATATTCAGCGGCTCGACTTGCTTCACTTCGATCATCTGATCAACGCGCCCATGGCAGCTGACGCAACTCACTCCGGCCGTGACGTGCGCCTGGTGGTTGAAGAACACGTAGTCCGGCACCCGATGCACGCGCACCCACTCAATCGGCTTGCCGGTTTCGTAGCTGTCGCGAACTTTTTCAAGCCGGGGACTGTGTCGGCTTTCACGCGCGTGTGGCAGTTCATGCAGACCTCCGTCGGCGGGACGGCCGCGTGGGCGCACTTATTGGCCGTGTAGTGGCAGTAATAGCAGTCCATGCCCAGATCGCCGGCATGAAGCTTGTGGCTGTAAGGGACAGGCTGGACAGGCTGATACCCGGTCATGATGACCTTCGGATACCCGACGAACATCGCCAGCGCCCCGCCGCCGGCCGCCAACAGCCCTAGCACCGCGGCGCCGATTCTCACATACTTATCAGTAGATTTCGGAAAGATGAGCGCCATTACAGGTACGGGACGGACAACGTTCTATTGGTTTTATGCATACAGCAAGAATTCTTGTTTCGCGAGAACGAATCTCGTTATGCCACAGATAACGCCCGCAAGCGGCCTCGGACGCACATTCGGCAATCTCCACATCCGCCCGAAGCTCATCGTTCTCCACAATTTGTTTTTCCTGGTACTGAGCGTTTCGGTCTATCTGGCGTTAATTCCCGCGTTCGAGAGGCGCGTCGCGACCGCCAAGACAATTGAAATCAGTCTGATAACGGAAATCTTCGCAGCCGACAGGCCTCTT
Organism: Bryobacteraceae bacterium; assembly: GCA_963844855.1. Lineage (GTDB taxonomy): Bacteria > Acidobacteriota > Terriglobia > Bryobacterales > Bryobacteraceae > DASQDN01. Next base: position 132,304 of record CAWJQP010000010.1, read on the forward strand.
CTGCGGCTACCCAAAATCGCTACCTACGACTACCGCGAAGGTTCCGCCAGAGAGCTCCAACTCCCGCCCGAAATCCAATCCTGGCTCGATGCGCACCCGGGCGAGGTCTGGCAGAACACACCCAATAGCGACATTTTATACCGTAAAGATCCAAAAACCAGTCTTTACCGGCGAATTACTTTACCGAATCTCGTTTACGACGATGTAGTCGAGCGAGCCAAAGTAACACTCTTAATAGTTCTGGGAGTCCTTTACGTTTTCGCCGTCGCGCTGCTCGAGTTCGTCATCATGCCGCATTATGTCTACGAGCCGATTCAGCTGATGCTCTCGGCAGACGAGGCCACACGCCGTGGTGACCGCGAGCACGAGCTGATCGAAGACCGCTTCATCACCGAAGACGAAATCGGCCAGATCATGCACTCGCGGAACCAAACCGTGACGCAGCTTCGCCAAGCCCTCGATCACCTCGAAGCCCAGGACCGCCTCGCCAGCCTCGGCCTGCTCAGCGCCAGCGTCGCGCACGAAATGAACACCCCGCTAGCCGTCCTGCACGGATCGATCGAAAAGCTCCTCGAAACCGTCCCTCAGCCCCCCGCCCAGGACCGTCTCAGCCGCATGCTCCGTGTCACACAGCGCCTGCGCACCATCAGTGAAGGCCTAGTCGATTTCGCGAGAGTAAGAAAACAAACCACCGAAAGCGTCTCCCTCAAAGCAATCGTCGACGAAGCGTGGGCTTTAGTCGGAATCGACGAAAAAGCGAGCCAAGTAAAATTCGAAGCAAACGTCCCCGACAACGAAACGGTGATCGGGAACAATGACCGCCTCGTTCAGGTATTCGTGAACCTCTACCGCAACGCGCTCAACGCCATCGACCCCGGAGGGCACATCGAGACCAACACCAGACGATACGGCCGCGACGGCAAACCATGGGTCTGCGTCTCAGTCGACGACGACGGCCCCGGGATCTCGCCCGGCGTTCTGCCCGACATCTTCGACGCCTTCGTCACCAGCCGTCTGGACGCCAAGGGCACGGGCCTCGGTCTCACCGTCGCGCAAGGAATCATTCAGCAACACGGAGGCACGATCCACGCCAGCAACCGCAAGGGAGGTGGAGCCCGCCTCGAAGTCGTCTTACCCGGCGGCTAGACCAAAATATCCGTCACCACCCGACCCGCAATTCCCGTCAACCGCGCGTCCAATCCCTGAAACTTCACCGTCAGCCGCTGATGGTCAATCCCGAGCAGGTGCAGCATCGTCGCATGAAAATCGGGCACCGCCACCGGATTCTCCTCCGCGGCATACCCGAGATCATCCGTCGACCCATACGAGATTCCGCCCTTGATTCCGCCTCCCGCCAGCATGAACGAGAAGCCCTTGATATGGTGATCGCGCCCGTCGCCGCCCTGCGACATCGGAGTCCGCCCAAATTCCCCGCCCCAAACCACAAGCGTGTCATCGAGCATCCCGCGCTGCTTCAAATCCTTAATCAGCGCCGCCGTCGCCTGATCCACTTCCTGCGCCTTTGATGATCACGTTATTCTTCACGCCCGAGTGATGATCCCAGTCGCGATGATAAAGCTGAATGAATCGCACTCCGCGCTCAGCCAGACGCCGCGCCAGCAGGCAATTCGAAGCAAACGATCCGTCGCCCGGCTTCGCGCCATACATATCCAGAACAGCTTGCGGCTCCTTGCGACATATCCACCAGATCGGGAACGCTAGCCTGCATCCGGAAAGCCATCTCGTACTGCGCGACACGCGTCAGAATCTCCGGATCAGCCAGCGCCTTATTCCGATGCTGATTTAGCGCGCTGATCGATCTGATCGTGTCTTCCTGCGTGAGAGGATCGGTGCCTTTCGGCGTCTTGATATGCAGGACGGGATCGCCGACGGAATTGAAATTCACGCCCTGAAAACGGCTCGGCAAAATGCCCGCCGACCATTGGCGCGCCGCAATCGGCTGCATCTGTCCGCCCTTGCCCGCAGACAACAACACCACGAAACCGGGCAGATTCTCCGTCTCCGCCCCCAGCCCATACAGCACCCACGAACCCATACTCGGCCGACCCGCAATAATCGAGCCCGTATTCATCAACGTATGCGCGGGATCATGATTGATCTGCTCGGTCCACATCGAGCGCACGATGCAAACATCGTCGGCAACACTGCCGATGTGCGGGAACAAATTGCACATCTCCTGCCCCGACTTGCCGAACTTCTTGAAATAGTGCTGCGGCCCAAAGCAGACCAGCGGACGGCCCTGCAACTGCGCGATCTGCTGCCCTTTCGTCAACGACTCCGGCATGGCCTTGCCGTGCATCTCCGCCAGCTTCGGCTTGTAGTCGAACGTCTCCAGATGCGACGGCCCGCCTGCCTGATAAAGGAAGATGACCCGCTTCGCTTTCGGCGTGTGATGCAGCGGATTCGACCACACCCGTCGATCCTTTCAGCAATTGATTCAGCGAAATCAATCCGAGGCCCGCCAGACCCTGCCGCAGGAAGGTTCTACGTAACGTGTTATCCATGGCTGCTAGTTCCTCGTGATCGTCTCGTGCAGATTCAGAATCGTGCGAGCCACCGTCGTCATCGCCACCGCTTCTCCCTGACGCTTCAAGGTTCGCTTATACAGATCGCCCAGCATCTTCACTTCCTGCTTATCCGGCGGACGGTTCAACGCCTTCAAAAACGCCCACTCAAGCCGACCTTCGAGTGACTTGCCCGCGGAAGCCGCGATGTTCCGCCCGAACGCCTCCGCCGCTTCCACATAGATCGGATCGTTCAACAACACAAGCGCTTGCAGCGGCGTATTCGAGAGGACGCGATTCACCGTGCACTCTTCCCGGGTCGGAGCATCGAAGGCCAAAAGAGTCGGATGCAAAAACGTACGTTGCCAGTGCGTATACAGAGCCCGCCGATAAAGATCGTCGCCACGGCTGGCCGAATACTCACGCTTCGGGAAGTTCATCGTCGCGTAGATAACCATCTGGTTGATAAGGCTTAACGCTCGGCCCACCGAACCGCTCTTTCAACAAATCGCCGACAGAGAGCGCAATATCGTGCACAACTTCGGCATCCACGCGGAACCGGCTTTGCCGCGCAAGCAGGCGATTGTAGGGATCCTTCTGCTCCAGCGCCGGCGTAGTCAACGAAGACTGCCTGTACGTATGGCTCGTCACGATCGTGCGAACCAAATGATTCACGTCCCAGCCCTTCAAGAACTCCGCAGCAAGCCAGTCGACCAGTTCGGGATGCGTCGGCCACTCGCCTTGTGAACCAAGATCCTCGAGCACCTTCGACAAACCCGTTCCAAAAAACTCGCGCCACTGGCGATTCACAAACACCCGAGGCGTCAGCGGATTCTCCTGCGACACAAGCCAGTTCGCCAGATCGAGCCGCGTCGCCTGCCGACCCTCCGGCGAAATTTTCCCGAAAATGCCCGGTATAGCGGGAGTAACAACCTCACCCGACTCATCGAGAAAATTCCCGCGTGACAGTACACGGGTCACACGCGGCCGAACCCTCTCAGTCGTGATCACGCTCGGGATCGACGCCTCAAGAAGATTCCGAGCAGCCTGAAGTTTTGCGAGACTAACAATCGCCGGCTGAAAATCCGGCTGCGAGAACAGGAAGTAATTCTCGATTTCTTTAACCTGATCCTCCGTCCGCTCTTCCTCAGGAACCTTGATCGCATTCAAGACAGCCGGCGGAACGCCTCGATCCGTTGCGACCGATAAGGTCAGTACACTCTCGTCCTTCACCGGCAAACGAAACTTCACAGCCGACTCGCCGCCTTCCGGCGCGGAATACTCAGCCGCCGACATCGCCACGCGGAAACGTCCGATGGTCGCCCGCCGATACGCAGAGTCATGCTTCAACTTCAAAGTGATGACCGTGTCGGCCGTGGTCGTTAACTTCTTGCTCAGCCGCAGCGCAAGGAACGGATTGCGCGACTCGCCGAAGGACACTCCCCAACCGGTCGCGGGATTGCCGTCGATCGCCGCCATCGCCGGCTGGTCGAGCGGTTCGCCGAACTCAAGCGACGTCGCCAAAACAAACTCCAGCGGTCCGTCCGCGGTCGCAGCCTCCACCTCGGTGAGCGTGAATCGATCGGCGCCGCGCGCCACACGATTCCCCGGCAGGCTCTCATCCTGATGAACGTCGATACCAAGCGATGTCCAAACTCCCTGACCCGGCTTGAACTGCACCGTGTACGTTTCGTTATCCGGATTCTCGCCCGACGCGATGACTAGCCCGTCGCCATTCTTACGCTCGGAATAAACCGACCCAAAGAGATAAAACATGGCATCGACAGGCTCGTCGTTGTAGATCGTCAGCGAAGCTCCGCTAGCGGCAGTCGCGGAAATCGGACGCTGATAGCGCCACGCCAGTTCCCCTTTGAGATGCCGCGCAACAAGTTGGTCTTCCCACTCCCAGCGCCGCTCCTGCAACTCCTTCGCTTTTGCCGCCAGCGCTTTTCTGGCTGCCGTAAGCTGCGCATCGTACTCGGCCAGCTTCGCTTCCTGCTCGGGCGATGGCAGAAGCATCTTCGAACCCCACGCCTTCACGCCGCGATCCGGGATCAGGCCCGTCTCCTTGATATCGGAGAAAAAAGCCTTCATCGCGTAGAAGTCTTTCGACGAGATACGGATCGAACTTGTGGTCATGACACTCAGCGCACCCAACCGTTGCGCCGAGCCAAACCGTGCTCGTCGTACGCACTCGATCCGCCCCATACTTGGCGAGGTATTCCTTCGGCTGAAGTCCGCCTTCCGCCGACGCCCGATTCAAACGATTGAACGTAGCGGCAACCATCTGCTCGCGAGTAGCATTCGGAAGCAGATCGCCCGCAAACTGCTCGCGCGTGAATTGATCGAAGGGCTTGTTCTCCTTGAACGAACGAAGGACGTAATCGCGATACGGCCATGCAGGCCAAGGGTTATCGCCATGGAAACCTGCCGTATCGCCATACCGGACCGCATCGAGCCAGCGCATCGTCTGCATTTCGGCGTGGCGCGGAGACGCGATCAGGCGATCCACCACCGCTTCGTATGCAGTCGGCGACTCGTCCTTAAGGAACGCATCCACTTCTTCCGGTGTCGGCGGAATCCCGGTAAGATCGAGCGTCACCCGCCGAATCAACGTTCGTTTGTCCGCTTCCGGCGAAGGCTGAAGGTTGTCCTGCCGAAGCCGGTCCTGGATGAAGTTATCGATTGGGTTGCGAATCAGGTTGCCGCTGACTTGCGGAGGTTCGGGCCGCTTGACCGGTTCATAAGCCCAGTGCCCCTCATAGACCGCGCCCTCGGCGACCCATTGCCGGATCAGATTCTTCTGCGCCTCGGTCAACTCTTTATGAGCGTGTTTCGGCGGCATCAACTTGGCTGGATTCGTCGCGAAAATCCGCTCAATGATTGCGCTCTTCTCGGGTTGTCCCGGAACGATCGGCGTGATACCGGACTTCGTGGTCTTCACCGCCTCTTCGCGCCTGTCGAGCCGCAGACCGGCCATGCGTGTCTTCGAATCAAACCCGTGGCAGCGAAAGCACGTATCCGACATGATCGGCCTAATATCACGGTTGAATCGGACTTCGGCGTTGGAAACAAACTGAGTTGCCAATAGGACGAAAATCGCCTGCCTGTACACCATCGGATCTATCTTACGCGAACGGGGGCTTAAAGGGTTAAGGAGGAATACTCCGTACCCAATTCCCTCATATATCCCTGACGGAATAGTACGGCGAATTGATTCGTTTGGTCTATTGTTGACGCTGTGTTGTCAATGGTTTACTGGGTCAGTAACGCTTTCCGAACTTAAATATTCGAAATGAAATTAACGATCTTGACATTCAATTTTTTGAAACGCAGCATTACGGTGGGCGTGCTTGCTGCCGCCATCCAAACTCTCGGTGTCGGCGCCACGCTAAACTTTGCCAGCGGCGACGGCATCAACGAAGGCAACTTCAACCGAACCTTCACTCCGGTCGCGCCCCTCACCCCGGGCGCTAACGTATTGATCACACCTCACCCCGCATGGGAGCCAAATCATGCGACCGGCGGAAAATGGGTCAGCTACGGTCAGACCGACGGAACCGTCGTTCCTCCGAATCAGATCATCTTCAACCCATACGCCCTGTCGTCGACCGCCAACTTCCTCGAATCGTTCTTCCTCGATCTCTCGAGCGGGCCGGTCACGTCGGCAATCCTCAGCGTTTGGGCGGACGACACTGCCGCTGTCTACATGAACACTACCCTTATCCAAGCGCCGCAGACCGTTCAGGACGGCTTCTGCGCGCAGGGCATCATCGGCTGCCAACCGACCGAAGGTCTCATCAACTTCGACATCTCCTCCTTCTTGAAGCCTGGTCTGAACATTCTGACCATCGCGGCCTACCAGCGCGCCGGCGGCCCCTTCGGTGTCCTCTATGAAGGCAAAATTTCGACAGATATGCCGACCGATCCGTCGGAAGTTCCCGAACCTACGACGCTTGGCCTCCTCGGCTCCGGACTCTCCGGCATCCTGTACTTCTCCCGCAAACGCAGAAGCATTCAATAGACTCACCCTTTCCACGGCTTTCGCTTGTGCCCCGGCCGGTTGCCTGAGAGACCCTCAGTCAACCGGCCAGTCATTTGCAAGGAAATCGGGAGATCGATAGTGATGTTGCAAGGTACCCTCGAGTTGATCGTCCTAGGAACGCTTCGAAAAGCGCCAAGGCGGGACGCGCAAGCCATTGCCATACGCCTCCAACAAGCCTCTCCGGATGCGCAGTTTCCTCAGAGTGCGCTGTACTCTGCCCTGGTTCGCCTCGAACAGCAAGGTCGAATAAAAGGGACTTGGGGAAAAACAGAAGCCAATCGAGAGACGAAGTTTTACGCCATCACTACCGCAGGCGAAAAGGTATTGACTGAAGAGATCCATCGTTGGAAGCTATACTCCGGACTCATCGAAAACCTGCTCTCCGACTAGTGCTCGCCTGCAAAAATCCGCGTACACCGAAACTCACGTAAGCAAGCCGAGCCGCGCCCGCAGGAAGCGGTAATTTGTCTAACCGAAGCAGTGATCTTCAACAGAGCCATTTACCGAGACGATATGCTTGGTGGCCAGCGACAGGAGATCCGACATTGCCCGCAAACAATCAACAGCAGCCCTACATGAACACAAGAGAGGACTCGCCATTCCTCTTTCTCGGAATGCCCACCGTCATGAGGTCCACCGGAGGCGCCACAAACGGCGCATTCGCGATGTTGGAACATCTGACGATGCCGCCGGGGTTCGCCAGTCCATATCACATGCATCACCTCGAAGACGAAGCGTTCTACGTACTCGAGGGTGAAGTTGCATTTATCTGTGACAAAGAATGGTTGACCGCAGGACCAGGCGCGTATGTCTTCGGACCGCGAAAGATCCCCCATGGCTTCAAGGTACAAGGCTCAACACCCGCGCGGATGTTGGTCCTGTGCTCTCCTGCGGGCTTCGAGCATTTCATCCTGGAGATGAGCGAACCCGTCTCGCAACCGCCAACACCGCCGGACATGGAGAAACTCACGATGCTGGCGGCGAAATACAGTATCGATATCCTGGGGCCCCTACCCGAACGCTAGTTCGACTCCACCGATATCTGGGTCAGCGACACCGACTGCTGGCTGTTCTCCTTGACCGTCAGTTTCGTCGTCTTGCTGTCATGCGTTTTGAGAAACTCTGGGTCAGTGGATAAGCCCGGCTCCACGTCATCGAGCGCGAAGACTTTGTACTCGCCCGGAGGAATTCCCTGCATCGTGAATTGACCGCTCTGATCGCTGCTCACGACGCGGTACAAATCGTATCGCTCTTCTTTCATCGGATCCGGTATCAACTGCACCATGCTGGCCGACACAGGTTTCTGGTTGGCGTCCTGCACGGTCCCGCTCACAGAGCCGGTTCCTACTCCAAGCGTGACCTGCAAGGGGCCAGGGGAACCGGCATTCAAATCGAGCCCGGCCTCGAGCACCTCCTGGTCACCTGCGCGAATAGATTTCAGCCACGTTCCCTGTGGAAAGTTCATTGCCATCACACGAAACTTGTCATGTCCGACATTCTCGAGTGTGAACGTGCCATCGTCTTTCGCCTGCCCACCACCAGCATTTCCGAAGTTCATCCCATCCATCGGCATTAATTGGACGCGAACACTTGAGAAAGTGATTTTCTTGCCGGCCGTCTTTTCGAGCTGTTCGACGTTCCCGTCAATACGAATCACACCGTTCAGGACCAATGGCGCCGTCAAAACGAGCGCGACGTTCTCGACGTTGCCGCGACCGACGTCCACGGCAACCTTGCCCATCGCAGTGGGTCTGCCCTGGTTATGCATTGCGCTGACATAATAAGCCCCCGACTGGACGCCGCCGATTTCGAATGACCCATCTTCCTTTACCATCCCGCCAGCGTTACCCATGAAGCCCATCATCATCATCGAGTCGCGCGGCATCACCATCACTCGTAAATTTCTTGCAGGCTCGGTTCCACCAGTCACTTTGCCCCGGATCCGGTACACAGGAGCCTTCTGCAACCGAATATCGACTCCGGGAAGCTCCTGCCCCGCGACGACATCGATAGGACGCGCGCCGGCTTGATCGATCACGCCCGGATAGTAAGTCGTCACATATTCTTCTTCCGGCTTATCACCGGCATTACGCGCCGGCCCTTCGCCAAACATGCCCATACGGCGATACATGGCGCTGATCCAATACCTGCCCGGGGCCAGATCGGCGATGCGAAACTCTCCGGTGTCCATCGTCATATTGCCGCCCGTAGGCATCAATTGCTGCTTGCCCCGGAAGTAACGGCGGCGCATCACCTGTATCTGCACACGCGCCAGCGGCTCACCTTCGTCATCGAGTACACGGCCTATAATCACGGCCTGCGGAATCATGTCGATATTGAGTTCCTTCAACTCCTGCCCCGACGTGACATTGATGGTGGTGCCCATCATGGAATTTTTTCGCGCGCCATATTCCTTACGGACAAAGCCCTGCCGTTCAGCCATCATCCGGTACATTCCGGGCTCAACTCCCTCGATGCGAAACTTCCCCTCCGCATCCGTCGTGGCCGCATAGGGAGCTGCGGGGGCCATCGGACCAAAAGACATTGATCCAGCCATTCCGGGTACGCCCATTGGCCGCAATGTCACATTTACTCTGCGAACCGGTTGGCTCGTTTTCGAGTTAATAATCCGTCCCTCGAGCACCGCTGGTTTTTTTTCGGCGGGCGGTTGACTTTGCTGACTGAAGGCGATCGATACTGCAATTAAAAACGAGAGGAAGTAAAGCCACATACAGCCATTTATTAGATCGCAAAATACCGCGCGGCGGTAAGATGCCCTCCAAAAGAAGTACTCTATATGAGTGAAGACGTCGGTTCCAGAGCTATTTGAAAGGCTCCGTCAGGAGAACCCCGCCGGGCTGAACGAATTGACCCCGGCCCTCTATCAGCAACTTCATCGCATCGCGGCGCACCATCTTCGCGCCGAACGTTCTGACCACACACTGCAAGCCACCGCGCTAATACACGAAGCGTACCTCAAGCTGTCTGACGCAGAGCGTGCCTTCGCAGGGGAATCCCACTTCCTCGCGATTGCGTCGCGAGTTATGAGGCAGGTGCTCGTCGACTACGCCCGCGGCCGCGGAGCGCAAAAGCGCGCCGGCGGTGAGAAGCATATCCAGTTCGAGACCGAAGGCGAAAACGGACAGGAGTTGCTGGATCTGATCGAGCTCGATAACGCCCTGCAAGCTCTCGCCGAAGAAGATCAACGGATGGCCAGCCTTGTAGAGATGAGGTACTTTGGCGGAATGACGGCGGAGGAAACGGCGCAAGCGCTTGGCCTGTCGGCTCACGCGGTACGTCACGATCTCCGCTTTGCCAAAGCCTGGCTGCGCAAAAAGCTGACCGCATAGAAAGTACTGGCATCATGTAAAGAATGATTCGTTCGGCCTGCCTGCTTACGTCTGCTTTCCTGTTAGTGCCCAACTCTCCGGCGCAGAGCCGGAAGTCGTGGTCGGACTATGGCGGCGCAGCCGACTCAGCTCAGTACTCCGCGCTCTCGGAAATCAATCGTTCGAACGTAAACAAGTTACAAGTCGCCTGGACGTATCCAACTGGCGACAACAACAAATACTCATTCAACCCACTGGTAGCCGATGGCTTGCTCTATGTGCTCGGCAAGAACAATTCCATCATTGCGCTCGATGCTGCCACCGGTAAGGAAGTATGGGCGCTGCCGGCAGACCCCGACACGAAAGTGATCACAAGCCGTGGCATCAACTATTGGGAGAGTAAGGATCGATCCGACCGCAGACTCCTGTTTGCGAGCAACCACTTCCTTCGCGCAATCGACGCTAAAACAGGAAAAGCGATTCCTTCCTTCGGTGTCGATGGTCGCGTCAATCTTAAAGAAGGACTCGATCGTGATCCGGCGAGCATTCGTCTCGTACAATCCACCACACCCGGCCGTGTGTTCGAGGATCTGCTGATTCTCGGATCGGCAACGAATCAGGGTTACGGATCGGCTCCCGGCGATATCCGAGCTTTCAACGTGCGCACCGGGAAACTTGCATGGAGTTTCCATACCGTTCCTCGACCAGGGGAATACGGCTATGACACTTGGCCCAAGGACGCATGGAAACGCGTCGGCGGCGCGAATGTCTGGACCGAGCTATCGGTCGATGAGAAGCGCGGCATCGTTTATGCGCCCACCGCAAGCGCAAAATACAACTTCTACGGAGCCGATCGCAGCGGCGCAAATCTGTTTGGCGACTGCCTGCTCGCTTTGGACGCGCGAACAGGAAAGCGTCTCTGGCATTACCAGATGGTTCATCACGACATCTGGGATTACGATGGAGCCACTGCTCCAAAGTTGCTTACGGTTCAGCACGAAGGCAAACCGGTCGACATCGTGGCGCTTCCCACCAAGCAAGGCTTCGTTTGGGTCTTCGACCGTGTCACGGGAAAGCCGCTGTGGCCAATTGAGGAGAGGCCTGTTCCAGCATCGGACATGCCGGGAGAAACGACGTGGAAGACACAGCCCTTTCCGCTCAAGCCTCCGCCGTTTTCCAGACAGAAATTCACCGCCGATGATCTGAGTCCGTTTCTGTCTCCTGCAGACCGCGCGAAGTTTCGCGATGAGATTTTGAGCGCGCGTAACGAAGGAATGTTCACGCCGCCCGGACAACGCAACACCGTGCAGATGCCCGGCAACAATGGCGGCGCGAACTGGGGCGGAGCCGCAGTCGATCCAGTGAACGGGCTACTCTACGTTGTCTCAAAAGATCTGCCGGCAATGCTCAAACTCGCTAAAGATCCGGAAGCCGACAAAGCGCTCGCCGCCTCCGCAGGCGAGCGTTTCTACAGCGGGTTTGGTTTCATGATCGCCAGCGACGGCCTCTCTCCGATCGCGCCCCCATGGACTTCGTTGACCGCCTATGATTTGAACAAGGGAACCATTCAATGGAAGATTCCCCTCGGCGAAGTCCCCCACTTGGCGGCGAAGGGAATCAAGAACACAGGAACTCATTACCCGAAGGTAGGGCCGGTCGTAACAGCGGGCGGTCTCATCTTCACCGGCACGCGCGACAAGAAAGTGCGCGCGCTCGATGCCGCCAATGGAAAGATTCTGTGGGAGCATCAACTCGATGCGGCCCTCGAAGGAATGCCGGCTGTGTATGAACTCGGCGGGCGCCAATACATCGTGTTCTGCGCGTCAGCGCAAGTGGGCTTGACACCTTCCACGCAGGAAACGATTCGCGGCGCTTACGTTGCCTTCGCGCTACCGAAGTGCGAACTTTAGTTTGCCAAGGGCTTTAGCCCATCCGGAAGCATCATTTCAGGGACGGTCGGCAAGTGGGGCGGACTTCCAGTCTGCCCGGGACTTTTAGTCCCGTCCGAAAGTATCGTTCAGAAGCGTCTTCAACGGAGTGGCTTACGCCAATTTCTGCAAGTCAACTCTAGCTACCTTCCACCAAACCCGCCCCGAACGTCGCAAGCTCGATGTCCTCTTCCGAGGAGAGTCCGCTGACCGCTATGCTTCCGACGACTGCGCCGTTCCGCCAGAGCGGAATCCCTCCGCCCCAACCCACGAACTGCGGATCGCCAAAGTACGCGATATCGAATCCCTTCTCCGGATGCCTCGACTTCTCACCGATCTCTTTTGTCGACTTGCGTTCCCGGGCCGCGCTCCACGCTTTATTAATTGCAATGCGTATCGAAGAGAGAGGTGCTCCGTCCAATCGGCCGAACGCAAGCAATTCTCCGTGCGGATCCGCAACGGCGATGACAGCGGCCTGATTGCGCTCCCGCAACTTCGCCGCAATCGCATCCACGATTCGCTGCGCTTCGGCGTATTCAATTGTTTGTAGATTCTTCACGTCTGCAGTTCATTGAATCACGATGCGAGCGCACGCAGATAACGTTCTCCCGATCTCCGCACCGCTGCCGCACCATCCTCGACTAAATCCATGGGATGGAAGGCGCCATAGATTCGATCGAAATCGAGCGGTTCCACGGCAGCCAATATACGCTTGATCGCACGCGCTCCCAGCGGTATTAAATTCGGGTAGCTGTACATGAAGCTCACCCATCGGCGATCGGGAACGACTTGAATGATGTCTCCCGAAAGCATCACTCCTCTGCCTTCGGCGCCTGCGGGCCAATGAAGAACGGACCCACCTTCGAAGTGCCCTCCACAACGAATCAGATTGATCCCATCGTGGAGCGGCAGCCGGTCTCCGTACCAGAAGTGAAGGCGGTCATCATTCCTAACCACCCACTCGCGGTCGGCCGAATGCAAGTAGACCGGAACGTTGCCGAAAGCGCGACTCCACTCGACCATCGTCGTGTAGTAGTGGGGGTGCGATATGGCGATCGCCGACAATCCTCCTCGGTCCCGGATGTACTTTACAGTGCCGTCGTCGAGCAGAGCGACGCAATCCCACAAGATGTTGCCGCCTCGGGTCTCGAGAAGAAAAGCGCGCTGATTGATCGCAAACGAAGGCTCGGTAAGAATCGCGGTCAAACCATTCTCACGACAGTGAAAGACATTTTTGGAGGCCCGGCGTAGATCGTCCAGCGATGTCCACTGTTGACCGCCAAGGCCGATGTACTGCCTTTCATCAGAACAGATCACACAGGAATGAGGAGGATGCTTCGAAGGAGGATACTGCGTTCCACACGTCGAACAGATGAACGCCACCATATAAGACACGTTAGCTCACCGGCCATCAACAAATCGAACGCGTCCCCAATGTTCCGGGATATGCATGTTCACCACTCCTTGCGGCGACCAAACCCAGTTGTCTTCTTTGGTCTTCGGAACTTTTCGATACTTGCCATCGACGATTTCATGACGCCATTCGACACGAGAGAAATTTACACGCCATTCATCGCCCGGACGTGGCGGCGCCGGTTTATGAGCGAACTCCGCCAGAGCTTTCCAAGGAAACGCAATTTCGACTGACCAGCCGCCATCCGTGTCCCGCGGGTCGTCGCGCGTACCATCGATGTGGACACCGGTTTTCAATCCCGGTATCTCCCATTCGTTGCGAGCCTTCCCGCCCTTGCGATATGGCTTATCGAGAAACAGGTCCCACCCGGTATTCAGCGCATTGATCTCAAACTCGTAGTACTCCAGCGTGTCGCCATTCGGATCGATAAACACCTCGAAGTCATTGTCATGAAAAATGACGGAATCATGCTTCGTCAAAGTTGCCCATACATGCGGCTCTTCCATCTCGGCCGCAACATAGAAGTACTCGTCATCCCAAAGCATCTTCACGCGCGTTCGAAAGCGCGGAGCCGGTTTCACCGCTCCTTCGATATCGACGAAATAGTCCGTCCAAGGAGCGCTTCGCCAAGAGGCGTCATCAAGGCGCCCGTCGATATTCAGCGCCTGCCGAGCCTTCGGGGACTCATAAACTTTTCGGAGCTTGTTGGCCCGCAAGAATCCCAACGGCGAGCAGCGTATTCGTGATTATCCTGATCGTTCCCAATCCCTGAAGTCTATAATGACCCTTTGACAAATTTCGGAAAATACAAGGCAACGGAACCTCAAATTCACGCGTGGGTGGAAGTGAATCCACAGCCGCCGCTTGGCGACGGACCCCTGAATGGGATATCTTTCGGCGTCAAGGATATATTCGAGACACGCGGCCTGGCAACCGAGTACGGCTCGCATCTATACAAGGGCCGCAGGGGAGACTGCGACGCGAGCCTCGTCACGAGGCTTCGCGAACTCGGAGCCATCCTGTTCGGAAAGACGCAAACCACGGCCTTCGCTTATTTCGATCCGTCGCCTGCCCGGAATCCACACGATCCTGCCCATACTCCGGGCGGCAGTTCCAGCGGGTCTGCCGCAGCCGTTGCTGCATGTGTCGTCCCCTTCGCTTTGGGCTCGCAGACGATGGGATCGATCATACGTCCGGCTTCGTTCTGTGGAGTCGTAGGCTTCAAGCCACCATTTGGCGCGCTGCCCACCGATGGTATGGCGCCCTTTGCGCCGTCGCTCGATACAGCCGGCTTTCTGGCGGCGAATGTTCAAATCTGCATGAACGTCTGGCGTGCTCTCGGGTTTTCGATCGATGCTGACGATACCGTGCGCTTCGCCGTTCCCGACAATCTACCTATAGTGACCGAGGAGATGCAATCCGCCTTCGAATCTGCGATCCGAAGGATCGAACGCACATACCAGCTTGACCGTGTCTCCCTGCCCGTGCCGTACGACGAACTCTTGTCAGCAGCGCGTCTGGTAAACGACTACGAAGGAGCACGTTCCCAGTACGAGCGATGGCGGCAACATGGCGATGGAATAGGCGCAAAACTCGCGGATCTCGTACAGCGCGGACTGAAGATTCCGGAGGCTGGCTACCGTGACAGCCTGGGGCTTTTGAAGAACACAAGCGTTTTCAACGATGCCACTATATTGCTAACTCCATCGGCATTGGGCGCGGCTCCGGAGGGGCTAGCTTCGACAGGTGATCCCATCATGAATGCCGTCTGGACCGCACTCGGGGTACCGGTGATCGGCTTGCCGATGCCTCATCCAGGACGGCTGCCGTTAGGTCTGCAGATGATCGCCCCTCATGACGGTGTCGGCATGTTACTCTCGGCGGCGTCGCAAGTCGAGCGCCTGCTAGCGACCACTGTCTGAGGTCGCCACAGTCCGTGCGATTACTCCGGAATCCACTGTCTTCCCAGTTCTCGTAATCGTCTGAAAGTGCAATCTGTTGCCATCGATCTCGCAAAGCATGAACGTATTATCGGAGTCGAATCCCATTTCCGTGTCTGCGGTTTTGCGAATATTGCCTTTCCGAAGTTTGGCCGAACCTCCCGCGACGAAGTAGTGAATTCCCTTTTGCGGTTTCAAGCGCTCGTAGAAGTGTTCGTGGCCGGTAAAGACTACGGTCACACCATGCTTCACGAAGAGAGGCTCGAGAACGCGCCGTAGATCTTCATCAGGTCCATGCCGTTCGCCGGAGGAATACAGAGGATGATGGAAAAACGCGATCTTCCAATCGGATTGGGAAGCGCTCAGTTCTTTTTCGAGCCAATCCAATTGCTCCTTGTCCATGTAGTTGCTATCGAGAGCAAAGAACCTGACTCCGTCCTTCGGCTTGAAGGAATAGAACCGACGGCCGTTCATGTTGAAGCCTTTGTACTGTCTCTGATTCGGATCGTCGTGATTGCCTAATGAGGCATAAAATTTCACGCCGTCCTTGAGCAACGGCGCATAGGGCTTCTCAAACTTGCTCTCAAAATCTCGCGCGTCCTCACCGCCATAGAGGTTATCTCCAAGCATGATGACCGTGCCGAATGGAAAGATCGAGTGGTAACGTGTGATCTGCTCGCCAACTTCATACTGTGCCCTGCCCCCAGTCCCCGTATCACCGAGGACGGCAAAGTGTAGTGAGTCTTTGCTGTTAGGAAGACGCAGTTCCTGCGCGTTGCAAATAATGGCGGCTGTCAGGAGTAGCAATGCTCGTGTCATAACACTGGCGCCGCCTCCTTCAGGTAATCCACAATCAGGCTGGATTCACGATCACGCAGGACCAGGGTTCGGCCCGACAAACCGGTACTCCAATTCCTTCGGCAATACAGGAAGGCGCGAAAGAATCGTGGGAGGGACAGTGGAAAGTGGCGCGTTCTTTGGGTAGACCGCATTCACTCGGACAATCGGCTCAACTTCGCCAGCGACATTCTCATGCTTGGGATTTCCTTCTTTGACGCTCGCCTTCAGATCTGTACGCCGCTCTCCGGCGAAGGCGCCCTTCAGGATCTTGCGAAACTGCGAATCGACACCCGGCGCAAATATATCTCCGGCTTTCGCATTGCGGGCCGGGCGTTCCGAATAGCCTCAAGAAGCGCGCGCTCGCGTTGCTCAATCTCTTCAGGCGTAGCCTTCTTTTTCAATGCCGGCACTTTGTCGGCAGCGTTTTTACGTAGCTTGACGTACTCCTCTACTCTTTGGTTGAAATGATTTACGACCGGATCATCCGAAGCCGCAAGCAACACGCCGCCAATCACTAACAACCCGACTGTTGCTCTCATTACGCTCTCCTCGTCTTTTAGATGCGAGGATCAGCGCAATGTGTCTAGAGGGGCATACTGACAACGATTCGAGCGCCTTCTGCGGGCTTCGATTCGATGGTGCAGCGGCCGCCCAGAAGGTTCGCCCGCTCTTTCATGCTCGCTAAACCAACGCCGCGTTGCCAGCGGCGGTGCCTGAGATCGAAGCCGCAGCCGTTATCGCGAACTTCGAGATCGACGTGATGCGGCGTTCGACGCAGCCGGATCGAAACGTCGTCCGCGCCCGAATGCCTTTGCACGTTCTTCAGCGCTTCCTGCACGATCCGGTACAGCGCGAGTTGAACGTCGTGGTTTACCGTTTCGAACTCTCCCTCGGAAGTGAATGCCACCGGAGGGCCACCTTTTTCGAAGAAGCGCTGGCATTGCGCCTCAACCGCTGTTACCAGGCCCGTGTCGTCGAGGCTCGAATCATGCAAACGTCGCGACAACTCCTGGATATCTTCAGAAAGCTCGACAACCTGATCTTTGAGATTCGCCAGTTCCTCATGCTGATTCGGGTCGCTTCGCTGCAGCCTGCCTATTTCGAGGGCAGTCCCAGCCAGGCGTTCGCTCAGATCATCGTGGAGTTCACGGGCAATACGGGTCCGTTCGTCTTCCTGCGAGCTGATCAATCGTCCGGCGAGGACTTCTAACTCTTCCTTGGAAACTGTCGTGCGCCGAAGGTCCTCTGCCATCTGGTTGAACGATGCCGCGAGCCGTCCGAGTTCGTCATTCGATTTCACAGGCAGCCTGGCTTCGAAGTCGCCGCGACCGATACGGTCTGCAGACTTAGACAGCGCGAGGACAGGTCTCGTCACCGAACGCGCAAGCAGAGTCGCGACACCAAAAATGACGAGGCCGATTGCGACGCCCCACAACAATACTTTCAAGCGAAGATCTGCGACGGGCTTCAGCGCCTCAGCCGCTTCTATCTCAGCAATCAATGTCCAATTGAGACCTGCTACGGATATCGGGGTATGCGATCGGAGGACGGGAACCCCGGTAAAATCGCGGCCCAGATGGGTGGAGCGTTCGCCAGACTGGATGCTCGCCGCGATCTCTCTCGGAACCATCACATTGAGCATTGCCAGCTTGTCGCCAGAACGCAGGTTGCTGCGCAGCCTCTTGTCGGGCCCTACGATGTACGCCTGTCCGGTCTTCCCTAGACCTTCTTCCCGCCACCTGCCATCGCTCGTCATCACGCGATTCAGTTCATCGGAGGAGATCTGAATTACGAGCACACCGATCTTTACACCATCCCGCCACACCGGGGCGCCGAAGAAGGCGGCCGGCGCGGATTTGGACGGAAGATACGGTTCGTAGTCCTCGACGACGTGGGTTTCCGGCTTCTGTAATTCCAGTGCCCTTTCGGCAAGACGCGCCAGGGATGCGGTGTTGTACGGAGGATCGCGAAGGCTGACCGCAAGATCAATTTCCTTCGCCACAGTGTAAAGAATTCGGTTGTCACGGGCGCCGATAAGCAGCGTGTCGTAGAAACCGAATGCGCTTTGATACCGGTTCAGCGTCGGGTGAAACCGGGCGTGTACCTCGCTGTATTTCCCGGCGCCTGGAGCATTAACCAGTACATGTCTGGAGCTCTCTGGATGAGGATTATTAGCAAGGAAGATCGTCTGTAAGGTCTGGGTCCGGGGATCCTCCGGATACCAGTGCAGGGGCAAGCCGGAATACAGCCGGCGAAGTGGTTCATTCTGACCCGGCCGCAGCGGCGGGACGACTGTCCACGCGCGATCGAACTCCTCGACCGCGCGAATGGCCGACTCATCGGACGACAATGCAAGGACATGATTCGCGGCGTCCTGTAGATATCGCTCGACTTCCCGCCGCTTGGTTTCTGCAACGGCTGTCAGGCGCTCATATGTAGCATCACGTAGCGCGTTGGCTGCTGTGACGGAGCTTAGCCAGCCTGTGACTCCTACTGCGACAAGGCCCAGAAACACAAACGCTAACTGTAGCTTTGCGCCATAAGAAGACATACGGGGTCGGCCATCATAGGGGCCGCGCGATCATTATACCCTTTTGGGTATTAGTCTACGCTGAGCTGGCTCTCGACCGCGAGGCTTAGGTGCCTTTCGGCGATGGCACGTGACTCCTGCGCGGCCCGGCGGGCTTGCACTGCAAGTTGGCTCTCGCGCTGCCAGCCGTTGTTCACCATGGCGGGCCATTTGTGCGCCATCGCGTTGTGGCTGTTTCGCATCTTCTTCGCGTTAGCTTCATGCTCGGCAGCCTTGGCTTCCTGCGCTTCGGCGCGTAAGCGGTAGGTCTTGGCAACCTGCGCGTGCTCTTTTGGCGTGTTCGCGTCTATGCGTTCGGCGCCGCTGATAAGTCCTATGGCCATCACCGTGCCGATCGTCAATTTAGCAATATTTTTTCTCATGTCTGTCTGCCTCCATCCCTATTAAAGCCGGGAGGGAGGGTCTGACAACATCCGAAAAATTACTGGTCTTTTAGTCAGACGCGAGGCCGTGGCGGATCGCATACTGCACGAGTTGCGCGCTCGTCTTGACGCCTAAATCGTCCATCATCTGGTACTTATGAGTCTCAACCGTACGCGGTGAAATGTTCAACACGGCGGCAATCTCTTTCGCAGACTTGCCCTCGACCAGGAGTTGCAGAACCTCGCGCTGGCGCGCTGTAAGCTCGATCGTTTCCTTCAGATGCCGGCGGTTCTCGTTCAGCAGCTCACTGAGAGCTTCATTCTTCAGCGACTCGGATACGAACTTGCCGCCGCGTAGCACTTCATGGATCGCCGCCACCAGTTCGTCGGAAGCTGAGTGCTTCAGGACATACGCCGATGCTCCAGCTTCGAGCGCACGGCTCGCGTAGGTCTGATCGGGATGCATGGTCAGGAAGACGACCTTCACATGCTTGTCGTCCTCGAGCAGCTTGCGGACGGCTTCGATGCCGTTGAGCAGCGGCATGGAGATGTCGGCAACGATAACGTCCGGTCGCAGCGCTGCTGCCTGCGCGATCAGTTCCCGCCCGTTCGTAGCGAGGCCGACGAGATCGAACTGATCTCCGAGCAAACCCCGAAGGCCTTCGAGTACGATTTTATGATCGTCCGCCAGTAGGACTCTGGGCTTTAACCCGGACATTGATTCGAACGCCCTCCCCAGATTTTGCTTCGATCGTACAACGGCCATGGAGCAGGTTCGCTCTCTCCTCCATGCTCGCTAGCCCGACACCGCGACGCCAACTTCTATCTCCGAGATCGAAGCCGCGGCCGTTGTCCTTGATCTCCAACTCCACCTCATCCGATGTTCGCAGCAGTCGAATGGAAACTTCATCAGCCCCGGAATGCCGCTGGATGTTTCTCAGCGCTTCCTGAACGATACGGTATAGCGCGAGTTGCACATCATGCCCGAGCGCATCGAACTCTCCCTCCGCGGTGAACGCAACCGGGGGGCCTCCGCGCTCGAAGAAACTTCGGCATTCCGCCTCCACGGCAGCGACGAGACCGATATCGTCGAGCGTTGAAGTATGCAGACGCCGCGAAAGCCCATGAACGTCTTCGGAAAGATCGACAACCTGATCCTTCACGCGCGCGATCTGCTCGCCGTAATCGGGAACTATCCGCTGGAGCCTGCCTAGTTCGATCGCAGCCGCAGCCAGGCGCTGGCTCAGATCATCGTGCAGTTCGCGGGCAATCCGGGTCCGCTCATCTTCCGTTGCTGTAATCAACCGGCTGGCAAGCACTTCGAGCTCCTCCTTCGAGACGGTGGTACGTTGCAAGTCCTTCGCCATCTGATTGAAAGAAGCGGCGAGCTGCCCGAGCTCGTCGTTCGACTGAACGGGAAGACTGGCTTCGAAGTCCCCTCGTCCAATACGGGCCGCATTCCGGGCCAAGGCTAGAACGGGCTTCGTCACCGACCGCGCAAGTAGGCTTGCAGCGGCGAAAACTGCGAGGGCAATTCCGGCGCCCCACAGCAGAACCTTTGTGCGAAGGCCTGCGACCGGCTGCAGCGCCTCGTCCGCTTTGATCTCGGCGATCAGGGTCCAGTTGAGTCCCGGAATCGTCAGCGGAGTATGCGATCGCAGCACCGGGACATTGTTCAGATCGCGACCGAGATGAGTGCCTCGTTCTCCGGAGCGGATACTCGTCGCGACTTCAGGTGGCACGGTCGATCGCAGATCGCTGCGCAGCTTATTGTCCGGGCCGAGGATGTAGGCTTGTCCTGTTTTTCCAAGGCCCTCTTCCTCCCAATTGCCGCCGCCTGTCATCACGCGATTGAGCTCGTCCACCGAGATCTGAATCGCCAACACGCCGATCTTCGCGCCTCCTCGCCAGACAGGGGCGCCGAAGAAGGCTGCCGGCGCCGATCGCGATGGAAGGTACGGCTCGTAGTCTTCGACGACGTGCATCTCGGGCTCTTGGAGCGCCATGGCTCTCTCGGTTAATCGAGCCAAGGAAGTCTTGTCGTACGGCGGCTCGCGGAGACTCACACCGAGATCGATTTCCTTCGCGACGGTGTAGAGAATGCGGCTTTCACGAGCGCCGATCAGGAAAATGTCATAGAAGCCAAATGCGCTCTGATAGCGGTGGAGAGTCGGATGATAACGAGCATGAATCTCGCTGTATTTTCCGGCTCCAGGTCCATGTACCAATAGGTGCCGCAGACCGTCGGGATGCGGGTTTGAGGCTATGAAGATCGTCTGAAGCGTCTGCGTTCGAGGATCTTCGGGAAACCAGTGCGGAGGCAATCCGGAATACAGCCTTTGCAACGGTTCCTGCCGATCCGGTGGCAGCGGCGGTATCGCGGGCCACGCGGCTTCGAACTCTTCCAGCGCTCTTATGGAGGACTCGTCTGAGGACAGAGCGAGGACGTGATTGCCGGCGTCTTGAAAATAGCGCTCCACTTCGCGGCGCCTGGTGGCAGCGATGGCGGTCAGGCGCTCGTATGTGGCATCGCGCAGAGCATTGCCCGCTGTGACGGAACTCTCCCAACCCGTGATCCCTACTGCGACAAGTCCCAGCAGCACGAATGCTGCCTGCAGTTTGGCGCCGTATGACGACATCCGGTCAAGCGAGGATCGCTTTTACGACTTTCCCGTGGACATCGGTCAGACGGAATCCGCGCCCTTGAAACTTGTACGTCAGCTTCGTATGATCGAGGCCTAGACAACCGAGTAGTGTGGCTTGGATGTCGTGGACGTGAACGGGATTCTCGGTGACGTTGTATGAGTAATCGTCAGTCGCGCCGTAGGTCAAGCCGCGTTTGATCCCGCCACCGGTCATCCACATGGTGAAGCATCGGGGATGATGATCGCGTCCGTAGTCGCCCTTCGTGAGGCGGCCTTGACAGTAGACGGTCCGGCCGAACTCTCCACCCCATACGACAAGCGTGTCGTCGAGCATCCCACGCTGCTTCAAGTCGCGTACAAGGGCCGCTGAAGCCTGGTCGGTATCAGCGCAACGCTTCGGCAAACCCTCCGGTAGTTTCCCGTGATGATCCCAGTCGCGGTGATAGAGCTGGATGAACCGAACACCTCGCTCGGCAAGCCGGCGCGCAAGCAGACAGTTGTAGGCGAAGGTTCCGGGCTTCGATGCATCCGGCCCGTACATCTCCAGGACGCTGGCGGGCTCCTTCGATAGGTCCGTGAGTTCGGGTACCGACGATTGCATCCGAAACGCCATCTCATATTGCGCGATGCGCGTGGAGATCTCCGGGTCGCCGAAGTCACTGAGCTTGTCTTCGTTGATCGTCTTCAACGCGTCGAGGTAGACGCGACGATTCTCCGATGGAAAGCCCGCGGGGTTGGTGAGATACAGGACGGGATCGCCGACCGATCGAAACTTCACGCCTTGAAAGCGAGTGGGCAGAAAGCCGCTTCCCCACAGCCGGTCGTACAAGGGCTGGCCTCCGCCACCTTGACCAGGCGAGATCATGACTACAAAGGCCGGCAGGTCCTCGGTCTCACAGCCGATCCCATAGGATACCCACGAGCCCATACTTGGACGGCCCGCGATCTGCGATCCGGTTTGGAAGAATGTTACGGCCGGGTCGTGATTGATGGCTTCCGTGTGAACCGATTTGACGAATGTGAGTTCATCGGCGATCTCTGCCGTCCGGGGCAGCAGTTCGCTCAGCCAGGCTCCGGATTTTCCGTGTTGCGCGAACTTGTACTTCGAGGGCACGACGGGGAAGTTCGCTTGTGTGGCCGACATCGCCGTGAGACGTTGGCCTTTTCGAACCGATTCCGGTAAGTCGACGCCTTGGTGGTCCGTCAGGCGGGGCTTGTAGTCGAAGAGATCGATTTGGGACGGGCCGCCGGATTGAAACAGGTAGATGATGCGCTTGGCGGTCGGCGGAATATGGGGCGCGGCCGGCAAGCCTCCGACGCGAGCGAATGCGCTGGGCGACAGCAACGTTCCCAGAGCGGCGGCGCCTACGCCGGTCGATCCGAGTCCTAATAGATGGCGACGCGTCATATTGTTAGTTAAATCACCGCTCCCTTTGGTCGCGGCTCGGTTGGGGCTTGTGTTCGGTTTGGCATCACCATTCTTTACTCCTTTGTAATCGCCTCGTCCGAGTTCAGAACGATGCTTGCGACCGCTGTATACGTGGCCAACTCCGACGTTTCGATCCCGCTGCGGCGCGGGGATTTGCCGTGCTTGACGAAGGCCTCAGCTTCATTGGGATGCGTGGTGTAAAAGGTTTCGAATTTACGCAGTGCGGTTGCCAGCGCGTCGTTCTCGGCGGGCTTTGGCGAACGCGCCAGCACGAGCTTGTACGCGTGTTCGATGCGCGAGGCCGCGGTTGCGCCACCTTCGGTAATCATGCGCTCGGCCAGCTTGCGGGCTGCCTCCACGTACGTCACATCGTTCATCAGATTCAAGGCCTGTAGTGGGGTGTTGGTGCGGGTTTCACGCACGGTGCAGGTCTCGCGGGCAGGAGCGTCAAAGTTCGCCATGTTTGGCGGAGTGACGGTTCGTCGCCAGTACGTGTAGAGACTGCGACGGTACAACCCTTCGCCTTCATCCTCTTTATATCCGCCGCCACCCTGTAACTCTTGCCATAGCCCGGCGGGTTGATATGGTTTCACCGGCGGCCCACCTAGCTTGTTGACCAAGAGTCCTGACGAGGCTAGGGCGCTATCGCGAATCATCTCGGCCGGAAGCCGGTAGCGTGGGCCGCGCGCGAGCAGCCTATTCTCAGGGTCGCGTTGTAGGAGTTCGGGTGTTACCTTGGACGACTGTTGATACGTCGAGCTCATTACGATCGTCTTGATGAGCCGTTTCACGCGCCAGCCGTTGTCCATGAAGTCGACGGCAAGCCAGTCGAGCAGATCCTGATGGGCTGGCCACTCGCCTTGCGAGCCGAAGTCATCCACTGTCTTGACGAGGCCGATTCCGAACAACATTGCCCACACGCGATTCACATAGGCGCGCGAAGTGAGCGGGTTCTGGCGATCGACGAGCCACTTGGCGAGGCCGAGGCGATTCTTCGGCAGGTCCGGGGAAAACGCGGGCAGTACAGCGAGAACAGCGGGAGTGACTTTGTCGCCCGGGGCGTCATACGCGCCGCGCTTCAGCAAGAACGTATCCCGCGGTTCGGGACTGTCCTGCATCACCATCACGCTCGGGACGGTAACAAGGTAGCCGTCGCGCTGCGCGATGAGCGAGGTCAAATCGTTACGCGCTTTGCTGACTTCTTCGGGCGCGAATCGTTCGAGGAAGCAGAGTCGAAGCTTGTCCTGTTGCGCAGCGCTGCGTGATTTGGGCGTGATGCCGGCGAGTTGATCGATGCTCTGCGTCAGTGGGAGCACGCCTGCTTCCGCGGCGGTGAGGGCACGGTCGTACACG
Source organism: Bryobacteraceae bacterium (assembly GCA_963844855.1). GTDB lineage: Bacteria > Acidobacteriota > Terriglobia > Bryobacterales > Bryobacteraceae > DASQDN01. Next base: position 156,704 of record CAWJQP010000010.1, read on the forward strand.
CGTACATCTTCAATGTCGCCTTTAAAGCGCAGGCCGCCACCGGCGCCGACGCGCCACGGCTCTTTGGTATCGATCGGCCACAACAACTGGTCGAAGAGAACCTTCAATTCCTGCTGCTTGCCATCCACATACATTCGAACGCCGGACGCTCTCATGCCGCCGTCATAGGAAACTACGACGTGCTGACGCTTCCCGATGGCGAGCGGCTGCGCTGTTTCGACGCGCATTCCTAAATCGGTCCAGCGAAAGATGACGTGCAGGCGCAGTTTGCCGTCCATCAGGTACAGGCCGTGTTGCTGACCTTCCGAATAATCGTCGCCCTTCGACAGAAGCGCGCCGGTTGGCGTTTCCGGGTTCACCCATAGGGCGAACGTGAACGGGTCGCGGTAATTGAATTTCGGACCCGCTTTACCGGCATCGTGGAAGTTCTTGCCGTCGAACTTCATTCCACCTTGGACGAGATGCAGCTTCTGGCCTTCGGTGACAGTCCAATCGAGCGTTTGCTTATCGCTGCGGAGCTTCTTTTGCCACTTCGTCTGAGCATTCTCGATTTTGGGTTGAAGGCGATCGATTTTGCTTTGCGCTGCTTCAATCGAGCGGGCATACTCATCGAGTTGCTTCTGCTGCTCGGGGATTGGGGCTTTGATCGAGGGCTGCTCATTGCCAAAATTCCAAACGAAGCCACGTTCCGGCACGCTGTTGAAGAACGCGAACATCGAATAGTATTCCTTTTGCGAGATCGGATCGAACTTGTGATCGTGGCACCTCGCGCAGCCTACAGTAAGACCGAGCCATACGGTCGCGGTAGTTTCGGTTCTATCGGCGACGTACTCGACGCGAAACTCCTCGTCGACAATTCCGCCTTCGGCACTGGTGCGATGATTCCGATGGAATCCGGTGGCGATTTTCTGATCGCGCGTCGCATTGGGAAGAAGATCTCCAGCGATCTGTTCGACGGTGAACTGGTCAAACGGCATGTCCTGTCGATAAGCGTTGATCACCCAATCGCGCCAGCGCCACATGTCGCGCGGGCCATCGGTTTGATAGCCGTTCGTATCGGCATAGCGGGCTGCATCGAGCCAACGAATTGCCATGCGCTCGGCGTAAGCAGGAGAAGCGAGCAGTCTGTCCACAGCTTTTTCGTAAGCTGACGGCGATTCATCGCGGACGAACGCTTCGGTTTCTTCGATCGTCGGGGGAAGGCCGGTGAGATCGAGTGTCAGCCTGCGGATCAGCGTTCGCTTCGAAGCCGGAGCAGATGGTTTGAGGCCTTCCCGCTCGAGTTTGGCTAGGACGAAGGCATCGACGGGGTTGCGGTTCGAAGGCAACGGACTCTTGCGCGGAGCTTGGAAGGACCAGTGCGGTTCGTATTTGGCTCCTTGCTCAATCCAGCGGCGCAGGATGTCGATCTGCGCATCGGTCAGCTTGTCGTGACCGGCATACGACGGCGGCATACGACGCGGACCCGTGGCGGTGACTCGCTTGTAAACCTCTCCGTTGAGGAGCTTGGTTTTCGCGTCTTCTTCGCGATCGAGACGCAGATTCGCCTGCCGTGTTCCTTTGTCCGGACCATGACAGGCAAAGCAACGATCGGAGAGAATCGGCCGAACGTCGCGATTGTATTGGACATCGTCTGCCGCGAACGAGGCGACGGCGGCCACCAGAAGAAACGCCAACCTCATGTGAATGCTGCTCGCAAAACGTCGAGGCTCTTGGGAACGGCTACGTCCGGCGATTCCTTTCCTTCCATCTCGAGCGAGACCCAGCCGCGGAAGCCTGCATCCTTGAGGATCTTCGCAATTCGCTTGTAATCGAGATCGAGTGTGTACCATTCGCCGCCGCCATAGTATGTCTTCGCCTGCACGATCGCGGCATGGGGAGCGAGTTTCGCGATTCCTTCGTACGGGTCGCCGGGGAAGTTGCCAGTGTCAGCATTGATCACCAGCCATGGCGATTTTACTTCGCGCCAAATGCGAAGCAGCATATCTACGTCGGTCGTCAGGCCCCAGTGATTCTCTAGCGCAAGGACTACGCCTAACTTTTCCGCCTTCGGTAAGCAGGCTCGGATCGAATCGACCACCCATTTGAACGCATCGTCGTTCTTATAGCCGTCGAGCGGCGGCTCATTGCCTTTGACCTTCATCAGATCATCGAACGACTTGATGGTTTTCCAGCGGCCCGAGTTTAGCCGGATGGCCGGGATGCCAAGCTGAGCGGCGAGGTCGATACACTTCTCGGTGTGCTCGATGTGCTTCCGGCGTTCGGCGGCATCGGGATGAACGAAGTCCTGATGGATGGATAGCATTGGCAATGCCAGACCGTGCTGAAACGCGAGTTGCTTCAGTTTATTGCAATACGCCGGGGTCTCATCGGCCATCTGCCGGTGCAGGATCTCTACTCCGTCGAACCCGAGTTTGGCAGCGTTCTCAATGACGCGCTCGATCGGGTACTTCTCGGTTCTGAAGTGCCAGTAGGAATAGGTGGAGACGGCAATTTTCGGGCGTGCAGCGGCTGCTAGCGCCGAGAGCACGGGCATGGCGCTGTAACCGAGGAGAGTCCGACGGGTCATGTTCTTATTGTCACTCGATTGGCGTCTGCAGTGTCGATACGTGAATGTACGAAACAAACCGAATCCCATTTTCGGACACTTGGCGGCATGCCTTCGTCGTTTCGATCCTGTCCATTTTTCTCCTTGTTTGAAATGCCTCCCAGCGAGGAGGAGGCTCACTAAGGTTATAACATGTCGGAGTTGAGGTGATCTTGTAAGTTCTTTTGTTTGCAACGAAAACTGGCTGTGAACGCAAAAGTGATCATTCCCGTTTTCTGATGTGGAAAGCCGGGAGCTGATGGCAATCTACCGGGAAACGGGGGCTCAAACCAGCTATGATGTAGCGCACGAGGTAAAAGAACATGCCAAAGTATCTGGTGTCCGCGTGCTATACGGCGGAAGGTTTGAAGGGACTGACCAAGGATAAGGCGATGAAACGGAAGCAGGCTATTGAGCAGGCGTTGGCATCCGTCGGCGGCAAGCTCGACGCGATTTACTGGGCGCTGGGAGAGGACGACGCGTATGCCATCTGCGACTGTCCAGATAACGTCAGCGTCGCGGCGCTTGCGCTGGCGACATCTGCCAGTGGCTTAGTTCGCACGAGAACCGTGCCTCTTCTGACGGCGGCAGACTTAGACGAGGCGCTCGCCAAGCAAGCTGCTTACAGAGCGCCGGGAACGTGAGGTCCGCTTTCCGCGTAGTCGTATTGCGTTAGCCGTCGCCCGACGGCTGTGGTGAGATTCGTCTGAAGGCAAAAAAATTAAGCTCGGCGTGTCGATTTTGGCAGTTGTCGTTCGACGTGTCATTGAAAGAGATTGGGGAAGAGGAGATCGGGAAACAGGAGATTGCATCATGCGATTTTTAAGCATCTACAAATGCGTCGAGACGAACGCGCCTCTTACGCGGGAGGAAATTACCAGAATGGAAGCGCTCATCGAGGAGGGGATGAAGTCCGGTCACCTTCTCGCGACTGAGGGCTGCCTGCCCAGTGTTCTCGGCGCACGGATTCGTTTGATTGACGGCGAGTTGAAGGTTACTGATGGTCCTTTTACGGAATCGAAAGAGGTCATCGGGGGATTCGCTTTGCTGCAAGCATCGTCGAAGGAAGAGGCTGTCCAATTCGCGAAGCAGTTTCTCCAGGTTGTTGGAGGCGAGGGCGAATGCGAGTTGAGGCAAGTATCGGAGACAGCGGCGTGCGCAGCATAGAAAGCGCTCCGCCAAAAAACGCCGAAGAGTACCTTCAGGGCGTTCCCGAACCGGCTCGTACCACGTTGACCAAAGTCCGCGCGGCCATTCGATCTGTTGTGCCAGAGGGCACTTCGGAAGTTATCAGCTATGGAATCCCCGCCTTCAAATACAAGGGCTTACTCGTAGGTATCGCGGCGTTTCAGAAGCATTGCGGCTTTTACCCGATGAGCCCGTCGGTGATGGAGGCATTCCAGAACGAACTCGCGGAATACGAGACGTCCAAAGGTACGATTCGCTTTGCCCTTGATAAGCCGCTGCCTACCGCTCTGGTCAAGAAATTGGTGAAGGCGCGCATCGCGGAGAACGAGCTGAAAGCTGATCGCAAGTCTCGCGAATGAAAAGAGGATATCCAGTCCCATGCGATTTTTGAGCATTTATCGATGTGTCGAGAGGGCCGGCCCGCCGACGCAGGAAGAAATAACCAGAATCGGCGCGCTGATTGAGGAGCAGATGAAGTCGGGTCACCTTCTCGCCGTAGAGGGCTGTCTGCCCAGCGTTCTGGGCGCAAGGATTCGCATGAATGACGGCCAGGCGGCGGTTACGGATGGGCCCTTCACAGAATCGAAGGAGATCATCGGAGGATTCGCCTTGCTGCAAGCGTCGTCGAAGGAAGAGGCGATTCAATTCGTAAAGCAATTTCTGCAGGTCGTGGGAGGCGAGGGTGAATGCGAATTGCGGCAGGTGTGCGAGGGTCGGGCGGGTTGAGTTTCATTGCGCCGTAGTTTCGTCACGTGGGTTCCTCGAATAGTGATCGCCGCGCTTGCCGTTGCAAACTTCTGGTATTGGATGGTTCTCCCGATGCCGCCGGAGATCGACCCGGGCCTCAATTATCAGAATGTATGGCAGTGGGTTGGCTGCGTAGCATTGCTGGGTTTTGTCGCTGGAGCCGTTGAGCGCCGTGCTGTCATAGCGGCAACGATTGTCGCTCTAGGAGAGCCTCTCGCCTTCATCCCATACGAGCTGTTCGGTTTCGCCGATCGCCCTGAGCCATTCGGGATCCGTTGGGATGGGTCCTGAATTCTATAGGTCTTATTCTGCTCGCGATTGCACTCGTCGTGTACTTTTGCCTGGGATTCGCGCTTGCAATATTGCCCGCGTTTGCAGGGCAATTGCGTCGCAAGGTTGTGTCGGTTTCAAGTGGCTCTTGAATGAGGCATTTCGGCGCGGTTCCGACTTTTGTTCTGAGTCCGCTCGGTATCCTACCGTGGTAGGATAGTTTGTATGCCACGCGGCAACCCTTCACCGAAGCTTGCGATTACGATTACCCCTGACATTCACGAAAGCATTCTTGCAGCAGCCGCTCAAGAAGGGGTGAGCGTCTCCGCCTGGATGACCATGGCGGCTCGCGAAGCACTGCAGCGGCGCACTGGTTTGGCGGCGGTCGCCACGTGGGAAAAGCAGCACGGACGGTTCACGGCGGAAGAGATGAATGAAGCTCGCAGCAATGTAAGGGCACAGCTCCGAGCATCGCGAACCGTCAGGCGTCCGGCATGACCACCGTCGTCTACGACGCCGCCGTCCTCGTCGCTGCCGATAGAGACGAGCGCCGGGCGTGGGCCGAACACAAAGCTCGACTCGAGCTTGGCATTATTCCATTGGTCCCTGCCCCGGTTGTCGCCCAAGTCAGCCGATCCCCGCAACAGGCCCAGTTCCGGCGTTTCCTGGCTGGATGCACGGTGGTTCCTCTGTGCGCGAGTGAGGCGCACGAAGCAGGGCGGCTACTGGGTAAGGCGAGAACAGTAGACGTTGTTGACGCAGTTGTGGTGACGACAGCCCTTCGCGAAAATGCCATCATTCTCACAGGCGACCGGGAGGAGATAGAACGGCTGGTCAGGGCTTCCGGTCGCGAAGTCGCTGTAGTGGCTGTCTGAGGATACGCCGGCAGCGACCCGTATCTGCGCGCTCCAGTGGCCTGACCGAACCCGGCCATTCGCTGTCGGCGATGTTCCACTTCCGGATCGCTAAAAATAACCGGCCAATCGGTTTGAACCGCAGTTTTCAGCGCAAGCGCTCTGAAATCAAACGGGATTGGCCTGTTATTTTCGGCATTATCGGTCGGATCTGTGCACGCGCCCCTCAACTACTTGACCGCAAACAGTGTTAACAGCGCGCGGGCACCACGATTGGCCGGTAATGCCCGTGATCCAGGCACGGCGAGCCAGGGCTCATTAAACGGCCCGCAGCGCCGTGGCCTCGCTTGCCGATCCTCGGTCGAAGCGCTCTGGTGCGGCAGGCAACTTCGGAGGGTAGCTTGTTACGCCCAATTGTCAGCGGTATGATGCGGGTATGACCAGGTCGAAGATCGCCATCAGTTTGCCCAACGATCAACTCGCGAGAGTCCACCGGGAAATCCGGGCCGGACGAGCGGATTCGGTTTCGGGTTATATTGCCCAGGTTCTGGCGGAACACGAGAAGCGCGAGTCTCTCCGGGCACTGGTGCGGGATTTGGTCGAACAATATGGTGAGCCGGCGGCTAAGGACATCAAATGGGCAGAACGCGCCCTCGCACCGCGGCGGGGATAATGCTGGATACTGGCGCGCTTATCGCCTTGGATCGTGGCGATAAGCGGATGATCGCCCTACTCCAGCGGGCGTTAGCTCAAGGCCGGGTTTTTCGCGTGTCTGCGGGCGTCGTGGGACAAGCCTGGCGCGATGGTCGTCTTCAGGCGACATTAGCGCGGTTCCTGCGGAGTGAGGAGGTCGAGATTGTTCCCCTTGATGAGCTTCTTGCCCGTTCGTGTGGAGAACTCTGCGGCGCCACTAACACGTCGGATATTATCGACGCGTCGGTGGTGATCCTGGCGAGGGAACGTCGGGGCCCCATTGTTACAAGCGATCCAAATGACCTGCGGCGTCTGGATCCGACAGCACAGATTATTCCTATCTAGACTTCGCGCGGGCGTGTCCAATTTTGCTAGTAGAGGCTCATTGCTCTGAGCCGTCGGTTACTCCGATCCTAAATCGATGACGAATCGCCCGTCACACGGAAGCACTCCGCGTCGGTTGCAGCCAGGATTGGCTGCCACACTAGGGCAGAACTCCTGGTCCGCCTCCGTACTGCTTCCAGTAACGAACTTTGTACGGGGCAACGGCGGGAGGAACAGCGGTCTCGTTTTCGAGAGCCGGCAGGATTTCATTCCACCACTTGTCGTACTCGGCATCGAGTCGCTGAACCACGTCGGACTTTGATTTGGCTATGTCATTCTTTTCGCCCGGATCAACCTTGATGTCGTATAGTTCCCAATTCTTCGTTGGCCCGATGTTCACGAGGTTGTATTGCTTGGTGCGTACGCTGCACCGCAGATATTTGCCTTCAGCTGCTTTGCCGATGGGCCACCTGCCGACATGTGTGAATAGAGTGCGGTCAGGCCAGGCAGCTTTGGTGTCTTTTAGTATCGGGACAAGGCTTCTGCCGTCCAGTTTCGTTTTCGCGCCGGCCAACTCGGCGAAGGTTGGGAAGAGATCGATGTGACCGGTCAGTTGCGGAGCGTCGCCGGACGTGATTGTGCCGGTCCAGCGAAAGAATGCCGGGACTCGTGTGCCTCCGACATAGGGAGTGCCCTTTGCGCCGCGCATTCCGGCGTTGAATACGCGAACTCCTCCTGTTCCTCCGTTGTCCGTCATGAAGATGAGGAGCGTATTGCGATCGAGGCCCCAGTTGTTGAGCCGGTTCATCAGCCGTCCTACGTTGTCATCGATGTTCGTCACCATCCCGAAGTATTTTTCCGTGTTCTCATCGAGATTCAGTCCGCTATACATGCGGCGGTACTCCTCGGGGCAGACTAGCGGTGTGTGGGGAGCATTGGGTGTGATGTAAGCAAAGAAGGGCGTGGTCGAAGAACGCTTCTCCTCAATCCACTTCAATGCCTGGTTGAAGAAGACATCCGTACAATAGCCTTTGGTTCGCTCGAAAATACCGTTGTGGGAGATTACGGGATCGAAGTATGTGTTTCCGGGCGCGTCAGAGCACGTGCCTGGATAGTCCTGTCCGATGCCTCCGCAGCCGTGGATGAATACTTCATCGAACCCACGCTTGCCTGGCTGATATTCGTCGGAGTCGCCCAGATGCCATTTGCCGAAAATTCCGTTGGTATAGCCGGCGGATTTCAATACCTGAGCAATGGTTTCGGATTTGAGACTCATTCGCTCCCGTTCGAGAATCGTGTGGGTTACGCCGGAACGGAACTCGTGCTTTCCGGTCATCAACGCAGTTCGCGTGGGCGCACACGTCGGGCTGACGTGAAAATCAGTGAACCGCAGGCTTTGCTCATAGAGACGGTCGAGATTTGGAGTTTTGACTACGGGATTGCCCAGGCGGGCGATGTCGCCGTATCCCTGGTCATCGGTCATTACGAGAACGATGTTCGGCGGACGTTCCGCTCCCAGCGCGAGCGTTGTTGCGCCCGCTGCCATTAGAAATGCGCGTCTGGAAACTGTGACCATGTCTCTGCCATGCAGCGTATCATCTGGCTAAGCGAAGGATCTCCGAATCGATGCGATTGAATGCCGTCTGCGGAAATGCTAGGTGTAAACCATGAACGGGTTGAGCTTCCCGGAGATATATGAGCGATGGCTCGTGGGTCCGCTGTTTCGGCCTTGGGCTGAAGTCATTCTCGATGAACTGGGTGTTGTTGGGGGAGATCGCGTACTGGATGTCGCCTGCGGGACGGGGATCGTGGCGCGGGTCGCCAGGGAGCGCGTCGGCGATACAGGGCAGGTCGTAGGCGTCGATTCGAATCCTCAGATGCTGATGGTTGCGCGCGGGACCGATTCGCATATCGATTGGCGCGAAGGGAATGCAGTGTCATTGCCTTTGCAAGATGGCGAAGAGTTCGATGTTGTCGTCTGCCAACAAGGTCTGCAATTTATCCCTGATAAGCCGGCGGCCGTTCGGCAAATGCGAGATGCGTTGGCTTCGGGCGGCAGACTCGGGGTCGCAACGTGGCGGCCGGTGGAAGAGATACCGTTGATTCGGGAGCTTCATGGTGTCGCGGAGAAGAGGTTGGGGCCAATCATCGACAACCGGCATAGCCTTGGTGACGCTTCGCTTGTCAGGAGATTGTTGCGGGAGACAGAGCTTCGTGAGATCGAAGTGAAGACGATGTCATGTCCGGTGTCTTTTGAAGACGGTGAGATCTTCGTGCGATTGAATGCTATGGCGCTTGTCGGTATGAGCGCAGCAGGCAAACAATTGACTGTGGAAGAACGCAGCCGAGTCGCCGACACAATCGTGAGCGACAGCGCGGAGGCTTTGGCGCCTTACACGAATGGCCGGGAGTTGAGTTTTGAGATCAGTGCAAATATTGCTATGGGGAGGCGCTAGGGGTACGATCGCTCGCACCCCTTCTAGCAACTCCGGGCTCTCGCCCCACAAGAGTGTTCCTATTTGTTACTCAATTGAGCTCGGGACAGCCTTCGTCGTAGCCGTCCTGACCTCGCTTGCCGGGTACGCATGCTTCGTGCGGCGGAGTGCTCGAGCCGCCGCCTCCTCCTACTCCGGTGAGCCAGACGTCGTCGATGCGCGTTGAAGAGTATTGGCCGGCGGGGGCGCTTGCCACGAACTCGATGCCGATCATGCCCAGTGCCGGGACCGGTAGATCCATTTCGATAAGCCGCCACCCATCGGGCGACGCGGGGAAGGTTTGTTCCTTGATCATGTTATTGCCAAGAACACCGGGAAACATCGCCTGGTAGTAGCGAACTTTGAAAGTTACGTTAGGCGTCGTTCGAATGTAGGCGGAGAACTTATAGCCGCTCCAAATATCCGTGCGCATGTAAAGGGTTTGCCAAATGCGTTGCGTTCCACCGTTATCAGAGTGAAGACGTGCGTGGGCGGTTCCTCGCCGGGACGAAGGATTTCTTATCGAAACAACGGCATTTCCTTCCGAATTCCAGAACTCCCAGCCTGCTTCGAAATTTCCGTTCTTCATGTGGTTGTGAGTTGGTTGGAAATCGTAGGCGACGGCGCCATAAAAGATGTCATCTTCGTCGACCGACTCTCCTGACAGATCGTCTTTGTCAACTGTGAAGAAGTATCCAAGCCCCTGAAGTTCAGAGTATTTATATGCCAGGTCGTAGTGTACGTCATCCCAATAACCAACGATTCCAGGCTTTCCCCAGTTCTTAATTCCGCTTTTTACGACGGCTGTGGCATCGTCATCTGTCGGCACTGCGTAGCTGGCTTCGTAAACAGGTGTATGGTGCAGGATGTTGCGGGCAAACTCAAAGCCGCGCTCCATATGCCACGGCCATGTGGCGCCCATGTCGGTGCCAGGCGAATTGAAGGTGCCCAGGTAGTCCCGCATGTGTTTGGTGTAGCCGGCTTTCTGATACGCGTCGTAATCGTTCTTGGTCCCAAGCGTGAAAGGCAGATTTGGGCCGCGAGTGAATAAAGAGCGGGTCCAGTTCATGTCATGCCAGGCGAAAAGATTCATAAAGGCAGTGGGACCACAGCCGGTTTTCCAATCCTTATCGCTGTACTCTTTCCCAGGCTTAATCTGCGTCCATCGCGCAGGTTTGGTTCCGAGGGCCACCCATCGGCGTTCGGTCGAGGAGCCTGTGCCGCCCCAGTTGGTGTCTTCGATCTCTTCCTTGACGGTCAGCGGCCGCGCAGGGACAGAGGCCTTGATCACATCCTTGAAGTACACGAGGTAATTGGTCGCGTAGTCGTGATAGGCGGCGGTTTTCGAACTATAGTTTCTTAGTCCCAGCGGGTTGATTGCGATCGGCGGCGGTGGGGTGGCGCCCAGCAAGCTCGAGTATTGATAGTGTGCGGTGGTGGCGAGCTCATTGGCAAACATCTTGACGTACGGTCGTGGGAAACGTCCGATCTCGACAAGCAGATTACCCGCCTGATCTTCGCCGGCGAAATAGCCGGCTCCCATGCGAACCATGCGGAAGCCGGCCGAAGTCTGCTGCTTCAGTTGTTCAAACTTGCTCGGGCCTGTGGTCGTGAACTGCTTGAGTTTTCCGGCCGGATTGAAGATGAGGGATCCTTTGGGGGTATTAAAGAGACCGGCAATCTTCACCTCGTAGTACGCAATCTGGCTTGTCCTCGGGATGTAGATTGGGACATAGCCCGCGATGTGGCCGCCGTCAAGCTCGGTAATCGTGGATAGAGCTTTGTTGGCTTGGGAAGAAATCAGCGGCGGCGCCTGTACTGCCGGCAACAATGTGCTGACTTGGGAAAAGGCCGTGCCGCTATAGAGCGCCATGGCCATCAAAACTGCTTTTATCTGTTTCATCCGATTCTCCTCCAATGAGAGTTTCAGGCGACTTTCTGCCGTGCAATCGCCTGCACCTTACAATGCGAAGAGACTCGTGCATTTCGCTGGGCCGAGCGGGTAGCAGCGGGTTGCGTTACGGGTGTTACGTAAGCAAATTCAACAGGATGCAGACTGATCCGCACACTTCGATGCCTCCGGAACTTGTGCGCTCCGAGCTCGACAAGCTGCTTGCTCACACAAGTTTTTCGGCATCGGAACGGCAGAAAAGCTTCCTGCGATTCGTGGTGGAGAAGAGACTCGCCAACCGTCCGGAAGAGGTTAAAGAAGTCCTGATCGCAACCGAGGTTTACGGGCGCGCGAGCAGCTACGATCCGCAAGTGGACGCGATCGTCCGGGTGGATGCGGGACGTATCCGAGGAAAGTTGGGGAAGTACTACGAGGGCGATGGCGCGTCGAGTCCCATCCGGATATCGATCCCTCGCGGCAGTTATTACCCGGAGATTGTTCTCATCAAGGAAGACGTACCGCAAGTCGTCGAGCCGGTTCCAGAGGTTCGCCCTCGCACGTTTCCCTGGAGATTAGCGGCGGGCGCTGCTGTTCTTCTTGCCCTTGGGTTCCTGTATTGGTACAAACGTCCGGCCGCGACTGCGGTCGACGAACAGGCTATGCGAACGTTCCTTCGCGCGGAAGCGAAGCTGCATGAAGATCCATACACAAGCAACTCCAACGGGCGCGTCCCGGGCCATATCGAGGAAGCGATCGGGCTTTTTGAGCAGTTAACCCAAACCGCGCCGCTCTTTGCCCGAGGTTGGTCAGGATTGGCGAATGCCTGCAGTACCGCGGCCAGCTTCGATTCTGTCCGCGCCGCAAATCTGCGGCAGCGCGCGGTGTCTGCCGCTGAACGCGCGATCTCGCTCGACGGGCGGTTATCGGAGCCGCATTACGTACTCGCTACGATCCGCTTTTATGATCTATGGGAGTTTTCCAAGGCCGCGCAAAGCTACCGCCGGGCGCTCGAGTTAAATCCCAATGATGTTGCTTCGCGCGAGGAGTACTCGGACGTTCTTCGTCTGCAGGGAGATCATGATGGGGCTGTGGCGGAGATCGGTCAAGCGCTCGAGTTGGAACCACGCTCGCCGAGATTGCTCTTGCAGAAGGCGTTACTCGAGTACGACGAGCGGCGTTATATGGATGCCCTGGCGACCACGCAAAAAGCGCTGACGATCCGAAGTGACTATCGGCGGGGTCACTGGTTGATCGGCCTCTGTCATGAACGTTTGGGCCGATGGGAGGAGGCGGAACGGGCGTACCGGAATGTGTTGGCGGTAGCTCCGGGAGATCTGCGCGCTTTGCCGGCGCTTGGCTTCCTCCTCGGACATACTGGACGTAAGACTGAGGCAACGCGAGTGCTGGCGGAATTGCGGGCGAAGGAGAAGGGGGCTGCGGAGTCCGAGTTCCTCCAGGCGCTGGTACTTGCCGGCTTACAGGACGAGGCGGCTGCATTGGATGCGCTCGAACGTGCTCGTGAACGCCGCGAACCTAGTTCGCTTTACCTTCGTTTTGAACAACGGTTTGAAAGTCTTTTTAAGAACCCGCGATTTATGCGTCTTGCAAGTTTGCCGGGGCGGTAAACTCCGGGTTCTCGCCTCATACAACCAACAGCTTATAGGGGCTTGTTGTGGTGTACGGCGGCAAGGCCGACGCCGATCGCAATTGCATCTTCGAGTAGGGCGACGATGAGACCGTTGCCCCACGCCCCGGTTAGCCGGGTTCTCGCCTCATATCCGCCGAGTGTGCCGGCGATTGCGCCGACGCATCCTAACACCGCGCCGATGATACCGGATTGGCCAAGACCCAACGCTAGCGCGTAGCCGGAAAAGACGCCCATAACAATTCGCGCGCCAAAGCCAAGAGCAGCCTTTCGACTTGGTGTCGTTGGTAGCTTATCTGTCACCAACTCCCCGAGAGCGAGCAGGCTGAGAATGTAGGGTGTCGCACTGTAGCCGAGAAACGCGAGTGGCGTCTGCGAGAGATCGATCCAACCGAGATGGGCGGCCCAACTGACGACTGCGGGCGCTGTCATCGATCGCAGTCCGCTTACGAAACCAATCAGAAACAAGTGAAGGATCGCTGGGAATGGCATGGATTATGCTACCATTCCGGCTCTGCGTTTTTAAAGACTACGCAGATGGAATCCGCCGTCGAGATTTAGGACTTGGCCTGTAGAGTAGTCGAGCAGTCCGTCGGCGATCGCGCGGACCGCCTTGGCGACGTCTGCACTTTCCCCCATTCGCCGCTGCGGCAGCAGGCCATTGGCGATCTTCTCGTCGTAGGTCTTTTCGACCGCGGAGATCATGTCTGTCCGAATTATGCCGGGACGGATCTCAAAGACGCCGATTCCCTGCGCGGCCAGTCGCTGCGCATAGAGCGCTACGGTCATGCTGAGGCCGGCTTTCGAGACGCAGTACTCGCCTCGATTGACGGACGCGGTGTAGGAAGAGATTGACGTGACGAAGACGATGCGACCGCTTCCCTGCTCGACCATCCATCGTGCTGCGGCTTGCGTGAGAAAGTGCGGTCCTTTGAGATTCGTGTTGATCAACTCGTCGAAGCTTTCTTCAGTGGCTTCGAGAATATCGCGGCGTTCGCGCGGGGCCATGCCTGCGTTGTTGACTAGGAGATCGAGACGACCGTACTTTTCGCGTGTGAACTCGATGAGGGCTTCGCGGTCCTCGCGCGATCCGATGTCGCATTGAAATGGGACGGCACCAGTTTCGGCTTGGAGCGAATCAGCGGCATCTTTACGGCCGCGATAGGTCGCAACAACGATGTGGTCGCGCGAGAGTTCGATGGCGATTCCGCGGCCGATTCCTCTGCTGGCGCCGGTGACGATAGCTACGGGTTTATTCACTTGGATTTTGTCGTGGCGGCCAGGGCCGCGTCGATGGATTTTGAGATGTCTTCGAAGGTGAACGTCTCGATGAATGGTTCGCCGTTCACGAATATTGTCGGGGTGCGTGCAACTCCACGAGCGATGCCTTCCTGGTAGTCGTCCTCGACCGCTTTTTGCAAGGTGGGGTCGTTTAGGGAGGCTAAGTCGGCTCTGTGTGACTGGGCGAAGGCGCGGACCTTTGCAGTGAAGTTTTCGGCTGTGATCTCTGTCCGGTTTTGCATTGCGTACTTTCGAAAGGCGACTCCGAGTTCGGGATCGGTACGGTCGAAGTGGCGCGCAGCGATGGATGCCTGCCTCGCCCATTTGTGCTTCGGCAAAGGAAAGTCGCGATGCTCAAAGGCTACGTCTTTTTTGTATTTGGGAAGGAGTAGTTCGTCGAGCATTCTGCGATAGGCCGCGCAGTCACCGCATTCGAGGTCTTCGTAGGCGACGACACGGACTGCGCTGGCGCGATCTCCTTCCACTTGCATTCGCTCTTCGATTTTATCCGGCCTTCTGCGCCTTATAGCTATTCAGCAAGTTGAGAGCGATTGCCTTGCCACGTTCCACTGCATCCCAATAGGCCTGTTTGCGTTCCGCCGGCGTCATGCCATAGCCGATTCTGTAGAAGCGCTCAAGGGACATCCCAATAACGAATGTGCCGCCGAACGCAATCGCGGCTTTGGGGACGATGCCTGCGCCCATGGGAATCACGCCGATGAGTTCGCGCGCAATGGCTCGCCACCCGAAGGCGCCGGCGAAGAGAGAGGCGATCTCGGCCTTCTGTTCTCGATAGCCGATGGTGCGATCGTTTGCCGCTGCAAGCATGAAAGCCATGCGGATCTGATTCATCGTGAGGAACGCTGTATCGGACGCGAATTCTCCGATCGCCCAAGGAACCGAAAGGAGGGGCATTAATGTTGGGATGGAAGTGGCAACGGAGAAGAGCGCGTTCTCTTTTGAGACGTTGAGGACGATGTCGTCGGAAACGGGTTTTCGGAAGGGAATGAATTGGCGCGCTAGGGCGAGTTTGAGTTCGGGCTTCGCTTCCAAGATGTCGCACACGACTTTTTCGGGTTTGTTTCGCAAATAGACGAATGCGCCCGGCGTGCGGGCAACACCTTCTTCGAAGACTCGTATGACAGCTGGAGTGTTCGACTCGCCCCCGCGGCGAATTAATCCCGCGACTTCCTCATACCGCTCGGGCGACATTTGGTGCGATGGCGCGAAGTAGTTGGCCATCTCCTCGTGAGTTTTCGGAGTGGAAGCAAACAGCTCGATCGTGACCGGAATTTGGGCCTGCTCGCGAACTTCGCTGGGGCTGAGATTGGCAAGCGCGTCACGAATCTGGGATAACACGCGTCCGGCGTTCATATCACTATGATGGACGCGGCGCGCGGGTTCTCCGAAACATCACTTTCATGCGCTCACGCCAGTCCATTGCAACCCCTACGGTATCAACTTCAATCGCAGGATCAAAGTAGCTCGTGAGAGTGTCCGTTGTGGGATGATAATGCAGCGCAGGCGCGACGAGGATTAGCCTTGGGGGAGTCGTTTGGAGTGGCTTGCCGGGGAAATAGCCCGCGCGGCTGAAGTCGTTGCGGCGGGCGTGCCAGTAGACCCGGATCCAGTAATCGAGAGCCTGGAGCGGGAGGTGAAGATCCTCCGTCACCTTGACCTCCACAACACCCAGGCGGCCCGCGTAATCGACCGCGAGCAGATCGAGAATACTCCGCTCCCCTCCTGCAAACGCCGGAGCCTGACGATATGTGGGCGTCGATTCGAGCGACGCGTCCACTTCACGCAGGCACGCACTTACCTGCGCTTCCAGCCAAAGCTCGGGTTTTTTCAAGTAAAGAGGATTCGCACGGTCGGCCGAATCCGGCGATCGCAACCGCGCCAATTCACGCGCGAGACCCTCGATTTCTGGGACATTAGACTCACTTGCTCTGCGCTTCGTTTCGATGCCGAAGTAAAGTCCAATTCCGGGTTCCCATCGCGAAAATTCGAGGCCGCGTACTGTCCAGGAAATACGGCCGCCGCGTTCTTCCCTTGCGCTGACATGAGGATAGGTCGATAGCCTTTCCATCCACGATGTTAGTTCAATGCCCGATTGGGCACGGAGGGTCGGGAGGGTCGTCTCGATATTTCCATAGTCCTGGAGATCGACTTTGTCTTCGATGCGATCGGTGTAGACGAAAACCGACCATCCTCGATCGCGCGGATCGAGATATAGAAGGCGCAAGCATGTCGTTCGCTGTCGGCCTTCAGGGACGAAGACAGATAACCCGAGGACCATTCGCTTGCTTTCCCGGGTGCGCAGGTAGTCGAGCCAGATAAGGCCGAATGTGAGCACGCCATCAACATCTTGCGCATCGGGAGGACAGCCGATGGCGGCCTGTGCCATCGAGCCTTTTTGGAGAAGAGCGCGGGGATAGGCGGGCGACAAACTGTGTTCGAGGTCGGCTTCGGAACTGAGTTCGGCGATTCGCCAACCTGGGAACTGGCGAAGGAGAGACCGGCGAAATTGCTCGCGGTAGGTCTGTCGGGAAGCTTTGCGCGTCAGATTCGCAGTTTTCGGGCGCGATGCGTCGTATAGCTGCAGGATCCCGGTTCGTTTACCGAAGCGTTCGACGGCGAACTCGACGACACCGGCTTTGGTGTCCAGGAGTTTGGTGATGCGGCGGGTCAGGGTGCGGTCTCTCGTCCACGCCTGGAGGTAGAGTCGGCCGGCGGTTAGGTCGATGCTGTAGCCGTCCTGAACAAGTGGGATTGGATCGCCGCCAGGTTCGAGGACTGTCGGTTCTTTCGCTTCGCTAAGGAAACGGGTTAAGGCTTCGTTAGCGGTTTCAATCGACTTCTCCACTTGAGTATGTGCGATTCGGACGGCGATGCTCTCAGTCAGGCGCGCTACAATCTGACTTGTTGAAACAACGCTTGGAGGCTGTCGAGGAGCGAATTGAAATCGCTTGCCAGCGGTCCGGCCGAAAGCGCTCGGAAGTTACGCTGGTTGCGGCTACTAAAGTCTTTCCGGCGTCGACGATTCTAGAGGCCTATGAACTTGGACTACGCGATTTCGGCGAAAACTATGTCCAGGAGTTCGCCGGAAAACGCCCCGCGCTTGGCGCAATGGCAGACGCTCGATTTCACTTGATTGGCCATTTGCAGTCGAATAAGGCTAACGTCGCCGGCGACCTGTTCGATGTGATCCAGACGATCGATTCACCAAAGCTTGCACGGCGGTTGAATGCGTTGAATAAGCCTATCGAGGTGATGATCGAAGCTAAGCTTTCGGAAGAGCAGTCGAAAGCCGGCGCGGATCCGAGCGATATTCCGAAGTTGATCTCGGCTCTCGGAGAGTGTCCGAATTTGCAGTTAACGGGCCTGATGACGATGCCGCCATGGACAGACGACGCTGAGCCGTCGCGTCCTTACTTCGCCAAGTTACGCGCGCTTGCGGAAGAGTTCGGGTTGAAGAATCTATCCATGGGGATGTCTCACGACTTCGAAGTTGCGATTGAAGAAGGGGCGACACACATTCGAGTTGGGACGGCCCTTTTCGGCAAACGCCGGAAGCAATGACGGCCGGTTTCTTTTCGCCGCTGCCGCCTGCGAGGTCGGGGGTGGCTGACTATAGCGCGGCGCTGTTGCGCACTCTCCCGGAAGCGCGCGTTAACGCGGATGGCGACGTCAATTTATATCATCTTGGCAACAACCAGTTGCATGCGCCGATTTATGCGAAGGCGCTTGCGCGGCCCGGTGTGATCGTATTGCACGATGCGGTACTTCATCATTTTGCCTTGGGCTATTTCTCGTACGAGCAGTATGTCGCGGAGTTCATTTACAACTACGGCGAGTGGAATCGTGGACTGGCCGAGTCACTTTGGAAGAATCGAGCGCGGTCGGCTGGAGATAGCCAGTATTTTCGGTATGCGATGCTGCGCCGTGTCGTCGAAGCATCCCGCGCAGTGATCGTTCATAACCCGGCCGCGGCGGCAATTGTGCGAGCCCATTGTCCGGAGGCCAGGGTCGTCGAGATTCCGATGTTGTATTCTCCGGTCCCGATGCCGCATGCCGCTGATGTCGAACGCTTGCGTGCCGATCTTGGGGGGACGCGCATTTTTGGCGTGTTCGGCCATCTTCGCGAGTCGAAGCGGATCATGACGCTGCTGCGCGTTTTCTCAAAGCAGAAAGACTGCACGCTGGTGGTCGGCGGCGAGATTGCTTCATCGGATCTTCAGCGGGCGACGGAGCCGTTTTTGGCCGTGCCGAATATCCGGAGAGTGGGATACATGTCGCAGGAAGAATATTGGCGATATGCGTTGGCGGTGGATGTCTGTATCAATCTTCGATATCCAGCGGCCGGGGAGACATCGGCCATATCGGTCGCGCACATGGGAGCTGGCAAGGCAGTGATGATGACTGATTCCGAGGAGAACGCGCGGTATCCGGAAGGGACTTGCATTAAGATCAGTTCGGGCGTGAGCGAGGCAGCCGAGATTGAGGCTTTGGCGGAATGGGCGTGCGAACACAAATCGAAGCTACAGGAGATCGGGGCCAATGCGGCTCGGTTTATCGAGTCGAATCATAGAATCGATAAGGTTTCCGAGTTGTACAGGCAGGCTCTGGCCATAAACTAAATCCATGCGTGCGTTGGTATTGGTCGCGATTGTGTGCGCGCTTGCTTTATCGCAAGTCGCCACAATCACGCGGATGCCGATGCGCGATGGCGTCCATCTGAGCGCAAATATTTTTCTGCCGAGTTCAGGCGGAAAGCACCCAGCGCTGCTGGTCCGAACACCCTATAACAAGGGAACCAAGCTGATCGCGAACTACAAGATATTCCTTGATAACGGCTTTGCAATCGTTGTGCAGGACGTACGCGGTCGCTATGACAGCGCTGGCGTCTTCACGCCGTTCACGCAGGAAGACCGGGATGGCGAAGATACGTTGAATTGGATCGCGCGTCAGAGTTGGTCGGATGGGTCCGTGGCGATGTTGGGAGGATCTTATCTCGGTATCGCGCAGTGGCGCGCGGCGCTGACGAATAATCCTCACTTGCGCACGATCTCTCCAATCGTTGCCGGATCGGATGAATATCTCGATCGCTTCTACTCTCCGGGCGGCGCGTTGAAACTTGGACACCGGCTGCAATGGATCGCGGAAAATTTCACGGTTCCCGGGCACGTGCGGCCGTCGTTTGAGGAGTTCGTGCGGCATTTACCGCTTCGAGACTCGGATCGATACGTCACCGGACAACGCATTGGATTCTGGCAGGAGGCGCTAAATCATCCTTCCTACGATGGGTATTGGAGAGCTCGCAGCACGAGAGAACGGCTGCAAGAGATTTCCATTCCGGTGTTGATCGTGGGTGGATGGTATGACAACTACGTCGAGAGCGATCTGGCCACTTTCGCCGAGCTATCGAAACGTAGCAGGGCCCATCGGATCTTAATTGGTCCTTGGCCGCATAATATGTCGATCCCGTTTGACGGCATATCGTTCGGAGGGGAATCCAGCACTCCACTGCGACATCTTCAATTGCGCTGGTTCCAACACTGGCTGCGGGGTCCCCGTCCCGTTCCGCAACTCTCCGAGGCCCCGGTGCGGATCTTTGTGATGGGGGCCAATCACTGGCGCGATGAAGAGGCCTGGCCGATTGCGCGCACTCGATTCATGCCGCTCTATCTCGGACCCGGAAAGAGTTTGCAGTCTGAGACGCGCAGGGCCGCCGGTCAGGACCAGTTTGTCTACGATCCGCGGAATCCGGTCCCAACGCGCGGCGGAGCCATTTGCTGCAACCCAAAAGTATTTCCATGGGGGCCTATGGACCAACGTGGAGTCGAGGCGAGGGATGACGTGCTCGTTTATTCGACACCCCCGCTGAAACACGATCTGGAAGTCACGGGCGAGGTGCGCGCTGTCTTACATGTCGCGACTTCGGCTCCGGACACGGATTTCACTGCCAAGCTTGTGGATGTTTTTCCGGACGGACATGCTCGTAATTTGTGCGATGGGATTTTGCGGATGCGATATCGGAAGGGGTTGGGGAAGCCGGAACTTATTAGAGCCGGTGAAGTCTACGCGATTACGGTCCCGGCTGGTGTGACGAGCAATGTCTTCAAGACCGGCCACAGAATTCGCATCGAGATTTCGAGTAGCAATTTTCCAAGGTTCGATCGGAATCCCAATACCGGCCGACCGATCGCTGACGAGACCAGTTTTCAGACTGCCCGCCAAGCTGTTCACTACGGCACAAGTCACCCGTCGCACATCTTGCTCCCGGTCGTTCCTTAAAATAGCTGTAGGTGTCAAACAAAACGATCATACGATGGACCTGGATTCCGGTAATGCTGGTGTTTGCCTACTCGGGGTGGGTCCTGTATAGCCGAAAGGCGGAGAACGCCCGGATCGCAGAAGAGGCCGAGCGGAAGGAAGCTATTGCCGATGGCGAGGTAGTCGATAAAATTGGCGGTGGCCAACTGAAGGTACTGATGTTTTATGCGAATCCGCCGGTTGTCGCTTCTGGAGAGAAGGCTCTGCTTTGTTATGGCGTGGCCGGGGCGAAGAGCGTGCGCATTGAGCCGGCGGTCGATGGTGTGGGTCCATCTTTAAGCCGGTGCGTTGAGGTGCTTCCTAAAGCGAGCGTTAAGTATACTCTGATCGCTACGGATGAAGCGGGAGCGGAAGAGAAGGGTGAGGTCGAGATAAAGGTTCGAGAAAGCAAAAAAGCCCGCCTGGGTAAGAGGCGGGCTTTTTGGGGTATTAATTGGGCGACGTCCTACTCTCCCACACACTTGCGCGTGCAGTACCATCGGGGCTGAGAGGCTTAACTTCCGTGTTCGGGATGGGAACGGGTGGAACCCTCTCGCTAGGATCACCCAAAGTCGCTGACGTTGACGGTATCTGACGGACGCGCGATGCAACGGTTATCTAGACAATCGAATGCTTACGGCTAGGCAACGAACTGCTGTTATATAGAGTAAATTTTATGGTCAAGCCGAACGGGCTATTAGTACTGGTCAGCTCAACGCATTGCTGCGCTTACACACCCAGCCTATCAACGTGGTAGTCTTCCACGGCCCTTCAGAAGGTATAAACCTTGGGAAATCTCATCTTGAGGAAGGTTTCGCGCTTATATGCATTCAGCGCTTATCCTGACCGAACTTCGCTACCCAGCTATGCCACTGGTATGACAACTGGATCACAAGAGGTTCGTCCAGCTCGGTCCTCTCGTACTAGAGCCAGGCCCTCTCAAATTTCCTCCGCCCACCGCAGATAGGGACCGAACTGTCTCGCGACGTTCTGAACCCAGCTCACGTACCGCTTTAATAGGCGAACAGCCTAACCCTTGGGAGCTTCTACACCCCCAGGATGCGATGAGCCGACATCGAGGTGCCAAACCGGAGCGTCGATGTGAACTCTTGACTCCGATCAGCCTGTTATCCCCGGCGTACCTTTTATCCGTTGAGCGATGGCCCTTCCATACAGAACCACCGGATCACTAAGTCCTACTTTCGTACCTGCTTGACTTGTAGGTCTCGCAGTCAACCTGGTTTATGCCTTTACACTCGACTGACGATTTCCAAACGTCATGAACCAAGCTTCGAGCGCCTCCGTTACAATTTAGGAGGCGACCGCCCCAGTCAAACTACCCGCCTTCCATTGTCCGTTCTCCCGATCAGGGAGATACGTTAGAATCACAGAATGTCCAGGGTGGTATCTCACCGTTGGCTCCTCCGAGTCCGAGAACCCGGGTTCAAAGCCTCCCACCTATCCTGCGCAGAACATCCCGCAATTCAATGAAAGGGTATAGTAAAGGTGCACGGGGTCTTTCCGTCTAGCGGCGGGCATCCGGCGTCTTCACCGGAACCACAAGTTCGCCGGGCGGCCTGTTAAGACAGTCGTCAGATCGTTACGCCATTCGTGCAGGTCGGAACTTACCCGACAAGGAATTTCGCTACCTTAGGACCGTTATAGTTACGGCCGCCGTTCACCGGGGCTTCAGTTCAAAGCTTCGGCTTGCGCCTAACCTCTCCCTTTAACCTTCCGGCACCGGGCAGGCGTCAGCCCCTATACGTCGTTTTAGACTTTGCAGAGACCTGTGTTTTTGTTAAACAGTCGCCTGACGCGCTTCGCTGCGACCCCAATAGCTTTCGCCTGGGGCACTCCTTATCCCGAAGTTACGGAGTTAATTTGCCTAGTTCCTGAACAGACCATCACCCGAGCGCCTTAGAATACTCATCTCGACCACCTGTGTCGGTTTGTGGTACGGATACCCTGCCCTCCTAGCGGCTTTTCCTGGCAGACGACTCAGCGGACTTACCTTTCTGCATCTCCCTTCATCCTGGTTCGACTCCAACCCTCCCCAGGACTTACGGTCTGCGTCCCCGCATCGGACTTGATCGGACAGCGGTAGTTACGGAATATTAACCGTATGTCCATCGGCTACGCCTTTCGGCCTCACCTTAGGCTCCGACTAACCCTGAGCGGATTAACCTTTCTCAGGAATCCTTAGTCTTACGGCGACAATGGTTCTCACATTGTTTCTCGCTACTTATGCTGGCAGAGTCCCTTCTCATATCTCCAGTACTCCTTTCGGTATACCTTCGCTGATTTGAGAATGCTCTCCTACCAATCGATGAGTCCGATTACCTCAACGACTCCATAACTTCGGTACTATGCTTTAGCCCCGTTGGATTGTCGGCACCGAGTTCCTCGACCAGTGAGCTATTACGCTTTCTTTAAAGGATGGCTGCTTCTAAGCCAACCTCCTGGCTGTCTGAGGCACTCGACTTCCTTTCCCACTTAGCATAGATTTGGGGACCTTAGTTGATGGTCTGGGCTCTTCCCCTTTTGACTACGAAGCTTAGCCCTCGCAGTCTGACTCCTGTGCTACTCGTTCATGGCATTCGAAGTTTGATTGGATTCGGTAACCTGGGAAGGCCCCTAGTCCATTCAGTTCTCTACCACCACGACGGACCACACAAGGCTAGCCCTAAAGCTATTTCGGAGAGAACGAGCTATCACGGAATTTGATTAGCCTTTCACCCCTACCCTCAGCTCATCCAAGCTGTTTTCAACCAACACTAGTTCGGACCTCCAGTCGCTGTTACACGACCTTCATCCTGGCCAAGGGTAGATCATCCCGCTTCGCGTCTAATCCCAGCGACTTCGCGCCCTATTCAGACTCGCTTTCGCTGCGGCTCGCTTTCGCTTAACCTTGCCACTGAGATTAACTAGCCAGCTCATTATTCAATAGGCACGAGGTCAGACTTCCGCTTGCGGCGTATAGTCCTCCCACTGCTTGTAAGCATGCGGTTTCAGGTACTATTTCACTCCC